>NZ_BAAAOG010000005.1:0-191794 GCF_039530205.1 Microbacterium deminutum
GCTCACCGGCATCCTCGCCTACGTCGGCGCCTACCCGAACTTCACCCTGGTGCTCTGGGTCGCCGGCGCCGCCGCCCTGATCGGCGCGGTCGTGATCATACCGATCAAGAAGGTGAGGTAAGCCGCGACCGTTTCTCCCCGCGGTATCCTCGGGACGGCAGGGTCGGTCGCGAGGATCCTCGCCTGGGGAGCTGACGGACATGGGTGGTCGGGGTGCGTACGCCAAGGGCGTGGCCAAGCGCGAGGAAATCCTCGCGGTTGCGCTCGAAGTGGTGGCGAAGAACGGATGCCGCAAGGCGACCACCAGCGAGATCGCGGAGCGCGTCGGACTGACCCAGCCCGGTCTGATGCATCATTTCGGCTCACGCGAAGAGCTGTATCAAGAGGTGCTTCGTGCTCGCGACGTTCATGACCTCGACGAGTACTACGCGCCGAATCCTCGCTTCGAAGGCTTCCTCTCGGTCATCCAACACAACACCCAAGTGCCAGGCCTCGTACAGCTCTACGCCGAGTTCGCCGCCGAAGCGAGCATCGTCGGGCACCCGGCGCACGACTACTTCGTCGAGCGCTACGCGTGGGTTCGTGGTCTTCTCTCCAGCGCCATCGAGCGTGCGCAGGAGGAGGGCGAGATGGGTCCGGATCTTGACGTTGCCGAGGCGGCGGACCTCATTGTCGCGACCTCGGACGGATTCCAGGTGGAGTGGCTGCACGATCCGACGATCGACATGGTCGGTCGGCTCACTCGCGTGTGGGAGCTGCTTCGCCGCTCATCGTGGCCCGAGAGTGGTGCTGGCCCGACCTGAGACCATCCAGCCGATCACCTTTCTGCCCACCACGCGTCAGATGCGCAGCAGCGCCTCGGCGTTGCGGTGGGCGATCTGCTCCCGGTCCCTCTCCGAGAGCGGAGCGGACCGCAGGTTGGTCGTCGCCCGTGTGCTGCTGGCGAAGGGATGGTCGACCGAGAACAGGATGTGCTCGACTCCGAACGTCGCGAGTGCGCACTGCAGCGGCGCGTCGGCGACGTACCCCGAGGTTGTCAGGTGCAGGTTTCGTCGCAGCGTCTCGGCCACCGTGAGGGAGTGGCCGGTCACGACGGGCGTGAGCATGTCGTCGATCCGATCGAGGTGGAAGGGAAGGCCCTCGCCCATGTGTCCGACGATGAGGGTGAGGCTGGGGAGTTCCTCGAACACACCGTCGACGACCATCCGGAGCACGTGCATCGCGGTCTCCGAGTGCCAGCCCCAGCCCGAGGTCGAAAGGCACGCGGCGACCGCCGGTTCCAGGTCGAAGTAGTACGCGTCCATCACGGTCGGCGGCGGCGGGGCGGGGTGGAGGTAGAGCGGAACCTCGAGGCGCTCGGCGGCGGACAGGATCGGGCGCATCGAGGGATGGTCCAGGAAGACGCCGCGAGTCTGCCCGTGGATCATCGCACCGACGAAACCGAGCTCCTCCACGGTGCGGGTGAGCTCATCCGCAGCCGCCAGCGGATCGGTCACCGGAAGGGAAGCAAAGGCGGAAAAGCGGTCAGGATGACGCCCCACAGCACTCGCCAGCCGCTCGTTGAGGAGCCTGCTGACGTCGATCGACCGGGCCGGCGGGAGGTTCTGCACGGTCCACCCGAGCGCCGAGAGCACTTGGACGTCGATGCCCGCGGCATCCATCACCTGAAGCCGCCCTTCGTCGACGTCGTCGAGCTGCTCGACCCGGGCGCTCGCGCGCAAGCCGAAGTCGAGGTTCGCGGACTGGATGATGTCCCGGGGGAACATGTGCTCTTCGAGCGCGATGACCTTCATGGCGCCGCCCCGTCGTGATGGTCAGCGGGCATCGCGACGGCTGGTCGGCACCGAGAGTGCGAGCACGGCGCCGATCAATCCGACGATCGCGAAGACGTAGAAGTTCCATTGCACACCGAGGCCCGAGGTCAGCACCCATGCTCCGAGGAGCGGCCCGACCATCGCCCCGGGACGGCCGGCGGCGAGCGTCCAGCTCAACCCGTTTCCGCGGATGTCGGCGGGGTAGCGCGACAGCACGAAGGCATTGATGAGCGCCTGAGTGCCGTTGAGGCCGAATCCGCACACCAGCATCAAGAGGAGCAGCGCCCAGAGGTCGGGCTTCTGTGCGATGAGGACGAGGCTGACGGCGCCCGCGAGAAAGGCGATGATCGTCACGAGCTTCGGGCCGACGGCATCCGCGACCTGTCCGCCGAGGATCATGCCGGCGCCTGCGCCGACCGCGACGACCGCCGTGAGCAGCAGCGCGGAGCCGAGTTCGAATCCCGACTCCTGCATGATCGTGGGGAGCCATGCCGTGACACCGAACACCAGCAGGAGTGCACACGCCGCCATGAGCCAGAAGAGGATCGTGACGAGGCGAAGGCCAGGCTGAAAGAGCGGGCGCAACCCCAGGGCCCCTGGGCGGTCCTCGGCTGTGACGGTGGGAAGTGCGATTGCCCGCGCTTCGGTCAGGGCACGTGCCTGTTCGATACGGCCCGTCCGCACAAGGTGCACAGGACTTTCCGGGAGGAGGCGGATGACGAAGGGGATGGCGAAGAGCGCAGGAACCGCGCCGATCAGGTAGATCCAGCGGAACGACTGCCCGGGAAGGAGAGCCGCGCCGATGAGCGGGGCGCAGAGTCCGCCGAGGGCGATGCCCGACATGGCGATGCCGACGTTGCGGGACCTCCGTTCCCCGGCTGAGAGGTCGGCCACGAGCGGGAGCAGATTGGCGGGAACCATGCCGAGACCGATGCCGACGGCTGCGCGGCCCACGATGAACAGCCCAGCGGATGGTGCGACGCCGCAGAGCAGCATGCCGATCGGAAGCACGATCGTTGCGGTGATGAGGAGCCGACGCGGACCCACTCGATGGGAGAGGATGCCGGTGAGCGCGGCGCCGACAAGCATGCCGAGCGCCGTGACGGCACCGGAGATGCCGCCCAGAGCCGTGGTCATCCCGAAGCTCTGGTCCGCGAGCATGGATGGCAGCGTGACGCCCAGGGCGGCGAGATCGTAGCCTTCGAGGATGAGCAGCACGAATGCGAACGCCAGGAGTGTGGGCTCCGAGATCACGCGGATGTCGGTGCGGGAATCGGTCGCCATCGACCTGCTCCGTTCTGTCGGGTGGGCACAGATTCGCACACGCTCCGGTAGTAGTCCAATGCATTCCAAGGCAGGACTACTATGCACAATGTGCATATCGAGAACGTGGACTTGAATCTCCTCCGCCCTCTGGAGCTTCTGCTCCGCGAACGCAACGTCTCGCGCGCGGCTGATCGGGCGAACATCACGCAGTCCGCCATGAGCCGCACCCTCGCACGGCTGCGTGCCGCATGCGGCGACGAGCTGCTCGTGCGCACTCCTGCGGGATACCAGCTGACTCCACGCGCGCGGATGCTTCAGGACGAGCTCGCGACGCTGCTGCCGGCTATCCGCGCGATGTTCGAAGGCGCGTCCTTCGACGCGGCGACGGCGACCGACACCATCCGGGTCTCGGCATCCGACTATCCGGTGACGATCCTCGGTGAGGAGCTCTTCCCGCGCTTCACGACCGAAGCGCCGAACATGTCGCTCATCATCACGCCGATGGCGAGCGCGACTTTCAGCGACCTCGATCAGGGACGCGTTGACCTTGTGCTGACGCCGCTCGCCGGCATGCCGCACCTGCGCCGCGAGCAGCTGTTCACCGAGGACTTCGTCTGCGTGCTCTCGCGATCGCATCCGCTTCGGGCCGCGCGGCTCACCGTTGCCGACCTCGCCGCATATCCGCATGCGACCGTCGCCGGCATGTTTCCACAGCAGACGATCGTCATCAGCCAGCTCGAACGGCTGGGTGTGCAGACGAAGACGGAGATCCGCGTGCCGTACTTCACCGCCGCGGTCGCAGCGGTGCGCCGGACGCAACTCATCGCGGTCCTCCCGCGTCGGTTGGCCGAGCGGCACGCCGACGACTCGCTGCGGATCGCCGAGCCGCCCCACGAGATCACGGGCCTCGACTACGCCATGTTCTGGCACCCGCGTGTGGACGCCGACCCCACGCACCGGTGGCTGCGCGCGCTCGTCACGCAGGTAGCGCTGCGTTCGACGAAACCTTGAGGTCGTGGATGGACCCGCGCGAAGTCCCTGCCCCGGTCTGCTCGACGCAACAGATCGGCGGCAGCTGAACCGAATCGAGCCCGATCCCGGTGATCGAAATCGAACATGTCATGTCGGAGCACGTGGACCGCGGCCGCGTCGGTCGAGGCTGACGCGGTCGCGATATGCGGTCGGTGTGGATGATCTGTGCGGGCGCCGGTGCGCGGGGCTTCCGGGAGATCGCCGAGTGCGTCGGCTGATCGATCTGCCAACGCAAGAGGCGAACCCGGAGCGCCATTCGGCACTCCGAGTTCGCCTCGATCGGCGGAGCGCCTAGATCCGCCGCCGCCGGCCGGGCGTCACAGCGGCCGCGACGACCGCCGTCTTGGCAACCGGGGACGGTCCAGGACCGACCGCCGAGGCTACGACCGCGGCCTTGGCGACGGGGGCGCCGACGACGCCGACCCGTCCTACTCGTGCTGCTCTGAGTGGCATGTCAGGCTCCTGTCGTCTCGAGTTCGCCATCGGCCTCGATCGAGGCGATGATCGCTTGGATGGGGATGCGACCGTTGGCGATCAGCTGACCGCCGGCCCGGCGCGCGGCTGATGCGAATGGTGCCGCCCACACGTTCTCATACACCAGCACACCGGCGACACTGCCCGGGTCCATCGCATTCGCGAGGTGCACGACGTCGTCCGCCGCCAGCAGCTCCGCGAGTCCGGCCTCCAGTTCGGCGAGCTCGCCG
Source organism: Microbacterium deminutum (assembly GCF_039530205.1). NCBI lineage: Bacteria > Bacillati > Actinomycetota > Actinomycetes > Micrococcales > Microbacteriaceae > Microbacterium > Microbacterium deminutum. The sequence continues at coordinate 4,817 of NZ_BAAAOG010000005.1, forward strand.
AGGTCGCCGGCATCCGAGAGCTCGAGGGCATCGACGGTGCCGTCCTCGTCCTTGGTCAGGATGATCGCATCGATCACCCGGATCGTGCCGGCATCGACCAGTCGCAACAGCTCCTCCGCCATCTCGCCGGTGAAGTTCTGCTGTCCTTCGGGGAACTCGATGACGAGGAAGTCAACCGGTCCCAGTTCGGATAGTTCGTATTCGCTCATTTCAGTCCGTCCTCTCTCGTTGATGGTTCGGTCAGGCCGTGGCGAGCGCCCGAGTCTTGAGGGTGTCGAACTCGGCCTGGGTGATCGCGCCCGAGTCGAGCAGCTTCTTGGCCGACTCGATCTCGGCGGTCGGTGACGTGCTTCCCGCGACCTCGCGGATGTAGCTGTCGGTCTCGGCCTGGGCCTGGCGCGCCTGGTCAACCTGCCGCTGCGACATCTTGCGGCCCCGGGCGATGAGGTAGATGAACGCCGCAAGGAACGGAACGAACACCAGGAACAGCACCCAGAGGGCCTTGCCCCCACCGCCGAGCTCGGGGTCGCGGAACACGTCCATGATGATGGTGATGAAGATCCAGATGCACGCAACCGCGATGTACACCCAGAACGTCCACACGAGGAAGTCCCAGATACTCATGTCGAAATGCCTTTTCGTTCGGGCGGATGCACGGTCGCCCCCGCTGATGGGGGCCAACGTATCGGCGACCCTTGTGCCGAGGCATCACGCAGATCGTGTGATGTCGGTGATCCCGGCCGCGGCATACCGGATCGTGTCGCTCCGCGCATGTTGGCTCGCGGTCCCCGCCGCCTGGTGGCCGCTCCGCACCGCCACTAGGCTTCACGCGTGACCGGGCCCACTCCCGAACCCGGCGTCGATCCGTTCGATCTGGACAGATCGCTTCTCGACGCCAAACTCTCCGTCCCCCTTCTTCGCCGTGACTTCGTCAGTCGCGTCGAGACTGTCGAGAGAGCGCGTACCAGCGGTGCGCGCGTCGTCGCGGTCAGCGCCCCCGCCGGATACGGCAAGACCAGTCTTTTGGTCGAGTGGGCTGCCACGGAAGACCGTGCCGTCGCCTGGGTTCTGCTGGATCGGTTCGACGACGATCCCGTCGGCTTGCTCTCGCTGCTGGCGTCGGCGTTCGTGCGGGCGACCGGCGCCGACCCCACTGTTGTTCCCGACATGCGCGTACATGCGCTCGCAACCCTCGGCCGCGCCGCCCCGAGGCTGGCCGCGGTGCTGCGCACGAGCGAGAAGCCGTTCATGTTCATGGTGGATGACCTGCATCTGCTGACATCGCCCGCATGCCATGACGTGCTGAGCGTCGTGCTCGCCGGAGTGCCCGAGGGATCCCAGTTCGTCGGTGCGAGCCGCACGTCCCAGCCCTATGTGCCCAGCCACCGTGCGATCGGGGATGTCCTGGAGATCGGGGTGGAAGATCTCGCGATGGATTCGGCAGCCGCCCAGCAGATCTTCCGCCACGCCAAGGTGGAACTCTCGGCCACCATGGCGCAGGCCGTCATCGAACGAACAGAGGGATGGCCGGTCGGCCTGCATCTCGCGGCCATGATCGCGCACGACACCAAGGACGCGGCCGCGGTCATCTCGGGAGAAGACCGCTACGTCGCCGACTACCTCTACGGCGAGTCGTTCAGTGCTCTGCCGGAGGCTGTTCGGCGATTCCTGCGTCGCACCTCGATCCTCGACAACCTCACCGAAGAGCTGTGTCTCGCCGTGATCGGAGAGGCCGGACCGGGGGGCCGCCTCCGGGAGCTCGAAGCCTCGAACGTCTTCTTGATCCCGCAGGATCGCACCCGAGAGTGGTATCGCTATCATCCCCTCTACCGGGAGTTCCTCCTCGGGGAACTGCGTCGCGAAGAGCCGGACATCATCCCGGAACTGCACGCGCGCGCAGCCGCGTGGTTCGAATCCCGGCGCACACCCGCGATGGCCATCGAGCACCTGCTCCAGACCCCGGACCGCGGTCATTGCGCCCTCTTGATCGACAGTCTCGGTCTGATGACGTATCAGACAGGAGAGATGGCGACGCTCCAACGGTGGCTGGCGTCGCTCGGGGACGAGCGGATCGAGGCTTACCCGCCGCTCGCTGTGCTGTCGGGTTGGATGGCGGTGCTTTCTGGTCATTCGGCCGAGGCGGACCGCTGGGCGAGGATCGCCGACGCCGCGATCTTCGACGGCGTGCCTGCGGACGGGACCGCGTCGTTCCCCTCGACTCGCGCGATGCTGCGTGCGGCGATGTGTGCGGGTGGCCCGGAGCAGATGCTCGCCGATGCCGAACTTGCTTTCGCCGTCGAGCCGCCGTGGAGTCCATGGCGACCCCTAGCGGTGAGCCTGGTGGGCGAGGCGCACCTGCTCGATGGGCGTCCCGACGACGCGGCCCCATACTTCATCGAGGCTGCGCAGCTGGGGGCGGCGACGGGGAACGTCGATGTCCAGGCCAGGTGCAACACCCACCTCGCCATGATGGCGATGGCCCGCGGCCAGTGGGAGCGCGGATCGGAACTGATCCACGCCACGCTCACGCTCATCGAGGAGCACCGCCTGGAGGACTACGCGACCACGCTGCTGTCCTTCGCCGCGGCGGCGCGGCTCTCGCTGCAGCGTGGAGACACCAGGGCGGCGGAACGCGAGCTCACACGAGCGATGCGCGCCCGTCCCGTCAGCACGTGGGTCTTGCCCACGGTTGCGGTGCGGCTGCGGATCCATCTCGCGACGACGTACTGGGCCATGGGCGATGCATCCACAGCCCGTCACCTGGTGCGCGAGATCGAGGATGTGCTGCTGCACCGGCCGGCCCTTGGCGCGCTCGTCGAGCAGTTCGCCGCGTTGCGTGATCTGGTCACCACGACCGCGGCAGGCGGCACCGGCGGTCCGCCCCTGACTCCGGCGGAGCTGCGGCTGCTGCCCTACCTTCAGACGCACTTGACGCTCCCCGAGATCGGCGCGCGGCTCTTCGTGTCGCGCAACACCGTCGGCACCGAGGTCAGCTCGATCTATCGCAAGCTGGGTGCCACATCGCGCAGCGAAGCCGTGGAGCTCGCGACGACCCTGGGGCTGCTCGGGGCGTAGCGACTCAGTCGAGGACGGACTCCACGTCGACGCCGAGCGCGAGTGCGAGGCTGGATGCCGCCGAGACCACCCGTGGCACCCCCACAACCGAGGCGATGCCGGTCAAGACGTCGACGATCTCGTCGGCCGAAGCTCCCGCGCTGAGCGCCGCGTCGGTGGATTCGCCGAAGGTCGGCTCCGAGCCTCCCACCGCGATCAGCGCGGCGAGCCTGGCGAGTGACAGCGTTCTCGGATCGACTGCGGCCGGCTCGGATGCCGCGCTGAGCGCGTCCTCGAGCTGGCGTGGATCGTTCACGGCGAGACGGCGCAGTCGGTCTCGGTAGTTCGCCATCCGTCATCCCTTCGCCACGGGACGATTCCCGTCCCAGCCGAAGGTACGTTGCGGGTTCGCTCGCTGCATCACCCAGATCGCATGACGCGCCGCGCTGTGCCCGGGGCTAGCGTGCAGTCGCGGACATCAATCCAAGCCAGGAGGAACGCTCATGATTCCCGATCGCCATGCACGCGCAATGCTGCCGATCCCTGACCGGGCGGCGCCCGGTCTGACGACGTACGACGCCAAGGATCCCGCGACCTCGTTCCCGCCGATCGAGCCGCTGCTTCCGCCGGACGGGGCTCCGAATGTGCTCATCGTGCTGATCGATGACACCGGGTTCGGGGCATCCAGTGCGTTCGGGGGACCCTGCTACACGCCGAACGCCGAGAAGCTGGCGGCGGGAGGGCTCAAGTACAACAGGTTCCACACGACAGCGCTGTGCGCGCCGACCCGCGCGGCCATGCTCAGCGGCAGGAATCATCACTCGGTCGGGATGGGCAGCATCACCGAGACGGCAACGTCGGCACCTGGAAACAGCTCGGTGCGACCCAACACCAAGGCTCCCCTGGCGATGACGCTCAAGCTCAACGGCTACTCCACCGCCCAGTTCGGCAAGTGTCACGAAGTGCCGGTGTGGCAGTCGTCGCCGATGGGACCATTCGACGCCTGGCCGTCGGCCGGCGGAGGGTTCGAGACGTTCTACGGCTTCATCGGGGGGGAGAACAACCAGTGGGAGCCCGCGCTGTACGACGGCACGACACCCGTCGAACCGCCGGCCACGCCCGAGGAGGGCTACCACCTCACCGAGGACCTCGCCGACCGCGCGGTCAGCTGGATCCGCACCCAGAAGGCGCTGATGCCCGACAAGCCGTTCTTCGTGTACTTCGCCCCCGGCGCCACCCACGCGCCGCACCATGTCCCCAAGGAATGGGCCGACAAGTACAAGGGCCAGTTCAGCGATGGCTGGGACGTGCAGCGCGAGCGCACCTTCGCGAAGCAGAAGGAACTGGGGGTCATTCCGGCCGACACCGACCTCACGCCGCGGCACGCCGAGATCCCGGCGTGGGATGACATGCCCGAAGAGTTGAAGCCGGCGCTCGAGCGTCAGATGGAGGTCTACGCCGGGTTCATGGAGCACACCGACCATCACGTCGGACGAGTCATCGATGCCATCGAGGATCTCGGGGTGCTCGAGAACACCCTGATCTACTACATCATCGGCGACAACGGAGCGTCCGCTGAAGGCACCCTCAACGGGGCGTTCAACGAGATGGCGAACTTCAACGGGATGGCGGCCGTGGAGACGCCGGAGTTCATGATCTCCAAGATCGACGAGCTCGGCTCGCCGACCTCCTACAACCACTACGCGGTCGGGTGGGCATGGGCGATGAATGCGCCGTTCCAGTGGACCAAGCAGGTGGCCTCGCACTGGGGCGGCACCCGCAACGGCACGATCGTGCACTGGCCGGCCGGCATCGAGGAGAAGGGCGGTCGACGCACCCAGTTCACCCATGTCATCGACATCGCGCCGACGATCCTCGAGGCGGCCGGCCTTCCCGAGCCGACGCTGGTGAACGGAGTGCTGCAGTCGCCCATGGAGGGCACGAGCATGGTCTACTCCTTCAACGACCCGTCAGCGCCCGAGCGTCACGACCTGCAGTACTTCGAGATGTTCGGCAACCGCGGGGTCTACTTCCAGGGCACCAGCGCGGTCACCAAGCACCGCACTCCGTGGGTGATGACCGGCGGTGCGCTCGCAGCATTCGACGACGACGTGTGGGAGCTCTATGACGGCACCGCGGACTTCAGCCAGGCCCGCAACCTGGCCGCCGAGCAGCCCGAGAGGTTGCACGAATTGCAGCGGCTGTGGCTGATCGAAGCGGTCAAGTACAACGTGCTGCCGATCGACGACCGCGGAGCCGAACGGCTCAACCCGGAGCTGGCCGGGCGGCCGACCCTGATCCATGGCACGTCTCAGCTGCTGTTCCCGGGCATGGGCAGGCTGTCGGAGAACAGCGTGATCAGCATCAAGAACAAGTCCTTCTCCGTCACCGCCGAGATCGACGTTCCCGAGCGCGGGGCGGAGGGTGTGATCATCGCGCAGGGCGGACGCTTCGGCGGATGGAGTCTGTACTTCGCCGACGGAAAGGCGACGTTCGTGTACAACCTGCTCGGCATCCACCAGTTCACCAGCCGAGCAGACACGGTCCTGGATGCCGGCAAGCACCAGGTGCGGACGGAGTTCGCCTACGACGGCGGCGGTCTTGCCAAGGGAGGAGACCTCACCCTGTACTACGACGGGGCCGCTGTCGGCACCGGGCGCGTCGGCGCGACTCAACCCATGATCTTCTCGGCGGACGAAACCACCGACGTGGGCTACGAGTCCGGGACATCCGTCAGCGCCGACTACACCGCGCAGAGCAGTCGCTTCACCGGCAAGATCCACTGGGTGCAGATCGACATCGGAGACGAAGACAACGACCACCTGATCGATCCCGACGAACGCCTGCGGATCGCCATGGCGCGGCAATAGCCGACGCAGGAACCCAGGCCATCGGCCAGCATCGAGGGTCGGTCAGGAGATTGAGGAGACTTCAAATGAGCAATCCATCTGCAACGGTGCTGGATGCCGTCACCCCGTCCGCCGGCATCAGCGAACGCCGCGAGATCGGACGCGCCGCGAGGGAACGCACGCCACGTTCGAGCCACGGCGGCTGGGCGCCCGCGCCCGATCGGCTCGACCCCGTGTCGTTGCTCGAGGAACAGGCCGAGTCGCGTGTGCCGGAACTGATCCCCGTCCGGCACGCGCGGATGAGGGTCTCACCGTTCACCTTCTACCGCGGCGCGGCCTTGCTGATGGCAGCGGATCTCGCGACCATACCGTCCAGCGGACTGACGGTACAGCTGTGCGGCGACGCGCACCTGTCGAACTTCGGGCTGTTCGGGTCGCCGGAACGTCGACTGGTGTTCGATATCAACGACTTCGATGAGACGCATCCCGGGCCGTTCGAGTGGGATCTCAAGCGACTGGTGGCAAGCTTCGAGATCGCCGGCCGGCACCGCGGGTTCACCGATGCCGAGCGTCGCTCGTTGATTCTTGCCGCGACGCGCGGCTACCGGGAGCACATGCTCGGCGCTTCGGCGGCATCCGTCCTGGACGCGTGGTACGAAACGCTCGACGCCGAACAGGTGCAGGCCTGGGTGCGCGACGAACGCACTGCCGCACATGCAGGCAAGCGCCAAGTGAAGGGGTTCGACGCCGTTGTCGCGAAAGCCCGCACCAAGGACCGACTGAAGGCGTTCTCGAAGCTCGCCACTCGGGTTGACGGAAAGCTCCGGATCATCGCCGACCCGCCGCTCATCGTCCCGGTGGAAGACGTTGTCGGGGATGACCGAACCGCCGAAGAGCTCGAAGCCACGATCCGCGAGCTGCTCGCGGAGTATCAGACGACGCTGCTCATCGAACGGCATCCGCTCTCCGAGTACACCTATGTCCACATGGCCCGCAAAGTGGTCGGAGTCGGCAGCGTCGGCACCCGTGCCTGGATTCTGCTCTTGACGGGTCGCGACGATGCCGACCCCCTCTTCCTGCAGGCGAAGGAAGCGCAGGCGTCGGTACTCGAGCGCTTCCTCGAGCCGAGCAAGTACAAGACCCACGGCGAGCGGGTCGTACGCGGTCAGCGAGTGATGCAGGCCTCCAGCGACATCTTCCTGGGCTGGCAGAGCGCGACCGGCGACGGCGGGTTGGAGCGGGACTTCTATGTCCGACAACTAAACGACTGGAAGGGGTCCATCGATCCCGAGGTGATGGTGCCGAACGGAGCGATGCTCTACGCAAGGATCTGCGGGGAGACGCTCGCGCGTGCACACGCACGATCCGGCGACCGCATCCAGATCGCGGCGTACCTCGGCAAGTCCTCGGTGTTCGATGAGGCCATCGCGGACTTCGCCGAGGCATACGCCGACCAGAACGAGGCCGACTACCGCGCCTTCACCGCCGCGATCAGCTCGGGACGCTTGGAGGCGGCCGAGATCTGAGTCTCGAGCGGCAACGTCCCGACAGGGCGCACAACCTCCCGTCTGAGGGCGCCGCACCGGAACCACCTGACGGACGGAGTGACCATGACCGAACCGACGGGCCGAGCCTATCCAGGCAGACGGATGAACTCTCCCCGCGCCGCCGCGCTGGCCGGAGTGCTGTTCGCCCTGCTCTTCGCGGCCGCCCTGGTTCTGATGCGCACGTCGCTGCCTGATCGCCTTTCGCCCGGGAGTCGCTGGTTGGACGCTGCCGCCGCGACTCGGCTGTCGATCGGTCTGTCGCTCGTGCCGTTCGCGGGAATCGCCTTCCTCTGGTTCATGGGCGTCGTCCGTGATCGCTTCAAAGAGACGGAAGACCAGCTCTTCTCTTCGGTCTTCATCGGCAGCGGGCTGCTCTTTCTCGCGATGGTCTTCGTTTCGGCCGCGATCGCCGGGGGGATCGTTGCCACTATCCCACTGCTCACCGGCCAAGAGAGTCGCACGGGAGTGGCAACATTCGGACGGGCCGTGATGCTGCAGGTGAGCAACATCTATGCACTCCGGATGGCGGGAGTGCTTCTGATCTCGCTGGGCACGATGTGGCTGCGCACCGGGGTCATGCCGCGATGGCTCGCATTCGTGACATATGCAGTGGCGATCCTCCTGCTCTTCGTCACGACGCTCAGCCTGTGGGTGACCCTGGTCTTCCCGGCATGGGTGTTCGGAGTGAGCATCCTGATACTGATCCAGAACTTCCGCCCCCGAGTCGAAGCCTGACCGGATCTACGGGCGATCTCGGGAACTGGTTCAGTTGTACTTCAGCTGGATCCCGACAGCGGCCGCCCCTCCTGCCACTTCAGCCGCTGTGAGTGCTCCGAGAGCTCGCCTCGGGCTTTTAAGCTATTCATAGCGCACTGATAAGATTCAGTTACCCTCCGTTTAGAGCTCAGACCAAGGTGGTTTGTCCGTCAGTACGCAACCGCACTGTGCGTCCGGAAGAGTGCCGCCCCCATCAGTGGAGAATGAATGAACCCCGTACCCTTGTCCGCGTCGCCTCGGCTTCGTAATGCGGCGCTCATTTCTGCCACGCTCCTCTTCGGGTTGCTCGCTCCGATGATCGTCGCGGCGCCCGTCCATGCCGATGAGATCGAGCTGCCGACGGGTGCCATCACGGGCAGCGTCAGCGACGTGGTCGCTGCACCGCTTGTCGATGCTCACGTTGAGCTGTTCGCGCTCGTCGACGGTGCTTGGGCACCGGAGCCGACCGCCGAGGTGATGACCGACGCGAACGGTGACTTCGCCTTCGAAGCCGTTGCCGACGGCACGTATGCCGTGCGTGCGGACGAGGCCGTCGGTTCCGACTTCCTTGCGACCTGGTACCCATCCACCGATGTGATGCCCAGGGTTGATGCCACGGACGGTCTCGTTGTCGTCGGGTCAGCGCCGGTCGGAGGCATCGACATCGTGCTCCTTCCGAGCGCGATCGAGGCTGCAAGCGCCCCGCAGATCACGGGCTCAGCCCAGGTGGGCGCATCCCTGGTCGCCAGCGACGGCGAGTGGAGCGTGCGTGGCCTCACCTTCACACGGCAATGGTTCCGCGGTGCCGACGCCATCGACCGCGCGACCGACCCGACATACTCAGTCGTCCCCGGCGACCTCGGGAGCACCATCTCTGTCGCAGTCACCGCCCACCGCGACGGCTTCGGCTCGGCCACGGTGACATCCGCGGCCACCGGCCAAGTCGCCGCCGGAACGATCACCGCCGCGACGCCGACCATCAGCGGCACTCTCGCGGTCGGCGAGACCCTGACCGCGGAGCCGGGAACCTGGACCAGTGGCACGACCTTCACTTACGAATGGCTGCGCAGCGGCTTGGTGGTCACCGGCGCGACCGGCAGCACATACCAGCTCACCACGGCCGACGCCGGCAGGGCGATCTCCGTCCGCGTGAGCGGAACGAAGGCCGGCTACACCCACGAGGTGACGACCTCGACAGCATCCGCAATGGTTGCGATCGTCGCAACCCCGAAGGTGACGGGAACCTACGCGGTCGGGGAGACGCTCACGGCTTCCGCGGGTGCCTGGACTACCGGAACGTCGTTCACGTTCCAGTGGCTTCGCGACGGCACTGCGATCGCTGGCGCTACCCAGGGCACGTATAAGCTCGCGTCAACTGACAACGGCACGGTCATCACGGTTCAGGTCACGGGCGCGAACAGCGGATACGCGACGATCATGCGCACCTCAGCTGCGCCGGCCAAGGCTGTCTCTGCTGCCACCCCGAAGATCTCGGGCGTTGTCGCGGTCGGCCAGGCGCTCACAGCGACGGCGGGCATCTGGACGACCGGCACGAGCCTCGCCTACCAGTGGCTGCGCGACGGCACGGCCATCTCGGGCGCCACGAGCAGCACCTACAGGCTGGTGTCCGCCGATGCCGGCAGGGCGATCAGTGTGAAAGTCACGGGGACTCAATCGGGCTTCGCCACAATCACGAAGACCTCGGCCGCGACGGGAAAGGTTCTCACGTCGCCCGCGCCCACGATCTCCGGCTCCATGGTGGTCGGCACGAAGCTCACCCCGAACCCTGGTGTCTGGACCAGCGGCGCGACGCTCTCCTACGTCTGGCTGCGCGCCGGCGCCGCAATCACGGGCGCGACGACGAACACCTACACGCTGACGCCGAGCGACTCCGACAAGCTCATCACGGTCAAGGTCACCGGCAGGAAGTCGGGCTTCGCGACCGTGTCGCTGACCTCCGCCAACACCACGAAGACCATGCTCGCGGCGACACCGACCATCGCCGGTGCTGCGAAGGTCGGATCGACTTTGACGGCGAAGCCCGGCACATGGACTGTCGGAACGGCGTTCACTTACGCATGGCTGCGCGACGGAACTGCGATCACGGGTGCGACCGCCAGTGCTTACAAGCTCACCGCGAGCGATAAGGGCAAGCAGATCAGCGTCAAGGTCACGGGCAGGAAGTCTGGCGTCACGACGGTGAGTCGCACGTCGGCGAAGACCGCGGTCGTCGCGGCGGGTACGTTGACAACCGCAACGCCGACCGTCTCCGGTACGAAGCGAGTCGGATACACCCTCACGGCGGTGCCAGGCACCTGGGGTCCGTCCCCGGTGACGCTCACGTTCCAGTGGTATCGCAACGGCGCCGCCATCAGCAACGCCACCGCGTCCACCTACAAGCTCGTCTCTGCCGACATCGGCAAGACGATGACCGTGAAGGTGACCGGATCAAAGTCAGGCTACGCAAGCGCGAGCAAGACCAGCGCGGCGACCGGCTCGATCGCGGACGCCTCGTGGTACGCGAAGAAGTTCGGCGTGTTCACGAGCAAGACGATCTCGGGCTATGGCGATGACATCGTCTCCGTCCCGGCGGGCATGTCCTCGGGAATCATCTCGGCCGACTTCGCGGGCGACGGCAACTTCATCGTCTGGGCCCTCGACAGCGCCTACCACGATCAGGACTTGCTCTTCAACGCGATCTCCTCTGGCGCCGGGTTCACCGGGGCCACCGTATACGGGAAGGCCGACGGCATCTGGGGCGAGCCGACCGCCAACTTCGACATAACCGCGGACGGTGCGTGGACCATCACCCTGTCGCCGATCGAGTCGGCCGCGCCGCTCCCTCAGTCAGGGTATGGCTCGGGCGTGTACAAGTACGACGGTGCCGCGACCAGCGTTGAACTCGGCTACTCCGGGGACAGCAATTTCATCGTGTGGCAGTACTTCGACAGCCCGACGTGGGGCTACGACGCGGACCTTCTCGTCAACGAGATCGGCACGGTCAACGGCCGGTACACGCTGAATCGGGGACCCTCGATCATCGTTATCACCGCTGACGAGGGCGGCTGGCACGCCTACCGCTAGCGGGACTGCCTGATCAGCGGTGGGTCTGGTCTTGGCCTCCCCATAGAGGGTGTGTTGCCCGGCCAGCAATCAGAGACGACCTGCAGACGCCGGGTATCTCATCTCGGACAGGTGGCCGGCGACGTGATCGGCTTGTGCGACCCGAACGACCGCCCCTCGCTCAACGGTGACCGTCTGAGCACGATCGTCCCGTGTCGAGTCCCGCAGGATGATCCTCGACCACATCACACCAGCTCAACCTTTCTGCGGCGCTGATAGCCTCACAGAGTCCGCACGTGTTTGCGACGTTGAGTAGGCCGCCGCCGCGTCGAACCTCCTCAGTCTCGAACGTCGCCGAGACCGGTCGACGCAGAGCAGGTGACGGCACAGTGAGCGCGGCACGAGACCTGCACCACCCAGGCTTCAGATTTCCCCAACGAGGTGAATTCGATGATCAAGCTGCGCTCGGGCCGGTTTCTTCCGCACGGCCTGCTCAAGCCCCTGACCGTCACTCTGGCTCTGACGTGCCTGGCTTGCGGGCTTGGCGGTCGATCTGGTGCGGATGCCTCCCCAACCCCTGGAGAATTCCGCCAGACGAGCCTGGCGGCGGTATCGACGACGCTGCCCACCGATTCTCAGATAGTCGCCAAGATGCGGTTGGTGGGTGACTACTTCATCGCGAACGGCGCGGTTCAGGTCCAGGCCTGGCCCACCGAAGCCCTGGAAGCGATGAGCACCAAGAACACCGACTGGCACAGCGCCGTCCTTCTGCATGGGATCACGCTTCTCAAAGACGCCACCGGCGACACGAAGTACGACCTGCCTCGCAAGAATTGGGCTGACAGGGGGAAGTGGAGGCCGTTCGGCAACACCGGCGACGGCACCATTACGACCCATCCCGACCACTTGGCTGCGGGCCTGACGTATTACGATCTGAAAGCAACGGTGTACCCCACCGCCGATCTCAGCTACTTCGACAGTCAGATGGCGGCGAACATGCGCGACCCCGTCAATCGCTTCACCTGGGTGGACACCGCGTGGATGATGATGCCGACATATGTCGCCTGGTATACCAAGACCGGCAACACCGGCTATCTCACCCGGGCTTTCGACGAGTACCACAACTTGAAGGAGCGCGGTCTTTGGAACTCCACCACCAAGCTCTGGTACCGGGACACGAGATTCGCAGGTGCCAACGCCATCAGACTCTCCAACGGTAAGGAGCTGGTCTGGTCGCGCGGCAACGGTTGGATGTTTGCCGCGCTCGCCCGGGTTCTCCCCAAGATCCCGACAACGGGCGCCGATCATGCCGAGTACCTGAGCACTTTTCGGGCGATGGCGGCGAAGCTCATCACTCTGCAGAACGCGAATGACGGTTTCTGGCGCGCGAACCTGGCCGATGGCAGTTCCACAGCGATATGCCCCATCAAGACCAGTCCGTCCACGTTCAGCGGGGAGAACGGCTGCGCGAACCCCGAGACCTCGGGCACCGCGCTCTTCGTCTACGGCCTCGCTCGCGGGATCAACAACGGATATCTCTCCTCGACGACCTACAAGCCGTACGTCGCCAAGGCGTGGAACGGCATGCTGACTGCGGTGAGTACGAAGGGCGTTCTCGGCTACTGCCAAGGCGTTGGCGACCGACCCAGTGCTGCGGCATCCAACGAAAGCTATGACTTCTGCGTCGGCGCATTCCTCATGGCAGGTCGTCAAGTTCAGCTCATGCCCTGACCCGAATCACTCCCGTGAAATGGCTCCACACGAGACGGGGGTTCACCGAATCGGATGAGTCAGCTGAGCGATGGATCAGGCCACTGCAGCGGGGCTTCCGACGCCGCGAGCGACGGCGCACTCTGGGATTGGACCGGCGGTTAGGCTTCCCCCATGTTCACCGTGCTGGTCATCGAGGATGACGAGACGATCGGTTCGACGGTGACGTCGGCGCTCGGCGCCAACGGCTACGACACGACCTGGCGCAAGGACGGTCGTTCGGGCCTTCACGCGGCGGCCGAAGGCAACCCGGATCTCGTTCTCCTCGACCTCGGCTTGCCTGATCTGGATGGTCTGGTCGTATGTCGCGAACTCAGGGTCGTGGCACCGTCCGCAGTGCTCATCATCCTCACAGCCCGTCGAGATGAACTGGATGTCGTGGCCGGGTTGGAATCCGGCGCGGATGACTACCTGACGAAGCCGTTCGGACTGGTGGAGCTGCTGGCGCGTGTTCGCGCCCACCTGCGGCGGTATCGTGGCGACTCGCCGGCGACCGGCGGACCGCTCGTCGTCGGGTCTCTGACTGTGGATGCCGCATCCCGCCGCGCGTTCGTTCACAATGTCGAGCTCGGACTGCGCGCGCGGGAGTTCGATCTGCTCCTCAGGTTGGCGCGAACACCGGGTGTCGCCGTCAGCCGGGAGGATCTGATGTCGGATGTGTGGGACACGAACTGGTTCGGGAGCACGAAGACGCTCGACGTGCACGTCGGCTCGCTGCGGCAGCGGCTGACTGCGGCCGGGTCCTCGGTCGGCGACGAGGCGCTGCGGTCTCTGCCGCGCATCTCCACGCTGCGTGGGTACGGATACCGGCTCGACCCCTGACTGTGGAGTCCGAGGACCCGGTCAGGTCGCTCGCAGGCTCTCGATCGCGGGCCGCTTCGAGTTCTGCGCCGCGATGAGAGCGCTGATAAGGATCGCGCCGACAGCAGCGACGGCAACGCCGGCGAGACTCCACCACGGCACAGTGAGCGTGTCGGGAGGGGGATCGAAGACGCCGGACAGGACGCCCACCAGTGCGGCGGAGAGACCCCATCCCAAGAGGGCACCCGCGACGAGGCCGCCGACGCTGACGGTGAACGCCTCGACGAGGGCGAGGCTTCGCAGCTGCCGGGGGGTGGCCCCGAGCACGGACGCGATTGCGAAGGACCGGCGCCGCTCCACGATGCCGAGCGCGAACACGACCCCGCCGGATGCCGCGGCCAGGACGAACGCGAAGATGAGCTCGATCCGGGTCAGGCCGGCGAGATCGACGGAGGTCAGACTCGACCCGACTGCCGATCGCGCGGCTCCGATGGGGACGACCGTCGCGCTGGTGCCCAGTTCGTGTTGCAGCGATCGAGCGACGTCTGCAGGATCGGCGGTTCCGGTGTTGACGAGCGCCACGGAGACCGCGGGGTCCCCCGTCTTCTCGGCGACATACGAGGCATTGGCCACGAGGAAGCTGTCCTTCGGGGCGGTCGGGAACTCGTTCGCCACTCCCACGTATCGGAAGGGGACGGTGGTCAGCTCCCCGCTCCGCGGGTTCTGCAGGCGGAGGTTGATCGTGTCGCCCAGGTGAAGCTGGTAGTCCTTGACGGTCTCCGCGCTGACGAGGACGGCATCCCGGGTCGTGGCGAGCTTGTGCATCAGATCCTGCGCGGTGCCGCCCTGGAAGTACGCGTTCTGCAGCGACGCCGTCGCGCCGATGGTTTCCGCCCGCACCCCGAAGAGGTCCTGGAGATCGTTGCCGACGTACGCGTACCGATGCTGCAGGGGCTCCACCGTGTCGACGCCCGGCAGCGTCCGAAGCGCGTCGAGCGCGGCCGGCGAAGTCGCGCTCCCCGGAGGGTAGCTCACTGCGACATCCGCCCCGTTGGTCAGACGGGCGTCCGCTTCGGCCTGCTGCTGGTAGGTGGCGTTGAAGACCGCTGTCGAGATGGCGAAAGCGAGGGCGAGCGAGAGCATCACGATGGAGGTCGCGAACAGCGAACGCTGTCGCGTCATCGTCGCGGACGCGGTCGACGCGAGGTTTCCGGCAACGGGACGGGCCGCCGCAGTGACCGCCCGACGCCCACGTGTGAGCACGACGTCGGTGAGGCGCCAGATGAGCAGGCCGGACCCGACCCACAGCAATGCCGGCCCGAAGAACGCCCAGTAGTCGATCTGGATGGCCGTGACACCCTCCGGCGCGAGGACGAGCGTGTACCCGTTCTGCGTCGTCACGAGCAGGAGAACGCCGGCGATCGCGATGAGCAGCAGATCGAGATAGATGCGCATCCACCACGGGTCGCGTCGAATCGGAAGCTGGGTGCGCGCACGTGCGACCTCCGCCGTACGGAAATCCCTCAAGGCCGGCAGCAGGATGGCCAGCGCCGCGATCAGCAGGCCGGCGGTGAGCGCGACGGCGGGCCAGCCGATCGCCGCGGCGACCGAGGAGCCGAAGGTGGGCGAACCGAACATCGCCCAGCCGATGAGCGCGGCTCCCCCGAGCCCGATGACCCCGCCGACCAATCCGGCGAGGACAGCTTCGACCGCGACGAGCGTGCCGATGACACGGAGGCTGGCCCCGCGCGTGCGCAGCAGGGCCTGATCCCGCAGGCGGCGTGCCCGGGCGCCTCGCGCGATCGCGAAGGTCAGCATCGCGCTGAGAGCCGCGCCGGGGAGACCGAGGAACAGGAACAGCACCGTGGCGTATGCGGCATCCGCGCGGGAGGCATCCAGTGCGGCGCCCAGATTGTCGCCGATCTGACCGGAGCCCGCCATCGCGGCATCCAGGTTGTGTGCCGCCTCGACGACCGACGTATATGCAGACGCCGGGTCGGGCGGCAAGCGGTGGGAGAGCATGACGTGGAGCTGTGTCGTGATCGCTGCCTGCTTCGCCGGGTCCATGCTCGCGGACAGGGTTGCGAATTCCGCCGACGGCAGCAGCAGAACGTTGTCCGGGGGCGCAACCGGCTGCGACTGAGGCGGCGCGCCTACGATCTGGAACAGCGAGTTGGCCTGCGGCAGGTCGATCACGCCGGCGACCGTGACCCGGATGTCACTTCCGCCCTGGGTGCGGATGGTCACGCGGTCGCCCGGTCCGACGTGCAGGTTGGATGCGGTCTGCTGCGCGATCAGCACCCCCGCACGCGCCCCGGTGAGAAAGCGCACCTGCTTGGGGAACGTGCTCGTATACTCCGCGGGGATCTCGAGCACCATTCCGGCGCCGGTCGTCTGCGTCGTCCCTCCCGTCGTCGCGATGAGGGCATCGACGGGCGTGTACCGCACGGGCAGACTGGCGCGGACACCGGTGGCATCCTTCACCGTCTTCGCCACGCCGGCCGTGTCGGCACCGGCCGCCACCTCGACCTGCCAGTCGACCGCGACGGTGCCGCTCGCGCGTGCGGTCATCGAGCCGTTCGCGGCGGAGAGGAACGCTCCGAGGCTGGCGAACAGGGCGACAGCCACGGCGATGCCCGCCACCGTGCCGAGGAATGCCCCTGGGCGGCGGAGCAGACCGCGCAGCCAGAGCCGGGTCATGGCTGAGCCCTGCGCGTGCGTTCACCCGTCAGGGCCCCGTCGATGAGGCGCCACTCCGTCCGAAGCCGCACTGTGATGGCCGGGTCGTGTGTGCTCACGACCAGAGCCGCATCGACGTGATCGGCGACTGCGAGGAGCGCATCGATGACTTCGGTGCCCGTCCCGTGATCGAGCTGGCCCGTGGGTTCGTCGGCGAGGATGAGCTCGGGCTCGGTCGCGAGCACCCGCGCAACCGCGACCCGCTGGGCCTGACCGCCCGACAGCTCATCGGGCAGCTTGTCAGCCAGAGAGAAGATGCCCAGCGTGCGCAGCGCGCGATGCGCACGGTCCCGCGCGGCGGCCTCGGTGGAGCCGGCGAGAACGAGCGGAAGCGCGACGTTCTCGGTGACGTCGAGTGCCGGAAGAAGGCTCGACCCCTGGTACACCATTCCCATGTACGTCGGCCGTCCGACCGGCGAGGCTCCGAATTCCGGCCATTCGATGGAGCCCGAGGTGGGCGTTTCGATTCCGGCCAGCAGATAGAGCAGGGTCGACTTCCCTGATCCGCTCGGCCCCGTCACCGCAATGCGATCTCCGCGCCGCACCTCTTTCGTGATGCCGCGGACCGCAACGACCGCGCGCTGGCCCTCGCCGTAGATGTGACCCGCGCCGACCGTGCGCACGAGGGCATCGTCGTTGCGGTGCGGATGCCGCGGGGTTTCGGATGGCTGAGGAGTGGATGCGAGCGATGTGGTCATGTGGCGATCCGTCCGTCGAGCAGAGTGAGGGACCGGTCGGCGTGCCGCACGACAGCTTCGCTGTGAGTGACCACGATCACCGCGGCCCCGGTGTCCGCGTGGCGGCGCAGCAGGTCGAGGATCTGATGCTCCGTCACGCTGTCGAGCTCGCCGGTGGGTTCGTCGGCGAGAAGCACCGCGGGCTGATTGGCGATCGCGACGGCGAGGCCGGCGCGAGCGGATTCGCCGCCCGACAGGGTTGCGGGGTAAGCGTCGCGTCGCGCGCTCAACCCGACCTCGTCGAGGATCTCGTCGGCATCGACTGACGAGCGGGGCGCGATGCGCTGAGCCAGGAGGATGTTGTCGCGGACGCTGAGCTGGTCGAACAGGTTGGATGACTGGAAGAGAATTCCGACGCTGCGTGCCCGCAGGGCGGCGCGCTCTGTCTCGGCCCGGTGGCTCATTCGTTCGCCGTTGATGCGCACAGTGCCGCCGTCGGGCTCATCGACGCCGGCGAGGCACGAGAGCAGTGTCGACTTTCCCGATCCTGACGGACCGTTGACCGCGACCATTTCGCCAGGGTCGACCGTGAGAGTCACTCCCTGCAGGGCGAGTGTCTCCTCGTCACCGGCTCGGAAGAACCGGTACAGATTGTCCGCGTGGAGACGGGGCGCGGCCGATGTCATTTCCATTGGAACGAATCCGTGATCAGTTTCCACGGGTCGACGTTGTCGGCGCCGACGGGAGACACGAGGACCACGTCGACCTCGTTGCCGTTCTTCCAGAACAGGTAGTCCTCCACCGCCTGCCGGTGGCCCGTGCCGGTCACGGCGTTCGCGGGGGCATCCTGTTCGTAGCGGATCAGCACCCCCGAGCCGCCCTTGCGCGTGAACTCCGTGACGTCGGTCAGCGCGAATCCCGGCTGACGGGCACTGAGCGCAGGGACGAGGTCGCTGTTCACCGTGGCGACGGTCGGGGCAGAAGATGCCTGCTTCGACTGGAACTGCGCGCTGTTGAGCTTGTCGGTGAACGTGGCGGCGGTTCCGCTCGTCGACTGCGCCCATCCCTCGGGCACGCTGATGCTGTACGGCGAACCAGCGGGGCTGTACGTGACGAACGTCTGATTGTCCGGGATGTCGCCGAGCGGGTTGGTCTCGGCGCTCGTGGTGTGCGCGGCGGCACCTGCTCCGCCGGCCGAGCTGCATCCCGCAAGTCCGATCAGGAGCGCGACACCGGCGACGCCGCTGATGATGGCGGTTCGCGTCAGAATACGGAGAGATGGCATAGGGTCCTCCAGTCGGCAGGAGCGTCTCATCCCACGGTATGGACGACGCAGAAAGCGCAGCGTCCGGAACAGGTAATGGGACGGTAAGGCGACGCTGAGAATCGGAGGTGCGATGAGGAAGCGGATCGAGCGCGTCGCTGTGCTGAGCACGGTGGTCGCGTTCATGCTGTTCCTGCTGCCGCTCGCGCTGGTGGTCTTCAACCTGTCGGTCGCCGACACGCGCTCGCAGCTGGAACGCGATGCCCTGGCAGCGGTCGCGCAGATCGATCCGCAGTTCTCCGCCGGCGATGTCCCCGAGCTCACACCGCCCAGCGATTCCCGTGTAGAGCTCGCGCTGTACGACCGAGCCGGCACCAGGATCGCCGGCACCGGGCCAGCGCACGCCGATGCCGCCGCAACCGGCGTGCTCTCCGGAGCGCCCGACCAGCGGGGTCTCGATGACCCGCTGGTCGCGGTCGTCCCCGTCACATCCTCCGAGCAGGTGGTGGGGGCCGTGCGCGCCTCCCTGCCCCTCGCTGTCGTCGTCGCGGGGGACCTCGGCGTCTGGGCGACCATGGTGGTGGGAGCGGCGATGTGCCTGCTCGTGGGTGTCCTTCTCGCCCGTGCGACCGCCCGGCGGGTCGCCGCGCCGATGGAGGACCTCGCCCGCACGGCGCAGGCGCTCGGGGACGGAGACTTTCAGGCCCGAGTGGCTCCGTCGGGTGTTGCGGAGATCGATGCCGCCGGGATCGCGCTCGGCGAGACCGCTGACCGTCTCGGCGCCCTTGTCGAGCGCGAACGTCGTCTTTCGCAGGATGCTTCGCACCAGTTGCGAACCCCGTTGGCCGGCCTGCGGGCGATCCTCGAGAGCGCGCAGGTCGCGCCGCAGAGCATCACGCCCGCCGTCATCGACCGGGCGCTGGAGCGGGTGGACGCGCTCGCCGCCACAGTCGACGAATTCCTGTCGACCGAGCGGACGCCGCGAGGGCGACCTACCGACGTGGCGTCCGAAGTCCGGGGGCTGGAGGAGCGCTGGCATGGTGTTCTCGCCGCAGCAGGCCGTCCGTTGCGGGTGGATGCCGCGGATCGGAGCATGACGGTCGTGACCGTGCCGGAATCGGTTCGGCAGATCCTCGACGTGCTGCTCGAGAACGCCCACGTCCACGGGGCAGGGGAGGTTGTCGTCCGCGTGCGGGAATCGCGCGGGGCGATCGCGATCGACGTCGAAGATGAGGGCGGCAGCATCGCAGCCGGGGACGACATCTTCCGTCGCGGCTACTCCGGCGCGGGCCGAAACGGGTACGGCCTCGCCCTTGCGCAACAACTCGCGGAGGAGCTCGGCGGGCGACTGCTGCTCTCGTCCCGTCTGCCGGTGACGAGGTTCACGCTGCTGCTCCCGCAGGACGCCGATTCATCCGGGCTTCCGGCATCCGGTGCGCCGCGGTAGCAATCGGGGTGTCACCGTGAAACGCGTGGTCTTAGTGGGTGCTGAGAGCCCAGAGTGCTCAATGGGCCTATGCCGATCGGTGGCAGGGTACGGCGATGACCGCAGATGTCGGGACCGCCTTCGTCGTGACGCGACCCCTTCCGAGTCGCGTCGTGTCGGTGCCGGGGCTGGGCAGGGCGGTGTCTCTCGTCACGATGGCCGCGCTCACCGCCATCGTCGCGTGGCTTCGGCTCACGCCGACAGCGCGCGACACCCTGTGGGCGGAAGACGGGCGAGAGTTCCTTCAGCGCGCCGCATCCGATCCCCAGTGGACGACACTGCTGCGACCGTATGCGGGGTATCTGCATCTGGTGCCGCGGATCGAGGCGATCCTCACCGTGGATCTGGTGCCGGTCCAGTGGTGGGCCGACTCGATGACGGCGCTCAGCTGCATCATCGCCGGATGCGTGGCGACGGCCGTCTACATGAGCAGTCGGGAGTTCCTGTCCTGGATGCCCGCGCGGCTCGCTGTCAGCGCGCTCACCGTCCTGACGCCACTGGCATCCCGCGAGGTTCTCGGCAACGCCGCGAACCTGCACTCGATCCTGTTCTGGGGCGTCTTGTGGGTGGTGCTTGCCACCCCTCACACTCGCACCGGGCAGATGGCGGGCGCGGCATTCACTTTGCTCGCAGCGCTCACCGACATCCAGGTCGTCTTCCTGCTTCCCCTGCTGTTGTGGAACCGCCGCGACAGGCGCACATGGCCGATCAAGGCTGCTCTCGTCGTGGGCGCGATGGCGCAGATCACCGCCCAGCTGCTCGCTCCGCGAGCCTGGGGTGGGCGCGGCGCGGTGAGCGCGCTGTCGCTGGCCGAGGGATGGGCGATCAACGCCGTGGCGTCATCGTGGATCCCGATACCCGAACTCGGTCGGGCGCTGTCGGCCGCCCTTCCCGGGGTGTTCCTCTGTCTGCTGATCCCGCTGTCGGCCATGGCGATCATCTGGTGCGTCGGAACTCGCCGCCAGCAGATCCTGTCATCGATCCTGCTGATCGGATCGATCGTGGTGTGGTGCGCGGGGGTGATGGTCGACCCCGCTCCCTGGTACGACTACGCGGCGATGTCGCCGTTGGAACTCACGCACGTGTGGCTCAGCCGATACGGCGTCGTGCCCGCGATGATGCTGCTGGCGCAGGTGGGAGTCGCCGCGGACGCGTTGATGCGACATCCGGCGACCGGACGCCGGATCGCGGCCCGCGGCCTCATGGTCGTGCTGGTGATCTCGTTGATGGTCCAGGCATCCGAGCCGCTCAACCGACGCGGCGCCGGACCCGCGTGGGCGCCGCAGATCGCAACCGCCGATACGCAGTGCGATTCCCGCGGACATCCCGCCGCGACTCTGCGCGAAACCCTCACCTGGACCGTCCGGGTGCCCTGCAGGTACGTCGACGGATAGACGCCTTCACCGCTGCCCGACGGGGCGCATGCAACGGGTGCGGACTGAAGGACTCAGTCGGTCGACGACCGGTTGAAGGCGAACTCGATGAATTGGCACGAGACGTCGGTTCCTTGGAAGACGAAATAGACGGCGTGACGCCCGGAGACGGGTCCGGTCCGGGCTGAGGACGTTGTCGGTGCGTCCGAAGACGCGACCGTCAGTGCGATGTCGGCGATCAATGGGCCGTCGGCTTCGTCAAGGTGGACTTCGACACGGCCCGCTCGAGTTCCGCGCATCGTGACAGCAGCGGTGGCCGAGTCGGCGTCCGGGCCGAAGTCCAGATACTTCACGCCGACGACTGCGCCGGTCGTGAGGTTCGTGACGGCCTGGGCGATGCGGCGCCCAGAGTGGTCGTCGAGGAAACCGTCTGCACCCTCGACAGGTGTTATGACGGGGGCGGATCTGCGCGCAGAGCGACGACCCCTCGCATCCGTCAGGACGCACGCCATGGCCGCGGGCCAGCGGCGGTACGCGGGCAGCGCGTCCTTCGAGAATCCGAGGCTCGTATACTCGGCGTGCGCGAACCCGCCGTCTCCGGTGCGAGTGAGCGCGACCGCGGTGGCCTGGCGACTGCCCTGCGTGCGTCCGGTCTGGCGGTGGTACAGCAGGTACCACGTGCCGTCGACCTCGATCATGCCGCCGTGCGTGTTCCCCACCTTGTCGGTCGGACGCTTCTGGCCGTTGTGCCGCACGTTGCCGAGCGAGACGAGGATGCCGCCGTACTCGAATGGTCCGCGCGGGTCGGTCGCGGTGGCGTAGCACATCGCGTTCGTCGCCCGAGGTCCGACCGCGTAGTAGACCAGCACATACCGGCCGTCGATCTTGCGGATGCTCGGGCCGTTGGCCATTCCCATACCACGCGTCCGGATAAGTCCGGGCCAGGTGCCGGGCACCATCAGGCTCGGCACCAGCACTTCCGACTCGAACTCGCCGGTGGCGGCATCCAGGATCACCGTCCGCATGTCCGCAGGGTCGAGCTCGACCACGCGGCAGGCCGCGAGACCGTAGTAGAGGAAGACACGACCCCTGTCGCAGATCACCGAGGGGTCGTAGGTGAACCGCTTCGCGTTGCCGAGGTGGATGCGCATCCGCTTGCCGGCCGGACGCTCGATGACGGCGACCCCGCCGCCGAAGGCCATGTCACCGTCATCGATGCCGTCGTGGTCGTCGATCCAGCCGGCGGGCTTCTCGCTGTCGGGGTAGCGGACGCGGCCGAGGTACTCGAACGGGCCCGCGGGGGAGTCCGCGACGGCGACGCCGATTCCGGATGCCGACAGCCCCACGCCGTAGTAAAGGTAGTACCTGCCTGCGACCTCGGCGACGTCGGGGGCGAACAGGTTGTGCAGCAGCGGGTCCGCGGTGCCGCTCGCGAGCTGCGCGGCGAGGAAGGGATCCTGCTCGCGGCGGAAGATGACGCCTTCGTACCGCCAGGAGGTGAGGTCGCGGACGGATGCCGACCACGTGACGTAGTCGCCTTCGCACATGCTGCCGGTGCCGGCGAGATCGTGCGATCCGTAGAGGTAGACGCGGTCGCCGAACAGCTTCGGCTCGGCATCCGGGATGTACTCGCAGCTCGGCAGGATCGGGTTGATCGAGGAGGTGGCCGGGCCGTACCCCAACTCGGTGTGGTCGATGCTTCCCACGATCGCTGTCCTTCCCGTCGCATCGGACGCGACGACTTACCTACACCAGCGTAGGTAGGGCGATCCTAAGTTCCTCTCGAATGCGACGCAAATCGGCCGTATGGCCCGGGTGGTGGGCGAACAGGTCGTCGGCGAACGCGGCCCACTGTCCGGTGAAGTCGATCGCGGGGTCACGCAGCCAGTTGAGCTGCAGGCCGTCCATGAAGGAGTGGACCTCGACGGCGACGTCACGGCCGGGTCGGCCCAGCCCCTCGAGGGTCGCGGCCAGCCAGCCGATCGTGCGCTCCCAGCGATCGATGAAGTAACGGTGGGCGGGGTGGTCGGCGTCGAGCGCCTCCGCGGACAGCACGGCATACAGCCGGATGATCTCGGGCTGCGACATGTTCCGGCGGACGATCAGATCGAGCATCCGGCGGACGTCGCCGCGATGGATGTCGATGTCGGCCATGACCGCCTCCGCATCGTTCAGGTCGCGGGCGGACAGCACGGCGAGCAGCAGCTCTTCCTTCGAGGCGAAATGATGCAGCACGCCGGCGCGTGTGATCCCGCACGCACGGGCGAGCTCGGCGATCGTGAACTGCCGGAAGCCGACCTCGGAGATCAGGCGCGTCGCCTCGGCGATCAATTGCGCTCGGCGGTGCTCGGGCATCATCCGCTGACGCGTCTTGGCGGTCATTCCGGCATCCTCCCATTCGACTTGCAAAGCTTTGCCGCTTCTGCCTATCATCCCTTACCGACGCCGATGTAGGTAAGGACGAGGATCAATGTCGATGAAGACGTCAATCGAATCGGAGACGTTCGCCACCGCGGTGGGCCGGATCGTCGATGGCGGCGATCTCGCTGCGCAAGCCGAGTGGCTGCTCTCGCAGCTGACCGACCACGAGAAGCTGTGGCTGCTCGACGGCGATGCCGACTTCTGGCCGGGCATGGGCTCGATGATGCAGGAGGGATACAACCTCCGACCGATCGAGATGGGTCGCATCGACCGCCTCGGGATTCCCGGTCTGCGCTTCAGCGACGGCCCGCGTGGCGCGGTCGTAGGAGCATCGACGGCGTTTCCGGTGGCGATGGCCCGCGGGGCGACGTGGGACGTCGACCTCGAGGAGCGCATCGGCGTCGTGATCGGCCGCGAGCTGCGCGCGCACGGCGCGAACTTCTTCGGCGGTGTCTGCATCAACCTTCCGCGCCACCCCGCCTGGGGTCGGGCGCAGGAGACGTACGGCGAAGACCCGTACTTGCTCGGAGAGTTCGGCGCGGCGCTCGTGCGCGGCATCCATCGCAATGCCATGGCCGTCGCGAAGCACTACGCGCTCAACTCGATGGAGAATGCCCGTTTCACCGTCGACGTGAGCGCCGACGACGCGACTCTTCACGAGGTCTTCCTGCCTCACTTCCGCCGCGTGGTGGCGGAGGGCGTCGACGGCATCATGACGTCGTACAACTCCGTCAACGGGGAGTGGGCCGGTCAGAACGAGATGCTCATGGAGGACATCCTGCGCGGCCAGTGGGGCTTCGAGGGCGTCACCGTCTCGGACTTCATCTTCGGCTTGCGCGATCCGGGCCGCTCCCTCAGCGCTGGTCTCGACGTCGAGGAGCCCTTCCGTCAGCAGCGCGCACAGCACCTGCCCGCCGAGCTCGCATCGAGCCGCGTCAGCTGGGAGCACGTCGACCGCGCCGCGCGCCGCATCCTGCGCACACAGCTCGCGCACCACGCCCGGACGCTCGAAGCCGAACCGGGTCTCGACGTCGTGTTCAGCGACGAGCACCGCGCTCTCGCGCGGGAGGCTTCGCGTGCATCCATCGTGCTGCTGCAGAACGAGCCCGTCGCGGGTGCCCCCGTGCTCCCGCTGTCAGCCGAGTCGCTCACGTCGGTCGCGCTCATCGGGCGCCTCGCCGACCTGCCCAACACCGGTGACCACGGCTCGTCCGACGTGCGCTCGCCGCACGTCGTCACGGCTCTCGAGGGATTCACCGCCGCGCTCCCGGATGCCCGTATCACGAGCGTCACGGACGATGATCCGGATGCCGCAGCCGCAGCCGCGGCATCCGCCGATGTGGCGATCGTGGTGGTCGGGTACACCGCCGAAGACGAAGGCGAGTACCTCGGCGCGGACTCGATGGCCGACCCAGCCCTGCTCTCGCTGTTCCCGCCGGTTCCCGAAGGCGCACCGGCGTTCGACCTTTCGCAGGCCGCGGGCGCGATGGGCGGTGCGATGGGTGGAGACCGGGAGAGCCTGCGGTTGAGGCCCGTCGACGTCGAGATCGTCAAAGCCACCGCAGCCGTCAACCCGCGCACGATCGTCGTCGTCGTGACGGCCGGTGCCGTGGTCATGGAGGAGTGGCGGCACGAGGTCCCCGCGCTCGTCGTGGGCTGGTACAGCGGAGCGGAGGGAGGCCACGCTCTCGCCGACGTGCTGCTCGGGAGCACGGATGCGTCCGGACGCCTGCCGTACTCGATTCCCACGAGCGAAGACCACCTCCCCTTCTTCGACCGCGACGCGACGAGCATCGTCTACGATCGCTGGTTCGGTCAGCGACTTCTCGATCGCGATGGGCACGCCGCCGCGTTCCCGCTGGGCTTCGGACTCTCCTACACGTCGTTCCGGATGGACTCGGTCACCGTCTCCGCGATCGAGGGGGAATCCTTCGACGCGACCGTGCGCGTGACGAATACGGGCCGGCGCGCCGGCCGTCACGTCGTCCAGCTCTACGGAACGGTGGACGCCGAGGACTTCCCCGCCCGGGTGCTGCTGGGCTTCTCGCCCGCCGAGCTGGAGGCCGGCGAGACCGTCGAGATCGTGGTTACAGGCTCCGTCCGTCCGCTGCACAGGTGGACCGCCGGTGGCTTCGTGCCCGCCGCAGCCACGGCGACCCTCGAGGCCGCATCCCACTCGGGCGACCCGGCATCCGCGACCGCCCCCCTTCCGCTCACCTGACCAACCACCCTCACACCCGCCCGAAACACGGCTGCGCCTCGAGGTCGAGGTGCCGCCTCGACCCACCTGGAACGACATGACCACCACACCTGACTCCGTCGCGCCCGCCGAGGCGGACGACCTCGAGCCGATCACAGAGAACACATTCGTCGCGCACGCGGGCGGCCACGACGACCCGCCGCCGCCCATCAAGGGTCTGCGCCGGCTCATGTTCTGGATCATCCCGGCCAACTTCGGGATCTTCTCGATCTGGGGCTCGTCGCTCTTCCTCCTCCTGCCGCAGCAGATCACCGCGGAGTTCGGCGATGCCGACAAGGTCGCCAACCTCGCGATCGCCTCGACGATCGGCGCCTTCGCTGCGATGATCGCGCAGCCTGTCGCCGGCCAGGTCTCCGACCGGACCCGTTCCCGCTTCGGTCGCCGCGCCCCCTGGATCATGATCGGCGCCTTCGCCGGCGCGCTCTCGCTGGTCGGCATGGCCTTCGCGACCTCGTTCGTCGGTCTCGTGGTCGCGGCGACGCTCATGCAGGTCTGCTACAACTTCGCGCAGGGTCCGCTGAGCGCCGTGATGCCCGACCGCGTGCCGACCAAGCGTCGAGGCACCTTCTCGGCCCTGACCGGCATCGGCACCATGCTGGGCGCGCTGGGCGGCTCCATCCTCGGCTCGATGTTCTTCCACAACATCGCCGCGGGGTACATCACCTTCGCAGTCACGTCGGTGGTGCTGCTCGGCCTGTTCGTCGTGATCAACCCCGACTACTCGAGCCGCGACATCGAGATCGAGCCGTTCAAGTTCCTCGACTTCCTCAAGACGTTCTGGGTCAACCCGATCAAGTACCCCGACTTCTTCTGGGCCTTCACGGGCCGCCTGCTGCTGTACACGGGCTACTTCGTCGTGAGCGGGTACCAGCTCTTCCTCCTGACCGACTACTTCCACGTGGAGCACCCCGAGACGGTCATCCCGGTGCTCAGCCTGATCAACCTCGTCGGAATCATCATCTCGACGGTCATCTCGGGCCCACTCTCCGACCGGTTCGGACGCCGCAAGCCGTTCGTGTTCGCGTCGGCCGCCGTGGTCGCGCTCGGCTTCCTGCTGCCGTGGATGTGGCAGGACGTCACCGCATGGATCATCATGACGGCCATCGCCGGGTTCGGATTCGGCATGTTCCAGGCCGTCGACACGGCCATCATGAGCGAGGTGCTGCCGTCGGCCAAGTCGTTCGCCAAGGACCTCGGCGTCGTGAACATCGCCGCCACCCTCCCGCAGACGATCGCCCCGGCCGTCGCCGGCATCATCGTGCTCACGGTCGGCTACGCCGGCCTGTTCCCGGTCGCCATCATCCTCGGCATCCTCGGCGCGTTCGCGGTCTGGCCCATCAAATCGCTCCGCTGACGACCCCGAGCGAGGATTGACGAAGCGCCGTCGGATGGGCCCATCCGACGGCGCTTCGTCCGCCTCTGTTCGTCGGTGGCCGGCCTGCCGACTGCGCGTCGAGCGCGTCGAGGGCGTCGACGAGCTGCTCGATGATGTCGGTGACGTTTGCGCTGGAGGTGTCCAGCATCACGATCACGTCCTTCGGGCTCAGATCGCAGCCGTCGCGGGCGCCTTGCAGCAGGTACCGGAACGCGGTGAGATCGAGAGCGGAAAGGCCCGAGGCGTGACGCCGCCAACGAAGGCCGGGACCTTGACTGCTGACCTCGTTTATCGGTCGGGGCGCTCTTCGAGGTCTGCCGTTGAACTGTCGTCGCCTGACGGCGGAGTGGTCTCGCTCTCCACCCGCGCATCGTCCGGCTCGACAGACAGATCCGCGTCACTACCAGGCGGGACGGGAACCGCAGCGTTCGTGGCGCGAGACGGCGGGACCTCCATTGGGGGGATGGTCATGACTGATCCTTTCTCATCGATCCGGCCCGGTCGACGAGATCCATCACCACCGGGACAGGATCCTCGAAAGGGTACGCCCAAGCGAACGGCTCAGCCAGTGTCAGGTCAGACGTCTGGCGGCCGGAGTGCCGCTGTTGACGACTGCGCTTCGCTGTCGCGCATTATGCACGCGCGTGCTGCTTACGCAAGTCCCAGTTGCCGTGTGACGTGCGGGCGTAGGAAAGAGGTCAGCCCGGCGATGATGCCGGTGATCGAGAGAGGGGCCAGCATGTCGGACGGATATGGTGCGGCGATGCCCAGCGACACCACCACGACGGACCAGGGCGGCTCGCTGGAGACGGCAAAGAACGAAGCGAGAGATCTCAAGGACACCGCGGTCAGCGAAGCGAGTCATGTCGCAGAGACCGCGAAGAGCGAAGCGGTCGCGGTGGCTCACGAGGCCAAGTATCAGGCGAAGGATCTGTATGCACAGACGCAACGAGAGTTGAAGGATCAGGCTCAGGCGCAGCAGCAGCGCGCCGCTGCCGGACTGCGGTCGGTCAGCCAGGAACTGGACTCGATGACCGCGAATTCGGAGAACCCGGGGGTGGCGACGGATCTGCTTCGCCAGGCTTCCGCGCGGCTCTCGAGCGCGGCGAGCTGGCTGGCGGATCGGGACCCGGTCTCGGTGCTGAACGACGTGAAGGCGTTCGCGCGGCGAAACCCCGCAACGTTCATCATCGGCGCCGCCATCCTGGGAATCGTCACAGGTCGCCTCACGAGAGCGCTTGCCTCCAACATGTCGGATGAGCGCTCAGCCTCAGCGGCGGGCAGCGGTTCGCTCGACTCGGCCGCGCGCGCGGAACTGTCGCCCCCGTCGGTGGAGCTGTACACCACTCCACCGAGCATGGACAACCCCCGGGTCTACGCGCAGTCGTCCGCGGGATCGGGTGCTCAGCTGAACCGGGAGGACGGCGGCGATGTCCGATCCGACGCCTTCTGAAGTCAAAGCGGCCAACACCTCGCTGGGTGACCTCGTCGGAGAGGTGACCAGGGATCTCTCGACGCTGATCCGTCAGGAGATCGCGCTGGCCAAGGCGGAGGTGAAGGACTCCGCCGCGAAGGCTGCAGCGGGCGCCGGCATGCTTGGAGGCGCAGCATACGCGGCCGGGATGGCGGTGCTGTTCCTGTCGATCGCCTTGTGGTGGGCATTGGCAACGCTGATCGGCGGCGGATGGTCCGGTGTGGTCGTCGCCGTGCTGTGGTTCGTGATCGCGGCGATCCTGTACGCGGTCGGCCGTTCTCGGCTGACGCGGGTCGAGGGCGCCCCGCAGACCGTGGAAACCCTGAAAGAGATGCCCAACACATTGAGAAGAAATAGGGAGAACCGATGAGCGACTCACCCGACGTGCTCCGCGCCGACATCGAGCGGACCCGTCAAGAACTGGGCAGCAACGTGGACGCGTTGGCCGACAAAGTATCGCCGTCCAAGATGATGGACCGGCAAGCCGACAAGGTGAAGCACGCGTTCGGCTCGGTCCGGGACCGGGTGATGGGCGTCGCAGACGACACCGGATCCGCCGTGGCCGACGCAGGAGCCTCGATGGGGGAGATGAAGGATCGAGCGGTCGCGAAGGCGCAGGGCAACCCCCTCGCGGTCGGGCTGATCGCCTTCGGTGCGGGTCTGCTGCTCGCGTCGCTGATCCCCGCCTCCACGAAGGAGAAGGAGATCGCCGCCGACGTGAAGGATCAGGCGCAGCCTGTGGTCGATGCCGTGACGGATGCCGCAAGGGACGTGGGGCAGCACCTCAAGGAGCCCGCTCAGGAGGCGGTCGCCGCCGTGAAGAGCACTGCCGCTGACGCCGTCGAATCCGTCAAGAGCGACACGCAACAGGCCGCGACAGAAGTAAAGGATCAGGCTCAGACCGCGCAGGAGAACATCTCCGGCGCGTGACCCTGCCGCATGCGGGGCGGGGCGGTGAACGGTCCATCGTTCGCGCACTCGTCGGCCTGCCGCAGGGCGCCTACAACCCCCCGGCCACGAGGGATGTCGACGGAACCCTCTCACACAAGGACTGATCATGCCGAAGGACCAATACACGCTCAGCGACCCGACGAAGCTCTACAGTGACATCGAGCCTGAGAAGCAGCACCAGCCCGAACCGGGACTTGACACGAAACTGGACCCGAAAGCTGACCTCGGCGAGGACACCTACCGCGGCACCGAACGACTCAAGGGACGCAAGGCACTGATCACCGGTGCCGATTCCGGTATCGGTGCGGCCACGGCGATCGCCTTCGCCCGGGAGGGCGCCGACGTCGTGCTCTCATACCTTCCCGGTGAAGAGCGAGACGCCCGACGCATCGTCCGGCTCATCGAGGCCTCGGGTCGCACCGCCGTCGCGTATCCCGGGGACCTCCGCGACGCCGGCTACTGTCGCGAGCTCGTCTCGACGGCTGTGGCCGAGCTCGGCGGCATCGACATCCTGGTAAACAACGGTGGCAAGCAGATCTACAACGAGGATCTGACGACGCTGACCGATGAGCAGTTCGACGACACGTTCAAGACGAACGTCTATGCGATGTTCTGGATCACCAAGGCTGCCCTCCCGCACCTGAAGCCAGGTTCGGCCATCATCAACACGACATCCATTCAGGCCTACTCGCCGTCCGACATCCTGGTCGACTACGCATCGACGAAGGCCACCATCAATGCCTTCACGAAAGCGCTGGCCCAGCAGGTCGGGCCGAAGGGCATCCGGGTGAATGCTGTGGCGCCCGGGCCGGTCTGGACGCCGCTGCAGGTCTCGGACGGCCAACCGCAGGACAAGATCGCCCGCTTCGGCGAGCAGACCCCGCTCGGCCGGATGGGCCAGCCGGCGGAACTCGCTCCGGCGTACGTGTTCCTGGCATCGGCGGAGGCGAGTTACGTGCTCGGGGAAACTCTCAACGTCAACGGCGGGATGCCGACGCCGTAACTCATCCTCCGTCGGGGCTGCCGGAGTTCGTGCGTATGGCCGTTCCCGCGCCGCGCCTGAAGGCGATCACTCGGTCGCCTGCGAGCGGGTGCGCAGCGACATGAGTCGGCGTCCCAGTGCCAGGCGTCCCCATCGCAGTGGCGGGAAGTCGTGCGGCCAATGCACCGCGACCGTGCGAAAGCCACGGTAGACGCGTTGCGCGAACGCGCGTTTGCTGCGGAAGGGACGCATCGAGATACCCATGGGCGTGCCCCGAAGGAATCCGATCCGGTGCCCCGCCCCGATGTGGAACGCCAGGTCCAGGTCGTCGTGGATCTGGGTGTCCTGCCGATGCGTCGCGGAGCGGACCGACTGCCATGCCTCGCGGCGCATCGCGAGGTTGGATCCGAACAGGGGAAGGTGGCCGAGGGCGGGTGCCGTCGCCGCGATGTATGCCCCGAGGTAGATCACGGAGAGGGGAGCCCGAAGCGACTGGGGTCCGTCGCAGAACCGCGCGTCACCCAGAAAGGCGGACACATCGGGCCGGCGGGCGAACGCGGCGGCAGCCTCCTCAACCCACGAGCGTGGGGGTACGCAGTCGGCATCCAGTCGGAGGATCAGATCGCCGGTGGCCAGGTCATATCCGTGGGAGCTCGCGGCAGGGATGCCGGGCTCGCGGCACTTCGTCACGGTCGCGCCGGCCCCGGCAGCGACCTCAGCCGAATCATCTGATGACCTGTTGTCCACGACGATGATCTCGTCCGGTCGGCGGGATTGCCGACGCAGCGCCTCCAGGCATCTCGCGAGTTCCTCGCCGTCGTCCTTCACCGGGATCACGACGGAGATTGTCATTCGGTCTGGCGAGACTTCGGGCGGTCGGTGTCGGTGATCTGCGCGGGGGCCGGTGCATGGGACTTCCGGGTTGTCAGGTAGAGCCGGTGAGCGGTGATGACGAGGGCGAGCCACGCGGCTCCGAGGCAGGCCGCGGCAAGCACATCGGTGAACCAGTGGTGGCCGAGATAGACCCGCGTCGCACCTATCGTCACAGCGAATGCGACTGCAACAGTGATGGTGACGACTCTGCTGGTTCGGTGGCGCTGGCGGAGGACGAGCAGATAGGCGATGACTCCCGCGATCACCACGGCGTTCAGGGTGTGCCCGCTCGGGAAGGATGCCGAATGCTCGTAAGGCGGGATGGCATCCGCGAGCGGCGGCCGTGCACGCCCGATCAGGCGCTTGCCGGCGATCGTCATGAGAAGAGAACCGGCACCGGCGGCCGTGATCAGGATGACGGGCGTCCATGAGCGACGTCGCAGCGCGAGGATCATCATCACCACCACGGCCACGATCGGCATCACGATGACGCCGGCCACATCGGTGAATCCGGTGGCGGCGTAGTTCAGCCAGGGCACTCGGGCACTCATCGCCGCCGCGAGCAGCGGCTGATCCAGACCCGCGACGCCGTCGGCCTCCGTCACCGCGTCGTATACCTGCGCGGCGACCGCTGACAGGGCGACGACCGCCGCCATCCCGACGACCAGTATCACCACCAGAGCGGCGTGAGGTCCTATCCAACCGCCGATGGGGCGTGCCAGGCTCGCCAGGAGCTGGCCGAAACGGGTCGGCCAGCTCGCCAGGTCCTTGGTGCCGACGAAGCGGTCCTGCCTGAGTTCGCCCGCGACCCCGTGCTCGGGCTGAGGGGGCGGGGAGCCGGATACGGTCACCGCAGAGTCTGTTTCATCATGCTGTCACTCAACAGGGCGTCGCGACCTTCCCGGTCGGGGTTGCGAATAACCGGCCCCGCGACGAGAATCACTCCCTTCGACACCGGTGGCCATGGATCACCCCGGCGGCGTGCGCAAGGCATCAGACACCCCGATCCGTCAGAGCCGGTCGCATGTCATGCAATCAACGCCACGACACCGCCGGTCGAGCGGGTGTTGTCAAGCCCGCGTGAGGCGAGGGGCACACCGCGTAGGGTTGTCGAGCGGCGCCCAGCGCGCCGGGAATCGAGCGTGATCGTGAAAGAGAGTGCCGACCCCCGCAACACCCACGGCCAGCCCGATGCCGACACCACTCCCGGCGAGGTCCACGAACTGCCCGACACCACGGACGAGAATGGCCGACCCGTGGACAACCCCTCCGGCTGACGGCGGAGCGATGCTCGCAGGGCCGGGCGCGGGGCGAGCAAAGTAGGCTACGCCCCGCGGCCCGATCGATAGCCCGGGCGTCTGATCAGGCGCCGATCGAGAGGTCGGGCAGGGCACGGCTGCCGAAGTCGTGGCGAAGCGCCGAGAGCGCTGCGAACCAGCCGGCGAGCCCGTGAACGCCGGGTCCTGGCGTCGTGGATGCCGAGCACAGATAGACTCCCGCCGCAGGGGTGCGCCACGGGTCGCGGCTGACAACGGGACGCCGGATCAGCTGAGCCAGGTTCGGAGTTCCGGCGGCGATGTCGCCGCCGGGATAGTTCGGGTTATGGCGCTGCACGTCGATGGCTGTGGCGGATGAGGTAGCCAGGATCGTGTCTCGGAAGCCTGGAGCGAACCGCTCGATCTGGCGGATGACGACGTCTCGGCGATCGCTGCGATCGAGCGCGGGGACATGAGTGTAGGCCCACAGTGTGTGGGCGCCTTCAGGCGCCCTCGTGCTGTCGAACACAGACGGCTGCGAGATGAGCACGTAGGGAGAGTCACTGAGGCGACCCCGTGCGACTTCGCTCTCCGAAACCGCAATCTCTTGCCGAGTACCTCCCAGATGCAGTGTTCCGGCGTCGTGCAGCTCTGGGCGCTGCCATGGCACCGGCTGGGAGAGGGCGAAGTCGACCTTTGCGACCGCGCTTCCATACCGGAACCTGCGAACCGCGAGCGCGTATCGGGTGGGGAAGCGGTCGCCACCGATCCTCAGCAGGGCGTGCGGGGTGACGTCCAGCAGCGTCACCCGAGATGTGGGCAGTTCGTCGAGGCTGTTGATCAGGATGCCCGTCACGACGCGACCGCCATGTGACTCCAGGTCCGCCGTCATCGCGTCGGCGATCGACTGACTGCCGCCGACCGGGATCGGCCATCCCTGGGCGTGTGCGTAAGCAGTGAGCGCGAGGCCGGCACCGGCGGCAGCGAGACT
Source organism: Microbacterium deminutum (assembly GCF_039530205.1). Classification (NCBI taxonomy): domain Bacteria; kingdom Bacillati; phylum Actinomycetota; class Actinomycetes; order Micrococcales; family Microbacteriaceae; genus Microbacterium; species Microbacterium deminutum. The sequence goes on from NZ_BAAAOG010000005.1 coordinate 38,779, forward strand.
GGGGAGGGGAAGGATGGCGTGCGCTGCCACCCCCGTCAGCATCGAGGGTGCGGCGTCGTTCTGAAAGCGGGCGTTCCACACCGGGGAGCCCTGTTCCAGCGTCGCCGAAGCAAACAAGGCGGCAGTGACGGGGTGGGGAGGAAAGCGGAGCAACGACGACCCGGTGAGGTCCGCGACCTCCCTGGCTCGGGCTGCCAAGGGGCCGACGAGCCTGCGGTACGCCCTGCCGTCTTTGCCGAGCGCGCGCGCCGTGCGGGCCAGATCCCGGTAGGCGATCCCTGCCCGGCCGCCGTCCAGGGGATGGGCGAAGGGGATGTCGGGCGTGATGAAGTCGATTCGTCTGCGGAGTTCGAACTCACGGAAGAATCGTGACTCGAACGCGAGCGGGTGAACGGCTGAGCAGACATCGTGGCGGAAACCCGGGAGCGTGAGCTCGGCTGTCGACGATCCACCGCCGGCTCGTTCTGATTGTTCGAAGACGCACACGGTCAGGCCTGCGCGGGCGAGGGTGACGGCCGCAGCGAGTCCGTTCGGCCCAGCACCGACGACGACGGCGTCGAACTCGGTCGCGGGTCGGTGCGTCCGTGCGGGCATCCTCAGGCCACCATGCCCCGCGAGCCGACGGCGAGATCGCCGGAGGCCTCACGTTCCGCGGTCGTAGGGGCCGGCGCGTCCTCCGGGATGCCTTCGGCCAGGTAGGCGAGTCGATGCAGCGTCTCCGTGTTCCTCCACCACAGCAGGATGTCGATCAGTGGCCGGGGGATCCATCGCACCGGCCCCGCGACCGCCTCTTCCTGGATGCGGACGACGCATCCGCTCGCTCGCGCCTTGACGTCGATCGTCACGAGGGCTTCGCCCAGCGGCCACCCGGTGGGGCGGATGCGCATCCGATGCGGCGGGTTCCACTCGATCGCGTGGGTTTCATCGTTGATCAGCGCCGGCCAGACGCCCAGAGAGTGGCGCAGCTGGGAACCCGGCTCCGGCCAGGAAACGTCCACGTCCCGCATCCGGGTGGCTCCGACGACCCAGGAGGGGTAGAGCCAGCCGTTGGCCAATACCCGAAATACCGCTTCAGGCCGACACTGAAGTACGCGCACGTTCACAGACATCTGCGGGCGTCAGTCGCTGTCGGGGGTGGTGAGGGCGTCGTCGGCGGCCGTCATCGCTGCGGCGCCTTCCTCGGGCGATTCGGAACCGGCATCCGCTGCGGAGTCACGTTCTTCGATCTGACCGTCCGGCGCACTCTTCTCGCTTGCACGATGCGTGCCATCTGGCATGTTGTCGCCCATCTCAGCCTCCTCTGTTCGGTCGGGTCATTGCCGCGGTCCTGCCGCTCGCGGGAACCTCACTCTGCCACCTGCATCCCGCATTGCGGCGGGCTTGCAACGCCGGGCGGGACGTGCAGACCCGGCCACTGCGCAGGGCTCGTCGCGACCGACCACCCGACGTCGCGCCGGTCGCTGGCGTCCCTGACCGGGGCGTCGGCCTGCCCCCCTGCTGCCATTCGCTGGTCGGAGCGCGAAGCATCGGGTAGCCTGGGGTGGTTGCCCCAGACCCCGGCACGAATGTCTCGTGAGGGGATGAGGAATGAAGACGATCCATGTTGCGGGCGGTTCGTTCTTCACGGCGACGGAAATCGCCGACGCGCTGATGTCCTACAGTCTGGAACTCGCGCGTGCAGAGTCGCTGGATGTCGTGGAGATTCCGTTCGTCGATTCCGACGGAGCGGTGGCCCGTGCGCAATTCCGCGTCGGCTGGCGGATCGACACGATCGTGACTTCGACCGCCGGGGATCCGGACGAGCTTGTCGACGTGGACGCGACCTTCGCGATCATCGACAAGACGCAGATGCTGCAGGCTCGACGCTGGGAGCACGACTAGCTCTACGGCAGAGAAACGACCGGTCACGTCAGAGTTCGAAGTCGGGCCATTCGCGCGCAGGCAGACCTTTGCGGATCTCAGCGACAGAGGATGGCATCCCCTGTGTGCGCAGGGTGACCGCTTCTTCACGAAGGTAGGTGACGAGGACCTCGTCGGTGACTTCTTCATGCTCGGATTCTTCGGCGTCGGAGATGAGTTGGCTGGATGGGCCGACGAGCATCTCCGACCGGCCAGGGGAGCCGTCGTCGTTCACGGTGGGGATCTGCACGGTCGCCGAGCCGTTCGCCTGCGCGAGTGCCTGGGCATAGCCCAGCAGTGCATGCGCGATCGCCGTGCCCGTGATCACCGAGTGCCCGGCGTAATGGAGTCTGTCCATCACCGTGCTCCACTCATCGTCGGCGACGGATGCCTCGCGTCGTTCGCGGCCACTGGGCCGTCGATCGCATCGTCTGCGTCGAGGACCTTCAGGAGGCCGGCCAGCTCATGCCGCGGTGGGGATGTCGCCAGCGCAGTCGGGTGGCCACGGTGGGCCGGCTCGGCGAGCAGCTCTTGTGCGCCGAGCATCGGGCGGAGCCGGTCGGCCAGACCCGCGTAGTGGCGGACGTGCTCATCCTTGGCGTGCCCGTGAGGGGTCATAACGCAAGCAAACGCCAGTCCGCCTGCCGGAGAGGGGGGCTGGTGGAATCAGGAACATTGTGCAGTCGCGGAGCGTGCTGCACCGGCCACGACGTCGCCACCCGCGCCGGCACCGCAGCGTTCGGCCCCCACGGGCGGCCCTTGATGCACGCCGCCTGCGAGATGTCAATCCTGCCGGACGGGATTTGCCCATTCGGCTGCATCCGTTAGCTTCAAAGGAAGTTGCCCCAGACCTCGGCCGACTCCACCCTCAACGGATCGTGGATGCGCAGGACGGGAGCAATCATGGGGATGTTCAGGTATGGCTCTCCGGTGCAATCGCGAGAATTCGACGATCGAACGCTCGCACACCTGGCGGTCGTCATCAATGACAAGCTCCGTCGTGGCGAGGCATTCTCGTTCTCGTTCACGGGCGACGGGGGCCCCGCGACCTGCTGGGTATCGCGAGAGGTTCCGCTGAGGTTCGACTTCGACGACTCCGCGCAGGTCTCCATCAACCGCAAGTGGGTGCTCGTGCTGGAGCGTGCCTCCCAGACCGGTCAAGGCCTTCGGGTCGTGCCCGAGCCCTCCAACAGGCCGCCCCTGAGCGCCCCGCGCCCCGCCGCGGAACTGAGGAAGGCCGTGCGCTCGTGACCGTCACGTCGACTTCCGCCTCGCCGATGGCCGCGACCGGTGCGCGCGTCATCACGGGTGCCCGCACGAACGGGTCGAGTGATTTCACCGAGCTGGCCGCGCGGATCCGGGACACCGGTCTGATGCGTCGTCGATACGGCTACTACTGGGCAAAGCTCTGCCTGGTGCCCTTGGTGCTCGCCGCCGCGATCGTGGCATTCATCTGGATCGGCGACAGCTGGTGGCAGCTGTTCACCGCTGCGGGGTTCGCGGTCATCTTCACCCAGGTCGCGTTCCTCGGCCACGACGCCGCCCATCGCCAGATCTTCGTATCCGGCCGGTGGAACGACTGGGTCAGCCTGATCATCGGAGACCTCTTCGTGGGGATGAGCGTCGGATGGTGGCGTCACAAGCACACTCGTCACCACGCCAACCCCAACAAGGAGGGTGCGGACCCGGACATCGATCTGCCTGTGATCTCGTTCACTCCCGAACAAGTGACCCGCCGACGGAACCCGGTCACCAGCTGGCTGATCAGCCACCAGGGCGCGTTCTTCTTCCCGGTTCTCCTGCTGGAAGGCATCTCGCTCCACGCCTCCGGCATCGCGCGTGTGCTGCGGCGTGAACCCATGGACCGGCGCTGGGTGGAGATCGTGTTCCTCGCCGCTCGGCTCGGCGGGTTCATCGCCCTGGTGTTCGCAGTGCTCTCACCCGGTATCGCGGTGGTCTTCCTCGCCGTGCAACTCGGCTTGTTCGGGTTGTACATGGGAGCCTCATTCGCCCCGAACCACAAAGGCATGCCGCTGGTGCCCGCCACCGTGAAACTCGACTTCCTGCGCCGCCAGATCCTGATGAGTCGCAACATTCGGGGAGGGCGGTTCGTGGACATCTTCATGGGCGGACTGAACTACCAGATCGAACATCACCTGTTCCCGTCGATGCCCAGACCGCACCTGCGCCACGCCGCCCCTATCGTCCGCGCCCACTGCAAGCGACTCGGCATCCCCTACACCGAAACCAGCCTCATCACCTCCTACCGGATCGTGCTGAGGTACATCAACCGTGTCGGACTTGGCGAGCGCGATCCCTTCGACTGTCCGCTCATCGCCGAACGGCGCGCTTCCTGAGGTCGCCTGAGCTTCAGCGAGATCATGGCGACGGCATACGAATGCCCGCTCGTCAGCCGCGCCAGGATCTCGCCGCGTCCGAGGCCGCGAACATCCCCGAGCTGCTCGAACCTCATGACCCGACCCGGATGCGGCGCCTCGCCGTGTGAGGACATCGGCATAGCTACGTGTGCAGAAGGAAGTCGGCCATGAGGTCCTGTACGGCTTCGACCATGTGATCGCCGTTCGCGGTGCTGCAGCCGATCTGCTGCGCGGCGGCGAGAAGCGGTGTCATCCCGTGTCCCGCGATCACGTCACCGACGAACATCGAGGGCGACAGCAGGGCGGTGTCGAGGGGGAGCGGATCATCCTCCTCCAGACCGAGCGGGGTCGCGTTGAACACCAGATCGAACCCGGTCGGGTCGGCGCTGCCGGAACTGAGCCGACCGGCGCCGACAGCGGCCAGCTGATCGGCGAGGGCCGCCACCCTGGCCGGGTCGGCGTCATGGACGACGAGTTCGCCGACGCCGGCGTCGAGCAGTGCGTGCGCGATCGCGCTGCCCGCCCCGCCCGCCCCGACCAGCAGCGCGCGCGCCCGCTCGATCTGTGCGCCGTGGTCCTGCTGCGCTTTCACGAACGCGAGGCCGTCGAGCATGTCGCCGTGCCAGGTGGCATCCGGGTTCCGACGCATCACGCTGACCACCCCGAACAGGCTGGCGCGTGGGGAGCTCGTGGCGCAGTATCCGAACGCGGCGAACTTGTGCGGCATGGTCACGAGGATGCCGTCCACGTTGCCGGACGCCGACAGACCGGCCATGACGACGCCGAGTTTGTCGACCGGCACTTCCAGAGGCACGCAGATGCCGTTGTGGCCGCGTGCCCCGAGCGTGCGGGTCAGCCACACCGGTGACCGGACGTACCTGACGGGGTCTCCGATGATCGGAATCAGGCGCGACGCGCCGCTGAGGTGATCCAACACGTGACTGGCGGCCTCTCTCCAAAGGCGGAGCCCCTCGACCGGAGCCGTTCCCGATTGATGATCATGCGGCGCACTGTGTCGTCGGTGCTGAATGCAGTCTCCCCCACCTATCGCGGGGTCCATGGATGCGGCGCGATCGCGACGTGACCGGAGCCGCATATGCGAGGTGCCCGTACCTATTGTCCGCGTGAGGCGTCGTCCACGATGTGTTTGGTGAACTCGTCCGTGAGCCGTTTGGTCGCCGCCTGCTTCTCGGCGATGTTGTCGGCGGTCGCCGACTGCCATTCGGTGGCCAGCCGGTCTTCCAGGTCGCGAATCTGAGCCCGGATCGACTCGCTCGCCTCCGCGTTGGCATTGCGGACCACCCGCACGGCGCTGTCGATGATCCGCCGCTCGAGCAGCACCACGATGCCGACCAGGAGCAGCGTGGTCCCGACATTGGCCATCACGCCGGCGACGTAGCCGGCTTGGCCGGCAGCCGGCGCCACCAACGCCCCGATCAGGATGGCGGCGAGGCCCAGCAAGAGGCATCCGACGAACCAGCCCCACCGGATGCGGATGCGCGTCGGGGTCGGGGTTTCGTTCATGCCACAAGCGTATGCGGCCATCAGGGGGCGCTCGTGAGGGGAGGCGGGGTCCGTCAGGGACTTCACTCGGGCGCGACGGGGAGGTCATGCCCGGTTGCGGCGCCCCCGGCGTCCTCATCAGATCTCGACGCGTGAACCCATCAGGATGGTCCGGTCGGGCGGCAGGTCGAAGTAGCCGGCGGCGTCCGCGGCTCCGCGAGCGGTGGCGAGGAAGAGCGACTTTCGCCAGCGGGCCAGGCCCGCCACATTTCCGGCGTGGAGATCGATCGTTGAGAGGAAATAGGAGGCGTCGTCGAGATCGAGCGGGATCTCCAGGTCGTCTGGGTTCAGCATCCGCAGTGTGGCGGGAACTTCGGGGCGCTCCATGAATCCGAACCGGGCCCGCACCAGAACCACGCCGTCATCGGTGTAGTTGAGGGCGTCCGTGCTGAGTCGTTCCTCCGCCGGCACCGTGGGCGTCTGCGCGGTCTCGATCGAGAGGATGATCACGTTCTGGTGCAGCGATCCGAGGCGCTCCACCGTGGATCGCATCGCCAGTGGTGTGGTCTTGTCACCGCGGTTCAGGTAGACGGCGGTGCCGGGCACCCGCACGACTCCGATGCTGCCGTCATGGATCGCGGTGAGGAAGTCGGCGAGCGGGCCTTCCGCGTGTTCGCGCTGTTCGGTGACGATCTGTCGTCCGCGGTACCAGGTCATCAGGATCAGGAAAGCGACCACGGCGATCGCCAACGGCAACCAGGCGCCGCTAGCGAGCTTCGTCAGGTTGGCCGCGAAGAACAGTCCTTCCAAGGCGAGCAGCAGCCCTCCGCCGCTGATGACAGCCCACAGGGGCGCGCGCCAGGTTTCGCGCGCGTAGTACAGGAACAGCGTCGTGGTGATGAGGATCGTGCCAGTGACAGCCATCCCGAAGGCGTACGCCAGCGCCGACGATTGCCGGAACGTGAGAACGAGCACGATCACCGCGACCAGCAGCAGCCAGTTGATCAGCGGAACATAGATCTGACCGATCGTACGCGCCGAGGTGTGCTCGATCCGCAGACGCGGGAGATACCCGAGCTGCACCGCTTGACGGGCGACCGAGAACGCCCCGGTGATCACGGCCTGCGACGCGATCACGGTCGCTGCGGTGGCGAGGACCACCATCGGCAGCTGCAGCGGACCGGGGACCAGCAGGAAGAACGGGCTCGCGACCGCGGCTCGGTCGTTCAGGATGAGGGCCCCCTGGCCGAAGTAGCTGAGGATGCAGCTCGGGAAGACCAGGATCAGCCAGGCACGCGCGATCGGCATGCGTCCGAAATGTCCGAGGTCGGCATACAGGGCCTCGGCTCCGGTGATCGCGAGCACCACCGCGGCCAGTGCGAAGAACGCCATCGCGGGGTGAGTGACCGCGAAAGCGAGCGCATAGGTCGGCGAGAGCGCCAAGAGGATCTCGGGCTCCCGCGCGATTCCCAGGATGCCGAGCGCACCGATCGCGAGGAACCACACGACCATGATGGGGCCGAACAATCGGCTCACCGCGGCTGTGCCGAAGCGCTGCGCCGAGAAGAGCACGATGATGATGACCACGGTGATCGGGATGACGAACGCCGCGAGCGGCGGAGCGGCCACCCGCAGCCCTTCCACCGCTGAGAGCACCGAGATGGCCGGCGTGATCATGCTGTCGCCGAAGAACAGCGATGCCCCGAAGATTCCGAGGGCCACCAGCGCCATCTTCGTGCGCCGCCTGCCCCCGATCGTCTTCTGGCCGACGAGGGTGAGCAGCGCCATGATGCCGCCCTCGCCCTCGTTGTTCGCGCGCAGGATGAAGCCGACGTACGCGATCGTGACGATCACGGTCACCGACCAGAAGATCAGCGACACGATGCCGTACACGCTCTCCGTCGAGAGGGGGACCGGGTGCAGATCCTCCGGATTGAACACCGTCTGGATCGTGTAGATCGGGCTGGTCCCGATGTCGCCGAATACGACTCCCAGGGCGCCGACCACCAGGGCGGCCCTGGCGAATCGGCGCGTCTGCGCTGCTGTCATCCATACAGTCTGGCGCCAGCAGGCCGGCGACACCCGGAGCAGTTCGATTCCTTCGACCACGAAACAGTTGGGGTCGCGCGGCTTTCATCCCCTCCGTGCCGCCGGCATCGAAGCCCCGAGATCCCCTTGAACACGGGGACCTCGGGGCATCCGCCATTCGAGTCACCGAAGGACGAGCAGCAGGAGGAGCACGGCCAGGACGACGCTCTGTGAGCTGTGCGCGATGATCCCGAGGAGCGCGCTCTGGTAACGACGGGATGGCCAGGACAGGATGAACGTGTTCACCAGCCTCCCCGGGATGGCCCACGGCACGTGCAAGTGGTACAGCGCGAACAGGACCCCGTTCGCGAGCCAGTCCAGCCGGCCGAACACCCCTCGCATCCGGGGAAGGAGGAGCCCGCGGAAGAAGAGCTCTTCGCCGAGCACGGTGTTGAAGAGGAACATGACGAGCGCCAGCGCGAACCAGGTCCAGTTGCCCGAGAAGAACTCCTGCCCGACAGCTGAGTGAAGGAAGTCTCCCAGATCGCGCCCCGCCGGCGCCGGCAGCTTCGGCAGCTCTTCCCTCGCGTAGACAAGGAGCGACAGCGGTATCGCCCACAGCCACAGGAGGCCGCCCTTGCGGCCGGTCTTGGGACTCTGCGGTTCCCGAAGCCAGAGCGCATCCTTGAGCACCGACCAGCGGAGAGTGCCTTGCTCACGGTGTACGAGGATCAGCACCAGAGCGAACTGCCAGATCAGGCCGGCGGTGAGGGTGAGCAGGATGGCCTGGGGCCACGCGGCCGGACCCTGGATCACCGAAGCCAGCCACGGAGCCGCCAGCCAGGCGAGCGCGGCCATCGGCAGGGCGGCTCCGGCCCAGACGCCCAGGATCTGCGCCAATGAGTACTGCGGCAGGGGGTTCGGCCTCGTACCGACCTGGGCGGCCGCGCGGGGTTTCATCGTGGTTGTCATGACGGGGACTCCTCGGGAGACTTGTACGCTGGAGCTCATACTGCGGCGCCCCAGAGTGGTGGTGAACGTGATACAGCCGACGCTATGGACGAGACCGTGGGCACCGCGTCGTCGAAAGGCCTTGAACGTGGCGGCACCATTCGACGAAAGCGGGTCCTCCTTTCGGAGGAGGCTGATCGGCGCCCCGATCCGCCGCGCCCGCTCGCACCGGGCTCTGGCGCACTGATGACCATCCGCGCTCTGCTCGTCGACGATCAGTCGATGGTGCGAGCTGGACTGCGGATGCTCCTCTCAGGCGAGCCGGACATCGATGTCGTCGCGGAAGCCGGAGACGGCATTGCGGCGGTCGCCCAGGCCGCCCGCGTGAGGCCGGACATCGTCTTGATGGACATCCGGATGCCGGAGCTGGACGGGCTCGAGGCGACCAGGCGGATCCTTGCCGCTGATCCGTCCGCACGCGTCCTCGTCCTGACGACGTTCAACCTGGACGAGTACGTCTACCAGGCGCTGCGGGCCGGCGCCAGCGGGTTCGTTCTGAAGGACGATCCTCCGGAGCAGTTGATCTCGGCGGTTCGGACGATTGCAGCGGGCGACGCGCTCCTCTCGCCCGCCGTGACGAAGAAGGTCATTCGCCAGTTCGCCCGGCTCCACCGGCATCCCACACCGCCTGCCGTCGGCACACTCACCTCTCGGGAGCTGAACGTCTTCGAGCTGCTCGCCCGCGGACTCTCCAACGCAGAGATCGGCAAGGCGCTGTTCATCAGCGAGACGACTGTGAAGACCCACGTGACGCGCGTGCTGCAGAAGCTCGACCTCCGCGACCGCGCGCAGGCCATCGTTCTGGCGTACCAGAGCCGTCTCTTCGAGGACGACGACGACCCGATCACCGGTCCAGCGGAAGCCGGGCACTGAGCACGAAACCGCCTTCCGGGCCCGGGCCGGCCGCCAGCTCGCCACCGTAGATCTTCACACGCTCGCGCATGCCCACGATGCCATGGCCGAGCCCGTCGCCGGGCTGCGGCCCATCGCCGTCGTCGCGGATCTCCACCCTCAGATCCCAAGGTGCGTACCGGATCGAGACGTCCGCGCGACTCGCGTGCGCGTGCTTCAGCACGTTCGTCAGGCCCTCTTGTGCGATCCGGTACACGGCGAGGTCGATCGGGTCCGGAAGCGGTATGGGCTCGCCGTGCACTTCCAGCCGAACCGGCAGACCCGCCTCCCGGACCTGGTTCAGCAGGCCGTCGAGCCCCGCCATGCCTGGCTGGGGACTGAGCGCGGCTGCTTCGTCGTCGCGCCGAAGCGCACCCAGCAGGTGCCGCATCTCGGAGAGCGCCCTGCGTCCGGTCTCCTCAACGCCCCGCAGTGCTTCCTTCTCGTCAGCGAAGTCGTCACCGAGTCGGTGCCGGACGGCACCGGTCTGGAGCACCATGACGCTCACCGCATGGGCGACGATGTCGTGCAGTTCCCTGGCGATCCGCGCCCGCTCTTCTGCCACTGCGATCCTCGCGGAGGCCTGGCGGTCCCGCTCGGCGCGGCTCGCCCGGTCCTCCGCGGCCGCGACCTGGTCTCCGCGTTGTCGCACCGCGAACCCCAAGAACCAGCAGACGCCGAAGAGGAGCGGGATGAACACGAGTTGACTCGCCGTGTGCGTCGTTAAGTTGTAGACCACGATCGCGACACCGCCGACGACGACCGCGAGGCCCAACTGAGCCTGCGGGAGATTCGGCAGGCTCCCCAGCAGGAACGCGACAGCCATCGCGAGGATGAAGAGGCCTGTGGTGAGCGGGATCAACTGGCCATCGATGAACGAGACCCCGACCGCGAGAAGCCAGTACGCGATCAGAGCACCGAACGGGAAACGCCGTCGCGCGAACAGCGGAAGCACGATGAGCCCGATCGCCGCGACGCGGAGCCAGCGCATCTCCTGCGGAGCGTCCGATGCGGTGGGCTTGACGAGCACCTCGATCATGGCTGCGGCGGTCAGAAGAACGATCAAGAGGTCGAGCCCGTTGCGGCGGGCGATCAGCAAGATGCGTCTCACATCGCCGAAAATACTCCGCGCACCGACCCGCCGCGTCCTCCTCGAGGACGACCTCCGTAGCGCCTGTCGACCGGCTCCGCGTACGCTCAGCGCATGGCCGTACCCGAGGGGCGCGAGAGCTTCTACATCATTCGGACCGAACCCCAGTCGTGGCTGCTGCTCATCGTCGGGGTCGGCCTCACCGCAGCCTCTCTGACGCTGTACCTCACCACCGACAACGGAGTCGGGCAGCTTGTGATGACGATCCTGCTCGCGGCGGTTGCGGTCTACTCCGCCGCATGCGTGGTGTGGCATCGTCGCCGCCGAACGGGTGCGCGCTGACAGCCCTCGGCGGCGCCGGTCACGTCGATGCGAGTGTGAGCACGATGGCCGCCGGCATCCGTCCCACGATCCCGCTGAAGAAGGGTTTGGAGAGCTTCGAAGCGTCCGTGGGCTCGAGGATGCGCGGGGAGGCGGTGATGTGCTCGCCGCCCTTCCAGGTGAGCGTCCCTCCGCCAGCGGCGACCACGTTGAGCGCCCAGTTCGTCCGAGGGCCCCAGGGCAGGCCGATGAGGACCACCGACGGGTCGAGGGTCGGCACCACCGCGATGGGGGTGGCGTAGTCGGTACCGCTCCTGCGTCCGCGATGGTGGATGACCGCCCAAAGGGGGAATCCTCGTCGTCCCGCGAGTGCCGCCGCGAGCGGTTCGATCGCCTTCACAAGACCGCGGGGCGGCCCGGATGATCCGCGCTCGCCACGTCGACCGCGGACCCCGCGGAAGCCAATTCCTCCCTGGAGGACATCGCCGAAGTGGTAGGAGATCACGGCTGCCATCGCGACCGCCCCCGCGACAGCGCCGACGGCTTCGCCGGTGGATCGGATGCCGCGACGCAGCATCCACGACCCGGCGATCGCATTGGCGGCGCTCCAGCCGACGTTCACGAGCGGGGGCGACATGCCCACCCCCGGAGGATCAGCGAACGGACTGGGAAAAGGACTGCCCTGCACCCCGCTGACGCCGTGGGGCACCGCATTCACGAGCAGCGCGGCGCCGACGGCGGTTCGCATGATCGACCGGACCGACATGCGCTCAGACTACGGCGTGACGTGGGGTTCCGGTCGTCGTGGCCGTCCGCGGATCCGGGGTGCGACCGGGACGATCGGCGATCCTGTGAGACTGGCGTGGCACCAGATGCCTACGATCCGACGGTGAACACTCCGTGACCCGATCGTGAACGGCGCTCGCTGTGCCATTTCGGCGTCCACGTCCTCCTACTACGCTGACGCTGACGGCTGGCGAACACGTCGAGCTGTCCGCAGGGTTCGTGCCACGGCGGCTCAGAACGTTCACCTGAGCGCCGCGTCCGGTATTCCGATCAGGAGGCAATCTCGTGTCCAAGCGTTTCACCATCCTCGCCACGGTCGCCGCTCTTGCGCTCGTCGGCGCCGTCATGCCCGCGGCCGCGGCGATCGGGGATCCCGGCGGCGGGTGGTCCCGAGGCCACGGGCATCCCTCGACCATTCCGGGCGGCTTCAAGCATCTGGTCGTGATCTACGAGGAGAATCACTCGTTCGACAATCTCTACGGGAACTGGGGCTCGGTGAACGGTCAGGCTGTCAACGGCAGCCAGAGCGTCGCACAGGTCGCTCAGAACGGCACGACGTACGACTGCCTGCCGCAGGTGGACGCGAACCTCGCATCGCCGCCCCTGCCGGTGACCTGCACCGACACCGCCCACAGCATCACCAGCCACTTCGCGAACAGCACCTTCATGATCGACGACTTCATCTCGCCGACCGACACCACGTGCCCGCCGATCGTCCCAGGCACGCCCTTCCAGCAGAACGGGTGGCTCAATGGCACCGGCGTCAGCGGCGGATGCACGCGGGATCTCGTGCACCGCTTCTACCAGGAGCAGTACCAGATCGACCGAGGCAAGATGGACCGCTACACGACCGGATCCGACGCGGTCGGCCTCACCCAGGGCCAGTACGACACGACGCAGCTGCCGATCTACCGATACCTGCACAGCGCAGGGGCGCCGCACTACGTGATCGCCGACGACTTCTTCCAAGCCGCGTTCGGCGGGTCTTTCCTGAACCATCAGTGGCTGATCGCGGGCCGCACACCGCTCGACCCCACGGCGACCGTGGACAACTCGGTCGTCGATGCGAACGGCATGCCCAAGACGTACCCGCTGTACACGCCGACCGGCACCGTGAAGGACACGCAGTGGACGGTGGCCTGCCCCGACGGCAAAGACAACTACAACGCGGCGTGCGGCAACTTCGCGGTGAACACCATCCAGCCGGCATCCGTCCCTCATTTCGCGACCGGCGTGCAGCTGCCGCTCATCGCGTACGCCAACATCGGCGATCGCATGACGGCCGCGGGCATCTCGTGGAACTGGTACGCAGGCGGCTGGGATAACGCCGTCGCCGGACACCCTGGCGTCAACTTCCAGTACCACCACCAGCCGTTCAACTATTTCGCCGCGTACGCCCCCGGTCAGCCCGGGCGTTCGCACCTGCAGGACGAGACGAAGTTCATCGCCGCGGCCCAGAGCGGCAGGCTCCCCACCGTCAGCTTCGTCAAGCCGTACGGCGACGAGAACGAGCACCCCGGCTACGCCAGCGAGCCCGACGGCAGCGATCACCTCGTCAACCTTCTCAAGACCATCATGGATGGGCCCGACGGCAAGAAGACGCTCGTCGTCGTCACCTACGACGAGTTCGGCGGCCAGGCCGACCACGTTGCGCCTCCGGTCGTCGACAAGTGGGGCCCGGGAACCCGCGTCCCCGCCGTCCTGATCAGCAAGAAGTTCGAGGAGTCGGGCGTGGATCACACGCAGTACGACACCACCTCGATCATCGCCACCATCGAGAAGGCGTTCCACCTCGCACCGCTGGGGACGCGCGACGCGAAGGTGAACCCGATGTTCACCGGAATCCGCATCGGCCTGGACGGCTGAGACAGGCTGCGCGAAAAGAGAACGACGGCGCCGAGCGCGTGCTCGGTGCCGTCGTTCCCCAAAGGAGCCCCACCAGCACGGTCGGGGCTCGCTAGAGTTCCGTCATGGGGGAGGACGTCCCGGCTCAGGAGTTCAGCCGCGCCGATCGCACGCGTCATCGCGAGAAGGTCCGGCGCAACCTCGACGTGTTCGCGCGGATGCTGCGCGAAGCGCACTTCGACACGGATGACCCGCTGACCGGCCTGGAAGTCGAGTTGAATCTGGTCGACGAGGCCGGTGACCCGGCGTTGCGGAACGCGGAGGCGCTCGAGGCGATCGCGGATGCCGCATTCCAGACTGAGCTCGGTCAGTTCAACATCGAGATCAATGTGCCCCCCGCCCGACTGCGCGAGGGGGGTCTCACCACGTTCGAGGAGGGCTTGCGGCGCAGTCTCAACGACGCCGAGGCGCGGTCGTCGACGGTCGGCGCCCACCTCGTGATGATCGGCATCCTCCCCACGCTCGCCGAAGGGCACCTGCGACCCGACAGCATCAGCGCCAATCCGCGGTACCGGCTGCTGAGCGAGCAGATCCTGAACGCGCGCGGCGAGGACATCTCGATCTTCATCGACGGCCCCGAACGGCTGGTCACCACCGCGGACTCGATCCTGCCCGAGGCCGCGTGCACCAGCACGCAACTGCACGTGCAGACCTCACCGGACTCGTTCGCGGCCTACTGGAACGCCTCCCAAGCGATCGCGGGTGTGCAGCTGGCGCTCTCGGCCAACTCGCCGTACCTCCTAGGGCGGGAGCTGTGGCCCGAGACGCGCATCCCGCTCTTCGAACAGGCCACCGACACCCGCAGCGAGGAACTCAAGGTACAGGGAGTTCGCCCGCGGGTCTGGTTCGGCGAACGCTGGATCACCTCGGTGTTCGACCTCTTCGAGGAGAACGTCCGGTATTTCCCCGCGCTGCTGCCGATCGTCCAGGACGACGACCCGATGGCCGTCCTCGAAGCCGGCGGCATTCCTGCGCTTTCGGAGCTTCGGCTGCACAACGGCACGATCTACCGCTGGAATCGCCCGATCTACGACGTCGCCGGAGGGGTGCCGCACCTGCGTGTGGAGAACCGGCTGCTCGCCGCCGGTCCCACCGTCGTCGACATCATGGCCAACGCCGCGTTCTACTTCGGGCTGGTGCGCGCGATCGCCGAGAACGATCGACCGCTCTGGTCGCAGCTGTCGTTCACCGCTGCCGCCGAGAACTTCCACACCGCTGCGCGTGATGGCATCGACTCCGAGCTCTACTGGCCGGGGGTCGGCCAGGTGCCCGCCACCGAGCTCGTGCTGCGACGCCTGCTGCCGCTGGCGCACCAAGGGCTGGAGGCATGGGGAGTCGAGGCATCCGTCCGCGATCGCCTGCTCGGCATCATCGAAGGGCGCTGCCTCACCGGGGTCACCGGCGCCGGGTGGTTCACGGACAGGATGCATCGCCGAGCCGCAATGGACCGTTACGACGCTCTGCGAGCCACCCTGCTCGAGTACCGCCAGGCGATGCACACGAACGAGCCTGTACACACCTGGGACTGACGAGCGGGAGGCGGCCGCCGCCCGGCGCCGTGCTCCCAGAGAGACGCTCAGCGCATCCGGGCGCCGCTGTGTGGTATCACCCACGCTGGGCCGGGCTCTCTGCATACGAGCGAGTTCGCGTTCACCACGAGGAGGCCGACATGCCGAACCTGAATCAGGGCGCCTGGGTGCCGGGGACAGACGAGTACCGCTTCGGCTACAACTCGATCCCGGTGATTCCCATCACCGGGGCACCGTCCGACGCCAACTTCGCCCGGTGGGCGATGCTGCACGACGGCGCCGACTACCGGCTCTACCTGTTCCGCGGCAGTTCCAGCGACACCCTCTATCAGTTCGCCTGGAACGGGTCGTCCTACGCCTACGGCTATCGATCGATCCCGGTGCTGACCCTGGTCGGATCGCCGCCCGACGTCGATGCGTCGAGCATCCGCATGCTCCACAGCGGCGCGGCATACCACGCGTACCTGCGGCGCCTCGGCGACCCCACCACCCTGTACCAGTACATCTGGCAGCCCGGAACAACTCAGTATCGCTGGGCTGCACCGGGCTACTACGCGAGCCTGCCGGTCGCCGGATTCCCGGCAGACGCCGACTGGACGCGCTGGAACATGCTCCATGACGGCTCGGACTATCGCATCTACACCTTCCGCTACGGCAGTGTCGACCGGATGTATCAGGGCGCATTCGATCCGAGCGCCGCGGTGTACGAGTTCGGCTACCGATCGATTCCCGAGCTTCGGCTCACCGGCTATCCCGCAGACAGTCACCCCGGTCGCTCGGCGATGCTGCACGACGGGCTCGACTACCGTTTCTACTTCCAAACCATCTAGTCGGGCGAAGAGAACGGCGCCGTGAGGATGAGCGTCTTCCCCGCGGGATCCGGGCAGTCCCCGGCCACGAGCGCGTGTCAGTCGGAGGTATCGGTCCAGGACGCGATGTCCACACCGTGGTTGTCGGGTGACGCGAGCGACCACCATGCCGGCGCGTACGCGTCGTCGGCGAGTCTTCCTCCGGCGGCGAGTGCGGCATCCACCCGCGCCTGAGCCTGGTCGGCCGGCACGAAGACATCGAAGTGCGTCCGGCCTCTCGCCGGAGAGTCGCCGGTGATCGGGTTGAAGGCGAGCTGCGGCCCGCACCGCAGCGGATCGACGGCATCCGTGTCGCCGAAGGCCTCGTAGCCCAGTGCGGCTGTGAAGAACGGTCGCACGTCGGCCCCGGAGTGCTGGGCGACGTAGATGCCGATCGACTGCGCGAGCGAGGGATCGGGCGTCAGCAGGAGCTCGGCGGCCGCCCGGGACACGGCGGCAGCGAACTCCGGGGCGGCTGCGGCGATGCCCTCGGGGCTGCGGTTCGGGATGCGCACGACGACTCCCTCGGGACGCACGTCGACGTCGGGCAGTACGCCGAATCGCTCGGCGGCCTCAACGACAGGGGCGATGAGTTCCGCCGCGTGGGCGAGGGATTTCGCGGTGAAGACCGTCTGCGGGCCCGTGCCTGTGACACGCCAGTCGGAGACACCCGGCGCCCGGTGGAACTCGGCCGCGGAGATCCAGTCTGATCCGCTCGTCGACTCGCCCATGTGAACTCCTTCGCAGCCGTCCGAGTCCCAAACCGCTGATGAGCGATGACTCCGTGCTCCACCGTAGTCGGGGGTCGCGGCGGGCGGCCAGCGTGACCTGGCACTGCCGATGTCCGCGGAGGGATCGTCCAGCGAGCTATCGGACGGCGCACCCGTCGGCTGTTGAGGGTGCGGCTGGCTTGCGTGACAATTGCGGCATGGCGCTGACCACGAGGATGCTGACGCCGGAGACCTGGGAGGACTTCGCCACGCTCGTCGAGTCGAATAACGGCGTGTGGGGTGGGTGCTGGTGCATGGGGTTCCACCCAGGTGGTTCGACGGGAACGCGAGACGGCAACCGTGACGCGAAGCACGAGCTTGTGACGCAGGGCGCAGTCCGGCAGGTACTGGTGTACGACGGCGACAGGTGTGTCGGCTGGTGCCAATTCGGCACCCCCCCTGAACTCCCCAACATCAAGAGCCGCCGCGTCTACGACGCCGAGGCGCAGGATCCACCTGACTGGCGGATCGGGTGCATCTTCACGAATTCGAAGGACCGTGGCAGAGGGATCGCGGCGGCCGCTGTGCGGGGCGCCCTGGACGAGATCAGACGTGCAGGCGGCGGGACTGTGGAGGCGTACCCGGAACAGACCGAGGATCGGCCGCCGCAACGCGGCGCATTCCTCCACACCGGCCCGGAAGAACTCTACGCACGGCACGGATTCGTGCGGCAGCGGCGCATCGCCAAATGGCGGTGGGTCATGCGCGCCGACGTCTGACCGCCAACCCGCGCCTCGGCGTCGGGCTGGTCCGCTCAGCCTCCTCGATTCGCGGCGACGGCTTGAGTGATGAGCCGGCGAAGCGAAGCGTCGTCGACCGGGGAGTCCTCGAGGTAGTCGATCGCTCGGACCGTGGCGCTGTCGAGTCGTGTGTTGAAGAGGCTCGTCGGATCATCCAGTCGTGCGCCCTTGGGGAAGGTGAGCCGGACTGCGCTCTTCAGGAGATCCGCCATGCAGATGTTCCCCTGGCACACCCAGGTGGCGACACCCTCCGGCTTGGACGGCTTCCTCCACTTGATCTCCTCGACGATCTCCCCGTCGGCGCTCAGGATGACGCGACGAAGCTGAGCGAGTGTGGCCGCCCGCCAACCGCCGGCGTTGGCGATGATCGCATCGATTTCCTGGGCCGCAGAGGAGTCGTCAGAGCTCATGGATTCATCATCCTCCGCCTCCCTCGAAACCGGTCCAAGTCGTTTCAGGCCTTGATACCGCGCCCTCACGCTAGGGTTCTAGCCATGTCGGGGCAGGGTGACGACCGCGGACGGCTTTCGCGGGTGCTCCGAGTGCGCACGGCGAGTGAGGGCGATGCGGTCACCACGCTCGAGTTGTTCTTCGATCTCGTCTTCGTCTTCGCCTTCACCCAGGTGACTTTCCTGATGGCTCATGGTGAGCCGCCGGTGTCGATCCTTCAGGGCGGTGTCGTGCTGGCTCTGCTGTGGTGGTCTTGGTCGTCGTTCGCATGGCTCGGCAATCAAGCCCACGCGAACGAGGGATTGCTTCGCGCGGCACTGATCGTCGCGATGGCGGCCGTCTTCGTGCTCTCATTGACGATCCCCGAGGCGTTCCACGATCTGCCGGGCGGGCTGTACGCGCCGCTCGTCTTCGCGGGCTGCTACGCCGTGGTGAGGCTCGTGCACCTCTCGACGTACCTCATCGCAGCCGGGCGGGACGTGGCGCTGCGGCGCCAGGTGCTGCTGAGTCTGACCACCTCGGCTTTGCCCTCCATCGTTCTGCTGATCGTCGGCGCCCTGGTGGACGAGCAGTGGCGCCTCGTCGCATGGACGGCCGCGGTCATCGTCGATCTGCTCGCGATCTACGTCACGTCGAACGTGGGCGGTTCGTGGCGGCTGCAGTCCGCAGCGCACTTCACCGAACGCCACCGTCTCGTCGTGATCCTGGCGTTGGGAGAATCGATCGTCGCGATCGGTGTGGGAGTCTCGCTGGACCCGATCACCGCGTCGATCGTCATCGGCTCGCTTCTCGCGATGGGCCTGAGCGTCGCCCTCTGGTGGGCCTACTTCCAGCGGATCGCCGACGATGCAGAGCATCTGCTCGAGCGCGTCGACGGTGCCGCGCGCGCGAAGCTCGCGTCGGACGGGTACACCTACCTTCACCTCCCGATCGTCTTCGGCATCATCCTCACGGCCCTCGGTATCGAAGAGGTCATGGCTCACCTGGATGAGGATCATCTCGGCTGGTTCGGCGCGTCGGCATTGGCGGCGGGCGTCGCCCTCTTCCTCGCATTCACAGGCGTGTTCTGGCTGCGGATGTCGAAAGCTGTACTCGCCGCGAGGTTCGCCTGCGCCGTGGTGGTGGCAGCGGCGATTCCACTCTGGTCGGCGCTGCCGGGGCTGTGGTCGCTCGGGGGTGTCCTCTCGCTGGTTTCCATACTCGCCGTGGTCGAGTCATGGCCGACCCCGGGCCCAGACGCGAGCGCGGCCGATTCGTCGTCGACGCAGGGCGAGGGGTGAACACCGTGGATCGCCTCGGCTTCCCGGCTGGACCGATCGTGCGACATCCAGCGCCGCACGTCGGGCATCAGGTCGGTCAGGCTGACTCGACAGACCTCGGGCGCGTCGACTCCTCGGGTCGAGCCGATGCGACCGTGTAGCATGACGCCACCGGGCAATTTCCTTCCCGGAGGCAGGTTGGTGACGCTGTGCCGTATTTCCTGATCGAACGCCAGTTCGACCGCCAACTCGTGCCGCCGCTCGACGGGGTCGCCGAACTCAAACTCATAAACGATGACGAGGACGTACGATGGGTGTTCTCCTTCCTCTCGATCGACCGTACGAAGACGTATTGCCTGTACGAGGCGCAGTCGGCTGACGCGATCCGGGCTGCCGCCGCGAGAGCGGGGGTTCCCGCCGATGCCGTCATCGAACTGGCCGGCCGCGTCCTGCCATCCGGGGAGCTGGTCGGAACCGAATAGTCTGCGTTCCTACACGAGGCCCTGGTCTCGGGCGTATCGAACCGCCTGGGAGCGGTTGGAACTCGCGGTTTTGGTGAGGGTGCTTCGGATGTGATTGGCGACGGTGTGCTCACTGATGAACAGCTTCACCGAGATTTCGCGGTTCGACATTCCCTGGTCGATCAGGCGGAGGATCTCGATCTCTCGGGCCGTGAGCCCGTCGACGCGCCCGCGCAGTCTCGGATCGCCATCGATGATCTGAACAACTCGCAGCCATCCGGCCTTGGAGGCGTCGACGCGGACACGATCGGCGAGTGCGAGAGCCTCCCGTGACCGGGCACCGCGGGAGGCGAGCCAGCGTGCGGTCTCCGCGCGCGTGTGCGCTGCGTGAAGATGGGACCCCACCCGGGTGTCCAATTCAAGCGCGGCTTCGAAGGATGCCCCGGGGTCGCCGATCTCGACTAAGGCGTCGAGCTGGCCGAGGTAGCGATCGGCCGCTCCGAAGCACGACACGAAGACGCCGGACATCAGGTTGAGCCCGCTGTACTCGGCCATCAGCGGACGCAGCTGCGCCGCGGCGTCGTGATCTCTGAGGAATACGGCCGCCTCCGTCATGAATGCCAGGACCGCGGGCCACTCGCCGGACTCGTGCGCTGCCGCGGTGTCGTGTTCACGCAACCAGGTGAGCATCCGAGCCGCGGGCCGCGCCATCCCGAGCTCCGTGTAGATGCCGAGCAATCCGGGCGCCCAGTGCTGGTGGGGCGATTCGTCGCCTGAAATCACCCCCCGGACGGAGCCCAGGTCCGCGAGCTCACGTTTGATCATGTATAGCTGCTGTGCAGCGATATTCGACCGAGAATCCGAGAGAAAACGGGTTTCGGTCTTCGCTGCGCGCCGGTACGCTTCCCGCGCTTCGTCGAGTCGCCCCGCGATGAAGTTCAGGCCGTAGATCAAGCAGTCGCGCCAGTAGACCCAGTAGTTCCCGAATCGGTCGGCAGCGACGGTCAGTTCGCCCTCAGCGCCTTCCAGCGCCGTCCGATCGCCCACGAGATAGGCCGCGGCCGCTCGGTAGGTGCGAACTCCGTACAGCCACTCGTCGACGGCACCTGGCGTTGGCGAACCGGCGGTGCCGCGATCCCATATCTCGCCCACGCGTTCGTATCCCTCGAGCAGCCCCTGCGGCCTGAAGCTGTGCGCGTAGCCCTTGTACATCACGCGCAGCAACAGGCTCTCGTCACCGATCGTCCGTGCCTGCTCGGTTGCCGCAGCAGCGAAGGCGCGAGCCTCATCGGGCTGTTCGGATCGCGACGTGGCGCGTGCAAGGGCGGCCAGCGCTTCGATCCGCTCAGGTTGTGTCGCCTCGTCGGGATCCGAATCGAGGGATTGCTGCAGAAGCTGGACCGCGCGGCCGCCGTGAAGCCCGGGCCGCACCGTCGAGTCCTCGTACTCGATCGCACCCCGAAGGCGGTCTCGCGGTCCGCCGGACGCGCAGACTCGCTCCGCCAGCGAGCGTGCCCTCGCGAAGTCGGCGGCCAGCCGCCAATTCGCCGCGGCCGAGAGCAGGAGTTCGTTGCGCCTGTCGTTCGCATCGCACAAGGCCGACGCTCGCTCGAACTGACGCGCAGCCTCCTCATGAGCGCCCCTGGATGCCGCAAGTCGCGCCATTGCATCGGTCTGTTCTATGGCCTGGTCCCGGTATCCCAGAGAGACCGCGTGCGAGAAGTGATAGGCGAGCCGCTGCGTCAGCCGAGGCGGGGGTGGCGACCTCCGCCCCAGCATCCCGGCGGCGCGAGCGTGAAGGGTCGGCCGCTCGCGTGACGCGATGCTGTCGAGGAGCGCTTGTCTGGCAATCGCGTGCGGGAACCGCAGGTCGTCGGTGGAGCCGTGCGCGGATTCCAGCAGGCCTGCTGCCACGGCTTGATCGAGCGCCTCGTAGACCGCGCCGAGTGGTTCACCCGTCATCGCGGCGATCTCCTCAGGGACCACATCCATGCCCAGCACCGCGGCGTGCTGCAGCAGTCCTCGCTGCGCGGCGTCGATGGAGTGCAGCCGCGCACGCAAGAGGTCGTTCACCGACTCCGGCAGGGTGATGCCGCCGGCGGTGTCCGTCCGAGCATCGTTCGCATAGCGCCACGCCTCACGGAGGAGGAATGGATTACCACCCGTCAGGTAACTCAGCCGGGCGGCTGTCTCGCGCACGCTTGCATCCGGCCCGACCTTCCGTCGGCGCGCATACTCGACCACTTCCTCCACTGTCAGCGGCGACAACGGTATTCGGCGTGCTCCTTCGAACGAGTGAAGCGACGCGAGCACCTCATCGGCGATCCCCGGACGGTCCGGTTCCGTCGGGCGCACGCCACCGAGTATCAACACTCGACTGGCCGCGAGCCCCTCGATCAGCCGCGGGAGCAGCCGGAGGGCAGTCTCGTCCGCCCATTGCAGATCATCCAACACGATCACAATCGGACGACTTTCGGCAGCCTCCCCGATCAGCTCGACGATCGCGGATGCCAGTCGGAGAGGGTCCAACTGGCGGTCCGTCTGGGAGATGAGTCGTCCCCGATCCTCCGGATGAGGATCCCTGGGATCGACCGTCTGCCGGATGAGCTGGCTGGCCGAATCCCGAGCATTCGGTCCTCGAACGAGGTCGAGCATCCTGCGCAGAGGGACGTCCAGAGGCTCGAAGGGCGCCCCGAACTCGGCTACGCACGAACCGACGAAGGGCGCCGAGCCCAGCTCGGTGAGGCGCGTCGTCGCTTCGCGGATCAGTCTCGTCTTGCCGATCCCCGGTTCGCCGGTGACGAACAGAGCGCGGACCGACCCTCCGATGACGTCGGGCCACATCGACATCAGCTCATCGAGCTCTCGAACACGCCCGACAAAGGGCGGTTGGTCGGCGGTCCGCCAGCCGGTCGGCAACGGCGGTGCTTTCCACGCCCCCATGTCGCAAACCTATGCCGCCCTGCGGACCCCGTCGACCCTTGGCGGCGTGCAGCAAGCCCTCAGCCTCCAAGAATGGGCATTTCTGGTCATGTGGCATGCTGCACCCGATTCTTAGCCTCGGTGTTGCACCCGCAACCGTCGGGCTCATCAAGGAGGACCGAAATGTCACCGAAGTCAGCCGCAGTGTCCGGTTCGCAGGCGTTTGCGTTGCGGTGGCTCGGCACCGCGGCCGCGTTGGCGCTCGTGCTCCCGACCGTGGTCGGGTGTGACGTGAGCAACGCGTCCGGCCGAGCACAGGAGGGTCTGAACGCCGAACCCGGCATCGTGTGCGCGATGGCGATTCCTGATCCCGCCGGCCGGCAGACGTGGGCGCCACCCTTGGCCCTCGTGGGCCGCTGGCAGTCGGCCCGCGGCGTCGCCTGGTACCTGGAGATCTCGTTGAGCGGGCGATTCTCGTTCGAGGCGGATCAGCGGGTGGTGGATGCCGGGGTGGTGACGGTCGCGGGCGACGAGCTCACCTTCTCTTCGTACCAGGGCGGACGCCCGAGGAGCTATCACTGGTCGACCACCGCCGGGCCGGCCCGGACGCTCCACCTGGACGGCGTTGCGTGGATCGCCACGGCAGGCTGTCTCAGCCCTCTGCAGGAGAACGTGCGATAGTGACCAGATGCACGACCTTGGCACGCAGTTCTTCGTCGATCTCGAGTCGCAGGTCTGGGACGCGTTGGCAAGCGGGGACGCAGACGCCGATCGCGAACTGCTTTCCGATGACTTCGTCGGGGTCTATCCGACCGGCTTCGCGAATCGTGGCGACCATGCCGGGGAAGTGGCCGATGGGCCGAGCGTCGCGAAGTACGCCATCACGGATGCGAGACTGATCGACGTTTCCGCGGATGCCGTGATGCTCTGCTATCGCGCCGATTACCAGCGGCCGGCCCACAGTGCGGTGGACGTGATGTTCATCAGCTCGCTGTGGGTCCGACGCCAAGGGCGCTGGTGGAACACCTTCAGCCAGGACACGCCAGCCGCATCCTGAGCCGGCTTCGGAGTCCGAGTTCGATCTCCGCCACCCCGGTCAGAGTTCGAGAGCGTAGTAGAAGGCGCGGTCGCCGGTGTCTGGATCCGTGCCGCGGAAACCGTGCCGTTCATAGAAGCGCTGCGCGTCGACATCCTCCTCATCGACGTTGATCTCGATCACCGACACACCACTGTCGACGGCGTCCGACACGAGTCGCTGAATGAGCGCCGACCCCAGGCCCTGCCCACGACGAGGCGGAGCGATGTACAGCTCGTCCAGGAGAGCGACCGGCCCCTCGTTCCAGACGTTGCTTCGCATCGTCACGAGAGCGACACCGACCGCCGGCTCGCCGATCAGGTATGCAATGGTGTTCGATTCTGCGAGCAGCGATTCCAGGCGTCGCGTGAGGGCGACGGCCCCAGGGGTCGGAGTATCGAACTCGGTGTTGAAGTCGTGCAAGAGGCGCGCGACGACCGCGGCATCGCTCGGTCCGGCGCGGTGAGCAGCTGCTTCACCAGACAGCTCCGACATGGCGAGATGGTATCGGTTCGGGCGGCACAGCCGGCGGCGCTGTGATATCGGCGACCGCCTACGGCACGTCGTATTCCACCCACAGCAGGACATCGCGCGCGCGAGCGAGTCGAGCCGCCTCGGCTCCCTTCTTGATGGTGATGTTCACCTTCTGCGCGGGCGACGTGCCCGTGGCGGCGTTCAGCGCCTGAGCGTTCGCGGGGATGCCGTCATTGAGCACCCCGGTGTTCGACATCGCGATGCCGTCGTCGATCGTGAAGTTCGTCGCAGGGCCACCCCCGAACTTCACGGTCGCGTCGAAGCTGCCACCCTCGACGCCCGGAAGCAGCACCGCGAGATTGGTCACCGTCGCAGCCTCCGGCAGAGCGAGCGCGTCCAGCTGCAGCCGCAGCTTCGCTGCTGCTCCGGACTTGGGCAGCTTCGCGAGACCGGCGGGGTCGATGGCGAGCGCGGAGACGAAGGTCGCGCGGCTGGTCACCGGGGCAGCGGCCGCGGCATCCGATCGCGGCACCTCGTACGCCGCCTGCACGTCGAACGTGATGCGCACGTCGGTGACTCTGGTGAGTCCGACCGCGTTGGCCGCCTTCGGCAGTTCGAGGGTCCACACGGTCGTGAAGCCCGCGCCCTCGAAGGGCAGCAGGTGCTCGCCCGGCATGCCGTGCAGCTCGAGGTCGCGTCGCACCCGGAACTCGCTGACCGGGTACGCATCGGCGAACCGGACCAGGGGCACGGGAGCAGCCGACGGCTCGCGGCGCAGCAGCGAGAATCCCGCATTGGTCAGGATGCCGCGCACCGGCACGGGTGTGCCCGGCGCCTCCACCACGACATCGACCGCCCGGATGCGGTGCGCATAGGTTCCGGGATGCGCGGCGATGAGAGTCTCGTCGTTCATCGCGAAGGTGCAGCGGCCGGTGCTGAGGAGCTGCCCGTAGGCGAGGGGCAGATCGCGCGCCAGGGAGCAGGTGTAGGTCACGGGCACCGTGATGCGCGCCGCGCCGAGGCGCACTGCCTCGAGTTCGGCGAGGTCGAGCATCAGGCGATCGACGCTGCCGACGTCCCGCATCCGGGCATCGAAGTATCCGAGTCGGATGACGCGAATCGACCGTGCCAGGGAGTACGCCAGTGCTCGCTCAGCGAACCACGCGGCTTGCGCGGCGAGGTCGAGGTAGCGCCGGAGCGACCGCCGGGCGACCCCGGCCAGGGCGTCCCAGAAGTCACGGTTGAGGAAGCGCTCGTTCTGGTAGATCCCGAGATCTCGCGCATAGGCGAGTTCGGTCGCGGCGATCTCACCCTGCAGCCGCGCGATCGTCACGTTGCGCTCCTGCACGCGCTGCGCTGCCTGCGCGGCGGGGAGGGCTTCCTCGCGCAGCGCCTTCAACTCCCCGTCGCGCTTGGTCGCGGCATCCGCCATGCCCTGCAGGGTCGTGGTGCTGAGCACGGCGAACGCGGCGAATCCGCCGAGGACGCCGAGTCCGCCCGCCGCGCTGCCGAGTCCGGCCGATGAGCTTTCCGCGCCGCCGGCCCCCGCTTCGGCGCCGAGGCCGAGCGAATCGCCCACGCCGCTCGAGCTCAGCGAGGACCAGCCCGATGATGCGGACGACCCGATGTCGACCAGCGAGCTGACGCCGTCCTTCATGCCCGAGAAGTAGTCCTTGAACTGGCTGAACAGCGAGTTCGCGTCTTCGATCTCCTTCTTCTTCGCCTCGATCTGCTTCTCGACGTTCGCCACGAGCTTCTGGGCGACGACGACGCCGGCTTGGGCGATCTCGACCTGCTCCGCGGCGATCGCGACGGTTGCGCTGGCCTTGCGTTCCTGCGCCTTGGCGGCCAGCATGTCGAGATCCAGCTGTTCGACCCGGCCGAGGTAGGCGAGGTAGTCGGTCTGCGCGCCCTTGGCGCCCGTCGCCCAGCGCCCTGCGGCGCCGGTGAGGGTCTCGTACCGCAACGTGGGCACGGCGTCGTCGCTGTAGCCGTAGAAGTTGAGACCGGCCGCGAGCTGGTGCAGGGCGAGACGGGCACGGTCGAGCTGGTTGCGCTTGCGCGGATTCTCGATGAGGCCGACCCACGGCGTCGGCATGAACAGGAACGGCAGGTACGCGCTCGTCCCCGGATCCTCGCCGTGGAGGAAGATCACGGCCTTGTAGAGCTCGCGCGCTCGCTCCAGGCTCGCCGCGTCCTCGGTGCGGTACAGCGTCTCGGCCCACGCGAGCAGCGCGTCGCCCTGCACCAACCGCGCGTACCGCTCTTCCAATGCGTGCAGGATCGGAGGCGAGGGCGTGAGGATGTCGTTTCCGCTGCCGATCTGCGGCGTGAGAGGGAAGGGATCGTTGCGGAAGCGTTCGTCGTCGTACAGGAGACGTGCCGTGTACGGGCGGTCGCCGAGCGGCTGCTTCTCTCGGAAGCGCGCCCCGACCACATGGAACTGAGTTCCGCTCGTGGTCGTGTCGTTGATCATCCCTGCGGCGGTGCCGAGCATCGCCATGCCGACGTGGAACCCCGTGACGACGTTGAGCACCTCGACGGCGCCGGGCAGGTCGCCCATGCCGGCGCGGGCCATCGCCCGCAGCATCGGCACGAGGAACTGCAGCTGGTACACGCGGAGCCTCGTCGCCTGATCCCGCGCGATGCGGAAGTGGACCACGTCGAGCCAGAGATCCTCGGGCCTCGCAAGCTCCCAGAAGCGCTCGAATCCGTCCGGAGGATAGGTCGTGCCCGTGCCGGCCAGCTCAGTGATGCTCCCCACCTTGAGCCGGCGGCGCCGCGAGAAGCTGATCGGGCGCGGGAAGTTGCCGACACTCATCGACGGCTCCCAGTCCTCACCAGGCTTCGGCTGCGGCCCGCCATCCTCGAGCAGGTGGCGGGCTTCCTCGGCGAGGCGGTGGGCGGTCGGGAACTGACTCTTGTCGATGGCGGCGATCAGCTCGGCGATCTTGAGCTCTGCGGCGCCGAACTTGAGGAGGAAGTCCGCCGAGCGGTGGACTTCGTCCATGCTCCCGAAGTAGGTGTTGTACGGAGTCATCGACTGGGAGCCCGGGAGGCTCTTGTGGTAGTCGAGGAACTTCTTCCGGGCCTCGGTGAACCAGATGCCCGACATCCCGCCTGCGACGATCGTGCGAAGTGCGAAGAGGTTCTCGGCGAAGAACGGCTGCTGGCGCGCCAGCCACTCGTCGAACCGCAGGAAGAACGGCGCGGCGCCGACGACGTTCGGCCAGAGGATGGGCCTTCCCTGCTCGCCGGGAAGCTGGGGCACGATGATGTTGTCGTGCGGCTCGACGGGCCCCTGCGCGGTGTCGCTCAGTGCGCGCGAGAGGGTATGGATGTTGAGCTTCACCCGCGAGGACGTCACCGTGTCGGGCTCGGTCAGCGGCAGGCGATATCGGTTCATGACCTCATCGACGCCGACGGGCGCCAGGCTCAGCAGCGTGTCCAGGTGTGCGCGGTCGGTCTTGGTGCCTTGCGCGGGCAGCGATCCCGCGGGCACGCCGAACCCGAAGCCGGAGGCTTTGGCGGCGGTCAGGATCTTGGTCACGATGGGCACCAGAAGCTTGTTGAGCGGAACCTCGGTGCGGTCCTCCGTGCGGAAGTCCTGGAAGAATCGGGTCGTCAGCTGCTCTTCGACGAGCCCGGGGAACGTCTTGGGATCGCCCGTGAATCCGAGCTTCTGCTGATGCACGAACAGCACGAACACGCCCCGGAGGTAGTCGCGGTAAGACTGATCGTCCGGCAGGGCCCAAGGCATTCCGCCCCAGCCGATCCCGGGCTTCACACGCTCGGGGTCGATCACCAATCCGGGTCGATCGAGCAGTTCCTTCGCCACTTCGCCGAACGGCTTCAGTACAAGTTCGTTGTTGCGCAGCGGCACGGGGTCGACGATGTGCGCGTCGCCGGCAATCGCTCCGTCACGTTGCAGAGCGGCGGTGACGTCGGCGAGCAGACGTGCCCTCACCGTCGGCGGGAGCAGCGCGAGCGTGCTGTCGGGCGCCGGTGCGGCGAGGTCGCTGAGGACGTCATCGACCAGAACGCGGCGGGTGCCGATGAGGTGGTCGGCGAGGAGTGCCAGCTCGGCCGGTGTTGCGGCATCCGTCCCCGCCACGGTCACGAAAACGGGGGCCCTGCCTTCGACCATCGCCCTCGTCAGCGCCACCGCCGACTGCGGCTGGCGTGCGGCCCGGATGCTGGTCTCGGCGCACCACGCATCGGCGGGCACAGCGATTTCGGCCTGTCCATCCGGGCCCGTCGTCGCTTCAGCGACCGAGTGCGGCTTCCTCCTGGTTCCGGCCGCCGTCAACGCCTCGACGAGGACGCCTGCCAGCGGGGCATCCGTGGCGGCATCCGTGACGTGAACGTGCACGAGCATGAGCTCGGTGTCTTCTCGCATTGCTTCCCCCTCGGAGCCGTCGAGTCGCCCTTGTCGGAGAGTCCGGACCGGGCGCCGTGATACATGAAGTGGATGGATGCTGCTCATTCGCCGCCCCCGGGCACTTCATCCGCGAATACGCCCCGGCAGCATGCCGGCCCGACCCCCGTTCATTGTGTGGTCGAATCCGCTCCTCCGTCAGCAGGAGCGACATCCCTTGGTGGCAACGCGCTGATCTTCGTGATTCGAGCCCCTTCCGCTGGAGCCGGCCGACCCGGCTCGGTAGCGTGCAACCATGGCCATCAAACTGGAGAATGTCGGCATCGCTGTTCGCGACCTCGAAGCAACGATCGCGTTCTTCACCGATCTCGGTCTCACCGTCGTCGGCCGCGACACTGTCAGTGGCGAGTGGACGGACACCGCCGTAGGCCTCGACGGGAACCACGCCAACATCGCGATGCTCCAGACGCCGGACGGTAACGGTCGCCTCGAGCTCTTCGAGTACATCCACCCCGAAGCGATCGAGACGGACCCCACCCGTCCCAACGAGATCGGCATGCACCGGGTCGCCTTCTCCGTCGACGACATCGACGAAGCCCTCGAGATCGCCGCAAGGCACGGCTGCCGACCGCTCCGCGGTGTGGCGAACTACGAAGACGTCTACAAGCTGACGTATGTCCGCGGTCCCAGCGGCATCATCGTGATGTTCGCCGAGGAACTGAAGGACAATTGACCCCGGATCGGAGGACAGGTCGCTGGTGGTGTGGTGCGTAACGTAGCGGTTACGTAACCAATGGGGTACACTTACTCCCATGGACGCAGTACTGCATGCTCTGGCCGACGGGGGTCGACGCACGATCCTCGACGCGCTGCGCGACAGCGAGGCCACCGCGGGGGAATTGGCCGCCCTGCTGCCCATCGCGCGTCCAGGCGTCTCGCGACATCTTCGAGTTCTTCGAGAGGCGGGTCTGGTCGAGGTGCGCAGCGAGGCGCAGCGGCGCATCTATCGGTTGAGCGCAGAAACCCTCGCCGAGCTCGATGACTGGCTGAAGCCCTACCGAGACCTCTGGCGGACTCGGATGAACGCCCTCCACACGGAGGTGGCTCGCGGCAACACGACAAGGAGAACAACATGAATGACACGGCACTCACAGGAGAGCTGCTCCTGGATGACGGGGTCGGCACTGTCCGCCTGGACGATGTCTACGGCACCCGCATCGACGATCTCTGGGACGCGATCACCAGTCCCGCTCGCGTTGGGCGGTGGCTCGGGACGGTCACCGGCGAGCTTCGCCTGGGCGCGACCCTCCAGCTCAGCTTCGTGAGCGGGTGGGACGGACCGGCGCGCATCGAGGTGTGCGAGGCGCCACGCCACCTGGTCCTTGTCGCCAATCCCGGTCAGGCCGATGAGACGCGGATGACAGCCGAGCTCACCGCCGAGGGCGCACGCACGCGGCTAGTGATCGAGGAGTCCGGCTTCACGATCGACGCACTCCCGTTCCATGGTTCGGGATGGCAGACGCACGTCGAGGATCTCCGCTCATACCTGGAGGGGCGGGCGACCAGCCACTGGGAGACCCGATGGAAGGAACTCACTCCCGCCTACCTGGAGCTGGCCGAACGGATCGCCAGGTAGGTCCACGGGAGACGCAAGGGCAGCCCGTCGGGTGAGCCGGCCGGGTCAGTAGATCGGTGTCACCCGGGCGACCGCAGAGTCCCACCGCCGGAGCGCTATCCCGGTACCGGTGTGCGCTGGGCCGAGCAGGAGGAGCGCCTCAGGCAGGACGTCCAGGCGGAGCCGCCGGGCGAGGGTCACGTGCGGGGTCCAATGGCCCGGCGTGGTGTGCGCGGCGTCCTCGCCGGGCGGGAGGGCCGCATGGACGACACGGTGCAGCCGCAGCAGATCCTGGCTCGGTACGACCCGACGCGCAAGCACACCGCTGTCGCCGTGCCGGAAGACGATCGGCTCGGCGAGGGTGATCACTACCGGAAGCTGGGCGACGGCATCCGCGAAGCCCATCTCATTCAGGACCGGGCGCACCATCAGCGTCAAGTGGGGCCGGTTGCTCGCCGCCCGGCGGGAGGCGAGGCTGGGCAGACCGGCATCCGCCAGGCGATGCCAATCGGCGCGCACCCGAGATTCGGTGTCAGGATCCAGCACGAGCTCGATGCTGACCAGGTCAGGCATCGGGAACGACCGTGTCGGCGGCTACGCATCGGCTTTCCACAGGATCTGGCGAATCGGCCCGTCCTGGGACTTCGACTCCACGAACTCGTATGAATCGTGGACGATCTGCTCGAGGACCGGCAGGTCGACATCGCTCAGCCGCCTGACGTAGAGGCAGTATCCCGTGGTGGAGTGCTTGCCCAGTTTCGCGAGAAGCTCCGAGTGACGTGACGTCCCGTCCATCAGGTAGATGGTGAGCCGGCCTTTCCTCGGATAGAAGCCGATCGTGTGACCGTCGCCTTCGCGGCCGCTGTCGTACTGGTAGTGATAGGTGCCGAACCCGATCGTGCCGACATTCCACAGTGTCGGCTCACGCCCACTGATCCGCTGCATCATCTCGATCAGCGTCTGGCTGTCCTGGCGCGTCTGCTCATCGAGCGAAGCGATGTAGTGGTCGACTGAGCGGTCGTCGTGGTCTGTCATTCCGCCTCGCTCATCCTGCCCATGAGGGAATCGATCTCTGGACGCTACCCACCGCGAGTGCCGACTCACAAGTGTGGCCCTACTGGACGACACCGGGGGACGAGTCCGAGAATGGCGCCATGGGGCGCCGGGGACGGACCTGCAGGCGATGGATGCCGCGGTGAGCGGCACGTCGTCCGCCCGCGTCATCCGCACGCCGGACCAGCGGCTGCGGGTCTTCGTCAGCTCGACCCTGCGCGAGCTCGAGCCCGAAAGGGCCGCGGCCCGGGCGGCGATCGAGCGGCTGCATCTCGCCCCGGTGATGTTCGAGCTCGGCGCTCGACCGCACCCGCCGCGCGAGCTGTACCGGGCCTACCTCGCGCAGAGCGATGTTTTCGTCGGCCTGTACTGGGAGCAGTACGGGTGGATCGCGCCCGGCGAGGACGTCTCGGGGCTCGAGGATGAGTACCGACTGGCGGACCCCGAGCTGCCCAAGCTCATCTACGTGAAGCAGCCCGCGCAGCGCGACGAGCGGCTGGCGGGACTGATGGAGCGCATCCGCGCCGACGACACGGCCTCGTACAAGCCCTTCTCGGACGCGGACGAGCTCGCGGGACTGCTCGAGGCCGACCTTGCGACGCTCCTCGCCGAGCGGTTCGATGCCGGGCGCGCGCCGAGCTCGACCAGCCTCGCCGAGCCGACCACGGGTCGCATCCCAGTGCCGAGCACGGACGTCGTGGGAAGGGGCAGGGATGTCGCGACCCTGCTCGCGTGGCTCGGCGGCGGTGAGGATGGGGTCGACGTACGCCGGCTCATCACGCTCGTCGGGCCGGGCGGGATCGGCAAGAGCCGGCTCGCGATCGAGGTCGCCCGGCTCGCGAGCGATCGGTTCGATCGGGTTACCTTCGTCCCGCTCGAGCACGTGCGCGATCCCGACGACGTGCTCCCGGCCATCGCCCGCGAGCTCGGTGTGCGGGCAGGAGATGACCTTCCGCTGGTGGAGCGGCTCGCCCGCGCACGCGCCGGCCGCCGCGATCTGCTCGTGCTCGACAACTTCGAACAGGTCATCGAGGCCGCGCCCGTCGTGGCGACGCTGCTTGCGCAGCTCGCCGAGGCCAGCCTTCTGGTGACGAGCCGCACCCGCCTCCGTGTGCGTGGGGAGCAGGTCTTCGACGTCGACCCGCTCGAACTTCCGGGCGACCCGGACGCATCCGCGATGCCCGACATCATCGGCGCCTCCGCGGTTCGGCTCTTCGCGGACCGCGCCAGGGCCGCCGACCAGCGGTTCGAGCTGACCGACAGCAACGGCCGGGACGTCGCACGCATCTGCCGGGCGCTGGACGGGGTTCCGCTCGCCATCGAGCTGGCGGCAGCCGGCATCCGGGTCCTCACGCCTGCGGCGATGCTCAGCCGGCTCGACGGAGTGCTCCCGCTGCCGGCGGCCGCCGATCGCGACTCCCCGGAACGTCAGCGAACGATCCAGGCGACGGTGGAGTGGAGCATCGACCTGCTGGGCGAGGACGCGCACGCGCTGTTCACGCGACTCGGGGTGTTCGCGGGCGACTTCAGCCTCGACGCGGTCGAGGCGGTCACGTCGGATGCCTCGTGGACCGCCGGCCTGCTTCAGACGCTCCTCGAACTCGTCGATGGGAGCCTCCTGCGCGAGCACGACGTCGACGGCCTGCCGCTCTTCTCGATGCTGGCGCCGGTCCGCGAGATCGCGACGGCGCGGTTCGAGCAGGAGACGGATGCCGCGGCAGTCCGCCTCGCGCACGCCGGGTTCTACGTTCGCCTCGCCGCGCAGGTGGAGCCCCTGCTGCGGGGATCAACGCAGCATCCCGCGGTCCGTCGGCTGGAAGCGGAGCGCGACAACCTCCAGTCGGGCTACCGGCATCTCATCGCGGCAGGCGAGGTGGACGCCGTCGCCGACGCGGTCTGGCGGCTGCTCTTGTATTGGTGGATCGAGGACCTTCTTCCGGACGCGAAGGCATGGATGCAGGACGTGCTGGGCAGAGGGGTCCGGCTCACAGGTCGCACGCTGGCAGTCGCCCGGCTGCTGCCGGCGTGGGTGTCGCTGTGGCAGCCGGGCGACGAGATCGACGTGGCGGCGATCGAGGAGAGCGTCGTCCTGTTCCACGAGGTGGAGGACGTGTTCAGCGAGGGATGCGCTCTGACCATCCTGGGCATCGCCTACGGCGCGACAGCGCCGCCCGACCTCGACCGCGCGGAGGATGTCCTGCGACGGGCTTTGGAGTTGGTGCCCGTGGATCTCGACCCCTCGTTCAATGCCGTGTTCAGAAGCGTGCTCGGGACGAATGAGTTCCTCCGCGGGCGTGCCGCTGAGGCCCTCGCCCTGTTCGAGGCCGCGCGGGCAGACGCTGTGCGCGTGGGCGACCGATTCGTCGAGGGCCTCACACTCACCAACGTCGGCTGGAGCCGGCTCGCGCTCGGCGAAGCGCATCCCGAGTTCTTCACCAGGCACCTCGAGATCACGTTGTCCTTCGGCAGCGAGGACGGCGTGGGGTACGCGTTCGAAGGGCTGGCCGCGTGCGCGATCGTGCTCGGTGACATCGAGCGGGCCGGAATCTTCCTGGGAGCGGCAGAGACGATCCGGCAGCGCACCGGCATCTTCGACCGCCGCTCGTACGTCACCTACGGGCCCTTCGTCGAGCGGGTGCTCGCGTCAGAGCGCGCGGGGGAGTTCGTGGCTGCGCGCGACCAGGGCCATCAGACGACCCGTGCGGATGCCGTCCGCCTCGCCCTCGAAGGGGGGCCCTGAACACGATCCGCCGTATCAGCGGTGGCGGGCTGTCCTCTTCGAGGGTGACTCGTGAGTGACGGGTCGCCTTGGCCCGCGCGGGCCGTGAGGGCCCGCTGGGCGGGCCGGAAGGAGGGAGCCGCCATGGCACCCAAGAAGACACTCCGCGAGACAGCCCTGTGGGCGATGCTCGCCAACCGCCATCCGAGTCTGTGGGAGGAGATCATCGGCCCGAACGGACCGCTCGGCAAGGTCGCGCTCAACCCGCAGCCGCTTCCGCCCAGGGCGTTCGAGTCGCAGAAGCTCGCGTCGGTCCGCGCGGGCGACTTCGACCCGCAGCCCGACCCGCCGGGGGATCCCGCGATCGGCGTCCGCTACGGACTCAGGACGGCGTTCGCGGTCGTCCGCGCCGCCGGCGTGGCACGGCTGCTCGGAGTCGCATTCGACGACATCCCGGACATCTGCCCTCCCGAGCCGGACCCGTTCCCGCCGCTTCCCGACCCCCCGGACCCGATCCCGTGGCGGACGGCGCTGAAGGTCGTCCCGGACTTCTACGCCGACTACGCACTCGGACTGGCGATCGGACTGGAAGCCACCGCGGGTGACTGGGAACAGCTCCCCGGTGCCGGGGCGCTCGAGAGGCTGCACGAACGGGCGATCGGAGTCGCACCCGTCCGCGAGTGACGGTCGGGGCCCGCGCAGTGCTCTAGCCCCTCATGGGGAACTGCACCGCGTTGCCTTCGGCCCGCACCACCGCGGGTTCGGCGAACTGCTCGCCCGCGACGAGTACCCGCACCGGCAGTTCGGGCACGGCAGGCGGCGCAGGGTCGGGCGTTGTCACTGCGTCCTCGGTCGGCCGCTCCTCGACGGACACCCTGCCCCCGCTCAGCACCCGGACGCGGCCGTTGAGCCAGGCGACGAAGTTCTGCCGAGGACCGGGGTACTGCAGGACCCGCCCCAATGCCGTTCGCACCTCGGACGCGTCGAACGAGGAGAGGTCGGGCTCGTGACCTTCCGCGATGGCACTTGCGATCTTCTCGAAGATCGCGAGGCTGTCATCGGCCATGAGCCCGTCCCCTTCTCCGGTCCGCTTAGAGGGCTGCAATCACGTAGGGCAGAGCCTGCAGGCCGAGCTGGCCGACCTTGCCCCAATCGACGGACGAGGCTGCACTGCTGACAGTGTCGGCGACAGTGCTGGCGACATCGCTGACGGTTGAGGTGACCGAGTCCCATGCGTCACTCAGCCAGCTCTTGCTGTAGTCCGGCTGCTGGAAGGACTTGCCGCCCTGGTGCGCCTGCACCGGCTCGATGGCGGCCTTGAGCCACGCATTGAGCGCCTTCACCTCGGTCGGGTTGCCCAGGACCGGGGCCACGATCTGCTGAATCTGAGCCACGGCCTGCTCCTTCGGGATTGCGGCGGTGAAGTCCTTGCCCGGACCGCCGATCCCGAAGATGCTGAGGACCTGGCTCGCAGCCTGCCCGGCGACCCGGGGGTCGATGCCGAAGCTCTGCGCAACCGGTCCGACAATGTCCGGGAGTATGTCTCCGAAGAGATCTCCCCATCCCTTCTGGTTGACGCCGGATCCCGCGGCACTTGCTCCTGCGCTCGAAGCGCTGGTTGTCGTCACACTCACGTCGCTCTCCTTTGGTGATTTGGTTGCATAACCTTCCGAGGTCGCGCCCTTCGGCGCAGGCTTCTTCGCGCTGGGTTTCGCCACTCCTTCCTTGCCCTGACTGGTCGTCAGCTCCTTGCCCTTCGCACCGATTCCGAGCCCCTCCAGGAACGAGTCGAAGCCGTCCCCGTCAGGGGGCGTGGTCGGTGTCGACGGAGTCTCGGGTTCCGACGGCGTGTCCGTCGACATGGCATCGCCGTACGTGATCAGCGTCTGCGTGAGCCAGCCGCCATGAGCCATCGGCGCTTCGATGGCCGGCGTCTGGCTCATGTTGAGCCCCTGCAGGCGCTGATCGACCCGATCCCGCAGCGCCTCCGCCGCGATCGTCACGCCGCCGGCCTCGAGCTCGCGGCCGAGGGCCCATGTGAAGGCCGACAGTCCGTCGGTGGGAGGACTGCCGGCGGCCGCCGTCTGGTCGGCGAGGCACGCCGCGAACAGCACTCCATTGAGCTCGGGCTGGCCTTCGCCGGCCTTTGCCGGCGGCGCTGCATTCCCGCCGAACGCCGCTGCCGAGAACTGCTTGGCCACGGCACCGGTGTCGGAGGTCGCGGCCCTGCCGAACGACTTGAACGAAGTGGCCTGGGTGATCATCGCCGCATCGGCGGCGGCCTGTTCGGGCGGCGGCTGCCACACCTTGGCGCGCGCCGCATGCAGGCCATCCGGAGCGAAGAAGAGCTTTTCGAGCCCCGCGGAGTGGCAGGCGTCAAGCGTGCAGGTGAAGGTGCCCGGAGGAACCTGCTGGCTGAGCTGCACAAGCTCGGTGTCCTCGAGGAACTGGTCGTACAGGCACAGCACCTCGGTGAATGTCGAGCCCTTCACGTAGCGGTAGCCGTGCGACGACTGGAAGAACACGACCTGATCGCCGGAGCTCACCCCCGAGAAGAGCGCTGACAGCTGAATCCTGACATTGGCCAACGTCGCCGCGTTGTTGTGCAGCAGCGTGATGTCCTGAGGCAGGAAGCCGTAGTAGTTCTGCAGCAGGCCTCGGAACCGCTGGGTGTCTGCGACGCAGCTGTTCAGGTTGTTCCGGGGGTCGGGATACGTGTCGATCCCCACCAGGAGCGCGCGCTTAGCCATCGACCGGCCCTCCTACGGCTGCCTGCCCGACGAAGCGGGTCCAGGTTGCGATGCGAAAACGTGGAGTCACCAACTCGTGCAGATCCATGTCGAGTCACCTTCCAACTGCGCCGATGGAATGGACGGCCTGGAAACCCAGCCCGACCGGGAAGAGTCGGATTCTGATGCGATCCGGCACGAGCGATCATCGACGCCCGCCGTCACGAGATCGTCACTCGCGGAAAACCGCCCTCACGGCCGCGGCTCATGGATCCGCGCCGCCCAGGGCCTCGGGAGGGACGTCGAAAGACTCCAAGAACTCCGTCGCCAGCCGGATGGCATCCTCCGGTGACACGACCCGGTGAGAGGCGCGCGCGATGATGTGATGCGCGCTCCGGCTGGACGACTCCGCAGTCGTGACGCGTATGAAGAAGTGACCTGGCTGCACCTCGACCACAAGGGTGCAGACACCGAACATCGCTGATCCCGTCATCCCCGTCCTCGCCACGTCTCGTGTGAATCGACGTCGTCTGTCGGGCGGGGGTTGGTTTCGCGACGAGCCATGCGCGCGATGATGCCGGCGGACCACAGTCGGGTGTTCTCTGCGTCAGTCCAGGGGTCTGGGTAGTCGCCGGTCATGCTCCGCCGATTGCCCGCATCCCCCGGTACGAGGATCGTCTCGGCTGAGCGTCACAGGAGCGTTGCGGGAGTGACAGCGACGACCGGCTTGCACAACGACGACCCGGGCCACCGGCTGCGACCGGCGTTGCGACCCCCGACAGGCGTGCGGCATCATGAGCGCAGAAGCCGGATGGATCTCTGCGGCTTCTGATCCGGCGACGAGAGGAGCCGACCCCGAGCAACCAGCGCGTAACCGACCCGAGCGGAAACGTGGTGACGATGCCGTGACGCGGCATGTCTACCGTCCATAGCGTCGACGTCTCCAAGAGAGGTTCTGGAGGGGGTCAGGTCATGAGTGTGGCGGATCTGGAGTCGCGCCAGGCTTCTTCTGACGTGGTGTATCTCCTCGGGAAGCCCGCGGTTCTGCAGGACGGTCAGCTGCTCGTCGTGCCGGAGGGCTGCAAGCGATTGCTGGCGTTCGTCGCCCTGCAACGCGGGCGAGTCGATCGCAGGCTTGCTGCCGGCTCGTTGTGGCCGGATGGGTCCGAGGACCGGGCGGCGGGGAATCTGCGGACGACACTGTGGCGGCTTCGCAGTGCGGGGATCACCGTCTTGGACTCCGACAAGCTGAGCGTCTTCCTGCGCGAGAGGACGACCACCGACTTGGACGCTCTCTGCGAGTGGGCCGATCGGCTCATCGCGGGAACGGCGACGGAGACGGACATGCATGTGCCCGAGTGGACGACGACGGTCGCCGAACTGCTGCCCGGCTGGTATGACGAGTGGGTCATCTTCGAACGCGAGCGCATCCGCCAGCGCATGCTGCACGCTCTCGAGGTGCTCAGTCACGTGCTGCGTGCCGACGGCCGATATGGCGAGGCGATCGACGCCGCGATGGATGCCGTTGCCGTTGAGCCGCTCCGTGAGAGTGCTCACCGTGTCCTGGCGGAGGCGCATCTTGCCGAGGGCAACTGCGTGGAGGTCCAGCGGGCGTATCTGCGGTATCGCGAGATCGCGCACCGCGAACTCGGCATCGAACCGAGCTGGGGCTTCCAGGCCTGGCTGCAGGAGTCCGTCCTCGCGCAGAGCCATAGCCGCTGACAGTGGCTTCGGGTACGTGGCCGCGACGCGACCCTGAGTAGGTTCCGCGTCGGATCCCGTTCGTCAGCGGATCGATCCGGTCAGATAGCGCTGCACGGTCGGCGCCACTGCCGCCACCACGGTCTCGGGATCGGCGGAGGCGAGCGGTTCCACCCGGACGATGTATCGGGCCACGACAAGGCCGACGAGCTGGCTGCCGATCAGGCTCGCGCGAAGCTCCCGGTCGGGCGCGTCCACCGCTGCGGCGATCCGGCCGAGCACCTGTCTGCTGATGAATTCGCGGAGCATGCGGTTCGACTCGTCGTGGGTCATCGCCGAGCGGACGAGGATGATCATCGCGCTGGCGTTGCCCGCATCGTCCCACTCGGTGACGAGCTTCCGGAGGAGTCGCTCACCCAGGCCTTCCACGCCCCCGGAGAGCAGCGACGCGATGAGCGCGCTCGGATCGACCGGCATGTCCATCGCCGCGCGGAAGAGCCCCGCCTTGTCGACGAAGTAATGCCTCACCATCCCGGCGTCGACGCCCGCCTCGCGGGCGATGTCCCGCAGGGATGCCGCGTTGTAGCCGCGCTCCGTGAACATCCGTCGCGCCGCGGCCAGCACCCGCGCGCGGGTGTTCCGGTCGCCGGGTGGTCGGCCCCGCCTCGGCGCGGGCGCGGATGTCACGACGCAAGCCCCTCCGCGGATGCGTCGGCGCTCGACGCAAGGGTCACCACGCCGCTCGCTCCGTCGACGGTCACCTCGGCGCCGGTCGTGATGGTCTCCGTCGCGCGCGGCACGCCCACGACAGCGGGGATGCCGTACTCCCGCGCGACGACCGCCCCGTGGCTGTTCGCGCCACCCATCTCCATCACGAGCCCTCCCGCGGTGAGGAACAGCGGCGTCCAGCCAGGGTCGGTGGACGGTGCCACCAGGATCTCTCCTGGCTCCAGCTGGGCGCCGACCGGGTCGAGGATCACCCGCGCCGGCGCGGTGACGGTGCCGGCAGAGGCGGGTGTCCCATGAAGCGCACCGGCCTGGGTGGCGGCCGACGCCGAACCGAGGGCCTCGAGCTCCGTCCCATCGGACAGGAGGACTCGCGGGACGTGCCGGCGTCGCAGCTCGGCGTCGTAGCGCTCCCGTCGCTCGCTGATCGTGTGGCGCAGATCCTCTCCCGCCGCGGCGCGCTTCGTCTCGTCGAAGTCGAGGAAGAAGACGTCGTCCGGCTGGGCGATGCGGCCCGAATCGGTTAGCTCTCTTCCGATCTGGAGCATCGCGGCGCGTGCACGGCTCATCGCGGTGATCACGAGGAACTTCGGCATCTCGCGCATGCCGACGAGGGCCCGAGCACGCTGCAGGCAGAATCGGACGGCAGCGGCGCGAACGCGGCCACGCCGGCGAGCACGCCGGATCAGCGTCCGCATCATGGTCTTGGCGTCGCGCGCCCCGTCTTCGAAGTGCTGCTCGGGTGTGGTCGCCTCGGGATCCAGGCGGAGATACCCCGACAGCACGCCGAACAGGTGAGCGGGGTCATCCGACCACCGCGGCATGCCCAGGTCGATCTCTGCGACGGCGCGGTGGCCGTACCGGCCCAGGAAGTCCGCCATGCCGTCCTGCAGCACGGCGGGAAGGGCGCTCTCGCGGTAGCCGTCGGCGAGCTCGCGTGCGGTCTTCGTGCTCAGTGCGGACGCCGCATCGGCATCGTCGCGCACGCACACGGCGACGCGCCACAGGTCGACATCCATCTCGGTGGTCACGTTGTCGGGCGCACTGCGGACCACGGTCTGCAGGTCACCGGTCTCCGCATCGTCACCCAGCAGCCGGCCGGCGAGGCCGAGCATGGCGAAGCCGAAGGCGGCGCCGGGCAGGCTGCGCGGAGCGAGCGGCATCGCGCCGAAGAGCAGGTCGACGACTCCGTCGACGCGGGTCGGGATGTCGCCCACCGCCCGGACGTCGCTTGCGCGGACCTCGTCCACGAGCCGCCGCACGCGGCGCTGTGCGGCCGCCGGGCTGACCACGGCCTGAGCGACGACGAGCGGCATCCGGACGTGCATGGCGAGACGAAGCGCTGGCCGTGCGAACCGACGGCGTGAGCCGGGCAGCACCGAGAATCGCGGGTCGCTGAACAGCCCCCGGAGCACCACGGCGGAGCGCGCTTCCATCACGTCCAGCGCCCGGGGCATGATCTCGCGCCCCACGGAGGATCGAACGATCGGCGTCGCGTCGAGGAAGATCCGGTCGCCGGCTACTGCGAAACCGCCCGGCCCGTCGACGATCCGCTCGGGTCGACGGCCGGTGAGATCCCGGAACGCCGAGCCGACGACCCGGACGGCGGCGATGCCCATCGGAGTCATCGGACGGTGCAGCCCCTGCGCGAGGCTGATGCAGAAGTAGACGCGGATGCCGTCATCCGGAGGCGGTGCGTCGCGAACCGGGATGGGGTAGAGGGTCGTGATCGGCCGGGACTGCGTGAGCCACACGTGGCCGTCGGCATCCACAGCCCACTCGATGTCCTGCGGGCTGCCGAACGCGGTCTCCACCCGGTCGCCGAGCGACGCGAGATCCTGCACCTGCGCGTCCGTGACGCTGGCCGCACGCTTGTCGCCCAGGCCGCCGCGCCGACGGTCGAGGATCCGGCCGGTCGCGGTGTCGACGACGAAGTGGTCGGGGTCCACGGCGCCGGACACCACCGCGTCGCCGAGGCCGTACGCGGCGTCGAGCACGGCCTGCCGACGCCGTCCGGTCACCGGGTCGGCGGTGAAGAGCACGCCCGCCGACTCGGCATCCACCATCAGCTGCACGATCACCGCCAGCGCGACGCCTGAGCCGTCGATCCCCTGGGCTTCGCGGTACGCGACCGCCCGGTCGGTCCACAGCGACGCCCAGCATCGATGCACGGCGTCGAGCACATCGTCTATGCCGGTGACGTTGAGGTAGGTGTCCTGCTGTCCGGCGAAGCTCGCGCCAGGCAGGTCCTCCGCAGTTGCCGACGATCGCACCGCGACCCGCCCCTCGTCCCCGGACTCCAAGCGCGCGTACGCGTCTCGGACGGCGTCGGCCACCGACTGCGGGAAGGAAGCACCGAGTACCGCGGCGCGCGCCGCCGCCGCATCCCTGATCGTTCCGCTCTCGACGGTCGTGCCCTGCACCGCCTGCCGGTAAGCCTCGGTGGTGATGCAGAAGCCCGGCGGCACGTCGAAGCCGGCACGGATGAGCTCCCCGAGGTTGGCGGCCTTGCCGCCGACCGCCTCGAGGTTGTCGGCCGACAGGTGTGCGAGATCGAGGACGAGGGCGGTGTC
Source organism: Microbacterium deminutum (assembly GCF_039530205.1). Lineage (NCBI taxonomy): Bacteria > Bacillati > Actinomycetota > Actinomycetes > Micrococcales > Microbacteriaceae > Microbacterium > Microbacterium deminutum. Next base: position 80,613 of record NZ_BAAAOG010000005.1, read on the forward strand.
ACCTTCGACGGAGACTGCTCGACTCGGTGCGACCATCTCTCCTCCTTCAGTCAGGTAATTCTACAGTTGTGGAGTAATCTGAAGGGTCGCACAAAGCAGGTGGCTCTATCAAGTGGTCGGCTGCGCGGGCGAACGCTGTCAACATGCTGTTCACGCTCGTCTCGCCTCGCCACTACTGTGAGGCGTCATGGGGTATCAACAGCCGTACTATGTGCAGATTCAGAAGCCGCCGTCGAACGGGCTCGCGATCACATCGATGATTCTGGGGATCGTCGCGATCGTGATCGGCGTGTGGGCGCTCATCCCGTTCCTCGGGGCGTTCGCAGCCGTCACGAGCTTCGTTCCCGCGGTGATCGCGGTCATCCTCGGCCACATCGGGATGGCGCGAGCACGCCAGATGAATGAGGTCGGACGCGGGCAGGCGATGGCGGGACTCGTCACCGGATACATCACCCTCGGGATCATCGTCCTGACGACCGCCTTGTGGCTGCTGTTCATCGTCGGAACCGCGGCGACGACGAGCGGAAACGCTTAGCCGACCGTCGACTCTGCTTTGCGTGCCGCGGCTGCCGCCGATGCCGCGGCGCCGGACGGTTGAAACCCGTGACTTGTCGGACCGCTCGGAGACGGGTCGGATGACCACAGGGAGGAACGATCATGTCAGCAGATGTGGAAGTCGCCGCCATCTATTTCCCCAGCTGGCACGACGAGCCGCGCCGGGCACCATGGCTGGGCGAGGGGTTCACCGAGTGGGATCTGATCAAGGCTGGGCGGCCTCGGTTCGACGGTCACTACCAACCTCAGATACCGGCCCTCGGGTATCTCGATGAATCCATGCCCGAGAACGACCCCGCGACCGTCGCTCAACTCGGATTCGACTCCGTGGGCGCCTATGGATGGCCCGCCGAACCATGGAGTGCCTTGCCCGCCGGGCAGATCACCTTCGAGTACCAGGACTGGCGTGGAGCTGCCGAAGAACACTGGCACACCATGCGGGACGAGCAAGCGGTCGACTTCGTCCCCACCGTCGCCATGGGCTGGGATTCCACCACGCGGGTCAATCAAGAGGACAGACTCGTCGTCTCGGATTGGCCGTGTTGTCCGGTCGTCGTGAACAACACGCCGGAGTCGTTCGGGGCATCCGTGGCGGCGGCCCTGACGTTCGCGGCCGAGAACGAACGCACCCACGTCGCAGTCGTGAACGCCTGGAACGAATGGACGGAAGGCAGCTACCTCGAACCCGACTCTCGGACCGGGGATGCTCACCTCCAGGCGCTTGTCGGGCCGTCCTTGCGGCCAGGTCGTCGCACACGGTCCCCGACGCTCTGAACGGCGTACGGCAGGGACCGACCGCGACGCCCGAGTGACACCGCCCCTGGACAGCGGCGACCTCGGCGCGAATACTCGGCGCATGGGCAGGACATCTGCCGTCATCGGGTCCGTGATCTTCTTCCTCGTCGCGCCCGGCGTCGTGGCGTTCCTCGTTCCGTTCCTGCTGGGGCAGGGGCAGGTGGAGGCGTGGCGTCTCGATCCGCCGGTGGTGAAGTGGGCCGGGCTCGCGCTCGGCGCCGCGGGAACGATGGCCCTGATCGAATGCTTCGCTCGCTTCGCGCTGAAAGGCCGCGGCACGCCGGCGCCGATCGCGCCGACCGAGCATCTCGTCGTCACGGGTCTGTACCGCTACGTCCGCAACCCGATGTACGTCGCCGTGCTGGCCATCATCCTCGCGCAGGCGATGTGGTTCGCGAGCATCGCCGTGCTGATCTACGCGGCGATCACCTGGGCTTCGTTCACCGCCTTCGTCATCGGCTACGAGGAGCCCACGCTCGCCCGTTCCTTCGGCGACGAGTATGTCGTCTATCGTGCGAACGTCCATCGCTGGATTCCGCGTCTGGTTCCGTGGCACGGGCCTCCCGACCCGTCATCGCCAGCGCACGTCGATCGGAATGCCTGATCGGCCGTGCGGAGTTCGCGCTTCGCAGGCGCGCTCCGCGCCAGATCTGCTCAGACCGCCCGTGACGGCGGCGGGGCGGTGGACTCCCGCGGGGTGAGCGTGGGGCTGAGCAGCACTCGGCGCACGGCCCGCCCCGGTTCGGCAAGGCGGCGGACGAGCAGATCCGCAGCGGCCTCTCCCACCGCGGCGCGTGGCGGGCTCACCGCCGTGAGCGCGGGGGTGACCAGCTCGGCGACCTCGTCGTCGTACGCGATCAGCGAGAGATCCTCCGGGATGCCGATGCCTCGGGCGAGGGCAAGATCGACGAACGCCATCGCTTCGAGGTCGGAGTGCACGAGCAGTCCCGTCGTGCCGGACGCGAGCGCCGTCTCGAGGATTCCTTCCACCACGGGGGAGAACTCCGGGCTGCCGCGCTCCGGGAGAACCCGCTTGAAATGCCCTGCGGCAGGGATGCCGAGCTCTCGGCAGGCAGCATCCCAGCCGGCCGCGATCTTGCGGGAGGTCGGCGATGAGCGGGAGACGACGAGCCCGACTTTGCGGTGCCCGAGACCGGCCAGGTGACGGGCAGCGAGCATCCCGCCGAGTGCGTGATCCGTGGTGACCGACTCGGCGGGTTCCCGGTGAGGGAGCACGACTGCATCGCGCTCGGCGAGCACGCTGGGGACGCCGCATCCGGCCAGCCATTGGATCAGGTCGCGGGCATGCGGCCCTTCCATGTTCGGTGCCACGATCAGACCGCGGACGTGTTCGATCTCGACGAGACGCTCCAGTGCCGGCCGCTCATCGTGCAGCTCATACGAGGCTCCTCGCAGAAGGACGCGGAAGCCCTGCCGGCGCGCCTCGGCCTCCACGCCGCGCACGACGGCCGGCCAGGAGTAATCCAACGAGGGCACCAGCATCGCAATCGTGCCAGGCGCGTCCGCGCTCACACCGTCGCGGGTTCCGAGGGCCGCGGGCCGCTCCGCAGACACGGCGCCGCCGTGCACGCGATCGAGGAGTCCTTCGTGCTCCAACTGCGCGAGGTCCCGACGGACGGTGACCGGTGTGACGCCGAATTCCTCGATCAGCTGCGAGTTCCTCACGACGCCGCGCCGCGCGAGGGCCTCGAGAATAAGCGCCCGCCGCGCAGCGGGCAGAGGTGGATGGGGCGCCGACTCGGTCATCGGCGCCGGTCCTGGGTGAACTCCGGGTCCGCTACGTCGGCTGTCGTCAGCCGGTCCGCGATTCCGGTGCCGGCGTCCCACGTCGCGCGGTCGAGTGCCGAAGGCACCGGCAGCGCACGATCAGGAGGCATCAGCATCTCGCACAGCGCATCGGCGAAGGATTCCGGCGCGCCCCCCGCCTGCCGCTCGAAGAGGGTGGTCAGGACGCCGGTGAGCACCGCCGCCTCGCACGTCCCGATTCGCCGCTCGAAGAAGGCATGAAACGATCATAAACAGTCATAAAGGAAAGAAAAGGGTTCATCCTGGACGAAATCGATTGCCAGTGTGCGAAAGCCCGAAGGGGGCCCGTCATGCCAGCTGTCTCGCCCGTTCCGGGCATCGGGGCCGTCTCGACCGACGCCGCGATCACTGCGGTGATGTCGACCATCCGGCGCAACATCACGAAGTTCGGCGACCGCTTTCCCGACGACACCACGGTGGGCGACCGGTACCGGCTGCGTCCACCGCACGGTGGCATCGGGCTCGGCGGCAATCGCGGGGGGACGACGAGTTTCCGGACCGGGATGCGGTGGCTGGCTTGGGAGCACACCGGCGAGGGGGAGTTCCGGGGTGCCGCGCTCGCCGACACCGCCGACTTCGAGCGTCGCCTCCGCGCCGGTCAGGACCTGGAGACCCACGATCTCGGATTCCTCACACGCTGTCGACTGTGGCTGCGTGTGAGGCTGCTCGGCGACGAGGGTACGCGCGCGGCATCCCTCCGGGCGGCGGACCATCTGATGCGGCGCTTCCTCGAACCCGCCGGGATCATCCAGGCCTGGGGCGACCTCTCCGACCCGACACAGCGCGGCCGCACGATCATCGACAGCCTGATGAACATGCCGCTTCTGGCATGGGCGCGGCGCGAGATCGGCGAGACGCACTTCGGCGAAGCCGTTCGCCGGCACACGTCACAGCTCCGCGAGCACATGCTGCGGGCCGATGACTCGACGTTCCACACCTTTTCTGGGATGCGGCCACCGGCACGGCGTTGCGCGGCTCGACCGAGCAGCCGCGATCGCGGTGTGCGGGCTTCTCGAAATCGCTCTGTTGGAGACGGATGCGGATCGCGCTGCGCTCGCATCCGAACACGCGCACCTGATCCTCACGTCGCTGATCAGCAGCTGCACGCCGACGGCACCCGAGGCCTCGGACGCGCTGCTGCTGCACAGTGTCTACGACCTGCCCAAGGGCAACCGAGTGGACGAGGGCAGCCTGTGGGGCGACTACTTCTACCTCGAGGCGCTCACGCGTGTCTCGCGTCCGGGATGGCGGGGGTACCGGTGAAGCGGAGGTCGGCGTCGCATGATCCTCGACTCACTCCGACTCGACCGCAAGGTCGCACTCGTCACCGGCGCGCGTCGCGGCCTCGGCGAGGCGGCCGCCGCGGCACTCGCCGAGCCGGCACCGTGCGCGAACTGGGCGACCAGCTCACCTCGAAACCGGCGGACCCGCAACCAGTACATCCACCAGAACGGCGTGAGAAGGCGCCAGGCGGTGCTCTCGTCTATGCGCGGCGAACGAGCAAGGCTGGGGTCATGACAGATGTGATCGTGGTCGGCGGCGGACCTGCAGGGATGATGCTGGCCGGTGAGCTCGCGTTGGGGGGCGTCGACGCGACCGTCGTGGAGCGCCGCGCGATATCGGATCTGACGGGGTCCCGCGCGGGCGGATTCCACTCGCGCACCATCGAGATCCTCGACCAGCGCGGGATCGCCGATCGGTTCCTGGCCGAAGGGCAGATCGCGCAGACCGCGCGGTTCGGCTCATCGGTGCTGGACATCGGCGGCCTGCCGACGCGGCATCCGTATGGGCTGGCCATCTGGCAGAACCGGATCGAGCCGATCCTCGCCGGCTGGATCGAGCAGCTGGGGGTCCACGTCGTGCGGGGCAATCAGGTGACCGGCTTCGTCCAGGACGAGAGCGGCGTCGACGTCGTGCTCGACGACGGCGAGACGATGCGTGCGACCTATGTCGTCGGGGCGGATGGCGGTCGCAGCGTCATCCGCAAGGCGGCCGGTATCGACTTCCCCGGCTGGGAGGCTACGCGCAGCAACCTCATCGCCGAGGTCGGCCTCAGACAGGAGCCGCCACCGGGCATACGCCAGGACGAGTCGGGTGTGCACGGTCTGCAGCTGTTGCCGGACGGGCGCACGTACCGGGTCGTGACGACGGAACGTGAGCTCCGCACCGCCGCCGAACCGAGCCTCGCCGACCTCAGCGACGCGCTCGTCACGGTCTATGGAAGCGACTTCGGCGTACACGACCCGACCTGGATCTCGCGGTTCACCGATGCGACTCGCCAAGCCGCGTCCTACCACAGCGGGCGAGTCCTTCTCGTCGGGGATGCCGCGCACATCCACTATCCCGCGGGCGGCCAGGGGATCGGGCTGGCCATCCAGGATGCCGTGAACCTCGGATGGAAGCTCGCCCAGGTCGTCTCGGGCATCTCGCCGGGGTCGCTGCTCGACACGTACCACGCCGAGCGGCACCCTGCCGGCGCGCGTGCGCTCCGGCTCTCGATGGCGCAGACGGTCCTGCAGCGCGCGGACCCCCGCACCGCGGCCCTGAGCGAGACCATCGACGACCTGTTGATGACCGCGTCGTCGCGCGCGCAGATCGCCGCACGCATCCACGGACTGGATGTCGCGTACGACCTCGGCGACGGCCATCCGCTCCTCGGGCGACGGATGCCGGACCTCGACCTCGACACCCCGGCCGGTCCGACGCCGGTGTATGCACTCCTGCACGATGCCCGGCCTCTGCTGCTGGACTTCGGTCGACGGCGGATCGACGTCGGACCATGGAGAGACCGGGTACGCGCGATCGACGTGCGGTTCACCGGCAGATGGGAGCTGCCTGTGCTCGGCGAAGTCGCGTCGCCCAGCGCAGTGCTCGTCCGACCGGACGGACACGTCGCCTGGGTCGAAGCCGGAACCACCGAACCGCTCACGGACGCGCTCACGCGCTGGTTCGGCGCGGAGCACCTCGACGAAGGCTGACCGCACTCAGTGCGGCGGATTGTGCATGAACTCGAGCCGGATGCCGTTGTCGTCCTCCACGAACGACGCGTAGTAGCGCTCGTTGAACCGCGGATACGTCTTCGGTTCACGCACCGCCGACCAGCCGGCGCCGAGCGCGATGGCATGCAGCCGATCGACCTCAGCCTGCGAATCGACGGCGAAGGCGAGGTGCTGCCACCCCACCCGGCCGTGCCGGTGAGGACCCGTGCCCGCTTCGCGGGCGGGAAACAGGATCAGTTCGAGTTCGTCATCCGATTGCCACGAGACCGAGCCGTCCGCGTCGAGGCGGGTGAATCCGAGTGCTTCCATCACCGGATCGAACTGTGCGATCGAGTGCGGCAGATCGTCGACGGTGATGCCGAGATGGTCGAAAGCAGCCATGTCGCCAGCTTTGCGGAAGCGTCCGACATCCACCCGAGCCGCGCGGGCACGCGCCGCACGTGGAACAGCCGCACTTGGACTTGCGATCTGATGGATGCCGAGATCGCGAACGCACTCGCACTGGGGCCGGACTCGACGATGGCCGATCACACGGTGGACATCACCACGATCGGCGCCCGATCCAACCAGCCGCGCCGCATCGAGATCTGGTTCCACAGCGTCGACGGCACCGTCTACCTCACCGGCCTGCCGGGTCCGCGTGGCTGGTACGCGAACCTGCTCGCCCATCCGCGTTTCACATTCCATCTCATGCACGGCGTGACCGTCGACCTTCCGGCAGCGGCGACACCGGTCACCGATGCGGACGACAGGACGGCGCTCCTCGGCGCGATCATCGCCGGCATCGACGACCTCTACATCCGGCGGGGATCGCCGCGGCGAGTTGCGCGACCGCACCGCTGGATCGCGGACAGTCCTCTCATCCGTGTCACGTTCGACTGAGGCGTGCTGATGGGCGCATCCCGCCGGCAGAGGTTCCGATGCAGACCCCTCGCGGGATTCGGCCAGGGATCGTTCACGTCGCACGCCACTGGTCGTCACATGCTCGAAACGGCGCATCCGTAGACTCGTCTCGTTCACTCGTCCGGCTCTGAACGAGGGGAGCGATCGGTGCAGATAGCTGCTCGCCCCCGGCGGCGCGATCTGACGATCGACGTACTCCGCGCGTTCTGCATCGTGAGCATGACGGCCGCGCACGTCGCCGCCGGGAGCGTCGTCTACGGCGCCACCCATGCCCTGCTGTGGTTCGACGGCGCGATGGGCTTCGTCCTGCTCTCGGGCCTCGTCGTCGGCATGGTGCATCGGGCGACGGCGGAACGGCTCGGTTTCAAAGCGGCACGGACCAAAGCGTGGCACCGCGCCGGCGTCGTGTACGCCGCCCACGTCGCGATCTGCGCACTCGCGTTCGTGGTGGCGACTCTGAGCCCGCTGCAGGACGCCCGCTATGCAGGGGCGCATGACTTCGATGCCTGGTGGCAGCCGGTGCTCGCGGCGCTCACGCTTCAGATCAACCCGACCAACGCCTCGATCCTGTCGCTGTACGTCATCCTGCTGCTGCTGACGCCGATCGCGACCTGGGCGCTGCTGCGCAGGAAGCCCTGGATCCTTGGGGCGATGACGATCGCCCTGTACATCGCCGGTCAGGTCTTTCCCGATGCATTCACGCTCCCGCGCATGCCGGGCGTGCAGGGGCAGATCGACTGGGCCACCTGGCAGGCGCTGTATTTCTCAGCACTCGCGATCGGCTGGTTCTGGAGCGCGATTCGCGGACGGCTGCGCCGCCCTAGCGGCTGGACGAGCCTTCTCGTTGTGGCCGCGTCGGCGGGCGCGCTCGCGCGAGTGCGATTGCGCGTGATTCCCGACGCGCAGGCGGGGAGCTGGCGGTTCGTCGACTGGCTCTTCGACGACGGTGCCCTCGGGCTCGGGACCATCCTGCTCGCGCTCGCGGTGATCGGCGGTCTCTACGGCGCGCTCGCGCCGCTGAGCGAACGTGCGCCACGATTAGCCGGGGAGCTGGGTCGCATCGGCCGGCGGAGCCTCGACTGCTACGTGATCCTCAGCACGTTCGTCATCCTCATGCCCGTCTTCTGGCGCCCGGACACCCGTTCGATCGAAGCGGTCGCGTATGGCGCCGGGCTGCTGGGTCTCATGTGGGTCTGGTGCTGGATTCGCGACAGGCGCGTCGCAAAGCACAGCACCCGCCCACCTGCGGAGGATCCGGCTGGCCCAGCCGGAACGGCGACACCCTTCTCCCTTCTCACGGAATCGGCCGCGGACTAGCGTGGAGCCGTGTCCGCTCCAGCAACCGACGCACGGACCGCTCACGTCGCCGGCGTAGAGCGACTTCTCGAGAGCTATCGCGCTGTCCCGCCGGCGGCGACGGTGCGGCTCGCGAAGCGCACCTCGAACCTGTTCCGATCACGCGCGAGGACAGCGGCCGCCGGCCTCGACACGTCGGGACTGACCGGTGTCCTGGCGGTCGATCCCGACACCCGGACGGCCGACGTCGGAGGCATGTGCACCTATGAGGACCTCGTCGCCGCCACCCTGCCCTACGGCCTGACGCCGCTGGTGGTGCCGCAGCTGAAGACCATCACCGTCGGGGGCGCCGTGACCGGACTCGGCATCGAGTCGGCATCGTTCCGCAACGGGATGCCGCATGAATCGGTGTGCGAGATGGACATCCTGACCGGAGCGGGAGAGGTGGTCACCGCCTCGCCGAGCGAGCATGCCGATCTGTTCCGCGCCTTCCCGAATTCGTACGGGACGCTCGGCTACGCCGTGCGCCTGCGCATCGATCTCGAGGTCGCGAAGCCGTTCGTGGCCCTCACGCATCTGCGGTTCCATGCGCTCGCCGAGCTGGTGGCGGCGATGGATCGCATCGTCGAGACCGGTCAGCTCGACGGAGTCGCGGTCGACTACCTCGACGGCGTGGTGTTCAGCGCCGACGAGAGCTATCTGTGCGTGGGCGTGCAGACGGCGGCATCCGGCCCCGTCAGCGACTACACCGGCCAGCAGATCTACTACCGATCGATCCAGCACGATGAGGGCCGCAAGGACGACCGGCTGACCATCCACGATTACCTCTGGCGGTGGGATGCCGACTGGTTCTGGTGTTCGGAGGCGTTCGGTGCGCAGCATCCGCTCGTCCGCCGCGTCTGGCCGCGGCGCTACCGGCGCAGCAGCTCGTACTGGAAGCTCATGAGGCTCGAGCGGCGGTTCGACATCGGCGATCGTCTCGAGAAGCTCCATGGGCGGCCGCCGCGCGAGCGCGTGATCCAGGACATCGAGGTGCCGATCGAACGCTGCGCCGAGTTCCTCGACTGGTTCCTGGCGAACGTCCCGATCCAGCCGATCTGGCTGTGCCCGCTGCGGGTGCGTGACGATGACGGCTGGCCGCTGTATCCGATCCGGCCGCACGAGACGTACGTCAACGTGGGCTTCTGGTCGACGGTGCCGGTCGGATCGACCGAGGGCGAGACGAACCGGATGATCGAGCGCACGGTGAGCGAACTCGAGGGGCACAAGTCGCTGTACTCGGATTCGTTCTACCCCCGGGAGGAATTCGACGAACTCTATGGCGGAGACGCCTATCGGGCGGTGAAGGAGCGGTACGACTCCGATTCACGTCTGCTCGACCTGTACGCGAAGGCGGTCCAACGGAGATGACCACATTCAGGGAGCGCTCGGATGCCGCAGGCCCCGCGGAACCCGCGGACGCCGCCGCAACGCCGACGCCGGGACGGCTCACCCTGGCGGAGGTGCTCGAGATCTTCGCAGGGAGTCGGCTGCCGCTGCGGATCACGGCGTACGACGGGAGTTCGGCGGGGCCACCCGACGCGTCTTTCGGACTGGACCTGAAGACGCCACGCGGAACCACCTATCTCGCCACCGGCCGAGGTGATCTCGGACTTGCCCGGGCCTACATCGCCGGTGACATCGACATCCGCGGCGTGCACCCGGGCGATCCCTATCAGCTGCTCAAGGCGCTCGCGGACAACCTCGAGTTCGCACGACCCTCGCCGCGCGTGATGGCCCAGGTCATCCGCTCCATCGGCTTCGAGCACATGAGGCCGATCGCGCCGCCGCCGCAGGAGGTGCCGCCGCGCTGGCGGCGCGCGGCCCAAGGACTCCGGCACAGCAGGAATCGCGACGCCGAGGCGATCCACCACCACTACGACGTGTCGAACACGTTCTACGAATGGGTGCTGGGGCCGTCGATGACCTACACCTGCGCCTGCTATCCGAGCCCCGTCGCATCGCTCGAGGAAGCACAGGAGAACAAGTACCGGCTCGTGTTCGAGAAGCTGCGGCTGAGGCCCGGCGACCGGCTGCTCGACGTCGGGTGCGGCTGGGGCGGGATGGTGCGCTACGCCGCGCGTCGTGGCGTCACGGCGATCGGGGTGACGCTGTCGCGGGAGCAGACCGCGTGGGCTCAGCGCGCCATCGCCGAGGAGGGCCTGACCCAGCGGGCCGAGGTCCGCTTCGGCGACTATCGGGACATCGCGGAGGGGGGCTTCGACGCGGTGTCGTCGATCGGGCTGCTCGAGCACATCGGCGTCCGCAACTACCCGGCGTACTTCCGCTTCCTGAGGTCGCGGATGCGCCCGGGCGCGCTGCTGCTCAATCACTGCATCACCCGTTCCGACAACAAGACCGAGCCATCGGCGCAGGGATTCATCGACCGGTACGTCTTCCCCGACGGAGAGCTCACCGGCTCGGGCCGCATCATCAGCGAGGCCCAGGATGCCGGTCTCGAGGTGCTGCACGAAGAGAATCTGCGTCCGCACTACGCATTGACGCTGCGCGACTGGTGCGCCAATCTCGTCGAGCACTGGGACGAGGCGGTCGACGAGGTCGGACTTCCTGCCGCCAAAGTGTGGGGCCTGTACATGGCCGGATCACGACTCGCTTTCGAGTCGGGCGGCATCCAGCTGCACCAGGTGCTGGCGGTCAGGCCCGATGCGCGCGGCGACGCCGTCGATCTGCCGCTGCGGCCCTGGTGGACCGCGTAGCGTCCTGACGGCTACGTCGCCTCGAAGTCCCGGAGCTTCTTCGGCAGGGTCGCCAGGACGAGCTCGTACGACGTGTCGATCGCCTCGCGGAGCTCGTCGTCGGGAATGCCTCCGCCGGCATTCAACACGTTCCAACCGGATCTTCCGATGTACGGCGAAACCCTCGCATCGTCGGGATATCGCAGCAGCCATTCGTCGGCTTCGTCCCGGCTCTTGGCAGCCTTGACCCCGATCGAGCGCCCGTTGCCGTAGAACACGAAGATCTTGGCGCGCTCGCGCGGGCCCACCTTGAACACGACGTCGCCCTCCCAGGGTTCGTCCTCCCAGGCACCCGGCTTGGCGCTGCAGTAGGCGTGGAGAGCTTCAGGCGTCACCGCGCCAGTATCCCGCACCAGCATCGTCGTCAGGGTGCTGCGGCGGAATCATCCATGGCGGGTGAGTCCGCCGCGTCGCACGCGGGCCTACGCTCAAGGATCCGCGAGCGATGGGTGAGGCCATGAAGAAGCCACGAAGCGAACTGAAGAGCACCGGCTATGAGATCTTCATCGGCATCCTGTCGATCCTCTCGATCCTCAACCTGGTGCTGCTCCTCTTCGTCCACCAGAAGTCGCTCGACACGGTCCTCGACGTGATGAACGGGCTCTTCAGCCTCATCTTCCTGTGCGACTTCAGCTATCGGATCTCCACCGCCCCTTCGGCGAGCGCCTACTTCTTCAGGCACTTCGGCTGGGCCGATCTGCTGGCCAGCCTCCCCTTTCCGCAGCTGAAGATCCTGCGGATCTTCCGCCTGATCCGCGTGTATCGACTGCTCCGCAAGGTCGGCATCCGCACGATCGGGCGCACCCTCGTCAGGGACCGCGCCGGCAGCGCTCTGTACGTGCTGCTGCTCATGGGGATCCTCGTGCTGCAGTTCGGGAGCCTGACGATGCTCGCGATCGAACAGCACGCCGCGGGCGCGAACATCACGTCCGCGTCCGACGCCCTGTGGTACACGATCGTCACGATCTCGACCGTCGGCTACGGCGACCAGTATCCGGTCACCGACCTCGGCCGGCTGTGCGGCGTCGTCATCATCGTCGTGGGCGTCGGCATCTTCGGGACGTTCACGGGGTATCTCGCGACGGTCTTCCTGTCGCCGAAGGACGCGGATGCCGAAGCCGCACCCGCACCCGACAGCGAGCAGCCCGCGAACGAACTGCCGCCGGTGGAGGCGCTTCGCAAGCGCCTCGACGATTCGGAGAAGAAGCTCGCCGAGATACGGCGACTGCTGGTCTGACGGCGCACGCCGTTCCTGGAAGAGAAACGTGAGGGAAGAGGATGGCCGCCATCTCGAGAGTCGTGCCGGAATGGATGCGCGAGTACAAGCCCAGCTGGTTGTCGGCGGACCTGATCGCCGGGGTCACCCTGGCTGCGATTGCGATCCCCGAGGTCATGGGCTACACCTCGATCGCCCAGACGCCTGTCATCACCGGGCTGTACACGATCATCTTCCCGACGCTGCTGTTCGCCCTGCTCGGGTCGTCGCGGCTGCTGGTGGTCGGCGCCGATTCCGCGACGGCGGCGATCCTCGCCGCCGGCCTCGCCGGCCTCGGCATCGCGGGCCTGTCGCCGAACACGGCGGAGTGGGTCGCGTGGACGAGCCTGGTCGCGCTCGTCTGCGGCGTCCTGCTGGTGCTCGCCCGCCTGCTGCGGCTCGGGTTCCTCGGCGATTTCCTGAGCGCATCGGTGCTGATCGGGTTCCTCACGGGAGTCGGCATCCAGGTCCTGACGGGTCAGATCCCAGGGATGCTGGGGATCCCCAAGGGGAAGGGCAACTGGTTCGAGCAGCAGTGGTACATGATCACGCACATCGGCGACGCGAATGCATGGACGGTCCTGTTCGCGGCCGGGACGCTCGTCATCATCGTCGGATGCCGGCTCATCAGCCGGAACATCCCGGGAGCCGTGATCGCCGTCATCCTGTCGATCATCGTGTCCAACGCGCTCGACGCATCGAGCCACGGGGTCGCAGTGATCGGTCCCGTGCAGGGCGGGCTGCCGCCCTTCGGCCTGCCCGCGGGCATCACGCTCAGCGACATCCCGGCGGTCATCGGCGTCGCGCTGTCGTGCTTCTTCCTGATCATCGCGCAGAGCGCGGCGACGTCGCGCAGCTTCGCGATGAAGCACAGTCAGCGCGTCGACATCAATCGGGACATCGTGGGACTGGCGGGCGCGAACTTCGCGGCGGGTCTCACCGGCACGTTCGTCGTCAACGGCAGCCCCACGAAGACCGAGATCCTGGACGAGCAGCGTGGCCGCAGCCAGATGGCGAACATCGCCATGTCGGTGGTCGTGCTGATCGTCGTGCTGTTCCTGACGCGATTCCTCACGAACATGCCCGTCGCTGTGCTCGCCGCGATCGTCTTCATGATCGGGCTCGGGCTCGTCGACTTCAAGGGTCTGAACCGCATCCGCGCCGCCCGGGTGAGTGAGTTCGTCATCGCCTGCTTCACCGCCATCGTCGTGTTCAGCTGGGGAGTCGAACAGGGCATCATCCTCGCGATCATGCTGTCGATCGTCGAGCTGGTGCGACGGGCCTACTCACCGAAGGACTTCCTGGTGGGCGTCGACAAGGCGGGCGCGCCGACCTACGTCGCCGCGACGGCGGGCTCCGAGAGCCTGCCCGGACTCATCGTGTTCCGATTCGACGCCCGCCTGTTCTACGCGAACGCCAGCCTGTTCGTCGACGAGATCCGCAAGCTCATCGACGGCGCACCGACGCCCGTCCGCTGGCTGGTGCTCGACTGCTCGTCGATCGGTGACGTCGACTACTCGGCGAGCCTCAACCTCGCCGACCTCATCACGGCGCTGCACGAAGAGCAGCGGGTGTTCGCGCTCGCCGCCGTCGACCCCACGCTGATGGGGGCGCTTCGCGCATACGGCACGCTCGAATCGTTCGACAATGCGCACATCTACCCGACGGTCGCCGACGCGGTCGAGGCGTTCCTCAAAGCCCCGGTGAACCAGGCACCGCCCGGCGAGTAGCCCGCGACCGCCGGCGCCGGATGCCGTCATCCCGCGCGCACAAGCGGCGAAACCGTCGCCGGCTCCGCCGCTTGTGGCGTCGAGGCTCCGGGTTCAGGGGAGCGGGGTGGGATTCTGCGGATCCGGCGGGACGGGTGTGTGACGATGGGCCTATGGACTACACGTACCTCGGTCGGACAGGAACCTCGGTGTCGCGCATCGTGCTGGGCACGATGAACTTCGGCGACCGCACCTCGGAAGAGGACGCGTTCGCGATCATGGATCGAGCGCTCGAGCTGGGTGTCAACTTCTTCGACACCGCCAACGGATACGGCGGCTCAGGCGGTCGCGGGTTGACCGAGGAGATCATCGGGCGCTGGTTCTCGGCGAGGCCCGGTGTGCGCGACGACATCGTCCTCGCGACCAAGGTTCACTCGCCGATGGTCGATCCGACGCCCGAGGGAGACGTCGTCAACGCCCGCGGCGCGGGAGCGTGGCAGGTGCGCCGTGAGGCGATCGGATCCCTGCGCCGCTTGCAGACCGACCGGATCGACCTGTACCAGTTCCACCACATCGACCGGCACATCTCGTGGCCCGAGCTCTGGCAGTCGATGGAGGTCCTCGTCGCGCGCGGCGAGGTCGTCTACACGGGCAGCTCGAACTTCGCGGCGTGGAACATCGCGCAGGCGAACGAGGTCGCGCAGCAGCGGAACTTCCTCGGACTCGTCAGCGAGCAGTCGCTGTACAACCTCGCGCAGCGGTCGATCGAGCTCGAGGTGATCCCTGCGGCCCAGCACTACGGCCTCGGCATCATCCCGTGGTCGCCGCTGGCCGGCGGGCTGCTGAGCGGGGGATCGTCCGACCCGACTGCGCGATCGGGTTCCGCCGGAGTGAAGTCGGCGCGAGAGGAGCGCAGGGACCAGCTCGACGCGTACGAGCGGTTCGCGCAGGAGCGAGGATGGACCCCGTCGTCGCTCGGGCTCGCCTGGCTGCTGCATCAACCGGGGGTGACCGGCCCCATCATCGGGCCCCGTACGGTCGAGCAGCTCGAGTCAGCCGTGTCCGCCCTGGAGATCCGGTTGAGCGACGAGGATCTGTCAGCCCTGGATGAGCTCTTCCCCGGCCCTGGCGGCCAGGCTCCCGAGGCATACGCCTGGTAGCGGGACTACCAGCCGCTGCGTGTGGGGGAGTGACCCTCCCTCGCGTCGTCCGGCATGGCCATCTCGGCGCGGACGCCCAGCAGGCGCACCGGACGATCGGGCTCGATCCTCTCGACCAGCTCCATCGTCTTCGCCAGCACCAGATCGGGGTCGAAGGTCGTGGGGATCTTCTTCGTGTAGATCTTCGTGAAGAACGGCGCGTACCGCACCTTCAAGGTGAGGCCGACGACAGGTCTGCCCTCGGCGCGGACATCGGCGAGCACCTGAGCGAGCAGCTCCCGAACAGCGCCGTCGATCTGAGCGGGCTCCGCGAGATCCTGCTGGTACGTCGTCTCGCGTCCGTGCCCGCGGGGCACCCAGGGCGTATCGTCGACCACCGATGAGCCGTCGCCGCGCCCCAGCTGCGCGTACCAGAGGCCCATCCTCGGCCCGAATTCCGCGACGAGAGGGTCGGTGTCGGCGGTGGCCAGGTCGGTGACGGTTTGGATGCCGAGACCCGCCAGCCGCCGGGAGATCTTGGTGCCGACTCCCCAGAGCTCGATCGTCGGCCGGAATCCCATGACCTCGAGCCAGTTCTCGGCGGTCAGCCGGAAGACGCCCTGCGGCTTGCCGAACCCGGTCGCGACCTTCGCGCGGACGAGCGTGTCGCCGATCCCGACGCTGCAGTGCAGGGCCGTCCGATCGAGGACCGCCGCCTGGATGCCACGCGCGTATGCCTCCGGGTCATCGGTCGAGACGCCGACGAAGGCCTCGTCCCAGCCGAGCACCTGCACGACCGCTCCGGGCTGCTCGCGCAGGGCTGCCATGACCTCTTCCGAGGCTGCGGTGTAGGCGGCGGCATCCACCGGAAGGATCACCGCGTCGGGAGCCTTGCGCGCGGCTATGCGCAGCGGCATCCCGGAGCCGACACCGAACTCGCGGGCTTCGTACGACGCGGTCGACACCACCGCGCGCTCGGTGGGGTCCCCGCGACCTCCGACTATGAGCGGCTTGCCGGTGAGCTCGGGATGCCGCAGCACCTCGACGGCGGCGATGAACTGGTCGAGGTCGACATGGAGCACCCATCGCCGCGGATCGCCGGTCATGTGACTAGTCTGCGACGCGGTGGCGGTTTCGACTCTCTATCGGTGCAGGAGGTAGTCGTCACTGCGTCAATCGTTGCCCGACTCCCTTTCCCGGACGACGATCCCTTGTGTGATCGCATCCAGAGTCTCGCTCGCTGCGTTCTGCCACGCGTCGGGCGGCACCCCGAACAACTGCGCCGCCACCCGGCACTCTTCGGCCTCACGGAAGTCACGACGACGGAGTGCTCTCATGACGACAAGTTCGTTCAAGGTCGGTACCAGCGTGCGCCGTTCCGAGGGGTCGCACCGCTCGAGCGCGGAGCGCCAGTGTCGTCGGTCAGAGCCCAGCCGGACTTCGAGTGCCGAAACCGCGCCTTCTGCATACTCGGGTCCGCGGATGCCGCGAGGCGGTGCCATGCCATGGCGAAGGGACGCTGCGCACAGAAAGCCCATGACGAACGCGGTGTGATAGGAGGCGGCGCGCGCGTAGCGTCGGCGTTCCTCGCCGTCGAGGGCGGTGAGGCGCTTCGGATCCAGATTGCCGCAGGGCAGGACACCCACCTGATCCTCGAGGTCAGCGAGCACGCGGAAGGCGAACGTCGCTGTCGGACTCCAAGGTTCCCTGAGCTGCGGCCACGCCATCAACAGCTCGGCGGTCAGGTCGTAGTCCTCTTCGTCGAGGTAGCGCACGACGAGCGCATCGACGTCCTTCAGGAGCTCCTCGATCGGTCGTCCGAAGTTGCGACGGGGGGCTCGGCCGAAATCGGAGACGTAGAACAGGAGGTGCGTGAGCCCGTAGGCGTCTTCTCTCGAGTCGGTCAGCAGCTCCAGCGGCTGGTGCAGCGCCGTCCCCGCTTCGCCGTCGACCAACTGCCGAAGCGGTCGCTTCCATACCTCTCCGATCCACCGCCGCTCCGCGTGCACAGTCGCGGGTTCATCGACCGCGTGGGTCATCGTCCTCTGACAGCGCTCGAACGCGAAATCGTCGAACAGGTCGTCGTGAAACCCGAGGACGCTGAGCAGGACGTGCGGGACACAGCGTTTGAAGACTCTGTCCGGATTCAGCACCATGTCCGCAAGAGCCTGCGGTGACCGGACGTGAGGGACGAGCTGTCGTGCCAGCGCGTCGACGCGGTCCACGACCGCCGTAGCCTGAGTCACCCCCGCCGCGGCGTACGCGAGCATCGTCGCCTCTGCGATGACCTTCTCGGGTCCGAAGCCCAGGGCCGGCCGCACCTCGTCGGCGTACCCGGATTCGCCGAACTCGGAGACGACGGCCGCGGCGAAGTCGAGCGCTCCGATCAGCCGCCGTTCCAAGTCCTCGGCCGGCCATCCCACGTCGGTGTGAGACCGGCTGTCGCGTGCCGCCGATCCGAAGTCGACGGACGAGCCCACTGCTGCTACCTGTTTGTCACATTGAGGGCGTCAGCCAAGCCCGCGAAGCCTCGCATGCCGCCGCCTCCGAAGAACCGCTCGACATCGTCTGCCCTGAGCACGCAGGCGATCGTGCTGAACTTGCCGAAGATTACTCCGTGCAGGCCCGCGTCGCGCTCGACCAGTTCCGGTCCGATCTCGGTCACGAACTTTCCGATCGCGTCGAAGTTCAACGATTGAGACTTGACGAACCGGGCCGTGATCTCTTCATGTTCCAGTGCTTCAGGCATTTCTGTTCCTAACCAACGGGCCGAACCCCATGCTCGGCAGGTCAAGGATCCTCCGGCACGGTGCCGGCGTCAACGATCCGACGGAGCACCCGGCCTTCCATCGTCTAAGGCGTCGATGACTTGCCGGTCGCTGTCGGCACGGGTGCCGGCTAGCTGCGCGCGCTGACGAACTCCTTGAGTGTTCGCGCGTTGCGCACGGCGTTTCCGCCACCGTCGTTGTTGAAGTAGGCCAGCACGCGGTGGCCGGACTCGCGCCATTCGATGAGCCGATCGGCCCACCATCCGAGATCCTCGTCCGAGTAGGAACCGCCGTAGAGGCTGTCATGACTCGGCCCGTGCAGCCGAACGTACACGATCTCGCTCGTGGCCCGGAGCCTGCAGGGCAGACCTGCACCGCTCATCACGCAATACGCCGCGCGGTGCCGTGCAAGCAGTTCGAACACGGGCTCGGCATCCCATGACGGATGGCGGAACTCGACGGCTGTCGGCATCCAATCCGGAATCCGGCTGAGGAAGTACGCGAGCCGGTCGTCGTCCCGCTGCATCGACGGCGGCAGCTGGGCGATGACGACGGCGCGCCTGTCGCCGAGTTCGTGCCACCCCTGGCCCATCCGCGTGATCCACTCCTCGGGGCCGTACAGCTTCCTGCCGTGCGTGAGCCCACGCGCCGCCTTCACCGACATCGCGAATCCCGAGGGCAGGCGGCGCCGCCAGCTCAGGAAGCGGGATGTCGGTGGCCACCGGTAGAAGCTCGCGTTCAGCTCGACGGTGTCGAACTCCGCGACATATCGGGCGAGCCGATCGCCGGCAGGAAGTCCGGGCGGGTACAGCACGGACTCCCAGTGGTCGTAGCTCCACCCCGACGTCCCGATCCGGATCCGCTGGTCAGTCGTGGTCGTCTCCCGTCGCGTCGTCCGCGCCGCCTCACACGACGGCGGAACGGTGCCCCCGCTCTGAGAGCGGGGGCACCCGTGACGACTACGTCACTTGTCGTCGGTGAGGGCGTCCTTGACGTCGTCACCGGCCTGTTTCACATTCGCCATGGCCTGATCGGCCTTGCCCTCGGCTTGGAGCGACTGATTGTCGGTCCAGTCGCCGACGGTCTCCTTGGCCTTGCCTTTCATCTCTTCGGCAGAGTGCTTCATGTCATCCGTACCCATGTGTTCTCCTCACCGGAGTGGCGCCGTGCCACTGACGTCTGGCTGCGCGACCGCCGGCTGCGGAGTCCTCGCCGACACGGTTCCCGGTCGGGTTCCCCGCACCGCTGCGATGCGCATGCGACGAAGATAGGTCGTCGGTCTCGGCCTCGACGCCGGGTTGCCAATGCGCGATCTGCGGCCTATGCTTCCGCCTCCGAAAGCGGCGTTCGACGCCGCCTTCAGCAGCCGCTGACCGCCGTGCCGAGACCGGATGCCGGAGCCTCCGGCATCCGCTCTCGCACGTCGGCGGCACCCGGCCGGCGGTAGTCTTGCCGTCATGACGACGACGCCCCCGGGCTGGTACGACGACGGACACGGGGCGATGCGCTGGTGGGACGGCGCGAACTGGACCGAGCACGTCGCGACGCCCGACGTCGAGGAGCCCGAACGGCAGCCGACCGAGGCGACCGTGCCGCTGTACCCGGGCATGGCGGCGGATGCCGAGACCATGCCGCTGTACCCCGCTTCGGGGGAGGCCTATCCCGGCGGATTCGCCGCGACACCGGGAGTCACCTACCCGGGTGGCTATGCCGGGGAATACCCGACGGACGGCGGCGCGTTCATCGCTGCGACCGAGCCCCACAAGTCCCGGCTGTGGATCGTATGGGTGATCCTCGGCGTCGTGGTCCTCGGCATCGTGATCGGGTTCGCCGTGCTGATCCCTCTCTACTTCCTGGCCCTCCCGTCAGGGGGCGCTTCGTCCAGCCAGTCGCCGGGAGGGACCTCCACAGCGCAGCCCTCGGACGCTCTCCCGTCCAATGCCGATGAGCAGGCGGCGGTGGACACCGTCGAACTCTATGACCGCGCCTACCAGACGGTCGATTGCGACGCCTTCCTGAAGGCGACCACCGAGGACTTCCGCACGGGGATCGAGGTCCCCGATTGCGATGCATTCACGACGGTGGCGCAGGACTTCACGGATGCGACCGATGACTACCTGCTCACGGTGACGTCGATCGAGCAGGTCGGAGACTCCATCTCGGTATTCACGACCGAGTCCTTCACGAGCATCTACGACCAGGACGGCAACAAGACGGACCAGCCGCAGCCCTACCAGGCGGACTACGAGTACGTGGTGGTGCCCGTCGCAGACGGCTGGGCGATCGACGACTTCTACAGCGCGGACTGATCCATGAGCGTTCCGGATGCGCGCCCCCGCAGCGCGCGCTTCGTCTTGACGTGCATCGGCGTCGGGCTGCTGGCCGGCCTCATGTCGGGTCTGTTCGGAGTCGGCGGCGGCACCGTGATCGTGCCGCTGCTCGTGCTGATCCTCGGCTTCGACCAGCGCTTCGCGGCGGGCACCTCGCTCGCCGCGATCGTGCCGACGGCGACCGTCGGGGTGGTCTCCTACGCGATCCACGGTTCCGTCGCGTGGATCCCTGCGCTGATCCTCGCCGCAGGCGCCGTCGGCGGCGCCCAGATCGGCACGTGGCTGCTGCCGCGTCTCTCGCTGACCGTGCTGCGGTGGTCGTTCGTCGGCTTCCTCGTGGCGGTGATCGTGAGCCTCTTCATCGTGATCCCCTCACGTGATGCAGAGCTGCCGCTCAACGCGGTGACGGTCATCGGGTTCATCATCCTCGGTGTGATCACCGGAACGCTCGCCGGGCTGCTGGGCGTGGGCGGCGGCATCATCGTCGTCCCGGCGCTGATGATCCTCTTCGGCGCGAGCGATCTGATCGCCAAGGGCACGTCGCTGCTCATGATGATCCCGACCGCGGTCTCGGGCACGATCGGCAACTTCCGGCGCCACAACGTCGACCTCTTCGCGGCTGCGCTCATCGGTCTCGCCGCCTGCACCACGACGGCGCTCGGCGCGTGGATCGCGACGCTCATCAACCCGTTCACCGCGAACGTCCTCTTCGCGGTGTTCCTCGTCGTGATCGCGGGCCAGATGGCCCTCCGCGCGCTGCGCGGTCAGCCCGCGCGGCGCCCGCGCCCCGGGCGGGCTGCGCCTCCTCAGTAGGATGGCACGGTGCCAGTGAACCCCGATCTCGTCGGTCGCGTCTTCCCGCCGACGCCCCCGTACGTCGTCGGCCGCGAGAAGGTGCGGGAGTTCGCCCGTGCCGTGTTCGCGGATGATCCGCAGCACACCGACCCGGAGGCCGCGCACGCCCTGGGCTACACCGATGTCGTCGCACCGGCGACCTTCGCGATCGCTGTTGCCGAGCAGACGCTGCAGCAGCTCCTCGCCGAACCCGACTCGGGCATCGTGCTCGCTCGCACCCTCCACGCCGAGCAGCGCTTCCGCTACAGCCGGCCCATCGTCGCGGGCGATGAGCTGACCGCACAGGTCGTGGTGACCGGCATCCGCACCCTCGGGGGCAACGCGATGGTCACGAGCGACACCGAGATCACGGATGCCGCAGGCGGCCACGTCGTCACCGCCACGTCCGTCCTGCTCGTCGGGCAGGACGACGCATGAGCGCGCTCACTGTCGGAGATGTCGTCGCCGAGCGCACCGTGCACCTCACCCGCGAGTCGCTCGTGCGCTACGCCGGCGCATCCGGGGACTTCAACCCGATCCACTACCGCGACGACATCGCCGCGGCCGTGGGCCTGCCCGGCGTCCTCGCGCACGGGATGCTGACGATGGGCCTGGCGGTGCAGACGCTCGTCCCGTGGCTCGGGGATGTCGGCCGCATCATCGACTACGGCGTGCGCTTCACGCGCCCCGTCGTGGTCGACGCCGAAGAGGGGGCCGACGTGTCGGTCGTAGCCAAGGTCGGCGCGGTCGACGAAGACACCGCCCGCATCGACCTGACGGTGACGTACGACGCAGCCACGGTCCTGGTCAAGGCGCAGGCTCGCGTCCGTCTCGCCTAGCCGATGCCCGAGGTCACGCCGATCCCGCTGGCGCAGCTCACGACGCTGCGCACCGGCGGCGCTCCCGCACGGATGATCGATGCCGCGACCGCGGACGAGCTCGTCCACGCGCTTCGCTCGGTCTGGAGCGAGGCCGAGCCGTGGCTCGTGCTCGGCGGCGGATCCAACCTTTTCATCGGCGATGAGCCCTTCGACGGCACGGTGGTGCGAGTGCGCACCCAGGGAATCGAGCGGATGCCGTCCCCCCGGCCCGGGTTCGCACGGCTGCGGGTGCAGGCGGGGCATGAGTGGGATGCCCTCGTCGCCCACGCGGTGGGCGAGGGCCTTGCAGGCATCGAGGCGATGTCGGGGATCCCGGGGACCGTCGGCGCGGCACCGGTTCAGAACATCGGCGCCTACGGTCAGGAGCTCGTCCAGACGCTCGTCGAGGTCGAGCTCATCGACGAGTCGACGGGCGACGTGTCGGTGGTGCCCGCTGCCGAGCTGGGCCTCGGCTTCCGCACGTCGGCGCTGAAACATCATTACGGTTCCGAGCCCGCCCGGCGTGCCGTCATCCTGTCGGTCACCCTCGAACTCGCCGAGGTCGGCCACTCCGAGCGGCCGATCGCCGGCGAGCAGCTGCGATCGGCCCTCGGGCTTCAGCGGGGTGAGGCCGTCTCCGTCGCATGGATCCGCGACCACGTCATCGCCACGCGCCGCGGCAAGGGCATGGTGCTCGACGACGAGGACCCCGACACCTACAGCGCAGGGTCGTTCTTCCAGAACGCGATCGTGTCGGCCTCGTTCGCCCGCACGCTCCCGGCGGAGTGTCCGCGCTGGCCGGTGACACCCGATCTCGACCCGGTGCTCGTCATCCCGCTCGCCGCGTTCGACGGCTACGTCCCGCTGCGACCGTCGGTCGAGTCGGATGTCAAGGTCAGCGCCGCGTGGCTCATCGAGCACTCCGGCGTGCGCAAGGGGTTCAAGCTGCCGCGTTCGCGCGCGGCGCTCTCGTCGAAGCACGCGCTCGCACTCACCAACCGCGGCTCGGCGACCGCGGGCGAGCTCGCCGAGCTGGCGCGCTTCATCCAGGGCCGGGTGCAGTCCGAGTTCGGGCTCATCCTGCAGCCCGAGCCGATACTGGTGAACGTCGAGCTGTAGCCGCACCATTCGCCGCGTTGGGGCGCGTCTCGTCTCGGTCGCTGCGCTCCCGCGCTCAACGACCGGTGCCCGCGACCCCGCCGGTCGTTGAGCGAGCCGCAGGCGAGACGAAACGCGCCGAACCGAACGCGCAGCACGGCGTCAGGCGAAGAGCTCCTGCATGCGCCGCACGCCCTCGAGCAGAGCCTCGTCGCCGAGCGCGTACGAGAGTCGGAGGTAGCCGCTCGGGCCGAAGGCTTCGCCCGGCACCACGGCGACCTCTGCCTCGTCGAGGATCAGGTCGGCCAGCTCCAGGGATGTCGTCGGCGTCTTGCCTCGCCAGGTCCGCCCCAGCAGCCCCCGCACGTCCGGATAGACGTAGAAGGCGCCGAGCGGGTTCGGCACGGTCACTCCGTCGATCTTCGCGAGCTCCGCCGTGATGAGCTGCCGTCGTCGGTCGAACGCGACGCGGAACGCCTCGGACTCGGTCTGGGGACCGGTGAGGGCCGCGAGCGCCGCTCGCTGGGCGATGTTGTTCACGTTGCTCGACAGGTGCGACTGCAGGTTGGCGGCGAGCCGGATCGCGTCCTGAGGCCCGACCATCCAGCCCACTCGCCATCCGGTCATCGCATAGGTCTTCGCGACGCCGTTGACGAGGATCGTCTGGGATGCCGCATCCGGAACCGACTCGACGATCGAGACGGCACGCGCGCCCTCGTAAGTGAGGTTCTGATAGATCTCGTCGGAGATGATCCAGATGCCGTGCTCGACGGCCCACTCGCCGATGGCCTCGGTCTCTTCGGGCGTGTAGACCGCTCCGGTGGGGTTCGAGGGCGACACGAAGACGAGCACCGTCGTCTTGTCGGTCCGTGCCGCCTCGAGCTGCTCGACCGTGACCTTGTAGTCCTGCTCGGCGCCGGCGAACACCTCGACCGGCACGCCGTCCGCGAGTGCGATCGCTTCGGGGTACGTCGTCCAGTACGGCGCAGGCAGGAGCACCTCGTCGCCGGGGTTAACCACGGCCTGGAACGCCTGATAGACGGCCTGCTTGCCGCCGTTCGTCACAATGATCCGGGATGCCTCGACCTCGAGCCCCGAGTCCCGCAGCGTCTTCGCGGCGATCGCCTCACGGAGCACCGGCAGACCCGCTGCCGGCGTATACCGGAAGTTGGCGGGGTCGCGCAGGGCCTCGGCCGCGGCATCCACGATGAACTGCGGAGTCGCGAAGTCCGGCTCGCCGGCGGCGTAGGAGATGACGGGCCGGCCGGCGGCCTGCAGCGACTTCGCCTTGGCGTCGACCTTGAGGGTCGCGGACTCGGCGATGGCGGAGAGTTTGCGGGACAGGGAAGCGCGTTGAGTCACACCTACGAGCGTAGCCGGGTGCGCCAGGCTGCGCCGGGCGGCCATCGGGTGTGGGCGTTCCGGGACCGGGCGGTCTCCCGCCCGGTCCGGTTGCCATCCCGCTGCGCGGGAGCGCGGCCCCTAGTCGGCGTCCACGAGGAAGCGCGAGTACGCGGTCAGCGTCAGGAACGCCGGGAACTCGTCGCGCAGGGCGACATCGCGGAACACATCAGCCGCGTCCGCGAAGCGGTCCCCGTCCCGGCGCTCGACCTCGCCGAGCACCTCGGCGATCAGGCTCTCGACGTGGTCGCGTGTGATCGCAGTGCCGTCCTCGGTGGTGCGGTCCTGGTGGATCCACTGCCACACCTGCGAGCGCGAGATCTCGGCGGTCGCGGCATCCTCCATGAGATCGTCGATCGCGACGGCACCGAGCCCCCGCAGCCACGCTTCGAGGTAGCGGATCGCCACCGACACGTTGGCCTTCACCCCCGCCGAGGTCACCGGCAGGCCGATGTGCACATCGAGCAGATCGGATGCCGTCACCTCGACGTCGTCGCGCTGCCGGCCGACCTGGTTCGGGCGCTCGCCGAGCACCGCGTCGAACTCGGCGCGCGCGACCGGAATCAGGTCGGGGTGCGCCACCCAGGTTCCGTCGAAGCCGTCGCCGGCCTCGCGCTTCTTGTCGGCGGCCACCTTCTGGAACGCTCGCTGCGTCACCTCGGGATCCCGCCGGTTCGGAATGAACGCGCTCATGCCGCCGATCGCGAAAGCGCCCCGCTTGTGGCACGTCTTCACGAGCAGTTCGGTGTATGCCCGCATGAAAGGCACCGTCATCGTGACCTCGCTGCGGTCGGGCAGCACGAATCGAGCCCCGCGACCGCGGTAGTTCTTGATGATCGAGAAGATGTAGTCCCAGCGGCCGGCGTTCAGGCCCGCGCAGTGGTCGCGCAGCTCGAACAGGATCTCCTCCATCTCGAAGGCGGCGGGCAGCGTCTCGATGAGCACCGTGGCGCGGATCGTCCCGTGCGGGATGCCGGTGAAGTCCTCGCTGAAGGTGAAGATGTCATCCCACAGCCTGGCCTCCTCGCTCGACTCGAGCTTCGCGAGGTAGAAGTAGGGACCCCGTCCGTTGGCGATCAGCTCGGTCGCGTTGTGAAAGAAGTACAGTCCGAAGTCCACGAGCGAACCGGATGCCGACAGCGCGCGTCCGGTGCGGTCGATGAAACGGATGTGCTGCTCGACGAGGTGCCAGCCACGCGGGCGCATCACGATGGTGGGCGTCTCGCCGGCGGTGACCTCGTACAGCTTGCCCTCGGGGCTCGTGAAGCTGAGCTCGCCCCGGATGGCGTCGCGCAGCGACAGCTGCCCTTCGATCACGTTCCGCCAGGTCGGGCTCGTCGCGTCCTCCTGATCGGCGAGCCAGACCTTGGCGCCGGAGTTGAGGGCGTTGATCGTCATCTTGGGGTCGGTCGGTCCGGTGATCTCGACCCGCCGGTCTTCGAGCCCGGGACCTGCGCCCGCGACCCGCCACTGGGCATCCTGCCGGATGTGGGCGGTGTCGTCGCGGAAGCGCGGATCACGCCCGTTGCCGATCTCGTATCGACGGCGCATCCGGTCGGCGAGCCGGTCGTGACGTCGTCCTGCGAACCGGTGGTGCAGCTCGGTGAGGAACGCGATCGCGTCCGGGGTGAGGATCTCGTCGTAGCGGTCGCGCATGGTGCCGACGATCTCGATCGCGGGAACGTGAGTACGGGTGGTCGTCGTGATCGGCGGAGAGCCGGTGTCTGTGATGGTCATGGTGTTGCCTTTCTATGCGTGGTGCCCCGGTCGTTGGGAGCGAGACGAAACGAGTGCGCGCATCCGGTCGTTGGGCGAGCGAAGCGAGACGAAACGCCTCGGGGTTCAGTGGAACTGCTGGGCCTCGGTGGATCCCACGAGGGCGAGGGTTGCGCTGTCTGGGTTGAGCGCGGTCGACACCCGGTCGAAGTAGCCGGTTCCGGCTTCTCGCTGGTGCTTGGTGGCGGTGTAGCCGCGGGCTTCGGCGGCGAACTCGGCCTCCTGCAGCTCGACGTAGGCGCTCATGGCGCGGTCGGCGTAGCCGCTGGCGAGGTCGAACATCGAGTAGTTGAGCGCGTGGAATCCTGCCAGCGTGATGAACTGGAACCTGTAGCCCAGGTCGGCCAGCTCCTGCTGGAAGGTCGCGATCTGCCCGTCGTCGAGGTGGCGCTTCCAATTGAACGAGGGCGAGCAGTTGTAGGCGAGCAGCTTGCCCGGGAACCGCTCGTGGATGGCGGCGGCGAAGGCCCGTGCGAGCTCGATGTCGGGCTCGCCGGTCTCGACCCACAGCAGGTCTGCGTAGGGCGCGAAGGCGAGGCCGCGGCTGATGACGGAATCCAATCCGGGGGTCACCCGGTAGAAGCCCTCGGGAGTGCGCTCGCCGGTGGTGAACTCCTGGTCGCGCTCGTCGACATCGCTCGTGAGCAGGTCGGCCGCCAGCGCGTCGGTCCGAGCGATGATGACCGTCGGCACGCCGGCGACGTCGGCGGCGAGCCGAGCGGCGTTCAAAGTGCGGATGTGCTGCTGGGTCGGCACCAGCACCTTTCCGCCCAGATGTCCGCACTTCTTCTCGCTCGCGAGCTGGTCCTCCCAGTGGATGCCGGCGGCTCCGGCCTGGATCAGCGACTGCGCGAGTTCGTACGCGTTGAGGGGGCCGCCGAAGCCGGCCTCGGCATCCGCCACGATCGGCGCCAGCCAGTCCTGCGTGAGCTCACCCTCGGCGTGCTCGATCTGGTCCTGGCGCAGCAGCGCGTTGTTGATGCGGCGGACCACGGCGGGTACCGAGTTCGCGGGGTACAGGCTCTGGTCGGGGTACGTCTGGCCCGCGAGGTTGCCGTCGGCAGCGACCTGCCAGCCGCTGAGGTAGATCGCCTTCAGCCCTGCGCGCACCTGCTGCACGGCCTGCCCGCCGGTGTATGCCCCGAGCGCGCGGATGTAGTCCTCGGTGTTCAGCAGGTTCCAGAGGTTCTCGGCGCCGCGCTGGGCGAGCGTCGAGTCCTCGCGCACCGAACCGCGAAGGGCGATGACGTCCTCGGCGGTGTAGGTGCGCTCGATGCCGTCCCATCGCGGGTCGGCCGCCCAGAGCTCCCGGAGTTCAGCGGCGGTCTGCGTCTGGTCGCCGACGCGGAGGGGTGGCTGGCCGGGCGTGGACTGGATCGTCATGTCGGTCTCCTTGATTCGGATGCCTCGGCGGGTTCTCGGCTGCGGAGCTGTCGAAGCACAGCGGGTGGTCTCAGGTCCACTGTGGGTGAAGTTCATCGGCACTGTCGACCGAACCCCATGTGAAGTTTCAAGGTATTTCCGTTTTCGTGAGAGAATGCAGGCATGTCAGCGTCGTCGTCGCCAGGAAGCCTCGCCCAACTGCCCGACGATGGAGAGGTGGATTCCCTCACCATCGGCCGCCGCATCCGCCAGCTGCGCACCGACCGAGGGATGACGCTGGAAGAGCTCGCCGCGGCTGTCGACCGGGCGCCGAGCCAGCTGTCGATGATCGAGAACGGTCGCCGCGAGCCCAAGCTCACCTTGCTGCGGTCCATCGCCCGCGCCGTCGGCACGACCCTGGACGCGCTGCTCGAGTCGGAGCCGCTCGACGAGCGGGCCACGCTCGAGATCGCGCTCGAGCGCGCCATGCGGGGCCAGACGTTCCAGGCGCTCGGCATCCCGCCGTTCCGCATCGGGAAGACGGTGCCGAGCGAGGCGCTCAAGGCGATGCTCGCGCTGCAGGGCGAGATCGAGCGCCTTCGCGACGAGCGTGCCGCGACCCCGGAAGAGGCGCGCCGCGCGAACGTTGCCCTGCGCAAGCTCATGCGAACGCAGAACAACTACTTCCCCGAGCTGGAGGAGCACGCGCGCCGCATCCTCGACGCCGTCGATCACCCGGGCGGACCGCTCACCCAGCGGACGGCATCCGACATCGCCGCTCACCTCGGCTTCACGCTGCATTACGTGCCCGATCTGCCGCAGACGACCCGCAGCGTCGCCGACATCAAGAACGGGCGGCTGTATCTCTCGAGCCGCTTGACCTCGAAGGGCGACCCGCGAACCGCGGTGCTGCAGGCGCTGTCGAGCCGGATGCTGGGGCACCGGGAGCCGACGAGCTACGCCGAGTTCCTCCGCCAGCGTGTGGAGACGAACTATCTCACCGGCGCGCTGCTCATCCCCGAAGCGCATGCCGTGCCGTTCCTCGAGGACGCCAAGCACGACCGCGCGATCTCGATCGAGGACCTCCGCGACGCCTATTCGGTCTCATACGAGACGGCGGCGCATCGGTTCACGAACCTCGCGTCGGTGCATCTCGGCATCCCGGTGCACTTCCTCAAGGTCCACGAGTCCGGCACGATCACGAAGGCGTACGAGAACGACGACGTGAACTTCCCGACCGACCGGCTCGGCGCCATCGAGGGGCAGATGTGCTGCCGCCGGTGGACCTCCCGCGTCGTCTTCGAGGTCGACGACCACTTCAACCCGTACTACCAGTACACCGACACCGGCAACGGGACGTACTGGTGCACCGCCCGCGTCGAACAGTCGAGCGAAGGTGCGCACTCGGTCTCCGTAGGAGTGCGCTTCGACGACACGAGGTGGTTCCTCGGCCGCGACACACCCAACCGCGGGGTCTCCAAGCACTCCGTCGAGGTCTGCTGCCGCAGGGCGCCGGCCGAGCTCGAGGCGGCGTGGCGCGACAACTCGTGGCCCAACGTGCGCACGCCACGAACGCTCCTGGCGACGCTGCCGACGGGGGCGTTCCCGGGCGTCGACACCACCGACGTGTACGAGTTCCTGGAAGCGCACGCGCCGCGTTGATGCCCAGCACCGCGGTGGCGCCCGCCGCCGCGGACTCCCCGCCACCCGCGCTGGGTCGGTGACGCTGTCACGAGATCAGCGATTCGGCGACTTCAGCCGTTCGCGGCGGGAATCTGCCTGAAATCACGAGAATCGGCGACTCGGGGCGACTCGCGCTCAGGCGTCGAGCGTCCGCAGGGCCGCCCACAGCTCGGCGCGCGTCGCGAAGGACGACAGGTCGCGGCCCAGCTCGCGTTCGACGACGGCCAGGCGCGTCCGCACCGTGTGACGGTGCACGTCCAGTGCGCGGGCGGATGCCTCGTGCGAGCAGTCGTTGTCGAGCCACGCCTGCAGCGTCGCGAGCAAGTGCGTCCCGTGCTCCGCGTCGTAGGCGGTGAGGGGTGCGAGCTCGGCGGCGGCGAGCGCGCGGGCGTCGCTGGACAGTGCCGAGAGGACGCCGGAGCGTGCGATCGACGAGAACTCCGTCACCGGCGCCGTGCCGCGATCGCGTGCCACCCGGGCCTGGTCCACCGCTCCGGCGAACTCGTCGTACGAGGCCGGGCTTGAGACCCCGATACGCACGTCGAACCGCTCGGCGACCTCGTCGATCGGCCCGCGATCACCCGCCTGCACGACGATGACGAGCCCGTCCTCGCCGCGACCGAAGAAGAGCGCGCCGCGTCGTTCGTCCACGCGCAGTTCGAGCAGCTCGGCGATCCCCTCGGCGCGGGCGGCTGCGGCATCCGTCAGCCCCACCAGCACCGGGGCGGGAGGCAGCGGTCCCCACAGGTCGCGCACCACCCGGCGGGCGAGTCCCGGCTCGCCGCTGAGCAGCGACTGCACGAGCGCCGCCCGCAGATCCCCACGGGCTCGGCTGAGGCCTTGGTGCTGCTCGAGCGCCAACCCGGCCATCGCGATGACCGCGGTCACGACACCACGCCCCTCCTGGTCGAGATCGCCGACCGCCATCGCGATCACGCCGCGCAGATGCCCGCCCCGGCCGAGAGTCTGCAGCGTGAAGCGGGTCTCGCCGAGCCGCAGCGCCGACGCCGCTCGCGCGCCGCGCCGCAGCACGGTGTCGACCTCGCCGCGGAGGTTCTCGCTCGCCTGCGCGGCGAGTCCGCCCGTCGGATGCTCGCGCACCAGCTCGCCGGCCGCGTCGTAGAGTCCGACCCACGCGTCGAGCTGTCGCGCGAGTTCGGCCAGCGTGGCGCCGAGGCCGTCAGGACGCAGCGCGGCGAGTGCGATCGCGCGCTGGGCCGCGAGGGCCCAGCTTCGACGCGCGTAGGACTCCGCGGCGATCGCCTCGGCGTTGGCGCGCGCCACCGCGATGAACGGCGTCCGGTACGGGACTTCGAACAGCGGCATCCCGGCATCACGGCACGCGTCCGCGAGACCGGCGGGGATGCCGGCACGGACCACCTCGGTGCCGAAGCCGAGCCCGACGACGCCGCGCGCCGCGAGTCGGCGGACGTAGTCGCGATAAGCCCCCGGCTCGTCGCCCCCACCTTCGAACTGCGTGCCCGTCGTGAGGAGCACGAGCCCCTCCGAGAGGAAGGGCGTGGGATCCACGAGATCAGAGCTGTGCACCCAGCGCACCGCCCGCTCGAGCGCGCCGGCGTGGATGCCCGGGTCCTCTTCGAGCCGAAGTCGCAGGTCGTTTCGGGCAAGGAGGGCACGCAGTGTCGGGGTCTCGCCGGCGACCTCCATGCCCACCTCCGTGCCATCCGCTGTACTGCAGGTACAGCGACGTAACCAGAATGTACAGGACGGCGGGTGCTGGCCGGGTGTCCGACGGCATACGCTCGCGGATATGAGCACGACCGACACGATCATCGCGCCCCCGCTCGGCGGACCGACGCTGCCGCAGGAGCGGCGCCTTGTCACCGACATCCCAGGTCCACGTTCGCAGGAGCTCCTCGCACGCAAGGCGGCGGCGGTCGCTGCGGGTGTCGGGCATACCGCCCCGATCGAGGCCGTGGCCGCGGGCGGCGGAGTCATCGTCGACGCCGACGGCAATTCCCTCATCGACCTCGGGTCGGGCATCGCCGTCACGACTCTCGGCAATGCGCACCCCAAGGTCGTGGCGGCCGTGCAGGCGCAGGTCGCGCAGTTCACTCACACGTGCTTCATGATCTCCCCGTACGAGTCGTACGTCGCGGTCGCGGAAGCCCTCAACCGCATCACACCCGGCGATCACGCGAAGAAGAGCGCCCTGTTCAACTCCGGCGCCGAGGCCGTCGAGAACGCCGTGAAGATCGCCCGCAAGTTCACGAACAAGCAGGCCGTCGTGGCGTTCGACCACGGCTATCACGGCCGCACGAACCTCACGATGGCCCTGACGGCCAAGGCGATGCCCTACAAGAGCGGCTTCGGGCCGTTCGCGTCGGAGATCTACCGGGCACCGCTCTCATACCCGTTCCGCGACGGACTGAGCGGGGCGGATGCCGCCAAGAGGGCCATCTCGATCATTGAGAAGCAGGTCGGCGCCGACAACCTCGCGGCCGTGATCATCGAGCCGATCCAGGGCGAGGGGGGCTTCATCGTGCCCGCCGACGGGTTCCTGCCCGCGCTGGTCGACTGGTGTCGCGCGAACGGCGTTGTCTTCATCGCCGACGAGATCCAGACCGGTTTCGCCCGGACAGGGGAGATGTTCGCGAGCGATGTCTTCGGAATCGTCCCCGATCTGATCACCACCGCCAAGGGCATCGCCGGCGGCCTGCCTCTCGCCGCGGTGACCGGTCGCGCGGAGATCATGGACGCCTCGCACTCCGGCGGTCTCGGCGGCACGTACGGCGGCAACCCCGTCGCCTGCGCGGCCGCGCTCGCCGCGCTCGACGCGTTCGAAAACGACGGGCTGATCGAGCGGGCTCGCGAGGTGGGCGGCATCCTGAAGGAGCGCCTGACGGCGCTGCAGGAGGCCGATCCGCGAATCGGGGATGTGCGCGGCCACGGCGCGATGATCGCGGCCGAGTTCGTCGACCCCACGACGGGGGACCCGGATGCCGCTCTCACGTCGGCGGTGGCCAAGACGTGCATCTCGCGGGGCGTGATCGTCCTGACCTGCGGCACGTACGGCAATGTGATCCGCCTCCTGCCGCCGTTGGCGATCACGGACGACCTGCTGCACGAGGGGCTCGACGTCGTCGCAGAAGCTCTCGCGGCCGCATAGGACCCACCGCTCGGCACGATTCGTCTCGCCGCGCTCGTTCAACGACCGGGGTGGGGCGAGCGGAGGGGTTTGGAACTCCGGTCGGACGGCATATTCAGCAAAGGAGCGTAAATGACCGAGATCACACGGGATGTCGTGATCGTGGGCGCCGGGGCCGCGGGCACCACGGCGGCGAACGAGTTGCGCAAGGCCGGTCTTTCGGTGGCCGTGCTCGAGGCACGCGATCGCGTCGGCGGGCGCCTGTGGACCGACATGATCGACGGCGCCATGCTCGAGATCGGCGGCCAGTGGGTCTCGCCCGATCAGGATGCGCTCATCGAGACTCTCGTGGAACTCGGACTCGAGACGTACGACCGCTACCGCGAGGGCGACTCCGTCTACATCAACGCGGCAGGCGAGCTCACGCGTTTCACGGGCGAGATGTTCCCGGTGCCGCCCACCACGGAGAAGGCGATGGTCGAGCTCATCGACCGGCTCGACGTGATGGTCGAGCGGGTCGACCCCGACAAGCCCTGGGAGCACCCCGACGCGGAAGAACTCGACCGCATCTCGTTCGAGGAGTGGCTGCGGCGGCAGACCGACGACGAAGAGGCCGCGCACAACATCGCGCTCTTCATCGCCGGAGCGATGCTCACGAAGCCCCCACAGGCGTTCTCGGCGCTGCAGGCTCTGCTGATGGCGGCGAGCGCGGGCAGCTTCTCGCACCTGGTGGACGCGGACTTCATCCTCGACAAGCGTGTTGTCGGCGGTCTGCAGCAGGTGCCGCTGCTGCTGGCGGAACGACTCGGCGACGACGTCTTCCTCGGGCAGCCGGTGCGGACGCTGGAGTGGTCGGATGCCGGTGTCACCGCCATGACCGACACGATGACAGTGCGCGCGCGCTACGCGATCCTCGCCCACGCGCCGATCCTGTACAGCCGGATCCAGTTCGTGCCCGCGCTGCCGCGGCTGCAGCAGCAGCTGCACCAGCACATCTCGATGGGGTTCGTGATCAAGGTGCATGCCGTGTACGACCGCCCGTTCTGGCGCGAGCAGGGGCTGTCAGGCACCGCGTTCAGCCCCTACGAGCTCACGCACGAGGCGTACGACAACACCAACCACGGCGATGAGCGCGGCACGCTCGTCGGGTTCGTCTCGGACCGAGAGGCCGACGACGTCTTCCGGCTTCCAGCCGAGGAGCGCAAGGAGCGCATCCTCGAGTCGCTCTCGCACTACTACGGACCGGAGGCGAAGAACCCCGTCGTCTACTACGAGAGCGACTGGGGGAGCGAGGAATGGACACGCGGCGCGTACGCCGCGAGCTTCGACCTCGGGGGTCTGGTCCGCTACGGCGCCGACCAGCGGACGCCGGTCGGCCCGATCCACTTCGCGTGCAGCGACATGGCGGGCGCCGGCTACCAGCACGTCGACGGCGCGATCCGGATGGGTCGCCTCGTCGCCGGGAACATCATCGAAGAGGCCCGCAGCTGAGCTCGTCGATCAGCTGAGCGCCGGCATCCATCGCCACTCACCGAAACCCCGCAACCACCACACCAATCGGAGAGAACCATGACCGAATACGCCGTCATCAACCCCGCGACCGGCGAGACCATCGCGACCTACCCGACGATCACCGACGACGCGCTCGAGACCGCGATCGAGACGGCGGATGCCGCCTACCGGGCATGGCGCGACGTCCCGGTCGCCGAGCGGGCCGCCCTCATCCGGCGCGTCGCCGAGCTTCACCGCGAACGACGCGACGATCTCGCCGCGATCATCGTGCGCGAGATGGGCAAGCCCCTCGCCGCAGCGTACGGCGAGGTCGACTTCGCCGCGGACATCACGGAGTTCTACGCCGACAACGCCGAGAAGATCACGAGCGACCAGCCGCTCGAGATCCTCGGCGAAGGGACGGCCGTCATCCGCCGTTCGCCGATCGGCGTGCTGCTCGGGATCATGCCGTGGAACTTCCCGTACTACCAGGTCGCCCGCTTCGCGGCGCCGAACCTGGTGATCGGCAACACCATCATCCTCAAGCACGCCTCGCAGTGTCCGGAGTCGGCCGCCGCCATCGAGAGCATGTATCGGGATGCCGGGTTCCCCGAGGGCGCGTACACCAACATCTACGCGACCAACGAACAGGCCGCGACGGTGATCGCCGACATCCGCGTGCAGGGCGTGTCGATCACGGGCTCGGAACGCGCCGGCGCGGCGGTGGCCGAGGTCGCGGGGCGCAACCTCAAGAAGGTCGCGCTCGAACTCGGCGGATCCGACCCGTTCATCCTGCTGTCGACCGATGATCTCGACGGAGCCGTGAACGCCGCCGTCGAGGCGCGCATGGACAACAACGGGCAGTCCTGCAACGCGCCGAAGCGCTTCATCGTCGTCGACGGCCTCTACGATGCCTTCCTCGAGAAGTTCACGGCCGCCATGACCGCCGCGAAGATGGGCGACCCGTTCGCGGAGGACACGGTTCTCGGACCCCTGTCGTCCGTCGCCGCCGCCGAGCGACTGCAGGAGCAGGTCGACAAGGCCGTCGCGCAGGGCGCGCGGCTGGTGGCGGGTGGCACGCGCGACGGCGCCTACTACGCCCCCACGGTCCTGACCGATGTCACGCCCGACATGGACGTGTACAGCGAGGAGCTCTTCGGCCCCGCCGGGGTCGTGTACAAGGCGGCGGACGAGGATGAGGCCGTCGCGATCGCCAACGACACCACGTTCGGTCTCGGCTCGTACGTCTACACGACGGATGAGGCACAGGCGGCGCGGGTTGCCGACAAGATCGACGCAGGCATGGTGTACGTCAACGTGGTGCTCGCGGACTCGCCCGAGCTTCCCTTCGGCGGTGTGAAGCGATCGGGCACCTCGCGTGAGATGGGGCTTCTCGCGGCGGACGAGTTCGTCAACAAGAAGCTCATCCGGGTCGCCGGGTAGAGGCGCGTTTCGTCTTGCGGAGACTCGCACCCAGCGAGCGAAGCGAGTCGAAGTATCGATCACCGACCCACGCTCCGGTCTCTCAACGACCGACGCTTCGCTCGCTCAACGACGACGCTCCGGTCGTTGGGGGGGAGCGAAGCGACGAGACGAAACGCCGCAGCTCAGAGGAGGGCGCGAGCCTCGGCGAGAGCCTCGTCGGCCCACGCCACCTGCTGAGGCGTGCCCCAGCGGGTCGCGGCATCCTTCGCGAGCTCGAACTCCGCGACCGCCGCGGCATAGTCCTCGGCGTCGAAGAGCGCCCACCCGGCGTTGTTGTGCAGACCCACGCGCCATCGCTGCGTGCGTGCGTCGCCGTCGGCGTCGAGCACCCGCAGCGCGTGCGCCGTCCACTCGGCCGCATGCGCGCGATCGGCGATGGCGAGCATGTGCAGCGCGTCCACCAGCAGGAAGACGAGGCCGGCGGATGTCGCGGCCTCCGCTGCGGCGCGGAACAGCGGAACGGCTGCCGCAGGATCGCCGCCCGAGTTGCGCAGGCGACCGCGTTCGAGCGCGATGCGCACGGACACCGCCACGGACAGCGGCGGGACCCGGTCGAGCACGGCATCCGCGTCGTCGTAGCGCTCCTGCAGCCCCAGGGCCCGAGCGACCTGGGTCTCGAGCTCGGCGCGGGCCTCGGCATCCGTCTCGTCGTCCGCCGCGGCGCCCAGCCGCACTTGCGACGCCGCCGGATCCGAGAAGTCCCAGAGTTCGTCGAGAAGGGTCTGCGCGATCGCCATGATCGCATCGTATTGACAGCGGCGCTTGCCTGTCGCGGTGGCTCCTAACCTGCTCGGCGCTCCGCCCGCGATGGCTCCGCGGAGCGCTCGGCCGGTTCGCGGCCTGGAAGGCCATGCCGTACACTGGGAGTGCAGTTGTAAGTCTGCATTCTTTTGCCGTGCCCGCGGTCCGGGCCCAGCCCCTTTCACACAGGTCGCGGCGGAGGAGTGCGGGCACCCGAGGCCGATGGTCTCTAGGGCGGTAGCTCAATTGGCAGAGCAGCGGTCTCCAAAACCGCAGGTTGCAGGTTCGATTCCTGTCCGCCCTGCGAGTCAGCGCAACGTTGACAACAGTGTGAGTCAGCGCACGCCGGCACACGAAAGGTAATCAGGTGGCATCGATGGTTCAGGAAGAGCCGAGGGGCGAGGTCGTCGCGAAGAGCGATGCGCCGCGCGAGAAGAAACCGAGCGTCTTCGCGCAGATCGCACTCTTCATCCGCCAGGTCTTCGGAGAGCTCCGCAAGGTCATCACGCCGACACGTCAGGAACTGCTGAAGTACACGGGGGTCGTCCTGGGCTTCGTCATCGTGATGATGGCGATCGTCTACGGACTGGACGTCCTGTTCGTGTGGCTGACGGCGTACGTCTTCGGGGTTCCCGGCTCCGCCTGACCCTGTGCCAAGCCCTCGTGAGATGGATGTCGAGGGCGTGACGCGGCGGGGCCGAGGCATCCGATCGCGTACCAAACGGAAGAGAATTCAAGTGACTGAAAGATATGTCGACGACGCCGATTGGGCGACGGCCGCTGAGCAGTCCTCGGAGGACGACGAAGCCCAGGAGGGCAACGTCCTCGCGCAGGAGGAGCGCTCGGTCGAGGCGGCCGAGCACCTCGCCATCCACGTCGTGGATGACGAGGGTGACGACGACGTCTCCGATCTGGACGACATCGACATCGACGACCCGGAGGCCGACGCGATCGTGAACGACGCGCTGAATCTTGACGAAGCAGCCGAGAGCGAGGCTGCCGCCGAAGTGCTGAACGACTCGATCGCCGAGGAAGCGGCCGAGGCCGCCGCCGACGCGGCCGAAGAGGTCACGCCCTACGACGGCCCCGACCTGAACGGCGACGACGAAGAGTCCGATGACGACCAGGCGGGCGAAGAGTCCGACGAGGACGAGGACCCATACGAGGCGTTCCGCGGCGAGCTTCGCGCGCAGCCCGGCAAGTGGTATGTCATCCACTCGTACGCCGGCTTCGAGCGCAAGGTGAAGGCCAACATCGAGCAGCGCAAGTCGACGCTCGAGGTCGAGGAGGACATCTACCAGATCGAGGTCCCCATGGAGGACGTCGTCGAGATCAAGAACGGGCAGCGCAAGATGGTCACGCGCGTCCGGATCCCCGGCTACGTGCTCGTGCGCATGGAGCTCAACGAAGACACCTGGTCGGTCGTGCGTCACACGCCCGGCGTGACCGGCTTCGTCGGCAACGCCCACAACCCGACGCCGCTCCGCTTCGAAGAGGCCTTCAACATGCTGAAGAGCCTCGTCGAGGTCAAGGAGGTCGCTCCCACCAAGGGCGGCGCCGCTCGCGGCGGAGTCGCGGTCGCCCGCGCCATCCCGGCCGAGGTCGACTTCGAGGTCGGCGAGACCATCACGATCAAGGAAGGCTCGTTCGCGGGCCTGCCCGGCACGATCAGCGAGATCAAGCCCGAGAGCGGCAAGCTCACGGTGCTCGTGTCGCTCTTCGAGCGCGAGACCCCGGTAGAGCTCAGCTTCGACCAAGTCACCAAGCTTTGACGCGGTGCGTCACGACAGCGCCCCGCCAGGTTCGCCTGGCGGGGCGCTGTGCTGTTGCGGACGCGTGTCAGATGGATGCGGCCAGCAGCGCCGCGGACCGCTTCCGGATGTGATCGAGGGCCTCGAGGTCTCCGCGAAGGTATCCGATGAGGCAGTTGAGGAACAGCCCGTCCACGAGCGCATACGCGGTTTCGCGATCGACCGTCGGCGACGCCCCGCGAAGCTCGGCGTGCTTCGTCACGACGGCCCACACCATGTCGGCGAGCAGTTCGTCGATGGCGATGATCGTGTCACGGAAGCCGTCCTCGAACAGCGACTGGTTGCGCAAGTCATACCACAGGCGGTGCATGTCCGACTCGTCACGCAGGGTGGCTGAGATCTCGACGCCGAATCGCTCGATCAGCTCGTCAGCGGACGTCGAGGTGGCCACGATCGGGTCATAGCGCCGTGCGCACTCCGACTTGTACTGCCAGATCGCCTGCGCGATGAGGTCGTCCTTGCCGGTGAAGTAGTAATGCAGGATGCCGGTCGAAAGGTCGGTTCGTGCGGAGATGTCCCGAAGGCCGGTGCGAGCGAAGCCGTGCTCGGCGATGGCGGCCAGCGCGGAGTCGGCGAGCTCCCGTCGGCGGGCATCGAACTTGTCCGTGGCGCTGCGTTCTGCGCGCTCCGTCGCTGTGGTCATCTGCTGCTCCTCCCGGCATCCCCGTCGATGATACGCGTCAAGCGGGCGCGAGCGACGAAGATTCTGGACACATGGCCAAATTCACCTTGTCAGGTGTCCAGTTTTCTGATGTGCTGATCCCACAGGGATGACAAGCAGAAAGGACTCCTTCAGGCGTTCGCAGCCTCCTCCCCGGTCCGCACGATTCCCCATCGCGTGGGCTCGGCGTCTGGCTGCAGGCGTTCGGGTATCGCGAGCTTCGCGGGAAATCCCGCGGTTCGGGCTCGTCTCTGCACCGATCATCACGCGCGTCTGAAGGCTCCGGGTGCCGTCCGAACCCCAGCGGGCGGCACCCCTCTCTCGTTGGTCCCGTTCGCGGCATCGGGGGAGGGGTCGGATCACCGCCGATGTCCTCGCGCCTGGCCGAGCGCACAGAGCGGGTGCGGGGATGGGATAGACTGGATCGGTTTGTGCGTGCTTTCGCGCGCGTGCGAGCGACCGCGGTCCGGAGATGCCGGATCTGCGGGAGAGCGGCATCAGTTCCACTGCCGGTGGCAGAGGAACCGCATCCACTCGATGAAAGGAAGAGGAAATGGCACCGAAGAAGAGGGTGACCGGCCTGATCAAGCTTCAGATCAACGCCGGTGCAGCCAACCCGGCGCCGCCGATCGGGCCCGCGCTCGGTCAGCATGGCGTCAACATCATGGAGTTCTGCAAGGCGTACAACGCGGCGACCGAGTCGCAGCGCGGCAACGTCATCCCCGTCGAGATCACCGTCTACGAGGACCGCAGCTTCACCTTCATCCTGAAGACCCCGCCCGCTGCGGAGCTCATCAAGAAGGCTGCAGGCGTGGGCAAGGGCTCGTCGACCCCGCACACCACCAAGGTGGGCAAGCTCACCAAGGAGCAGGTGCGGCAGATCGCCGAGACCAAGCAGCCGGACCTGAACGCGAACGACATCGAGGCCGCCTCGAAGATCATCGCCGGCACCGCCCGCTCCATGGGCATCACGGTTGAGGACTGAGGGGAACAACGAAATGGCTACCAAGTCCAAGGCCTACCAGGCCGCTGCCGCCAAGATCGCGGCTGACAAGTTCTACACGCCGACCGAGGCCGTCGCTCTCGCGAAGCAGACCGGCTCGGCGAAGTTCGACTCGACCGTCGAGGTCGCGCTGAAGCTCTCGGTCGACCCCCGCAAGGCGGACCAGATGGTACGCGGCACCGTCATCCTGCCGCACGGCACGGGCAAGACTGCCCGCGTCATCGTCTTCGCGACGGGCCCGGCCGCCGAGGCCGCGATCGCCGCGGGTGCGGATGAGGTCGGCGGCGCCGAGCTCATCCAGCGCGTCGCCGATGGCTGGACCAACTTCGACGCGGCCGTCTCGACCCCTGAGCTCATGGGCCAGGTCGGCCGTCTCGGCAAGGTGCTCGGCCCCCGCGGCCTCATGCCGAACCCCAAGACCGGCACCGTGACCCCCAACCCGGCCAAGGCCGTCGAGGAGATCAAGGGCGGCAAGATCGAGTTCCGCGTCGACAAGCACGCCAACGTGCACTTCGTCGTGGGCAAGGCCTCGTTCTCGGCCGACCAGCTCGACGAGAACCTCAAGGCTGCGCTCGAGGAGATCATCCGGCTGAAGCCGTCGAGCTCGAAGGGCCGCTACATCCAGAAGGGCGCCGTGTCGACCACGTTCGGCCCCGGCATCCCGCTGGACGTCAACGCTCTGTGATTCATCGCCGATCCTCGGATCGGCCGCGAAGGGGCTCCGCCGCAAGGCGGGGTCCCTTCTGCGTTCCAGCCGGTATCCGCGCTCGACTGCCTCGTGCGAGTAGCGTCGAGGCGTCGCATCGGACGAAGGAGCTGCCATGCCCGGAGCACTCACGGCCCTGCTCGGCATCACCGAGCCGATCGTGCTCGGTCCCTTCGGCGGTGCCTCCTCGATCGCCCTCACCGCGCTCGTGAGCGAGGTGGGCGGGCTCGGGTCGTTCGGGCTGTACGGCTACAGTCCGCAGCGCATCCGTGAGACGATCGAGAGTCTTCGCGCTGCGACCGGCAAGCCGTTCGCCCTCAACCTCTGGCTGCCGAAAGGCGACGAGGTCGCCCCGGCGGACGTCGATCTGGCACCGTATCTCGATGCCCTGGCGCCGCTCTACACCGCAGCCGGAGTGTCAGCGCCGACGGTGCCGGATGCCTTCCTCCCGTCGATCGAAGACCAGCTGGACGCCGTGATGGATGCCGCACCCGCCGTGCTGAGCGTCGTGTACGGGGTTCCCCCGGCCGACGTGATCGATCGTGCCCGGGGTCGCGGCATCCGGATCATCGGCACCGCGACCACGGTCGCCGAGGCCGTCGCCCTCGACGACGCCGGAGTGGACGCCATCGTCGCGAGCGGCGCGGAGGCGGCCGGGCATCGGGTGTCGTTCCTCCAGCCGCCGGAGCGCTCGCTCGTCGGGACGTTCTCGCTCGTGCCTCAGGTGGTGGATGCCGTGCGGGCGCCGGTGATCGCGGCGGGCGGAATCGCCGACGGCCGTGGGGTCGCGGCAGCGTTCGCGCTAGGGGCGTCCGGCGTGCAGGTCGGCACCGCGTTCCTGCGGACCGACGAGTCGGCGGTGCCCCCGGCGCACCGTCGCGCGATCGCCGCGGCAGGGGACACCGACACGGTGCTGACCAGCGCGATGAGCGGACGGCTGGCGCGCGGCATCCCGAACCGCGCCCTGCACGCGATCGAGGCGAGCGGTCTCATCGCCCCGTTCCCGGCCCAGAACTGGCTGACCGGGGTCTTCCGCGCCGAGGCGGCGCGCAAGGATGACGGCGACCTGCTGTCGCTGTGGGCAGGCCAGTCGGCCGGGCTGGCGACGCGATCGGATGCGCGGGACGTCTTCCGCGAATTGCAAGCCGGCGTGCCACGCTGAGCTGATCGAATCAGGCCGTGTTGAGAACCTCGAAGCCGCGGCCGCCGGTGGGCGCGGCATCCGTCACCTTCGCCGACTCGACCCGCGACCCGGGCGGACCTTCGGCCATCCACGCGAGCATCTCGTCGACCTGATCCTCGGTGCCCTCGAACTCGGCCTCGACGGTGCCGTCCCTGCGGTTGCGCACCCAGCCTGCGACGCCGATCTCTCGGGCGATCATGCGCGCGGTGTAGCGGTAGCCGACCCCCTGGACCGATCCGCCGACGATCACATGCACACGTCTCACAACTCTATCGTGCCGTGCGCCGGGCTGTTCGCGCGTCGGAAGGGGGTGGGAGGATGCCGCCATGGGAACCATCGACGACTACCTGGCCGACCAGGACGACGACTCGCGTCTCGCGATCGGACGCGTCTACGAGATCGCCCGCGAGGTCGTGCCCGATGCCGAGCAGGGCAAGGGCTACGGCATGCCGGCGCTGGTCTACCACGGCAAGCCGCTCATCTCGGTGATGCGCGCGAAGGAGCACATCGGCGTTTATCCGTTCAGCCCCGGTGCCATCTCGGCCGTCGCGCCCGACCTCGAGGGGTACGACCTCGCCAAGGGGACGATCCGCTTCCAGCCGCACAAGCCCCTTCCGGATGCCGCGGTCCGGGCGCTCGTCGAGCACCGTCGCGAGCAGATCGACGGCTGACCCGGTCAGGGGCCGAGCGGCAGCACCAGGCTGATGCCGATCGCGATCATCACGACCGCGATCACCGCGTCGAGGATTCGCCACGCGCGGGGCGTGGACAGCCAGCGACCGAGGTAGCGCGCGCCGAGCGCGAGGCCGAAGAACCACGCGATGCTCGCGATGATCGCACCCGCGGCGAAGACCCACCGCTCGTCGCCGTGCGAGTTCGCGACCGTGCCGAGCAGGAAGACCGTGTCGAGGTAGACGTGCGGATTGAGCCACGTGAGCGCGAGGCACGTGAGCACGACCGGCACGAGTCGCGTCTGTGAGGCGGTGACGACGGGCTCCGGTACGTCGGAGCGGACCGACGCGGCGACGGGCGCGGTGGGCTCGGCGGTCTCGAAGGTCTCACCGCTGGGGCGCCACGCGCGTCGCGCAGCGAGCAGGCCGTAGACCGCGAGGAAGGCCGCGCCCGCCCAGCGCGCGACATCCACGAGCCATGGCACGGCGTGCAGGACCACGCCGATCCCCGAGACGCCGAGCACGATCAGGACGGCATCCGATGCCGCGCAGATGGCGGCAACGGCCAGCACGTGCTCGCGACGCAGCCCCTGCCGCAGGACGAACAGGTTCTGGGCGCCGATCGCGACGATCAGCGAGAAGCCCAGGCCGAGCCCGGCAAGCAGGGGAGCGATCATGCTTCGACGCTATTCGCCGACGGACACACAGTCCAGCTCATGATTCTTCAGATGCATTAGCATCACTGATGATGCGCATCCCGTTCGAACTCGCTGAGACCGTCGTCGCCGTGGTCGACGAGGGGACGCTGGATGCCGCGGCCCGGCGCCTGCACATCACTCCTTCCGCCGTCAGTCAGCGCATCAAGGCGCTCGAGGAGCAGCTCGGCCAGGTGGTGCTGGTGCGCTCCAAGCCGGCACGGCCGACCGAGGCGGGGACCGCCATCGTGCGGCTCGCGCGTCAGGCGGCACTGATCGAGCACGACGCCATCACCGTGCTCGGGGTGGACGAAGGCGAAGCCGCACGCGCCACCATGCCGCTCGCGGTCAACGCCGATTCCCTGGCGACGTGGTTCCTCGAACCGCTCGCCCGGCTTTCGGAGCGGCATCCGGTGGTCTTCGAGGTCCATCGCGACGACCAGGACTTCACCGCCGGGCTGCTCGAGTCGGGCACCGTGATGGGCGCC
This sequence comes from Microbacterium deminutum, assembly GCF_039530205.1. Taxonomy (NCBI): domain Bacteria; kingdom Bacillati; phylum Actinomycetota; class Actinomycetes; order Micrococcales; family Microbacteriaceae; genus Microbacterium; species Microbacterium deminutum. Next base: position 124,042 of record NZ_BAAAOG010000005.1, read on the forward strand.
GTCACGTCGCGCGCGACGCCGGTGGCCGGATGCCGGGTCAGCGTGCTCGGCGCGATGCGCTACGAAGCCGTGGCCACGCCGCGCTTCGTCGCGCGATGGTTCGGCTCGGGCGTGGATGCCGAAGTCCTGGGTCAGGCGCCCGTCGTCGACCTCGATCGGCGTGACGACCTGCAGACCCGCTGGCTGCGCGCCCAGGGCGCCGACCCTGCGCGACCGCCACGCCACTACGTTCCGGCATCCAACGACTTCGCGACTGCGGTGCGTCTCGGGCTCGGGTGGGCGCTGCTGCCGACGTTCCAGTCGAAGGACGCGCTCGCGCGCGGAGAGCTCGTGCCCGTGGGCGGGATGCCGGTCGATGTGCCGCTGCACTGGCAGCAGTGGAACCTCCGGTCCGAGCTGCTCGAGGCCGTCGCGGATGAGATCGTGGCCGAGGGGCGGCGCGTCCTGTCACCTCTCGAGGATCCCGTCAGTCGTCGCTGACGCGCAGGACGATCTTGCCTCGGGTGTGGCCCTGCTCGAGTGCGATGTGAGCGTCCGCGGCATCCCGCAGATCGAACACCTGGTCGATGTAGACCTGGACGGCGCCCGAGTCCAGGAGTCGCGCGATGGTCGCGAGCGCGCCACCGTCGGGGATGACCTTGTAGCTCGTGGCCCGCATGCCTGCAGCGGTGGCGGCATCGGCGTAACCCGGCCAGCTGCCCGACGGCACGACGATGTACAGCCCGCCCCGGCGGAGGACCTCGAGGGAGCGCGATCCGGTCTCGTCATGCACGTTGCCGACCAGATCGATCACCACGTCGGCATCCCTCACGACATCCTCGAAGCGCGTGGTCGTGCGGTCCACCACGACGGAGGCTCCGAGTTCGCGCAGCCAAGAGGCGTTCCGCCCCGACGCGGTCACCGTCACGTGCGCGCCGAAGTAGGCGGCGAACTGCACGGCGAAGTGCCCGACTCCGCCGCCGGCGGCGTGGATCAGGATCCGCTGGCCCTCGTGCGCATGCGCCGTCTCGACCACGAGGCCCCACGCGGTGAGGGCCGCGAGGGGAACTCCGGCCGCTTCGACGTGCGACAGCGAAGCGGGCTTGCGGGCCACCGAGAGGGTGGGGGCGATGACGTATTCGGCATACGTGCCCTGGGAGCGAGGGAACGCGGCCATGCCGAACACGGCAGTGCCCGGCTGCAGCGGATGCGTCTCGTACGGCGCGCGCACGACGATCCCGCTGAAGTCGAAGCCGAGCACAGCCGGGTAGGCGCCGATCGAACCGGACACGCCGGAGCCGGCCCGGGTCTTCGCGTCGATGGGGTTGACCCCGGCCGCGACGACCCTGATGAGAAGCTCGCTCAGCAGCGGAGAGGGGACCGGAACGGATGCCTCATGCAGCCTGCCTGCCTCCCCGGTCGACTCGATGACGGCGGCGCGCATCATCGCGGGCGGATCGGGAACCGGCGCGAGCCCGGTCTCGGGTGCGGGTGATGTTCGCAGCGGCCGGAATCTCATCGGTCGGTCCCTTCCGCATCGGTGTCTCCCTCGGCCACACGTGCTGGCTGGTGAGAGCCAGTCAACTCCGCGAATGTCTCGCCCGTGTTACGCCGGTGCTACCGGGTCGATAATCCTGAACCTGGGGTAGCCGGCATCCGGACACCCGGTGAACGGGTCAGGGCGCTGTGTCGGCGGAAAGAGCGTGCAGAAGGCGCGCGAGGTGCTCGATCTCTTCGACCGGCCAGTCGTGCAGCCTCGTCAGGAGGTCGTTCTCCTGCGGGCGCCGCGCGTCGCCGAGGCGTTCGAGGCCCTCGGCGGTGGGGGAGAGCAGACTCGAGCGGCCGTCCTCCGGATCGGGAGTCCGATGAACCAGGCCAAGGTGCTCGAGCTCGCGGACCGTTCGGCTGAGCTGGCCCTTGTCCATCATGAGCGAGTCGGCGAGCGCCGAGATCGTCACGGTCTCCTTGCGCACGATGGTGGTGAAGACCTTGTACGCCCCGGGAAGCATGCCGTGGCTGAGCCGCTCCGCGTTGGCGATCAGGACGATCCGGAACTGGTTGATGAGCTCGCCGACCTCGCTCTCGAGGGCCCGCACCGCACGGGTGCGGGCCTCGAGGTCGAGCGAGTCGGTCACGGACGACATTATCGTCCGGCGGATGCCCCAGCCGGGGCGTCGGCGCGCTCAGCGCCCTCGTCGGCCGAGGCGACGACATCGGAAGCTTCCGGCTCGACGGCGACGTCCAGGCCCGCGGGCACCGAGACGGTGGCGAAGTCGGCCTCACTGGCCTCGATGCGCTCCTTGGTGGTCATTCGCGTGAGCGGCACGTTGGGCAGGAAGAGGATAGCGATCAGGCTCACGATCGCGAACGGCACGGCGATCAGGAACGAGTGCGAGATGCCCTGTGCGTAGATGTCCTCGAAGATGACCCGCAGCGCCTGCGGCATCGCCGAGACCTTCGGGATCGAGCCGGACTGCAGCTGGTCCGCCCAGTAGGGTGCCTTCTCGCCGAGGCTCATGATCGCCTTGGTGAGGTCGGCCTTCGCGTCGCCGACGAGCTCGGTGACCTTCGTCGCGAGGGCCGCACCCATGACCGAGACGCCGATCGTGCCGCCGAGGCTGCGGAAGAATGTGACTCCCGAGCTCGCGACGCCGATCTCGGTGGGCTTCGAGGTGTTCTGCACGATGAGCACGAGGTTCTGCATGGTCATGCCGACCCCCGCGCCGAGCAGGAACATGTAGAGCGAGACCAGCGCGAAGTTCGTGTCGTAGTGGATCGTCGAGAGCAGATACGCGCCCGCGATGAGTAACACCGATCCGACGATGAGGAACGGCTTCCAGCGGCCGAACCGCGTGATGAGCGCGCCGACGCCGATCGATGACAGCAGCAGACCCGCGATCATCGGGATCGTCATGAGGCCGGCCTCGGTGGGAGTGGCGCCGCGGGCGAGCTGCATGTACTGACCCAGGAAGACGGACGCGCCGAACATCGCGATTCCGGTCGCGATCGAGGCGATGACGGCGAGCGTGAAGGTGCGGTTCTTGAAGAGCGTGAGCGGGACGAGCGGCTCCTTGGCGCGGAGTTCGACCACCACGAACAGGATCGCCGAGACGATGGCGCCGCCGACCATCCAGATCGTCTGAGCGCTCCACCACTCGAACGAGCTGCCGGCGAGGGTGACCCAGATGAGCAGCAGCGAGACCGCGGTCGACAGCAGCACGATGCCGAGGTAGTCGATCTGCGCCTTCTTCTTCGCCAGCGCGGGCAGATGCAAGGTGCGCTGCAGGATGATCAGCGCGGCGATCGCGAACGGGAGTGCGACGAAGAAGTTCCAGCGCCAGCCCCACGTGTCGGTGATGAAACCACCCAGCAGCGGGCCGCCGACCGTCGCGACGGCCATCACGGCCCCGAACAGGCCCATATAGCGGCCGCGCTCGCGCGGGCTGATGATGTCGGCCATGATGACCTGGCTGAGCGCGGCGAGACCGCCGGCGCCGATGCCCTGCACGGCGCGGAACGCGATGAGGGTGCTGGTGTCCTGTGAGAAGCCCGCGGCCGCGGTCGCCAGCACGAAGATGAGGATCGCGATCTGGATGAGCAGCTTGCGGCTGAACAGGTCGGCGAGCTTGCCCCAGACGGGGGTCGAGATGGCGGTCGTGAGCAACGTCGCGGTGACCACCCAGGTGAAGGCGGTCTGGTCGCCGCCCAGGTCGTGGATGATGACGGGCAGGGAGGTCGACACCACGGTCGATGCGAGCATCGAAACGAACATGCCGAGGAGGAGGCCGGACAGAGCCAGCAGCACGCCGCTGCGCGGCTTCACCGGCGTCGCGGCTGTGATTGAAGCAGACAAGACTTTCCTTCGTGGTCGAGGGGGGGACGGGTTGCGACGACGATGGCGCGAGATGATTGACCGGAGTCAACAGTTGATTTAGGTCAACTATAGAATAGTCGTTGACACACGTCAACTAACGCCACCCGAAGGCCGGTTCCGCTTAGGCACGGCAGGCGCGGCGGGTGACCCGACGACCGCGCCACCCGCCTCGGGGTGGGGTCAGTCGGCGAGGGCGAGCGCGCGGAAGGGCTGCCGCGGCAGCTGGGGCTCCGGCATCCGCTCTGGTGGCTTCTGCTGCGTGGTCCGACGGTGGAGTTCGTCGATGAGCGCCGTGGCGAGGCGCACCAGCCGGGCGATCTCGACCTCATCGCGGTCGACCCAGGCGCACCGAGGCTCGTCGTCCACCGGGACGAACGCGTCGTGCTCCTCCCACACGACGAGCGTCCGCTCGGCGCCGAGCACGTGCTGCTGCCACCACACCTGACGAAGATAGGAGCGCGGGATGCTGCTCCACGACTTGTTCGTCGTCTTGATCTCGCACAGCTGCACACGACCCACGACGTCGAGACCGATGCCGTCGGGGGTGGCGAGGTGGCGCTTCTCGACCACCGCGTGGAACAGCGCCGAGGAAGGCTGGATGCCGTGCGTGGCGGCGACCCACGCCGCGATCTCGGGCTCGCGCAGACGTCCATGCGCCGTGAAGGCGTTGCCCGAGAACCCCGAACCCATCAGCTTGGCGTCGGCGGCGCGCGGAATCGCCCGCTCGGACGTGAGGGATGCGACATCCGTCGCGGTGATCCCTCGCGACCGCGCGCGCACCCAGGCCACCCGGTCGCGGGAGTCCGCGACGATGCGGGCGGCAAGGTCCGGTGTCACGCCTTCGAGGCTAGACCTGTGCCGGGACATCCGAGCCCGCGACACCCGAGGTCATCGCCGCCGATCCGGCGGTCCTCCTCACAGCCGTGCACCAGCGCCTCCCCGGGCTATGCTTGCCGCACCGTAACGTCGCGCCCGCAGGATCACCCCCGACCACGCTCATCGACACAGGCCATCGCCAGGACTGAGGCATCGATGTCTGTTTCAACGTCCTTGACCAGCCGCACCCTCACTGCACGACGAGTCATCCGCATCCTGATCACCGCTGCGGTCGTCCTCAGCGTGGTCGCGCCGAGCGTCTCATTCACGGAGAGCGCGAGTGCTGCGGACCAGTTCGACTCAATGCGTCTCAGGCATGTGAATGACCTCACCGGCACCATTGCCGGCAGCGACGGAGTAGGGAGCACGGCGGCGGCTGTGCGGAGGGTCGATGATGCTGCGCGTCTGGTCTGGGGTTCGCTCAACACCGCGGCCACCGGCTCGGAAGAGATCTGGAGCGATCTCGATACGCATGACTTCTCCGACCTGGCGGTGGCTTTCCATCGCGTCGAGAGCATGGCGCTGGCTGTCGGCACACCGCAGTCGACGTTGCACGACAACATTCAATTCGTCGGTGACACCATTGCTGCCGTCGATTGGCTGCACACGAACCGTTACAACCCGACGACCCCCAAGAAGGCCGCGTTCTGGTGGTTCTACGAGATCGGCATCCCGCTGGCGTTCAACGACATTACGGCGCTTCTCTACCCCCACCTGAGCCAGACGCAGGTGGCGAGCTTCATGGACACAGTGACGTATTTCGCTCCGGCGCCGAAGAACACCGCCGCCAATCGTGTCTGGTCCGCGTACGTGGTGGGACTGCGTGCGGTGCTCTCGAAGCAGCCCAGCACGCTGAAGACCGCTGTCGAGGCCATGCGCCCCGCCCTGAGTCTGGTGACGGCGGGTGATGGATTCTATGCCGATGGGTCCTACGTTCAGCATTTGCATCATGCCTATACGGGCGGATACGGGATCTCGCTCATCCAGACGGTCTCGCGCTTCTACTACCTTCTGCAGGGTTCGCAATGGCAGCCGACCGATGCAGCCGGTCTGAGCATCTACGACCGGGTGCAAGACACCTATGCACCGGTCACGAGTTGCGGAGGCGTGATGTCTGTGGTGCGTGGTCGTGAAGTCGCTCGCAGCGTTTCGCAGGACGATGCGGTGGGCGTGACGCTTCAATCCGCCGTACTCCGGCTCGCCGAGATCGCGCCTGCCACCTACGCTGCCAAGACGAAGCGGGCGGTCAAGCACTGGCTCGACTGCGGCAGCAACAACTCGACGTCCATCGAGTCGGCCGGTGGAGTGGCCGATGTCGTCCGGTCGAGGCTTCTGCTCCGTGACTCGTCAGTCTCTTCCGCCGCGGTTGCGGCCGGTGCGTATGCGTTCAACGGAATGGATCGCTTCGTGTTCAACGGTACCGACTATGCCTTCGCCGTCGGCATGTCCAGTTCGCGGATCGCCGGCTACGAGGCCCTCGCCGACGAGAACCTCCACGGCTGGTACACCGGAAGCGGTGCGACCTACCTGCACCTCGGCGAGGGCAGCCCTTACTCGCACGACTTCTGGGCGACTGCCAACCCGTATCGAATCCCGGGCACGACCGAGGACACCGTCAAGCGCGGCGAGACAAATGGTCGGACGTACTTGAGCGGCCAATCCTTCGCGGGCGGATTGGCATCGCCCGCCGGATCACGGGGCATCGCGGCGATGAGCTACGACGCGGACGGCAACAATCTGGCAGCCAAGAAGGCGTGGTTCGTCTTCGAGGATCGGATTCTGGCGGTCGGTGCGGGAATCACTTCGACGAACATGTCGGGCAATGGCTGGGACGGAAAGGCCACACGGATCGAAACGACCATCGACGATCGCATCGTGACCGCGGGGGGCGCCGAACTTCGCCTCGGCGACACGACGGTTCCCTTGGGCTCCGCAGTCAGCGCACTGACTCGTTGGGCTTCGATCGAAGGCCCCGGCGAGCATGTCGGCTACGTCTTTCCCGTGGCGACCACGGTCAAGGCGCAGCGAGAACAGCGAACGAGCAGTTGGAATGCGATCAATCGGCTCGAGAGCACGGCGCCCGCGTCGAACGTCCACCTCACGTTGACGGTGAACCACGGGGCGAATCCCACGAACTCGAGCTATTCCTACATCCTCTTGCCCAGCCGATCCGCTCAGCAGACCTCGGACTACGCCCGGAATCCGGATGTCGACATCTTGGCGAGCGGCTCCGGGTTCGTCGCCGCATACGATCGTCGGTCTCGAACGAGCGGGCTGGTCTCGTTCGACGGCGCCCATCACCTGGTCCAGCCGACGGGTTCGCCGTGGGTTTCCATTGATGGCGCCGCAATCGCGATGGTCGAAGAGGACCAGACCTCGTACACCGTCACGGTCAGCGACCCGACTCAGCTGTCGACCACCCCGATAGTCGTCACGCTGGGTGCCGAGACCTCGGAGTACCACGCATCGTCCAGCGCGGTGTCCTGGTCGTCGGGTGGTGGGCAAACCGCCATGCGGTTCTCTCCCGGGGGACTGCGAGGACGTCCGCTCACCATCAGCGTCGTGAAGAAGCCCGCGCCGCCTGCCGAGTTCACCATCGTCGGACAGCTCGTCGTCACGGGTGACACGGTGTACGGAGGAACATTGAGCGCGAAGGTCCCGGGCGTCACGCCGAAGCCCGACTCCACCCATTACCAGTGGTACAGAGGTGGGACGGGGGTGTCAGGGGCCGTCGGTCAGAGCTATCCGTTGAAGGCAGCAGACGTCGGTCAGGTCATGAGCGTCAGGGTCACCCTCGCGAAGGTCGGCGTGAAGACAATGGTGCTCTCGAGCGCGCCGACCGGCGTTGTCCGTCCCCTCAGATTCGCGACGACGCCGGTTCCCAGGATCACCGGTACGCGAGCGTCGAGACGACGGCGGTCAAGCTGCTCTGACTGATCCCGGGTCGACGTGCAGTGACACGCCCGCGGCGGGGCCCGAGCGGGCGGAGGCTCAGAAGACCGCGGCCCCTGCCTCGGCGACGGAATGGTCCTGCTCGCCCGAGCCGCCGCTGACCCCGACCGCTCCGACGACGACACCGTCCTTCGACAGCGGGATGCCGCCGGCGAAGATCGCGACCTTGCCCCCGTTGGTCGTGTTGATGCCGAAGAACTGCTGGGTCGGCTGCGAGTTGTCGCCGAGATCCTTCGTGGCGATGTCGAATGCGCGCGAGGTCCAGGCCTTGTTGATCGAGATGTTGACGCTGCCGATCCAGGCGCCGTCCTGCCGCACGTGGGCGACCAGGTTTCCGCCGGAGTCGACGACGGCGATGTTCATCGGCTGGCCGATCTCGTCGGCGCGCTTCTCTGCGGCTTCGATGACACGGCGGGCATCGGCGAGAGTGACAGTGGACATGGTTCTCCTTCTCCGGGTGTGTGGTTTCGGGTTCTTCGGGTGGGGTTCCGGTGTTCTGCGGGTGGGTCTCACGCGGCCTTTATGTAGCCGTTCGGGTTGAGCACGTACTTCTTCGCCGCCCCCTGGTCGAACTCGGCATAGCCCTGCGGGGCGCCCTCGAGCGGGATGGGGGTCGCGTTCACGGCCTTGGCGATCTGCACCCTGTCGTGGAGGATCGCCATCATGAGCTGCCGGTTGTACTTCATGACCGGGCACTGGCCCGTGGTGAACGAGAGCGACTTCGCCCAGCCGAGACCGAGGCGCAGTGACAGCGAGCCGACCTTTGCCGCGTCGTCGATTCCCCCCGGATCGCCCGTGACGTAAAGACCCGGGATGCCGAGGGCCCCGCCCGCGGCGGTGAACTGCATGAGCGAATTGAGCACGGTCGCAGGCGCCTCGTGCGAGGCGTCCGAGCCGTGTCCACGCGCTTCGAAGCCGACCGCGTCGACGCCGGCGTCGACCTCGGGAACGCCGAGGATCTGCTCGATCTGGTCTGCAGGCTCGCCCTTCGAGACGTCGACCGTCTCGCAACCGAAGGAGCGCGCCTGGGCGAGGCGCTCTTCGTTGAGATCGCCGACGATGACGACTGCGGCGCCGAGCAGCTGCGCGCCGACGGCGGCCGCCAGACCCACCGGACCGGCGCCGGCGATGTACACCGTCGAGCCGGGCTTCACACCCGCGGTGTAGGCGCCGTGGAAGCCCGTCGGGAAGATGTCGGACAGCATCGTCAGATCGAGGATCTTCTCGAGGGCCTGCTCGCGATCGGGGAACTTCAGCAGGTTCCAGTCGGCGTATGGGACGAGCACGTACTCCGCCTGGCCGCCGACCCAGCCGCCCATGTCGACGTAGCCGTACGCGCTTCCCGGGCGGTCCGGGTTGACGTTCAGGCAGATTCCGGTCTTGCCCTCCTTGCAGTTGCGACAGCGACCGCACGCGATGTTGAACGGCACCGAGCAGATGTCGCCGACCTCGATGAACTCGACGCCCGGCCCCACTTCGACGACCTCGCCCGTGATCTCGTGACCGAGCACGAGCCCTTCGGGGGCTGTGGTGCGGCCGCGGACCATGTGCTGGTCCGAGCCGCAGATGTTCGTGCTGACGGTGCGCAGGATCGCGCCGTGCGGAACCTTTCGGCCGACGTTCGCCGGGTTGACGCCCGGGCCGTCCTTCAGCTCGAACTCCGGGTATGCGGTGTCGATGACTTCGACGACGCCTGTCCCCTTGTACGCAACGGCTCGATTGCCAGACATCTTCGTCCTCTCCGTCGCGGACGGACATCGTCGCGCGACTCTGCCGGGTCGATGGGCTCGACAAGAGCTTTCTCCCTGTGTCCGCGTCGCGCAACGGGGTCGGCTGTCGATTTGGCCGGGCATCCGCCATCCCCTAGACTGATGGAAGCCGAAGACCGCCGGTCATCGATGTGCGCGCAGGTGTGCAGAGATCGAAGCACTGCATCAGCAGGGGCCCGCGCAGGTGTACGAACGAATTCCCTGTGGATCACGCTCCGTGCGCTTGCGCCGGAGCGTTTCTGTTTCTGCAGCGCGAGTTCTGATGACCGGATGCCGCGGCTGACGCCCCGCCACCGCGGAGCGTCTCGTACACACACTTCGCGGGATCCGTTCCGCGAGGCGAACAAGGAGTGGCCATGGCGCAGAAGGAAGCATCGGTCGCCGAGCTCACGAAGAATTTCGAGGACTCGACCGCCGTTCTGCTGACCGAGTACCGCGGTCTGACGGTTGCCCAGCTCAAGGAGCTGCGCAACAGCATTCGTCAGGACGCGGAGTACGCCGTGGTGAAGAACACGCTCACCAAGATCGCCGCGAACAACGCGGGGATCTCGTCGCTGGATGACGACCTCAAGGGTCCGTCGGCAGTGGCGTTCGTGCACGGCGACCCGGTCGCCGTCGCGAAGGGCCTGCGTGCCTTCGCCAAGGCACACCCTCTTCTGGTGATCAAGGGCGGGTACTTCGACGGTGCCGCCCTGAGCGCGGAAGAGGTCAACAAGCTCGCCGACCTCGAGAGCCGTGAAGTCCTGCTGGCGAAGCTCGCCGGCGCGATGAAGGCCTCGCTGTTCGGCGCCGCCTATCTGTTCACCGCACCGCTGTCGAAGGCCGTTCGCACGGTCGACGCGCTGCGTGAGAAGCAGGAGTCCGCGGCCTGATTTCCGGGCCCCGGCTGAACAACCCAATCAAGGAGATAGATCATGGCAAAGCTCAGCACTGAGGAGCTGCTCGACGCGTTCAAGGAGCTCACGCTCATCGAGCTGTCGGAGTTCGTCAAGAAGTTCGAGGAGACCTTCGAGGTCACCGCCGCGGCGCCCGTCGCCGTTGCCGGCCCGGCTGCCGCCGGTGCCGCCCCCGTCGAAGAGGTCGAGGAGCAGACGGCGTTCGACGTCGTGCTCGAGGCCGCCGGCGAGAAGAAGATCCAGGTCATCAAGGTCGTCCGCGAGCTCACCTCGCTCGGCCTCGGCGAGGCCAAGGCCGTCGTCGACGGTGCCCCCAAGGCCGTGCTCGAGGGCGCGACCAAGGAGGCCGCTGACAAGGCCAAGGCCGCTCTCGAAGAGGCCGGCGCGACGGTTACCCTCAAGTAATCACGCTCCATCGGAAGCCCCGGATGCCACGCATCCGGGGCTTCCGTTCTCAGCGGGGCTGCCGCGCTGCCCCGACGCTGTCGCGGCCGTCGACGGCGACGGCGGACTGCCGCGGATCGAGCGCCGTCGTGGAATTGCGCACGACGAGCTTCGCCTTCATCCGCACCACCGACTTGGGCCGGTCAGGGTCGGTGAGATGGGCGAGCAGCAGTTCCACCGCGACGCGTCCCTGCTCTCGAGGGATCTGCTGGAGCGTGGTCAGCGAGAACATGTCCGCGAACTCGTGATCGTCGATGCCGATGACGCTGAGGTCGCTCGGCACCTGCACTCCGAGCCGACGCGCTGCGATGATCGCGCCGATCGCGACCTCGTCGCAGGTCGCGACGATGGCTGTCGGTCTGCTCCGGGTGTCTGCGAGAACGTCCACCGCCGACGCGTATCCGCCCGGCAGGGTCACATCCGAGGGGATGTGGGTGGTGAAGTCGGCGAGTCCGGCATCCGACATCGCAGTTCGGTAGCCTTCGAGCCGGCGACGGTCAACCTGTGCCCAGTGGCGGTCGGGTTGACCGCCGATGAACGCGATCCGGCGGTGTCCCAGCGCGACGAGATGCTCGGTCGCGCGGCGGGCCGCATAGTCGTCGTCGATGGCGACGACAGTCGTCGAGTCGGTCGGGCCGACGACGTTGACGACGGGGCGACCGAGCGACACGAGGCGGCCGACCTCGTCGTCGTCCGGCTCGAGTCCGACGGCGATGAGACCGTCGAACCGCTTCCGGGCGAGGAAGTCCTCGAAGATGCGCGCGCGCCCGTCCGTTCCCGGCTTCGCATCGTAGAGAGTGAGGTCGAGGCCGCGCTCGAGGAGCGACTCCTGGATGCCTTCGAGCACCTCGGCGAAGAACCACCGGTTGAGGTAGGGCATGACGACGCCGATGTTCTGCGTCCGCCCGGTGGCGAGGCTGACGGCGCTGGTCGACGGCACATAGCCGATCTCGGCTGCGGCTTCTTCGACGCGACGGCGCGTGTCATCCGAGACGTACCCGGTGCCGCCGAGGGCCCGGCTCGCCGTCGACTTCGACACGCCCGCCAGGCGGGCGACCTCAGCGATCCCGCTCACTGATGAGCCAACCTCTCCGCGATCGTTCTTCGCGCCCCCAGTTCACCATACTGAGCAAGGCGTGAAAAGTGGGAACGGTTCCAGACCTCGAGTTGATAACGATTTCGCGTCATTCCGGGGTTTCTTAGAACGCGAAATCCGACCTGTTGTGAAAACTCTGCCCATCCCCTACCGTGTGTGGAAACGGTTCCCTACGTGGAACCAGCACGTCATGGGACTGACTCGAGGAGGAGAATCACATGGGCATGTCACAGCAGCGACGGCTCTTGGCGCCATTGGTGGCGCTGGGAGTCGTCGGCCTCGCCGTTGCCGGCTGTTCGGGTGGCGGCGGAGGCACCAACGCCAGTGGCGATAAGAAGGTCACCATCATGGGCGCGTTCACCGGTGACCAGGCCAAAGCCTTCCAGGACGAGCTCAACGCCTGGGGAAAGACTTCAGGGATCACGGCAACGTACGACGGCAACTCGGACTTCCAGACAGCGGTAGTCGCGCGCGTGACGGCAGGCAATCCCCCCGACGTCGCCATCTATCCGCAGCCCGGCGTTCTGAAGAGCCAGACCCAGAGTCTTTATCCCCTCGAAGATCTCGGTGTCGATGTCTCGGGGATCACTTCAGACGAGGCGAACGGTCTCGCGACGATCGCGCAGGTCGACGGCAAGACCTATGGTCTGCCGTATTCGATCAACGTGAAGTCCCTCGTCTGGTACAACCCGGCGGCGTTCACGGCAGCAGGGCTGACCGTTCCGACCACAGACGCCGAGCTGACGGCGCTGGAGCAGAAGATCATCAGTGGCAATCTCGGATATCCGTGGTGCGCGGGAATCGAAGACGGCGCCGCGACCGGATGGACGGCGACCGACTGGCTCGAGGAGTACGTGCTGCGCTATGGCGGCCTCGACGGGTACAACTCGTGGATTGCCGGTACCACGAAGTTCGACAGCGACCTCGTGAAGAAGGCGGGAACCAAGGTCGACGACCAGCTCCTCAAGCAGGGACAGGTCAACGGCGGCGGCGCGGCGATTGCGACGACATCGTTCAAGACCGCCGGCAACCAGCTCTGGGCGACCGGCAAGGACAAGGGTCAGTGTTTCATGATGCGCCAGGGTTCGTTCATCGCGGACTTCTTCCCCGACGACATCAAGTCGCAGATCTCGTCCGGCGACCTGTCGAAGGTCAACTTCTTCCAGCTCCCCTCGCCTGAGGGGACGGATGTCGCGATGCTCGGTGGTGGCGACCTCGTCGGCGCGTTCAGCAAGGACGACGCGACGAAGCAGGTCGTGCAGTACATCACGAGCAAGGACTTCGGCACGAACGGCTACGCGAGCCAGGCCATCTTCCTGTCGCCGCACACCGACTTCGACAAGACGAAGTACTCGAGCGACTTCCAGAAGAACGCGGCTCAGTTCCTCGCGAACTCGAAGCTGTTCGGGTTCGACGCGTCGGACCAGATGCCCGGTGAAGTCGGCGCGGGCACGGAGTGGACGCAGCTGACCAACTGGTTCGCAGGTCAGTCCTCGATGCAGGACGCCTTCAAGGCGATAGACGCCTCGTGGCCCAGCAAGTGACCTGCTGAGCTGCACCCGGCCAGGGTGACGCCGGCGCCACCGGCATCCGCGTCACCCTGGCCCTCACCCAACCTCACAACGACGTCAGGCGGTTTCGATGGCAATCTTCAGTGCAATCATCTCCGTGGTCCTCGGACTCGGGGTCTCGTTCCTGATCTTCTGGGGTCTGAACTGGATCGTCGAGCGAACTCATGACAGGTGGAAGGCGCGGCTGCTGCCGTACGTCTTCCTCATCCCCGTCATCCTGCTCGTGGGCATCTTCCTGCTGTATCCGGCGATCCGCACGTTCGTCGAGAGCTTCATGGAGGCGAGCAAGCGTCGGGGCGAGGGGTCCACGTTCGTCGGCTTCCAGAACTACGTCGAGCTCTTCACGACGCCCAGCTTCCTGGGCGTCCTGCTCAACAACCTGCTGTGGGTCCTCGTGGTGCCGGCAGCAACGGTGGTCATCGGGCTGCTCGTCGCCGTCCTCACGGATCGGCTCGGCAAGCGACGCGAGACGACCTTCAAGGCGATGATCTTCGTGCCGCTCGCGATCAGCGGTGTCGCCGCGGCCGTCACGTGGCGTTTCATCTACTTCTACGCTCCACCCGGCAATCCGCAGATCTATCTGCTCAACGCGATCTGGACCGGGATAACGGGCAATGCTCCGGTTCCGTGGCTCACGCTCGACGCGGGACGCCTCAACAGCTTCCTGATCATGTTCATCGGGATCTGGCTGCAGGTCGGCTTCGCCATGGTGCTGCTCTCCGCGGCGATCAAGGGCGTTCCTGAAGAGACGATCGAAGCCGCGCGGCTCGATGGGGCGAGCGAACGCCGGACGTTCTTCCTCGTGATCGTCCCGCAGATCCGCGGCACGATCATCGCGGTGCTCGTCACGGTCGTCATCTTCGTCATGAAGATCTTCGACATCATCTACGCCATGACGGGTGGCCAGTACAACACGAGTGTCCTGGCAGTCGAGTTCTACTCCCAGCTGTTCAGCTTCCAGAATCCAGGGAAAGCCGCAGCTGTCGTCATCGTGCTCATGATCGCGATCGTCCCGCTCGTGGTCTACCAGATCCGCAGCTACAAGAGGCAGGAGGAACTCCGATGACTGCCATGCCGACACCGCTCGTCGACCAGAACGGCAACAGGGAGGTCGTGGACGTCGAGAAGAAGTCCCGGCGAAAGCTCCGGACCGGCGACACGCCCAAGCCTCGCGTGGGGCTGACCATCCTCATGGGGATCATCTCGGTCCTGTGGCTGTTCCCGCTCCTCGGCCTTCTTATCACGAGCTTCCGGCCCAAGTCGGATGTCGATGCCACCGGCTGGTGGACGGTCTTCACGAACCCGTTCCAGCAGAACTGGACGACGGAAGCGTTCACGACCGCGTGGACCTCACTGAACGTCGGAACGACCTTCTGGAACTCTCTGGCCGTGACGATTCCCGCGACGGTGCTGCCGATCATGGTGGCGGCGATGGCGGCGTACGCGTTCACCTTCTTCCAGTTCAAGGGCAAGGAGGTCTACTTCGCGATCGTCCTCGGATTGATGGTCGTGCCGATCCAGCTGGCCATCATCCCGATCCTGCAGCTGTTCGTGGTGTTCGGGCAGGCGACCGGAATCCAGATCATCGGTCAGTACCCGGCGGCCTGGATAGTGCACGCGACATTCGCGCTGCCACTGGCCATCTACATCCTGCGCAACTACATGCAGACGCTGCCGAACTCGCTGATCGAAGCGGCCCGCGTCGACGGCGCGACCCACTTCCAGATCTTCTGGCGGCTCGTCGTGCCGATGTCGGTGCCGGCGCTGGCGTCGTTCGCGATCTTCCAGTTCCTGTGGGTATGGAACGACTTCCTCGTGGCGTACATCTTCATCCAGAGCGGACCTAACCAGGTCATGACCCAGGGGCTCTATACTCTGCTCGGCCAGTACGGCCAAGGATGGCAGAACGTGGCGGCCGGTTCATTCCTCACGCTCGTCGTGCCTCTGGTGATCTTCTTCGCCCTGCAGCGGTTCTTCGTCCGAGGGCTGACAGCAGGTTCGGTCAAGTAGGAACGATCGACTCCCCGGGAGAGCGGCCGTCGGGGGCGCCGCTCTCCCGGGATCCGCTCGTCCTCGCCTCAACTCTCGGCCACCAGCCGGTAGACGAGGGCCTGGTCGGGATGCACGCGCGGAGATGCGACTCCGCTCGTCTGCAGCAGATCGCCGCGGAATCGCCCGCCCTCATACTCCACGTCGTTTCGCGGGCGGCGATGCCAGTAGTGATCATCCCCGAGCGAGGCGGCATCGCTCGGCGGTCCCCACCACTCGGGCGGTTCGAGCCCGGAGGGGAGCGGCCCGATCAGCACTGGCGCGATCCGGTACGTCACGGCGGGATCGAGCCCCCGCAGCTTCAGCCGCGCCGCCGGCTCGGGATGCGTGGTGTCGAGCACGGCCGCGGCGAAGATCGCCTGTGACCGATCAGGCGACACCACGCCGTGGACCAGGATCCGCGGGTCCGCGCCATCCATGCGGATGACGTCGCCGCCCAGCAGCAGTGCGCGGTTCTCCTTGTGGAACCGGATCCAGCGCGCCAGCCGATCGAGATCGGACTCGCTCGCCTTGCCGAGGTCCCACTCGATCCCGAGATGGCCGAAGATCGCGGCGATCGCGCGGAACGACAGGTCCATCCGCCGCCCGGTGGTGTGCGACCGGTCGGAGGCGATGTGGGCGCCCAGGAACTCGGGGGCCACGAGCTGGGCGGTCCAGCGCATCATCGACTGCCGGTCGTGCGGATCGTTGTTGTCGGACACCCACACCCGGTCCGTGAACTCGAGCACGCCGAGATCGACGCGTCCGCCACCGGAGGAGCATGACTCGATCTCGAGGTGCGGGTGCGCCTCCCGCAGTTCGCGCAGCAGCCGGTAGAACGCCAGCGTCTGGTCATGCACGACCGGTCTGCCATCGCGGGTTCGATCGCCCGCCTCGGTGAGATCGCGGTTGTGGTCCCACTTGATGTAGTCGATCCGGTACTCGCCGAGAAGCGCCAGAATCTGTCCTCTGACGTGCGCGTAGGCGCCGGGATTCGCGAGGTTCAGCACCTGCTGGAATCGCGACTCGACGGGCAGGTCTTCGCGCGCCGCCATGATCCATTCCGGATGCCGTCTCGCGAGGTCGCTGTCGAGGTTGATCATCTCAGGCTCGAACCAGAGGCCGAACTGCATGCCCAGCTCGTGGACGCGGTCGACGAGCGGGTGCAGGCCGTCGGGCCACACGTCTGCTGACACCACCCAGTCGCCGAGACCGGCTCGGTCGCTTCGCCGTCCGCCGAACCATCCGTCATCCAGGACGAAGCGCTCGACCCCGATCTTCGCCGCCCGCTCTGCCAGGGCCACGAGCTCGTCGGCGTCGTGCCGGAAGTACACGGCTTCCCAGACGTTGAGGGTCACCGGGCGGTCGGTGCCCGGGGCGTCCGGCCGAGCGCGCAGGTGCGCGTGGAACCGATGGGCGACGGCGTCGAGGCCTTCTCCGTGCGAACCGTACACCCAGGGTGTCTCGTACGTGTCGCCCCGCCAGAGGGTGATCTCACCGGGAAGCAGCACCTCTCCGCCGCCGATGAGCTGCTCGCCCGTGTAGACCCGCTCGGCGTAGTGCCGGTGGTTGCCGCTCCAGGCGGTGTGCACGGCCCAGGCCCGGCCGCTCGCGAAGCCGAAGCCCGGCTCGCCCAGGTGCAGGACGAAGGCGCTGTCGGCCCCCGTCCGGCCGCGGCGGTTCTCGCGAAGGTGGACCCCGGCACGCATCGGACCGCGCTGCGGAATGCGTTCTAAGTTGTGCTGGCCCGTGAAGTCGAGCAGCTCGCCCGCCTCGGCGGGAACCGGGAAGCACAGGCTGACGTCGTCGACCGCGTAGGGGCGATCGCTCGTGTTGGTGAGCGCGGCACGGGCCCGGATCAGCCCGCTCGGCAGCAGTGCGAGGTCGAGTCGCAGCGCCAGCCATCCGCGATCGTCCACGGCATGGAATGTCGCCGCCGCCGCCCCCGCGTTCACGACGCCGTCGACCGGCTCCGCATCGAGCTCGATGCCGGTCGTCGTGAATCGAGGCGACCAGCCCGCCCCGTCGAACGAGCCGGCGATTCCGGGACGGCCGGTCCAGCCGGTGTGGTGTTCAGGCAGCACCGCGACCCGCGGGGGCGCTGAGACGTTGTTCGACCCGACCACCGGTACGACGGCGTCGCACAGTGCGTTCAGCTGAGCGTCATCGATCGCATCCAGCTGCGACCCCCAGTGCACGATCGCGGGCAGTCGTCCATCGCGTGCGTCCACGATGAGGGAAACCCCGGCGTGCGCGAGATGCAGGACCGCGCTCGGAGCGGGAAGGGCAGGAGTCATGGGGTGCAATGCCTCTCGGGGCTGGCCCGGCGCGACGGTCGCGCGCGTCAGCGAATCGCTTCCATTCTCATGCCCGGCGGGGTGCGGAACCTAGCGGCGCCTATGACGGAGCGGACTGGTCACCCGCTGCACGACAGCCGGGTCTGCATGCTCTTCATCGCGTCTATCTCGGCGGTCTGTCCCGCCTTCATGCTCTGAGCGACCTGGAGCACGCGCGGGTTGGTTCCGAGCTCGATGACGGCGTCCGCCATCGGGATCGCGCCTTCATGGTGACGGATCATGAGGCTCAGGAACATGCAGTCGGCTTCCTTGCCGGTCGCCGCTTCGAGCGCCTGGATCTCGGCATCCGTCGCCATTCCCATGGCTTCGCGGGCCTGCGCGTCGGTGAGCGGCGCTGCGGCGGATCCGCCGTGGGCGCCGTGCCCGGCATCCGGCTGCGTCATCCAGGCCATCATCGGCGCGCCCGCCTGCGGCAGACCCCATTGCACGAGCCAGTCGAACATCTCACCGCGCTGGCCTGCCTGCCCGGTGGCGATGTCATACGCCAGCACCCGCAGGTCAGGGTCGTCCGTCTTGCGGTAGATCTCCATCGCCAGCTGGATCGCCTGTGCGTGGTGCACCTGCATGTCGCGCGCGAACCCCGCTTCGGCGGAGTCGGTTGTCGGGGCCGACGACACAGCCGTCGCACCGAACGTCGAGAACCGGCCGATCGCGAACGCGAGCGCCGCGACCAGGAGGACGCCGAGCGCGATCACGAGCCAGCGCCGCGCGCCTGCGCCCGTGGTCGTCTCGCTCACGGTCGACCTAGCTCTGCTTGCCGGGGGCGTCGACGCCCCCGGTGCACGCCGCGGTCGGCTCCGGCGCGTTCTGGCTGCGCCAGTACTCCTCGATGAACTGCGGGATGCGCTCGTCGTCCGCGGAATCCAGCTTCAGCTGGTGGTTCCAGGCGCTCAGGACGATCGGCGAGTCCAGACCCTCGTAAGGCGAGAGGACAAGGTAGGTCGAGGGAAGCAGGGTCTTGAGCTTCGCGAGCTCGCCGCCCTTGACCTTGCCGGCGTCGTAGGTCACCCAGATCGCGCCGTGCTCGAGGGCGTGGACGGCGTTCTCGTTCGGGACGGGCTGGTCGTAGATCCCGCAGTTCAGCCAGACCGGGTTGTGCGGGCCGCCGGCGGGCGGATTCTGCGGGTAATCGACGTGACCGTCGACGTGCTTCGTGACGTTCTCGAAGGTCTGCACGCCCTTGATGTCGGCGCCCGCGCTGCCCGGGGTGTAGGTCGGCGCCGCGGCGGGCGCGAACACGATCGACGCGACGATGACGGCGATCACGGCGATCGCGGCCGCGGAGCCGACAACCCACCAGACCAGCCTGCTGCGTCGTCGGCGAGCGAGCTGCTTCTGGTATTCGGCGAGCTTCTCCTGCCGCTTCTGCTCGCGCTGCTGCTTCACCGTCAAGGCGATCTGCGCCTGGGTGGCCGGATTGCCGCTGGTGCGTTTGACTTCGGGGCGCGGGGGTGTCGGGGTCATTGGCTAGATCTCGGCTCGGGGCGCCTGGCGAATGGCTGGGCAGCGATGCGGGCTGGCAACGGAAGTACCCCAATCCTATGCGAGCGCATGGGAGGGGGTCTGGGAAGGCGCCGACAGAACGCGGAGTGATCGCCGGATGCCGCCACCACCGTACTGAGTAGTCGCCGGGCATCGGCTATCATGGAAGTCCCCGAATCGATTCGATGAATCGTTCGAACGATCCCCTCCCTGCGCCCGAGCCGGTTTCCCCGGCGCCTTCGCCCGCTGCCTCGCCGCCGAAACGGAAGACTCCGTGCTCGATACCGATACTGTTCCCGTCGTCCCCAAGGCCTCCCGCCGCCGTGCCCGCTCGCGTCTGACGGCAGCCCCTTCGCCGGCCACCGTGACTTCGCCGTCGACGACGGCTCGTGGGGGGGCCACCGATGTCACGGCGACCGGGGCGATCCACACGATCGCCGGCACGCCCGCGACGGGGGCCATCCGCACCCTCGGACCGAACCCGGCCACCGCGCCGATCGTGCTGCACCCCGGCGATTCGATCTCCAACGGCCGCCGGATCGTCTACATCATCCTGCTCGGTGCGCTCACGGCGCTCGGTCCGTTCACGGTCGACCTGTATCTGCCGGCGTTCCCGGTCCTCGAGGCGGACTTCCAGACCACCGCCACCATGATCCAGCTGACGCTCACCGGGACGATGCTCGGGTTCGGACTCGGACAGCTCATCGTGGGTCCGCTGAGCGACAAGGTCGGGCGTCGCATCCCTCTGCTCGCGGTCACCGCCCTCCATGTGGTGGCGAGCATCGCTGCCGCGCTGGCACCGACGCTGATCGCGCTCGGCGCGGCACGTGTCCTCATGGGCATGGGCGCCGCTGCCGGGGGTGTGGTCGCCATGGCCATCGTCCGCGACCTGTTCGGCGGCCGGCGCCTCGTGATCATGCTGTCGCGGCTGGCCCTGGTATCGGGCGTCGCCCCGGTGGCAGCGCCGCTGATCGGCTCCGCACTGCTGATCGTCATGCCGTGGCGGGGGATCTTCGTCGTGCTCGCGGCGTACGGCGCGATCATGCTCGTGTGCGCGATCTTCCTGGTGCCCGAGACCCTTCCGAAAGCCCGTCGCAGCGGACGCAGCAGCACGACGGTGCTGGAACGCTACAAGAGCGTCCTGTCGGACCGGGTCTTCATCGGCGTGCTGATCATCGGCGCGATGACCTTCAGCGGGCTCTTCTCCTACTTGTCCAGCTCGTCGTTCCTGTTCCAGAGCACGTTCGGCTTCGACGCGCAGCAGTACGGTCTGCTGTTCGCCGTGAACTCGCTCGGCGTCGTGGTCGGCGTGCAGGCGGCATCCCGTCTCGCCGCGCGGTTCGGGCCGCAATGGGTCATGGCCTTCTCCACGGCGGTGCTCGTCGTCGCCTCGGCCTCCATCATCGTGCTCGACCAGCTCGGGGCAGGGCTCTGGGGGGTCATGGTCCCGCTGTTCCTGTTCATGGCGGCGTGCGGCTTCACGTTCCCCTGTGTGCAGGTGCTTGCTCTCGATCGGCATGGAAAGGCGGCGGGAACGGCCGCGTCGCTCGTCGGCGCGACCAACTTCGGCGTCGCGGGACTCATCTCGCCGATCGTGGGCTGGATCGCCCGCGACGCGGGCATCACTCCGACGACGATGGCGGTGGTGATGACCGGCTGCGCGATCATCGGCCTCATCTCGCTGTGGACCATTGTCCGGCCCCGCACGATCGGCCTTCTGAGCCCCTGACCCGGCGTCGGGGTTTGCTCACCGGGGCGCACTCGGGGGAGCGGCTCAGCCGATCCTGCGGACCGGTGTCAGCAGGAAGATCCGTGCGGTGCGCCCGGAGTCCCGCTCGTAGTCGCGGTAGTCGGGCCACTGCGCTTCCATCAGGGCCCACGTCGCGTCGCGCTCGCTGTCGGGCACAAGTGTCGCGCGAACGGCCATCCGGCGTCCGCGGACGGTGATCTCGGCATCCGGGTGGGCGAGCAGGTTGGCGGTCCAGGCCGGATGCCTCGCTCCTGCCCAGTTCGTGCCGGCGACGTATGCGCGTCCCTTGCCGTCGGCGGTGTACATGAGCGGCGCATCGCGCGGTTCGCCGGACTTGGCGCCGATCGTGTGCAGCATGAGCGACGGCACGATGATGGTCGTCAGCTGCACGCGACCCCCCGAGACGCGGTCGAGGAACCGCTCGACGGGCGGCAGCACGACCGGCGCGAGACGACGCCAGACACGGGTGCGGGTCAGGGGCGCGACGATCGCGCGGACGACGTCGATGGCACGGTTCATCCGCCCATCATGCCTCGCGCACCCGGTCGGACCGATTCTTCATCCCCAGGCCCACTGGCCCGCCGCGTCAGACCGTTGTCGCCTCGCGCAGCGGCTGCAGCCGGAACAGTCGCACCGTGCGCCCCGAGTCCCGCTCGTACCCGCGATACCCCGGCCACTGCGCCTCGATCCGCGCCCAGGCCGCGTCCCGCTCGTCGGCGGGCACCGGCAGCGCGCGCACCGGCATCCAGCGCCCGCGGACGGTGATCGCGGCATCCGGGTTCGCAAGCAGGTTCGCAGTCCACGCCGGATGCCGCTCCCCGGCGAAGTTCGTGCCGGCGACGATGGCGCGACCCTGGCCGTCGGGCGTGTACATGAGCGGGGCGTCACGCGGCTCGCCCGATTTCGCGCCGATCGTGTGCAGGATGAGCGAGGGGACGAGCAGGGCGCTCAGCTGGACGTGACCGCCGGTGAGGCGCGAGAGCACCGCCTCGATGGGCGGTAGCACCAGCGGTCCGATCCGGCGGAACAGGCGCGTGCGGGTGAGCGGCGCGATGAACGCGCGGACGGCATCCACGACACGGGTCATGCCGCCATCATGCCTCTCCGGGACGGCGCACCGCACGGATTGCGCGCCGGAGAGACACAATGGGGCGATGGAGTCTGCGCACGCGACGACGATCGGCGTCCCCACACGCGCCGGCCTCTTCATCGCCGGTGGACTCCTCATCGCGGCCTCCTGCGCGCTCGGCGTCTGGATCTTCTTCCGTGGCCCGGAGCCCTTCGCGATCGACATATGGTGGAACACGGTGCTCGCCGCGTGGATCTCGCCGTTCATGCTGGGCCTCTCGCAGGTCATGAACTTCCTCGGCGGCGGGTGGTTCGGCACGCTCGTGGTGCCTCTCGGCGGCGCGGTCGCGCTGATCCTGGTGAAGAGGCCGTGGTCGGCGGCATACTTCCTCACCGCCGAGGCCGTCTCCGCGGCGGGGGTGCAGATCCTCAAGCACCTGTTCGGCCGGGCGCGCCCCGAGGACATCATCGTGGTCTCGGACTTCGGGTCGTATCCCTCAGGGCACGTCGCCAATGCGACCACGATCGCGACGGCCTCGGTCCTGCTGTTTCCACGCCTCTGGGTCCTCCTGGTGGGCATCGCATGGGCGCTGCTGATGGCGCTCAGCCGCACGTACCTGCACGCGCACTGGCTGAGCGACACGCTCGGAGGCATGCTCATCGGGGCGGGTGCGGCGCTGGTGGTCGCAGGCTTCTTCGCGACGCTGATCGCTCGAGAGAGAACGGATGCCGCGCCCCCGCCGCCGTCGCTAGGCTGACCGGATGAGCGCGTCAGAGTCGACAGATCCCACCGTCGCGGCCGCAGAGGCCGAACTCGCCCGGCTCCGGGCCGAGGCGGATGCAGCGGAAGCCCAGTTGAAGGCCGCGCAGGCGAGGGCCGCGCTCGCCGCGGCCGAGGCGGAGGCGGCCAAGGCGAGGGCCGGCGCCCCGTCCGCCCCCGCCCCGGCTGGCGAGACGTCGACGCCTGCGACCGCGCCCGAGCTGAGCGTCTCCGGCCAGACCTCGACCACCGAAGCGTCGGGGCCCGCGGGAGCGCCCGCCCCGAGCGCCCCGGCGCAGGACCAATCAGGACCACTCACTGCGGAACAGATCGGAAGCATCGAAGCCGGATACACATTCGAAGGGCAAACCCTCGACCTCGGTGCGCTCCTCAACGGCGAACCGATCAGTGCTGCGCAGATCCGCATCCCGCTCGGCATGATGAACCGGCACGGACTCGTCGCGGGTGCCACGGGCACCGGGAAGACCCGCACGCTCCAGGGCCTCGCCGAGCAGCTGGCGGCGAAGGGCGTTCCGGTGTTCGCGGCCGACATCAAAGGCGACCTCTCCGGCGTCGCGACAGCGGGGGAGCCGAACGAGAAGCTGCTGGCCCGCACGCAGGCGATCGGGCAGGACTGGCAGCCGGCGGCATCCGTCACCGAGTACTTCGCGCTCGGGGGCATCGGCCGCGGCGTGCCGGTGCGCGCTACCGTGTCGGGCTTCGGCCCGCTGCTGCTCAGCAAGGTGCTGGGGCTGAACGCGACGCAGGAGTCCAGTCTCGGACTCGTCTTCCACTACGCCGACGCGAACGGGCTCGCGCTCGTCGATCTGTCGGATCTGCGCGCGGTGCTGACGTACCTCACCGGCGACGAGGGCAAGGCGGAGCTCAGGGATCTCGGCGGCCTCTCGGCGGCGACGGCGGGCGTGATCCTTCGCGAGCTCATCACCTTCGCCGACGACGGCGCCGACGTCTTCTTCGGCGAGCCGGAGTTCGATGTCCGCGACTTCCTCCGGACGGCGGGCGATGGCCGGGGCGTCATCAGCCTGCTCGAGGTGCCTGGAGTCATCGACAAACCGGCCCTGTTCTCCACCTTCCTCATGTACCTGCTCGCGGAGCTGTTCGAGATCCTCCCCGAGGTGGGCGACCTCGACACACCGAAGCTGGTGTTCTTCTTCGACGAGGCTCACCTGCTCTTCCGGGATGCGTCGAAGGACTTCCTGGCGGCGATCACGCAGACAGTGCGACTCATCCGCTCGAAGGGCGTGGGCGTGTTCTTCGTGACCCAGACGCCGAAGGACGTGCCCTCCGACGTGCTCGCCCAGCTCGGATCCCGGGTGCAGCATGCGCTGCGCGCCTTCACCCCTGACGACGCGAAGGCGCTGCGGGCAACCGTGGGCACGTACCCGAAGTCGGGCTACGACCTCGAGCGCGTGCTCCAGGAGCTCGGCACGGGCGAGGCGGTCGTCACTGTGATGAGCGAGAAGGGCGCTCCCACGCCGGTCGCGTGGACGAGGCTTCGCGCTCCGCAAGGCCTGATGTCGCCGACGCCCGAGCCGCAGATCGAGTCGGCGGTCAAGGCATCCCTGCTGCTCGCCAAGTACGGCACCGCGATCGACCGGGAGTCCGCGCGCGAGATCCTCGCCGCGAAGATGAACGCCGCCGACGCCGCACAGGCGGCCGCGGAGGCGGCGGCCGCGAAGGCGAAGGCCGATGCCGAGATCGCGAAGCAGCAGGCGGCGGCCGACAAGGCGAAGGCCGCCGAGGACAAGCGGGCCCAGCAGGAGTACGAGCGGCTCATGCGCAAGACCGCGGGCACGACCCGAACGACCCGCACGTCGCGCGCGTCGCAGAAGTCGCCGATCGAGCAGGTGCTGGGGTCGAGGACCACGCAGACTATCCTGAACGGCGTCATCCGGGGCATCTTCGGCAACGGGCGCCGCTGACGGCTCTGCCCGCCCACCTGCGGTCCGTCCCGGTCGGAAGGTTTGCTCGTGCGCAGTCGGGTCGCGGTCGTCGCGTCGTGATCGCGCTGTGTGCAACGGTCGCCGCGATCGCGCTGGCCGTGGCGGCGGTGATGAGCGCGTCGAGCTCCGCGGGCGCACCGACCCCGTCGGGCTCGGCCTCGACCGAACCTGTCACCGCGGATGACTTCTGCTACGTCGAGGCGATGATCTACTACCGCGTCGAGGCGGTCGACCTGGCCAAGGACGTGCTCGACAAGACGGGTGTGAGTCGAGAGACGCGGGCGTTCGCCCAGAAGCTCGTCGACGAGCAGTCGGCCGAGCTCGAAGCCCTGCGACCCTGGTACGTGTCGTGGACGGGTGCGCGGCCGCTCGAGCGTCCTGATGAGGGCCCGTGTGGTGCAGGCGTCGGCCCAGCGGGTTGTCGAACAGGCGAAGCGGGACGACGTCGAACTTCAGGCGCTCGTCGCCGCGCTCAGGTGAGTGGTCCGAGTGCGGCATCCGTCGAAACGGAACGACGGATGCCGTGGTCCGCGCCTCTGCGGTCTCAGGCGGATTAGCCTGAACTCATGGCGACGAAGCCCCCACGCACGGACATCGACGAGACACGCGTCCGCGTCACCCGACCCAAGAAGGTCGCGGTCGGCGTGCCCGCGGTGCTGCACGCGCTGCAGATCTCCAACGATCAGATGGGCGTGGAGCGCAGCATCCGGAGCCTGCTGCGGGTCAACCAGAAGGACGGGTTCGACTGCCCTGGCTGCGCGTGGCCGGAGGAGGACAAGCGTCACATCGCGGAGTTCTGCGAGAACGGCGCGAAGGCCGTCGCCGAGGAGGCGACGCTGCGCCGGGTCGGGCCGGACTTCTTCGCCGAGCACTCGCTCGCCGAACTCGGGGCCCACGATGACTGGTGGCTGGGCCAGCAGGGGCGCCTGACCCACCCGATGATCCTCGATGAGGGCGGCACCCACTATCGTCCGATCTCGTGGGATGACGCGCTGGGCGAGATCGCAAAGGCGCTGCGCGGCCTCGCCGACCCGAACGAGGCGATCTTCTACACGTCGGGACGCACATCGAACGAGGCGGCGTTCCTGTATCAGCTGCTCGTGCGCGGCTTCGGCACGAACAACCTGCCGGACTGCTCGAACATGTGCCACGAGTCCTCGGGTTCGGCGCTCACCGAGACGATCGGGATCGGCAAGGGCACCGTGTCGATCGGCGACATCCACGAGGCCGACCTCCTGATCGTGGCCGGGCAGAACCCGGGCACCAACCATCCGCGCATGCTGTCGGCGCTCGAGAAGGCGAAGCTGTCCGGCGCCACGATCATCGCCGTCAACCCCCTCCCAGAGGCCGGGCTGGTGCGGTTCGAGAATCCCCAGACCGTGAAGGGCGTCATCCTCGGCGGCACGAAGCTCGCGGACCAGTTCGTGCAGATCCGCCTCGGCGGCGACCAGGGCCTGTTCCAGGCGATTGGGAAGCACCTGCTCGAGTACGACGCGGAGCACGGCGGGGTCGTCGACCACGAGTTCGTCGACGCATACACGAGCGGGTTCACCGACTACCGGGACGCGATGGCGGCGACGCCATGGCGGGAGCTGGTGGCCGCCACCGGGCTGCCTGAGAAGACGCTGCGACGTGTCGGCGAGGCCGTGCGCGTCTCGAAGGCGACGATCGTGTGCTGGGCGATGGGCCTGACGCAGCACAAGCACTCCGTGGCGACACTGCGCGACATCGTGAACGTGCTGCTGCTGCAAGGGAACATCGGCCGCCCTGGCGCCGGGGTGTGTCCGGTGCGCGGGCATTCCAACGTGCAGGGCGACCGGACCATGGGCATCTACGAGAAGCCCTCCGAGAAGTTCCTCGACGCCCTCGACGACGAGTTCGAGTTCACAGCGCCGCGTGAGCACGGCCACGACACCGTCGCCGCGATCCGGGCGATGCGCGACGGCACCGCGCGGGTGTTCATGGGGATGGGCGGCAACTTCGTCTCGGCTACTCCCGACACCGTGGTCGTGGAAGCGGCGCTTCGCAGCACCGATCTCACCGTGCAGGTGTCGACGAAGCTCAATCGCTCGCACGTCGTCACCGGGCGGCGCGCCATCATCCTCCCCACGCTGGGCCGCACCGACCGCGACCGCCGTGGCAACGGCGAACAGCGCGTGACGGTCGAGGATTCGATGGGCGCCGTGCACGCCTCGCGCGGGCGCCTGGTGCCGCCGTCCGAGGAGCTGCTCAGCGAGGTGGCGATCGTCGCGCGGCTGTGCGCGCTGCTGTTCGGGACGGATGCCGGAAACGGGCCGGGCTCAGAGGTCGGGACCGACTCGGCGGTCCAGGTCGACCACGGCCAGCCCGAGCACGAGGAGATCCACCGGGACGCGCCGGCGGTGAAGGGCTCGGCGCCGGCCCGATCAGGCTCCGCATCCCCCGGGTCGGGCTCGAACGAGGCGGGGACGCGGAACGCCCCGCACGCCGACTGGGTCGCGCTCGAGCACGACTACGCGCTGATCCGCCAGCACATCGCCGCGGTGGTCCCGGGCTTCGAGGACTTCGAGGCATCCATCGACAAGGGCCGGACGCTGTTCCTGCCGAACGGCCCGCGCGACGAGCGGAGCTTCGCGACCGCCGACGGCAGGGCGCGGTTCACGGTGAATGCGCTCGAGTACCCGCGGATCCCGGGCGGTCGCCTGCTGCTGCAGACGCTGCGTTCGCACGATCAGTACAACACGACGATCTACGGCAAGGACGACCGGTATCGCGGCATCCATGGCGGCCGACGGGTCATCATGGTCAACCCGAAGGACATCCAGGTGCTGGGTTTCAGCGACGGCGAGATCGTCGACCTCGTGTCGGAGTGGGCGGGCGCGGACGGCGTCGTGCAGGAGCGTCGCGCCGAGTCCTTCCGGATCGTCGGCTATGCGACGCCTCGTGGCAACGCGGCCGCGTACTATCCCGAGACGAACGTGCTGGTGCCGCTCGATTCGGTCGCCGACGTCAGCGGCACGCCGACCTCGAAGTCCGTCGTCGTGCGGCTCGAGCGCCGTGATCCCTCTCTAGGCTGAGGCCATGCCCCCGCGCGCCGCCGTCATCACGGTCTCGGATCGTTCTGCGGCCGGCATCCGCGATGATCGCAGCGGTCCGGTCGCCGTCGCGGCGCTGCACGACGCCGGGTTCGGCTGCGACGACGCGGTCGTCGTGCCGGACGGCGCAGACAGCGTCGAACGGGCGCTGTCGGCGTTCATCGAAGCCGGCATGCAGCTCATCGTGACGACGGGTGGCACCGGGGTCGGCCCCCGCGACGCGACGCCCGAAGGAACCCTTCGGGTGCTGACGCGGCAGCTGCCGGGCATCGCCGAGGAGCTGCGGCGCCTCGGAGCCACGGAGAAGCCTGCGGGCATGCTGACGCGCGGGCTCGCCGGCGTCGTCGACCCGCAGGGGGTGCTGATCGTGAATCTTCCGGGCTCGCCCGGCGCAGTGGCATCCGGAATGCCCGTCGTCCTCTCTGTCGCCCGGCACATCCTCGCCCAGCTGCGCGGGGAAGATCACGCGTGAATGCCGTACGCCTCGCGGCGATCAGCTCCGAGCCGCTCGATCTGGACCTGCACCTCGCGGCCGTCGACGACGCGGCCGCCGGAGCGGTGACGACGTTCGTGGGAAGGGTGCGCGACCACGATCCGGATGCCGCGACCCCGGTCGTCGCGCTGGAGTACTCCGCGCATCCCGACGCCGAAGCGACGCTGCAGCGCATCGCGAAAGAGGCCATCGGCACGAGTGCGGCGATCGTCGCCGTGAGTCACCGGGTCGGCCGACTGGTTGTGGGAGACCTGGCCGTCATGATCGCGGTCGCGTCGCCGCACCGTGCCGAGGCGTTCGAGGTCTGCCGGGCGATCATCGAGGTG
Source organism: Microbacterium deminutum (assembly GCF_039530205.1). Lineage (NCBI taxonomy): Bacteria > Bacillati > Actinomycetota > Actinomycetes > Micrococcales > Microbacteriaceae > Microbacterium > Microbacterium deminutum. Next base: position 152,801 of record NZ_BAAAOG010000005.1, read on the forward strand.
ATCAAGACCGACCTGCCGGTCTGGAAGCGCCAGGTCGAGTCCGACGGCACCACGGCCTGGAAGGGCCTGGGCGGCTGACCCCATCGGCTCCCGTGCACAACGGCGGGTCTCGGGTGCACAAGGGCGGGGACAGCGCGCACAACGGCGGGAATCGTGCGGGACACGCCGATCCGGGATGCCGCCGCCCGGCGTGTCGCCGGACATCCCCGCCGCTGTGCTCGAGCGGCGGTGGCCGCGGCCCGGTCGCGGAACCCTGGGGGGTCAGCCGCCCGCGAACGGCGGCAGCACGTCCACCAGGTCGTCGGCGGCGAGCGCGGCCCCGTCCTCGACGCGGATGCCGGCGACCAGCACCGCGCAGCGGGGCAGGATCGGGTTCAGCCCGGGGTGCTCAGCGGCGATGGCCCGGCGCAGCGCGCCCAAAGTCGTCTCGGTCCGGCGCTCGCTGTCGAGTCCGGTCGCCTCCTGCGCGGCCGCGAAGTAGCGGACGACGGGCACTACGCCTCCCAGCTCTCGGCGAGCGCCGCGACCGCGGCGAGTGCTTCGCGCACGGCATCCGGATCCGTGCCGTTCCGCCCCGCCACGAGGCCGGCGACGAACGCGCCGAGGGGCGCGGCCGGCCGCGCAACCCCGTTCGCCACGACCTTCGTCAGATCCAGGACCGCGGCGACCGGCACATCCTGCGCGCCCAGTCCGAAGTGATCGCGCAGCGCCGCCGCCCAGTCGTCGAGGGCTTCGGGCGGCAGCGTACGGGATTCGTCGCTCATGGCGGCTCCAGGGTCAGGGATTCGCAGCGCGCGTGCGCGCGTGCTCCAAATCCTCCCACGTGTCGATGTCGTCGGTCAGGTCGCCGGATGCCGCGACCACCGCGATCGCAAGATCCGACACGAGCGCACGGACCGGCGCATCGCGCCCGAGGTCGGGCAGGGCCGCGGCGGCACGCCGCAGGGCCGCCACCCGGTACACGCCGGTCAGCCATTGCGGACGGCTCGACGGATCGCCGAGGCATATGCCGTCTGCGTCGCGCGGGAGGAGCGGCAGGTCGCGCGCGAGCTGGGCTACGGCGTCCGCCACCCGGGGCAGGTCGCACGCGAGCAGGAAGGTCCACGCCGGCATCCATCCCGCGCGGTCCCACTCGTCGAGCACCGCGACGGCACCGGCGACCGGCCCGCCGAACGGCGGATTCTCCTGGACCCACCCGACGTCGAGCGCGGGGTCGAGCAGCGGCGCCGCGACCGTGATCGGCCGGGCTCCGCCGTCTCGCACCGCATCGACAGCGGCAGCGAGGAGGGTGCGCCCGCCGACCTCGAAGAGGGGCTTGGGGGCGCCCCCGACGCGTGACGCACGTCCGCCGGCGAGCAGGATGGCGCCCAGTTCTGATGCCGCCTCCTGGTGCATCAGCCCTCGCCCGGGCGGCGCCAATCACCGGACTTGCCGCCGGTCTTCGCCACGATCCGGACGTTCTCGATCGACGTGCCCTTGTCGAGCGCCTTCACCATGTCGACGACGGCCAGCGCGGCCACCGACACCGCCGTGAGCGCCTCCATCTCGACGCCGGTCCGGTCGGCGGCGCGCACGGTGGCCTCGATGGAGATGCCGTCGTCCTCGATCGCCAGGTCGACGGCTGCGCCGTGCACGCCGATCACGTGGGCGAGCGGAAGCAGATCGGGCGTCCGCTTGGCAGCCTGGATGCCGGCGATCCGCGCGACCGCGAGGACATCGCCCTTCGGCACGGTGCCGTCGCGCAGTGCGGCGACGATACCTGGGGCGCAGCGCACGAAGCCTCGTGCTGTCGCCGCACGGACGGTCGGCTGCTTCAGCGTGACGTCCACCATGCGCGCGTGGCCGGCGTCGTCCAGGTGAGTGAAGCTCATGAGATCAGCATGACATCGACGAGGTCGCCCGCGGCGACGGCCTCGACGTCGGCGGGGATCACGGCGTACGCCTCGGCGCGCCCGAGGCCGCCGGCGAGGTGCGAGCCGCCCGTCGTGGCCGGCAGGGCCTGCCAGGCACCGGGGTCCGAGCGGTCGATGACCACGGGCAGGTACTGTGCGCGGCCGACGGGCGTGCGCCATCCCGCCCCCGTCGCGAGCCGGATCACCGGCCGACCGTGGTCGGTCCGGCCCTGCATCCGCATCAGCGCCGGCCGCACGAAGACCTCGAACGACACCGCCGCGCTGACCGGATTGCCGGGGAGCCCGAACAGCAGCGTCCCGGCGTCCGTCACTCCGAATCCCTGCGGCTTGCCCGGCTGCATCCGCACCTTCGTGAAGGCCATGCGGTCGGCGAGCGTTCCCTTCACCACCTCGTACGCGCCCGCACTCACCCCACCCGAGAACACGACGACGTCTGCGCCCAGCAGCTCCGCCTCGGCGATCGCGCGGGGAGGGCCGTCGCCATCGTCGGGCACGGTCGTGCGGAACACGAGTTCGGCGCCCGCCTCGGCGACGAGCCCGGCGAGGAGCTCGCTGTTGGACTCCGGGATCTGTCCTCGCCGAAGCGGCGCACCCGGCGGGACGAGCTCGGATCCGGTCGAGACGACCGCGACCCGGGGGAGGCGGGCGACGACGACCTCGGCCACTCCGGCCGCTGCCGCAGCTGCGGCCTGCAGTGGTCCGAGCAGGGTTCCCGCGGCGAGCACCTCGTCGCCCGCGACGAGATCTCCGCCCCTCCGCCGGATGTGGACGCCGGGCGGCCGCGGTGCGCGCACGACGGTGATCCGGCCGAGCGACTCCGCCAGGCCCCCGACCGTGTCCTCGAAGGGAACCACCGCGGTCGCGTCGGTCGGGGTGGGCGAGCCGGTCATGATCCGGGCCGCCTCGCCGCTCGCCAGCGACGGGTCGTCCTGGGTCCCTGCGGGCAGATCGGCGACGACGGTGAGCGTGACGGGCGACTCGGGCGACGCCGCCGCCACATCCTCGAACCGCACCGCGAAGCCGTCCATCGCCGAGTTGTCGAAAACCGGGATGTCGACCTGCGCCGTCACCGGTTCGCGCAGCGTGCGACCGCGCGCCGCCGAGACGGGCACGGCGAACGCGTCCAGCAGCCTCACGGCCTCCAGGATGCCGGCGAGATGCTCGTCGATCGAGACGAGGTCATCGCCCGCACCCGCGGTCATCCGGCCGTCCGCGGCAGGGACGAGACATCCCAGGCATCCATCCCGCCGGTGAGGACGGATGCCTCGATCCCCGCCTGCTCCAGCGCCCGGGCCGCGCGGAGAGCGCGCGCGCCGACTTTGCAGACCACGACGACGGGTCCGGCTCCCGCTCGTGCGGGATCCGCCAGGATGTCGGCGAGCGGGATCGTGCGGGCGCCGGGGAGCACGCCCAGCGCCGTCTCGTGCGGCTCGCGCACGTCGAGGAGCGTCGCGCCGTCGGCCTGGGCGGCGAGCGCGGCGGCAAGATCGATGTGGGCGATCGCGGCGGCGTGCGCCCGTGGGTCGTGCACGGGGGCGCCGGCGCGCAAGGCCACCTCGTCCGTGCGTCCGCGCAGGGCGTCGATGACGAGCACCCGGCCGAGCAGCGGATCGCCGATCCCGGTCACGAGCTTGATGGTCTCGGTGGCGAGGATCGCGCCGACCTGCAGGCACAGTGCGCCGAGCACTCCGACCTGCTCACAGGTCGGCACCTCGCCGACGCTTTCGGGCGGGTACAGGTCGGCGAGTCGCACGGCGGGGATCCCGGCCGGGGGCTCCGACCAGAACACCGTCGCCTGGGCGTAGAACTCCTGGATCACGCCCCACACCAGCGGAACCCCGAGGTCCTCGCAGGCCGAGGCGACGGCCTCACGCGTCTCGAACGTGTCCGTGCCGTCGATGACGACGTCCGCGCCGACGAGCAGCTCCCGCGCGTTGTCCGCGCTGAGCCACGCCTTCCTGGCGTGGACCACGGTCCGCGGCGAGAGGTCGCCGGCGACGCGCACGGCGGAATCGACCTTCGGAGTGCCGACATCCCCTCGTCGATGCATGACCTGTCGCTGGAGATTGGATGCCTCGACGTCGTCGTCGTCGATGATCGTCAGGGTGCCGACGCCGGCGGCGGCGAGCGCGAGCACCACGGCGGATCCGAGGCCGCCCGCACCGACGACCGCGACGTGCGCGGCGGCGAGCCGGCGCTGGCCGAGCTCGCCGAAGCCGGCGAGCGCGGTATGCCGCGCCGTGCGGGCGCGCTCGTCCTCGTCGAGCGCGTCGACGGGTTCGACGAGCGGCGGAAGCGACATGCGTCCAGGCTACGACCCGTTCGGCGCCTTGGCGCGAGATCCGTCTCGCGCCGCCCGCGACCTCCGGAGGTGCGCGGCGCTGGGGAGGGTCGTTGCGCGGGGACGGGGCCTCCCGTCGCCGCAGCCCCTCCGCCCACCGGAGGAACGCGCGAGGCGCTCACACCCGACTCCGCACGTGCGGCGGATACCCCGCCAAATGCGCGCAACTGCGGTGATATCGTGCATCCATGCCCACCTACAAGATCGCGGAGGCGGCCCGGCTGCTCGGCGTGAGCGATGACACCGTGCGCCGCTGGATCGACGGAGGAACCCTCCCGACGACGGGCGCATCGCCGGCCGAGATCCCGGGCGACGCCCTCGCAACGCGTGCCGTCGAGCTGGCGTCCTCCCCGCGCGACCCGAGCGATGTCCTCTCGAGCGCGCGCAACCGGTTCGTCGGGATCGTCACGAACGTCCAGGTGGACGGCGTCATGGCGCAGGTCGACATCCAGGCGGGTCCGCACAGGGTGGTCTCACTCATGTCCGCAGAGGCGGTGCGCGATCTCGCGCTTGAGGTCGGCGCCCTCGCGGTCGCCGTCGTCAAAGCCACCTCGGTCATCGTCGAGACGACGAAGGACTGATCGTGCGTCGTACCCTCTTCACAGCTGCCCTGCTGGTGGCGGCGCTCTCGTTCGCCGGCTGCTCGTCGCCCACCGACGCCGGCGCGGGAACCACCCCGACACCCACGGCGACGGTCTCCGACCTGAGCGGCGACCTCACCATCTACGCGGCGGCCTCGCTCGGCAAGGCGTTCGACGAGCTGGCGATGAAATTCGAGCAGGAGAACCCCGGGGTGACCGTCAAGCCCATCGTCTACGACGGGTCGAGCACGCTGGCGACCCAGCTCATCGAAGGGGCGCCTGCGGATGTGTTCGCGTCCGCCGATCAGAAGAACATGCAGAAGGTCGTCGACGCGAAGCTCGCCGCCGACCCCGAGCGGTTCGCCTCCAACACGCTCGTCATCGCCATGCCGAAGGGCAATCCCGGCAAGGTCACCAGCCTGCAGGATCTCACCAGCCCCGACCTCACCGTCGTGCTGTGCGCTCCCGAGGTGCCGTGCGGCGCGGCATCCAAGACCCTGCTGGCCGATCAGGGCGTGACGGTGACGCCGGCCAGTCTCGAGCAGAACGTGACCGCCGTGCTGACGAAGGTCGCCGCCGGGGACGCCGATGCGGGACTGGTCTACGCGACGGACGTGCTCGGCAACGACGACGTGGAGTCGATCGTGCCCACCGGTGCGCAAGACGTCGTCAACCACTACCCGATCGTCTCGCTGACGGATGCCGCCAACCCCGACGCGGCCGCCGCCTTCGTCGACTACGTGCTCAGCGACGAGGGTCAGCAGGTGCTCGCGGGACTGGGCTTCGGAGCCCCGTGACATCACGCCGCGCTGTCGGCGGCTTCGTCCCGCAGGTGCTCGCGATTCCCGCGGTCGTCGGGCTCGCGCTGCTCATCCTTCCGCTGGTCGCGCTCGTCTCCCGGGTGAACTGGTCGACGCTCTGGCACGACATCACCGCGCCGGCGTCGCTGGCCGCGCTCGGCCTGTCGCTCGAGACGGGCCTGATCGCCACAGCGCTCTGCGTGGTGCTCGGTGTGCCGCTCGCTCTCGCGATCGCGCGCATGCGCGACCGCCCCGCTGCGGTCCTGCGTGCCCTGGTCACGGTGCCGCTCGTCCTTCCGCCGATGGTCGGGGGCGTGGCGCTGCTGTTCCTGTTCGGGCGCACCAGCTGGCTCGGGCAGCTGTTCGCCCAGTTCGGCTTCCGGGTGCCCTTCACCACCAGCGCCGTCGTGCTCGCGCAGGCCTTCGTCGCGATGCCCTTCCTCGTGCTCGCGCTCGAGGCGTCGCTTCGCACGACCGGCGTCGGATACGAGCAGACCGCGGCGGCGCTCGGCGCGCCGCGCTGGACGATCCTGTGGCGGGTGACCCTGCCGCTCGCGGCGCCGGGGCTGATCGCGGGCGTCATCCTGTGCTTCGCCCGCGCGATCGGAGAGTTCGGCGCGACCGCGCTGTTCGCAGGAAACGCCCCCGGCGTGACGCAGACGATGCCCCTCGCGATCTACACCGCCTTCAACGGCGCCGGGGTCTCGCAGGGCACCGCGGTCGCCCTGTCGCTCCTGCTGCTCGTGACTGCTGTGACGGTGCTGCTGCTGGTGCGCGCCTGGCGTCCTGGCGCCGTGCGATGAAGGATGTCGAGGGCGGCCGGGCGGGGGAGCCCGATCGCGCAGGAACCCCCGAGTCGGGTCGCGCCGAGGCGACGGGGCTGGATGTCGACATCCTCGTCGAGCGCGACGGGTTCCGCCTCGAGGCGGCCATCGCGACGGCCCGCCGCGAGATCGTCGCGGTGATGGGCCCCAGCGGGGCGGGCAAGTCGACGCTGCTGGCCGCCATCGCGGGGCTCGTCCACCCGGACTCGGGACGCGTCCGGGTGCGCGGCGTCGAGGTCACGGGCCCGAGGATCCAGGTGCCGCCCGCCAGGCGGGGAATCGTGCTGCTCGGCCAGGAGTCGAGGCTCTTTCCGCACATGGACGTGCGCACCAACGTCGCATTCGGGCTGCGCGCCCGCGGGATCGATCGCGCGAGTGCGACTGCCACGGCCGACGACTGGCTGGCGCGCGTGGGTCTGCCCAAGACCGGGAGCCTGCGCCCCGCGGTGCTCTCGGGCGGCCAGCAGCAGCGGGTCGCCCTGGCACGGGCCCTCGCGACCGAGCCTTCGGCCCTGCTGCTGGACGAACCCCTGACATCCCTCGACCCCGAGACGGCCGACGGGATCCGGGCCGTGCTCGGCGCCCAGCTCGCGGGAGCGGACACGACGACGGTCATCGTGACCCACGACGCCGTCGACGCAGCGGCGCTCGCACGTCGGCTCGTGGTCATCGAGGACGGCCGCGTCACGCAGGATGCCGTCGTGCGGGACGTCTTCCGGGCCCCGGCCACACCCTTCGCCGCGACGATCGCCGGGGTCAATCGCATCGTCGGGGTCGCGCGCGACGGCCTCTGGACGGGCGGCGATCCGGTGGTCTCGCTCGCGGCGGGGGACGCGGCATCCCGGATCGCGCTCTCGCGCGACGCGGCACGCGTCACCGCCGTCTTCCCCCCGTCGGCGGTGCGGCTGACCCGCGCCGACGGCCCGGCCGATCCGCGGGCGGACGGGTCCCCCGTGCCGGGTGAGTGGACCGCCCGGGTGCAGCGGCTGGAACAGACCCCGTCGGGTGTCCGCGTGCACACTGTCGAGCCGGCCGTGGCCGCGGACCTGACTCCCGACGCGGTCACCTCGCTCTCGCTGGGGCCCGGAGCCGCCGTGCGGCTCGCGGTCGCCGCAGCCGACGTCCGGATCAATGCGATCGAGTGAACGGCGGGACGTCACCGACGACTTGTACACTCGGCGAATGACTCGCATCCGCCGCTTCCAGCCCGGGGACGAGCCTGCGCTCGCCGAGATCTGCGTGCTGACGGCGGATGCCGGAGGCGATGCGACCGGCATCCTCGACGACGACGAGCTCTGGGCGCAGATCTTCGTGCTGCCGTACGTCGCACGTCACCCCGATCTGGCGTTCGTGGTCGAAGGGGACGACGGCCGCGTGGTCGGCTACATCGTGGGCACGCCCGACACGCAGGCGTTCGAGGACTGGTTCCACGACGAGTGGTGGCCGGAGCGCGGCGAGCCCTGGCCGCTGCCCGACGTCGAGCAGTCCCGGCAGGACGGCCTCCTGATCTACGCCTATTCGCGTCGGGCCGGCGCAGAGCCGTACGGCGCCGAATATCCGGCCCATCTGCACATCGACCTGCTCCCCGAGGCGCAGGGTCAGAGCTGGGGTCGCCGGCTGATCCAGACCCTCGTCGTCGCGCTGCGGGAGCAGGGCGTGCCGGGGCTGCATCTCGTCGCCGCGTCCGAGAACACCGGCGCGGTGGCGTTCTACCCGCGCGTGGGCTTCACGGCGATCCCGTCGCACCCCGGCGTGCAGGCGTTCGCGCGGACGCTGTAGCACCGCGCCACCGAAGGCACCCAGCTACGCGGGCTCTCGTCAAGCCCTGCGGCCCGCGGATGCCGCGCGCGTAGCCTCCGAGGATGGATGACGTTTCCGCGCCCACCGGCCGCGAGCCCGAGCTGACCGCAGTGCCGCGCCCGGACGGCACCGAGCCGTGGGCCGTGGTCTTCGGCGGGACGGGCTACATCGGCGGCCGGCTCGTGCCGCGTCTGCTCGCCGCCGGCTATCGCGTGCGCCTGCTGACACGCGAGCCGGCACGCATCCCCGCGTTCCCGTGGGGGAGTCTCGTCGAGGCGGTGCAGGGCGACGCCGCGGACCCCGGTCCGGTAGCGGACGCCCTCGCGGACGCGGACGTCGTGTACTACCTCGTCCACTCCATGTCGGCCGGGAAGGGATTCGAAGAGGCCGACAGCCGCGCAGCCGAGAACGTCGCGCAGGCGGCGGCCGCGGCATCCGTCGGTCGCATCGTCTACCTCGGCGGGCTGCATCCCGACGGCGTCGCGCTGTCGCCGCACCTGCGATCGCGCGTGCAGGTCGGTGAGCTGTTCCTGCGGTCCGGCGTCCCGACGCTGGTGCTGCAGGCGGGGGTCGTGATCGGGTCGGGTTCGGCGTCGTTCGAGATGGTTCGCCACCTCACCGATGTGCTGCCGTACATGCCCGCCCCTCGGTGGGTGCGAAACCGCATCCAGCCGATCGCCGTGCGGGACGTGCTGCACTATCTGCTGGGAGCCGCGCGCGTGCCCGCCGACGTCAACCGGGCGGTCGACATCGGCGGACCGGACGTGCTGCGCTACGGGCAGATGATGAACGGCTACGCCGTCGAGGCCGGATTGCCGCAGCGGCCGATCGCGGCGCTGCCGGTGCTCACACCCCGGCTCGCCTCGCTCTGGGTGAACCTGGTCACGCCCATCCCCTCGGCGATCGCGAGACCTCTGGTCGAGTCGCTGCAGAACGAATGCGTGATCAAGGATCACGACATCGACGCGCTGATCCCGCCGCCGGCCGAAGGACTCACGCCGTACCGGCGCGCGGTCGCCCTGGCGCTCGGGCGCGTGCGCGACGACGACGTCGAGACGAGCTGGCTGGATGCCGAGGTGCTCGGCGTCCCCAGCGAAGCGCTGCCGAGCGATCCGGACTGGGCAGGCAAGACGGCCTTCACCGACACGAGGATGGCCTTCACGACCGCGCCACCCGCTCGGCTGTGGCGGGTCATCGAGGGGATCGGCGGCGAGAACGGCTGGTACTCCTCGCCCCTCCTGTGGGCGGCCCGCGGCTGGATGGATCGCCTGGTCGGCGGGATCGGCCTCGCCCGCGGCCGGCGCAGCCGCGCGAGACTCGAGGTCGGCGACGCGCTGGACTTCTGGCGCGTGGAGGCCATCGAGCGCGGCTCGTTCCTGCGCCTGCGCGCCGAGATGAGGGTGCCTGGTCTGGCGTGGCTGGAGCTGCGGGCATCGCGGCACGGCGAGGGGTCGCGCTACGACCAGCGCGCCGTCTTCTTCCCGCGCGGGCTCGGCGGCCGACTGTACTGGCTCGCGGTGCTTCCCTTCCACGGGTTCATCTTCCGCGGCATGGCGAACCGGATCGCGGCGACGGCCGAAGCCGAGGAGGTCGAGGTCGCCACGCCTCCGGCGCCCGCCGCGGCCGCCGCGCCCTGATCCGCCGGCGCGCAGTCATGGGGCTCAGGCGACGAGCCGTCCGTCGTGGAGCCGCAGCGTCCTGTCGACGAGCTCTTCGGGCACCGTGACATGCGAGATCAGCACGACCGCCTGATCAGGGCCGACCGCCGACAGCAGGTCGGTGAGAAGGGCATCGGATGCCTCCGGGTCGACGCCTGCGGTCGGCTCGTCGAGCACCAGCACGGGAAAGCCCCGCAGCAGCGCGCGCGCGAGCGCGATGCGCTGCGCCTGGCCGCCCGACACGAGCGCGCCGCGCTCGCCTACCCGTGAGCCCAGGCCGCCGCGCTCCCGCAGCCACGGACCGAGGCCGACCCGCTCGAGCGCGGACTCCAGGTCTGCATCGGACGCCGAGTCCCTCGCGAAGAGCAGGTTCTGCCGGATGTCCTCGTCGAAGAGCATCGGCCGCTGCTCGCACAGACCGACCGTGAGCCGTACGTCGTCGTTCGCGAGGTCGTGCACGGAGTGTCCGCCGACGTCGTACGCGCCGTCCGTCTCGAGGAACCGCACGAGTGCGTGGGCAAGCGTGGACTTCCCGGAACCGCTCGAGCCGACGACGAGCACGCGTTCACCGGGACGGATGTCGAGATCGATGTCGCGGAGAGCGGCATCCATCGATCCCGGCCAGCGCACCGACGCACCCCGGAGCGCGAGTCCGTCTCCGAGCGGAGGAGCATCGCCGGTCGCGGCGATGCCATCGGCCACCACGCCGTCGGGAACCCCGGTGGGCACCGACTCGGCGATGCGCTGGGCAGACGCCCTGACCTGGCGCCAGGCCGAAGCCGCCATCGGCACCGATGCGAAGACCTCGAATACGGCCATCGGGACGAGGACCACGACCGCGAGCAGCGGTCCGTCCAGTGCGCCGGATGCCGTGGCCGGCGCGCTCGAGAGCACGGCGGCGATGGATGCCGCGCCGGCGAGAACGGAGACCACGGCGACGGTGCCCGCCTGGGCATCGGCCCGGCGCAGCACGGCCCGGCGGAGGTCGGCGTCGGCGTCGGCGATCGCCCGGCGGCTCTGCGCTTCCGCGCCATAGGCGATCAGCACGTCGACGCTGCCGAAATGATCGAGCACGGCATCCGCCACCCTTGCCCGCAGCGGAGCGATCGCGCGCTCCGCACGACCGCCCGCCGCCCAGCCCCACAGCGCGGCGACGACACCCGCCATCACGAGGCACCCGAGCAGGGTCAGCGCCGCGGGCCACCAGATGATCGCGATGAAGCCGACCGCGGCGAGGGCGACCGTGGCGGACGAGACCAGAGGCTGCACGACGCGCAGCGGAAGGTTCTGCAGGTCGTCGACGTCGTCCACGAGGGCGCCGAGCACCGAGCCGCGACGTGTGCGCATGAGTCCGTCGGGTGCGAGGGGCACCAGTCGCCGGACCAGCGACGCGCGCGTGGTCGCGAGCCGGCGGAGGGCCGCATCATGCCCCGCGATCCGCTCGAGGTAGCGGAAGCTCGCCCGCGACAGGGCGAAGAACCGCACGCCGACGACAGCCGCCGACAGGTAGAGCACGGGGGGCTGCTCGCTCGCGCGGACGATGAGCCAGGCGCTGACGGCGAGCAGCGCCACCGCGGATCCCTCGGCCGCGAACCCCGCCGCGAGAGCCGGCCAGAACCGTCGCCCGGGCGGCAGCGCCGCGTGCAGCACCGAACGCGCCGATGCCGCAGCAGCGCTCACAGGATCACCTCGCTCGGTTCGAGACGCACGACCACGTCTGCGATCGCACGCGAACTCGTCCGGTGCGAGATGAGGAGCACTGAAGCCCCGGCATCCGCGATCTCGCGCAGCGACCCCCACAGCCGGCCCTCGGTCTCGGGATCGAGGGCGGAGCTCGGCTCGTCGAGCGCGACCACCGTCGCGAATCCGCGCAGGTGGCGGTACAGCGCGCGGGCGACGGCCACGCGCTGGGCTTGACCTCCCGACAGGCCGGCTCCCTGGACGCCGAGTTGGGTGTGCACGTCGAGATCGTCCGCGCATGCCAGCGCCAGCGCCTGGCGTGCGAGCGCGGCCTGAGGGGCCGGATCACCCAGCGCCACGTTGTCGCCGATCGTTCCGGCGACGAGCCCGGGCTGCTGGCCCGCCCACGCGAGCCAATCGGCGGGTGGGAGTTCCGAGACGCTGCGCCCTCGGTAGATCGCGCTTCCCTCGAACGCAGCCGCGCCACGGAGGGCCGCGAAGATGCTGGACTTGCCGGCCCCGCTCGGTCCCTCGATGAGCGTGACGGTGCCGGGTCGGGACACGAGCGAGATCGGCGGGAGGCTGTCGCCTCCGCGATGAACGCGGAGGTCGTCGAGCACGAGTTCGTCGGGTCCGGCATCATGCGCCCCGAGGTCCGGCGTCGTGCGAGTCGGTTGCGCGCTCAGTGCGCCGTGCGCGGCATCCAGCACGTCGAAGATGTCGTCGGTGGCCGCGATGCCCTCCGCCGCCGCATGGAACTGCACGCCGACCTGACGGATCGGCAGGTAGGCCTCGGGGGCGAGCAGCAGGACGAACAGCCCGACGCCGAGTGCGAGCGATCCGTCGAGCAGCCGGAAGCCGATCGACACCGCGACGATCGCGACCGAGATGCTGGCGAGGAACTCCAGCGCGAATCCCGAGAGGAACGACACCCGCAGGACTCGCATCGTCTCGCGGCGGTATCCGCCGGTGACCGTTTCGATGGATGCCGCAGCCCGATGCTGCCGGCCGAACACCTTGAGGGTGGCGAGCCCCTCGACGGTGTCGGCGAAGCGCGCCGCGAGACGCTGCAGCGTCTGCCACTGGCGCTGCTGCACCGAGCGCGTGGCCATGCCGATCAGCACCATGAACAGCGGGATCAGCGGGAGGGTGAGCAGCACCGTCAAGCCCGAGAGCCAGTCCTGCCACCACATGACGGCGAGGATCAGCGGCGTCGCGATCACCGTCTGGACGAGCTGCGGCAGGTAGCGGCCGAAGTACGCCTCGAGTGCTTCCAGGCCCCGGCCGGCGGTGATCGCGAGTGCGGCGGAGTTCCGGCTGCCGAGCCAGTCCGGCCCGAGCCGGCCGATCGCCCCGATCAGCGCCGTCCGCAGCTCGGCCTGCACCCGGGCGGCCGCGCGCGCGGCGACCGCGTCGCGCGTCCACAGCAGCACCGCGCGCCCGGCGACCACGGCCGCCAGCGCGGCGAGCGTGGCGGCGAGTTCGGCCGGCGGCATCCCGCCGATCGCCCCGACGATCGCGCGCGTGAGCAGCCACGCGAACCCGATGATGACCGCCGTCTGTCCGAGGCTGACGGCGGCGATCGCGACGAAGAAGCCGCGCGACGCCTGCGCGTACCGCAGCAGTCGCGGGTCGACGGGTGGGGTGCGGTCCCTTTCACCCATGGTGCGGATGCCGCATCAGTGGGCGACGGATGCCGCGGCCTTCTCGATCCGGGTCCGGGAGACGCGCTTGCGGAAGATCCAGTAGGTCCAGCCCTGGTACAGCAGCACGAGCGGAAGGAAGATCACCGCAGCCCACGTCATGATCGTGAGCGTGTAGTGCGTGCTGGACGCGTTCTCGATCGTCAGGCTGAAGTCCGGATTCGTCGAGGACGGCATGACGTTCGGGAACAGGGCGAACCAGAGCGTGAGCACGGCGGCGACGATGGTGGCGGCGCCGAAGCCGAACGCCCAGCCCTCGCGGTCGCGAAGGTTGAAGACGATCGACATCACGAGGCAGATCGCGGCGACGGCGGCAGTCGCGATGACCCACGCCATCGCCGGCGCGCCGTGTCCGGCGGCGATGAAGATCGTCCAGATCAGGAACGCGGCGGCGACGACCACCGTCGCGTACCCGGCACGCCGCGCGAGCCGACGAGCGTCGTCGTGCACCTGGCCGTCGGTCTTGAGGGCGACGAAGTAGACCCCATGGGTGAAGAACAGCAGGAGTGTCGTCAGGCCGCCGAGCAGGCCGTACGGGTTCAGCAGCGTGAGCAGCGACCCGGTGAACTCGTGATCGGCATCGATCGGCACGCCCTGCACGATGTTCGCGACGGCCACGCCCCACAGCAGTGCCGGCACCGCCGAGCCGATCACGATCATCGTGTCGAAGCCGCGCTTCCACCGCAGGCCGTCACGCTGATGTCGGTACTCGAACGAGACGCCGCGGAGGATGAGCGCGAGCAGGATCAGCAGGAGCGCCAGGTAGAACCCGCTGAACAGGGTCGCGTACCACTCCGGGAACGCGGCGAACAGACAGGCCCCGGCGACGATCACCCACGTCTCGTTGAGATCCCAGACGGGACCGATGGTGTTGATGATCTGCCGGCGACTGACGTCGTCGTGGCCGAGGAAGGGGAGCGACATCCCCACCCCGAAATCGAAGCCGTCGAGGACGAAGTAGCCGACGAAGAGGATTCCGACGATCCAGAACCAGACGTATGCGAGATCCATGGCGTCCTCCTAGTAGACCGTCGTCGGGGTGTCTTCGACCGCTTGAGGTCGCGCCTCGCGCTCGTCGGGTCCCGGCAGCGGATCCGGACCCTTCTTCGACGTGCGGACGATGAGGCCGACCTCGACGATGGCCAGTGCCGCGTAGATCGCCGTGAACGAGACCAGCGATATGAGCACCGTCCACCCGGGCACGCTCGGCGAAACGCCGTCCTGCGTGAGCATGAGGCTGAAGACGATCCAGGGCTGGCGGCCCATCTCGGTGAAGATCCAGCCGACGAGGATCGCGAGGAGGGATGCCGGCCATGCCCAGATCGCCAGACGCCAGGCCCACATCGGAACCTCGCGCTTCGCGTTCCTGCGCGTGAGCCACAGTCCGACGACGGCGGTGAGGGCTGCGAGGGCGCCGAGCCCGATCATCCAGCGGAACGCCCAATACGTGACCCAGATGACCGGTGAGAAGCTGCCGCCGACCTGGTCGGCGAACTGCGGGAACATCTGGGTCGTGTAGAGCGCGTTCAGGTCGTTGATCCCCTCGACGCACCCGTCGAACGAGTGCGTCGACAGGAGCGCCAGCAGGTACGGCACGCGGATCGAGAACAGCTCGCTGGTGCCGTCGGGGGTGCCGAGTGTGAAGATCGAGAACGAGGCATCCGGTCCGCAGGCGGTGTTGAAGAGGGCCTCAGCCGCGGCCATCTTCATCGGCTGCGTCTGCACCATGACCAGACTCAGCTGGTCGCCCGAGAGGAAGACGCCCGCGAACGCGATCAGCATTCCCCAGAGGCCGTAGCGCAGTGCCGGCCGCATCATCTCGACGTTCTGCCGCCGTGCGAGCTGCCACGCCGCGACCGAGATGATGACCCCCGACGTCATCATGAAGGCCGCGAACAGCGTGTGAGGCAGCGCGGCGAGGGCCACCGGGTTCGTGAGCACCTTGCCGAAATCGGCCATCTCGGCGCGGGACCCGTCCTGGGCCATGCGATAGCCGACCGGGTTCTGCATGAAGGCGTTCGCGGCCAGGATGAAGTAGGCCGAGAACCACGCGCCGATCGTCGCGATCCAGATGCTCGCAAGGTGCAGGCCACGGGGGAGCTTGTCCCATCCGAAGATCCACAGACCGATGAAGGTGGCCTCGAAGAAGAAGGCCATCAGCCCCTCGAAGGCGAGCGGAGCGCCGAACACGTCGCCCACGAACCGCGAATAGGACGACCAGTTCATGCCGAACTGGAACTCCTGCACGATGCCCGTGACCACGCCCATCGCG
Organism: Microbacterium deminutum; assembly: GCF_039530205.1. NCBI lineage: Bacteria > Bacillati > Actinomycetota > Actinomycetes > Micrococcales > Microbacteriaceae > Microbacterium > Microbacterium deminutum. The sequence goes on from NZ_BAAAOG010000005.1 coordinate 168,373, forward strand.
AAGTTGATCAGGAAGATCTTGCCGAAGAAGCGGGTGAGATGCAGCCATTTCAGGTTGCCGGTGCGGTACCAGGCCGTCTGGAAGATCGAGACCGTCAGCGCCATGCCGAGCGTCAGCGGAACGAAGAGGAAGTGGTAGAGGGTCGTCAGACCGAACTGCCAGCGGGCGAGGAGCAGAGGGTCGAGCCAATCCACAATGCGTCTCCGATCGTCATGGGCCTCTATGGTCTGACCACACGCTAGCACGTGGTCTGACCACATGATTCCGGACTTTCGCAATCCCCCAAGACAAAGATTCCCAGAAATACCGTCGTTCCGCGACGGGGTCGGCTCATGAGGGTCCGACCATGCCGACCGCGTGCCCGCCACCGCGGTTAGGCTCATGGCATGGACACGAGAGCGACGAGGGACGCGCGCGAATGAGCGCGGTGCCGGTGGCGATCGGGGTGCGGATGCCGCGGCTCGACGCGGCGGCGGACGCCCTGGCGCTCGCGCGGCACCAGGCATCCTTCGACCTGCCCGGCTCGGCGCTCGTCGACACGCACGGTCGCGTGCACCGCGACCTGCGCATCTCGCTGACGGATCGGTGCTCGTTGCGCTGCACGTACTGCATGCCCGAGCAGGGCAACGAATGGCTCGCGAAGTCGAGCATCCTGACGCTCGACGAGATCGAGCGCGTGGCGCGCGTCGCCGCCGCCGACAGCATCACGACGTTCCGCCTGACCGGCGGTGAGCCGCTGCTGCGCGCCGACATCGTCGAGGTCGTCCGGCGGCTGAACGGGATCGCCGGGCCGGACGGCGAGCCGGTCGAGCTGGCCATGACCACCAACGGCATCCGACTGCCCGAACTGCTGCCGGGTCTCGTCGACGCCGGACTGACACGGCTCAACATCTCGCTCGACACCCTGCGGCGCGACCGCTTCCGCGACCTCACGCGTCGGGATCGCCTGGATGATGTGCTCGCCGGGATCGCTGCGGCCGCGGCATCCGATCTTCGTCCTCTGAAGCTCAACGCGGTCGCGATGCGCGGCGTCAACGACGACGAGCTCGTGGACCTCGTGTCCTTCGCCGTCGACCACGACGCGGAGCTGCGGTTCATCGAGCAGATGCCGCTGGATGCCGGCCACACCTGGGATCGATCGAGGATGGTCACGCGCGACGAGATCCTCGCGGCGCTGTCGGCGCGCTGGACCCTCGCCCCGGTGCCCGGGCGCGGCGGAGCGCCGGCAGAGCGGTGGACGCTGGACGGCGGTCCCCGCACGGTCGGAGTCATCGCGTCGGTCACTGCGCCCTTCTGCGGCGACTGCGACCGCCTGCGGCTGACCGCCGACGGCCAGCTGCGCAACTGCCTGTTCTCGACGACCGAGTACGACCTGCTGCCGGCGCTGCGGGGGGGCGACCACCTCGAAGCGACCGATCGCGCGATCGACCGGATGCTGCGCGCCTGCGTCCGCGGCAAGCTTCCCGGTCACGCGATCAACGACCCCTCGTTCCTGCAGCCTGCGCGTGGCATGAACGCGATCGGGGGGTGACATGGGCCGGATCACCACCCGACGCCCCATCGTGAAGATCACGATCGGGGGTGAGGACCACCGTCGCAGCGACACGCTCGCCGTCGAGGAGCCCCTCGAGATCAGGGTCGGTGGCGTACCGCTGGCGGTCACGATGCGCACGCCGGGCAACGATGTCGAGCTGGCCGCGGGGTTCCTCGTGTCCGAGGGGGTGATCTCCCGCGGCGAGCAGTTCCGGTCGGCGATCCACTGCGGCGGGCCCGGTACCGGTGGCCGGTCCCTCGGCTCGGGCGCGGCCGCCATCGGCCTGTTCGACGCGGTGGACGGCAACACCTACAACGTCCTCGATGTGACACTGGCCCCCGGCGTCGCGCCGCCGGATCCGGGCCTCGCGCGCAGCTTCTACACGACGAGTTCGTGCGGCCTCTGCGGCAAGGCCTCGATCGACGCCGTCGAGACCGTGTCGGCGTACGAGGTCGCCTCGGACGACATGAGTCTGGATGCCGCGACCCTCGCCGGTTTCCCGGACGCGCTGCGCGCTCAGCAGGCCGTGTTCGACAAGACCGGCGGGCTGCACGCGGCGGCCCTCTTCGATGCGGCGACCGGGGAGCTCCTCGTGATCCGCGAGGATGTCGGCCGCCACAACGCGGTCGACAAGGTCGTCGGGTGGGCGGCTCTGGCCGACCGCCTCCCGCTGCGGGGAACCGTGCTGCAGGTGTCGGGACGGGCGAGCTTCGAACTCGTGCAGAAGGCGGTGATGGCCGGCATCCCCATGCTCGCCGCGGTCTCGGCGCCGTCGTCGCTCGCGGTCGAGCTCGCCGAGGCGTCGGGCTTGACGCTCGTCGGGTTCCTCCGGGGCCAGTCGATGAACGTCTACTCGCGCGCCGATCGCCTGCTGACCGCCGCTGCCGTCACCTAGCCGCTATCTCGCGCCGGAGAGGTCGGTGATCATGCGCTTGAGCTCGGCGACCTCGTCGCGCAGTCGCTCGACCTGGTCCTCGGTGGCGGCCGACTTGCTCGTCTCGTCCGAGACGCGCTCGACGATCCAAGAGGCGAGTGTCGCCGTGATGACGCCGATGAGAGTGATTCCGCCGATCATCAAGCCGATCGCGACGGCGCGGCCCGTCGGTGTGACGGGATAGAAGTCGCCGTAGCCGACGGTCGTGATCGTCACGAAGGCCCACCAGACGGCGTTCCCGAACGTCTTGATGTTGCCGACATCCCGTTCCGCATCGAAGACGGCAAGGCCCGCGATCACGATGATGAGGATCGTCGACCCGATCGTGAAGAGGATCACCCTGCCGCGGAGGATGCCGCCGGCCCCGCGCTGGATGATCGCGATGATGGCCAGGAACCGCATGAGGCGCAGCGGCCGCAGCATCGGCAGCAGGACGATCGCGAGGTCGAGGAGATGTCGGTAGAACCATCGCCATCGGTGTTTCGTGATGACCAGGCGCGTCGCGTAGTCGACGACGAACACCGCCCACGCCGCCCAGATGATGCCTTCGGCGAGGATCTCGAACGAGCCCGTGAGGCGGGCGAGGATCTCGAGCGCGTACGCGGCGAAGAACACCAGAGCCGTGATCGTCAGCGGCCACTCCATCGCACGGTCCCATTTGGCGAGTCTTTCCCCATACATGCGGTGATTATGGCAGTCCGGATGCCGCCTGAGCGGTGGCGGCTGTCACCCGCATCCCAGTGGCGCTAGAGTATGGGCACTGACCCGACGAACCGAGACGAGAGGAGGAGCATGATGGCCGACTTTGTGGCGCGCTCTGCCCGCCCCCTTCTCTCCGAGGTCACCACAACCCGCTAGCACACCGGTGACCTCCTGTCCTGGAGCTCACCCCGCATGGCACTCGATCGCTTCGATCCCCTCGCATCCACCCTCGACTTCGCGCTCGACGAGCCGGGTCCCGATCAGCGCTGGTCCACCTGGCCGGCCACGATCCCCTCCGAACGCGGCCCGCGGCCGCACCCCGGCTGGCTCGTCACGGCCGCCGCCGCCTTCGATACCGAGCTCGGCATCATCAAGACCGGCAAGGAGGCCGATGTGTTCCTCATCGAGCGCGCCGTGCCCGGCGCCGAGGGCTGCATTCTCGCGGCGAAGCGCTATCGTGACCCCGGGCACTCCGACTTCCACCGCTCCGGGCGTTACGAGGAGGGCCGGCGCATCCGCAACTCACGGGATGCGCGGGCGGTGGAGCGCAAGTCCTCGCACGGCCGTGCGGTCGCCGCCGGACACTGGGCGCTGAACGAATTCGGCGCGCTCTGCCGAGCATGGGATGCCGGCATCCCGGTGCCCTATCCGGTGCAGGTCAACGGCACCGAGGTGCTGATGGAGTTCGTCGGCGAGGGCCGCGTGGCCGCGCCCCGACTCGCACAGACTCGGCTGCACGGCGATGAGCTCGCCGATCTGCTCGGCCAGGTGGTCGCGATCCTCGCCGGGTTCGCGCGCGCCGGCTTCGCACACGGCGATCTGTCGGCCTACAACCTGCTGGTGCACGACGGACGGCTCGTGGTGATCGACCTTCCGCAGATCGTCGACATCGCCGCGAATCCTGCCGGGCTCGACTTCCTCCATCGGGACATCGTCAACGTCTGCACATGGTTCGCGCGCCGGGGTCTTCGAACCGACGCCGAGGACGTCTTCGCCGAACTGGTCGCCCAGCTGTGGTGAGCGCCGGTGCCGTGGATCAGAAGACGAAGAGCTGACCGAGGATGATGACGGCGATGACGAAGAGGATGACGACGGCGGCGACGATGATGACCGTCCGCGCCGACATCCTCGCAACGGCGAAGCCGACGAGGAACGGCAGCGCGATCAGCATGATCGCGACGATCCACCAGAACGCGACGTACCCGCCCGTGGTGGCATCCGAGAGGCGTCCGCCGAACAGCTGCTGCGTCGCCGGATGGGTCGCATACTTGATCGCCGCCGACGCCGGCACCGCGATGAAGACGAAGATGATCAGACCGATGAGTGCGCCCCAGAGCCCCGGGCTGCCGCCTCCGCTCAGTACGCCGCCGTGCATTTCCTCAGGGTGCTGTTCACGTGCCATGGCCATGACTCTAGTGGGATGCCGCGATCGGCACCCGGATCCGGGGTCATGACATGAGGATGCACGACGACCAGCTCGAGATCGACGACGACGCCGTTCGCCGGCTGATCGCCGACCAGTTCCCGCAGTGGGGTCGCGAGCGTGTCGAGCGCCTCCACGGCAGCGGCACGGTCAATGCGATCTTCCGGATCGGACCCGGCCTCACGGCGAGGTTCCCGCTCAACGAGCGCGAACCCGCCGCCGCGGAGAACTGGCTGCGGCAGGAGGCATCCGCCTTCGACGAACTGGCCGACTGCATACCCTTCGCCGCGCCCAGGCATGCGGCTTTCGGACGAGCGGGCGAAGGCTATCCGCTGCCGTGGGCGGTGCAGACGTGGGTCGAGGGCGAGATCGCGACGCCCGACGGCATGGCCGACTCGGCTGCCTTCGCCAACGACCTGGTCGAGCTCATCCGGGCGATGCGCAGTGCCGACCGCCGAGGCCGGACGTTCGGCGGAGCCGGCCGGGGCGGCGACCTGCGCGCACACGACGAGTGGGTCGCCACGTGCGTCCGGGAGAGCGCGGCGGATTTCGATGCCGAGCGGCTCGCCGCGCTGTGGGATGGATTTCGCGCACTGCCCCGCACCGGCGAAGACGTCATGGTCCACGGCGACCTGATCCCCGCGAACCTGCTCGTGCACGAGGGACGCCTGGCCGGAGTGCTCGACGGCGGCGGATTCGGACCCGCCGATCCGGCCCTCGAGCTCGTCTGCGCGTGGCACCTGCTCGACCCGGGCGCGCGAGCGGTGCTGCGGACCGGGCTCGACGTCGATGACGTGCAGTGGGTGCGGGGAGCGGCCTGGGCGTTCGTGCAGGCGATGGGTCTCGGATGGTACTACCGCGACTCAGACCCGGTGATGAGCGCGCTGGGTCTGAGCACCGTCGGGCGGATCGTGACGGATGCCGAGATCGCCGACAGGGCGCGTGCCGCCGGCCGGACCGCCGGACGCTCGTGATCGACCTCGGCGGCCGGTGAGGCCTCAGCCGGCGACCGCCGAGGTCCGTCCGTCGGCCATCCTCGTCCGTGCCCGGTCGTGGTGACGCTCGATCGGCACCACCTCGGTCGCGGCGGCGAGGCCCATCGGGCGCGTCGAGCCGTAGATGGTCTCGGCCCGCTCGACGAGGAAGGTCTCATGCCAGATCCCGACGGCTCCCGGCGCGCTGCGGGCGGCCTTGTTGAATCGCTGCCACGCGGGGCGGTGCTCCTGCGCGGGATTGGAGGCGTACGCGTAGAGCTTCTCGGCCGATGACCAGTACTGCACGACATACGGCCCGCCGCGTCCCAAGAGCAGCGCGTATCCAAGGAGGCCGGACTCGGGGTCGAGGCTCAGCTCGCGGAGCATCCGCGGCATCGCGCCGAGGACCGGCAGCCACAGGTCGGGCCGCCATGGCTTGTTGATCTGCATGCCGATATGGAAGACGACCAGCTCGCCGTCGTATCGGTGGGTCATGCGTCCCGCGATCACTGTGCCCATTGCGACCCTCCCTTGGATAGCGCTGCTATCTATTCTGGATAGCGCTACTATCCAATGTCAAGGGGAGTGCATGCGAATCTCAGAATTGTCGGCCGCCACCGGGGTCTCGGTGCCCACGATCAAGTACTACCTCCGCGAGGGACTCCTGTTCGAGGGCGTGCGCACCTCGCCGACCCAGGCGGACTACGCCGATGAGCACGTCCGCCGGCTGCGCGTCATCCGCGCGCTGATCGACTCGGGCGTGAGCATCGCGGAGACACGCGGCGTCGTCCGCGCGCTCGAGGACCCGCCGCCCAGTCCGCACGATCTGCTGGGCGCGGCCCACGCGGCGGTGACAGCGCATTTCGACGAGGACGTCGACGTCTCGGCGGCCGAGCCGCTCGTCAGGCGGCTCGGGTGGCAGCCGGGGATCTGCGATCCGGATGTCGTCGCCGGGGTCGCACGCGCGCTGCAGGCCTTCGACAGGGCCGGCTTCGACATCCCGGTCGACGTCATGACGGCCTATCTCGATTCCGTCAGCCTGATCGCCGAGGCCGAGGTGGCCGGCGTCCCGACCGATTCGCCGGATGCCGCGGTCCGGTACGTCGTGCTGGGTTCCGTGCTCGTCGAGCCGCTGCTGCTCGCGCTGCGCCGCGTGGCGCAGCAGGTCGCGTCCGCACGGCGGTTCGGGGTCAGCGCGAGCTGAGCCGATTCCGCCCGGCGGCACCCCGCGCGGCAACGGGTGGCAGGCGCGCTCTGGACTGCGCGATGATCGAGACGTGTACATGGCCCTTCCGTCGAGCACCCCGGCTGAAGACGGCGAACCCCGGGGCGAGACGTACGGGGCCGTCATCCTGGCCGCCGAGGATCTCGCGGATAGGGACGTGCGCGAGGTGCTGCGCGGCATCCGCTTCACCGGGTGGATGGCTCCGCCGCAGGACGGCCGGATCGTGATCCTGGGCGACCCCGGAGACGGCGTCATCGCAGACGGTCGCCGCGGCGTGATCGAGGTCGGCGGCCTGCTGGCCGCCGAGGCGCGAGGCCGGGTGCTCGCGGTGCGGGTTCGGCAGGACCGGCAGCTCGGGATCGTGGCATGGCGCCACGGCGAAGAGCTGGGGCGCTACTGCAGCGATCCGTCGCGCGAGCCCACGGCCGATGACGACGTTCTCGCTGCGCCGTTCGGCGTCGAGATCGCCGAGGGGCTCGCCGAGCTGTCCGATCGAGCCGATGCCGCAGAACAGCTCACGGAGCTGCTCGAGGAGGAACTCGATCCGGAGAGCGTGTACGAGTCGGAGCGGCTGCGTTCCGTGCTGCGGCTGCTGGGTCTTCCCACCTGGATCGTCGCAGCGGGCGCGCTGCCCCACGACATCCCGACCGGCCCGAAGGCGGCGGAGCTCACCCGCCTGCGCGGCGGAGCGACCGGGATATCGAGTGTCGCCGTGGGCAGGGCGCTGCGCGCAGTCCGGCGACGGCAGCACCCGCCGGCGGTGATCGCCGATCCTCCGAAGGGCGGCGGTGCGCGATTCGAGGAGTGGATGTTCTGAGCCTCGCGTCGGTGTCGGGTGGGTCAGAGGCCCTCGGCGATCCGCTTGATCGCGGCGAGGCGGCGGTCCCACTCGGCGCCGATGGCGTCCAGGCGGCGCGCGGTGTCGGTCAGCTGCTTGCCGAGCACCCGGTACTGCACCTCGCGCCCGACGCGGATCGGCTCGACGAGGCCGACCTCCTGCAGCACGGCGAGGTGCTTCGCGATCGCCTGACGGGTCACCGGCAGGCGCCCGGCGAGGGCGGACGCCGAAGCGTCGCCCTCGCCGAGCGCTGCGAGGATGCTCCACCGGGTCTCGTCTCCGAGCGCGGCGAACACCGGAACCAGCGTGTCGGTGGTCACGAGCCGCCCTCGAGCAGGGCCACGAGCTTGTCGAGCTCGGAGTCCCAGCCTTCGCGGTGGCTCTCGAGGTTGGCCGAGGGGTCGGATGTGGTGTCGAACCCGGTCTCGACCACCGTGAGCCGCGTGCCGTCGGGCACCGCCTCGAGGGTGAACGTGAACACGGTCGAGTGCTCGGGGTCGACCTCGCTCGCGAGCTCGCCGAGCGCGTCGTCGTTGCCCCACCGGTACGAGACCAGATGGGGAGCCTCGATCGCCTCGACGCGCAGCGGCACCGTGCCGTAGCCGGGGAACGTGAGGGTTCCGCGGGTGCCGACGCCGCTGCCGTCGAAGTCGGCCGTGCCGAACCACATCGAGATGTGCTCCGGCTCGGTGACCGCGGTCCACACCTTCTCGATCGCCGCGGCGATGTGAATCGTGCGCCGTACGGCCAAGCGATCCTGGTCGACCACGGATGCTTCGTTGGTTGTCATGCTCATGATCATCCTTCTCCTCATCGACATTGTGTGAGAGATCGCGGTGCGGGTGGTGAGCTGACTTTGATGTCGCCCGCAGAGCGATCCATGTATTGCAACGCCATGGTTGCACATCACTCGAGGAAATGCAATCAAATAGTTGCAGTTATCTGCCGGCATCGGCATCCTCGCCCGTGCCGGGGCGCGTACTCGGGCCTGGTGGAATTCGGGTGAACGATATATCGTCATATATCGTCGAGATCGGAATGCCGGTCACAAAGGGAGGTCATCATGGGCAGCGCATACGAAAGTTTCGCAGGACGCAACCGCGGACAGGGCTCGGGGTGGCCCACCGCCGGACTGTTCGAGGCGATGGATCAGCTGCGTTCGGTGTTCGAGCAGCGCGTCGGGCCCCGCATGGGCCGCGGAGACGTGCGAGCGGCGGTCCTGGCACTGCTCGCGGAGCAGCCGATGCACGGCTATCAGATCATTCGCGAGATCGAAGAGCGCAGCGGCGGCTCGTGGAAGCCCAGCCCCGGCTCGGTGTACCCGACGCTGCAGCTGCTCGTGGACGAAGGCCTGGTCAGCGCGGAGGAGTCGAACGGTCGCAAGACCTACTCCCTCACCGACGCGGGCCGGCAGGAGACCGAGGGCGCGGGCCCGGCACCCTGGGAGGCGTCCGGCACGAAGGATTCCCCAGGCATCGGGGCACTGCCGAAGGCGGGCATCGACCTCGCTCAGGCGGCCGCGCAGGTCGGCCGCTCGGGAACCTCGGAACAGGTCAAGGAGGCAGTGGCCGTGCTCGACGAGGCTCGTCGTAAGCTCTATTCGATCCTCGCTCAAGACTGACCCGGGTGCCACCGGCACGTCGGCGTCAAGGAGACGCGATGCCCGACGACCGAATCACGCGCGCCCGCTATCGCCGCATTCTGCGGTTCGCGGCCCGCTACATGGCGCAGGCATGGTGGTTCGAGCTCTTCCTGCCGCGCATCGGGCTCGCGAGACTCTCGGCGCGGCGACGCGCTGCCCGGCTCGAGCACATCGCCAAGCGCTTCCACGTGCTCGCCGTCAGCCTCGGCGGTCTCATGATCAAGGTCGGTCAGTTCATGTCGTCGCGCCTGGACGTGCTGCCACCGGAGATCACCCGCGAGCTCGAAGGTCTGCAGGACGAGGTACCCGCGGTGCCGTTCGAGTTGATGCGACGCTCCGCCGAGGAAGAGCTGGGGATGCCGCTCGAACGCGCCTTCGCGTCGGTTGACCCGACACCGCTGGCTGCGGCATCCCTCGGCCAGGCACACCGGGCACGGCTCGCGCCGCTCGACGCGGCAGAGACCGGGCTCGACGGGGTCGTCGTGAAGATCCAGCGCCCTGGGATCGACGCGATCGTGGCGGTCGACCTGTCGGCGCTGCGGCGGGTGGCGGGATGGCTCAGCCGCGTCCGCATCGTCGCCGACCACGTGGATCTGCCCGCGCTCGTCGAGGAGTTCGCTCAGACGAGCCTCGAGGAGATCGACTATATCCACGAGGCGGCAGGTGCTGAGCGATTCGCGGCCAGCTTCAAGGGGGACTCTCGCGTGGATGCGCCGGCGGTCGTCTGGGAGCGGACGACGCGGCGTCTGCTGACCCTCGCCGACGTCACCGCGATCAAGATCAATGACGTCGACGGCCTGCGAACAGCAGGAATCGACCCGTCGTCGGTGGCAGCGGAGTTCGCCGAGGTCATGTTCGACCAGCTCTTCTCACACGGCTACTTCCACGCCGATCCTCATCCCGGCAACATCTTCGTCACACCGTTGGATGGCGGCGCCGCCGCGGGTGAGCCGGCATGGAAGCTGACGTTCATCGACTTCGGAATGATGGGCGAGGTCCCCGACTCCCTCCGCCGGGGTCTGCAGCGTCTGCTGATCGCCGTCGCCGCGCGGGACGGCAAAGGACTGGTCGACAGCATCCGTGACGTGGGCGTGCTGCTGCCCTCCGCCGACACCGCCGACCTGGAACGGGCGATGACCCAGCTCTTCGCCCGCTTCGGCGGGATGGGCTTCGCCGAGCTGCAGCAGGTCGACCCGCGCGAGTTCCGCGACTTCGCGACCGAATTCGGGGATGTCGTGCGCTCGCTGCCGTTCCAGCTGCCCGAGAACTTCCTGCTCATCGTCCGCGCCATGTCGCTGACCTCCGGCATGTGCAGCTCTCTGGATCCCTCCTTCAATGTGTGGAACGCCGTCGAGCCCTATGCAGGCCAGCTGCTGCGTGATGAGGGCGGCAACGCCGTACAGGCGTTCGCCAAGCAGGCTGTCTCCGTCGCCGGGGTCTATGCGCGCCTGCCGCAGCGCCTGGACGAGCTGGCGACACGCCTCGAGAACGGCAGGGTGGTCGTCGACAACTCGCGGCTCGAGCGGCGTGTGGAGCGCCTCGAACGGATGGGGCGGCGGATCGTCTCGGCGATCCTGTTCGTCGGCCTTTTCGTCGGCGGCATCCTGCTTCGGCCGGCCGCGCCGGCGTTCGGCGCGATCCTCAAAGCGGCGGCTGTGGTTCCACTGGTGCACTCGATGTTCGCCGGGATCCTCGGGAGGCGCGGACCCGGCTCATCCTGATCCCGTGCGGTCGAACCGTCAGAGCGCGAAGCGCGTCTCGGGCATGGCGTCCCACAGCGCATCGAGGGCGATGGAATAGACGCGGATACGGGAATCCCCGACCCCGACAGGAATCCAGACGGTGTCTCGGTGCAGGATCCCGCCGCACGAGTACACCACTCGCGGCACGTAGCCGTTCATCGCCTCGCCCTCGGGCCGCAGCAGCGGAACCCTCGCCCGCCGTATGACCCGAGTCGGGTCGTCGAGGTCTAGCAGCAGCGCCCCGAGCGAATAGGTGCGCAGCGGGCCCACCCCATGAGTGAGCACGAGCCAGCCCTCGGAGGTCTCGATCGGCGCCCCGCAGTTGCCGAGCTGGATGAGCTCCCAGATCTCGGTGGGGGCATACAGGATGCCCAGGTCCTCCCACACGAGGCCATCGTCCGATCCGGCGAGCGAGATGTTCTCGCCGTCGCCCCTGCTGACCGCCAGGTGCCGGCCGTGAATCAGTCGCGGAAACAGGGCCATGCCCTTGTTCCGCGCACCGCTGCCGGTGAGCCGGTGCGATTCGAAGGACAGCAGATCCGGCGAGGTCAGCAGACGGGGCGCGATGTCCCGGCCGTTGTAGGCGGTGTAGGTGGCGCGGTACTGCGGCGCGTCATCGCCGCCGAGGAAGCGGACGAATCGCGCGTCCTCCACCCCGTGGTCCTCGTCGGGAACGACCGGCAGGAGCACCCGCCCACTCAGTCCGACATCGGCGGAGAACCTCGCGCGGTAGGCGGATTCCGCCACCTCACGCAGCGCCGACAGCGTGGATCGGCTGCTCGGTCGCCGGACGAGCTGAGGATGGAGCGAGTCGATGGCGGTCTCGAGGTGACCGACTCCGAACCGCTCGGGCAGGGTCGGAATCACCGCGCTGGCAAGGTCGTCCAGCTTGTCCTCGGCATCCAGGGCGTGACCGAAATGCGATCGCGACCATTCTCCGCCGGAGATCTCCCCCCGCTCGAGCGGTGCCCGGCGCGGCATGAACGTCCAGGTGTCATCGGCGCCGATCACCGCCTCGGCGAATCCGATCGACGAGATGTGGCCCTCGCCGATGCACCGCAGCGACACGGCGACTCGAAGCTCGTCTTCCCCGAGGTCGTCCTGGGAAGGATGCACCACAGCGCTGGGGTTGCACAGTGCAGCCCCTTCGACCGCGAACTGTGCAGTGAACGCCGAGCCGACAACGACCAGCTGTGCCGGCGTGAGACGGCGGTGCGCCGTGACGCGATCAGTGACAGCACGCGCGTTCATCGTCAGCACGCCCTCGGCATCCGGCTGCTGCGTCGCGAAGTCGGCGAGGATCCCGCGCGCGACATCGTCGAGTTCGCGCGGAGGCATGGCAAGCACGCGCTCGATGATCTGACTCATGCGTGAGTGAGCGGTGGGCGTGCCCTCGCCGGGGAGGAAGAACCGCGAGACCACCCGCGACGGGTCGTGGTCGAGCGAAGCGCTGTGTGCCCGCAATGTCACGGTGACACCCTATCGAGCACTCCCGTTCTTCTGGCTTGCTGATAGGTGCCCAGCGCGGCGAGCGTCGACTCAGCGCCGCGGTTCTCGTTGCGGCCGCCGGCTGTGAGTCCGTCATAGCCGGCGCCGGTGTCAGCGTCGAACAGTCTCGCGCCGCTGTCATTGTCGCCCTCGAACCACGCCCAGGCGACGCCGACGTGGTCTCGCCAGATCGGATCCGCGGTGAGGTCATAAGCCCGGCTGCAGGCATCGGCGATCGCCGCCACCTCGATCGGCTGCTGATCGAACTGCACATCGCGTTCACCCGGCCCTCGGCCCTCGACTCCGGTGACCGACAGATGCCCGTCGCGTGTCTCGATGTCGAGCAGGAACCGCAGCATCGCGAGGCCTCGATCGAGAAGGCGCTCGTCGTCGAGCGTCGTGCCCGCCGCCAGAAGCGCCTCGGCGAGCGATGCGTTCGCGTACCGTAGGCGCGGCTCGGGCCACTGCCAGGGCGCGGACGGCCCGTCGACCGCGAGTACCGCTGCGGCATCACGCAGGATCGCTCGAGCGTTGGGATCGTCGGGCTGGACGAGGCACACCTCCGCCGCACCGAGTGCGGCGAATGCCAAAGCTCTCACGTGGACAGATCGCGCAGATCCGGCTCGCCGGAACGCGGCGAGCGCACGGTCGCGCAGCGTGGTCTCGCGACCGTGCGCGGCCACGAAACCCAGTGCCCAGAGCGCCCGGCCCCACCAGTCGCCGAGGCCGGCGTCATCCGTCCACTCGCCGGTCGGCGACATCCGGTTGTGCACGCGCCCGTCGCCCACGACGGCACGGTCGACGAGCCGGAAGCAGACCTCGATGAGGCGCCGGGTCACGGGGGTGTCGGAGGGCTCGCGCATGAGCACGATCAGCGCACGCGCAGCATCATCGAGGCAGTACCCGTGCTCAGGTCGCGGGACGTCGAAGCGGCAGTGCTCGAACAGCCCGCGCTCATCTGTCATCGCGTCGAGATGTGCGAGAGGGAGGGATGCCGGTCTGCTCATGCCGCTTCGACGTCATCGATGGACTCTGCCAGCAGTCGGTACTGCTCGGCGACCACCGGCCAGGTTGCGAGGTGCGACTCCTGCAGGGCGGCCTGATGCATCTCCTCCGCGGTTCCGCTCGTCGTCAGGATGCGCCGAATGGCCATCGCCATCGCCTCCGGGTCGGAATGCGGGACGAGCTGGCCGGCCCCGCTCGAGAGCAGTTCCATGGCGTGCGGGAACGGTGTCGATACCACCGGAATGCCCGCCGCAACGGCTTCGGCGAGGACGCCCGAGGTCGCCTGCTCGTGCGAAACGTAGGGCAGCAGGACGACGTCGGCACTCATGATGAGGCCGTCGAGGTCCGCGGCGTCGACGTACCGGTCGTCGAAAGTGACCCGATCCTGCAGGCCGAGTTCCGCAACGAGGCTCTGGAGGCCCCGGCGATAGCGCTCACCCTCGTGCGCGAGCACCTTGGGGTGGGTCTGGCCGGAGATGACGTACTCAACCGGGATGTCGAGATCACGCAGCCGGGCGACGGCGCGAATGCCCCATTCCAGGCCTTTGCCGGCGGAGATCAGACCCCACGTGAGGACACGTTTGAGGTCCGAGTGATGTGCCGCCGTCTCGGCGTGACGCGACGGGACACCGTGGGGGATCACCGTCACCTTCGCGGCGCTCACCCCGTACTCGTCGAGCAGGATCGCCGCGGCGTTGTCCGTCATCACCACGACCGCCGCCGACGCCCCGCAGACGGCTTGGAGCACCGAGCGCTGGTGACCCGTCGGCGCTGCGAGCACCGTGTGGAGCACGACGATCACCGGAACCGACAGCGTGTTCAGCAGCGTCACCGCTTCGTCCCCGTCGCGGCCGCCGTAGATGCCGTACTCATGCTGCACGATCGCCACGTCGCACGCATTCAGCGCTTCCACCGCTGTGCGCATGCTCGCGGGGTCGTCAGGCCACAACTCGGCCGAGACCAGGGACCGCTCACCCATGCTCCGACCGCGCTGTTCGGATCCATCGAGCACTCGCACGATCATGGCCGAATCGGACGGCGGTGCCGTCATCTCGGCGGCGAGCGCCTCGGTGAACGTGGCCAGACCGCATCGGGTCGGGGGGTAGGTGGAAACGAATCCGAAGCGTGTCATCGCGATCCTCTCGGTGCTCGTGCGGCGGATAGCCGGGCGCTGCGACGAGACAGCGAATTCGCCTGGCGGTCCTCAGGCGCGCTGATGGCGATTACAGCACGGCGGGCCGAGCACACACCGAGGGTTGACAGCGGGCTTCATGCCAGCAAGGTCTCGTAGACCCTGAGATAGTCGTCGACCATCCGCTCCACGTCGAATCTCCCGCGCGCCCGTTCGCGCACGCGTCCGCGGTCGAGCTCGCGCAGGCGCGCGACGGCGCCGACGGCACCATCGAGATCGTCGACGAGGAAACCCGTCACGCCCTCGTCGACCACCTCGGGCATCGATCCGCGGCGGTAGGCGATGACGGGGGTGCCGCAGGCCATCGCCTCGATCACCGACAGGCCGAACGGCTCATCGAAGTGGATCGGGTGAAGCAGCGCGGACGCCGAGCCGAGCAGATCCGCGCGATCGGCCGGGCCGACCGATCCTCGATAGATCACGCGCTCGCCGTCGATGAACGGTTCGACTTGCTCGGAGAAGTAGGCATCGTCCTGGACGATCCCGCAGAGGACGAGTCGCCTCCCCGCCCGCCGGGCGATCTCGATCGCGTCGGCCGTCCCCTTGTCAGGATGGATCCGCCCGAAGACGACCAGGTCGTCTCCCACGACGGGGACGGCCTCGAACTCCGCCATGTCGATGCCGTGGTAGACGGTGGCGATGTATTCGAGTTCGGGTGTGCGGTCCGCGTCCGAGATAGACACGAACGCGGACGAGGCGCGGCGGTACGCCGGGAGGATGGCGGGACCCGAGAAGCCGTGGATGGTCGTCACGAGCGGCGCATGCCACGATCCTGCGAAGGCGAGGGGCAGCCAGTCGAGGTGACTGTGGACCAGGTCGAATGCGCCGGACAGCTCCATCGCGCGGCCGACATGCAGGGCTTCCCAGACGCGACCGTCGAGACGATCGTCCTCCTCGTATCCGTGCGGCGCGACGGCTTCGAGGCGCGCCGACGTGAGGGAGTCGGCGGTGGCGAAGAGGGTCACATCGACCCCGCGCCGCACGAGTCCCTCGGTGAGGAGGCTCGTCACGCGCTCCCACGGTCCGTAGTGCCGCGGCGGTGTTCGCCAGGCGATGGGGCCCAGCATCCCGATCCTCATCGTCCCCCTGCCGAGACTCTGGATGGCCGACGATTTCGAGCGGTGGATGCCGCGACGCGCCGGTCGCGGCATCCACAGCTCTTCGTCCCTAGGCGGGGGCGGAGGCGTCCGCCCGCTTGGGCAGCACCCATCCCGCGCGCGGGAAGTGGCACGTGTACCCGTTCGGGTAGGTGATCAGGTAGTCCTGGTGCTCGGGCTCGGCCTCCCAGAACGGGCCCGCGGGCTCGATGGTCGTGACCGCGTCGCCCGGCCAGAGGCCGGAGGCATCCACGTCGGCGATCGTGTCGCGCGCGACCCGCTCCTGCTCGGGTGTGAGCGGGAAGATCGCCGACCGATAGCTCGAGCCGATGTCGTTCCCCTGGCGGTTCAGGGTCGAAGGGTCGTGGATCTGGAAGAAGAACGCCAGGATGTCGCGATACGACGTCTTCGCGGGATCGAAGACGATCTCCACAGCCTCGGCGTGCCCGGGGTGGTTGCGATACGTCGCGTGGTCGTTCCTCCCCCCGGTGTAGCCCACGCGTGTGTCGAGCACGCCGGGCTGGCGGCGGATGAGGTCTTCCATGCCCCAGAAGCAGCCGCCGGCAAGGACCGCGGTCTCGGAGCCCGGGGTCTGGGTGATGATTCCGGTGTCTGTGCGTCCACTGGTCATGATGCGTGCTCCTCGGTGTGGGTGTCGGTTGTGTCGAAGCGCGAGCGGTACTCACCGTAGCCCTGCTCGTCGAGCTCGGCGACGGGCACGAAGCGCAGCGACGCCGAATTCATGCAGTATCTCAGGCCGCCGGCATCCCTGGGCCCGTCCTTGAAGACGTGCCCCAGGTGGCTGTCGGCTCCCGATGAGCGCACCTCGGTGCGCGGCATGAGCAGCTTCCAGTCGGTCTTGGTCGTGACGGCCTCGGGGTCGATCGGCTTGGTGAAGCTCGGCCAGCCGGTTCCGCTGTCGTACTTGTCGGTCGACGAGAAGAGGGGCTGACCCGAGACGATGTCGACGTAGATTCCGGGGGCATGGTTGCTCCAGTACTCGTTGCGGAACGCCGGCTCGGTGCCGTCGTTCTGCGTCACGGCGAACTGGGTGTCGGTGAGGCGGCTGAGCGCCTCGGGGGACTTGCTGTAGTCGGTGGACACGATTCCTCCTTGTGATGACGCGGCTGGGTGCGGCGTCATAGAGCAGAACGGATGCCGAGGGCCATTTGGTCCCGGAAACCTGTGAGCGAGCCGTGAATCGGCGCGCTCACCGATAGCGATAGTGCTCCGACACGTTGTTGATCCAGGTCACGAACTGGCGTGCCTCGGCATCCTGTCCGGCAGCCACCATTGCGAGCCAGACCTGGCCCGCGACTTCGACGAGGAGGTAGTTGGCCATGCTGTCGAGCGTCCGTGGCAGAAGCCGGGGCGTGATCAGCCCGGACGGCCCGTAGAGCGCGCGGGCCCCAGCCGGCCTGCTGAGCCTCCCGCGCTTGAGGAGTTCTGCGCCGCTGACATACGAGGCGATGGCACCCGCGACAGGCTGGCTCCACGCGCCGAAGTGGATCCATCGACCGTCGACCACGATGCCGGCGAGCGACTGCTCCTCGCCGCTGAAGCGGGACGCGTTCGTCCAGCGGGCCCCGTCCCACCATCGCTGTCGTCCACGGCCGTCGTCGTACCATCCCGGCTGAGCGGGAACGCCGGCCGGCGGCGCCCCGGTGTGCAGGTCGGTATACCGCTCGTGCAGGTCGACGTAGTGTTCGGTCCAGCGCATTCCGTCCCACCAGCGCTGTTTGCCCGTGCCGTCGTCGTACCAGCCCGCTTCCGGTGCCGTCGCCATGCATCGAGACTAAAGGCATGCGCCGCCGTGTGGCGCCTGATCCCAGCCCGATCGCGGACGCTTCCGGGTCGCATCGTCGACCGGCTAGAGTGTGCTCGATCAGCGCCACCCGATTCCGTGTCCGCCCTCGCCGAGAAGACCCCAGATGGTTTCGCCGCGAACCTCGCGCTGGAACGTCCGCCTGCCCGACCTCGCCGGCAGCCGGGCTCTCGTCACCGGTGCGAGCGACGGCGTGGGCGTCGAGATCGCCCGCGGTCTCGCGGGGGCCGGTGCGGACGTGGTGCTGCCGGTTCGCACCCGCGCCAAGGGCGAGCGCGCGATCGCCGGCATCCGCGCGGAGCTGCCGCGGGCGTCGATCGACCTCGTGGATCTGGATCTCGCCGACCTCGGTTCGGTTCGCCGGTGCGCCGAGGCTCTGCACACCGACGGACGAGCGATAGATCTCGTCGTGCTCAACGCCGGGATGATCGCGCTGGGGCAGCGGCAGCGAAGCACGAGCGTGGATGGTCTCGAGCTGCACTTCCAGACGAACCACCTCGGCCATTTCGCCCTCGTGGCGGCGATTCTGCCGCTCCTGTCGCGCGGCAGGGCGCGGGTGACGGCGCAGAGCAGTCTTGCCGCCGCACATCTGGGCATCCACTGGGATGACCTGCAGCTGGAGCGGGGCTACTCCGCCTTCAAGGCATACGGGGCGTCCAAGGTGGCGCTGAGCCTCTTCGCTCTCGAGCTCGGGCGCCGCAGCGACGCGGCGGGCTGGGGCATCACCACAAATCTCTCCCATCCCGGCATCGCCATCACGAACATCGGTCCCGCGGCACTGCGCGACAGCCGCCGGGTTGGAGTTCGCATCGCCCGGCGCGCGATGGAGGCCGGTGTCGGCGGGACGCCGGCCGAGGCATCCCTCACCGCCCAATTCGCGGTCGCGAGTCCGGATGCCGCCCCCGGCACTCTGTACGGACCGGGCGGCTTCATGCATCTTCAGGGTCCGCCACGGCCGCAGCCGATCTATCGAAGGGTCAGCGACGTCGCCGCGGCGGAACGGATCTGGGCGATCTCCGAGCAGATCGCCGGTGTGCGGTTTCCCGCGGTCGTGGCGCGAGGCGACCAGGGTTCTTCGTAGCCTCGGCGAGTCGGGATGCGGCCGGGATCCGCACTGCCGCTTCGGCGGGGCCGCTGACCCGAAGTTCGTCGATCGGTGTGCGCCGCGTGACGGCGGGGTTCATGAGAACCCGCGGCCGCCGTGGGTGCGCCGCAGACTCTCTCGCGCGAGCTCCTGCAGGGTCTGCGGATGGCCCAGCTGCCCGCATTGGGGAGCAGCGAGTCGATGCCCTCGCGGCCCGTCGCATTACGACTGCGGTGCAGGCGGACGGGCGTAGCCTGAAGGAATGCCCGCCGACCACACCCCGCCTAGGGCGCGGGCGCAGCTCGACGCCGTCGCCCGCTCCGCGGCCACCGGTGACGGTGCGCGGGTCTTCGCATCGCTCGCCGACCTGCCGGACACGCCCGATGCCCGCTCCGCGGCGGTGCTGATCCTGTTCGGTGTGCTCGACTCGTTCCCCAGCGACCATGACGCGCGCGCCGGCGCCGTCTCACGCGACCTGGATGTGCTGCTGCTGGCCCGCGCCTCGACGCTGCGATCGCATCCGGGGCAGGTCGCGTTCCCGGGCGGGCGGGTCGATCCCGGCGATGACGGACCGATTGCGGCGGCCCTCCGCGAGGCCCGCGAAGAGACCGGGCTCGATCCGGCCGGCGTCGAAGTGCTCGGCATGCTCGAGAGCATCCCGCTCGTCTATTCGCAGCACCTCGTGACGCCCGTCCTCGCATGGTGGCGGCATCCCTCACCCATTCGGGTCGTGGACGAAGCGGAGTCCTCCGATGTCTTCCGCGCACCCGTCGCCGACCTGCTCGATCCCGCGAACCGCGGATCCACGGTGATCCGGCGCGACGGCCAGGAGTGGCGCGGGCCGGGCTTCCTCGTGCGGCATGCGAATGGCCAGCACCTCGTGTGGGGCTTCACCGGGATGCTGCTCGACGGACTCTTCGACCGTCTGGGGTGGACCGAGCCCTGGGATGCCACGCGCGAGCTGCCGCTCGCGCTGCCCGAGTTCGACGAATCCGAAGCGAGTCGCTGAACCGACTGGAGGGGGCGGATCAGCGCTCGATCTGAGGGTCGGGATCTGGTCGATCCAACGGTGGGAGTGCGCGCCGTCGAGCTGGTCGGAATGCTGGATGCCGTCCAGCCGGAGTTCCGCGACCGGCTGCTGTGCCACCGCCCGGACCTACCGTGTCGACCCCGAACGCAAGGTGTCTGTCTTCACGCCCGCAGCGGGGGCGACGCCGCGCGGCCATCCAGGGCACGGCACCCTCTGCCTCTTCACTCGCGCGGCGCACGGCCGTAGGTTCGAGGCATGGCGGATCGCGCAGTGCCGAACCTTCCCTCACGCGACTTCGACGTCACGGTCGCGTTCTACGGCGGATTCGGCTTCGAGGCGTCGTATCGGGACGGGGGCTGGCTGATCCTCAACCGCGGCAGCGTGGTGCTCGAGTTCTTCCTCGCTCCCGAACACGATCCCTACTCGAGCTGGTTCATGACGAGCGTCCGCATCGCCGACCTCGACACGCTGTATTCGGCGGTGCGAGACAGTGGCGTGCCCGAAGTGATCACCGGCATCCCCCGGCTCATTCCGGTCGCGCTCCGCGAGTGGGGACAGCGAGCGGGATACCTCATCGACCCCGACGGCACGCAGCTCCACCTCATCGAAGACGCCGGTTGAAGCGGCATCCGGCGATCGGCGTCAGCCGCGCGTGCTCACCCAGCCGAGCGCGGGGGCCACGTGCTCCGCGAACGACGCCACGACCCTGAGGTTGAACTCGACGCCCAGCTGGCTGGGGATCGTGAGCATCAGCGTGTCGGCCGACCGGATCGCCGCGTCCTCCAGCAGCTGCTCCACGAGGACGTCGGGTTCCGCCGCATAGGTCTTGCCGAAGGTCGAGCGGATGCCGTCGATCACCCCGATCTGGTCACCGTCCTGGCGGCCGCCGAAGTACATGTGGTCTTCGGCGGTCACCAGCGGGAAGATCGAGCGACTCACCGACACCCGCGGTTCGCCTGCGTGACCCGCGTCGCGCCAGGCGGTGCGGAACGCGTCGATCTGCTCAGCCTGCAGCAGGTCGAACGCCCGCCCGTCGGCCGCCGTGAGGAGCGTCGACGACATCAGGTTGACCCCGACGCGCCCCGCCCACTCGGCGGAGTCCCGATTGCCGGCACCCCACCAGACGCGCGAGCGAAGACCCGGCGACTGGGGCTCGATCCGCTGCATCCCGGTGGCCCCTGGACCGAATGCCGAGGTGGCGTCCCGCTCGGCGAGGCCCTCGCCCTCGATGGCGCGCAGGAAGAGGTCGAAGTGCTCGCGCGCGATGTCGGCGCCCCGAGGATCCTCCGACCCGGTGTAGCCGAAGGTCTCGTACCCGCGCACGACGGTCTCGGGTGAGCCGCGGCTGACGCCGAGCGCGAGCCTTCCGCCGCTGATCAGATCGACGGATGCCGCTTCTTCCGCGAGATGGAGCGGATTCTCGTATCTCATGTCGATGACGCCGGTGCCGACCTCGATGCGCTGGGTGCGCGCGGCGATCGCCGCGAGCAGCGGCATGGGCGAGGACTGCTGGCGCGCGAAGTGGTGGACGCGGAAATACGAGCCGTTCACGCCGAGGTCGTCAATGCCCTGTGCGAGGTCGATTGCCTGCAGCATCGAGTCCGCCGCGGTGAGCTGTCGCCCGCCGCCGAGGGGGCCGTAGTGTCCGAACGAGAGGGTTCCGAAGCGCTGCATGACGACTGCAACGGTAGTTCACCGGCACCCATTCCGGTGAATAGATCGGATCGGCATCAGCCGGAAGTCACGAGCAGCGGGTAGCGGCGGCGCAGAATGACTCGCTGCACGAGCGTCCACGCCACCGTGACCACGAGATAGAGGCCGGCGGCCAGCGGCACGAACATCGCGACGACGGCGGTTGCGAACTGGAGCACGCCCAGCAGGCGAAGAGGTCCCGCCGGCAATGAATCGCCGTCGGCGACGGGCACGGCGGGACGGAGCACCCGCCGCGTGACCTCACCCACGGCCGCGATCAGCAACACGACTGCGCCGAAGACGATCCACGTCGCGACGTCGGCGGTGCCGGCGGCGACCGAGCCCGCGAGGCCGGCGCCGAGTGGCACACCGAGCAGCGTGTGCGCGAGCAGGCCGTTCGGGTGTCCAGCGATCGTGGCATGAAGGAACACGGCGTAGAGCACGCCGACGAGGGGGGCTTGAATCAGGATCGGCAGGAAGCCCGCGAGCGGCGACGTGTTCTCGTCGCGGTAGAGCTGCACGGTTTCGCGCTGCAGCCGCTCCGGATCCTTGCGGTGGCGCTTCTGCAGTGCGCGAAGGCGCGGCGCGAGGCGCGCGTGAGTCTGTTCGTTCCTGGCTTGCGCGATGCCGACCGGGATGAGCATGGCGCGTACCAGGAGCGTGACGAGGACGATGGCCGCGGCAGCGGCTGAGGCACCGGCCACCGGCTGCAGCAGGGTGGTCAGGCCGGTAAGGCCGGCGTAGGCGAGGTCGAGGATGGCGGCGAGGGGAGGGAAGGCGAAGAAGTCCATGGTGGTATCCGTTCGTGGGAGCGATCAGGGGCTGATCGGCCACGAAGGGATGCCACGGCGCATCACACGCCGCTGGAGCGTGCGATGCCGGGGACTCGGTTACGCGGCCGCGGCCGCGAAACCCGGGGCTCGCGGGCGCGGATGGCCCGCGGCATCCGGATCGCTCTGTGCGAGCGGGGAAGAGGCGTCGATGCCCCGGACGGGCCGGGCGAGCGAAGGGGGTGCCGCGTCCGGCAGCGCGAGCGCCAGGACTGCCGCAGCGACGATCGCCGCCGACACGACGGCGACGGTGAGGCCCAGTGCGCCCAGCGAGCCCAGTTCGGGTGACGAGATCAGGCCGAGCGCCCCGAGCACGAGGTGCAGACTCGACAGGAGCGAGTCGAGCATGTCGCCCCCCTTCGCCTGAATTCGAGATCCCACGCTACACCGCGCGGCCTGAGTGCCGACCGCATGTGCGGGGCCCGGATCCGCATCGGGTGCCTACGATGGCACCAGGACGTGCGCGATCCGAAGGGAGAGCAGCGATGGTACAAGTCCGTGTGGCGGGTGTCGCCCTCGACGCCTCCGGCCAGCACGTCATCCTGCTGAAGCCGATCGACGAGATCCCCGGCGAGGGGATGCTGCTGCCGATCTGGATCGGCCAACTGGAATCCACTTCGATCCTGGTTGCCGTCGAGCGCGCTCCGGTGCCCCGCCCGATGGCGCACGATCTCATGGTGTCGATCATCGAGTCGCTCGGCGCGGAGGTGTCGCGCATCGAGGTCACCCGGATCGAAGAGGGCACCTTCTACGCCGAGATCACCCTGTCCAGCCCGCTCGGAGTGCGGGTGGTCGACGCCCGCCCGTCGGACTCCGTTGCACTGGCCTCGCGCATCGGTGCGCCGATCTGGGTCGCGGACGCGGTGATGGAGGATGCCGGTGTGCCGGACGTCCTCACCGAAACGGATGCGGCCGAGAGTCTCGACGAGTTCAAGAAGTTCCTCGACGAAGCGGAGCCCGAGGACTTCGAGGGTTGAGTGACGGGGTGCGCAAACGGCGTCGCCCCTTCGGGACGACGCCGTTCACAACGCGGAGGATAGGGTGTCTGGGTTCGCGACATAGGCGACAGGTGATAGGCGACACGTGAGTCGCGTCATAGGCGACAGTCTGGGTCGTGTCGAAGCATCGGGTCGTCGTGTTGAAGATCATCTCTGGAGAGTTCACG
>NZ_BAAAOG010000006.1:0-181363 GCF_039530205.1 Microbacterium deminutum
TGCCGTCGGCGTCTGACTTGCGCTTCAACTGGGTCCACGCAGATCTTGCGTCACTGGACCCGACCGAGGCTCGCGAGCTCGTTGTCGACGCTTGGCGCATGGTCGTCCCCCACAAGGTTTCTCGCGCTTACGATCTCACCCATCCCAACGGCCCGGGCTGAGGAACCGGCAGGAACGTCGCGTGGAGTGGTGGGTTTGAGGTCAGCGGCGCTGCCCCACGGAACCCGATCAACGGCCACGGCGAGCAGCCCGGGACGCGCGCCCGCAACAGGACCGGCTAGCGAACGGGCGTCCGGGACGGCGTCTCAGAGGTTACGGCGTGCGTCCGGGTCGTCTGCGAGCCGGTCTGCCTCGCGCGCCACGGCCTCCTGCTCGGCCTCGCTCAGCGGCGGGAGGCCGACCTCGTCGGCCGGGATGCCGCGTACGGGTCGGCCCCGGGAACTCCCGACTGAAGATAGAGCGACCGGCTTTGGGTCAGAGTCTTCCGGCGGCCGCCAGCACCGTGAGCGCCTCACAGGTGACCCACTCATTCGATACTTGCCGTGAGACTGGTCCCCACGACACTGACTCGATGTTCGACCCGTCGTCACTGACCCGCCAGTACTTCACATCCGCGCCCCAGCCTCCGTCCGGTCGGCGCTGTGACTGGAGGTAGTCCAGGGCGTCGCCGCAGCGAGGGTCAGCGAGCAGTCCGAGCTCCATGAGGCCGATCAAACCCGCGAGAAAGTCGTAGTGCCAGTAGACCGGGTGGTGAGTCTTCATCACGTCCGGTGCAATGGGTTCAGCCGACGACCGCCGCCATGCGACGCGACGCTCCAACAGCACCTCTGCCGCACCCCGGGCCGTGTCCGCCGCGGACGTGTCACCCGAAGCGTCCGCGTACGACTTCAATCCACGCATCGGCAGGAGCGTCTCGTTCACCGACGACATGGCCGCAGACGGGCTAACGTCACAATTCCACCCACCGTCGGGCCACTGCCATTCGCGCAGGCGCCCGGCGAGCGTTGCACCCCGGCCATCATCGATCCCCAGCCGCACGATTGCCAGCAAGGCTCCACCCTGCTGTGACCCGCACCGACGCGCCCGACCCGCAATCCGGACCACCCCCGCCTGCGCCGCCGCCTTGGTCGCGCGCGAGACATCGACGTCTTTCATGTAGCGCGGGGCCAGCCAGTGGTCGAGCACCGCATCCCGCAGCGAGGAGAGCTCGGAATCACCCGCGGGGTACCCCAATCCGGCCAGCGACAGCAGGGCCCAATGAGGACCCTTCCACTTCGCGTAGGGGCGCATGCCCTCTGCCCCCTTGACGATCGCGCGCACCCGCGGCGACCGGCGAACCTCGTCCCGCAACGCACGTACCGATCGCGTGTCGTCCGCCTCGCCCAGAACGCCGGTGCGCACCCTCCACCGGACGGAAGGCTCCTCGCTCTGCAACAGCCAAGACAGCACCTCGTCCATCACTCGGCCTTCCTCGGTTCCGCGCGGCATCGCTGCCCACTTGGCCCGCGGATTCAACCGCATTCCACCACACAAGGCGCAACTCGGCGGGACGGGATGGTCGAGGGGTGATCAGGCCGAGTTGTCGTTTGTTTCCTCGGCGCCGTCTGTCAGTTCGAGGATCCGCGCTTCGAGCGCACGCAGGAGCGGTTCGCGTCTGGCTGTCTTCAGCACTTCGCTGATGTAGGACTGTGCGAGTCCTGTGGCGACGAGACCGGCGTAGTTGCTGTCTTCGATTTCGACGACGAGGTGACTGACGGCATCGACATCGTCTGCGACCATCGCGCGGAGAAGTCGTGCCGCGAGAAGATCTGGTCCATCCATGTCAGATCGCTCCCTTCGTTGCGGGATTCTAGGAGGCGATCGGGCAGTGTTCAAGGGCGCCGGCTACACGCCCGCCCTAAATGTCGCCCTTTGGAGATAGCCTCCACGCCTGGGCACGACTGACTCGCTCCGCACGGCAGATCACGACGCACCTGCCCGCCGCCTGACCCTGGCAGACGTGGTCCGGCCGGCTCTTCACGATCACGCAGGGACCACCGCCGGCCAACGCCACTACCCGGATCGATGACGGCGCACCGTTGGCACTCTCATGGGGTGAGTGCTAATCTTGGAGATGGTTGAGTCGTGCTGGCTCAACTATCGATTTGGATCCCGGAACCCCCGGGGCGAACACGTTAGGAGAAAAGCTCATGGCAAGTTACGACCCGTTCCGTGACCTGGACCGCCTTGCGTCGACGCTCTTCGACGCACGCCGCGGCCCGCGCCGGATGCCGATGGACCTGTATCGTGACGGCGACCATTACGTCCTGACCGCGGACCTGCCGGGTGTTGACCCGGGCTCCGTGGATATCGACGTCGACGGCCAGTTGCTCACGATCCGTGCCGAACGCACCCTCACCTCCGGCGAGGGCGTCAAGTGGATCACCCGCGAACGGGAAGCAGCCACATTCGTGCGGCAGCTGAACCTCGGCCAGGGGATCGACACAGACATGATCAGCGCGTCCTACGACAGCGGCGTCCTCTCGGTGACCATCCCCGTCAGCGAGAAGGCCCGCCCGCGCCGCATCGAAGTCGCCGGCAGCGCGTCGAAGTCCACCATCCAGGCACACGAATCAACCGAACCCCAGCCGATCGAACAGTAGTCAGCGGCTGCCCTATCGCCGCCGTGAACGCCCGGTTCCCTGCAACCATCTCGCGAGTGAGGGTCGGGAACCGGGCGTTCCACACGCTCGACGGCACTCACCCGCTGAAGATCCCAAGGTGACCCAACGGCGAACCGCCCCAGAGTCGACGGTCAACGACCCCATCGGCCGAGTGGATCTCGCCTGCGACAGAGCACAACGCACTCAAGCGCACGATGCCCGCAGAGGGATCCGCGAATGCGGAAGGACGGTCAGCGATCGAAGATGTCTGGCGAGAGTCGTGCGGCTTCCCTCCGTGCAGACTCGACGTCGCTGAATATGATGGCCGAGTCGTTTCCGAGCGCGGTCCATATCCCGAGATCTTCCGGATCACGACGAAAGCGCTCGAAGCCGAAGGTTGCGTCTGGGCGCTCGAACAGATCGACACAGCGCAAACCGTCGTGCGTTGAGTAACTCTCGAGTACGCGCCAGGTCGGGTCGATCCGCTGCGACACAAGGCGAATCTACCCGCCTGCGTTCACCTTGGCTGCCGAGCGCGAACACAAGTCGATTCGCACCCAGAGGGATCGTCGCTGACTCAATCAGTCGAGGTGATCCATGCGCCACACGACGTGAACGATGCGTCACGCACGGTGCCCTCTGGAGGACTGCCTTCCGAGCGGTCCCGGTGTGACCGTCCTGCTTGTGGACTCGACAGACATTCCACCGGCGACGAGCATGGCCGCATGGAAGTCATTCGCGTTCTCGCCGATCTGCATGTCGCTGATATTCCTGCTGCGCGAGGGTTCTACACGGAATTCCTCGGACTGAGCACGGACGACTTCAATCTGGGGTGGGTCGCACAATTCTCCGCCTCCGAGCCCAGCGCCTACGACCAGACGGTGCGGATCCAACTCGTCACGCGGGACGCATCCGCACAGGTGGATCCGGTCGCGTCGATCTTGACGCCGGACGTCACCGCGGCCTACGAGGAGGTCAAGCAGCGCGGATACGAGATCGTGTACCCGCTGACCCATGAACCCTGGGGCGTGCATCGATTCTTCGTCCGTGCCCCCGACGGCAATGTCTTCAACATCGTGAACCACGACAACTGAGCGACACGCATACAGGCCGGCGTCCGTCCCCAGATCCAATAGCGAGAGCATCGCTGGACAAGATCAGGTGAACCATGAACCACTTAGCCCGGAGCGGACATTAGTATGCCAGATGGCGTGCGAGTGCGGCGGTGTTCCCGCCCTCTGTCGAGCGTCCTTTCAGTTGCTGGGTGGTTCGGTTCACGGTCGACGGTGAGGTGATCGGTGGTCACGTTCTATTGCCGCGACGAAATGAAGTCGCGTCCACCCTGCGCGGGTGGTGACGCGTTCGTCTACGACAGTGAGCCCACGCCGGGCCGCCGGGTGCTCTGGCGTGCGGACTATCACAACGCTGCCGCCGATCCGGTGGCACCGGATGCCGTTGCCGGCAGCGCCGACGCGGCTGTCTCACCCGACGGGGCGTTGGTGGCGTACGCCGCGTCGATGCCACTCGACGGTCACGCTGTCGGCCTCTCGGTGTCGCCGGTAAGTGGCGGTGCGGCCACGACGATCACACCGCCGAACGCCGAAAAGGCTCTCCTCCCTTACGACGACTACCCATCCTTCTCGGGGGACGGACGGCAGATCGTCTACATGCGTGTCACCAGCGCCTCCGATCAGGGCGATCCGATGACCGGCGACCTGTTCGTCACGAGTGTCAAAGGCGGCACTGCTGTGCGCATCAGTGGTGACATCCCATTGCCGGGTCCCGCACGGTTCTCGCCCGACGGCGATCAGATCCTCTTCCACCGCGCGGTCTCGGGCGGGTCGAACCAGTCCCTTTGGGTCGTGCCGGCCCGTGGTGGCGAACCCCGCGAGTTGTTCGGGGTGCCTCCCGACGCCAACGCATTCAACGCCGACTGGTCACCCGATGGTTCACAGCTGGTATTCGAGTGGTACCAGGGCGGATGGGACCACAACGAGCTGCGGGTCGCCAACGTCGACGGCTCCGAGATGCACACCATCTGGAGAGGCGCCAGCCGAACCACAGCCGAGACTCCCGACTGGGCCGACTGATCAACGACAACCCGCACCCAACGAAACCGCGATTCAGCGCAGGTTAAGTCAACCCCAAGTTCACCAAAGTCGCGTCGGCCGGCGAGGGCGGGTCCGACCGAGCGACCGAAGTTGGCCCCGACCATCTCGAGCCGGGTGGCCGAGCCGAGCTCTTTCCGGGGACGATCTCCGGCAGCGTGGCCTGCCACGGTTGTGCTTCTCCGCAACAGGGTTTCGACGGTGCTGAGCATCCTCCTGCCGATCGTGATCCTCGTGGCCACGACATTCGGAAATGCGCCGCGACTCGGCGGGGCGGCAGGGATCGTGGCCCTGGCTCTGACGCTCGGACTGCTGCTGTCCGCCCTGCTCGGCTACTCCCTCGCGCTCGCGCACGATCGCGACGCCGGCGTGCTGCAGAGGCTGCGTGTCAGCCCCGCCCCGACCTGGACGATCATGATGAGCCGGCTCTGCGTCCAACTGGCCGCTGCCCTGGTGGCCTCCGCGATCGTGGTCGTCGTCGGGGCCATCCTCCACGGTCTGACCATCAATGCCGCCCAATACGGGCTCGTGCCCGCGATCGCCGTCCTCGGCGCCGCGGTCTTCCTGTCGATCGGACAAGCTCTCGTGGCGTTGGTGCCTTCCACCAACGCCGTCAACGCGATCGGCCGGATCCTGTTCACCATCCTCGTGCTCCTCGGTCTGCTCGGGACAACCGGGATCCTCCGCGACGTCATGCAATCCATCACGGCATGGTCACGCGTCGGAGCTCTCCTGACGCTCCTCGCCGGCGTGCTCAGCGCAACGCCGTGGAGCGACCAACAAACGTACGCGCTGCTGGCCTGCGCGGGGTATGTCCTGGTGTTCACTTTCATCGGAATCCGCTGGTTCCGCTGGGACTCCCGCTAACGCGCGACGACGAGGGGAGGCATCACCTGGAGTCGCGGCGAGGCTGAAGTGTCAGTCCTTCCAACTTCAACGACACCCTCGTATGAGACGCCTGGTCGAACCCCGGGCCGCTGTCGGGCGCACGTCGCGTTCGCAACCTCGGGAGAGGGTGTCAGGGTCGTCACGCCGTCGTGCTGGCGTGTTATCGCGTGGGGGACCCGGCGGTGACGGGGGAGCTGACGGGCTCGGCCACGAGGCGGAGACCGTGGGCGGTGCGCGCGGCACGCTGCAGCGCGTCCACCCAGTCCCGGTTGATGGAGACACCCATCGCCGCGGGGTCATCGAAATCGAACTCCAGTGGGACGTTGAGAGAAAAGCCACACCGTGGTGGCGCCGACATCGTCCTGAAACGTGAACGGGAATCCGTCGTTCCGGCGCAACTCGTCCACGATGACGACCGCCAGATGCGCGAGGGTGCGATCGTCGAGTTCACAACAGTGCTCCGGAGAGCCGAATCTCAACTTTGCCACCGCTGCTCCAGCCTTGCGCATCCGCGAATTCGAGTGGAGTCCACCGGGGTCTGGGGCAACCTTGTTCGAATCTACGACGCACGTCCTGACCGACAAGCCCACCGGTCGGGTCCTCGCTCTTCGCGGCCGACCGGCTGCGACTCTTTCGGCGCTCGCTCATCATCCGAACCGCACACCTCCGGCATTGAGTTCGGCAAACAGCCGAGGCCGCCCTGCGACGAGAATTCCGAGAGGAACCTGGCGTCACGAAGGGAGCCCCATTCGCTGGGTGCCGATCAACAGGGCGACTCACGCTTTCTACCCGACCGAAGCCGCCGAGATCCTGGGCACCCTGAACGGACGGACAGCGCCATAACCGCGGCGGACCCCAGACAGGTGACGGTGATCAGGTGGCCGAACCGCGTCAGGTCCACGCGTCATTCGCCGAGGCGACGTAGCGGTCAGGTTCTGGGCCGCGTTCGAACCGGACGCCCGTGATCGAGACCGGGGCGATCCGCACCCAGCGGTATTTGAGAGTCGGAATCCACGGAGAGAGTGGAAGCGCATCGGCAGCGTCGATCTCACGCTGCAGTTCGAGACGGCTGGCGATCCCCTTCAGCACCACGCTCGCGGCGGACGTGTCGTCGTATTCGTCGACTTCGAAGGCGACCTGCGGGTTGATCGTGAGCTCTGCGAGTTTTGAGCCGGGCGCCGTGCGGAACAACACTCGCGGGCCGTCGATCACGTAGTTCACGGGGAAGATGTCAGGCTCTCCGTCAACGGCCACAGCAATGCGACCCAACTGCCGGCGCGCCAGCAGGTTCCAGCATTCCTCTTCGCTGAGCGCTGAGACGACCGCGTCGTCGGTCTTGTTCATGACATCATCTCCATCTTCTCCTTGCGCCGTATCACGGCTGTGGTTCCAGTGAAGCTCCGACCAGTCGCCGTAAGTGAGGACGAAGGTCCCGTGACGGCAACTTGCGGTGGTCTGGGCACCGGTCAGAGTCAGCGGGAATGGGGTGGCTCGGTCGCGGATAAGTGAAGGACGAGCACCGGACGGCGGGCGTGTTCAGCACACGTCGCGTTCACGGAGCCCAGCAGCAGACCCAGGATTCCCGTCTCGTCCACGACTGCCAGCGTGAGCCTCCGAGCATCAGCGCTTTCCTCGATCAGCTGCGAGCAGTATGTCGACGCCGAAACCGCCACCGAGGAGGCTACAGAACATTGCCACGCCGACCACGCAAAATGCACCCGGAACCAGAGCGCCGCGAGATGGCCGAACATACGGCGCGCTCACCTACGATCTGACCGAGACCGTCGTGGACGAGCTGCGCGATCTCACCGATGGACGCGGAGCCGACTCGGTGATCGACGCAGTGGGCCCGGAGGGCGCACGGCAACCCGGGGGTGAAGCTCGCGCAGTCCGTCGTCGGACTGCTGCCCGACCCGATCTCGCAGAAGCTGATGGACCGCGCGGGCATGGACCGGCTCGCCGCGGTGTATGCATCGATCGACCTGGTGCGACGCGGCGGCGCCGTCTCGCTCAGCGGCGCGTACGCAGGCGACGCCGACATCCTGCCGATGAAGACGATGTTCGACGAGCAGCTGACGCTGCGGATGGGACAGTGCACCGTGAAGCCGTGGATCGACGACCTGCTGCCCCCTGGTCGAGGACGCCGCCGGTCCACTCGGGGTCATGGATCTGGTCACCCACCACACGCCGCTGCAGGACGCCCCGAACCTGTACGACACGTTCCAGAACAAGACGGATGGCTGCATCAAGGTCGTCCTGAACCCCTGAGACCGCCACGCACGACAACGACATCGGCGTTGGCGACCTTCGTTGGAATCACCGCAACAACTTCACGTCGGGACAACAGTCGATGTGGGCGGCGCCCTTGTGGGACGTCGAAGAAGTGCCGAGCAGAGCTCGCATATTTGCGCGTTTCAGGCGACTCGTCACTGGCCGCCACCGGGTAAGAGCGACAGTCGGGTTGTGTCCTGTTGGTCATCGCTTTGCGGGTCGGGCTGAGTGCAGCCGGATCGTCAGAACGTCAGTCGGCCTGCTGACGATAGGCGAGTGGTCCCCGCGCGCAGGAGGGCGACCGCTGCGATGCTGGGGAGTGTCACGGCGGTGGGGCGCTTGGCGCGTCGGCTTGAGAGGACGCGGTCGATGGTGTGGATGACGCCGTTGGAGGCTTGGATGTTGATCTTCCTCAGCACCAGGCGCGGGTGAGCGAGCGGGAGTCTCGTCCCGGAGAGTGATGCCGCGGGGTCGGACGATTCCGCAGTTCGCCATCGCGAGCGACTTCGACAGCAGCACCGCGATCGGCCCAGCTCCCAGGTGAAGGCAGATATCGCTAGATAAACTAGCTAATGGAGTCGCGATGGGCTACTGTCACCCTCGTGACAAAGCTAGATAAACTAGCGATTCGCTCGGACTCGAACTCACGGCGCTGGATGGGTCTGGTGGCGATCAGCCTCTCGGTGGCGATGATCATCGTCGATTCCACCATCGTCAACGTCGCGATCCCCTCCATCGTCAAAGACCTCGGGATAACCTCCACGGAAGTCCAGTGGATCCAGGAGAGCTACACCCTCGTCTTCGCGTCCTTCCTCCTCGTTTTCGGTGCAGTGGCCGACAACATTGGACGCAGGCGGTTGCTTATTCTCGGCGTGGTGGTGTTCGCGGTGGCCAGTGTTGCCGCGGCGTTCGCCGACTCCGGTGCGTGGCTCATCGGCGCGCGACTCATCCAAGGACTCGGCGGCGCCGCCATCCTGCCCGCGAGCCTGTCGCTGATCAACTCGACTTTCACCGGTCGCGAGCGGGGGATCGCTTTCGCGATCTGGGGCTCCACTATCGGGGGAATGGCCGCGGTGGGGCCTTTGCTCGGGGGATGGCTGACCACCTCGTTCTCCTGGCGGTGGGCGTTCGGGATCAACATTCCGATCGCGATCGTCATCGTGGTCGGGGTTGCCGTGTTCGTCCGCGAGTCGAAGTCTGCGCTGCCCACCCGGATCGACGGTGGGGGTGCGGTGCTGTCCGTGATCGCTGCGGGCACGCTGGTGTTCGCGCTCATCGAAGGTCGCACCGACGGGTGGTGGTTCGCTAAGGATGCTCCGAGCATCGGGGCCTTGGAGTGGCCGTTCATTCTGTCACCCATCGTCTTCGCGTTGCTGATCTCGGCCTCGACTATCGCGGGGTTCGTGATCCGTACGATCCGCCGCGCCGCAGCATCCAAGCCCACCCTGATCGCGCCCGAGCTGTTTCGCATTCCGTCCTTCCGCAACGGGACGACCGTGGCGGCGATCGTGTCGCTGGGCGAGTTCGGGATCATTCTGGCCCTCCCGCTGTGGCTGCAGAACGTTCTGGGCTACACCGCACTCGAGACCGGAGTGGTGCTTCTCGCACTCGCGCTCGGGTCCTTCGGAGCCAGCGGACTCGCGAGTGCGACAGTGGACCGTATCACCCCCATCACGTCCGTTCGGATGGGAATCGTCCTGGAGATCATCGGATTGGGTGCGCTGGGTCTTGTGATCTCAACCGACACGCCATGGTGGGCGATCGTGATCCCGCTTGCCGTCTACGGATTCGGCATTGGGCTTGCTACCGCACAGATCACCAACGTCGCACTGGCTGGAGTGCCCGTCGGACGCTCCGGCCAGGCCTCCGGAACGCAGAGCACCGCACGGCAATTCGGCTCGGCCCTCGGCATCGCGCTGCTGGGCACGCTGCTGTTCACGGTGCTGCAGCTAGATCTGGAACGCCGCCTGGACGGCGTCCCCGGGTCGGACGCGATCGTCTCCGCCGTCGTCGGGTCGGCCGGCACCGCAATGCCCGAACTCTCCATCCGATTCCCTGATGCGGCGGACGAGGCCCGTGCAGCCCTGGCCCTGGCAACCTCATGGACCGCCTATGCGGCCGCAGGTTTCCTGGCCGCCGGGCTTTTGAGCACAATCAAGCTACGGGCTGATTCTCCGACCGACCGGTCGCGCCATACCGAGATCGAGCATCCGGTCGCGGACGCCGCGGCTTCCGACTCATAGCACGCAACCCGGCCGCAAGGGATCACCATGGGGACGATGCAGGATGCGCGGCTCCGCGCCGTCGTCACGGGGGCGCGGCGAGGTATTGGAGCCGCGACCGCGGAGCGGCTTCTTAGGGAAGGGTGGCTGGTGGACTCTCTAGGTCGTCAGCCACCCACGGACTGGGTACGCATGGAAGGCGACGCAAGCCGCTTCCTGACCGCGGACATCTCGTCGAGCGCGGACATGCGGCGGGTAGCCGCGGAGTACTCGACCACGGCGCTTGATCTGCTTGTCGCGAACGCCGCCGAGTTCGCGCCATGGGACGAGGTGGCCTCGCACGCCGACCTCGACTCGGTTGACCATCTGCTGGCTGTCAACGTGATCGGGACGTGGCGCACTCTTCAGACCTTCCTGCCCGCCTTACGGCGCGCCGACGCCGCGGTCGTCATCATCGTGGGCAGCGGCGGCGGATCGCACGGCGATCCGCAGTTCGGGATCCCCGTGAATGCGGGCGCAGCCTCGTACGCAGTTTCCAAGGCGGCAGTGCACGCGTTGGCCGTCAAAGCCCACGTCGAACTGGCTCCGGAGGGGATCGGCGTATACGTGGTCGACCCGGGACTGACCGACACCTCGCCGGGTATGGCTAGGTTCGGTGCCAGACGGTGTGGGCGCTCGTCAACTCGATCCTGTCCGGTGCGCACCTCAGCAACTCGGGCATCGCGCCATGGCTTTGCCGCCCTACTCTTCACGATCGCGGCACCTCGGACAGGATCCGGTCCCACGGTAGAGCGGGGATAGCGCCGTTGCTGATCGCCGTGGCGTGCTCGATGGAACTCAGTACCAGTAGGGGTCTTGGGGGATGTATGGCTCTTCGAGACGGGTGACCTCTTCCTCGGTGAGGACGATGTCGAGGGCGGCGACCGCGTCGGCGAGGTGTTTCTCCTTGGTGGCACCGACGATCGGTGCTGCGACGACGGGGTTGCGCAGAACCCAGGCGAGCGCGATCTGCGCCATCGGGACGTCGCGGTCCTCGGCGATCTGCTGCACCACGTCGACGATGGGTTCGTCGGCGGGTGAGTCGAACGTCTTGGCGACCGCGTCCGTTTCAGCCCGTTGTGTGTGGACGCCCCACGGTCTGGTGAGGCATCCCTTTCCGAGGGGGGAGTATGGGGTCAGCCCGACGCCCTGGTCGAGGCACATCGGGATCATCTCGCGCTCTTCTTCGCGTTTGAGCAGGTTGTACTGGTCCTCCATCGCGGTGAACGGCGTCCACCCGCCCACCGCAGCCGCGGTCTGCAGCTTGGCGAACTGCCACGCGTACATCGATGACGCCCCGAGGCAGCGGACCTTCCCTGCTTCGACGGTGTCGTGGAGCGCTTCCATGGTCTCTTCGACAGGGACGTCCGGGTCGAACCGGTGGATGTAGTAGATGTCGATGTAGTCGGTGCCCAGCCGCTGCAGTGAGGCGTCCACCTGTTCGAGGATCGCCGCTCGCGAGAGACCCTGTCCGGTAGGGCCGTCGTGCATCTTTCCGAAGACTTTGGTGGCGAGGGTGATGTCTTCTCGGCGGGCGTACTTCCGGATGGCGCGGCCGACGAACTCCTCGCTGCTGCCAGCCTGATAGGTGTTGGCGGTATCCCAGAACGTCACACCGAGTTCGACGGCCTGGCGGAAGAACGGCTGGGATGCGCCCTCGTCCAGGGTCCACTGGTGCAGCCCGGTGACGGGGTTGCCGTAGCTCATGCAGCCCAGCGCGATGCGGCTGACCTCGAGGTCGGTGCGGCCGAGGCGGGTGTGTTCCATGGTGTGATCCTTCCGGGCTTAGTCGCCCAGCGCGAGAGTGGATCTTGACGTGGTCCATCGTCGCGTCGCGCAGCGCGTCCCGATCTCATGATCCCCGGAGGATGTCGGCTCGTTGCGTCGCCGCTGAGTGACCGCTTGGCAGGGTTCTTAGTCAACGTCGGCGTCGTCGTCGTGGTCCAGCGCTGTGGAGAGGTCGAGGTGCGCGTTGGCCTGGTCGATGAGAGTCTGGCCCTTGTGCTTCACGGCTTGGACCGCGTCGGCCCCGGCAACCCACCGCGCGGGTGCCTCGGCCAGTTCGACAACCTTCACGAGGCTGGCAGCGAGCTTCGCAGGGTCGCCGCTCTGCTTGCCATTCATCGACTTCCACCCGTCGATCGTGGCCGCCGTGTCTGCGTAGTCGTCGATCGACAGCGCGGGCCAGAGTGTTGATGATCCCTCGACGAGCAGCTCGGTGCGGAAGAAGCCTGGTTCGACGGCGGTGACCCGGATGCCGAACTGCGCGACCTCTTCCCGCAGCGATTCCATCCATCCCTCCAGCGCGAACTTCGACGCCCCGTAAGCGCTGCCGAATCCTCCTGAGACGATGCCGGCCGTGGAAGTGATGGTGACGATGTGACCTGAGCGCTGCCGACGCATCACCGGCAGCACCGCACGGGTGACGTTGAGCGGTCCGAAGAAGTTCGTCTCCATCTGGGCCCGGAACTGCTCGGGGCTCATCTCCTCGAAGTAGCCGGCCTGGAAGTTGCCGGCGTTGTTGACCAGCACGTCGATACGACCGAACCGATCGATCGCCGCTTTCGCGGCCGCGTCGATCGAGTCGGTGTCGGTGATGTCGAGCGAGACGGCGAGCAGGTCGTCGTGCTCGCCGATTGCCGCGGTGACGTTCGCCGCGTCGCGTGCAGTGGCCACCACACGGTTGCCGGCCGCGAGCGCGGCCTGCGCGACGTCCACGCCCATGCCGCGGCCCGCGCCGGTGATCAGCCAAACCTTGCTGTCAGTCATTTCCTGCCTCCGGTCATCCTCCCGCTTGCCTGGCGGTGGTGTAGTCCTGGTCCGTGACGTGTTCGAGCCAGGTCGTGGTGGTCGCGGGGTCGTCGCCGGCTTCGAGCATTGCCAGGTGCTCCATCCAGCAGTCCGGAGTGGCGCCGTGCCAATGCTCCTCGCCTGGCGGGGTGTAGATCGTCTGTCCCGGGTGGGCTGCGACGACGTGCCCGTCGCGGGTGCCGCACAACGCGGTGCCCTGCATGACCCGCAGGTACTGGCCACGGGCGTGGGAGTGCCAGGCGGTGCGAGCGCCGGGTGCGAAGCGGACGGTGGCGACCGTCATCCGCTGATCGGCGTCATGAGGGGCGACGATCGGATCAACCCAGACGTCTCCGGTGAACTGCTCGGGCGAGTTCTTGATCGTCGGGATCACGGGTTCGATGTTCATGACGCTTCTCATTCCTCGCGGGCCCGAGGTGCGACCCCACTGATCTGACCGGCCCACGACGGACACTACGCCGAGGGCGGATGACGAGGAATGCTCTGCCAGTACACCTTCCGGCACTACCTCCCGCGCACGAACAGTTCGGTGGTTGCATGGATCCGACGGAAGGGATTGACGATGACCGATAGCGCGGGAACGGGCTGGACCGGCGGGCAGAAGGCGGTCGGCGATATCGCGCCGGCTCTGGCTCACTACACCGACAAGGTGCTGTTCGACGATGTGTGGGAGCGACCTGAATTGTCCAAACGCGATCGCAGTCTGGTGACGGTGGCCGCGCTGACGGTGATGGGAAACACCGACCAGCTGCGGTTCCACCTGGATTTCGCACGTCAGAACGGCGTCACCGAGACCGAGCTGATGGAAGCGCTGACCCACCTGGCGTTCTACGCCGGGTGGCCCAAGGCCATGGCCGCGGTGGGCGTCGCCAGAGACGTTTTCGGCGCTTCAGGGAACGAAGGCTGACATTGAGAGAAGCCCTGCGAGGAGGAGGAGGAGTGGGATGGCGCTGATTCTTGTCACCGGGGCGTCGACCGGCCTGGGGCTCGCCGCGGCAATCGAGCTCACCGCCGACGGTCACGAAGTCGTGGTGCACGCCCGCACTCCCGATCGACTCGCGGGCGACGACGCGGCTCGCTGGAAGGGTTCGGTGTTCGGTGACCTCAGCGATCTGGAAGCGACCCGCGATGTCGCGCGACAGGCGAACGAGTTCGGCCGATTCGACGCCGTGATCCACAACGCCGGGGCGATTCGCTCACCCGATGCGGTACCGGTCAACATCGTCGCGCCCTACGTGCTGACGGCTCTGATGCGCAAGCCGGGGCGTTTGATCTATCTCAGCAGTTCGATGCACCACGGCGGCTCGGTAGACCTCGATCGGCTGGTGTCCGTGACGGCGACGTACAGCGACACGAAGCTGTGGGTGACCGCGCTCAGCCAGGCCGTCGCTCATCGTTGGCCCGACACCACCAGCCACGCGGTCGATCCGGGCTGGGTGCCCACTCGGATGGGCGGCGCGAGTGCGCCCAATGATCTCCGCGAAGGGCATCTGACTCAGACGTGGCTGGCGACCGATCCCGATGTCGTTCCCGCCACCGGCGGGTACTGGCACCACCGACGAACGCAGTCCCCGCACCCCTCGGCCACCGACGTCGATTTCCAGAACCGACTTCTCGCCGCACTCGCCCGACGCACCGGCATCCGTCTGGACTGAATCGCGAGGCGCGTCACGCTGGACATGGCCGCGGCCATGGCGAATCAACCCGTAGCCAGACTCGGCCTCGCCGACGAGATCGCCTCAGCGGTTCTCTGGCGCTGCAGTCCCGGATCAAGCTTCAACATCGGTGTCGCACTGCCCGTGGATGGCGGATTCACCGACGCTGAACGACGGATAGTTCGCCGTTGGTGCTTCCAAAGCTTGTGATGTCATGTCCTCGGCTACGCCTCGTGGATCGCTCCCTCGCGTGAGCAAGGCGTGAGAAGGATCGTCGCCAATCCGGCGACGACGACGACATCTCCGCCACTCAGTCCCGCCTCCGCCGACCTGTCCGCTGGGCCGGTTTTGGGCCGGTTGGGCCATTCCGACGAACGAGCACTAACTGCGACCAACGAGCACCGTACCCGCGAATTCATGAGGCCAACCAGCACCAACTGTCACCACCCGGTCCACCGGGTTCAACTCATAATCGTGAGGTCGCGGGTTCAAGCCCCGCTCCTGCTACAGCTTCAGAGCCCCGGAATTCCGGGGCTCTTCTGTTTGCGGCCTGCCGAAAAGCTGGACGTTTGGAGCCGTTGTGCCGGTTTTGTGCCGGTGAGATGATCGGCGCCGCACCGCACCAGCGCACCACGGAGCGCACCACCCGCCGCAACGGCGCCCGGCCGAAGACCCTCGCCACTCCGGCCGGGGAAGTCAACCTGCAGATCCCGAAGCTGCGGGAGGGGTCGTTCTTCCCGAGCCTGCTCACCCCGCGCCGCCGGGTCGACAAGGCCCTCTACGCGGTGATCTGCCAAGCCTGGATCGACGGGGTCTCCACGCGAAAGGTCGACCAGCTGGTGCGGGCGCTGGGCAACGACACCGGCATCAGCCGGTCCACGGTCTCCCGCATCTGCGCGGAGATCGACGAGACCGTGCAGGAGTTCCTGCACCGCCGGCTTGATCACACCTTGTCAGGGCAGTTACGACACAGCGCATCTGTGGAGTTGGCGGTCGGCGCCCGCAGCGTTGAGAACGTTGCTCCGGGTACTGTGATCTCCATTCCGGACGAAGCGGCCGAGGAGTTCGTCCTGGCACGCATCGGCGATAAACGTGCGCTCTGGTTCTTCGCGGACTACCGGGGGAGCCGACTCGAGTCCGCGGAGCTTGACGTGACCGTCCGTGTGGACCGCGACGAGTGAGTCGTGACGATCGCCGCCGGGAACCTTGTGCGCGACTTGACTGTGCTCGCAGATCGAATCGCACCGGATGCCGTCATGGAGCGGGCACTCGACACGCTGCTGCCGGGGGAGAGCATCGAAGTCCGCGTCTCCGGCGTGGGTGGTGCCGCACCGGCGCTGATCGCAGACTCCGCCATCCTGCGTTCAGCGAACGATCTCCTCGCACGCGATTAGCGATCGCATCTGAGGTTCGAGCGTGATCGCCCACGCATGACCCATATCCAGCGGCGAGTTCGGTGGGCGCTTTCAGGAAGCGGTCCTGGCTGCTGCGAGGACGATGAGCAGGCCCGTCAGTGCGATGGCGAGCACGAACGCGCTAAGGGCCAGCATGATCATCCCGCCCGGAAGCGCAATCCGGTCGCCGGCGCGGGTGAGCATTTCGTTCACGACCCGGATGCGGACGCGGCTCCACTGCCAAAGCCCCCCGGCGCCGATCAGCCCGACGACGCCGGCGAGGACCCACCACGGGCTGCCGAACGCGGCAGGCAGGAGTCGCAGGGCGACGAGCGATCCCACGGCGAGTGCGAGTACGGTGCGCCTCCATGCCAGTTCGGTGCGCTCTGGCTGGAGGCCGGGGTCGAACAGGGCCATCAGCGGATCAAGATCGCCATGAGAACGAGCGCGCCCGTGGCGGCGACCGCGACAGTGAGGATAGGTCCCAGCATCGACGACGAGAGCGGCTGCGAAAGTCGGAGGGCGCGTTCAGTGCGCATCCAGTCGACCCACGCGAGCACGGGTGTCGCGCACCCACTGACGACGAGCAGCACCGATGCGCAGAGACGGAATGTTGGATGCAGGTCGAGTCCGAGCACTTCGAGCGCCACGCCGCCGGCAATCAGCGCGAGGGCGGTGCGGATCCAGGCGAGGAAGGTGCGTTCGTTC
Organism: Microbacterium deminutum; assembly: GCF_039530205.1. Taxonomy (NCBI): domain Bacteria; kingdom Bacillati; phylum Actinomycetota; class Actinomycetes; order Micrococcales; family Microbacteriaceae; genus Microbacterium; species Microbacterium deminutum. The sequence continues at coordinate 16,739 of NZ_BAAAOG010000006.1, forward strand.
GCGAGCGAGAAGCGCGCATCCGGTTCGCTTCCGACCGAGTAGACGGACTCGGGGAACCTGCGCCCTGCGCTCACGGCGCGGCCATGAGGACTCCGGCGTCTTCCATCCGGGAAGCGCTGGAATGGGACGATTCTGCCGCCATGCAGTCGCGATGGCCAGAGTCGCTGGCGGCTGCGGTCGGAGTGGACCTCGCTCTATGCATCGTCGCGCCTCTCATCGTCTGGGCCCCGGTCGACCTTGTCGAACATCCGGGTCACCCCAATATCGGTCGACAAGTCCAATGCTATCCCACAAGTTGATTAGATACGAGTCGCAGAATTCGCACGATAATGCTGACTCATCCCACGGACATGTGCTTGGATAATCTACTCATTGCATAGCGTGCAGGGGCCTCGTCGTGGCCGACTGTTTGCGGAGAGATGCCTGTGCATCGAATGACTCCGAGACTTGATCGGCCAGGTCTCATTGCGAATCGACAAGATTCTTCAGCCTCACTTCGGCTGACTCCAGCCATGCGATCAGGGTTTGAACCATGTAGTGTCCGCGCTCGCTCTGCACCAGAGCCGACTCCTTGAACCAGGCGCGGAGCTGCGGTGTGGCGTCGCGTGGCACCAGGTCCACATCCAGATCCTTGCGGTATTCCTCGTGCTCGCGGCGATAGGCGAGCTCCGTGCGCACGAGCTCGAGCATCTTGGCGGGTCCGCGAGGGGAGCTGAACATGAGACGGACCTGGAAGTCTGAGTCGAGCGGGCGTGGGGCCGGGACGTAGGGGGAGTCGATCCAGGACTCGAGCTTCGCCGTGCCCGCCTCGGTGATGCGAAACACCTTGGCATCGGGTCCGCGGTCGCGCTCCTCCACACTGGATACCGCCCATCCGACGGACTCCATCCGCGTCAGCTGCCGGTAGATCTGACTCGGCTGGGTGTTGTAGCCGACCGCCGTGCCGTTGCGCTCCAGCCATTTGTGGATGTCGTAGCCGGTCCGGTCATTGGCGGTGAGCAGGCTGAGGATGATCACGTCGAGGCGAGCCAGCGGCACCGAGTCTCCCTTCCTAGGTCCTTCGTTGTGAGGATACCGGCGTATTGATTCGCTGAAGTGGCGCACCGTCATGCCGGTCGGGACGAGCCCGGGGTCACCGATCCCCCTTCGGAGCGGCAAGAGGAAGCAAGACTGAAGGTTCGCGTACTACTCCATGCATGGAGTAATCAGTTTGGGTAATTCCGGTAGGAAGAAGCATATAACTATTCCACAGTAAAACTAGTCAGATCTTGCGCATCGCGCATCGACATGTCATGCTCTCGGACATACAGCTCGCGGTCGAGCGGTCGATGCGCCCACCCGACGCGGCGACGCCCACCCCTGAAACCCGACCATGCACAACGAGACGGAGGCCACACGTGCCACGTACCAATCTCATCTTCATCATGTCGGACGACCACGCGGCACACGCGATCTCGGCATACGGCAGCCGCGTGAATCAGACGCCGAACCTCGACCGTATCGCTCGCGACGGCATGCGGATGGATGCGGTGTTCTGCACCAACTCGATCTGCAGCCCGTCGCGGGCAACCATCCTGACCGGGACGTACAGCCACATCAACGGGGTCGCATCGATCTGGACCGAGATGGATTACCGCGTCCCCACCTTTGTCGACGTCCTGCACGACAACGGATACAAGACCGCCATGTTCGGCAAGTGGCACCTCGGGGAACGCGGGAAATCACTTCCGCGGGGGTTCGATGCATGGAAGATCTTCCCCGGCCAGGGGGACTACGTCGATCCCGAGATGATCGACCCGAAGGGGGCCTCCGTGGTCACCGGATACGCCACAGACATCATCACCGACCTCGCGTTGGACTGGATCGACGAGCTCGGCGCCGACCAGCCGTTCGCCATGATGGTGCACCACAAGGCACCACACCGTCCGTGGGTGCCCGACGTGAAGCACAAGCACCTTTACGCCGACGGGACGATCCCCGAGCCCGACACCTTCTTCGACGACTACGCCACCCGCAGCAAGGCGGTCCGCGGCGTGCACATGACGATCGCCGACGACATGGGAGCCGACGACCTGAAGACCGAGGTGCCCGAGCACCTGCGTGGTCCCGAGAAACGGCACGCACGCATGAGCTGGAAGTACCAGATCTACATGCGCGACTACCTGCAGTGCATCCAATCGATCGACGACAACGTCGGCCGCCTGCTCGACCACCTCGAGGAGAGGGGCCTCGCCGAGAACACCCTCGTCGTGTACACGTCTGACCAAGGATTCTTCCTCGGCGATCACGGCTGGTTCGACAAGCGCCTCATGTTCGACCAGTCCTTGCAGATGCCGATGCTCATGCGCTGGCCCGCCGAGATCGAAGCCGGCACTCGCAGCGAGGCGATCATCACGAACGTCGACTTCGCCGCGACCTTCCTCGACGTCTGCGGAATCGATGCGACGGTGGAACTCCCCACCTCCCAAGGCCGGAGCTTCCGTCCGCTGCTGCGCGGCGAGCAGATCGAGGACTGGGCAGACGCCGCGTACTACCGCTATTGGGAGCACGACGACCCCATCCATGCGGCTCCCGCGCACTACGGAATCCGCACCGCCGACTACAAGCTCATCTACTACTACGGTGCGGGGCTGGGCGTGCCCGGCGCCTCCGACCGCATCTTCGAGCCCGAGTGGGAGCTGTACGACCTCCACCAGGACCCGACCGAGATGCGCAACATCGCCGACGATCCCGACTACGCCGACGTCAGGGAGGCGCTCGCCGGAAAGCTCGCCGAATATCAGGCGCGATACGGCGACGAACCCTATGTCGGGCCGGACACGCCGCGCCCCGAATGGGGACCCTACGACGTCGAGATCTTCGACCAGCTTCAGGAATACGTCCAGCGGGCACGCGCCGCGAACTGACCCGAGTCGCGCCGGCGGCCTGATCCCCCGGGTACTGAGAACCCGAGTGAATCCAACGAAGGCAAGCGCACTCGGCGCTCGCGGTGTTGAGTGTCGAAGAGAAGGTGCGGCTTGCGACCGGACGCGACTTCTGGACGACGTGGCCCATTGAGAAGATCGGACTGCGGCGGATACTCGTGTCGGACGGGCCCAGCGGAGTCCGCGGCGAGACGCGGGACGAGCGGTCTCCGTCGCCGAGTATTCCGTCCGTGACGGCTCTGTCCTCGTCATGGGATCCGGAGGTCGCACGACGCTAAGGTCACCGAGGCCGAACTGATCGAAGTGCTGACGCACCTGGCGTTCTACGCCGGATAGCCCAACGCGATGGCTGCGGTCGGTATCGCCCGGGACGTTTTCGGCGCTTCAGCGAACGAAAGCTGACTCAGCAGGGGTTCAGGAAGGGTCGCCATCCGCATCGACTGATCGTCGGGCTGGGCGGGATCACCACCCTGCCGGACGGCACTGCCGAGCACCTCAGAATCGCCCTGCGGCGCGGTCGTCACCGGCGCTGCCCTGCTCTCCGGCGCGTCCCGTCTCGCCGCCTCCTGGCTGCCTCCCTCTCGCCGACGACACCTTCGCCATCGCAGGCGGGCCCTGTCGCTGGCGGGGTCCTCGCGGCAGACTGGGCTGAACGAAGGGCCCGGTTGAACATGTCGAATCCCCGATCGATTCGTGTCTCGGAGCAGGGCCAGGCTGTCGCGCCACCAACCGAGGTGTTGGGCGGCGACGCGTTCGACAGCTCCGCTGCCGGGACGGCCCTGTATTGGCTCGGGATGGCGGGCTTCCTGATCAATTCGCGAGGAACCCTGGTGATGGTCGACCCGGTGTTGCGGGATTTCGACATGCCGCTGCTCATCGACCTTCCCGCGGACACCCCCGACGTCCCGCGCCTGGACGCGATCCTGGTCACCCACGCCGACAACGATCACTTCAGCATCCCGACCTGCCGTGAGCTCGTCGCCGTCACCGGCGAGTTCCACTCCACGTCCTACGTCGCCGAGATGATGACTGAGCACGGCATCCCCGGCACCGGCCACGGCATCGGCGATCGCTTCTCCGTCGGGCAACTCACCGTGGAGGTGCTGCCGGCAGACCACGCCTGGCAGAACGAGAACCCGGAACCCGGGCAGCGCACCTTCCGTGACGAGGACTCCTGCGGATTCTGGATCACCACGCCGGACGGCACGATCTGGGCGCCGGGCGACTCCCGGCTCATCCGTGAACATCACCTCACCATGCCGTCCCCGACGGCGATGCTGTTCGACTTCTCCGACAGCGAGTGGCACTTCGGATTCGACGGTGCCGTCGAGATGGCCAACGCCTACCCCGACACCCAGCTCCTGCTCCACCACTGGGGATCGGTCGACTCGCCGGACTTCGCACCCTTCAACGGCAATCCCCAGGATCTGTTCGATGTGATCGTGAACCCCGATCGGATCCGAGTCCTCGCCCCCGGGGAAGCCTTCCCACTGGCCACGAACCATGTCTGATCAGCGACTCCTCGCACGACGGACGAAGTGTCCTCGGTGGTCCCCGAGCATCGTCAGGATGCGGATTCTGGCAGCGCCGAGAGTGTGAAGGTGCGCGGTTGCCGTCGTCCTTGTCCGGTTGCCAAGCGACTGGTTGTTGTGCCGGTTTTGTGCCGGTTGCTCTGTTGCAACCAACTATGACCAACTGCGACTAACGAGCACTGCGCCCGCGGATTCTTGCGACCAACTGCGACCAACCGGCATCAGCCAGCCCGGGTAACCAACTTATAATCGTGAGGTCGCGGGTTCAAGCCCCGCTCCTGCTACAAAATATCCCAGATCAAATGGGATTGTTTGTTGCCTGGTTAACGGTCGCTAACCGACACGCCGTATTTGGGACGGTCTTGGGCCGGTTTCTGGCCAATCAACTGCGACCAACTGCGACCAACTGGCACCCGCCCCGGACGCCGGCGCGCGGTGTGACCTCACGATTACGGATTTCACCATCGTGAGGTCACGGCGGCGTCGTCCCGTTGTGACACGTCCGCGACAGGAGGTCACCGATGCCGCCTACACCGCGCGGTGTCCTGAGCGCACACGCACGCCGCCGATCGGGGGTTGTGTGGCGTGCGATTAATCCCCCTTGCGCGAATCGCTGCGGTCGGCGTATTCGCTCACTGCACGGCAAAGGTCTATCGCCTGAGGGATCGAGTGCGTCGAGTCCGTCCACCAGCTGCTCGATGACTCTCGTGGCGACCTGCGCGTCACCTGCCTCCAACGAGTCGATGACCTTGACGATGGCCGCGTGATGTGGAGCGTACGACTCGGCGACCGGCCGGCTCGCTTCTGCTGTCGGCCTGAGGAAGTGTGCAAACCGATCGGTGGGGCTCTGGTCTCGGGCGCCAGGTATCTGCTCGGTTGAAGCTCCCTGGGCATTCGACCCGAGATGTGACCGATTGGATCGCGGCCAGCTCCCTTGGCGCACCCGTAGAACATCCGCGCCCACTCTCGCGTTACCTATGTTTATTGAAATAGCGCTATGGTCGTCTCAGTCGTCCTCGGACGACGAATGCGAGGACCGACGTCGATCCGAGGGAGAACGCAGCTGTGGCAGAGACCCGATCAAGCGCGACACGGCTTGGACCGCCGCTGGGGCGTGAGTCGATCTCGTGATGAGCCAGGAGGTTTCGAGTGTGAGCGAGGCGACGCCCGCATCCGAGGTCCGATTCCCTGCGGGCTTCGTGTTCGGGGCGGCAACCAGCGCCTACCAGATCGAAGGAGCCTGGAACGAGGCCGGCAAGGGCCGATCGATCTGGGACACGTTCTCGCAAACTCCGGGCAACGTGTGGAACGACATCCCTGGCGATGTCGCTGTCGATCACTACCACCGCTGGGCGGAGGACATCGCCCTGATGAAGGAGATCGGCCTCGATTCCTATCGGTTCTCGCTGAGCTGGTCGCGACTGCTTCCTGATGGAACCGGACGCGTGAACGAAGCGGGTGTCGAGTTCTACAGCCGGCTGATAGACGGGCTGCTCGAGGCCGGCATATCGCCGAGCATCACGCTGTACCACTGGGACCTTCCGCAGGCGCTGCAGGACAAGGGCGGATGGGCGAACCGCGACATCGTCGACTGGTTCGCGGAGTACGCAGCACTGGTGTTCGAGCGGTTCGGGGATCGGGTGCCTCGCTGGGTGACGATCAACGAGCCCATCGCGCTCTGGGTGGGATACGGGCTGGGGATCTTCGCCCCGGGAATCGCCGACGAACGGGTCGGCAAGCAGGCGATGCACAACGCGATGCTGGCGCATGGCCGCGCCGTCGAAGCGTTCCGGGAGTCATCTGCCATCGGTGAGATCGGCATCGTGCTCGACATCTGGGCCCGGCATCCCGCGACGGACTCTCAGGCCGATCGAGACCTTGCCCTGCGCGATGAGGACGACGGATTCCGCTTCTTCCTCGATGAGCTGTTCACCGGCCGGCCGAGCGGGCGGATCGTCGAGCGGCTGACCGCGTCCGGGATCATGCCCGAATTGCTCCCAGTGGACGAGCGGATCGTTCAAGCGCCGATCGACTTCCTCGGGCTAAACGTCTACTCCCGCGTGGTCGTCAGCGCCGAAGATTACAACCCCCGTTGGTGGGAGGCTGCCGGCTCCCACCCCGGCGGCAACTATCTGACGAACGGCATGGAGTTCTATCCGAGGGCGCTGACGGATGCCGTCACGATGGTCAAGGAGGACTACGGCGTCACGCTCCCGCTGTTCATCACCGAGAACGGCATCTCGCTCCCCGGCGACGAGGTGGTCGATGGCGCGGTCCATGACCCGGAGCGCATCGAGTACCTCGCGGGCTTCCTGGCGGAGGCCGGGCGAGCGGTCGCGGCCGGGGCTGATATCCGCGGGTTCTATGTGTGGTCGCTGCTCGACAACTACGAGTGGTCGGCGAGTCTCAGCGAGCGGTACGGGCTCGTCCACGTCGACCACTCCACCCAAGCTCGGACCATGAAGGATTCTGCGCGCTGGTATGCCGACGTCATCCGCAATCGCCGTGTGGCCGAACGATGACTGAGGTCCCGTCCGAAACGAAACCCCGCCGGCGGCGCCTGACACCCGAGGCGCGCAAAGCGGAGATCCTCGACGTCACGCTCGCCCTCCTTGCGGAGAAGGGGTACTGGGGTCTGACGTTCGCAGATGTGGCAAAGGGGGCGGGCGTCACTTTCCAGGCTGTGCTGCACTACTTCCCGACCAAGGACGATCTCATGCGCGGCGTCCTGTCGCGCAGAGACGAGGTCGACATCCGATCAGTCGCACCCGACGATCATCCGGTCCACGACGCCGTGGAGTTCACCGACATCATCGCTCGGCTCATCGCCCGCAACGCCGAGCGGCCCGAACTCATCCGCCTCTACGCCGTGCTGTCGGCGGAGTCGCTTCACCCCAGTCATCCTGCTCATGGGTACTTCCGCGAGCGTCAAGCCACCTCGCTTCGCGAACTGCGCGACCTCGCTCGCACGTGGTACGACGACCCCGACGAACTGGCCCTGCAGGTGAACTGCGAACTCGACGGTCTTCAGATCTTCTGGCTGCGGGATCGCACCGTGGACATGGTCGCCCGATGGCGAACATGGGCCCGCAACTACCTAGGCGTAAAGGAATAGACGACATGGCGCACCGGCACAACGACAACGGGACCGCATGGACGGATTGGCCCCTGCTGCACGCCGACATGACGGCATCCCTGGACCGCAAGAGTCTCGGGAAGCCGGTGCTGAGGCGACAGTGGATCGATGACATGGAGACGGACCCGGACTGGCGGCCCAGCCCGGTTGTCGAGCTCGGCTACACCACCGACCGCGCTGTGGTGGGAACCCGATCGCTGCGGATGTCGACGCTGCTGCGCAATCCCGACTATATCCGGGCCAGTCGTGAACCCAACGGGACGTTCTCGGGGCAGGCGGTGCTCTTCGAGGGGACGCCGTTCTCCGCCGTTATCGCCAAGCACTTCGATGCACCGCAGGACTGGTCGGAGTACAACCGGCTGTCGCTGTGGGTCTACGTGCATCCCACCGACCACACCACGATCGCGTTCGCTCTCGCGTTCCTCAGCGAGGGGTCGGCTGCCGGTCCTGAAGACCCCATCGCGATCCACTACTTCAGCGACCTGAAAGCGGGTGCCTGGAACCAACTCGCGTGGGAGATTCCGGAGATACGACGGGATGCCGTCACCGAGGTCACGGTCTTCCAGCCCACGTTCGGGGTGACGGGGTCTGAGCCTCGGATCACGTACGACCTCGACGCGCTGCAGGTCGAATTGGTCGACGCGGAAGTGCCGGAAGGCTGGAGCGTGCCGGAGGACAAGATCTCCTACAGCCACTTCGGATACACCCGTGGAGGGCATAAGCTCGCGACGGCCCCTGCAGGGGAAGCCACGGAGTTCGAGGTGCTTTCGCGTGATGGTCAGGTCGCCGCATCGCTGCCTGCGGCACCGATCACGAATGAGCGCGGCTCGTGGACGAGGCTCGATTTCTCGACGTTCACCCGCGAAGGGGAGTGGCGCCTCCGCTACGACGGTGTCGAGACCGAGGTCTTCCCGATCTCCGACGACGCGCATCTGCCGCTGGTCGAAGCGACACTGAACGCCTTTTACGGACTGCGCTGCGGATGGGCCGTGCCAGGCGTCCACGGTGTGTGTCACAGCGACGTGTTCTCGGAACACGAAGGAGATCGGCGGAGCGTGGCCGGCGGCTGGCACGATGCCGCCAACCTCACGCAAGGACCCGGGCGGACTCACCTGTCGATCTACGCACTGAGCGACCTCGCCGACTCGCTGTACGCGCGAGGGGCGACAGCGCTCGCGGATCGTGCGCGAGAGGAGGTGTGCTGGGGGATCGCCTGGTCGCTGGGCACGCGATTCGGTCCGGGACTCCGGGCCCTCTACAACGATGCGTCGTACTACACGGACGGCGTCGTCGGCACGGACGACGACATGGTCCAAGAGGGGCGCGGCGGGGTCGCGTACGACGAGTTCCAGAACATCCTCGGCGTTCTCGCGATGGCGCGGGCGGCGCGCACCATGGGCGACCACGACGCGGGAACCACGGAACGACTGATCGTCGCGGCCGCCGAGGACTTCGCGGTCACGTACGAGGGGCTCGTCTCGCCCGTGACTGCCGAGCCGGTGGCGATCAACGCGAGCTCATGGCGCGACCGGGTGGGCTACCTGTGTCTGGCAGCGGTCGAGCTGTACCGCTCGACCGGCGACCTGCAGTACCGGGATGCCGCGATCAGACTCGGCCGATGGGTCCTGGACCTGCAGGAGACGCGGTTCGTCGCCGAGGCGCCGGTCACAGGGTTCTTCTACGAGGATGCGGCGCGCACGCGGATCGTGCACGAGTACCACGACGGGTTCGAGGACTCCGGGCTTCTGGCCCTCGCCGCGCTGCGCGAGGAGTTCGTCGACAGCGAGGACTGGATCGACTGGCACACCGGCCTTGCACTGTACGCTGACTACTTCTGCCACCTCGGCAGTGAGGCATCCGCGCCATTCGGGATGATTCCGGCGGCGGTGTGGCGCGCGGTGGACCTCGACGCGCCGCTTCCGCCCGACCCGGTTGTCGACTTCATCCACCTCCTGCCGCCCACGCCCCTCTTCCCGACGCCGCCGACGCGGGGCATGGTGCGGGAGCAGATGCAGCGGATGTTCGAAGACGGCATGGACCTCGGCGGCGATTATCGGCTGCGCCGGTTCCCGCTGTGGTGCGACCACGTGCGCCATGGCGCGACGACGGTGCACCTCGGCAAGACGATCGGGCTTGCGCAGGCCGCGATCGCACGGGGAAGCGCGGCAGACATGAATCTCGCGTCGCGCCAGCTCGAATGGGTCGTGGGTGCGAACCCGTTCTCGCGGTCACTCGTGTACGGCGTCGGCTTTGACTGGTGGCAGAACTTCTCCGCCGAGCTTCCCAATCTCGTTGGAGGCCTGTCGCTGGGCTTCAACTCATACACCGGAGACACCCCCGCGTGGGGGAACAACGCGGTCTTCCCGTACAAGGAGCAGTGGGTCTACTCGTCGAGCCGCATGGCGATGGTCCTGGCCCGGGTGGGGACACCCGCGCGAGTACGTGGGGAGGCTCCTGCAGGCGCGACTTTCACAATGCGCGCGACCGGCGACGAAGGGGTTGTCGCTCCCGGCAGCTTCGACCTGATGATTCCGGCCGGCGAGTACGACGTGCAGTTCGGGGGAACACGAACCTCTCTGGTTGTGGTCGACGGGGCGCGTCTGACACTCCGACTGGATGAGTCGCAGTGGTTGATGATCGAATTGCGGGCGGAGGCGAGCTCGACCGAACGCGTCCGCGTCACCCTCGACGTATCCGGTGAGGGCTCGCACTCGATCGCGTTGAGGACCCGCAACCTCGACGCACTGGTCCCCGACGTCATAGACGTGGAGCTCGCACGCGGAGCGACGCAGAGGTTCGAGCTCGACCTGCAGGTCACCGACGCCGCAGCGCCATGGACTCTCGTTGCCATCCCCGATCGTGACGTGAATGCGTCGCGCGAGGTCGGTGGATCGGCCCTGGCTCGGTCGCGACATCTCACCCGTGGGGCTGAGTAGAGACTGTTCAAACGGGGCTGGAGCCTGACCCGATCCGCCGTGCCCCTCGGCCTCAAGGTCAAGAAACACCAGTCGGTGTCGGCGACGGTCGAAAGCTGGACAGTAGCGAGGCTCGAAAAGTGAACACTCAACGATTGGAGAGTGATCACTTTGGAGGACTGGGCGCTGATCAGGAGGCTCGCTGCGGAGGGTGTGCCGAAGGCGAGGATCGCGGAGCGGTTGGGGATCTCGCGGACGACGGTCGTGAAGGCGGTGAAGTCGGAGGCCCCGCCGAGATATGAGCGGCGTGCGGCATCGACGTCGTTTACTCCGTTCGAGGCCCGGGTGCGGGTGCTGCTCGAGGATGATCCGGAGATTCCGGCGACGGTGATCGCGGAGCGCGTGGAGTGGTCCGGGTCGATCACATGGTTCCGGGAGAACGTGAAGCGGCTGCGACCCGAGCATCGCAGGATCGATCCCGCCGACCGGCTGACCTGGGAACCGGGCGATGCCGCTCAGTGTGATCTCTGGTTCCCGCCGAAGAAGATCCCGCTCGAGGACGGAACGGCGAAGCTGTTGCCGGTGCTGGTGATTACTGCGGCGCACTCTCGGTTCATGCTCGCCAGGATGATCCCGACGCGGAGGACGGAGGATCTGCTGCTGGGGTCCTGGGAGTTGATTCAGCAGCTGGGTCGGGTGCCACGCAGGCTGATCTGGGACAACGAGCCCGGCATCGGTCGCGGCAAACGTCGTGCCGAAGGGGTGGCCGCGTTCATGGGCACCCTCGCGACGAGGCTGGTGCTGCTGCCACCGAAGGATCCGGAGTCCAAAGGGGTCGTGGAACGCCGCAACGGCTGGTTCGAGACCTCGTTCATGCCCGGCCGCTCGTTCACCTCGCCTGCGGACTTCGACGATCAGTTCAGCAACTGGTTGCGGCGAGTGAACGGCAGGATCGTGCGGACCACGAAGGCTGCACCGACGGAGAGACTGGATGCGGATCGGACGGCGATGCTGCCGCTGCCCCCGATCCCGTTGCACCTGGGCTGGCGGAACCGGGTTCGCCTGGGACGCGACTACTACGTCCGTCTCGACACCAACGACTACTCGGTCGACCCGCGGGTGATCGGTCGGTTGGTGGACGTGACCGCGGACTTGGAGCGAGTGCGGGTGCGCTGCGAGGGGAGGACCGTCGCCGACCACGCCCGGGTCTGGGCGCGTGGGATGACCGTGACTGATCAGGCGCACGTGGAGACCGCGGCACGGCTGCGGAAACAGTTCCAGCAGCCCCGCGCCGCGATCGCCGGTGACGATCTGGCCAGGGACCTCGCGGACTACGACCGTGCATTCGGTCTCATCGACGGGGAGCTCGACTGATGGCCGTGACGAAGCCAGCCGAGTCCGTGAAGCAGATCACCTATCTCGCCGGGGCGCTGAAAGCACCTCGGATCAACGAAGCCGCCACCCGCCTGGCCGAGCAGGCAAGGGATGCCGGCTGGTCGTTCGAGGACTACCTCGCCGCCGTCCTGGAACGCGAAGTCAGCGCACGCAACGCCTCCGGCGCGCAACTGCGGATCAAAGCAGCCGGGTTCCCCGCCCCGAAGACACTCGAGGACTTCGACTGGGACGCTCAACCCACCGCACGGCAGCAAGTCGCCGCGCTGGCGTCCGGCGGGTTTCTGCTCGAGGCTCGCAACGTGGTCCTGCTCGGCCCGCCCGGAACCGGGAAGACGCATTTGGCCACCGCTCTCGGGATCGTCGCAGCGCAGCACGGGCACCGAGTGCTGTTCGCCACCGCGACGGACTGGGTCACCCGCCTCACCGACGCGCACCGGCAAGGACGACTCCCCAACGAGCTCACCCGACTGCGTCGTTACGGGCTGATCATCGTCGACGAAGTCGGCTACCTGCCCTTCGAGCAAGACGCCGCGAATCTGTTCTTCCAGCTCGTCTCATCTCGCTACGAACACGCCTCGCTGATCCTCACCTCGAACCTGCCGTTCTCCAGTTGGGGCGGCGTCTTCGGAGACCAAGCCGTCGCCGCCGCGATGATCGACCGCATCGTGCACCACGCCGACGTCATCACTCTCAAAGGCGCCAGCTACCGACTCCGCGGCAGAGGCATCGACAGCCTCCCCAGCATCCGCACCACCACCGACGAAACCGCTGGCTAGACTGCCCGCAACCGTTCACTTTTCGAGCGCCGAAAGCGTTCAGAATTCAACCGCCGTCGACAAGTCGGCTTGAACCTGAACATTTACATGCACGCGACGAGCGTGGGCAGGTCGTCTGGCTGTCGGCCGCTCAGTGGCGCCGACCTGCGGGCTGGGCCGGTTTTGGGCCGGTTGAACCACTCCGGCGAACGAGCACCAACTGCGACCAACGAGCACCGCACCCGCGAATTCATGCGACCAGCGAGCGTCAACTAGCACCATCCAGCCCACTGAGTTCAATTCATAATCGTGAGGTCGCGGGTTCAAGCCCCGCTCCTGCTACGAATAAACCCCAGGTGAACTGGGGTTTTTTGTCGCTCGGTTAGCGGTAGCTAACCGACACGCTGTGATTGTGCGGTTGAAAACCGGCCAAGTTTGGCACGGCCCGTCCGTAGAACACCTCCTCGTTGTGCAGATTGCTCACAGCAAATGGCACACTGGACTCGAGCGCCACGAGCTTCGACTCTTTCGTGCGCAAGATGCGCAATCGAAACCGGGGTGACCTCCCGATTATCGGTCGTGCGCTCGGTGGCCGTCATTACCGCTCGAAGGAAGAAGAGGTCGCCGCGGCCGTTGCGCACCTAGCGGATTGCGGACCATGTCGGCGGGCCGGCGCCGTCGCCCCATTGACGGGGCTGCCTTGTCGGCGAGTTCACGGGCTTCGAGACATGCGAGCTGAGTGAGGCCCACTGGCCCTTTGCGGCGCCAGGGCGTCACAGTTCACGGCGCCAGGAGTTGGCTCAGGTGATTTCGGAAGTCGGACGTGAGATCCCGTGACGGGTCCAGTAGCCACTGCAGTTGCAGCCCATCCCAGGTTGCGGCGACCAGACGCGCAGCAGATGTTGGGTCCGTGCTGGAGGAGATGCGGCCGCGTGACTGGTCATTGCGGATCGCTTCCGCGAATCCCTCGACAGTTCGCTGGTATCGGTGAACGAACCACGTGTGTGCGGGATGCTCGGGAGCCGAGGCCTCCGCCGCAACGATGGCGAGGAGCCGCAGGAGTTCTGGGTGGTCGTAGTTCTGCCCCCACAGCTTGAGAGTTGCCGCTTGCAGGCCGTGATCTTCGGCGTACTCAGGAAACCACGTCGCTTGGCTGTCCGCGTGTTCGAGGACGGCGACGAGGAGCTCACTCTTGGTGGGGAAGTGGTGCACGAGGCTGGTGAGGCTCAGGTCGAGTTCGCGAGCGATGTCACGGAGTGATCCTCCGTGGTAGCCGCGAGAGGAGAACACGGTCGTCGCCGCCTCGATGATGTCCGCACGGCGCTGAGCGGTCTTCGCGTACTGGCGACGTGGTTGGGGGACGGTGCTGGTGGACATGCTCCCAGCGTAAACGATCACCATAAAAAAATGTAGCAAGTGTTCGGTTTTGTGTTATGTTCCTCTTGGCTCCCCACGCGGGAGGTGCTTGCATCACTCAAAGACCGAGCATCCGCTGCACACTCCGGCGCACTCGCCGAGGTGCTCGACCTCCTGGCGAGCATTCGAAGACAACTCCCGACCACCGATTCCATCGAGCCGAACCAGAAGAACAGGACGACCTTCCCGTGAGCGACACCATGACGCGCCGCACATCACCGAGCAGGCTGCTCCGGCGAGACGATCAGCCCGCGCAGCTCATCGTAGACGGGGAACCCTTCCTCATCCGGGGAGCGGAGCTGCACAACTCCAGCGCGGGCACCCCCGACTCGATCCGTACCGCGCTCAACGCGCTCGACGGCCGCCATGTCAACACCGTTCTGGCGCCGGTGTCGTGGCACATCGTCGAGCCAGAGGAAGGTGTATTCGACTTCTCCATCGTTGATCAGCTTCTCGAGTGTGCCCGGAGCCATGGATACCGCTTGGTGCTGCTGTGGTTCGGGTCCTGGAAGAACGGCATGTCCAGCTACGCCCCGTCCTGGGTGAAGAAAGATGCCGCTCGGTTCCCGCGCGCACTCATCACCGTCGACGGTGCCCTCCAACTGGTCGAACACCTCTCTCCATTTGGACCAGACTCACGAGCCGCGGATGCTGCCGCCTTCACCCAGCTCATGACACATCTGCGCGACGCCGATGCGCTCCACGGCACCGTGATCATGGTCCAGGTCGAGAACGAGGTGGGCCTGCTGGGCGACAGTCGCGACCGCAGCCCGGCCGCCGAAGCGGCGTTCCACAGTCCGGTCACCGCCGACGTTCTCCAGACCGTCCGTGCGGACCCCATGTTGCGTGTGCACAGAGAGTGGGAGTCGCGAGCATCGCGAACGGACGGCACCTGGACGGAGGTGTTCGGTGAGTCGGCGACCACGGACGAGGCGTTCATGGCCACCGCGTACGCGGACTACATCGGCGAAGTCAGCGCGCGCGGCCGCGCCATATATGACATCCCGTTGTTCGTCAACGCATGGCTGGACAGTGACATCGACATTCCCGGCTTCCCGCTCGCCGGCGGAATGCAACCCGGGTTCTATCCCAGCGGCGGGCCGCTGCCCCACGTCGCGGGGCTCTGGCGTGCAAAAGCGCCCGCGCTCGACCTGCTCGTGCCCGACATCTACTTCGGTGACCCCGCAGCCATCTGCGGCTCGTTCGCTTCAGCCAGCGGGGGACTGTTCATCCCAGAGATGCGCAGCGACGCCGCGGGCGCCTCGCTCGCCTTCGAAGCAATTGGTGAGCACGGCGCCCTAGGTGTCGCCCCGTTCGGCATGGACTCCCTCCGCGACGACGAGGGCGCCGAGATCACGGACGCCTACCGCATCATCGACGCCACGCACGCACGTATCCACGACGGTCGCAGCCGCTCCGCAACGCGCGGTTTCCGCCTCACCACCGCTGAGCCCACCCGGGAGATCACCTTCGATGAGATCACCCTCACCGCGACACTGTTCACCGACTTCACCGGCAACAGGGGCGATCGACCCGGCTACGGCATCATCATCCGACAGCTCGACGGATCGTTCATCGTCGCCGGCCGCGGATTCAAAGTCACCGCCGCAGGCGCCGGCTTCGTCGGAATCGACACCGCAACCGAACTGTCTGCCACTGATCTGGCAGTGACGAGGATCCTCAACGGCGACGAGACCCAGTCGGGGTCCGGCATCGTGCACCAGCCCCTCGGGCATACCAACAACGGGAACTTCCCCATTCCCGCCTCCGTGGGCGGCACCGGCATAACCCACGTCACCTTCTACTCACTCGACGCCGGCAGCAGCTCTCGCCAGCAGCAAGAACCCGCGACCGACGCCTGACCGGGCCCCGGCAATTCGGCATCACTCACTCCATGCCTGACCCTTCAACTGCGTGCGGTGCCAAGTTCGTGGGCCCGCATCCGGACGACGTCGCGCCGGCCACACCGCACCGCGTCGACGCCGTCCCGAGCAGGAAACCGGCCCAAGACAGCTGGCATCAGTGATTCCGTCCCCCTGCAGCGGGCGTGACCTCAGCCTTGGCGAAGCGGAAGGGTTGACGACCTCGTGATGATGCCCTAGTCTCGTGCCAAGACGTTTTGCCAAAACGTCTTGGCACCGAGTCTGCAACTCACATCCCTACAACCAAGATCGGAGTCGAAGTGATGAAGCTTCGGACACACGCGAGCGGCAGCGTCATGCCGCGGATGCGGCGAGCAGTCGTCGGTATCGCGGCGCTGACAGTCGGCGCCCTGGCGCTGAGCGCCTGCGGTGCGGGGGGCGGCGGAAGCTCCGCCTCCGGAGACAAGACCCTCACGGTGGTCGTGGAAGGCGGCGGGAAGGCCGAGCTCCAGCCGATTGCCGACCTCTACAAGAAGGAAACCGGCACCGAGGTCACCCTCGTCGAACTCCCATACGCCGGCCTCTACGACCGGATCTCCACCGAGCTGAAGGCGGGCACCCCGTCGTTCGATGTCGCAGCCCTCGACGCGATCTGGTTGACGGCATTCGCGCCCGGGGTCGCACCGCTGGACGACCTGTTCACGGACGACGTCAAGTCCGACCTGTTCGGCGGCCTGGTGACTGAGGCACAGGTCGACGGGCACTTCGTGGGAATGCCGGTCTGGACCAATTCAGAGATCCTGTTCTATCGCACTGATCTCTTCGAGGACGCGAAGAACAAGGCTGACTTCGAGGCGAAGTACGGCTACCCGCTGGCGCCGCCCACGACCTGGGAGCAGTACAAGGACATCGCAGAGTTCTTCACCCGCGACACGGACGGCGACGGTGCAATCGATCTGTACGGCACCGACGTCAAGGGCGCTGTCGAGACCGAGTGGCTCGCGACGGTGTCACAGGCCGGCGAGAAGAACATGGTGCTCGATGCAGGCTCCGGTGACGTGACGATCGACGACGCCGCGCACAAGAAGGCGCTCGACTACTATGTGAGCCTCCTCCCGTACGCTCCCTCGGGTGCGGCGCAGCTGGACTGGGCGGGCGCGCAGAACCTCTTCTATCAGGGCAAGCTCGCCATGATGCGATTCTGGGGACACGCGTATCGGGCCACGCCGGCTGATTCGCCGGTCAAGGACAGCATCGGTGTGGCGCCCATGATCGGGGGGCCCGGCGGTGTCGCCGGGGTGCCCGGAGCGTGGTACCTCTCGGTTCCGTCATCTGGCTCCAAGACTCAGGCTGCCAAGGACTTCATCGCGTTCGCCTACAAGCACAACGACCTCTCCGCGGACACGTCGCTCGGTCTTGTTGCCCGCAAGTCGGCGTTCGAGAGCAAGGCAAGCGCGTCCGGGTTCGAGAACTACCCCGCACTGCTCGACACTCTCCAGGCGCCGCAGACACTGCCGCGACCCGCCACAGCGAAATGGCAGGAAATCGTGGACTCCGTCCTGATTCCGATGCTGCAGAAAGCAGTCGTGCCGGGCGCCGCCACCGGCCAGCTGCTCTCCGATGCGAAGACTCAGATCGAGTCGATCACCAAGTAGCACGACGAGCTAGAGATAGAGAGCACCCTCGTGGTCACTCCACAACCCCAGGTTGGGGCGGCGGTAGCCGTCGCCCCAACCGCGGGGCCGATCCACGCCCCCATCCCAGCCCCACCTCGGCCGCGTCGCCGGCAGCTCAGCGACGCCGCCTTCGCCCTGCTGATGATGCTCCCCGCCGCCGCATTTCTCGCAGCATTCGTGCTGTGGCCGCTGATCCGGTTCGTCTACGACAGCTTCTTCGAGATCTCCCCGTTCGCCGGCGGGCCGCGTGTTTTCGTCGGCTTTGCCAACTACCTCACGGCATTCGCGTCCGACGCGTTCCAGAACGCCGCAGTCCGCACGATCGCCTACACACTCATCGTCGTGATCTCGGAGTTCATCCTCGGGCTCATGGTCGCCCTCCTCTTCACCGCGCTCGGTCAGCGCTCCGCGGTGTTCCGGACCGTGTTCATGTACCCGCTGATGATCGCCCCGGTCGTCGCCGGTCTGCTCTGGCGGTTCCTGCTCATCGACAACTTCGGCATCGTTAACGAACTCCTCTACCGCGCGCACATCCTGTCGAGTCCGGACCAGATCCAATGGCTGAGCGATCCCAACATCGCCCTGCTGTCGGTGTCGTTCCCCGACATCTGGCTGACGACATCGTTCATCACGCTGATCCTCTTCGCCGGGCTACAGAACATCCCTGGTGAGGTCATCGAAGCCGCCCGCATCGACGGCGCCCGGTATCCCCGGCTCCTGTTCAGCATCATCATCCCGTTGCTGCGACCCGTGATCGCCGTCGCGCTGATCATCCGCGGCATCGACGCTGCACGAGCGTTCGACATCATCCTCATCCAGACCGACGGCGGACCGCAGGGCAGCACGACCACGCTGAGCCTCCTCATCTACCGCACGATGACCCGATTCGGGGAGCCTGGCCTCGCCAGCGCGATGGGCACCGTCTATCTCATCGTCATGCTCGCCGTTGCAATCACAGCCATCATGCTCATCTGGCGACCAGGAAGCAGCCCGCGATGAATCCGCTCGAAACCCGGGGCAAGAGCCGCATGCTGCTCTGGGCACTGCTGGCCTCGGCGCTCATCCTGTACGGCTTCCCCTTCATCTACCTATTGTTGACGTCGTTCAAGACCCCGCTCGATGCCATCGCCGTGCCTCCCACGGTGTGGCCCGAGACATGGACGCTCGAGAACTATGTCTCCGCGCTCAGCCGTGAGGGAGTCGTCGCCTCGCTGATCAACAGCGTCGTCACGGCAAGCATCTCGACCGTGCTCTCGCTCGTGCTCGCAGTTCCCGCGGCCTACGCGATCACCCGATTCCGGACACCGAGCGGGCGAGTGTTCATCGTCGCCGCACTGGTGACACGCATGGTGCCGACCATCGCGGTGGGCGCGCCCCTGGTGACGGTGATGCACACCCTCGGCCTCACCGACACGTCGTTCGGGTTAGCTCTCGCGCATACCACCATCTCGCTGCCGCTCTCGATCTGGCTGATGGCAAGCTTCTTCGAAGCCGTACCGGATGAGCTGGACGAGGCGGCGAAGGTCGACGGATGCACCCGTCTTCAGGCGCTGCGGCGCGTCGTCCTGCCCGTCGTATCGGGCGGGCTGGCGGTGACGGCGATCTTCGCCTTCCTCGCCTCGTGGAACGAGTTCCTCTTCGCACTGCTGCTCACATCGGTGCGCGCGCAAACCACACCTGTCGTGATCGCGAACTTCCAGAGCCAGTTCGGACTCGACTGGGGCGGGATGACGGCGCTCGCGGCTGTGTTCTCGGTTCCTGTCATCCTGCTCACCCTCTTCCTGCAGCGTCACATCGTTGCCGGCCTGACTCTGGGCGCCGTCAAGGGCTGAGTGGCGGCGACATGAACGGAAAACCTATGCCGAGCAGCAACCGATACGACGTCACGGAGTGGCCGCACGGCGATCCCTTTGAGGACATCGGCGAGGTGATCAACAGCATCATTGCGGACGTCAAGGCACGCCAAGCGGTTTCGGACGTGAGCGACGGTGGTAAACCGGGCGCCGTGATCTACATTCCACCGGGGGACTACCGGCTGCGCACTCAGGTGCTCATCGACATCAGCTTCCTGAGGATCGAAGGCTCGGGACACGGCTTCACGTCGTCGAGCATCCGGTTCAACGTTCCGGAAGAAGAGTGGTCCGGGCTGCACGAGCTATGGCCCGGAGGCAGCCGCATTCTCGTCGTGACCCCGGCCGGCGATGACCAGCCGACGAGTGCCGCGTTCCTCGTTGCGCGAAGCGGAAGCCCGAGGATCAGTTCGGTCGAGTTCTCCAACTTCTGCATCGATGGCCTGCATTTCACCGGCGAGGGTGCGGGGAACAATCCCGAAAACTCCTATGCCAACGGCAAGACGGGCATCTATGTTGCAGACGCCAATGACTCCTTCAGGATCACCGGCATGGGATTCGTCTACCTGGGGCACGCACTCACGATCTACAACGCCGACGCACTTTCCGTCCACGACAACTTCATCGCCGAATGCGGAAGCTGCATCGAGCTACGCGGCTGGGGTCAGGCATCGAAGATCACCGACAACTTGATAGGAGCAGGCCCCAGAGGTCACTCGATCTACGCCGAGAACCACGGCGGGCTGCTGATCACGGCCAACAACGTCTTCCCCAGAGGCGCGAGCAGCGTGCACCTGCACGGTGTCACCCGATCCAGCGTGACGAACAATCGCCTGCACTCCTTCTACCCCGGCATGGTTGTTCTCACAGCGAACAGTTCAGAGAACCTCGTGGCCTCCAATCACTTCCTCCGCGACCTTGAGCCCTGGACCCCGTTTTTGGGGGTCGACAATGGGCTCGACGACCTCTTCGGACTTCTCAGCATCAGCGGCAGCAACAATTCCGTCATCGCGAATCATTTCTCCGAGATTCTCGACGCGCAGAGTGTCCGGCCGACAGGCGCGACCCCCGTGATCATCCGGCTGATCGCGGGCAGGGGCAACTTCCTCTCCAGCAACTACGTCGTAGCGATGGATGTCGATGCGAAGTCAAGTGACTCAGCCTTCGAAGCACAGGTGGATGCTCTCCTGGCAACCGACGATTCGCACCGTCTTACGGTTACGGCTGTCATGGTTGATGCTGCAGCGACTCGGAACACGATCCTGGATTCTGGTCGGGGCGATCAAGTCGTCGTGGACGAGACCATGAACGCCCTTAGGGCTACCCCGTCGGTGTGGCGAGCAGGCGACACAATGGTTGCGGATACGAAAGGTGAGGCGGTGAGATGAAGACCGGGAACCGGGTTGCTCGGAAACACGTCGGCATACGCGATGTCGCGGCGGCGGCCGGGGTGTCGGTTACGACCGTGTCCCACGTGCTCAACGACACGCCTCACACCCGAACCAGCGACGATACCCGGAATCGTGTCAAGGCTGCGGCGGAAGAGCTGGGCTATCAGCCGAATCGGCTTGCGCGCGGCTTGCGAATCCAGGCGTCAGGCATGGTTGGCCTGATCACCGAGGAGATCGCGACCACCCCGCACGCCGGCAAGATCATCCTCGGCGCGCAGGAGGAGGCGACCCGCCAGAATCTCATGCTGGCGATCATCAACTCGAGCCTGAACCCTGCCGTCGAGATCGACCCGGCCGGGGTGCGCGCGTTCCTCGACCGGCAAGCCGACGGAGTGATCTACGCCACGGTCTACCACGACGAGGTGAACCCACCCGAAGAGATGCTCGGCATACCTGCCGTGCTGATCGGCGCCCGGGATGCGCGCGGGGAGATCCCCTCGTTCATGCCGGATGAACGTGCCGGCGCGGCATCCATCGTCGACATGCTCGTCGCCGCGGGACACCGGCGGATCGCCTTCGCCGCGAGTTCTGTCGACGTCCCCGCTACGCGCGGCCGCCTGCTCGGCTACCGCGATGGGATGCTCGCGGCGGGACTCGACCCCGATCAGTTCGTCGCGGCAGCCGAGGGGGAGGCGAAAGGCGGGTACGAAGCCGCCGCGCGCCTGCTCGACGTCGCCGTAGGCGCCGACGAACGGCCCACCGCGCTGTTCTGTTACAACGATCGAATGGCCATGGGCGCGTATCGTGCGATCGCCGAGCGCGGCCTGACGATCCCAGCTGACATGTCTGTAGTCGGGTTCGACGATCAGGACCCCATCGCCGCGAGCCTCTTTCCGCCGCTCACGACCGTTGCGCTACCGCACTACGAAATGGGTGCACGTGCTGTCGCCGAGCTGATGGGAATCATCGAAAGTCGCCCCGAACATGGGCTACTCCCTGGGCACCCCACCCTGCTCGCCTGCCCTATCGTCCACCGCGACTCTGTAGCTGCCCCGTCCCCCGACAAGCACCCGAGGGCCTCTACACATTGACCGCGCCGCGCGGGTCACGCGACCCGTCACGCGCCATTAGCTCGGGGGCGAACACCGCCGAGAAGGCGGAGGGCCTGGGTCGTAAACCGCAGACTCGCGGCTCAGGCTTCTCCGCCCCATTCCAGGACCTGGCCAAACCGGCCGACGACATCAACACAACGACCGCCCCGAGGAGGCGTGACCATGCGACCTGAGTTTCACTTCACCGCGGCATCCGGGTGGATCAACGACCCGCACGGCATCACCCACCGAGACGGGAAGTACGACGCGTTCTTCCAGTACGTCCCCGACCGAACGGACTGGGCGCCGAACTGCCACTGGGGACACGCACACGGGGTGGATCTGCTGTCACTTCACGAGCTGCCGGTCGCGATCGCACCCGGCGAGGGGGATGGCGGGATCTGGACGGGGTCGCTCGTCACCGGCAGCGATGGGGGTACCCGGATCTTCTACACCTCGACATCCGAGCCTGACATCGGCATCGGTCGCATCCGGGTGGCTACACCCGACGACGACGAGTGGATCTTGTGGACGAAGGGCTCGTTCGTCGTCGACGCGCCCACCGACCTGGATCTCATCGCGTACCGGGACCCGTTCCTGCGGGAGGACCCCGACGGGTGGCGGATGTTCGTCGGCGCCGGCGGCGTCGACGGCACCGCGATGGCGTTGAGCTATCGATCCGACGACCTGGAGGCCTGGGAGTATGAAGGCGTCGCATTGTCACGGTCGACAGCCGAGACCACCGACGTGTGGATGGGGGCGCTATGGGAATGCCCGCAGATCTTCGACATCAACGGTCGGGCGGTGATGGTCTCTTCCGTCTGGGACAACGACGTGCTCCACTACGCGGGATACGCCGTCGGCACCTACACGCACGGCAAGTTCACCGCGACCCGCTGGGGGCGGCTGACATATGGCGACAGCTACTACGCACCATCCCTGTTCCATGACGCCGAGGGGCGAGCGTGTCTGAGCTTCTGGATGCGCGGCATCGGCGACGAATCGGCGGGCTGGGCAAGCGCCCACAGCGTGCCGTACCTACTTACTCTCGAGGGCGACACCCTCATCGCTGTGCCGCACCCTGACCTGGACAAGTACCGGACGGGCACTCCGACCCGCGACATCGCCGGGCTTGCCGCGGACATTACATGGACCCCTGACGAATCCGGGCTGACCATCGAATCCGCCGGGGTAACCGTCGTCGCGTTGGTCCGCAAGAACGACGAACTAACGGCCGCGGCGGGCGACAAGACATGGACACTTCCCTTTTCCAGTGACGTCCGGATCATCCTCGACGGTCCCGTGCTCGAGATCGCCAGCGCTGGGGGCTTATTCGCCGCTCCAATCACCCCTCAAGGCGCCGGCTTGACCATGCGCGGAAGCAATTCGGAGATCGCCGGTCATGCCCTCAACAGATAGCCGCGCGGGCGGGGCTAATGGCCGCAGCACTTCGAGACATTGTTCGGACTGGGCTGCCACGCCGGTGCGGCGGCGCAATCCCGCAACCTCCTTCAGTTCCCGAATGGTTCGCCGCCCTGTCAGTAAAGCGTGTGCAAAAGATTGGCGAGGCTAGCGACGACGGTGACATTCACGCAAAGACTGAAACCCGCGGAAATTCAAGGCAGAGCAATCTCGGGAAAGCCATGAAAGGAATCTGAACGAGAGTTCACATCCCACCGTCACTCATCGCCTCACCGTTGACCCGCACGGGGAAGTGTCGCCCCGCCGGACCCCGTCAGGGCCGGGGCGCAAGAAGGGTGAGAGCGTGCGCGCGGCGATCCTGCTGTGTCCGCCGGGTGTGATTGGGGACGATGGTGGAGACCGCGACGCTGATTCGCGGTCGTGTCGGGATACCTTCCCTGGCTGGTGCAGTATTGCTCTGTGTCTCAGGCGACGTTGCAGACCGACCGGATCCGACTGATGCCCTTGGGCGATGAGCATCTGGAATTCGAGGTGGAGTTGGACTCCGACCCCGAGGTGATGCGCTACTTGACCGGCGACGGCCGCACCCGCGCCCAGGTCGAAAAGGCCCACGGACTCCGGCTCGCGACCGCACAGCCCGTGGCGGGGCTCGGCTTCTGGGTCGGCTTCGTTGAAGACGAGTTCGTGGGCTGGTGGCTGTTGCAGCCCGCCGGCTGGGGAGAGGAAGCTCTCGTCCCGGGGCAGGCCGAGCTGGGTTATCGGCTGCTGCGGCGTCACTGGGGGAGGGGGCTGGCCACCGAGGGTGCACGCGAGTTGGTGCGCCATGCTTTCCAGGACCTCAACATGGAACGCGTTTTCGCCCTCACCATGACGGTGAACGAACGATCCCAGGCAACCATGTCCTCCGCCGGCCTTCACTACGTCCGAACCTTCTACGAAGACGACGACGATCGCGAGGGCAGCGAACTCGGCGCCGTCGAATACGCGGTCACCAGAGACCAATGGGAAACAACACAGGCCCACACCGAGGTCGCGACGCCTTCAGCGTGACCTACCCGAGCGGCTAACGCGATCCAGATACGGGCACAGTTGCCGCTTGGTCACGGGCCGGTTTTGGGCCGGTTGAACCACTCCGACGAACGAGCACCAACTGCGACCAACGAGCACCGCACCCGCGAATTCATGCGACCAGCGAGCGTCAACCAGAACCATCCAGCCCACTGGGTTCCACTCGGGAATCGTCGTTCATGGGGAGTCCTTGGTGTGACGTCCGGATGGCGATGGGATGCCGAGTTGTTCCGCGATACGGTTCCAGGACGCAGTGGCGTCGTACGTCCCGCCCTCCTCATCCAGTTCGAGGGGCTCTAATGTCGCCAGTTGAGAGGTCAGCAAGGCGGGTGGCATGAAGTGGTCTGCGCGGGTGGTCACGCGATCCCGCAAGACTGCTTCGTCGGCGACCAGGTGGATGAAATAGACCGGTTCACCGCCGGTCGAGCGAATCGTGTCCCGATATCTTCGCCGCAGTGCGGAGCACGCGATGACGATCGACGAACCGGCAGTTGATGCGTCGCGGAGCGTCTCGCCGACGCGTCGTAACCAGGGCTCACGGTCCGCGTCCGTGAGCGGCAGTCCAGCGGACATCTTTGCCAGTGCAGCTCCGGCGTGCAGATCGTCACCGTCTACGAAGCCCGCGCCGAGTTCCTCCGCGAGAGCAGCACCGACCGTCGTCTTCCCCGAGCCCGACACGCCCATCACGATGATGCGACGCGGCTCGGGGAAGACGACGGCGGCGGTCATTTTCCGACGCCGGCGGTGAGGCCCGCGATCAACTGCCGGCGGCCGAGGATGTACAGCAGCACGATCGGGAGGGTGGACAGCACCACAGCGGCGAGCACGGCGGGGATGTTCGCGGTGAACTCCCCCTGGAAGGTCCACAACGCCAGCGGCAGCACCCGCTTGTCGGGACTCTGAGTGAGTACCAGAGCGAAGATGAAGCCGTTCCACACGTTCAACCCGTTGTAGATCGCCACCGTCGACAGTGCTGGTCGAGCCATCGGGTAGACCAGGGTGGTCAGGGTGCGCCAATCGCTGGCGCCGTCGACACGCATCGCCTCGTAGAGCTCCGCCGGAATGTCACGGAGGAAGTTGGCGAGAATGATGATCGACAGTGGCAGCGCGAACGCGACCGACGGAAGGATCAGCGCGATCAGGCTGTCATAGAGTCCTGCGCGGGTGATCATCAGATACACCGGGATGATCACCGCTTGGAGCGGAATGGCGAGCCCCAGGAGAAACAGCGAGAAGGTTCGCCCGAGCCATCGGGACCGAGTGCCTCGCACGATCGCGTATGCCGCCATCAGCGCGCAGACGGTCGACAGCAGGACCGTGGCCAGCGTCACGATCACGCTGTTCGCGAAGTACACGAAGAAGTTGTTCTGCAGGACGAGTACGTAGTTGTCCAGCGTCGGCGACGCCGACGGCAGCAGCGCGTTCTCCTTGAAGAACCCTTGCTGGCTTTTGAAGCTGGTGATCACCACGTAGTAGATGGGGATCATGGCGAAGATCAGCCAGAGCGTTGCGGCGATGCCTGCTCCGATGTTGGGGCGCTGCCGTCCCTTGGACGGGGTTCGGCGTCGCGACGGGCGGCGTCCGAGGACGATTGCTTCGGTGGCCATCATGCACCTTCCAAATCACTGGACATCTTCGAGAATCCGGAGAGCTTGGTCAGGCCAAGCGAGAGGGCCAGCCCCAACGCGACCAGGATGACCGCGAGTACACTCGCGACCCCCATGTTGTAGCTGGAGAACCCGGTGAAGTACATCTGCAGCGGGAGCGTACGCGTCGACGTTCCGGGGCCGCCTTGGGTCAGCACGAAGACGATGTCGAAGTAGGTGAGTGATCCCACCAGCATCAGCGTCGTCGATGTGATGAAGGTGTTCTTCAGCTGCGGGAGCGTGATGTGGAAGAACTGCTGCACCCGTCCGGCACCGTCCAGCGTCGCCGCTTCATACATCGACGCGGGGATCTGCTGCACTCCGCCTTGGTAGAGGAGTGCGTGGAACGGGATGAACTGCCACGCGATGATCACGACCACCACGTACAGCGCGGTGTCCGGATTGCCCAGGTAGTCCTGCGACAGCCAGGGGATACCCGTCGAGGCGCCCAGCCCGAAGTTCGGGTCGAGCAGGGCCTTCCATGCGATGGCGATGGCGGCGGCGGAGATCAACAGCGGCACGAAGAACAGCACGGCGTAGACGGCTCGGTACTTCTGACGGCCGGCTGTGAACACCCCGATGAGGATCGCTATCGGAGTCTGAATGATCCAGCCGAGGACCATCATCTCCAGGGTGATGCCCAGCGATTGGTAGGTCTGTGGATCGGTGAATGCGGCGACCCAGTTGTCGAGCCCTGCCGGAGTGATTGCCGACAGGCCGTCCCAGTTGGTGAAGCTGAGTCCCAGGACGATGATCAGCGGGATGATCGCAAAGCCGACGAAGAAGAGCAGCGCCGGTGTGGTGTACCAGAAGCTCGGCCCCGAGGTGAGGGTGCGACCTCTGGCATGTGTGGAGGCGCGGCCGGCGCCGACCGACTTCTTGGTCGGCGCCGGGGTGCGTACAGCAGTCGTTGACATGAGGAGTCGCTCGCTACTTGATCGTCGCGTTCATGGCATCCGCGAACTGCTGCGGCGTGAGCTGACCCAGGAACACCTTGTCGAGGTTGGTGAGCAGCGCATCGGCCGCGGCCGGTGCGATCGCCTGGTCCCACGACAGCGTGAACGCGGGCGCGTCCTTCGACATGTTGTAGACATCCAGCAGGAAGTCCGGGTTGTCGCTCGCCTTGATCTTGTCCTCGATGCCGAGCACCGGGGGCACACCGCCGCCCTTGAGCAGGTCGTCGATGTACGCGTCCGTCATGTTGCCGCCGGCGAGGAAGGCGGCGGCCGTCTTCTGCTGATCCTTCGAGGCATCCGAGGAGATCGACCAGTAATTCGACGCGTTGCCCACGACGTTCGCGGGGTCGCCTGAGCCGCCGTCGACGGCGGGGAAGTTGGCCCAGCCGAGCGAGGAGCTCACGAACTTCGGGTCCGACGTCTTCATGTCCGCGTACGCCCATGCGCCCTGAAGGATCATGGCTGCCTTGCCGGTGTACAGCAGGGCGGTGTCGGCGCTGTTGTCGGTTGCGACCGACTGGTAGCCGTCGATGAACCCGCCTGCTTTGACGAGGTCCTGGATCTTCTGGAGCGCTTCGATGATCGCCGGGTCGGACCACGAGTTCGCCTTGTTCTGCTGGATCGCCTTGAACACCTCAGGGCCGCCGATGCGATCCGTGAGGTACTCCAGCCACATCAGCTGCGGCCATTTGCTCGCTCCGCCCATCGAGATCGGCGCGATGCCGGCCTTCTTCAGGGTGGAGACGTCATCGAGTAGTTCGCTCCACGTGGTCGGGACACCACTGATGCCGGCCTTGTTGAAGAGTTCCTTGTTGTAATACAGGAGGACCGGCTGCACCGTGTTGTTCGGGATGGCGTACAGCTTGCCGTCGATCTTGCCGTTGTCGACGATCGACGGGAAGTACTTCGTGGTGAGCGACTCGTCGAGTTCGATCACCTTCTTGCTGTCGACATACGTCTTGAAGTTGCCCGCGCCTCCCCACGACCAGATCAGCGTCGGGGAGTTGCCGGAGCCGATCGCGGTGCGGATCTTCTGCTTGAACGCGTCGTTCTCGAAGAACTGGACCTTGACCTGCTCCTTGGCGTTGTCCTTGTTCCACGCGTTGAACGCGTTATCGATCGTTGTCTGCTGTCCGGTGAGCGCCCAGGCCGTCGCGCCGCCCGAGGCCGACGGCCCCGAGGAACCGCATCCGGCCAGTACCAGCGCAGCTGCGCCGGCGAGAGCAACAGCACCAGTGAGGCGGGATGCCTTCTGTGTGAGCTTCATCGCTCTTCCTTTCCTTCGTTGGTGTAGGGCGTGCGATTATCGTTGAAAAGTTTCGCACGTTTCTTTCGTTGCCTAACCGTCGTCCATGAAAGTCAGCGTCGTCAAGGCTATCTGCCACGAAAAAATTTCGTTATCATGTAGTTGACCGGCGTGAACCTCTACGGTGGACAATGGACAACGACCGAAACGGAAGTCGATGATGACCACAACTGCTCAGACCGCGGAAGGCGCCCGACCGAGGCGGATAACCCTTTCCCGCGTCGCCGACGAGGCCGGCGTCTCGGTCGCCACGGCCTCCAAGGTCATCAACGGACGTGGCGGCGTCGGCGAAGAGACGCGCCGGCTCATCGAGGAGATCGCCGACCGACTCGGCTATGTCAGCGTCGGCGAACGCGAACGTCCGGTTCGCGGAAAACGGGAACCGCTGATCGAACTCGTCAGTGATACGTTCCTCAACCCCTACACGCTCTTGCTCCTCTCCGGGGCCGTTACAGCGGCTGAGAACGCCGAAAGCGCGATCGTCACTCGACAGCTCAGCGCGATCGCGCGACAGACCCCGTTGAAGTGGGCGCAGCGCCTCGCGCTCGGCGGCCGGATCGGCGTCATCGAGGTCACTTCGCAGTTCTCAGCGGAGAGAGAGCGCGCGCTGCGCAAGGTCGGGCTTCCGGTCGTGCTGGTGGACCCGATCGAAGTGCCCCGGATGAGCCTGGTCAGCGTCGGCGCCACCAACTGGGCGGGCGGCCTCGAGGCGACCCAGCATCTGATCGAGCTCGGCCACTCGAACATCGCGTACATCGGCGGACCGCGGGGCGCGGCCTGCGATGTCGCCCGCACCCACGGCTATCAGGCGGCCATGCAGCAGGCCTCGTTGCACATCGACCTCACCGAGGTCATCCACGGTCCGTTCACGTTCGAACACGGCCTGACCGCGGGCCTGCAGGTCCTGAGCAGGCCGACTCCGCCCACGGCGATCTTCGCCGCCAGCGACGTCACCGCAATGGGAGTGATGGAAGCCGCCCGCACCCTCGGAATCAGCATCCCCGGGCAATTGAGCATCGTGGGTTTCGACAACACCATGCTCGCGCACACCTCGTCACCGCGACTGACCACCATTCACCAACCCGTCGAGGAGATCGGACAGACGGCGGTCCAGACCGTGCACACACTCGCTCGCGGTGAGGTCCTCCCGTCGAAACGAGTGGAACTGGCCACCCACCTTGTGATCCGCGACTCAACCGCCCCGCTGAAAAGAAACGAATGAGTGTTATGACCTCCGTGATTCACGTCGCCACCTCCGGCTCCGACCTGTCCGATGGCACCGCCGACCGGCCCTATCGGACGATCGACCACGCGGCGCAGCGAGCGATGCCGGGCGACACGGTTCGCGTGCACGACGGAACCTACCGGGAGTGGGTTCGTCCCGCACGCGGGGGGCGCGGCGAACAGCGGCGCATCACCTTCGAAGCCGCGCCCGGAGAGCACGTCGCGATCAAGGGCTCGGAGGTGGTGACCGGCTGGGAGCTGGTGTCGGGGACGGTATGGCGGGCTGCCGTGCCGAACTCATTGTTCGGCGATTTCAATCCGTTCGCCGCGGAGATCGATGGCGACTGGATCGTCTACGCCGACCTGCACACGCCGAAGAAGCACCTCGGCGACGTCTATCTGAACGGACTCAGCTTCTACGAGTCCGAGACGCTGCAGGACGTGTTCTCGCCGTCGCGCACCATAACGACCACGGACGATTGGACCGGATCCGCCGATCACGTTCGCAATCCCGACCAGACCCTGCATGTATGGTTCGCTGAGGTCGGAGCGACTGAGACGACCATCACCGCCAACTTTCAGGCGTGGGACCCGAACATGCAGCTGGTGGAGATCAACGTGCGCCGGTCGGTGTTCTTCCCCACCGAGCACCACATCGACTACATCACCGTACGCGGGTTCGAGCTCGCCCACGCTGCCACACCGTGGGCGCCGCCGACCGCCGACCAGCCCGGACTGATCGGCCCGAACTGGGCGAAGGGGTGGATCATCGAGGACAACATCATCCACGATGCCAGATGCTCCGCGATCTCGCTCGGCAAAGAAGCGTCCACCGGGCACAACTTCGCCGCTGACCGTCGAGATAAGCCCGGCTACCAGTACCAGCTCGAGTCGGTGTTCTCCGCCCGCCAGATCGGTTGGGACGAGGAACACGTCGGCTCCCACATCATCCGCCGCAACACGATCTTCGACTGCGGGCAGACCGGCATCGTCGGACACCTCGGCTGCGTGTTCTCCACCATCGAGGACAACCACATCTACAACATCGCGATCAAGCGCGAGTTCTACGGGTACGAGATCGCCGGCATCAAGCTGCACGCCGCGATCGACGTGGAGATCGTCCACAACCGCATCCACGACTGCTCACTGGCGATCTGGCTGGATTGGCAGACCCAGGGCACCCGGATCGGCCGGAACCTGCTGTACGCCAACAGCCGCGACCTGTTCGTGGAGGTCAGTCACGGCCCCTACCTGGTGGAACACAACATCTTCGGCTCACGAGCATCGCTGGAGGTATTCAGCCAGGGCGGCGCGTTCGTGAACAACCTGGTCTGCGGCACGCTGTCGGTGGAGCCGGTCGTGGACCGTCCCACGCCCTACCATCGTCCGCATTCCACGCAGGTGGCCGGATACGCCGCCATCTACGCCGGGGATGACCGATTCATCGGCAACGTCTTCCTCTCCGGTGACGCCGACGCAGCGTACGGTGCGACGAAGCGGCGGAGCCAGAGCGCCGGCTACGGCACGGCTGCTTACGATGGGCACCCTGCCACCCTCTCGGAGTACCTGGACCTGGTCGCGGACCCCACAAAGGGGGACCACGAGCGGTTCGCAGACGTCAACCAACCCGTGTACATCCGCCAGAACGTCTACGCACCCGGAGCCGCCGCGTACCGCAACGAGGACGGTGCCGTGCTGCTTACCGAGCACGCGGCGGCACGCCTCGCCGAAGACGGCGAAGCGGTCTACCTCGAGACCGACTTGCCCTCGGCGTTCAACGAGGCCTCGCTGGGTGTGACCTGCGGCACGGACCTGCCTCCGGTCAGGTTTGTCGACGCCCACTTCGAGAACCGGGACGGCACACCCGTCACGCTCAACGTCGACCTGACCGGAGCGAGAAAGAACGCCAATCAGCGCTATTCCGCCGGCCCAGTGAGTCAACTTCCCTCCGGAGCTTCCCGCACCCGGGTGTGGTGATCCCCACTGGCCGAGATAAGGACCGCATTGATCAGCCCTCCCGCCGCCCGCTTCACCGATCCCGGCTCGGGTCCCGCCCTGAATCGCGGCGTCATCGGTACCGGCTGGATCGCGAACAATTGACCGTCATCGAATACACGGTGCTCGAGGCACACCCGCACCGGCGGGGTTCGGATGCCGCAAGCATGCGCGGCGGACGCCGCGCGCTCGGCGCCGAGCAGTCTGCAAACCCAGCGGTCCCGGCCCGCGATGCTGTCCCCTAGGAGAACCTCATGCTTACCGAAGTCAACTGGTCCGGGAATATCCGCTACGCCGCCCACCAGCTCGTTCGCCCGAGCAGCATTGACGAGCTCCGCACCGTCGTGTCGAGGGCGAAGCACGTCAAGGCCCTGGGTTCACGGCACTCCTTCAACCGGATCGCTGACACCGACGGTGTCCTCATCCCGACCGAGGCGCTCGACATCCCGATCGAGCTGGACACAGATCGCGGTCGCGTCCGCACCGGCGCGGGGATTCGCTATGGAGACCTCGGTCGCTGGTTGGATGCCCGCGGATGGGCTCTGAGCAATCTCGCGTCCCTTCCGCACATCTCGGTGGGCGGTGCCATAAGCACGGGGACGCACGGCTCAGGCAACAGCAACAAGTCTCTGGCGGCCGCCGTCGCCGCGGTCGAGTTCGTGACAGCTTCGGGCGACCTCCTGCGTTTCGAACGAGGAGACGCCGAGTTTCCCGGCGCAGTGGTTGCGCTCGGGGCGCTGGGCGTCCTGACCGCCGTGGAACTGGAGGTCGAACCCGCGTTCACGGTCGCGCAAACCGTCTACGAGGCCGTCCCGTTCGATGACGTGCTGGCTCAGCTCGACGAGGTCACCTCGTCCGCGTACAGTGTGTCGCTGTTCACCACCTTCCGCTCCCCGGATCTCGTGGACCAAGTCTGGCGAAAGGGGCGGCCAGACCGGGCGACCCGCGAGCTCCCCCTCCTTGCCGGTCGAGAGGCCTCCGGGCCCAGGCACCCGCTCCCTGGAGTCTCCGCGAAGTCCCGCACCACTCAGGGCGGCGTCGCGGGCCGCTGGTTGGACCGTCTCCCGCATTTCGTGCTGGAGTTCACACCCTCCAACGGCCATGAACTCCAAAGCGAATACATCCTTCCCCGAGATCGTGCAGGCGAGGCCCTCGGCGCCGTTCGCGCCCTATCCGCCCAGCTCTCTCCGATGCTCCAGGTGTGCGAGATCCGTACCATCGCCGGTGACGATTTGTGGCTCTCCCCGGCCTACGGCCGCGACTCCATCGGCATCCACTTCACATGGATTCTTGACGAACCCGGCGTCGCGGCGGTGCTGCCCGCTCTCGAAGCCGCCCTGGCACCATTCGGTGCCCGCCCGCATTGGGGAAAGGTGTACTCAGCGGCCGCCGACGACCGTATGTCCGACCTTTACCCGCACTGGCAGCAATTCGTTGAACTCCGCAACCGGCTAGACCCGGGTGGAGCCTTTGCCAACGACTTCCTCGGCGCTCTGTTCCGCTGAACGGAGTGAAGGGGCGGCCGTCCGCTCGGGCATCCAACTCGACGCACTGCGGGATGCATGATGTGCGGATCGGCCGGGCGGACCAGGGCGACCGAAACCGCTGCACAGGTTGAAACGCCGACGCCATCTACACGGCAGATGGGAGCCGCCCTCGACGCTAACCCCGACGCGGCGCCTCGCCGTGTGCGAGGAGATCAGTCGGGTTACGTCTGCAGAAGGAAGTCGGCCATGAGGTCCTGCACGGCTTCGACCATGTGATCGCCGTCCGCGGTGCTGCAGCCGATGCGCTGCGCTGCGGCGAGAAGCGGCGTCACACCGTGTCCCGCGATCACATCACCGACGAACATCGAGGGCGACAGCAGGGCGGTGTCGAGGGGGAGCGGATCATCCTCCTCCAGACCCAGCGGCGTCGCGTTGAACACCAGATCGAACCCGGTCGGGTCGGCGCTGCCGTAACTCAGCCGACCCACGCCGACAGCGGTCAGCTGAT
Source organism: Microbacterium deminutum (assembly GCF_039530205.1). Classification (NCBI taxonomy): domain Bacteria; kingdom Bacillati; phylum Actinomycetota; class Actinomycetes; order Micrococcales; family Microbacteriaceae; genus Microbacterium; species Microbacterium deminutum. The sequence continues at coordinate 50,294 of NZ_BAAAOG010000006.1, forward strand.
CGGCGAGGGTCGTGGCCCTCGCTGGGTCGGCGTCATGGACGACGAGATGCTCGACGCCGGCGTCGAGAAGTGCGTACGCGATTGCGCTTCCCGCCCCGCCCGCCCCGACCAGCAGCGCGCGAGCCCGCTCGATCTGTGCGCCGTGGTCCTGTTGCGCTTTCACGAACGCGAGCCCGTCGAGCATGTCGCCGTGCCAGGTGCCATCCGGGTTCCGACGCATCACGCTCACCACCCCGAACAGGCTGGCGCGAGGGGAGCTCGTGGCGCAGTATCCGAACGCGGCGAACTTGTGCGGCATGGTCACCAGGATGCCGTCCACATTGCCCGACGCCGACAAGCCGGCCATGACAACGCCGAGTTTGTCGACCGGTACTTCCAGAGGCACGCAGATGCCGTTGTGCCCGCGTGAGCCGAGTGTGCGGGTCAGCCACACCGGTGACCGCGCGTACCTGATGGGGTCTCCGATGATCGGAATCAGGCGCGAAGCGCCGCTGAGGTGATCCAACATGTGACTGATTCTCTTCTCCTCGCGGTGCCGTGTGCCCCGATTCCCGCCGGTCGCGGCGTGACGATCCCTGCTGCACCAGGAAAACGCCCACCGGCTAGGTCCGCCGGTCGAATGTTCACCGGCCGACCGGTGTCGAGCGCGTCGAGTCCGTCAATGAGTTGCTGGATAACTGTGTTGCGGCCGTTTAGGACCCGAGAAGAAGCGCGACGAATCCCGTCCCTTGGGTTCCCACCAGCACACCTCGACCGCACGGAAGCCCCACCCGGCCGCATCAGAAAAGGGTCTCGGTCGAGAATCGAGGCAACTACGCTCCTACTGCCCCGGGAAAGCGCTGATCCGGAGCTCTGCTAGTCGAGCGCATCGTACTGGTCGACGATCCCGTGGTCGCGGCAGACTGCCACAATGGCGATGTGGCCCTGCCCCCAGGCGGGCGCCCACTCGAGTTCTTCACCACACACCGGACAGAGCCCGGCGAAATCCGACCCCCGGTCGAACTGGAAGGCGCTCATCCCCCCGCCCCCAGGCACCGTGTGGCGGCCACTGTGATGCGAACCGAGCGACACGTCGCCGCACTGAGACCGGAGCGTCTGAACGCGCGAGGATCGACGTATCGACTACGCGCATCGACCATCGGTGCTCCCGTAGATGCATCTCACACGCCGACAAGATCTGAGTCGACCGGGGTCCAGGGGCAACCGTGATGCACACGCTACTGCGACAGCGCTGACAGCGGCAAGATATCGCCGCTCTGAAGAGACCCGGAGGCCTCGTGCGCCGTGCGCGGCACTGACGGCGCCTCCCCGCCGGCCCCGACCTACTCGGCTGGCTGGTTGAGCCAGTCGAGCACTCGCCGCATCGAACGGATGCCGGTCGCTTCGTGTGGGGTGTTGAGCTGGCCGTGGAAGGATCCGGGCTCGGTGACGCAGGTCACCGAGACGCCCGCCTCGGACAGTTGCTGGGCGTAACGTTCACCGGACGCGCGGAGCGTGTCGCGTTCGGAGTTGATGATCAGAGTGGGCGGCAACCCGGTCGGGTCGGCGAGCCCGGCGAACGCGTGCGGGTCGGCGAGGGCGGCGGGGGAGCCGGCGAGGTTGTAGCTCATCCCAGCGAGTATCGATCGACGACACGAGCTCCGCGCCCGGGTGCAGCCCGCACGAACTTGAGCTCGAATTGTGATCCGGCTGACGTTGGTTGCACTCAGTGCTTCGTATCGGCGAGAGCACCCTGGAGTTCCACCACAGTGGCGCAGGAATAGTTCCTGTCGAGGGCCGCTTATACCCCCGCGGGGTATGATGTGCATCAACGACCCCAGCTCGCTTTCGTGAGGAGTGCCCCAGTGAATGTCTTCGTCCTGGTGATTGCCGTGGTGCTGACGGGTCTTCTGGCTTGGTACTTCTTCGCCCCGCGCGCCTCCAAGCGCGCGTCCGTTGAGGGGGATCTGCAGGTCCAGAGGATCACTGTGAAGGGCGGCTACTCACCCAGCGTCGTTGAGTTGGTGCAAGGGGTGCGGACAAGGTTGCTGTTCGACCGGCAGGAGACGGGCGACTGCTCCTCCCGAGTCGTCTTCCCCGAGTACAGGGTGAACCAGCTCTTGCCTGCGTACGCGACCACCGCGGTGGAGTTCGTCCCGAGCGAGCTTGGAGACTTCGAGTTCGCCTGCGGCATGAACATGCTGCACGGCACGGTGAAGGTCGTCGCTGCTTCAGCCGAGGGGTCGGGCACGACGACCGCGCTACTCGAGCGTGCAGCCACCGTCGAGGGACGCCCCCTATTGGAGGCGGGTGGCCCGGGCGGCGCCGCCTCCGCGCCTGAGCAGGGCGACCAGGAGGCGGCCGAGTACGCCAAAGAGACCGCCGACCTGCGGCGGCGGGTGATCGTCGGCGCTGTCCTGACTCTGCCGGTGTTCCTCTCAGTGATGGCCCATGACCTGTTCGGGGCGATGTGGGTGCCGCTTCTGCTGCTCGCGCCGTGGTTCCAGTTCCTGCTGGTGACCCCTGTCATGTTTTACACGGGGTGGCCCATCCACCGGACGGGTTGGCTGGCGCTGTCCCACCGCACGGCCGAGATGAATTCGCTCATCACAATCGGCACGATCGCCGCGTACGGGTTCAGCGTGGTGGCCACGTTCATCCCCTGGGTACTGCCCGCAGATGCTCGTGGGGTGTATTTCGAGGCCGTCGGCGTCATCCTCACCCTGATCCTGCTCGGCCGCCTTCTGGAGGCCAGGGCCAAGGCCGGCACGGGTGAGGCGATCCGAGCCCTGATCGGTCTTCAGCCGCACACGGCCCGGGTGGTCCGCGGCGACAGCGAGTTGGAGGTCCCGGTCGGCGACGTCGTGCTCGGCGACATCGTGGTGATCCGACCCGGCGAGAGACTTCCGGTCGACGGGCGGGTAAGCGAAGGAACCTCGGCGGTCGACGAGTCCATGATCACCGGCGAGCCGATCCCGGTGGTCAAGTCCGCCGGCGACACGGTGATCGGCGCGACGATCAACCAGACCGGATCGTTCCGCTACGCCGCGACCAAAGTCGGCGCGAACACGATGCTGGCACAGATCATCCGGCTGGTCCGGGAGGCCCAAGGCTCCAAAGCACCGATCCAACGTCTGGCCGACACGGTCTCCGGCTATTTCGTGCCCGCTGTCATCGCCATCGCCATCTGGACGTTCGCCGCCTGGTGGGTGTTCGGCCCTCCACCAGCCGGCGTGTTCGCCCTGGTCGCTGCGGTCTCCGTGCTCATCATCGCCTGCCCCTGTGCGCTCGGGCTCGCCACCCCCCTGTCCATCACCGTCGCCACCGGCAAGGCCGCCGGCAACGGCATCCTGATCCGCTCGGCCGAGACGCTCGAGACCGCCCACAAGATGAACACTGTCGTGCTGGACAAGACCGGGACGATCACCAACGGAACCCCGACGCTCACCGACCTGCTGCCTGCCGACGGGTTCGACGCGGACGAGCTGCTTGCGCTCATCGCTTCGGCAGAACGGGACTCCGAACACCCGCTGGCGGCGGCCATCGTCGCCGGCGCGGAGGATCGGCGCCTCGACATCCCCCGCTCCACCACCTTCGAGTCCGTCACCGGGCAAGGAGTACGCGCCGTGGTCGGCGGCAAGACGGTGCTCGTCGGCAACGCGCGAATGCTGACAGTAGCAGGGATCGACAGCTCGATCTTGTCCGCGGATCTGGAGGTCCTGGCCGCGAACGGCAAGACGCCCATGCTCGCCGCGGTCGACGGCCACCCAGCCGGCGTGGTGGGTGTGGCGGACACGATCAAGAACGGCTCGATTGCCGCGATCGCCGACCTGGCATCCCGCGGGATCGACGTTGTGATGATGACCGGCGACGACCGTGCCACCGCCGCCGCGATCGCCCGTCAGGTTGGTATCGGCCGCGTCGTGGCCGAGGTCATGCCCGAACACAAGGCGCGCGAGGTCCGGCGCCTGCAGGCCGAAGGCCGGGTCGTCGGAATGGTCGGAGACGGCATCAACGACGCCCCCGCACTTGCACAGGCCGATGTCGGATCAGCGATCGGCACCGGAACCGACGTCGCGATCGAAGCGTCCGACATCACTCTCATCTCCGGGAATCTGTCCGGGCTGGTCACCGCCATCGACCTGTCTCACGCCACCATGCGCAACATCCGGCAGAACCTGTGGTTCGCGTTCGGGTACAACATCATCGGCATCCCTGTCGCAGCAGGCGTGCTCTACCCCGCGTTCGGGGTGCTCCTCAGCCCCATGATCGCCGCGTTGGCGATGGCACTGTCGTCCCTTTCCGTCGTCACCAACTCGAGCCGGCTGCGCCGGTTCACCCCCAAGCCCGCCGCCATCCCTGCCACGGTCTCGACCCTCGAGCCAGTGGTCGAGGTCGGCAATCAGCACGAAGGCAGCCACACTCCAACAACGCACCCCAGCGAGAACACCGTCGACAGCACGAAACTCGTCACCGACCCCGTCTGCGGCATGAACATCGACCCGAAGACCGCCGTCGCGACCCGTGAACACGACGGCACGACGTTCTACTTCTGCTCCACCAGCTGCGCCGACACCTTCGACGCCGACCCCCACCGGTACGGACACCCCCACGCAACCTGACGTTTTGTCACGATCGAAAAGTAACACCCGTTACGATGAACCCGATCGGCCGACTGGCCACGTCATGTGCGCGGACCGCGATGCTTCGCGGGCGATCGGGAGATCCGATGTTCGACGCGGAGCTGAGGCGAGTTCGGTGGTGGATCTGGCGCACGGTCAGCAGGGTAATCCCAAGTCAAGAGGCCTCCTACCGCTAACGGGCGCGCGTCGAATCTGGCAGCCGAGGGATCGCCTACTTCGCGGGCGGCGCCCCGTCGGTTCCTGATGCGGAGGCGACGGAGCGCTCGAAGTCGGTGGTCTCGCTGCAGTCCGGGCCGACTTCGCCTGCGTCCTGAACTCTCGCTGGTGGATCGCGATCGGTCTCAAAGAGAAGGCCATGGCTATCAGTTCGGCGGCGGAAATCGTCAAGGCGCTGATCGAACGCGTCGAAGCCACCCTTGGCCAGGACGGGCGCGAGTGAGCAGGGGACGTCCCCAGGAGAAGGCGACGACGAGTTCGTGTGGTCGTCCGTCGTCAGCCGAGCACGTCCCGTCGGGCGAGTCCCGCGGTCGCCAACGCGATCAGCAGCGCCGAGCCGCCCCACAGCAGGCCGAGCCCGATCCAGTCCATGCCGTTCGCAAGCGGCGCCTGGCCGAATGCCCAGTCGTACGGTGACAGGACCCTCAGCCCGTCGAGGTCCTTGCTGTTGTTCGCAATCGCCTGCAGCACGTATCCGGTGACGGCGACCCCGGCGCCGACGCCGATGCCCCCGATGCGACGCCCTGTCAGTGCCCCGGCAGCGAGCGCGGCGCTGGCGGAGGACAGGCCGACCCCGACCCATGCCGTGGTGGCCGCAAGCAGGTTCACGGTGGTCAGGTCGAGCCCGGCCGGGCAATTGAGCGTCCAGATAAGGATCCATCCGATCAGCCCGAGCGTGAGGAGTTTTGCTGTCAACGCGGCGGCGCTTTCGAGTGCGTATTGAACGCGCCCAACGCCGTGCGCCAAGGTCAGCTCGAGCCGCCCGGACTCTTCCGCGCCGGCGACGAACGCGGCACCCCACCAACACCCAGTTGCCGGAAGCTCCGGAGGGGCCTGCGACGGAGTCACCTTCGGAGTGCGCACTGACCGCGGGTGTTGCAGCTGTTATCGCCCGGCTTGGCGAGCCTTGAGGGTCAGCAGCCGATCCAGTCGACGGAAGTCTTGGGCGAGGATCCAGTGCCATGCCCACCCGGGGAGCCACCCGACCTGCCAGCGTAAGGAGCCGTCAAGCACCCCCAGGTAGTCCGCCCGGATGTGCGTCCCCTCGGCGGCCTCGACGCACGCGTACTCGACGCGCGCGTTCCAGGGCGCCGATGACAGCCAGACCACGCGGCGGTTCTCGTCAAGAAGTTCGAGCTGGTCGGTGAAATGGATTCGAAACGGGCCAATCCGGTCGGTCGCCATCCACCTCGTTCCGACGCGGGGCGGCCCGACGTCGATCTGCTCGCGGAACTCGACCGCTGGCGCGAAGTCATGCCACTGCGTCGGGTCGGACAGGTAAGGGAACACTGCACCGATGCGGTGACTCACGGTCGCATCAACGACAATGCGACGCTCCCAACCGCGCGCGATCACACGCGTGCGTGATCCGACCGTCGTCGATCGTCGATGCAGGTCTCGCCCCCCCAGGACGTGGCTGTCCACGGTCGAGAGCGTAACGCCGCCGCCGCATGCGGACAAGGTGGGACTCAACGGTTACGGGGGCGTTCATGTGGTTCGGGGCTGATGTGGCGATTGCACCACAGGTGTACTATTCGTCCGTTCGCCGCACGTGGGGCGTCATTTGTCGATGATCCGTGCGAGATCGGGGGATTCGAATGGCTACGAAGCTGCCGTCGTCCGGGTCAGTGCCTGATGGACAGATCCCCGGTTGCGACGCGTCTGGCCTCATCCTCGTACATCGCATCTTCCGTTGGCTCTACAGCGAGCTGCCGAAGCTCATCCGCGCGGTCGACGCCGGCGACCTCGACCGCGCCGGGGTCATCGGGGTCTACGCCAAGCTCTACTTCTACGCTCTCCACCTGCATCACGAGACCGAGGACCTGCTGCTCTGGGATCGATTGACCACACGTGATCCCAGTTGCGTCGCACACGTCGATCAAATGCGGGCGCAGCACGCGCAGGTCGCGTCCCAGCTGTCGAGCATCGAGCCGCAGCTCGCCCCGTGGGTAGACACGGCCGATGCGGGACTACGCGATGCGCTCGCCGGCGAAATCGAAGTCCTCCGCGACACCCTCTTCGCGCATCTCGGTCAAGAGGAGGACGACATGATTCCGGTTGCCGAAGCGGTCCTCTCTCAGCGGGAGTGGGACGAGCTGGAAAAGCACACACGCGCCACATTGACTGCGCACCGCAAGGAATATCCGAGGGACGTGCTGTCGTTGCAGCTCGGCCTGCTGCTCGCGAGCGTGCCCGAGGCCGAGCGCGAGGAGTGGTTTCACACGAACGTTCCTGCACCGATTCGACTGCTCTACCTTCTGCTGATGAAGCGACGATACGAGCACGCGATGCAGGAGCTGTATCCCGACCGCCCGGTGCCCGCGATGATGTGACCGCCAACATCAGCCCGATCGCAGTCAAATCGGATGCCGACGGCCGGGTTCATACCCACAGTGTCATCCTGCATCCCGACAGCTGACACGGCCAGACGGCTTCTCCAGCTACGCCCGGCCGTGCGCCAACATCGCCAATCCAAGCGCTCGCGCGACCGTATGCAGGAACTCGACCAGCTCGAGAATCTGCGGCAGGGTCGCACCCCACGTCGACACGCTCGTCGTGAACGTCCCCGCGCTTATCCGGCACCCGGATCGCGACCTTCCCGTCACGTTTGGAGAGATCCATCCCCACCGCCTGCTCGCGCGGAGATCCAGATCCCTGCACGCCACCGCGTGAAGGTCACCGCGGGCTCGTAGCTGATTACCGCCGTCAAGTAGCCACGCAATCTGGTCACGAGGCAGCTTGCAGCTGACTCTTCGGCGGCGGGACCCTCCACTCGCGCGCAAGGGGATCCGCTCACGTCCAACCGAATGCTCGACGATTGTCCGATTGGGATGGGTCGAATCGCCAAGCCGTCCGGTAGTGCCCCACGCGGTCCGGTTCACGCGCCGGCGAGTCTTGTGCCGGTTTTGTGCCGGTTGCTCTGTTGCCACCAACCAGAACTAACTGCGACTAACAAGCACCGCGTCCGCGGATTCTTGCGACCAACTGCGACCAACTAGCACTCACTAGCCCGGGCAAACCAAGTCATAATCGTGAGGTCGCGGGTTCAAGCCCCGCTCCTGCTACAAATTTACCCCAGATCATCACGGCCAAAAAACCCTGGTAAAGTGGGATTTCTTGGCTCCGCTGAACGGAAATGGGAATAGGTTCTCGATTCTGGCGGGAATCGGTCATCCTAGATTGACGCCGTCGCGAGGGGAACTCCCCCCAGTTCTTCGTTGATTCGGATCAGTTCGTTCCATTTCGCGGTTCGTTCGCCGCGCGTGATCGAGCCGACCTTTACGAAGTCGGCGTTCCATCCGGTCGCGAGGTGCGCGACCGACACGTCCTCGGTCTCGCCCGAGCGTGCCGAGACGATAACGCCCAGGCCGTGCTCGCGTGCGGCGCGCACGGCGCGCGCGGCGGCGGAGACGGTGCCCACCTGATTGACCTTGATGAGAGCCGACTCCACTGCTCGGTCGGCGGCGGCCCCATGGATGCGGTCGGCGTTCGTGACGAGGTAGTCATCGCCCACCACGACTGTGCGGCCCTCGGTGCGGGCGACTGCGAGGCGCATGCCTTCTGTGTCGTCCTCGCCGGCGGGATCTTCGAGCGTCACGATTGGGAAGTCGCGGCAGATGCCCGCGAGCAGCTCGATCCACTCCGACGTCGTGTAGTCCCGTTCGCCCACGCGGTAGCGCCCGTCCCGTTGGAACTGGCTCGCGGCGATGTCCAGCGAGATCCCGATGTCCACGCCCGGTACGAAGCCGGCCTGCTCGATGCCGTCGACAAGGACCTCGAGCGCGTCGTTCGTGTCGGCCACCTCCGGCCAGTGGCCGCCTTCGTCGGCGACCCCACGCTTCGGTCCGCGAGTGGCGAACACCGCGCCCACCGCGCGGTAGACCTCGGCGACGTGAAGGAACGCGTCGTCGATCGTCGACGCGGAGAGTGGCACGATCATGAAGTCCTGCACCGCGGTGCGGTGGGCGGCGTGCGCGCCCCCTCCGATGATCTGGATCTGCGGCCGGGGGAGCACGTTCGGTCGCGGGTTCAGCATCCGCCACGTTTCGATCCCCAGGCTGCTCGCGGCGGTATGGAGCACCGCGAGGGAGGTCGCCGTCGTCGTGTTGCCGCCGATCGCCGCGCGCATCGGGTCCGGGTCGAGCCCGTCGAGGGCCGCGTCGATGCCCTCCTGGTCGGTGACGTCGCGGCCAACGAGCGCGGGGGCGACGCGCTTGTTCGCACCAGCCACGGCCTGCAGGACGTCCTTGCCGCCGAGGACCGTGCCACCGTCGCGCAGTTCGATCGCCTCGCGGCGTCCGGTGGAGGCTCCTGCGGGCGCGATGCCGCGGCCGGTCGCGCCGCGTTCCGTCCGGACCTCTACCTCGATGGTGGGGAGGCCGCGGCTGTCCCACACGCGGCGTGCCTTGACCGACGCGATCGCGTCACCCATGGGGAACTCCTTCTTCGTCGAGCGTGTCGCTGGATCCGCCCGCACGGGGCGGCTCTCCGAGGAGGTGTTCGATCGGAGCTCGTTCGCGCAGCGCGGTGCGGGCGAGCTCGCCGACGCGGACGCGGTCGGCGTGCGTCAGGTATTCGACGGGGGAAGCGCCGGCGACTCGGGCCAGCATCAGGGCGGGGATGAGCCTGGCGGTGCGTGCCTGCACCGCGAGCGGGTCCTCCCAGTCGACCTGACCGAGGTAGGCGTCCTCAAGGGCGTGCGACGCGCTGCGCAGTGCGGCGGCCCGACCGGGCACGTGGATCTCCTTGAGCGTCAGGTGCGTGCGGCAGAAGGCGAGGTCGAACGCGGGGTCGCTCCAGGTCGCGCACTCGGCATCGAGGAAGATCGGGCGCTGTCCCGTGAGGATGTTCTTTGGGCTCACGTCGCCGTGCACGAGTGCGCGACGGGTGTAGCGGAGGCTCTCCACGATCTCGAGGAGGGGCTCGGCCGCCCCCGGTACCACGGTTGCTGTGCGCAGCAGGTACGGCTCTACCCGGAGGGATTCGAACAGCTCGTGATGGTCGAATTTCTCGGCGAGGCCTGGGGTGCGCGCCGACTCGGCGTGGATCCGCCCGAGGTCGCGTCCGACTTCGCCGGCGAAGTCGACGTCGACGCGCCCGGCCATGAGCTCGGACTTCCAGTTCGCATGCGCGGCCGGATCGACGTACTCGAGCGCGATCGCGTGGGCGTCTGCGTCGAACCCGAGCACCCGCGGGCACACGCCAGGAAGAGCCTCCGAAACGAATGCGAGCCACGCGGCCTCGGAATCGCCGCGGTCCAAAGACGCCGTCCAGTCAGCGGCGACCCGCAGCTTCTCCAGCGGGCGCTTTAACACGAACGGGCCTTCGGCGCCCTCGATGAGCCAGATATCCGACGAGACGCCGCCCGACAGCCGGTTCGCCTGGAACGGCTCGGCGAGCAGGCCCAGCCGATCCAGCAGATCCCGGATCCGCGCGTTGCCGAGAGCGTCATCATCCAGTCCTTCGAGCACAGAGACCGGGTCGATACTCATGACCGTGTCGACGGGTGGCCGTACGCGGACTGCTCGAGGCCGCGGATGTAGCCGATCGCGAACAGACGGCCTAGAGTCTCGTAGCCTGGTCGCGTGTTGGACTCGCCCTCGAGCGTCGGCACGTGATCGGGCCGCATCGCGCCCTCGAAGCCGATCTCGTGGTAGGCCTCCATGCACGACGGAAGGTCGGTCTGGCCGTCGTCGTGGAACGTCTCCTGGAACTTCTCGACCGTGCCGCGCACATCGCGGAAGTGGACGAACGGGATCTTCTCGGTGCCGAACTCGCGGATGAGCGTGGGCAGCGACGTCTCGCCGTCGATCACCTCGGCCATGAGGGCGAAGTTCCCCTGGCAGAACGTGATGCCGTTCGCCTCAGATGGGGCGAGCTCGAGGAGGCGCCGGAAGCCTGCGACCGAGCTCATGATCCGCGGGACGCCACGGTCGACGGACTGGGGCGGGTCGTCCGGGTGCATCGCGAGGCGCACGCCCGCGGCCTCGGCTTCGGGGACGACGGCCTTCAGGAAGTACTCGAGCGCCGACCACATCTGCTCGGCTGTGACCTGCCCGGGCTCGACGAGCTGGTCGCCGGACTGACCGACGGCCTGGGAGTAGCCGGTCACGAGGGCGCCGCCGCGGTCCTGGATGGCGATGTCGGTGCGGCCCCAGCTGGATAGCGCCATCCAGTTGTAAGCGAGCGTGGGAATGCCCAGGCGCCCCATCGCCCGCACCTGTGTGATGACGTTGTCGATCTGTTCGTCGCGACCCTCAAGGCCCATCCGAGCCTTATCGATCGGCGCGGTGTCCTCGGTCGCGACGAGGGTGAACCCGTACTGGTCGTAGACGTCGATGTTGTGCTTCAGGGCGGCTTCCCCCCACGGCACCTCGGTGCGGTCGTCGGCCTTCCAGCCGGCAGCGCCGACCGATGCGAACATGCGCTGGTCCTGCTCGGCGCCGTTGAGGACGCCCACGACGTTGTCGACGCCGACTTGCCGGATGAGCCTCCAAGACTGCTCTGGGCGGGGCGGGAGGAATTCGCTGAGCTTGATCATGGGGTGGTTCCTATCGGTGGGGGAGTCAGTTCCTGGCGGGGAGCGCGGCCGCGATGCGGGCGAGCAGACCACCGTCGACGCGGAGCTCGGCTCCTGTGACGAAGCTGGCGGCGCCGCTTGCGAGGAAGGCTGCCACGGCGCCGATCTCGCTCGGCTGGGCGACGCGTCCGAGGGCGTGCATGGTGCCCCACTTCGCGATGGTCGCCTCGATTCCTTCGGGCGTGCCGTCGGACCACAGCGCCGCCGCACCACGGAGCATCGGGGTGTCCACCGAACCGGGGAGTACGGCGTTCACGCGCACGCCGTACTCGGCCTCGTCGACCGCCATCGCACGCGCAAAGGCGTTGAGCGCGCCTTTGCTCGCGGTGTAGGCGGCGACCTGGTTCTGGGTCGCGACGCCCTGCACGGACGAGATGAGGGTGACGCTTCCGCCCTGCTTGCGGATGGTGGGCAGCGCCGCGTGGGCGGCGAGGTACACGCCGCGCACGTTGACGCCGAAGACCTCGTCCCACGTCTCGACGGGCGTCGACACCGCGTCGCCGTAGCGCTGAATGCCCGCTGCCGTGACGAGGTGGTCGAGCCGGCCGAAGGCGGCGAGTGCGGCATCCACCGCGTCAATGCTCGTCTGCTCGTCCTGGATCGGGCCATGCACGCCGATCGCCGCTCCGCCGGCGGCGCGGATAAGGCCGACCGCCTCATCCACGTAGTCCTCGGTCAGGCCGTGCACGACGACGGCCGCACCGTGGGCCGCGAAGACCTCGGCAATGCCGCGTCCGATGCCCTGCGATCCGCCGGTGATCAGGGCGACTGTGCCGTCGAGAGGACGGGAAGGGTCAGTCATTGTCTTGGTTCTCCACTCGTGGTTCTGCCGGCGTCAGAGCACACCGTAGGCCGCGAACGCGTCAGTCGCGCTCATGCCGGCTTCGATCGCTTGGCGGACGACGTTCTCGGTCGACGCCTTGGCCAGCGCTCGTTCGATGACCTCGTCCTCGACGTCGCGGGGGATCACGAGAACCCCGTCGATGTCGCCGACGACGAGGTCGCCGGGTGCGACGCGGACGCCCCCCATCGTCACGGGGGTCCGGTAGTCGTGCACGATCGTCCGGATCGAGGAGTCCTGAGCGTAGTTCCCGTGGCTGAAGACCGGAAAGTTCTGCCCGAGGACCTTCACCGTGTCGCGGTGGTAACCGTCCACGACCGCCCCGACCGCGCCGCGAGACTGCGCCGTCGCCGTCAGGATCTCGCCCCACATCGCGGCGAGATTGCTCGTGCGGGGCGCGAGCCACACTTCGCCGGGCTCGAGCTGGTCGAGGGCTTCCGTGAGCAGCCCGAACGGCTTGGCCTGCGGTCCGTGCACGTCGGCGACCAGCGCCGGCATCGCCCGCCCGGCCAGGCGCATCGTCGGAACGAGCGGCCGGATCTGCGGCGGCAGGAACTGCGTCGGGCGCCCCAGCTGGTCGAGGATGTCGCCGATCACGGCGGTGTACAGGCGGGTATTGACGAGCTCGAAGAGCTCGGCATCGGTACGGGTTGCGGTGCGCATCGAAGAGCCTCCGGGTTCACTCAGTGGGAAGGGTTCATGTCGACGATGACCGCGGTCGTCCCGAACGCGGGAACGGCGACATCGAAGCCGCTGTCGCTCACGACGAGCTCTGAGCGAACGTCGCCGAGCATGGACGACGTGCGCGCACTTCGGACTCCCTCGTGCACGATCCTCGCCTCGACGTCGTGATCGACGATCGACTGGAAACGGCAGAGCAGCCGCCCATCTTCCGTCCAGCGCCGGTCGATCAGGCGGACGCCCGGATGCTGGATCGAGAGCTCCCCCGCGGGCACCGACCCCGTCCCTGCGCCGGCGGCGATCGGGCTGGCGAGAACCCCTCGGAGGGGCTGCACGACTGAGCCGGCGACCTCCGCAGCTCGCGCCGAGGCTTCGTTCGCCGACGACGCAGCGGATCCGCTGACGGCGTACCGGAACTCCATGTCGAGTCCCTGCTGCACCGGGTAGTTGGTGTCCCACTGGTTGTTGTGGACCCAGGAGAACACCGTGGCCGGCTCGGCCTTCGGCAGGGTCGCGGGGAACGGGAGGTACGGCAGCGCGATGTCGGCGACCTGGACGAGGGGTGCATCGACGATTGCGAGGCTCGCCGATCCGTCGCCTGAGCTGAGCGATGCCCAGTGCCTCACCGCATGCATGTAGTGCGCTGCGCCTGGCACGTGCTCGATGTCTGTGCCGATCACGGAGCCCGAGACTTCGCTTCGCACCGTCGGGTCGTGGATGTCGAAGGGGAACGCGAAGAAGCCGGCTTCCTTCGTCAGGGTCGCGGCCTTCTTGATCCGATTCGAGATCCTGAGGACGTCGCTGCCGGCGTGGAGGTCGAGCCGGGTGATGATCTCCTGCTCGCCGCACCGGGTGCGATACGTCAGCCACTGCCCAAGACCGTCCGAGCCGTACTCGGCGGCGTAAGCGCCGGTGTTCACCACTCGGCTCGTCAGGAGGGTGATCTCATCGTCGAGCACGAGACTGTGGCCGGACATGTGGTTGACCTTCGGCGCGGTGCCGTAGATGTCGTAGACGTAGGCGTTGAAGCCGAACACCGAGTTGCTGTTGACGAGGTCGCGGCCTTCGGACTTGAGCAGGATCTCGCAGATCGTGCCGCGTGCGATGTCGACGCTCACCTTCAGATGCTCGTTCTCGAGGACCGCGCAGCGTCCGTCCTCTGACAGTTCCCCCGTCCCGATCGGAGCGCCGCCGACCACCCCCGGCGTCACCGGGACATCGAAGTCGGGATTCCACGCGTTGTACGCCGGCCGGGTGTCGAGCCGGCCTGTCGCGTGCACCCGAATCCGCCCGTGCCCGAGGCCCGGGACCTCCGGCGCCTGGAAGACCAGCCAGCGGCCGGCCTCACGGTGGTACGGGTTGGTCTGCGGCACCTCCCGATGCGGCAGCGGTTCACCCGTTCGGGCATCCTTGAGGGCGATGACCGCTTCATTGGCGAGGACCGATTCGGGCATGAACACGGTGACCTCACCGGCACGGGCATGCGCGTGTGTGTTCACCACCCAGATGCTCGCCTCGGCGTCCCCGGGATGGCCCAGCTGCTCCGCGAGCCGGATGGCGATGTCATCCTCCAGGAGCAGCACTTCGTCCTGGGCCTGCTGGACCTTGGAGAACTTCCAATGCCACTGGTCCTCCTGGGACATCATGCCGGTGTCACCCCATGTCCAGGGATCGGCTGCGCCCCACGTGTGCTCATCGAACAGCGCGATTCCCGCCCACGCTGCCCGCGTCGACTCCTCGACCACGGTGCCGGGCGCCTCGGGAAGGAGCGTCGAAAGCGTCTCGACCTGCGAGAGCCGGTTCTGTGCTTCGCGCACCAGCTGCATGCCGCGGGCGCTGGATCCGGCACCGTCTGCCCACCAGTTGTGCCAGTCGCCGCGGAATGTGGGCAGCTGGTCTCCGAGCTTGCCTTCGGCCTGTGTGAAGAACGCCTCGTTCGTGCTCATCGCGAGGCGTGGGAACGCCCACTTGTCGTTCCAGTCGGCGATCACCTCGGCGATGCGACGGTTCGCCGGCGCGTTGTCCGCCAGGCGCCCCTGGACGCGGAAGTGCACGATGTCGTGGGGGTACGGCTCCCGACTCCACGTCGCCTTGCTCAGCCCGAACCCGAACGCCTTCTCGTCGAAGGGCCACGGGTTCGTCTCGAGCGAACTCATGTAAAGCGGAAACAGGTCGTCGACCATGTCGTACGACTGGGAGAAGCCGATGAAGGTGCCCTCCTGGTATGCCAGGCCGTGACCGGAGTCGGTCATCCAGGTGAGCACCCGCTCGCCGCTGTTTGCTCGCAGCCAGAACAGCTGAGGCATGTCCTCGCCGTCTCGGAGGTGCGGCGCGGACCGGCCCGCCCAGTTGTGCGCCACGGACAGGTACCTCACCTTGTTGTCAGCGAGCGCGTCGACGAAGCCGGATACGACACCGGGGACATCCGTCTGCATCGCGACCGGGATCTCCAGGCCGTAGCGACGGCGCACATCACGGGTGTGCCGGAACAGCTCGTGCAGTTCAGAAGTGGATGCCGCCTCGGTCGCCATGTTGTACGGGGCGGCGGTGAGTTCGATGTTTCCCTGGTGCACCTGCTCCATGAAGCGGTCGATCGTGCGCTGCGAGCGATGCTTCTCCCACAACCGGAACGTGTGCATCGACTCGACCACCCACTTGAACTGGCGCTCCGCGGGGCCCGCCGCGGAGTGCTCCACGTGCTCGAGCGCCGTGTCCAGGAACGACACCTGTTCGCGCAGAACCCGCGGCTGCGGATCGGTGTACCCGATGTCCAGGTGCGAGTGGTGCACGAGATGCACCTCCCATTCCCGCGCCGGCCGCACTGCCAGGACCATTTCGCCGAAGTCCGGCGCCTCCGGAAGCAGCACGCACACCGAAGTCGGCTGGCACACTTCGGGGAAGTAGACGCGTACGCCCTGCGAATGAACCTCAGCCTCGGAACGGAACCACGTGCCATCCAGGCAGATCCGAGCGTGGGTGATCGGAAAGCTCGCCTGAATGCGAATCGGCCGCGCCGATCCCGTGTGCACCAGTCCGGTATCGGCGTTGTCGACCCGGGGGTAGCTGCCGGGCCGAGCGAGCATCGGCTCTGAGATCAGTCGAACTTCGCGGCCGCCCGCCGCGTGCCGGCTCAGCATCCGGTCGCGAAGGCTGTCGAACGCCCCCTTCGGTGCGAAGGAAGGTGCTTTGGAGTAGGGAGAACTCCACTGTCCCATTGAATTGCTCCTGTCGGAATCGGCCCCTCGCGGATCTTGCGAGGGTTGTCGTGCGGGCGCTAGAGATTGGCGGTCAGTCCGCTCTTGAAGTAGCGCTGGAAGATGAAGAACACGGCGACGGTGGGGAGCGAGATCACGATGGCCATGGCGAGGGTCGCCGGCTGCCCGACCAGCGAGCCTTTTGCCTGCATCCCCGCCAGCGCTGCCATGACGGGCTGGGTCTCCGAGCTGATGGCGAGCGTGACGGCGAAGAACAGCTCGTTCCAGATCGCGATGAACTGGAAGACGAACGCTGCGGCCATCGCCGGACGTACGAGGGGCACATAGATGCTCCAGAACATCCGCCACCAGCCGGCGCCGTCGAGCTTCGCCGCCTGCGAGAGCTCCGGTGGCAGCGTCGCCATGAAGTTGCGCACGAGGAAGAACCCGAACGGGATGCAGATCGCGGTGTAGACGATGATCAGCGCGGGCTGGGTGTCGTAGAGGTTCAAGGCGATCGAGGCCTGGTACATCGGGATCGCGAAGGCCTGCAGCGGTAGAAGCGTTCCCGCGTAGATGATCCAGAACCACATCTTGGGACGCTTCACCGGCATCACAACGAGCGCGAACGCCGCGATCGTCGAGATCGCCACCGAGGCCGTCGCCGACACCAGGGAGTAGACGATGCTGTTGTATCCGGTCGCCGTGAAGTTGCCGGCCTCCCAGCCCCGTACGACGTTGTCGAAGAAGCCGAACTCGGTCGTGGTCCACTGCGGCTTGCCGGTGTAGCTCTGCAGCGGAATCGACGCGTTCACGAACGCGAGATAGACCGGCACGAGCCAGAGGATCGACATCGCGGTGATGAGGACTCCAACGATGATCGCCCCGGGTCGGAGCTGCCGCCCGCGGCGAACTGTGATCGTGGTCATGATTCATTGCCAATCTGACGGCGGAGGTACAGCCAGGATGCGACCAGGACGATCGCGGTGAGGAAGATGGCGAGAGCGGAGCCGACGGCCGGGTCGAACAGCAGGAATGTCTGCCGGTACATCGACAGGCCCAGGGTCTCGGACGAACGCCCGGGGCCACCGCGCGTCAGGACGTAGACGACGTCGAACGTTCGCAGGGCGTTCGTGATCGTGAGGCCGACCACTACCGCGGTGACTGCTCGCAGCTGCGGGAAGATGATAGACACGAACCGTCGCATTCCCTGAGCGCCGTCGAGCGCGGCGGCCTCGATCGTCTCGCGGGGGATCGTCTGCAATCCGACCATGAACAGCACGACATTGACGCCGGTTCCGTTCCACGTGGCGATGAGGATCCCAGCGATCACGTTGTAGGGCCAGACGAGAAGCCACTGCTGGTCCAGCGTCTGAAGCCCGAACGCCTGCAGGGCCTGCGACAGTGAGCCGCCCGACTGGAACATCATGTAGCCGACGACGCCGACGGCAGTTCCGGACAGCGCGTACGGGACGACGATGCACATGCGGGCCACCCCGCCGAGTCTGAGCGAGCTCGTTCCGACGGCTATAGCCAGGCCGAGCACGACTGGGAGCAGCAGCGATCCGGCAACCCAGATGAGGGTGTTCACGAGCGATCCGAGCAATGCCGGATCGGTGAACATCGTCATGTAGTTGTCGAGTCCGACGAATCCGACGTCATTGTTCCCGTAGAACGAGCGAATTAACGTCATGATCCACGGGACGATCAGGACGACGCCGACGAACCCGACGGCGAGTGCGAGGAAGGGCACGGCCTGCAGCCGGTCCTGCCAGCGATGGGTCGCAGGCTTCTTGGCCTTGGGAGGCACGATGACGGCCTCTGTCGTGGGTCTGGTAAGTAGCGCCGACATGGTTTTCCTCACTGAAACAAGCGGGTCTGCGCGGACACCCGGGGCAGCACTCCGCTCAGCAGATCGAAGTCGATTGGGAGGGTGCGGTGGTGCCCAGTCGAGGACTGGGCACCACCGACGGAGTCAACCCAGGGAGGGGTTCTTCGCCCAGGCGGCCCATTCGGTTTCCGCCTGCTTCTGAAGGTCGTCGGCGACAGCCTTCGGGTTGTCTCCCGTGACCATGAAGGCCTGGAGGGTCGCGATGGTCGACTGCACGAGCTTCGGCGGGAACGACTCGTAGTAGCGGTTCAGCGGAGCCGGCTTCTCAGCTTCCTGCTGCGCCAGGATCTGCTTCAGCACCGGGTCGTCGGTCGTCACCTTCGGGTTCACCGGCAGGTCGAGGGTGGTTGCCAGCCACGCCTCCTGCGCGTCCTGCTTCATCCAGGCGAGGAGCGTGTCCTTCGCCGCCTGCTTGTTCGGGGCTTTCTCCGACACTGCGAGCGAAGTCGCCTCGATGAAGTAGTTCGCCGCACCCGGGCCGGCCTGAGACGGGGCGATGAATGCGCCGTAGTCGGCATCCGTCATGCCCGCTGCGGTCATCATGCCGTTCGCCCACGTGCCGAAGTTCGTCATCGCGACCTTGCCGCTCTTCATGAGCCCGGCGCAGTCCGCGCCCTTGACGTCGGTGGAAGTGGTGTAACCCTTCTTGATCCAGTCCGAGATCGTCTCGAGCACCTTCACGCCGCTCGGGTCGTTCCACTTGGCCTTGTTTTCGGTCAGGTCCTGGTAGAACTGCGGGTCGATCGCGGCTGCGATCGTCTGGTACGGCATGATGACCGGCCAGGCGTCACCCGCCGGCAGGCAGAGAGCCGTGTATCCGGCATCCTTCAGCTTCGCCATATCGGCCTCGAGCTCGTCGAAGGTCTGCGGAACCCCCGTGATGCCCGCGGCCTTGAACGCGGCCTTCGAGTAGTAGTGCACCGACTGCGATACGCCGAGAGGGATGCCGTACACCTTGCCCTTATACGAGTAGTAGGGGCGGATCGCATCGTCGAGGTCGCCCGCGGCGACGGCAGCATCCCACACGTCGGTCAGGTCCGCCGCTCCACCCGAGGCCGCGAGGGCCTCGAGCATCTTGCCGCTCCACCACTTGATGATGTCGGGCGCCTTGTTGGTCGGCAGCGACTGCAGCACTGACTGCGTGTAGCTCACCGTGTCGGGGAGTGAGAGAGGCTTGATCGTGTAGCCCGTCGTCTTGGACGTGATCTTGCCCATGTCGATGAAGCCCTGTTCCCAGTTCGGGTTGTCATTGGCAAGGGTGACTTCACCACCCTTCTGGGTTCCCCCTGCGGCTGCGTGCCCGCCTGCCGAACTGCACCCGGCAAGCAGCAGTGCAGTGAGGACGATGCCCGTGGTCGCCGTTGCTGCGGCGCGCCTTCTGCCAATCATTTCGTTCACCTCTTCGTGATCAGGCCCGGCTGAGCGAGTGCCGTCGTTGGTGACGGCTTCGTCGGCCAAGCGTGGGAGCCCGTGCGGGGCGTCTTTCGTGCCGCGTGTTGCGGCCGCGATTGATGGGTTCGCATCCGGATTGTGTCGTCCGGTGAGCTGTTCCACCGTACGATACTTGAATGCTTGCGTGCAAGTATACAAGTAGACCAGAATAGGGCAAGAGGATTTTCGCACATCTTGAGATACGACCCGACCGGTCGTCCACAGTGCAGGCGACGCGACCCGTGGACTGCCGAGATCCCGCACTTCCTACACGTTTGTCCGCAATGAAGGGAACAAGTCCCGATGAGCACCGATCGTCCGTTTCCCGGGCCGCGCATCCCGTCCCGGGGTAGGCCGGCGCACGCCTTGGAGGCAGCCGCTCCGGTCACCGCGATCCCGACCCCGACCCGTACGCGCATCTCCGACGTCGTCTACGAGGAGCTCCGCGAGGCGATCCGCAGTCTTCGGCTGCCGCCTGGTGCGCCGCTTTCCGAGCCTGCCGTCGCCGCGTGGCTCGAGGTGAGCCGCGCGCCGGTGCGTGAGGCCTTCACGCGGCTGGCCGATCAGAAGCTCATCACGATCGTCCCGCAGGTAGGCAGCCGAGTCGCGGCCATCTCGATGAGCGGAGTGCAGGACGCCGTCTTCATCCGGAATGCGCTGGAGAAGTCCGCATTCGAGCAGGCCATCGCGCTCGAACACCTCGACACCACCGAACTCCAGGCCCTGGTCGACCGCAACGGAGCGGCCGCCCTGCGCGGCGATGCCGAGGACTTCTTCGCATCCGACGAGCAGCTGCATCAGCTGATATTCGCCCTAGCGGGCGTGCCGCGCATGTGGCAGATCGTCCGGAGCACCAAGGTTCAGCTCGACAGGCTCCGACAGCTCAACCTCGGCGCCGCGATGGCCAATGCCGAAGTGCTCGCGGAGCACCAGGGCATCGTGGACGCCCTGGACGCGCAGGATGCCGTCGCCGGCGCCCAGATCATCCACAAGCACTCCCACCGCGTCCTCACCGACACCACCAAGCTCCGCGAGGAGTACCCGGACTTCTTCCTCACGTGACGCGGAACGCTCACGAGAGGTTCCCTCGCGCAATCCCAGATGCGCCACTGGAGTGGCCCGGCGCGGCCAAGGAATGGAGATCACCCGTGCGGATCACCTCAGTAGATGTCGAGCTCATACAAGTCCCTGCGCGTGTCCCGGAGTTCCGATGGCGTGAAGGGCTCCCCGGCTCGGACGGGCCGACGACCGGCGCGTGGCTTGTCATCCGCACCGATGGCGGAGTGACAGGTTTCGGGTTCTGTCATTCGGGGATCATCCTCAACGACATCGTCGAGCGTCGCCTGCGAAAGGAGCTCGTCGGCGCCGATCCGCTGGCGAGGGAGTTCCTGTGGAATCGGCTCTGGGAGCTGGACCGGATCGAGTACTTCCCCGTCTACATCAACGGGGTCGTCGACGTCGCCCTCTGGGACATCGCGGGAAAGGCGGCGGGGATGCCGGTGCATCAGCTGCTCGGCTCGTTCCGCGACGCGATCCCCGCATATGCGTCGACGGTCACGTTCGGCGGCATCAGCGAGTATCTCGACGTCGCCGACCAATGTCTGGAGCTCGGCTTCAGGGCCATCAAGCTGCACGCGTGGGGTGATGTGCGCGCGGATGCTCGCCTCAGCCGGGCCCTGCGCGAACACGTCGGGGACGACATCCCGCTCATGTACGACGGATCCGCCGGCTTCGATCTCGCCGACGCGATCTACCTCGGTGATGCCCTCGCCGACGCCGGGTACCTCTGGTACGAGGAACCGATGCGCGAGTCCAGCGTCACCGCGTACAAGCGGCTGGGCGAACGTGTCGCGGTGCCGCTCCTGGTCGGAGAAGTGGCGGCGGGAGCGCACATGAACACCGCCGACTTCATCGCCACCGGTGCAGCGACGGCCGTCCGAACCGGCTGGACTCTCCGCGGCGGGATCACGGGATCCATGCGCATCGCGCACCTCGCCGACTCATACCTGCTCCGAGCCGAGGTGCACGCGGGGAGTCTCCCGAACACGCACTTGTGCATGGCGATCAGCAACACGACGTACTACGAAGCATTGATCTATTCGAATCCCGTGCGACGTCCCGACGAGGTCGATGCGAACGGCCTCGTCCACGCGATCGATCGCCCCGGGATCGGCTGGGAATTCGATGCCGAGCTCGCCGCACGGCTCGGCATCCACGACTGACCCCGTGAGGGGCGCCCCGACCCGATCAGACAACCCGACTCCGCCGAACGGAACTTCCATGGTGATCTCCACCGTCCACGTCATCTTCAAGACCCACCTCGATGTGGGCTTCACCGACTTCGCGCACCGCGTCGTCGCCCGCTACCGTGACGAATTCATTCCGCGCGCGCTGGATGTCGCGGAGGAGCTGCGCCACGATCCGCGCGGGTTCCGCTGGACGGCGGGCAGCTGGATCCTCACCCATGCGCTCCATAACGGATCCCCGGCGCAGCGGCGCCGGGTCGAAGCGGCTCTGGCTGAAGGGATGCTGCAGTGGCATGCGCTCCCGTTCACGACGCAGACCGAGCTGCAGGACGCGCGTCTGTTCCAAGACGGGTTGCGGTTCGGCCGACGCTTGGACGCCCAGTTCGGGCGGACCACGCGGGTGGCGAAGATGACGGATGTGCCCGGTCACACGGTAGGGATGGTGCCGCTCCTGGCCCACGCGGGTGTGGAGTTCCTGCACATCGGGGTCAACCCGGCCTCGGAGGTGCCGGAGCTGCCGCCGTGCTTCATCTGGCGGGCCCCGGACGGCAGCGAGATCGTCGTCAACTACGACCGCGACTACGGATCCACGGAGGACGCGGGCGCATTCGTCCCGCTCGGGACCGACCAGGGTCTGTTCTTCGCATTCACCAACGACAACATCGGTCCGCACAGCACCGAAGAGGTCCTTGCCCTCTACCAGCTGCTCGAACGCAAGCACCCCGGCGCTCAGGTGCGCGCGTCATCCCTGCAGGACTTCTGGGACGCGATCCGTCCCGTCCGCGATGGACTTCCTGTCGTGACGGACGAGATCGGCGACAGCTGGATCCACGGTGCGGCGGCGGACCCGATCCAGCTGTCCCGGCTGAACCGGCTGAAGCGGGCGCGTGCAGCGGCAGGCAGCGCTGTGCCCCCGGAGGCCGACGAGGCGATCGCGGAATCCATGCTGCTGGTTACCGAGCACACCTGGGGACTGGACCACAAGACGTTCCTGCCGGATTTCGTCAACCATCGGCAGGAGCGCTTCGAGACGGCTCGCGCGGCGGACGAGTTCAACCCCGAAGCCAACCCCCGACAGCTCGCCTTCCACGTGCACGGCGACGGCCCGTATCACTACTCCACTCTCGAACGGTCGTGGGCGGAGCAGCGCGACTACACGGCCAGCGCACTTCGCGAGGCGCACGCGTTCGGGCTGGACGTACAGGAGCCTTCGCCCGTCGAGGCTCCCGAGCGTGCCCTCGTCGCTCCCGCGGCGGCTAGGTCGAGAAGCGGTACTGCGGGTGGCTTCCACTATGAACTCGGCGAGACCGGTGCGCTCATCCATCTGGCACGCGACGGGGTTCGGGTCGCCTCGCCGGATCATCAGCTCGGCCTCGTCGGACACGAGTGCTTCGTCGCGGCCGACTACGACAGGTACCTCGAGGAGTACGTGCGTGATCTTGACCGGACGCGCGCGTGGGCGGTCGCTGACCTGGGGAGGTTGGGACTGGCTGAAGCGGAGCAGTCGACCGAGCACGCGACCGCGCTTCCTCGGCTGGAGTCCGTCGCGACGTGGCACGACGCGGACGCCGCGTTCGTACAGGCCCGATGTGTCATGCCGCCCCAGGCTGTCGCCGAGTACGGCGCTGCTGCCCGCGTGGTCATCACCTACCGCCTCGAGCGGGATCGCATCAATCTCCATGTCACGCTGACCGGCGCCCGCGCCTGCCGGATGCCGCACGCGACGTGGGTGCGCATCGATCCGGAGAGGTCGGGCCACTGGCGCTTCGAGAAGCTCGGAACACTCGTAGATCCCGAGAAGGTCGTGGCCGGCGGGAACCGACACCTCCATGCCGTGGAGCGGGCTCTCGCGACCCATTCCGCGGCTGGCACGATCGAGGTCACTCCGTTCGACGCGAACCTCGCCGCCCCCGGGACCCCCGGCCTGCTCCGGGGCAGCGCGGCGCCGGTCGACACGCACAACGGCCTGCACTTCGTTCTCGCGAACAATGTCTGGAGCACGAACTACCGGCTCTGGGTCGACGGCGACCTCAGCTTCGACTTCGAGATCGCATTGCCAGACCCGACGCAGAGGGCGTGGCGGGGCTGATGAGAGATGGCACCCAATCCGTGCCGACCCGGGCACCGGATCGGCACGTTGTCGAGTCCTTCCAGCCGGGCGTGTCAAGAAGTCCTTCGCTGCCGCTTCAGGGAGGCGACCTCGGCACATGCATCTGCGACGCACGCGCTCTGCACGGTGTCGTATGGGACGATGTCGTCTCGGTGATTGCGTCGGACACGATGAGTTTGTCGATGCGTGCGCGATCCGATCCGGTGTCGATCGACATTCCTGGCAATCCGAGGCAATTACTTGTATACTTGTGTGCAAGTCCGAATCCCCGGGCTTGAGCCACGCGGTACGAATGAGGAGACAGTCATGGCGAGTGAGCCGTCGTCCGAGGGATTCGGGTTCCGCGGACAGGCCCGGGGGCGTCCATTCGAGACTTTCGAGGGCGCGGAGCGCTCCGCGTCCCTCCCGAGTCCTGCACGCACCCGGATCTCTGATCTCGTGTACGAAGAGCTCAGCGAAGCGATCCGCAGCCTTCGGCTGCCTCCAGGAGCCCCGTTGTCGGAGCCGGCGGTGGCGGCGTGGCTCGAGGTGAGTCGCGCGCCCGTCCGCGAGGCGTTCACGCGGCTCGCGGACCAGAAGCTCATCACGATCGCCCCGCAGGTCGGGAGCCGGGTGGCGCCCATATCCATGAGCGGGGTCGAGGACGCCGTGTTCATCCGGAACGCGCTGGAGAAGTCCGCGTTCGAACAGGCGATCACGTTCGACGATCTGGACACGACGGAGCTCCACTCCCTCGTCGATCGCAACCGGGAAGCCGCTATGCGCGGTGACGCGGAGGACTTCTTCGAGTCGGACGAGCAGCTTCACCAACTGGTGTTCGCGCTCGCGGGCGTTCCGCGGATGTGGCAGGTCGTGCGCGGGACGAAGGTCCAGCTGGACCGGCTCCGCCGGCTCAACCTCAGTGGGGCGCTGACCAACGCCGAAGTTCTCGACGAGCACCAGGGGATCGTCGACGCGCTCGACGCGCGTGATGCGATCGCCGGAGCCCGGATGATCCACCGTCACTCCCATCGCATCCTCACCGACACGACCAAACTGCGCGAAGAGTATCCGGACTTCTTCGTGGCGTAACGCCGCCTGTCAGAAAGCAGCACGAAAGGGAGCAACGATGCTCGAACAGATCCAGATCGACGTCGCCGTGAGCCGGCGCACCGAGTGCGGCGAGGGTCCGCTGTGGGATGCCGCGGCTGGCGCTGTCCACTGGGTGGACATCATCAAGGGCGAGATCCTCACGACCGCCTTCGCGACCGGTGCGACGAAGGTCCTCGCCTACCCTTCGATGGTCGGGGCGGCTGCGCCTCGCGTGGGTGGTGGGTTCGTCGCCGCGGTGACGACCGGCTTCGTGGGGATCGCGGCGGACGGAACGGTCGACCAGCGCGACGACTGCCTCCCCGACGGCGTCCGCATGAACGACGCCAAGACCGACCCGAACGGCGTGTTCTGGGCCGGCAGCTGCGCCGGGGACTTCGCCGACGGCAAGGGCGGGCTCTGGCGCCTCGACGAGAACTGGCAGGCGAGCCTCGTGCTGCCGGGCCTCACCCAGCCCAACGGGATGGGGTGGAGCCCCGCCGGTGATGTCTTCTACCTCGTCGAGACTCAGGCGCGGCGGCTGTACCGCTTCGCGTTCGACCTCGCCACGAGTGAGCTCGACCCGACGCCGACCCTGCTGATCGACTCGGATGGTTTCCCCGAGGGGCTGCCCGACGGCCTCGCCGTCGATGAGGACGGCCACCTCTGGATAGCGATGTTCGCCGGCTCCGCCGTGCACGAGTTCACGCCGGAAGGCGAACTCGTCCGCTCGGTTGCGATCCCCACGCTGCAGACCACGTCGTGCATGTTCGTCGGTCCCCAGCGCGATGAGCTGTGGGTCACGAGCGCGGGGTGGCAGCTCTCGCCCGAGGACGACCCCGAGGCAGGCTCGACCTTCCGTGTAACGGGACTGGGTGCGACCGGCCTTCCGACCCCGCCGTTCCGGGGCTGACATGGCGATCACCCTTCGCAGCTCCGACCTCGAGGTCGTGGTCACGCCGGAACGCGGGGCGGACATCGTCCAGGTCGTCGACCTCCGGACGGGCACGCCCGTGCTCGCCGTCTCGCCGACGGGCCGGCAGTCTTCCACGATGAGCGTGGCCGACTCGATGGCGCAATGGCTGCACGCGTATCCGGGCGGCTGGCAGCTGCTCGCACCCAATGCCGGCCCCGAGCGCACCCACGACGGCGTCCGGCAGGGCTTCCACGGCGAGGCCGGGCTGGCGCGCTGGAGCGTGCTCACCGCCGACGAGGGCTCATGCGAGCTCGAGACGTTCCTCGCCTCGGCACCGCTGCGACTGCATCGTGTGGTGACCGTCGAGGGAACCGCTCTGGTCGTCACCGACACGGTAGAGAACCTCTCGCGTGATCCGGTGAGCACGCGCCTGGTTCAGCATCCCGCCTTCGGCGCGCCGTTCCTGGATGCCGACAGCTATGTCCTCGTCCCGGCCGGCGCGCTCATCACCGATGCCGAGGCGCCCGGGAGCCTTGCAGGAGCCGACCTCGTCGACGCTCCCGCCACGCTTCTGGCCGAGGGCCCCGTGCCCGGCAGCATCGCGCTACCCGGCCCCGGTGCGCGCGAATCGCTCTTCGCGGCATTCAGCGACGTCGGATCAGCGCCGCACGCGACATTCTGCAGCCCCAACAGCGGCTTCGCGATGCGGCTCGAGTGGGATGGCGCAGTGTTCCCGCACGCCTGGTTCTGGATCGAGGCGAATGCGGGATCGGGATGGCCGTGGTTCCGCCGGCTGTACGCGATCGCGGTGGAGCCGGCGAACGTCCTGCCCGGCGACGGCGAAACGGCCGGCCGCCAGCGCGGAGGCGACGGCGTGCGGCTCGAACCGGGCGAGCACATCACCACCACTACAAGATTGAGCCGACAGCCGCTGCCGGACGCGCGCTGACAGCGAGGAGAGAACACATGAGATTCGGACGAATCGGGGCCCTCGGCGCGGAGTTGCCCGTCGTGGCTCACGATGGGCGTGTCTACGACCTGCGGGGGATCACCCCCGACATCGACGGCGCGTTCCTGGCCGCCGACCCCGTCGGGACTGTCACGGCCCGGCTCGCAGACCTGCCCGAGGTGCCGGATGCCGACACCCTGCGAATCGGCGCTCCGATCGCGCGCCCCGGCGCGGTGTACTGCATCGGAATGAACTACGCGGCGCACGCACGCGAAGGCGGGCAGGAGCCGCCGGAGCGGATTGTCGTGTTCCTGAAGCCCTCGAACACTGTCGTAGGCCCCTATGACGACTTCGTGCTGCCCATCGGTGCGCACAAGGCGGACTGGGAGGCCGAGCTTGCCGTGGTGATCGGCACGCGCGCCTGGCGGGTCGCCGATGCCGAGGCGGGGCTTACCCACGTCGCCGGCTACACCGTCGCCAACGACCTCTCCGAGCGCGCGTGGCAGATGGAGCTGTCGGGCGGCCAATGGTCCAAGGGCAAGGGCGGGCCGGGCTTCTGCCCGCTCGGGCCGTGGCTGGTCACCGCCGACAGCGTCGACGCCGACGATCTGCGAGTGCGCAGCTTCGTAAACGACGAGCCGCGTCAGGATTCGCGCACGTCCGACATGATCTTCGATGTCGGCCGCATCGTCGCCGACCTGAGCCAGTTCACCGTCCTCGATCCGGGCGATGTCATCCTCACTGGAACCCCGGAAGGGGTCGCCTTCTCGGGTCGATTCCCCTACCTGTCCGCGGGCGACATCGTGGAGATCGAGATCGAGCACCTCGGCCGTCAGCGCCAGTTTGTGGCCGCCGAGGTGGCCGCGTGAACGGCGGTTCCGTCTTCGACGGTCGGGTGGCGGTCATCGCCGGGGGAGCGTCCGGAATCGGTGCGGCGACGGTGCGGCGGCTGCTCCGCGACGGCGCCCGGGTGGCTGTGCTGGACCGTGACATCATCCCGACCGACTCGCCGGATCATCGTTCGTACCGCGCCGACGTGACCGACCGGACCGCCGTCGAGGCGGCGATCGATGCCGTCGCCGAGGAATGGGGAAGGATCGACATCCTCATCAACTCCGTCGGCATCGGTGCCGCTGGACGCCTTGTCGACAACGACGACGACGAGTGGCGGCATGTCCTCGATGTCAACCTGCTCGGCACGGTGCGGACGATCCGCGCCGCGCTGCCGCACCTGATCGCCGCAAGGCCCTCGTGCGTGGTGAACGTCGCCTCGGCGGTGGCCACGACGGGATTCCCCAACCGGTCTCTCTACACGGCATCCAAAGGCGCGGTTGTGGCCCTCACCCGCGCACTCGCGTCTGACCATCTCGCCGACGGTGTCCGCTTCAACGCGGTATGCCCCGGCACGACCGAGACGCCGTGGATCGGGCGTCTGCTGGGTGCTGCGGAGGACACCGTCGCCGAGCGCGCCGCGCTGGAGGCGCGCCAGCCGCACGGCCGGCTCGTCTCCGCGGAGGAAGTCGCAGATGCGATCACGTATCTGGCCAACCCGCTTGCCGGATCGACGAACGGTGTGGCGCTGTCGGTGGATGCCGGCATCCACTCGCTGTACGTGAGCCCTCGAGGCCGGGTCGACGTCGCCGGGACGACGACCCTCGCTACAACGCAGTGATGCCTCACTCAGCACCTGTTGGCGGGGCGCTGCTCGCAATCGGCGAGACCATGGCGATGGTCGCACCGGTCCGGCCCGAGCCGCTGGTGCTCGCGGCGGACTTCCGGGTCGATGCCGGGGGCGCGGAGTCGAACGTGGCGGCCCACGTCGCATCGTCGGGACACTCCGCACGATGGTTCAGCCGGCTCGGTGACGACCCGCTCGGCCATCGGATCGCTCGACAGCTGGCGATGCGCGGCGTGGATGTGTCGAGGGTCGTGTTTGACCCGCGGCATCCTACCGGCGTCTACTTCAAGGACCCGGGTCACGGCGTGCGCTACTACCGTGCGGGATCGGCGGCCGCGCACCTGGGACCCGGCGACGTGGACGCGATCGCCCTCGACGATGTCGCGATCGTCCACGTCTCGGGGATCACAGCGGCGCTTTCGCGATCCGCGGCGGACTTCCTCGACACCGTAATCGAGCGCGCGCGCAGCGCGGGCGTGACGGTGAGCTTTGATGTGAACCACCGGGCGAGGCTCTGGGATGCCGCGACCGCCGCTGAGCCTCTCGCGCGGCTCGCGGGTCTCGCCGACATCGTCTTCGTGGGCCGCGACGAGGCAGAGATGCTGTGGGGGACGGCTGATTCCGCGGCCGTGCGCGCACTGTTCCCAGAGGTCTGCGAGCTGATCGTCAAGGACGGCGAGCACAGCGCCACGGGGTTCGCGGCGTCCGGCACCTTCTTCGAGCCTGCCCTCCGGGTCGACGTCATCGAGGCGGTCGGGGCTGGCGATGCGTTCGCCGGAGGCTACCTGGCTGCCCGGCTCGAAGGTGCACCGATCGGCGAGCGGCTGCGCCGAGGGCACGACCGGGCGGCACTTACGCTGCAGACGACGAGCGACTCGGTCGACGAGAGGAACAGGCCATGACCGAACCCACCGGCTTCGACGAGATCTTCGCGCGCGCACCGATCATGGCGATCCTGCGAGGGATGGGCGTGGAACGCTCCGTCAGGCTCGCAACGACGGCGTGGGACCTCGGCATCGACGCTGTCGAGGTGCCGCTTCAGACTGACGAGGACGAGCGGGCGCTTCGCGAGATCGCCGCGCTCGCCCGAGAGCGAGGCAAGATCGTCGGCGCCGGGACCATCGTGTCCGCCGACCAGATCCCCGTCGCTCGAGCGGCAGGGGCGCGTTATCTGGTGTCGCCTGGCTTGGACCCTGACATCGTCCTTGCCGCAGTCGCCGCCGGCATCCCCTCGCTTCCTGGGGTCGCGACGCCCACGGATGTGCAGCGCGCGGTCGCGCTCGGACTCACATGGCTCAAAGCGTTCCCTGCGACCTGGCTGGGCGTCGAGTGGTTCCGCCATATCCGAGGTCCGTTCCCGCAAGTGCGGTTCGTCGCCACCGGAGGCCTCGACGCTTCGAATGCCGTGCCCTACCTCGACGCGGGGGTCCGCGTCGTCGCCGTCGGATCAGCGCTCGAGGATTCCCGTCAACTCGAGCGACTCGCGCAGATCATCGTGGCATGACACTCCCCACCCGATCCCATCGCGGACTGGCGTTCACCACGCTCGGCGCCGGGTGCGCCCAGCTCGGCAACCTCTACCGGGCGATCTCCGACGAAGAGGCCGAGGCCACCGTCCGCGCAGCGTGGGAGCGCGGCATCCGCTACTTCGACACCGCCCCGCACTACGGACTCGGGCTGTCCGAGCGCCGCCTCGGGCGGGCGCTCGCGGCATACCCGCGCGATGAATACGTCCTGTCCACAAAAGTCGGGCGAGTCCTCGTGCCGAGTCCCGAGACCGCGGGGGAGCGTGACCTCGCGAACGGCTTCGATGTACCGGCCGACAGCCGTCGCGTCTACGACCTGAGTCGCGACGGTGTGCTGCGCTCGATCGAGGACAGCCTGGAAAGGCTCGGCGTCGACCGCATCGACGTCGTCTACATGCACGACCCCGACGACCACTGGGAGGCGGCGTCGACGACGGGCGCCGAGACTCTCGTGCAGCTGCGCGACGAGGGCGTCATCGGCGGCTTCGGCGCGGGCATGAACCAGGGCGAGATGCTCGCCGACCTGATCGAGCAGACGGATGTCGACATCGTGATGTGCGCGGGCCGGCTCACGTTGCTCGAGCAGGATCATGCGGAGCGGATGCTGCGCCTCGCCGCCGAACGCGACGTCGCTGTCGTCGCGGCCGCGGTCTACAACTCCGGACTGCTCAGCCGCGAGAGCGTGGCGGAGGACGCCACGTTCAACTACACGCAGGCGCCCGCAGGCATCCTCGCGCGGGCTCGCGACATCGAACGCATCTGTCGCGAGCACAATGCGTCGCTTCCCGCGGCGGCCGTCCAGTTCCCGTTGCGGTATCCGCAGGTGGTGTCGGTGGTCGCCGGCATGCGCGGCGCCGACCAGGGCCCGCGAGACGGTCGAGCGGCTCACTGCGCCACTCTCCGACGAACTCTGGCGTGCGCTCGCCGCCGCCGGCTACATCAAGGAGGCAGCATGAGCACCATCACCAGCGTGGAGATCCACGATCTGCGGTTCCCGACCTCCGTCACCGCCGACGGGTCCGATGCGATGAATCAGGATGCCGACTACTCGGCGGCCTATGTCGTCCTGCTCACCGACGAGACCGTCGACGGAGAGCCGTTGCGGGGGCACGGCTTCACCTTTACGATCGGTCGAGGCAACGAGCTGTGCGCCGCCGCTGCGCGCAGCTACGCCAACCATCTTGTCGGCCAGGACCTCGACGATGTCGTCGGCGACCTCGGCGGGACGTATCGGTTGCTCGCGTCGGACTCGCAGCTGCGCTGGCTCGGCCCCGAGAAGGGTGTCGTGCACCTCGCACTGGCCGCGGTCATGAACGCCGCATGGGACCTCGCCGCGCGGCGCGCCGGCAAGCCCCTCTGGCGGTACCTCGTCGAACTGCCCGCGGAGACCCTCGTCGACGCGCTCGACCTGCGATACCTGTCGGACGAGCTCACCCGAGACGAGGCGATCGCGATGCTCCGTGCCACCGCGCCGCTGCGTGCGGCGCGGACGGCGGAGCTTGAGGCCGCGGGAGGCTACCCGTGCTACACCACGAGTGCCGGGTGGCTCGGCTACGACGACGACAAGATGGTGCGGCTGCTGCGCGAGGCCGTCGCCGAGGGATACTCCCACGTCAAGCTCAAGGTCGGCCGCGATCTCCACGAGGACCGTCGCCGTGTCGCACTTGCCCGCGCCATCATCGGTCCGGACATAAAGCTGATGATCGACGCGAACCAGATGTGGGACGTGCCCCAGGCGATCGAGTGGGTGAACGCGCTCGCCGAGTACGACCTGCACTGGATCGAGGAGCCGACCAGCCCCGATGACATCCTCGGCCATGCGGCCATCCGTGCCGCGGTCGCGCCGATCGGCGTCGCGACGGGTGAGCACGGCATGAACCGGGTGCTGTTCAAGCAGCTGCTGCAGGCGGAGGCGATCGACTACTGCCAGATCGACTCGGCGCGGATGGCGAGCGTGAACGAGATCGTCGCGGTGTACCTGATGGCGGCCAAGCGAGGCGTGCCGGTCTGCCCGCACGCCGGCGGCGTCGGGCTGTGCGAACTGGTGCAGCACCTGTCGATCTTCGACTACATCGCCCTCACCGGAACCACCGAGGACCGGGTCACCGAGTACGTCGATCACCTCCACGAGCACTTCGCCGATCCGTGCATCGTCGCGGACGCCCGCTACGTCGTGCCGACCCGGCCGGGCTACAGCGCAGAGATCATCGAGGGCTCGATCGCGGAGTTCGAGTTCCCGGATGGCGGCTACTGGCGACAGGTCGTGGCATGACCGGCATCGTCGACGCGCACACCCACATCTGGAACCGGGAGTCCGGCGAATACGGCTGGATCACCCCCGACCTCGCCGCCCTCGACGACGACTACGGGCTGGATGACGTCAGCGTGGAGGCCGCCTCTGTGGGCGTGGACCGCTTCATACTCGTACAGGCCGCGGACACCGCCGGCGACACCGATCGCATGCTCGCCGAAGCGGCGAACCACCCCGAGGTAGCAGGGGTCGTGGCGTGGTTCCCGCTCGCCGGACCGGGCCTTTCCGAAGCGCTGGAGGAGCGACTCGCGACCGGCAAAGTCGTCGGCGTGCGCGCCCTCATCCACAACATGGCCGACACCCGGTGGGTGCTCCGTAGCGACGTCGCCGCGGGTCTGGACCGGCTCGCCGAAGCCGGACTCGCGTTCGATTTCGTCACGTCCGGCCCTGCAGCACTCGAGCTCGTCCCGACGCTTGCTGCTCGTCATCCCTCGCTGCGGATCGTGATCGACCACCTCGGTAAGCCGCCGGTCAAGAGGGATGCCGCCGCCCTCGCGCGGTGGCGATCACTGCTCAAGTCTGCGGCAGCGTCGCCGAACGTCGCCGCCAAGCTCTCGGGATTAGCGAGCGCCGTCGGCGCACCGGACTCTTGGACGGAGGCGGACGTGCGCCCCGTTGTTGCGGCAGCGGTCGAAGCGTTCGGGCCCGAGCGGCTGATGTACGGGGGGGACTGGCCGGTGTGCCTGATCGCCGGCGGCTACACCCGCGCCTTCGAGGGACTTCACGCGGTACTCGACGTCTCACAGCCCGAACTCGCCCGCATTCACTCCGGTACCGCAGCGGAGTGGTACCGACTCGAGATCGATGGGCTCGGACGAGCCCTACAGGAGATGAAGCAGGTATGAACGCACAGGACTTCGACGGACTGGTCGCCGTCGTCACCGGCGGCGCATCCGGGATCGGACTCGCGACCGCGCTCGAACTGTCGGGTCGAGGTGCGAACGTCGCGGTGCTCGACCTCCGCCCCGACGTGCCCGAGCCGCTCGAAGGGTTCACAGCGGATGTCTCCGATCGCCCTTCCGTGGAGGCGATCGCGGCGGTGGGAGAGCGCTTCGGGCACATCGACATCGTGATCAACAATGCCGGCATCGGAGCCGCCGGCACCGTCGCCGACAACGGAGACGACGGATGGGCGCGGGTCTTCGACATCAACGTGACCGGCATGGCTCGCGTCTCAGCATGGCTTCGAAACAGCCCGGCCGCTGCGATCGTGAACACCAGCTCGATCGCGGCCCAGAGCGGGCTGCCCCTCCGCGCGCTCTACTCCGCCTCGAAGGGCGCCGTGCTCTCCCTCACACGCGCGATGGCGACGGACCACGTCCCGGAGGGCATCCGGGTGAACTGCGTGTGTCCCGGCACGGCGGCGACTCCCTGGGTGGAGCGGCTGCTCGCTGCCGCCGAAGACCTGACCGCGCAGCTCGCCGCTCTGAATGCCCGGCAGGCGATCGGCCGGCTCGTCACCGCCGAGGAGGTGGCACACGCGATCTGCTACCTCGCCAGCCCGCTGTCCGGCTCGACCACGGGCAGCGCCCTCGACGTCGACGGAGGCGCCACCCACCTGCGCGTCCGACCTCTGGCCGGATGATGCGGGTCGCACAGGTGATCCGACTCGACCCGGAGTCGATCGAGGAATACGAGCAGCTCCACACCGCGGTCTGGCCCGGCGTGCTCACCCGGATCGCGGCGAGCGGCATACGCAACTACACCATCTACCGCTACGAAACGCTCCTGATCGCGACCTTCGACTACGTCGGCAACGACTTCGACGCCGACATGGCAGCCATGGCCGCCGACGTGACCACCCAACGATGGTGGGCGGTGTGCGGGCCTATGCAGCGTCCTGTTGCCGAACGTACTGAGGGGGAGTGGTGGCACACCATCCCCGAAGTGTTCCACGTCGACTGACACCGCCGACGCGCCTATGACTCCGCCCCTTGATCGCTTCCCGTGGCGTCGTGCGGGCGCCGACCTCGGTGACACATTCGCCGGGTGGGCTACTTGACGGGACGGAAGAGGCGCGGGGTCATGTTCATCGCCGGCATCTATCGACGTGGCAACGCAGTGGCGACAACACAAGTTTGCTCGAGGCAGATCCGGCGGATCGAAACGGGCCGACTCGCCGCCCGGACATCCGCCATCAGCGCACTGGCGAGCTCCTTCCCGGTCTTGGAGCACACCGACCGCCGAGCCCCCTCGAGCAGAGTGCGCAACTGGGCCCGAACCCGAAGTTGATCTCAAATTGCGCAGCACGCGCTCTTTGCTGCTTCATCTCCCCCTCACGACACCACCGAAAGAGTCATCCACGGGAGGCAACGCTGACGCTGCGGAAACGTCGTCGCGCACCCTTCCGCTCCGTGAGCTGCGGCTCTATCCTTCGAGACAACCCGAGAACTGGGGCGACCGGGCGACCGTGATCGTTGCCGTCTGAGGGCCAGGCCCCTCGGCGTGGTGACCCCCAGCGCCACCCGGGAGGCCGTTCGACCGGGTGAACTAGATCGGATGCTGAACGCGTGCGCTGGCTTCGCGCTCGATGAGCAACGGGACGAAGTCGCGAACCGACGCGTCATCGAACGATCCGTGGAGCCCGATCACGGTGTCCATCACGACGCAGAACGAACGTGACGAACGGAGTGGTGAGACGGTCGACGACGTGCTCGACGGCAGTCTCCACGTTGGCACTGCCAGGCTCGCGGTCTGGTCGCCTTCGAGTAAAACGTGAGAAACCTCGCAAGTCTCGCGATGAGGGTGACATCAACGAAAGAGGGAGATGCGCGGAAACTCAAGGCGGAGCAACCTCGGGAAAGCCAGGAAAGGCATCTGACGAAGAGTTCGCGCCGCCCCAGGCGGCCGAGTTGTGATCAGCACCCGTCACCGCGACATCGTCGGGGACCGCGATGCCGGCCGCGGTGAACTCGTTGATGATCGCCATCGCCAGCCCATCTGTGATCGCGAGGATGTGGTCAAGACGAACCGCAGTCGGGCGAAACGCCAGTTCCCTGCCGACCTGTATCCCATCGGCGGGCTCCATACCGTCGGTGAGGATCTCGGTGAGCGTGACCACACCGCGGGTAAGGTGCTTCCTCGTCTCGCTTCCTGACTTTTCCGATGCCACGACTCCTGGGCTACTGCTTCTTTCGGGGCTTCGGTTGTTTCGTTGGGAGTCGGCTGACTTGGTCGAGCGCGGTCTGGATCCATTCGGTCATGCGTTCGGGCGTTGATTCCCAGGCGGATGGGAGTGCGGTGTAACCGCCCATCGGGCGCTCTTGCGGGCCGAAGGGACCAGTGCCCTCGATCGTCTGGAGTTCCGCGATGGTCGCATCGTCAAGTAGGCGGACGCCGATCGCCGAACCGAACAGTCCAGCGAACATGTTTCCGTTCACAAACGCCCCCAGGTTGCCGAACATCGGCTTGACCTCGATGGCTGGCGCGTCCGGGACGACGGAGCGAAACAGCTCTTTGATCTCGTCGGTCGGTTTGGGTATCTGCATGTCACCCCTTGGTGAGGATCCATTCACGGATCACGGCCTCGAGGGCCGGCTTCTTTGATTCGAAGTCTGCATCGTCGAAGAACCTGGCAACGCGGGAGACCTGGCCCTCGCCCTCCAACAGTCCCAGTTCATCTCTGATCGACGCACCCTGATGGAACATCAGCGAGACGTTCTTCTTCGACTTGGGGAAGAACGACGCGATGTTGCCCATATAGATGAACGTCGGCGCCTGCCACTTGATGGCTTCCGTCACGCGCGGATCGACGGAGAGGACGAACTCCCTGACCTTCGCGACCAACTCGCGCTGCGGGTTCTCATAGGTCGCGAACCACGCGTCGACATCAGGATTTCGATTTCCCATGAGAGAACCTAAGGGCGAAGAACCTTGTCGCGGCGTCGCCTTCACATCCCGGGAACGGCGAGCGTCTCGTGGATGTGGATGGTTCCGACCCCGAGATGCGGGTGCCCCTCCATCATGGCGGCGGCCGCGTCGAGATCGTGTGCTTCGAGGATGGAGTATCCGACCGCTGTCGATGCCACGTCTGCCCGACCGTCGGCCGAGACCACGGTTGACCCACCGAGCGGCGTGCCCATGTCGACGAGCGCGGCCCCGACGCCCTGCGCCCAATCCATCCAGGCCTGCATCTCTGCCTGGCCTTCGTCTTCCGACTGTTGCATCTGCGCGGCTGCGCTCGTTTGTGCGTGGTAAAGCACAAGGTATCGAGCGATGGCGTCCCCCTTTCGGACAAGGTGTTTGCGGGATGGTCACGTCTGCCGTCGGGCGTGGGCCCCCGCTTCATGCTCCGCCCGATGACGCACGTTGTCCATACCGCCGGTCGGCCCGGTCACCGTGGGTCATCGTGCGAGGTCAGTCAGGGATCGTATATGCCCCGCGGATTCCGCCTTCAGCAGAGATGTCTGTGGCGGTGAGGTAGCCGCTGTCGTCGCTGGCGAGGAAGGCCGCGATCCCTGCGATCTCGGCCGGCGTCGCGAAGCGTCCCATCGGCACATGACCGAGCGCTCTCTGAGACCTTCGGGTCCGACCTTCTCGAACATGGCCTTGCTCTGCGGAGTCCCGACCGGTCCGATGCTCAGCGAGTTGACGCGGATGCCAGCCTTCGCCAGATGGATGCCGAGGTCGTGAGAGGTCTGGATCACAGCGGCCTTCGCTTCATTCAGGGTGCACTCGCAGGAGCAGTCAAGGGCTAACGCAATCGAGGGGCGCGAGGGGAGGGGTCCTGGCGCCCCTCGCTGTCGGTGTCCAGCGCGTCTGTAAGAGCAGGGTCGTCACGAAGCCCAGGTACCAGCAATCCAATCCGCCCACCACGCCGCTCCGAACCTCATTCAAGCTGACCTTCTGGTCTCAGCCTCGAGTTCTCTCCGCCAACGACGTGTCCTGCCACACGCCGGCCGGGTGTGGGGAGGTCGGGGGATCCGAGGACGGCGGGCGCGGAGAACTCCGCGTCGACGAGGACTGGCGGGCAGGGCACGTTCACGTCATTGATGACAATGACTGGAGATCGCAGATGTTCGACGACAAATTCATCACCAACGCCATCAAGCGCAGCGGAGAGACCGCGCTCGACCGGCGTCGACTTCTCACGATGGCGGGCATCGCCGGCGTCGGCGCTGCCTCGTTGCTCGTAGCTGCAGAGCCCGCGACGGCGGCGACGCCCGCTACGACCGGCTCCTCTCCTTCCGGAGCACCCAGCGATGCTTCGATCCTGAACTTCGCGCTGAATCTCGAGTACCTCGAGGCCGAGTTCTACCTGCGCGCCGTCACGGGCGAGGGCCTTCCCGACAACATGACGACCGGAACGGGGACACGCGGCCCGGTGACGGGCGGGCGCAAGGTGCCGTTCAAGACACCCGTCATCCGCAAGTACGCGCAGGAGATCGCCTCGGACGAGAAGAACCACGTCGCATTCCTGCGGGGCGCCCTCGGCTCGGCCGCGGTCTCGCGGCCGGCCATCTCGCTGGACGCGAGTTTCACCGCAGCAGCCACGGCGGCCGGTCTGATCATGCCGGGGCAGAAGTTCGATCCGTACGCGAACGAGCTGAACTTCCTCTTCGCCGCCTTCCTCTTCGAGGATGTCGGTGTCACCGCGTACAAGGGCGCCGCGCCGTTCATCCAGAACAAGACATATCTGGATGCCGCAGCAGGCCTGCTGGCAGTCGAGGCGTACCACGCCGGAATCATCCGCACGACGCTGTACGCAGAGGGCATCTTCGCTCCCAACGTCTACGCGAGCGTGGACAAGCTGTCCAACGCCCGCGACAGCCTCGACGGCCCGACCGACGACGACCAGGGCATCGGCAACCACGCCGTGGCCAACCTGGTGCCGACGGACGCCAACTCGCTGGCGTACAGCCGCACGACCGGGCAGGTGCTGAACATCGTCTACCTCAACCCCGCGCCCGTCCGCTCCGGCGGATTCTTCCCCGCGGGTGTGAACGGCTCGATCAACACCAGCGCCTGATACGGCGCGCGATACGCGCAACCCTTCGCCTGGGGCGAGGCTCGTCACCAGCGATGCGCCTCGCCCCGGGTATCAATCCAGGCGCCGCCCGATCCACCGCGAGCGGACGGGCGGCGCGCACCACCCCTAAGCCTGCGAGCGAATCGCTCGACGAACAAAGGACTCCACCATGTTGGGCAATCTCACCGGATGGCACCTGCTGATCATCCTCGCCGTCGTCCTCCTCATCTTCGGCGCCGCAAAGCTCCCCGCGCTCGCCAAGTCCATGGGTCAGTCGGCGCGAATCCTCAAGTCGGAGATCGCCGCGGGCAAGGCCGACACGACGGCAGACACCGCCGTGTCAGCCTCGGCAGCCGACGTCCCGCTCCCGACTGTCGCCGTGCCGGCATCGACGGCAATTCCAGCGCCACAGTCGAACACGCCGACCGGCGCAATCGACGGGCCGTAACTCCCGTGGCGTCCGTGACCGCCGCGACGCGCGCTGGCCACCAGAGTCGGATGACGCTGGGACAGCATCTGCGTGAGTTCAGGCGCCGCATGATCTGGGCTGTCGTCGGTCTGCTCATCGGATCGGTTGCCGGCTGGTTTCTCTCCGGATTCATCCTTGAAGCGATGCGAGCTCCGATCGCCGCGCTCGCTGAACAGCAGCACCGACTCGCGGAGCTGAACTACGACAACATCACCGGCGCTTTCGACCTCAGGATCCGGATCGCGCTGACGATCGGCATCGTGCTGTCGAGCCCGGTCTGGCTATATCAGATCTGGGCCTTCCTGGTACCCGCATTGAATCGCAAGGAGCTCAGATACGGTCTGGGATTCTTCCTCTCAGCCGTGCCGCTGTTCCTGGCCGGATGTGCCGCCGGGGCGCTGGTCGTGCCCCACGTCGTCGAGCTGCTGACGAGCTTCGCGCCCAGCGAATCAAGCTCGCTCATCGAGGCATCCCAATACTTCGATTTCGTTCTGAAGCTCGTCCTCGCGATCGGCATCGCCTTTGTGCTGCCCGTCTTCCTCGTGCTCCTGAATTTCGTCGGCGTACTCAGCGGGCGCACGATCATCCGCTCCTGGCGGATCGCGCTGCTGACCATCGTCGTGTTCGCGGGCATCGCAACACCCTCGGCGGATGTCATCTCGATGTTCCTGCTGGCGATCCCGATGGTGGTGCTCTATCTCGCCGCTGCCGGAATCGCCCGAATCCATGACCGACGCGTCGCGCGAACGGCCGCCGCGCTCGACACCGCGCTGGGCGCCTGAAGACCGGAGTGTGAGAATGTTCGGCTTCTCGTTCGAAAAGTTCCTCGTGATTGCTGTGTTCGCGATCCTGATCCTCGGCCCCGAAAGACTTCCGGCTTACGCGGCCAAGCTCGCCACACTCGTGACCGCCCTGCGACGCATGACCGATGGTGCCAAGGAGCGGATGCGAGACGAAGTGGGTCCCGACTTCGATGACGTCGACTGGAAGAAGCTCGACCCGCGCCAGTACGACCCACGGCACATCATCCGACAAGCTCTTTTCGACGAGCCCTCAGCCCATGGCGAAGCACCCGACGGTCCGACAGTGGCAGACGTTGAGACCGGGCGCGGCCCGGCGGGACCAGTCCGCGAGCCCTCCCAGTCACCCTAGGATGCCCCCGCGCGGCCCCGCTGATCGCAGCCACAGCCTCTCCATGGCTATTCAGGAGGTGAAGGCGAATGGCAACGTCTCACGAAGTCGCGGTCCTATATCAGCAACGACCAGACTCGGCCGCGCCGACGAGATCGCTGCAGCCGTGCTCTGGCTATGCAGCCCCGGATCCAGCTTCGTCATCCGAGTCGCCCTCCCAGTGGACGGCGGATACACCGCGCGCTGAACCACCAACCGTTTACCGTTGAACGCTGTGACGCCCTACTGCACCGGCTCCAGCCTGGTCGGAGGAGTGTCGAAGAGCAGCTCTCGGACTTGTGTCAGGATCGTCGCGTCGTAGGAGTCGGACCAGTACCACCTGTGCTCGACGAAGGCGGGCAGGTTCTTGTCCATGAACCCCTTGGCTGCCTCCAGCTGCGCCTCTTCCACCGTGTGCTGGCGGTTCAACACGGGATCGTCGCTGTACGCGAAGCCGACCATCCCGATGGCGAAGGCTGCACCGGCCCCGACACCCAGCAGCCTCAGTACGATGGCTTCGACGGCCAGGCCCGCTGCCTGTCGACCGATCTCGGCGACCGCTTCGGACCCAGATCGACTTGTCTCGAAGATCATGACGGCGCTTCCGATCGCCACGGCGATGAAGACGAGCCCACCGATGGAAACGAAGCCGCCACTGCGTACCCGGCGGCCGGCGCGCAGGCGTGCCTCGGATGCTCGAGCGATCGACATCTCCTCTGCTATGCGTCGAGCTGCCGCCTGCGCTTCAGGCGGGGACAGCGAAAGGTGTTTGGTGAGCTGCTCCCACAGGTGACCGTAGATGCGGCGGTGGTAGACGCCTCCCATGGGCTCCAGGTTCTCCAGAGCGGTGGTGGCCCCGGGATTCGCCCAGATGTTCTTGATCGACTGCTGCGACAGCGTGTGCGCATACTCGAGCGGCTCGCCGGCATAGGCGGTCCCGTCGCGCCACCACAATCGACCGTCGGTCCCCTCTTCCAGCAGCTTCTTGATCGGATGCGTCGAGGTCTTGTCCTTCAGCACCCCCTTGATCGACTCGTTCGTCTTCTGCCGCAGACCGTCGTAGTCTCCCGGAGTCGTTCCGGCCTGTGCCTCGCGCGCGAAGCTGCGAAAGGCGGGATCGCTCTCGAGGGTCGTTTCGGCGTTGCGCAGCACTCGCACGCCCTCCGGGGTCTGCACGACCGTCACCGAGGTCGCACCGGGAGTGCGCACGACCCCGTCGGGGTCGGGGTGTCCCGTCGGAGGTCGAGTGAGCAACGCGGACTCAGGCGTTTCCGGATTCTTCGCTTTCGCGCTCGCACGCACAGCCCCATCGGGTTGCGCGTTTCGGCGCTCGCCCCGGTCGAACATCTCGGCGGCAGGCCGCGGCCGCTCACCGGCTCCACGCTTGCCCACTGGAGCGCCGAAGAAGGGCACGCGGGGACTCAGATCTGGTACTCCGCCATCCGCCGACGGAATCGACGGTGTCCACACCGCACCCGAACGCTGGTCGTCGGGCAAGGCGGCAGCCTCCCTGCGATCAGCCGCTGCGTCGGGATGTCTCGATGCTGCCTCTGATGGAT
This sequence comes from Microbacterium deminutum, assembly GCF_039530205.1. Taxonomy (NCBI): domain Bacteria; kingdom Bacillati; phylum Actinomycetota; class Actinomycetes; order Micrococcales; family Microbacteriaceae; genus Microbacterium; species Microbacterium deminutum. Next base: position 91,720 of record NZ_BAAAOG010000006.1, read on the forward strand.
CAACCAGCGCGGCAGGCAGAGGGGCACCATCCGTAGATCCGGATCGAAGCGACGTCGCGTCCGGTGATCCGGGTGGCGCCGCGCCGCCCCCCTCGTGGGGAGCGGTGAGTCCATAGATGTTGATGACGGAGTTCTCAGGAGTCGTCCCCTCCTCGATGTGCCCACCGTCGGGAACGGAGACGACGATGGCGAGATGACCGTCGACGCCTACCAGCATCCCCGCCGACGGCGCACCGCCCGGCGTCTCGATCGTCGCAATCACGATCTCGCGCGAGCTCTCGGCTTTCCCCATATCCGCCGTACCCAGGTCCTTGCCGTGGTCGTACAGATGCGCGTCAGGGGGGTTGGGGTCGGTTATCACGACGTACCACTTGTCAGGGTTGTCCGGATCCTGCGCGAGACGCGCGTCGGGCACTCTGTCGAGGCCAGGCAGCGACGGTTGTTCATTGCCGTTGTCGAGCCACCGTGTCTCGCCCGGGACCAACTTGTCGAAGATCGGTTCCGGGCTTAGGGCTTGTGCGGCCGAGTTCGATAAGTCTTGTGCATCGGATGCCGGTGTCGCGAAGGTCGAAGCGCCTAGCACGCCGGACGACATCGCGGCGTCTTCGCGCGAGTACGTCGGGTCGGGCGCCGTCGAGAACGGCAGGGCCTCGTAACCGGGCGGTTCTGCGGGTTGCCAGTTCGTGTCGAACTCGGGCGGTTCTGCGGGTTGCCAGTTCGTGTCGAACTCGGGCGGTTCTGCCGGTTGCCAGTTCGGGTCGGACCCGGGCGGTTCTGCCGGTTGCCAGTTCGTGTCGGCCCCAGGCGGTTCTGCCGGTTGCCAGTTCGTGTCGGCCCCAGGCGGTTCTGCCGGCTGCCCGCCAGGATCTTGGGTTGAGGGATCGAAGGCTGGCACGAAGGACCCGATGTCGATCACGGGCGGCTCGGCGGGCTGCCAGCTCGGCCCCGGCGAAGCAGGGTCGAACGTCGGAGGAACCTGCCACGTCGGGTCGACTCCCGGCGCATCCGCCGGCTGCCAGCCCGGCACCTGCGGTGCGGCGTCGAACGGCGTCGGCGGCTGAGAGGCAGCGTCGAACACCGGCGGATACGTCGCCGGATCGGGGATTTGGGGCGAAAACGGAGGAGCCGGATTCGACCAGGCGAACTGATTGTTCTGCAGCGCATCCATCGATGGACCCTGCGGGAACACGGCAGGCGGCATGTCGGCGGGGAGTGGAGGCGGTTGCGGAGGTGGCTGCGGCGGCAGTCCGCCCATGGGATCTGTCATGGTCCGAACGGGAAGGACGGTGGCATGTTGAAGAACTGCGGCAGCATCGCGGCCGCAGCAGTGAGGAAGATCGCCAGGAACACCAGGAGGAAGATCGTTGCAAACACACCCCGGGCAACGCGATGCGTTCGGCCGACGGCTTTCACCTCGCTCGCGGTCGACAGATTCCTGACGTGGCGAGGTCGCAAGAGGCTGCCCGGTCGCAGCGCACGACCGATGTCGACGACATCGCCGTTCTGGATGGCGCCGCGAAAGTATCGGCCACGCATCTCGACCGGCACCGGCGTCGCGAGCGATCCGTCTGGTCTGTTGATACGAAAGCTCCAGACCGTGAAGTACGTGCGCCCGATCATCTCCTGCCGCTGCTGCAGGTCCGTCACGACTCCGGCGGAACCGGCGTAGGAGACATTATTCGGACTGGTTCGGCGTCCGTCGGCAATAGTCGAGGCTGTTCGAGCCCCCGACGCCGGTGCCGGCGATCGAGATGCCTGCACCGAACCTCCCTTGTGCGCTGTGCGCCCGGCCGCGATGGCGGCATCCTGATCGCCGCGGTTCACCACGATGTACATCGCCGCGTCGGCGGCCGCGTCGATCTGATGGGGGGAGCCGCCGAGCGATCCGGCGAAGTACTGACGCCAGCGTTCTCGACGAATAGCGACTTCGTTTGCGTCCATGGCTGCCCTCGCGCTCTGCCTTCGACATCCGATCAGATGCCTCGTTGTGAACCAGACCGCTCGCGGCCGCCAATCGTGCTCGAAACCGGTTCTCACCCCCTTTGAGGACGCTTGAGGTTCATCTGATACGTGATGGCGGAGCCGGGCGGTGCTGCTGCCTTGCGGTACTGACCCAGATCGTTGTTGACGTAGGAGAGACCTCCGGGGTCGAGTCGGAGCTGTCTAGTTCTTCAGCTCGAACCCACGGAGGTCTCTCCTGTCTCACGCTGACGCCCGGCTGACTCCGGCCCGCAGGTTGATCATGGTGCAGCGCATCCAGTCGCGGCGTGCGGTCGCGCACGTCGCCGCGGAGATGGGTATCTCTCGCACGACGGCGTGGCGATGAAGGCGTCCGTTCCGTTAGGCAAGCATCGCCGCCTGCATGATCGCTCCAGCGTCGCCCACGCGCATCCGCACAGCACTGGCCCGTGCCAAGAGGGTCCGAATCCTGCGTTAGCTGACCCGCCGTGGCCCGGTCTTCATCGGCGCCCGCCTCGGGATGCACGCGTCTGTGTCGGACGAGTACTGCGTCGCTGTCATGTTCCGCTGCTATGTGAGCTCAACCCCGTCACCGGCGCGCTGATGAAGGCGTCACGGCGGTCCGCGAACCGGTACGAGCACGCCTATCCCGGGTCACGGATCCACATCGACGCGAGGAATCTCGGCCGGATCCCCGACGGCGGTGGATGGTGCACCCACGGCCGCAGTGAGAAGGTCCGTGGACGAGGAATCGGCTGCGCTACGTGCACGCCGCGATCGATGACCACTCCAGACTCGCCTACGTCGAGATCCACTCGCACGAGCGCGGGACGACATGCGCACGATTCCTGGAGCGCGCGTCGGCGGATCTTCGATCACGGGATAGCACCTCTCCATGCGGTGCCTGACTCCAATGCGGCCCGCACCCCGACAGCCTGTGCTTCACCTCGTCGGTGATCCAAGCCGTGCTCTTCGGTCGGCGAGAGCGCGGCTCGAGCGCGGCAGGCTGCCCCTCCACAACGGCTCGGTTGCGGATCGCGTAGAACGTTCTTCCTCGAAATCTCATGCTCGGCGCAGGACGTGGTCACCGCCGCGCGAGCCGCGTCCGGCGGCCACAGTGCGATCGCGAAACGGACACGGGGATCAACAGGCTCAACATGACTCATTCTTCGCAGATAGAGAAAGAAGTGTCACCACCAACCAGCCCGGAACTGTTACCGAGGTCCTGATTCAGAACGGTCACCGATGTGCCAGACATGACAGTTTCCCCACGGTGGGTGAGGTTGCGACAGGTTCGAACATCCGGACTCCGGAAGTTCGAGAGACCAACTGCCAGCTCCGCTCCTACCGCCGATTGTCAAGTGCCGCGCGCGGTGAACCATTCATCGATCCGGTGATCGGGGTCGACTTGAGTGAGTACGACGTCGCCTGCCCGGAGGCGCGTGGTGTTGCGGACCGGGAGGTTTCGTCCCTCCCTGGTAATCACGCTGATCCACGCACGTTCTCCGACGGGGAGATCAGCGATCGTGCTCCCATCGGCGGGAGACCCCGTCTCGACTGCATGTCGTTGCAGACCGTCCGGCTCTTCCGAGAAACGGACGTCGACGCTCCAGGGCCCCGGGTGGACGAGACGCATCGGAACACGCAGTAGTCGGGCGGCGACGGGGATGAGTCCTCCCTGAACGACGACGGAGATCAGCACCACGATGAAGATGATCGCGTAGAGCCTCTCGCCGCCGGGGATGGCGGCGCTGAGGATGAACATGCCGAGCAGAATCGGAACCGCTCCCTTCAGCCCGGCCCACAGCACGAATGCCCGCTCGCCGGGAGTCAATCGGATCGGGAGTGTGATGACTCCGACGAGCAGAGGCCGGATGACGAGGATCAGTAGAGCTGCGATCGTCACCCCCGCGAGCAGCGTCGTCGGCTGGAACACGTCTTGCAGTTGTACGCTCAGGCCGAGGAGCACAAAGACGACGATCTCGGCAAGACTCGCCAGGCCGGCCGAGAAGGTGTCGACTTCGTGCCGGAACCGGGCGCGAACGTCGCCAACGAGAATGCCGGCGATGAACACGGCGAGGAAGCCGGATCCCTGCAGCGCGGAGCCGCCGGCGTAGATGAGCACGGCCGCGGCGGCGACGAACACCGCGGTGAGCGCTCCGCTGGGCAGGTGCACACGACGCATGAGCAAACCAAGCGCCAGCCCCCCGGCGATGCCGACGACCGCGCCGACCACCATCTGGATCGCGAACTCCTGAACTGCTGCTAGCAGTGGAGATCCGACGGCGGTTCCGGCGGTCAACAGACTGACGAGCAATGCGATCCCGACGGGGTCGTTCGCGCCGGATTCGCCCTCCAGGATCGTGCCTGAACGGCCGGCGATCTCGCGTCGGCCCAGCACCGAGAACACCACGGCGGGATCGGTCGGCGACAGCGCCGCCCCGAGGAGCAGTGACACCTGCCCGTCGAACCCGAGGATCAGATGGGCGGCAGCAGCGACCGCCGCTGCGGTGACCGCGGTGCCCGCGACGCCGATCCAAGCGACGGCACCGGCCGATGCGCGAAAGCGTCGCCAGCCGATGTGCATACCGCCGTCGAAGAGGATGAGCACCAGCGCCACCGAAACGATCCGCTCGTCGATCTGACGGGCTGCTGGTCCCAATGCGGGAAGGAACAGCGCGACCACAGCGGCGGCAATCAGGAACAGCGCCGGCGCCGGGATCCGCAACCACGCTGTCAGCCGGTTGGAGAATGTGCCCGCGAGGAGCACAGCGGCTACCACGAGGACGATGATCGAGAAGAGGAACTCGTCGGACACGGCACCCTCCGGGCGGGGTCAGCGATTGTGATCGCCGACCAGACTTCCCGGCACTCCGTGACTCCAAATCTAGTGCTCGGGCGACTCCGTCGCCTTCGATTTTCGCGACTCGGGCAGGGAAAGCACCGATTCCGCGGCGGCGACGCACGACGTGTTCCTGAGGCGATGACTTGGTCCCGTGAGTGCCCGCATCCAGAAATGCCCTGTGCATGGCACGCAAGGATGGTGGAATGGGCGAGTGGCCTGTCTGCGGGTTCTCATATCGGGTGGCGGGATAGCCGGCGCAACTCTCGCCTACTGGCTCGCAGCCGGCGGCCATCGCGTCACGATCGTCGAGTCGGCTGATCGAGTGCGCTCCAGCGGCAGCCCCGTCGATGTGCGGGGTCCCGCAGCGGCGACCGCCCGCGCGATGGGCATCTGGCCGCGACTCGCTGCGGCGGCCACCGGGGTCGAACGACTCGTGTTCGTCGACCCGGATGGGAACCGGCGAGCAGTGATCCGCACCCGCCGCAGCAGCAACCCCGACGACGAGGTCGAGATAGCACGTGTCGAACTCGCCACCGCGCTGCTGGATGCCGTCGACGACTCGGCCGAGATCATCACCGGGGACTCCGTCGCGGTCCTCGCCTCGGACGACGCAGGTGTCGATGCTCGGTTCTCTCGCGGCGGTGAAGACCGCTTCGATCTCGCGATCGGCGCGGACGGACTTCACTCAGCAGTACGGCGCCTGACTTTCGGGGCGGAGCAGCGCTTCTCACGTCCGATGGGGCTGTTCATCGGAACCGTCCGCACCGACGCCGTCGACACAGACCCGCGTGAGGTGATCCTCCTCAACAACCCCGGGACGGCCCTTGCCATCCATCCCGCGGGCGGCAACCCGGGGGCGGCGTTCATCTTCCGCAGTCGACCGGCGTACGACCACCACGATCCCCATCGCGCAACTGTGCTCATCGAAGACGCATACCGCGACCGAGGATCGCTGACCGAGCGCGCACTCGCAGCTTGGCACACCGCATCCGACGTCTATTTCGATCAGGTCACGCGCATCACTGTGCCCAGCTGGAGCACCGGGCGCATCGCTCTGGTCGGAGACGCCGCCAGTTGCGTATCGGTCTTCGGCGAAGGATCCAGCAACGCGATCGTCGGTGCACGAACCCTCGCGGACGCGATCTGCGCGTCCCCGACCGACCCGGCCGCCGCCTTCGCCGCGTACGAGCGCACCCACCGACGACGAACTGCCCGCTCCGGTGCGGGCGCCCCCCTCCTGGCCCGTTTCCTCGTGCCCACAACCAGCCGCGGGATCTCGATCAGAAACACCGCAATTCGGACGTTAGGTCGGATCGTCCCCGCCTTCGACACCCGACAATGAGTCTCAACTGTGGTGCCGATCGCGGACACCGAAACTGGTGAGAGCCCAGGGAGTAGGGTCCTCGAGGCCCCTGGTGCGACAACTGAGGGCCGCGGGAAGGTAGAAGGAGAATGAGCGCGAGGTATGAACACCGGTGTGATCGAATGACCAGATCGAGGACAGCCGAGCGCACTGTTGAGAACTCGACGTCCGATGATTGCGGGCGAGTCGGGTTCGAGATCGAAGCCCCGAGAGACCTTGAAACACCGGGAACTCGGGGGCTTCTGCTTGCGCTGGACGGGGCTCCCGACCGCACTCGGCGCCACATTTGAGATGGATGAGGCAAGGTCGAGACCGATCGGAGCTGCCATCCACCAGGCAGGCGGGAGCGGGCGAGGCCCGATCCCGCCTGATCGACGCAGTGCTATTGCGCCACGATCCCTTCGCCACCGACCGCGTTGGGAACGCTGACGGATCCGATTCGAGTCAGCGTGCCGTCGGAATTGATCGCGAACTCGTCGACGAGCCCCGCTGCGCCTGTCTGCACATAGAGGAACCGGCCGTCGGCGGATACGGCGGCGTCCACGGTGCCGGCATCCGTGGGCGTCACGCTCACCGCGGTGAGCGAGCCGCCCGGACCGATACGGTAGCCGCTGAGCGTCGCACTGCCCGCATTGGAGACGAAGGCATACCCGCCGGTCACGACGGTCCAGCAGGTGGCCGCTTGGCCGGTCGCCACGGCTGCGATCTGGGTCACGGTGCCGTTGGGGTTCACCGTGAAGCTTGCGATCGAGTTTGTACCCGCCTCGCTCGCGATGAGGTGGCCCGCGGGGTCGAACTGGAACCCGAACGGGACCGCCCCAGGGACGGCCGTCACGACGGGCTGCGCCGAGAGGCCGCCGCGCCTCCAGCTGAACACGTCGAACGCGCTCGTGTTGGCCTTGGTCGTCACGACGAGCTTCGACCCGTCGGGGGTGAACGCGATCTGCGCCGGCGTGTGTGTGAACTCCGGCACTGCCGTCGGGTCGAGTCCCAGCTCGCGATGCCAGGCGGGGATCTTCACGAGGTGCCCCAACAGGTTGACGTATCCCTGGATCGACCCGCCGGCTCGGGCGTTGAGGACGAACACACGGTTGTCATGCGCGGCGAGACTCACCGGGGCCTGCCCGTCTGAGCCGATCACCTGATGCCGAACGAGCCGGTCTCCGACGACCAGGAACGACGTGATCGTGTTGCTGCCGCCGTTGACGGCGAACAGCGACGGCCCCGAGCGGACGAGCGAGCTCTGCGATGCGAGTCGATCGACGACGGCACCAGCGAGCGACACGCCGAGGCCGCCCGTGGGGTAGACGCCCGCCTGACGAAGACTGCCATCCGCGAGTCGGTCGTAGCTCACGATGCTGTTGCCCGCGACGGCATCGGTCTGCACGAAGACCGTCCCGACGGATGGGCGACCGGTCTGAACGGTCGGCGGCGCGGCGTTCGCCGCGCCCGCGCCGAAACCGACCAGGGTCGCCGCGGCAGCGGCGGCGATGACGGCACGAGTCATGGTTCTCATGGTGTGGCCTCCTGAATCACGGGCCGGACTGGGACGCCGACCGCATCGGGTGCCAGTGAAGCAATCCCGAGAGGTGACGAGGCAGCACCTTTCGCAGGCGTAAGAGACCTTTCAGACCCGTAAGATCCGCGACCCGCGAGCACCGGCGGGCGCGGCATCCGTCTACCCTCGATTCCATGGACGACGCCGCTCGCGTCACTCTCGTCGAGGACGACCCCACCGTGCGCACGGTGGTAGGCGACTACCTCCGGGCTGCGGGCTATGCCGTCGACCAGTACGCCGACGGTGTGACGGCTCAGCGCGCACTGAACAAGGGCCTCCCTGATGTGCTCATCGTGGATCGCATGCTGCCGGGCCTGAGCGGCGACGAGCTCTGCCGCGAAGTGCGCGAACGCTCCGACATTCCGATCATCATGCTCACGGCGCTCGACGCGGTCGATGAGCGCATCCGGGGCCTCGAGACCGGCGCCGACGATTACATCACCAAGCCGTTCGCCCTGCGTGAGTTGCAGCTGCGGGTGCAGGCGCAGCTTCGGCGACGTGCCGCGCCCACTGCCGCGCCGATCGAGTTCGCTGTCGGACCGTTTCGTATCGACCCCGGGCACCGACGGGTATGGGCGCGGGGCCGCGAAGTCGCTCTCACGGCACGCGAATACGAACTGCTGTTCTATCTGAGCCGCCACCCGGATCGCGCGCTCAGCCGCGATGAGCTGCTGCGGGAGGTGTGGGGCTGGGGTTTCGGCGACGCCTCGACAGTGACCGTGCATGTTCGGCGCCTGCGCGAGAAGATCGAGGACGACCCGCGGTTCCCGTGCCACCTGCATACCGAGTGGGGAGCGGGCTACCGGTTCACGGTGGAACCCCGATGCTGAGTCTCGCCGACTTCGTGCTGATCGTCGTCACGACGGTCGTCTGCACGGGTATCGTGACAACGCTCGCGTGGCTGGTGCTGCGCGCGAATCGGCGCGGCCCGATCACATCACAGTTCTCGATCGTGATCATCGCGACCGTCGTCGCGATCGTCTGCTCGACGATCGCGGTGCTCGTGGAAATGTACTTCTCGGCCCACGATCTGGTGGTGCTCTCGTGGGTCGTCGGGGTGTCGGGTCTCATGAGTCTCGCGGCGGCGGCGCTCGTCACGATCCAGTTCGTGCGGCCCACACTGGAGCGGCTCACGGCGGCCGCACAACGGATCGGCGATGGCGCCGCGGTCGTTGCGGGATCGAGCGCGTGGCGAGAGTTCGCAGAGCTCGAGGCCGAGCTCGCCGACGCCTCGATCCGGCTGGAGCGGGCGCGCGCCGAGATCGAGACGCTGGATGCTGCGCGTCGTCAGTTCTTCGCGTGGATATCCCACGACTTGCGCACCCCGCTCGCGGGGCTCGCGGCGATGACGGAGGCGCTCGAGGCCCACGTGGTTGATGATCCTGACGAGTACATTCACCTCATCGGTGCGAAGGTCGAGACCCTGAACCGGATGGTTGACGACCTTTTCCGGTTGTCCCAACTGCAGAGCGGAACTCTTCCGCTCCACCCGGAGATCGTGGTGCTCCTCGACCTGATATCCGATGCCGTCTCCGATGTGCAGCCTGTCGCGGCGCGGCGCGGCATCCAGATCGTCGATGCCGGCGTCGCCGGACATCTGCTGTGGGCCGACCCGCGGGAGCTCACCCGCGCGATCGGAAATCTGCTCGCGAACAGCATCCGACATGCTCCCGACGGCTCCGAGATCATTGTCTCCGTGGTCACCAGAGAGGATGGTCATCTCGTCGTGAGCGTGCTGGACCACGGCAGCGGCGTCGCCTCTGAGGATCTCGGTCGCATCTTCGATGTCGGCTGGCGCGCCGACACCGCGCGCACCACGGATGCGCAGGCCGCGCATGCGCCCGGCGCGGGGCTCGGCCTCGCGATCGTGCGTGGCATCGTCGAGGCGCACGGCGGGAACGTCGAGGCGTGTCGAGTGGCCGACGGGTTCCGGGTCGACCTCGTGCTGCCTGCACCCATCCCGGCATGAGCAGCAGCGCCCTGCGACCCCTGATCGGGAAGGTTCGCGAGTGAGGCACCTGGCGAGTCAACGGGTGGTGGCGACCGGTTGCCGCGGGCCACTACTGGTCCGCGGAAGGCTGCTCGGCCTACGATCGCGTCATGGGCAGGTTCGTCTACGACTCGGTCCGCAACGCCGTCGAGATCGACGACCGCACCCTCGCCCACCTTCGGATCGTCGTGATGCACAAGCTGCGGCGCGGGGAATCCTTCATGTTCGAGCTGCAGATGGCTGACGGCAGTGGGCATCGCAGTTTCTGGATCCACGAGTCGATTCCGGTCCAGTTTCATTTCTACGGCGGCTGCAGTCCCCACATCAATCGCAGGTGGGTGGAGGACTTGATCAACGAAGCGAGCAGTCCCAGCGGACTCACGATTCTCCCGGAACCTGCAGAACCACCCCGTCCTTGACCGCCGCGGGCGCAGCGGGTCATTGCGGGTCCACTACGTGTGGCGAGCGCCTACGCCATTTCCCAACCTCCCGCCGGTCGTCGCGGCGTGCTGCCTGAGGAAACGCCGGCTGGCTAGATACCCCCGTCCGATTGCTCACCGGTCGACGGCATGGTCGAGGGCGTCGAGTGCGTCGACGAGTTGCTGGATGACTTTGGTGGCGGCTTCCGTGTCGCCTATGTCCAGCGAATTGATGACGGCAACGATGGCCGAATGGTGCGGGGCGTAGGAGTCGTCGACCAGGCGGATCGCCTCGGGCGTGGGTCTGAGGAAGTGCGCGCGCCGGTCTGTCGGATGCTGGTCCCGGGTGAGGTAGGAGTGGGTGACGAGCCGCTCGATGATGTTGGTGACGTTTGCGCTGGAGGTGTCCAGCATCACGATCACGTCTTTGGGACTGAGATCACGTCCGTCGCGGGCGCCTTGCACCAGGTATCGCAGCGCGGTGAGGTCGAGGACGGAAAGCCCTGAGGCGTGACGCGCCCGTTCCGCCTGAATGCGCTCGGCGCGACGCCACCGCAGGATCGCGTCGCTCAATCGCCGGCCCTCCGGCGTTGCGGGCTGGTCGGCGTAGAGGTGTTCGCCCTCATGGCGCATCACTGTTTGCGGCACGACTGCTCCTTCGGCTTGCGGTCGGAGTCGAGCACGCAGCACGCCGCCTCGACCGACGGATACACGCCAAGCGACGCGCCCACGCAGTCACGAGCGAAGAATCGATCACGGTGGCGTTCGATCGTCCCGAGGAACTGCCCGGTCCTGCTGCCGACCCAGAACCCCGCTTCGACCTCATGCCACAGCGACGCGTCGCCGTGCCTGACGGCCACCGTGGTCCTCGAGCTGTCCACCATCATGGCGCTCCACACTACGCATCCCGTCCTGACAAGTCCAGACAATTACACAATACATGAATCACACACAAACTGGTATTGACAGATTATGTCGGACCGTGTACAAAGTCGTTGATGACCCCCGCATCGCGGGTCGGCCAGAGGTCGCAGAGAAGGGACGAACTGGGATGGGCACGCTTCACTACGGGAACGGGATGCTGTCCGCCTCCATCCCGGACTGGGTGCTGGCGCACCTGAAAGTGGTCGCCACGACAAAGCTGCGGCGCAACGAATCGTTCACGGTGAGCTGGCGTCACCCTGATCACACCGCAGGCGGCCGATCCACGCTGTGGATGCAGCCCTCCATCCCGTTGCTGTTCGAATTCGACTCTCCGGAACCCGTCACGCTCGACCCGGACTACCTCCACGCCCTCGCCAACGCGGCCAACTCCGCCGGCGGAATGTCCATCGACTGGCCGGACGAGGCATCCGTCGCCGCACGATCGCTGGCCGCCTGAATACGGATTCCCCACGGAAGCCGCATACGTTGCACCCGAAGACCTTCGCGAGACAGCTCGGCAGCCCACGACCCCACGTGCGGCACCCCAGACGCCACAGCTTGAGCCCTTCCGTCGAATCCTGGTCATCGTCGCACGCGCAAGCGGGACGGGGGGTGAGTGTCACGCGAGCTACGGCGCTGAGCCTCGGCAACCAGCATGGGTTCCAGCACGGTGACCGAATGATGGCGTGTGGGCCCTTCGGTGATCTCGGCGAGCATCCTCTCGACTGCGAGTTGTCCCACGTCGCGTTGGGGCTGGGCGATCGTGGTCAGCGGCACGTCGCCTTCGGTCGCAAGTTCGAGGTCGCCGTAGCCGACCACCCGAGCGTCCTCGGCTACCTGCCGTCCTTCGGCGCGAAGCCCGCGGATCACGCCGACGGCCAGTTGGTCGTCGTGCAGAAGATCCGGCGCAGTTCGGGGGATGCCGCTTGGAGGCGGCCGATCCGCACTCCGTCTTCGACGGCATCGCGGCCGACTCGACTTCCACCACTTGGGCGCGGCTCTGCCCTCGTGCCTCGAGCGCGGCGAAATCTCCGTCGCGTCGGCAACGCACTGCGGGATGGAGTCTGGACCATTCACCAGGACAATGTCCCCTTCGGCGATGACCTGAGCAGCTGCTCGGTCGCGAGCCGTCCGCCGGCGATATCGTCCATCACGACCGAACAGCCGGCTTCGTCATCGACGACTCGGTCGACGAGCACCAGCCGCGCACCGACCATCCGCAGTTGACGCAGCTGCGTCCCGGTTGCGACTCCCGGAACGAGCAGCACTCCGGCGACTCGATGTTCGGCGAGCATCTCCAGTCGGGCGCGGTCCAGTGCGGTGTCGTCGTGACTCACGCAGAGGGCAACGGCATACCCATGGCGGCCGGCCGCGTCCGCAATTGCCTCGGTGATCGCGGCATAGAACGTGCTGCGTTGGGGGTATCGACGCGCCTCGCGGGTTGCTCGTTGAGATGCCCAGTCGCTACTGGGCAGCCCGCGCGCGGGATGCTCGCAGCCGATCACCAGGTCTGGGGCGTCGGCAAGGCTACGCGCGCCGTCATCCCGATTCGAGATGACGGCGCACAGAGCTGAGGTGATTCAGACAGTGAGAAGGGGAAGCTGCAGGTACGAGGCGTGCTGTCCGCCGGTGTGGATGACGTGCTGTCCCTTGTTCGCGCCGACGTACTCCTGGATGCCGGGCATCATGGTCCCGAGAAGGTTGCGTGAGCTGACGACGAATCGCAGCTGTTCGCCGGGATGGAACGCGAGTCCGATCGGGAGCAGTTCGATGTCGAGCTCGACGATCTCGCCGGGTGAGAGCTTCTCGACACGGTCGAACGTGTGGGCGGGGATCTCATCGGTCGCGAGGGCGTCGTCGAGGTGGCGTAGGGATGCCCGCAGCCTGCCGTCGGAGCCTTTGTACTTGAGGATCGTGGCGCCGTGGTCGGTGACGTCGTGAACCATTGCGGTCTGGTTCGGCACTGTGAACTGTGCGAGCGGTGTGCCATGCGCGTCGAGCTTTTGGATGAGGAGGAACAGGTCCATGTCATCGGAGTCTCGTGCTTCGACCCACAGGTGAGCCTTCGGGTACCCCACCAGTTGGGTCTCCTCGTCGAAGCGGACGAGGAACGACACGGCGTTCGGGTTCGCCGCGACGGTGTACATCGCCGCCACGTCCTCGACGGGCTGGTCGGTTGTGAGCACTCGCCGGCGACCGTCGAGATAGAACTTCGTCGAGGTCACCCCGGCAGGCGGGAACTGGTCGGCAGCGACGTTGACCTTGTCGCCGCCTTGCAGATCGTGCACGGCGTAGCGGACCCGGGGAGTCTGCTCCCAGCCGTTGTCCTCACCCTTGAGGTAGCGGTCGAAGAAACGTCGCAGGTCTTCGACGTTGTCCTCGTCGTAATAGTCGGGCCATTCCTGGGTGTTGTGGATGCGCAGCCATTTCTGGTCGGAGGCGATCCGACGCCAGCCTCGGAAGGTCCCTGCCGTGTGCAGGGTGTTGGAGTAGCTGGCCACCACATACGCCGGCACGCTTATCTGGCCGAAGGCGGGAATCTTGTTCTCCCACAGCTCGGTCATCAGCGGGTACTGCGCGGCTTCGGCGAGGATGTCCTCCTTCTGGCTCTTGCCGAAGAAGCTGCCGCCCTGAAGCAGGCCCGCGAATCCGGTGTCAGGCATGCCGCCGCGCATGACGAGGTCGCGGTAGACGTCGCTCACCCCCTCCCACGGGTTGATCGCTGCCAGGTGGGGAGGCCGCTCGGCGGCAGTGAACCACTGCGACGCGGCGAGATAAGACGTCCCACTCATTCCGACGTGACCGTTGCACCAGTCCTGTTCGGCCAGCCATTCGATGATGTCGTAGCAGTCGCGGCCGTCCTGGCGGTCCCACAGCACGCTGTCGCCGTCGGAGTCGACGATGCCGCGGATGTCGGGATTGCAGATCGCGTAGCCCTGGGCGCACCAGTATGCCGGGTCGGGTCCTTCGAACTTCTCCAGTCCGGAGACGATGCTGTTGTCGAGACCCACCAGTCCGAATACGCCCATCACGCTGACGGAGGTGCCCTGCCCCTTGCCGTAGGGGCTGTACGCCACTATGACGGGTACTTTGTCAGCGCCTGCGGGGCGGAAGACATCGACATAGATGGTCACGCCGTCGCGGAGGGTGACGGCGACATCCTTCTCGAACACCACGTCGACGGGCAGGGGCTTGAACTGCGGCGCGATCTGGAATCCTGCCTCGAGAGCACGAGTGCCCGGATCGAATGCGGTCAGCAGACCGGTCCGCGGAGCCGGCAGCGGTGTGGACGGGATGTAAATCTTCTGGTCGTCGCTCAAAGCGAACTCCTCATCTCTCTTGTCCTGTGCCGGACGGTGATTCGCTTGCGAGCGTATGTGCATCGACGCACAAACTCAACATGCGTTTATATATTCTCACGGTTCGTGAAGCGGGCTCGCGGAGTCTGCCCGCTTCCGGTCGGATGCGGATGGGTCACGCTCACGATTCGCGCTAGCGGTCGTCGCCGGTCAGGACCACCTGGAGCGCGGGTGCGATCACCGCGATGAGGGTCTCGGCATCCTGTTTCGCCAGCGCGGGGATCTGCACGATGCGGCGTCCGACGACGATGCCCACGAGCATCGCTGAGGCGATTCCCACCCGGACAGCCTGGTCGGGGCCGAGCGTGTGCTTCAGGCGCGCCTGCAGGAAGGCGCCCAGCTGCGCCGTGGCCCGCTCGTTGCCGATCGCCCCGCGCAGCATCGCCAGCAGGGGCTCGGAGTCCTGCGGGTCGCCCTCCCAGATGGCGAAGAAGGCGCGGGCGACGCGCTCGCCGATCGCTTCGCGGGGTCCCTCGAAGGCTTCGGCGAACTGGGAGAGCGCCTTCGGGGAGATCGACATTACCTCGCCGAAGAGCGTGTCCTTCGTGCCGAAGAACTGCATGATCAGCGAGGGATCGACTCCGGCATCCGTCGCGATCCTGCGGATCGTCGTGCCTTTGAAGCCGTCCTCGGCGAATCGGATGCGCGCGGTGTCGAGGATCAGCTGGCGGGTCTGATTGGGGCCGGGACGTCGGCCGGGGCGGCGGAGCGGCGAGACTTCGCCAGCATCCGTCGACATCCCGCCAGCATAGCCGGGGGGCATTCACGCCGGCCCCCAGGCGAACTTCGGCCTCTCCCGGCCGACGAACGCGTCGATGCCGATGGCCATGTCGGGACCTTCGGCCGCCGCCTGCCAGGCTCGTACCCACTCGTCAGCCAGGTGGGGATCGTCGGCCGTCGTGCGGTCCACGAGGTGCTTCAGGGTGTGGATCGAGAACTGAGAGTTGTCGCGAAGCGATGACACGAGCGCGTCGCTGTCCTCTGCGAAGTCGTCATCGGGGATGACGTGTGCCACCAGGCCCACATCGAATGCCTGCGTGGCGGTCAGCGACCTTCCCGTGAACAGCAGGAACTTCGCCGTGGCCGGCCCCACCAGCCTGATCAGTCTTTCGATGCCGCTGCGCGGATAGATGATGCCGAGCTTCGCGGGGGTGATGGCGAAGATGGAGCGCTCGCTTGCCACGATGAAGTCGCAGGCTGCCGCGATCTGCCAGCCGCCCCCCATGCAGGGTCCGTCGACGATCGCCACGGTGGGTTTCGCGGCGGAGGAGATCGCGTGGTCTGCGGCGCTGAGGTGGTCGACGAAGGTCCCGTCGTCTTGAGGGTCCAGCAGCACGGAGGTGATCTCATCGAGCGCGGCGCCGGCGCAGAACGTGATGCCACGACCACTCAGGGTGATGACGACGACGTCGGGGTCGGCATCCAGCCGGAGCATCACGTGCTGGAGTTCGAGGCACATCGACTTCGTCAGCGCATTTCGGCGAGCAGGGTTGTCGATCTCCACCGAGGCGATGCCGTCGACGATGCCGACTCGGATGCCTGTGCTCACGTCGGTCATGGTCATCGCCGGGCCGCGGTCGTTCTCTCGTCAACCTTCACCCGGCCGGCTGCTTCGAGGCGTTCGATGGCTTCCCCGGTGATGCCGAGCTCGCGGAGGATCTGCGCGGTGTGCTCGCCGAGGAGAGGGGGAGGGGAGTGGATCTCGCTGGCCAGTCCGTTGACACTGAGCGGGCCGCGAACAAGGGGCAGCCGGCTGCCGTCTTGCCGCTGCACCTCCTGGACGAGTCCGAGTGCGGCGATCTGCTCGGATTCGAACGCCTGGGTGTAGTCGTAGATCGGTCCGCACGGGATGTCGGCCTCGGTGATCAGCGGCACCCACTCGGCGGCGGGCTTGGTCGACAGCACCGATTCGAGGATGCCGGTGAGCTCGCCTCGGTTGGCGGTGCGCAGCGGGCCGGTGCGGAAGCGGGGATCGTCGGCGGTGTCGGGCATCCCGAGCAGCGCGCAGAAGGCGCGCCACTGCTTCTCGTTGCCGACAGCGATGTTGATCGGCTCCGTCGCGGTGCGGAACGTTCCGTACGGGGTGATCGTCGGGTGGTTGTTGCCCTGCGCAGTGGGGGCCACGCCCAGGCTGAGCGCCCGTTGACCTTGGAACACCGACAGGTTCATCCCTGTCTCGAGAAGTGACGTCGACACGCGGCTGATCGCGCCGCCGCGCGCCCGGCCCAGCAGCGCTGAGACGATGCCGAAGGCGCTGACCATCCCGGAGGTGATGTCCACGATCGACACTCCGACGCGGAAGGAACCGCCAGGCGGGCCGGTCACGGACATCAGCCCCGACATCCCCTGCACGACCTGATCCAGCCCAGGATCGTCCTTCAGCGGACCCGTCGAACCGAAGCCGGTCACCGACGCGACGATGAGGTCGGGGTTGAGTTCGGCGAGGTGCTCGGTGGTCAAGCCGAGTTTGTCGAGGGTGCCGAGCTTGAAGTTCTCGACGAGCACGTCGGCGCCTTCGATCAGCCGGTCGAGGATGTCGCGTCCCTCGGGGGAGTAGAAGTCGATGCAGATAGACCTCTTGCTGCGGTTCAGCGACTCGAAGTACAGGCTGTGCTCGTTCTCGAACGGCGGCCAGGCGCGAGCGGAATCGCCGCCGTTGATGCTCTCCACCTTGATTATCTCCGCCCCCATGTCGGCGAGCAGCGCCGTGCAGTACGGGCCGGCGATCGCCCGGCTGAGGTCCACGACCCGGATCCCCTGCAGCGGCTGGATCATGCGCGCGCCTTCCCGCCGACGGGGGTGGCTTCGGCGACGCGCTTGAGCCCGCCGATCCATGACTCGATCCGCTCCGTCGATGCGTTCTGCGGAAGACCCGTCATCCGGATCGCCATCGGCGGCAGACCCTCCACGAGAGGAAGCAGCACGACGATCGTCGCGATGTCGTAGGTCTCGCCGCGGACGAGGTCCGGGGTGAAATGCTCGGTCAGATCGGATGTCGCCTGCCGCACGACCCGCTCCTGCCGGGGCAGTCGCTCGGACTGCTCGAAGGCCGCCAGCAGCGCGTCATGGCGCTGCATCACCTGGGGGCTCGCGGTGAGCAGCGAATACCCCCGCTCGCGCACCTTCTCGAGAATCGCCTCGTTCAGAGCGCGCCGCTCCGGGCTGTCATCCGGCGCTCGCCGGATCCACGCGTCGACGTCGTCATCCGACGCGTGCGCCATGAACACCGCACCGAAGGGCGGAACGAGAGGCTGACGGTGACCAAGCGGGAACGGCTCGGCATGAGGGCTGCGGTTCGCGGCGAGCACCTGCACCGCGTCCCAGCCGATCTTCGCGAGCACACTGCAATTGACATCGAACTCGATGCTGAGCTTCTCGACCCGCCGCCGGATGGACTGCGCGAACTGAGCCGCCTGGATGAGCTCCGGATCGGGTGCGGCGACGAAGGATCCGGGCGTGAACCGCCCGTACCCACCCTGGAAGAACAGCAGCGGAAGCGTCGATCGCTCCACCGCGAACTCGCGCACCCGACCGAGCACGATGTAGTGGTCGCCGGCCTCGCGCGTCTCTTCGAATGTGCACTCGACCCAGGTGACCGCGTCGTCGAGGATCGGCGAACCCAGCGGCGCGGGTCGCCAGGAGACGCCGTCGAACTTCGTTGCCCCGCCCGTGGCGAGCGTGCGGCAGAGCGCCTCTTGATCCGACGCCAGCACATTGATGCAGAAGCTCGCCGCGTTGCGGATCACCGCGAAGCTGCCGGAGCCCTTCATGGGGAAGAACGCCACCAGCGGGGGATCCAGGGAGACGGACGAGAACGTCCCCACGACCATGCCTGCGGGAGCCCCGCCCACCACCGCTGTGACGACGGCGACGCCGGTCGGGTAGTGCCCGAGTGCTTCTCGGAACAATCCCGGGTCGATGTCCGTGGACATGCAGCCTCCTTCGGCTCGGACCGTTCTGAATCAAACCAGGTGCACGTAAAGATGTCAATGGTTAGTATAGAATAGCCGTCTTGACAGATGCGGGCCGAGCAAGCAGAATCGGCAATTAGTCTAAAGGTTCAGATGGTTTATCTGGTCAAGGTACGACACCGTCCCGTTCGATGAGGAACACACCATGGTCGAGAACGACAAAGCAGCCATCGTCGAGATCCTGAATCTCTACGCCTTCGCGCTCGATGCCCGGCAGTGGGATCTGTTCGAGCGCATCTTCGCGAAAGACGTGGTGGCCGAGTTCGGTCCCGCGGGAACCGCCTGGACGGATCTCACCGAATTCAAGAAGGGCTTCGAGGCCTTCCACGCGACGCTCGACAGCCATCAGCACACCATGATGGGGCAGCTGGTGCATGTGGACGGCGACACCGCCCACGCGTTCAGCTACGGCAATTGGCTGCTCATCCGCGAGGCCGCCGAAGGCGGACCCACGTGGACCGGCACCGGGTGGTACGACGACGAACTCGCCCGCACTCCCGATGGTTGGCGGATCACCCATCGCGTCTGCAAACTCCAGGGCTGGAGCGGCAACCCGCTCGTGCCCGAGCCCAACGGCAGCCAGAACCCCGACATGAACCTCAACAAGCTGCATGTGTTCGCGGGCGACGGGCGGCTCGGGTTCCTCTCGGCGATCAACTAGCCGGGAGCGGCAGTCGGATGGATGCGGTCAAGGCGAGTGAGTCCTCCGTGCCGGTCGATTTCCTCGTAGTGGGTGCCGGACCCGTGGGTCTACTCACCGCGATCCTCCTCGGGCGTGAGGGACGGCGGGTGACGGTCGTCGAGAGGTGGCCGGCGAGATACCCGATGCCGCGCGCGTGCACGATCGACCACGAGGCGCTGCGCATCCTCCAGTCCGCGGGGGTCATGGACGAGCATGCGGACCTGTTCGAGCCGTCCCGCGGCGAACGCGGCGGGTATCAGATCCGCAACGGCGACGGCGTGCTGCTGCGCGCGATCAACTGGAATCGACCCGGCGAGTCCGGCTGGGCCAACACCAACGGCTTCTATCAGCCCGACCTCGAAGAGGTGCTCGAACAGGTCGCTGGGGGCATGCCGACCGTCCAGATCCTGCGGGGATTTGCCGCCACCGCCGTCACGCAGGATGACGCCGGCGTCACACTCACGGTGGTGAACCATTCCGACGTGGCGTCGCACCCGCAGGACCTGCGAGCGAGCCGGCTGGTGGCGGCGGACGGTGCGAACAGCACCATCCGCACCCTCGTCGGCATCGAAAGCGCCGATTCCGAGTTCGAAGCGGACTGGCTCGTCGTCGACTACGAGCCCCTCGTGGACCGCCGGTGGGAGGCATTCGTCACCCAGTACTGCGACCCGGAACAGCCCGCCACCGCGGTCAACAGCGGACCGGGACGGCGACGATTCGAGTTCATGCGGCGCGCGGACGTCACGACGGAAGAGCTCAACCGACCCGAGGCGGCCTGGCGGCTGATGGCACCCTGGGATGTCACGCCCGACAACGCGCGACTCGAGCGCCATGCGGTGTACACCTTCCGCGGGCGATGGGCGAAGCAGTGGCAGCAGGGCAGGATCTTCCTCGCGGGGGACGCCGCTCATCTGATGCCGCCCTTCCTCGGCCAGGGACTGTGCGCCGGCCTGCGGGACGCTCGGGCGCTGACCTGGCGACTCGACCTGGTCGCGGCCGGCCTGGCGGGGAAGTCCATCCTCGAGACGTACGGTCCGGAGCGCAGCGCCCATGTGCGGGTGATCATCGACGAGGCGATCGCGCTCGGAGAGGTGATCTGCGAGCTCGATCCCATTCGTGCTGCGGAGCGAGACGCCCGGATGCTGGCGGAATTGCGGGATCCCGCGGCGGCCACCGTCGAACCTCCGCAGCCTCGGCTGGGCACGCCGTCGATCACCGCTGACGACGACCCGCACGCCGGAACCCTGTCCATCCAGGGACGCATCGAGGTGAACGGCGCAACCGGGCTGTTCGACGATCTGGTGGGCGGCAGCTGGCAGCTGATCGGAATGGCTGTCGACCCGCTGGACGAGGTCCCGCAGGAGCTCCGGGAATGGTTCTCCCGAATCGGCGGCACATCGGCGCGACTGTCGGATGACGGCGACATCCGTGACGTCGATGGCACGTATCGCGCGTGGTTCCAGGCGCACGGATGCCGGATCGTGCTGTCACGTCCCGACTTCTACATCTTCGGCACGGATGCCGGACACGACGTTCCACACCTGCTCCAGGCGCTCCGCGCGCAGCTGCGGAGCTGCACCCGCGAGGGCGGAACCACCGTCACGCACGAACCCATCGAGGAAGAGGCCCGGTCATGACCATGCGAGTCACCAGGATCGTCGACGCGGAACCGTTCCAGCCGGTCGGTCACAGCGGCGTCGGCCCCGTTCGCCTTCAGGGCGGCGCGTCCACTCCGACCTCCGACTTCACCGTGGCGCTCTCGCACTACCTGCCCGGCGGCGCGGCCGAGCTCGCGCCCCAAGACGCCGAGACCGTGTACGTCATCCTGTCGGGCCAACTCGTGATGATCGCCGAGGGGGTCGAAGAGGTCCTCCGCCCTCTCGATTCCGCCCACTTCACGACGGGGACCACGCGTGAAGTCGTCAATCGCACGACCCTCCCTGCCAGCATGCTCGTCATCCGGGCGAAGAGTTAGGCGGGTTGCGCATGCGAATCGTCGGACTGAAGCAGAGCGACGGCGCGGTGCTCGTCGGAGCACTGAACGACGACGGCACCGAGATCACCGTCATCACGGATCTGGACACGTTCTGGTCCGCGCCGGATGCGCACCTCGCGTCCGAACCCGCAGGACCGACCCTCGCCACGGCGGCCGTAGAACTGGTGCCCCCCGTGCTGCCGAGCGCGCGTGTGGTGTGCGTCGGTCTCAATTACCAGGATCACGTCAACGAGGGATCCTTCCGCGACGAGACGCTGCCCGAATTCCCCACCCTCTTCGCCCGCTGGCCGACGTCGCTGAGTGTCGGCGGAGCGGAGATCCCCATCCCTTCGGGCGAGGATGGACTCGACTGGGAGGGCGAGGTGATGGCCTGGGTCGGCGCGACACTCGTCGACGCCACGCCCGAGGAGGCGCTCGCCGCGGTGGTGGGCTACTCGACTTTCAACGACATCACCTCCCGCCGCGCGCAGAAGCTCACGTCGCAGTGGATCATCGGCAAGAACGGCGACCACTCGGGCCCGGTCGGCCCCATGGTGCCCGCCACCGAGGTCGGCGATCTCCGCTACGGGCTGCGGCTCGAGACGCGCGTGAACGGCGAGGTCGTGCAGCACAGCAGCACAGCGGAGATGATCTACGGGGTCGGAGAGACGCTTGCCCACATCTCGAAGACGTTCACGATCAACCGCGGGGATCTCCTCGCCACGGGCACGCCGTCCGGAGTCGGGTACGCTCGCACACCGCCGTGGCTGCTGCAGCCGGGCGACGTGGTCGAAGTCGAGATCGAGCGGCTCGGCATCCTGACCAATCACATCGTCGACAACACCCACCGCCATCCACCCGTCGACGCGGCCCGCATCGAGAACCAGGAGATCCAGTGAACATCGAAGAGCTGACCGCCAGGATGGAGATCCACGACGTCCTGCTGCGATACTGCCGCGGGCTCGACCGGGTCGACATGTCTCTCGTGCGCGGTGCGTTCCACCCGGACGCCTACATCCACTTCCCCGAGAGCCTGCATGTCGGCGGTGTCGAGGGCTTCTTCGACTTCCTCACGGCCGAGATGCCGCGGTTCGAGCGGACGATGCACTTCCTCGGCAACAGCCTCATCGAGTTCGACGGCCCGAGCATGGCGTACGTCGAGACCTACCTCAACGCGGACCATCAGGGCTCCGAGCGCCATCACTGGAAGAACGAGACCGTCAAACTCTGGGGCCGTTACCTCGACCGCTTCGAGCAGCGCGAGGGGGTCTGGCTGATCGCGGAGCGCAAGCTCGTCGTCGACTGGATGTTCCGGTATCCCAAAGAGGGCTGGTTCGACGATCACCCGGATGCATCCGGAAGTCCCCGAGACGGATCCGATCCTGTCATTCGACCGGTCGGCGGATTCGATGGCGCACCCCTCCGGAATGGAAAGCTGTAGGGCCATGGCAGCACAGGCGACAGTCGAGCGCTCGCAGGCCGCGGACATCCTCGAGCGCGTCACCGAGATGAGGGGCTGGCTGCGCGAGCAGCAGGCCGTCGCCGAGGTGCAGCGGCGCATTCCGCAGGAGACGATCGAAAGGCTGGATGCGGCCGGGGTCTTCACGCTCGCCACCCCGCGTCGGTTCGGCGGTGCGGACTTCACCACGCGCGAGATCCACGACATCTACCGGGCACTGGGCGCGGGCTGCGGCGCGACGGCCTGGGTGGTCTGGGCGACAGCCGGTGGCAATCTGTGGAGCTTCGCATTCGATGACGCGGTGATCGCGCCGGTGTACGAGTCGCCCTGGGTGGGAAACCGAACGTTCGCCGTCGGCGGCACCAGCCGGTTCATGTCCGGCACCGCTCGGAAGGTTGACGGCGGCTGGATGGTGAAAGGCGCGTGGCCCTTCTCGACCGGCAGCGTCCACGCATCGCATGGCTACCTCGCCGCGTTCTTGGACGACACCGACGACTCCAAGGTCGGCATGGCCCTGATCCCGAAGGACTCCCTCATCGAACGCGATGACTGGGACGCGATGGGGATGGCCGCGACCGGCAGCCAGACAGTCGCCACCGACGGGGAGCTGTTCGTTCCCGACGACCACTTCAGCACCCCGGAACTGCTCGGCGCGCGGATCGCCGAGGCGACGAAGCAGGGCCGCGGCCCCCGCCGCGGCGGACTGCCTCGGTCGCTCGTGTCGAGCACGGGGATCGCGCTGGGCATGGCCGACCAGGCGTTGGAGGTGTTCCTCGCAGGTATCGGGCGGCGCAGCATTCCCTACTCTCCTTACGCGAAACAGGTCGATGCCCCGATCGCCCACCACACCGTCGGCCGCGCGTATCAGCAGATCCGTGCGGCGAGTCTCGTGGCCGGCGACGCGGTCGCTGCACTCGACCGGCTGGACGCGGCCGGCGCCGACCCCTCCGAACGCGAGACGCTGCAGTTCCACACCGACACGGCGTACGTGTGGGATGCCTGTGCCTCGGCCATCGAGACGCTCTTCCGCGCCTCCGGCGCCTCGGCGATCAGCAAGCGGATGCCGCTGCAGCTGATCGCCCGCAACTGCCGCGCCGGGAGCCTTCACGCCGCCAACAACCTCGACACATGGCTCGAGAACCTCGGGCGGGCGTTGACCGGTGCCGAAGCGGGTCCCTCATCCATGAGCGTCCTCGAGCGCAAGTAGCAGCAATACCACCACCCGAACCAGTCGAAGAAGACCAGGAGACTGACCATGGCACTGACCGGCATCCTCGCGGGACCCATCGCCGGGCTCAAGTACGAGACCCCCACGCATCGTGGCCTCACGAACGAGCGAGGCGAGTTCGAGTACGAGGAGGGCGAGCGGATCGCGTTCCTGCTCGGCGGCAATTCGATCGGAAACGTCACCGCGGCACCGCGGCTGCACCTCGCCCAACTCGTCGCGCGTGTGGACGGCAACCTCGACAAGCTCAAGGACTCCGGCGTCACCAACATCGCGCGACTGGTCTTCACACTCGGGCGCGAGACGATCCGCGACAACGGGACCGACATCCCTCCGCAGGTGCACGACGTCATCGGCGCGCGGCGCATCAACTTCCGCCACGATGCCGACTACTCGGCCACCGCCGTGACCGACAAGGTGCAGCAGTTCACCGAGGATCCGGTCGTCATCGAATTGCTCCAGGACCTCCACGCGGCTGGGATCTACGATGATGAGGCCCCGAAGCGGCTCGTGTCGGCGGCGAATGCGCGCAACGAGCTGCGGCGCAATGCGATGGGGATCCTCCGGTTCCGCGACGTGAAGATCGACCTGCAGAACGGCTCGTTCGTGTTCGCGGACGTGTTCCGGCCCGCCGAGCCCGGCAACTACCCCGTCATCGTGAACTGCGGCCCGTACGGCAAGGCCTTCAACCACCACTCGATCGACACCGACGACGACCTCGAGAAGCACGAGCAGATGGAGGAGGAGTACTTCTTCGGCAACAGCGAGGGCTTGCAGTTCGAGAACCATGAGTCCGTCAACACCGCCATCTGGGTGCCCGACGGCTACGCCGTCGTGCGCGTCGACATGCCGGGTGCCGGAAAGAGTCCCGGCCAGCTCGCGCCGTGGGGGATCGCCGGCGCCGAGGCGTTCCGCGACGCCATCGAATGGGCGGGAGAGCAGCCATGGTCCAACGGCAACGTCGGCACGTGGGGCATGTCGTATCTCGCGATGAGCCAGCACCAGGCCGCGAGCCTGCACCCCCAGCACCTGAAGGCGATGATCGCGATCGGGACGGATGTCGACCTCTATGAGGAGGTCGCGTACAACGGCGGCATCCTGAACGCGCAGTTCTGGCCGATCTGGCGCGTTTCCGGCCTCCTGCCGCCGATCATCGGTGAGAAGGATGTCGCGGACTTCATCCAGACCATGAAGGACAGCCCGTTCCGCGACTCCGACCCCGAGGCGATCTTCGGACCGCGCGCCGAGGTCTTCATGAGCCCCGACCTCACCGGGGTTGACGTGCCGCTCTGGGCCGTGGCCTCGACCACGCATGTCTCGAACATCCATCAGCTCGGCGGCAGCGGCGCGTACCTCGCCACCCCGACTCCGAACAAGAAGCTCGACTTCTGGGAGGATTGGTTCCAGAAGTCCTACTCCACCGAGTCGGTCGCCCAGCACAAGGCCTTCTTCGACCACTGGCTCAAGGGCATCGAGAACGGAATCATGGACGCGCCCCCGGTGCGTCTCGAGATCCGGACGGGCAACGGCTCCTCCTTCATCCAGGAGGAGAACGAGTGGCCGATCGCGCGGACCATGTACCCGAGGTGGTACTTCGACGCGAGCGCCGCGGACTGGCCCGGCGACGGCATCCGCTCGGACTTCCTGCGGCTGTCGACCTCGGAGCCGACCGATGAGCGGAGCGCGAGCTACTCCGCGCAGATCCAGCTCACTCCACCGGCACCGGTCGGCAGCCCCCGGATCGACCCGACCGACCCCGCGTCGGACCCGCACACCACGGGGATCTCGTACATCAGCGAGCCGGTCGACGAGGATGCCGTCGTGGCCGGGTTCGGCAAGGTGCAGCTCTGGGTCTCGTCGTCGAGCAGGGATATGGACGTCTACGTCTCGGTGCGCATCCTCGACGAGGACGACGAGCAGGTCGACTTCACCGGATTCACGACCATGTCGTTCACCGACCGGATCACGCCCCTCATGAAGGGGTGGCTGAAGGTGTCGCACCGCGCGCTCGACCCCGAGCGCACCACGGACTACTCGCCCAAGCACACGCATCGCAGGGCTGACTATTCGCCTTTGGATGCCGGCGAACTCGTGCCGATCGAGATCGAACTCGTGCCGAACACCGGTTACATCCGCAGAGGCCAGCGCATCCGCGTCGACATCCAGCCGTATGACGGTGTGGCGCACGGCATGCACCACGGATACGACCCGAGCTACCACGACGGCGCGACCAATACCGTGCACACCGGGCCGGCGCACGTCGGCTACGTGCAGCTGCCGATCGTGCCGAGTCGCACGGCCGACTGAATAGCAGTGCTGGGGTGCCGGCGCCCCAGCACTTCGGTTCGGCTGTGGGTGCGCTCAGTCGGTGGCGAGCAGCCCCGCGTGCTTGTCAATGGCCGCCTTTGTGCGGGAGACGTCCCCGGCGATGATCGCGGCCACGAGCTCCTCGTGGGTTTCCAGCCTCAGCTGCAGCCATGCCGCGGCGGATGCCGGATCCTCGTCGTGGGTCGCCGCCACCGCATGTTCGCGCACGAACCGTGTCATCGAGAGATACAGCGCGGAACCGGTCTGGTTGGGGGAGATGAGCGCGATCCGCTCGTGCAGGTCCCAGTTCGCGAGCAGGAACTGCGTTCTGCCCTTGCCGGCGGCGGCCTTCAGCTTCGTGAGCAGCTTCTTGATGTCGGCGATGTCGGCGGGGGTGCGGTGCTGGGCGGCATCCACGTCGATCAGCACTTCGAGCGCCTCTCGGACGGCGACGGCCTCGGCGACGGATGCCGGGGCGTCGGTGACTGCCAGCAGGGTGTGGCGGATCCGCACCACCGGGCCCGACGCGGTCGCGTACAGGCCGCCGCTGCGTCCGGGTCGGATTTCGGCGAGCCCGCGATCGGTCAGGATCCGGATGGCCTCGGCCACGGTCGACCGTGCGAACCCCGTTCGAGCCTTGAGCGCGTCGATCGTACCGATCAGCTCGCCCGGTTTGAATTCGCGGTCGAGGATCTGCTTCTCGATCTCGCCTGCGAGAACCTGCGCGCGCGTCTGTGTCACGTAGGAGCTCATGCGCGAAGCCTAACAACAAGCATCGGAACGATTACCTCCATTGAAGACCCAGCGAGAGCTGGTAGACCGTCGCCGCGTTTTCATGGCTGTGGTGGCACGGTCATCGGGGTTCGTCATTGAAACTCTCGGAGGCGAGGAGGTGGGAATGATCAACTACACGGTTGTTTATATTCTTCTTGACAGCGATGCGAGGCACGCTCATACTCATTAAAACATACTAACCATATCGATGGTAAGGAGCTCGCGTGAGCGAGACGCGACCCCAACGGCGGGGCCCCACCGAGGCGATCGTCGCCGATGAGGTCGTCGCAGCGGTGGTCGATGCGCCGGGTAGAGAACCCCGGATCGGCTCCGTCGCACTGCCGGTGCGGATGCCGGGCTCCACCCTCATCCAGATGGTCGCGGCGCCCATGAACCCGCTGGATCTGCTCATCGCCTCGGGCGCCTTCCACTCCGCGCGCCACGACGAGCCGTACGTTCCCGGCAGCGAATGCGTGGGTGTCGTGGTGGAGTCCGAGACCTTCGAGGGCGGCACGATGGTCTACGCCGAGTGCCATGCGGCACCCGGCGCACCAGGCGCTTTTGCAGCACGGGTCATCGTCGCCGACGCGGACGTGCTCCCCCTGCCCACGGGTGTCGACCCCGTGATGGCTGCGGCGGTGGGCAACTCCGGCACTGCCGCTTACATGCCGCTGGTCGAGTCCGCTCGGCTTGAACCCGGTGAAACGGTCATGGTCCTGGGCGCGACCGGCGCCGTCGGGCAGCTCGCGATCCAGATCGCCCGTCGACTCGGTGCGGGCCGGGTCATCGGCGTCGCGCGGACCCGCGACGCGCTCGATCGCCTCCTCACCATCGGTGCGGATGCTGTGATCGAGCTGCTCCCGGACGAGAGCGTCGACGATCTCGCGGACCGGATGCGGGCGACGGCCGGCGCGGTCGATGTCATCCTGGACGGCCTGTACGGTGCGCCGCTGGAAGCCGCGCTGCGTGTGTGCGCCCCGAAGGCGAGGGTCGTGAACATCGGCAACCTTGCCGGCGCTACCGCCGAGGTGCCCGCGGGCCTGCTCCGCGGCAGGCAGATCAGCCTCACCGGCTTCGCCGGACTCCACACGCCACTGCGTGAGAAGGTGGCCGCTCTCAGCTGGCTGTGGGCGGCTGTCGGCAACGGCGAGCTGAGCCTCGCGGTCCGCACGTTCCCGCTGGATGAGCTTCCCGCGGCCTGGCAGGCGCAAGCCACATCGCCGCACGCCAAATGCGTCATCCTGCCCGCAGGTACCTCCTCCACCGACCTACCCGCAACAACGGAATGAGAGTGCGATGAGCACACCCGACATCACCGACGAGACAACGGACGTCTCCACCGGTGTCATCGCCGGCCCGATCCGCGGCCTGAAGTACGAGACCCCCAGCTTCGCCGGGCTCACGAACGAACGTGGCGAATTCTCCTACCGACAAGGCGAAACGGTCGTCTTCCTCGTCGGGGGAGTGGTCCTCGGATCGGTGGATGCCGCTCCCCGCGTGAATCTCGCACAGCTGGTCAATCGCGCCGACGGCAAGATCGACCGGCTGGGCGACCCGATCGTGACCAACCTCGCGCGATTCGTGCAGACGCTGGACCAGGACGGCGACGGCGAGAACGGTGTCACGATCGCACCGGTCGTGCACGACCTCATCGGACCGATGGTGATGAACTTCAACCAGGCCGACACGGACGCGGCGGAGGTCGCGGACACACAGTCCGAGGACCACGCGAACAAGACCATGGTCGCGTTCGCCGGCGACCAGACCGCCACGTTCGCCACCGATCCCATGGTCACCGGCATCCTCGAGACCCTCAACACGACTCCCGGCGTGTTCACCGCGAGCACGCCGCGCACGCTCCGTAGCGCCGCGGCCGCGCGCAACGAGCTGCGCCGCAACATCCGGGGCATCATCAAGGAGACCGACGTCAGGATCACCCTGCGAGACGGGTCGTACGTCTGCGCCGACGTGTTCCGTCCGGCTGATGGCGGACAGCATCCGATCATCATGAACAAGGGGTTCTACGGCAAGGCGTTCGAGCATGGCGTGATCGGCAGCGACGCGGAAGCGGCGCACAAGGAGGAGCAGGAGGACCGCTACTTCTCGGGCAACCCCGATGGCCTGCAGTACGAGAACCACGAGAGCGTGGACTCCGCGGTCTGGGTGCCGAAAGGCTATGTCTGCATTCGCGTCGACTCGCGCGGTGTCGGCAGCAGCCCGGGTCTCCAAGCGCCGTTCAGCGTGCAGCAGGCTGAGGACTACTACGACGCCATCGAGTGGGCGGGGACGCAGCCGTGGTCCAACGGCAACGTGGGCCTCTGGGGGATGTCGTATCTCGCGATCACCCAGCACACCGTCGCGAGCCTGCAGCCACCACACCTGAAGGCGATGATCGCGCTCGGCACGGACGCGGACCTCTACAACGAGGCCATCTACGGCGGCGGTCTGTTCGGGGAAGGCTTCTGGACCTGGTGGCGTGGAGCCATGGCCGGCCACAACTACATCGGCGAGCGGAACGAGACCGACTGGCTGGAGCGGATGCTCGCCACGCCGTTCAACGACCCCGAGGCGTACGGTGCGCGCGGGTCGATCTTCATGCGTCCCGAGATCGAGAAGGCCACCGCACCCGTGTGGATCGTGGGTCCGCAGACCGGCGTCGTCATCCACCAGGCAGGCAGCAGCGAGACCTATCTGCACTCGACCGGCGTCAAGGGCAAGAGGTTCGATTTCGTCGATGCGTGGTTCCCGCACAGCTACAAGGAATCCACCATCGCCGAGCACGAGGCGTTCTTCGACCGCTGGCTGAAGGGCGCGGACAACGGGGTGATGGATGCCGCACCCGTCCGGGTGCAGGTGCGCACGGGCAACGGTGGACACTACGTGTCGGAAGAGGCGGAGTGGCCCATCGCCCGCACGATCTACCGTCGCTGGTATCTCGACGCCACGCCGTCCGACTGGGAGGGGGATGGCCGCCGCAGCGACTTCCTGCGCATCATCGAAGATGTCCCGGCTGCCGAGTCGTCGGCCAGCTATGACGCGCACCTCGAACTTGGCATGCGGATCCCCGCACCGATCGGATACGTCGGCGGCACACCACGCTGGTCGACGGGGGTCTCGTTCATCAGCGAGCCGGTCGACGAGGACATGGTGCTCGCGGGTTACATGAAAGTCGGCCTCTGGGTGTCGTCGACGAGCGCCGACATGGACGTCTTCGTCTCACTCCGGGTCCTGGACGAGAACGACCGCGAGATCCGATACGAGTCACTCGTGCCGCCCGTGGATCCGACCAGCATCCACCCCGCCGGACACGGACTGCTGAAGGTGTCGCACCGCAAGATCGATGAACATCGCTCCACCGACTACTGGCCGGTCCACACGCACACCGAAGCGGACCACGCCCCACTAGAGAGCGGCGAAGTCGTCGCGATCGAACTCGGCCTGAACCCGAGCAGCGCACTGATCCGCAAGGGCAGTCGGCTGCGGATCGACGTGCAGCCCTACTCGCCCGCCGGTCTCACCTCGCGCGCGCCTATGACGAGAGCTACCACTTCGGCGCGACGAACACCGTCTACACCGGCGCCGATCACCCGAGCTATGTTCAGCTCCCGATCGTTCCGAGTAAGAAGTGACGCAGGAGATGACGATGCTTTCCACTGACCGTGCCGAGAGGCTCGCGACGATTCTCGAGAACGTGCGAGAGCTCGGACCCACTCTGCGAGAGCGAGCGCCCGAGGCGGAGCGTGCCGGTCGTCACTCCGACAAGACGATCGCCGACCTCCATGCGGCGGGTGTGTTCGACATCGGCAGCCCCGCCGAGTACGGCGGCGACGAGCTGTCCGTGCGCCAGCAGCTGGATGTCGTCGCCGAAGTCTCCAAGTGGGACGGCTCGGCCGGCTGGACGGTTTGGGCGGGGGCATCGACCAACTGGCTGCCGGTCGGCATGGGACCTCGGGTCATCGAAGAGGTCTACGGCGCCGACTGGAGCGGGCCGCGGGTCGCTGGGTCGAGCCACTTCCCGGCCTCACGGGGCCGGGCAAGGAAGGTCGGCGGCGGCTGGATCGTCTCCGGCGGGCCGTGGGGCTTCGCGAGCGACGCCCTCTGGGCCCCCTTCACCAACCTCGGGTGCATCGCCGAGGAAGACGGCGAGCGATCTCTCGTCGCGCTGCAGGTTCCGATCGACCAGCTCCGATTCCTCGACGACTGGAACGTCGCCGGCATGCGAGCAACCGGCAGTGTCTCGGCCACGTTCGACGGCGACGAGCTGTTCGTGCCCGACTATCGGGGCGTCGTCTTCGATGAGATCGCGCGGCAGTCCATCGATACCGGGCTGCAGGGATCGCTGTGGAAAGCACCCACGCTCGGCTGGGCGTTCAGCACCATGGCCGGCATGTCGATCGGAATCGCCCAGGGCGTGCTCGAGCGATTCCTGGAACGATCCGCCGGCAGGCCGATCCGGGGCACGACCTACAAGAACCAGCTCGAGGCCCCGCTGACGCACCTCATGCTCGCCGAGGTGCATTCCAAGATCCAGTCCGCTGTTCTGATGACTCGCGCCAACGCCGACGAGACCGACCGCCTCGGCGAGCTCGCAGCATCGGGCACTCCCGCAGACCCCGACTACATGCAGCGGTTCAGCGCCCGGGTGCTTGTCGAGACCGCCTACGCCGCGAAGTGGTGCGCGGAGGCGATCGAGCTTCTGCAGCGCAACTCCGGGTCGACCGCGATCATGGACTTCGAGCCGATCCAGCGCGCGTGGCGCGACGCCCGCGTGATCACCCTGCACGGTGCGTTGAACCTCGAGGCGCTCCAGGAGAACTACGGGCGGCTGATGGCGGGGGTTGGGGCGCACCAGGTGTCGGGCATCACCGGCCTCGACCGCTTCGCCCCCGCCCCCGGAAAGGACAACCGGTCGTGACCACAGAGCCGTCAGCGCGCCAGCGGTCAGATCACCTGCAGTACGTCCCCGCGTCGGACGATCCCCGAGTGGCAGGACTGGGGGTTTACAACGCCCGCGACTTCGCCGCGGTGCGCGCGGCGGTCCCGATGCTGGTGCCGGTCATCGCGGGCTGGAAGAAGGCGTTCGAAGAGCCGTACGTCGGGGTGACGACGGATGGCAGCATCCGTTCTGACGTCTACGATCTCGCAGTCGTCCCAGACGGTGAGATGGCGCCTGTCGAGGCTATGCGCTCCGCCGCGCACGCGCTTCGGGACAACATGACCGCGGACACCTGGGAGACCCTCACCTATCCGCTGGACTCGCCGCGGTGGCGAGGATGGAGCAACCCGGAATTCCTCATCTTCGACAACGGCCTGCGGCTCGAGGAGCACGGCCCGGAGATTCGCCGCGCCATCCTGACCCTTGTCGAGTCGTCGTTGAGCGAGCGTGGCTACACAGTCGTTCGCAGCCTCATGGCTCTCAACGCGTACCTCGGTGAGCTCGTCGGGCTCCCCGCGATCATGAACGAAGGCAGCTATCAATTCGCGATCTACGGTGACCCGTTCGGCGGTGACGCGTGGGGATGGCAGCTGTTCGGCCACCACGTTGCCGTCAACGTGCTCGTCGCGAATGATCGCATGACGATCGGCCCAGTGTTCCTGGGCGCAGAACCCGACTCGAAAGCGAATGGGGCGGATGCCGGCACCCGCGTCCTCGAGCCACGCGAGCGGCTGGGGCTCGAGTTCATTCGAAGCCTCACCCCGCAGCAGCTGGAGGTGGCTCAGGAGTTCGACCGCATCTTGCACCCCGACATCCCTGCTGAACGGTGGAACCCTGCCGATGGACGGCACCTGGCTGGTGCTTTCGCCGACAACGGCGTCATCCCATTGCAGGGCATTTCGGGAGCCGAGCTGGACGAAGATCAGAAGGCCCGGCTGGTGGCCATCTGCATCGAGTACTCCAGCCTCCTGCCGGACGGACCTCGTGCGGCTCGGCGGCGTGAGGTCGAACGCTGGATCGACGACACCTACCTCACCTGGATCGGTGGGACGGGCGACGACGACGCCTTCTACTACCGCGTCCAATCGCCCGTGATTGTTGCGGAGTTCGATCACCACCAGGGCATGTGGCTCACCAACGAAGAGCCGGCGCGGTTCCACACGCACACGACGTTGCGGCTCCCGAACGGCAACGATTACGGCACGCTCCTGTGGGGAAGGTGAGCGCACCGTCGACCTGTCGGTAGAGGATTCGCGATGGGTCGAGCGATGTGGGGGACTCCGGGCTCGAGGGTGAGGTCGCCATCGTCGCCTACGCACGAACGCCTTCGACACGGTTACGTCTTGAGCTGCGCGGAACGCGGCAGGTGAACCGCGGCCCTCGAGCGGTTGGGCCCCCCGAGTGGGAAACTACGAAAGGCATCTGCAGATGGGTTCAATCCCCACGGTAGGTCCGCCATCGGGTGAGGCATTGTCCGGTTGCCGAGCGGCCGATTGTTGTGCCGGTTTGTGCCGGTTACTGGGCTGTAAGCAGCGGAAATCGGACCTGATCGTGAGACTAGCTGCGACTAACTGCGACTGACGAGCACTTCGGACTGGTCGTGGGAGCGAGAGCGGATGACCACAATCGTGAGGTCCCGGCTCAGCGCCGCACGCCGCGTACCGTGGTTTCAATCTCACCGACTCTCATCACCTCGCCGTCGACCACCCAGCGCACTGGGCTCAGCTCATGATCGTGGGTCGCGGGTTCAAGCCCTGCTCCTGCTACAGATAAACCCCAGGTGAAATATGGTTTCTGTTATCCGGTCAGCGATTCGCTACCGACACGCCGGGATACATGGCGGGGTGGGCGTCCACTGGACTTGCGCGACCCCGCGAGCGACAACGAGTGCGCCGGCTTGATCGCTTGACCGTGCGCTTGACGAGGCAGAGCGTCTCATGGGGCGGCACGACACTGCACAGCAACGCGTACGGTCAAGCGATCAAGGCGATAGCGCGTGAGCACTTGGAAGACTCGCTCACCGAAGACCGACAGGCGGATGGACTGACGACGGCGCTTAGCTCATTGGCGGCGTTCGCCAGGCGATGCGCCCCGAGCATCGCGACCTTCACCCGAGGGCGCGCCGGTTCGCCTCAGTCTCGCAGGGCGCCGGGATGCGCCGGCTCGAAGACGACCGACTCCGCCAGATCCGCGACGGCGGCCGCCCGCTCGTGCTCGTGTTCGGCAGCCTCCTCGAACTTGGCCGCAGCGGCGTCCCGTCGGGCGTGCATGCTGTGACTGATGGCGGCGAGCCTCTCGGAGAGGAGTCCGGCCAGGCCGTCGCGCAGTTCCTCCAGGTTGGTGTTCGCGATCTCGAGCCTGCGATCTGAGACCGTCACCTCGACCGTGGGATAGCCGACCTGGGTGAGGAACCGACGCATGTCGCCATCGAGGATCTGCTTGACCTCTTCGGCGTCGGGTCGTCGTGTGAAGACCGCCTCGACCGTGTACCTGTCTGGGGCCCCATCTGACATCAGCGTCGCTGGCAGGGAGGCGACGAGCACCGATCCGAGCCCCAGCAGCGCGCCGTCGCTGCCAGTCGCCTGTGTCTGTGTACTCATCATCGGACGTTACGCCCACATCCTGTACGACTCACAGACTGACAGGGACCTCTTGTCGACGTCGCACTCAGCGGTGCCCGGCCTCACGCCCGCCGTGGAACCGCAGCTGGGGAGCAGTGCAGGGGACGACGTCCTCCACTGGATGCGCGACTTCGTGAGTCCACCAAGCATCCCCAAGCCGTTTCGCTGATCAGAGCGGCTTCGGCCGCGGCATCCGAGGACCCGGCAATCGCACGGGGTTTCCGAGAACAGATGAAGACTCTCGCCCGCGATGCATCACCGAACGGGTTCGCGAAGGTGGCACGGCTTCGGAACTCAACGTGTATGCATGTCCCTCTGTCGCTTATCGAACTAAGCGGAAACAACCCTCAGCGCGTTGCGCTGGACGTTGCGCGAGTACTCCCCGGGTCCAACCTGCTCATCACTCTCACCCGGTAGCCGCAGCACCGCCGTACACCCTTCCGGGACTGTGGCAGTGAGGATGAGATCACCATCACTGATCTCCCACTGGACGCGGGCCTCGCCATATGGCGTCTCGAGGCTTGTTCGCGCCCATTCGATGTCCCCACCGGGTTGCGGCGCGATCAGGATGCGGCGGTAGCCCGGCTCGAGTGGAGCGAGTCCACCGACCGTGCGGTGCAGCCAGTCGACGACGGCGCCGAGCGCGTAATGGTTGAAACTCGTCATCTCGCCGCCGTTGATGGTGCCGTCGGGAAGCATCGAGTCCCAACGCTCCCAGATCGTCGTCGCCCCCATGCTCACGGGGTACAGCCACGAGGGGTTCTCGGTCTGCAGCAGCAGCCGGTAGGCGTGATCGAGGTGCCCGGTGTCGGTCAGAGCGTCGGTGACGAAAGGAGTGCCCGCGAAGCCTGTCGAGATATGGAACCCCGACTGCTCCACCAATTCGGCGAGGCGGTGACCGGCGGATTCCCGGTCCTCCTCGCCCAGGATGCCGAAGCAGATCCCCAGTGCGTAGACCGTCGTAGCGTCGCTCGTGATGACGCCCTTCGCTACATAGTTCGCGACGAAGGCCGACCGTAGGCCGTCTGCCATGGCACGGAACTCGGCGGCATCCGCGTCGCTCCCCAGGATCTCTGCGGCCGCCTGAACCAGCGTCGCCGTGCGGTACGCGCACAAGGTCGCCACGACATGCGGATCCGCCTTCGCCGCCCATGGCTGATCCGCCGGCGCGTCGGGGTCGAGCCAGTCGCCGAACTGCATTCCGGTGTCCCACAGCCCATTCGGTGAGAGCTTGCTGCGCACGCGGCGAGCATGCGAGGTCATCGACGCGTAGGACTCCTTGAGGACCCGAACATCGCCGTAAGCGGTCCAGAGCGCCCAGGGCACCCACACCGCCGCATCGCTCCAGATCGCGGAAGTGTCGGGTTCGGGGAGGCCTTCCGGAGAGTCGATGTACTTGAGGACGTCAGGAATGACCACCGGAACCAGACCGTCGCGATGGGTCTGCTCCAGGGCAAGGTCTCGCAGCCAGTCCCGCAGGAAGTCGTTGCAATCGAAGAGGTAAGCCGCGCTGGGTGCGAAGGCCGCGATGTCGCCGGTCCACCCCAGCCGCTCGTCGCGTTGCGGGCAGTCCGTCGGGACGTCGACGAAGTTCCCGAGCATGCCCCAGACCGCGTTCTCGTGGAGGCGGCTGACCATCGCGTTGGAGGTCTCGAAACGTCCGATCCGTCGCATGTCCGAACTGATGACGACTGCCGTGAGTCCGCCGGCTTCGCGAAGCGCCTCGGCACCGCCGGGCCAACCGTCCACCTCCACGTATCGGAAGCCATGGAACGTGAGGGTCGGCTCGAACACGTCAGCCCGGCCGGACAGTGTGAACCGGTCGGTGGCCTTCGCACTGCGCAGCGGTCGTGTGCCGAGCTCGCCGTCCTCGAGGACTTCGGCGTGCCGCAACGTCACGACATCGCCGGAGGTGCCCGAGACTTCCGCGCGGACCCACCCCACGAGATTCTGACCGAAGTCCACCAGCACGCGGCCTGCGGGTGAGGTCCATACGCGGGTTGGCGGAAGTACACTCTGCCGTCGAACCGTCGGGCCGATGTAGGGCTCGAAGCGCGAGAGGTCATCGCCGACATCGTGAACACCACTCCACTGCTCCGAGACGAATCCAGGTGCCAGCCACGCGTCGTCGAAACGGCGAGCGTCGATGTCTTGACCGTCGTAGAGATCATTAGCGGTCGTTGCGGAGGGCCCCGCTGTCCATGATTGGTCTGTCGCCAGGATCTGTTCATGTCCGTCCGCGAATCGAACTCGCACCTCGGCAAACCCCGCGAGCTCCTCGCCGTAGAACTTCGAACCCCCACTCCAGGTGAGGCGTCCCCGGTACCAGCCGTTGCCGAGTGCCAGGCCGATGACCGTTGTCGGGCCGACGAGCTCGGTTACATCGAGTTCGTCGTACCGCAGACGCCACTCGAAACTCGACCACCCGGGGGTGAGGAGGTCGTCCGACGCCCTCCGGCCATTGATCCAGGCTTCGACCACGCCGAGCGCAGAGAGAAGTATCGTCGCGGATTCGACCGCGCCATGGCCCTCGTCCAGTCGGAATTCGCCGCGCAGCAGGGGCGCTCCGTCGAACTCGGCATCGGGTGCGATCATGCGTGCGTGGAAGGCGGTCATGGGACTCCATCGTCGAACGTTCAGGCTAACCTGTACCATAATGGAACAAATATTGGTGGATGTCGAGTTGCCGGTTCCGTCGAGGCGGCGCTGCCCTCGCTCGGCCGTTGTTGGACAATAGGGTCGGGGCGAAAACGACGCCGGACCCGACTGAACGCTTGAGGAGACGCGCGATGGTGGATACCGCAAGCACGCGATCGCCGGCTCGAACGGGGCAGCGCGCGCCCTATGCCAACGGCGAGCGCAAACGCGCCGAGTTGATCGGGGCCGCGTTCGCGGTGTTCGCGGAGAAGGGTTTTCAGCGACTGTCGGTCCGGCAGATTGCCGAGGAGATCGGCACGAGCCACACCGCGTTGCTGCATCACTTCGGATCGAAGGATGCACTTCTGGAAGCGGTCCTCGAGCGCAGCGAGGAAGCGCAGGGCGCGTGGCGGGAGACCGTCCTGGAAGAGCGAGGCATCCTCGAGACCGTCCCTGAGGTCATGCGTTATAACGCACGCATGCGCGGGGTCATCCAGCTGGATGTGACGCTGCGGGCGGAAGCAGTTCGCCCCGACCATCCGGCGCATGCCTTCATCAAGCGCCGCGACGAGGCGTTCTACACTTCCGTACTCGAAGAGCTGCAACGTGAGCAGGAGCTCGGGCGGCTCAAGCCCGGCATTGATCCCGCGCTCATCGCCAGGATGGTCATCTCCCTCATCCGCGGAATCGAGGAATCGTGGCTCTACGACGAATCGATCGATACGGCTGAGCATCTCGCCGCGTTCATGGATCTCATCCGCAACCCGGGCCAACAAGCACCGACTCCCTGAGTCGGGCTCCCAGCTACGCACCCGCAAGGATGCGAGCCTGCTGGCCAGGTGGCCCCGGCCGGCGGCTGTTCTGAACGTCACGGTTGGGTACTTGGCGTCCAAGGAGCACCCTCGCCCGCGCGACCGAGTCGCAATGCGGGCCTCCCCACGGTGTGCTGCCTCTACGGAGCTCTTCGACGGCCACGCGGCCACACGGTCGCAGCTCGATCGTCGTTCCGAGACGCACCGGAAACGCGTCGCGTGACAAATACCTGTTCCAATGTGGCATACGTCCCTTGACAAATACCTGTTCCAATGTGGCATACTTTCATTGCATCGATTCAACGAGGAGGTTGGAATGCCAAAGGCTCACCCCCACATGGCAACCCGGTCCCGCACTGCGCGGGTTTCCACCTCCTCCGAACAAGGAGGTTCTGAATGACAATCACATTCCAGCGCGCCCGTCGAGCCGCCCTGCTGACAGCAGCAGCGCTCGCGGTTGCAGCGCTCACGGCCTGCGCGGCCGGAGGTGCGGGCGGTAAGCCGACCATCCCCGTCGGCGACCCGTCAACGCTGAACATCGGCTATTCCTCCGATCCTGCCGCGGTGGGATTCGACCCGGCGAAGTACAGCGGGGGCGCCCAGGCGCAGTTCTTCGACGGGTTCTACGAGACCCTGTTCGTCCGCAACCCCGCCGGCCCTCCCACCCCGGGCCTGGTGGCGGAGTCCAGCTACAACAAAGACTTCTCGGTGATGACACTGAAGCTGAAGCCCGGTGTCACCTTCAGCGACGGCAGCGTGCTGGACGCCGCGCTGGTGAAGGCGAACCTGAATCGGCGCAGCGACCCGTCGCTCGTCGGCTATCTGCTGGTGGGTCCGGGTGGCGGTGACGAGATCAAGTCCGTCGACGTAGTGGCACCCGACACGGTGGCGCTGACGTTGGTGAACCCGAATCCGACGTTCGACAGCGAGTTGACGGGGGCGGCCGGCACCATCGTCGGCAAGTCCGCGATCGAGGACCCGTCGATCCTGTCGGCGGCTCCGGTTGGTTCGGGGCCCTACACCCTCGACAAGGGTGCCACGGTCGTCGGAAACTCCTACACGCTCGTCAAGAACGACGAGAGCGACGTCGCCGCCAGCTACCCGTTCAAGACCATCGTGTTCAAGCCGATCGGCGAACCCCAAGCCCGGCTGAACGCGCTGATCTCGGGCCAGATCGACGCCGCCCCGATCAGCCCCACCAACTCCGACCTGGCAACCTCCAAGGGACTGGACCTCGCCACCACCGGCGGCGCGGTGATGAGCCTGTTCGCGTTCGACAAGGTGGGCCATGTCGTCCCCGCATTCGGCGAGGAGAAGGTGCGTCAGGCCATCCAGTACGCCATCGACCGGAAGAGCCTCGTCAAGGCGCTCCACCCGGATGATGTCGCCGCGTTCAATGCGCTTCCGAGGGAGTCAGCCGGTTTCGACAAGGCGCTCGACAAGAAGTGGGCCTACGACCCCGCCAAGGCGAAGCAGCTGCTCAAGGAAGCCGGCTACGCGGACGGGTTCAAGTTCACGATCATCGCCGGTCCCGAGTTCGCGACGGATACCGCGGCCGTCCAGAAGAACCTTGCCGATGTGGGAATCACGATGGACATCAAGGCACCGGCGTCCACCTCGGAGGGCTTCGATGCGGTGACCACCACGCCGCTGGGCATGGCGCCGCTGGACTGGTCGACCCCGGCCGGTGTGATGAGCGACGTCTTCCTCGGCTTCGCGAACCCGTGGGGCGCGAAAGACGCTGAACTCGAGGCCGCCACGAAGGCGCTCGACGAGAACGGCTCGAAGGACAAGAAGTCCCTCAAGGCGCTCAACGCGCGGCTCGTCGAATCCGGCTGGGACATTCCGCTCTACGAGCTCGTGACGCAGCCCACGGCGTACAACGGCGCCAAGTTGTCGGCCGTGGCACCGGCAGGCAGTGACCTGCTGTCGATGTACGTGCCCGCGAAATAGTCCCAACTCCCGCTCGACTCGCCTCCCGGCCGATCCGCTGCGATCGGCCGGAAGGCCCGACACAGAGGTCGTCACGATGGTCGGCTACATCACCAAACGCGCGGGACTTGCCGCCGCGACGCTTCTCGGCGTCTCGATCCTGGCCTTCCTTCTTGTTCACGCGATGCCCGGAAGCCCGGGTCAGATCCTTCTCGGTCTGGGAGCAACGCCGGACGAGATCGCCGCGGAGAATCAGACGCTGGGCTGGAACGACCCGCTCGTGGTTCAGTACCTGCGGTGGGCTGCCGGCGCGGTTCGCGGCGATTTCGGCACATCCCTCATCGACGGGCATGACATCGGCGGGGACCTGCTGGCCCGTTTGCCGGTGACCGTCTCGCTCGCCGCCGGGGGAACGCTCGTCAGTGCGATCCTGGGCATCACACTGGGAGTCGCGGCTGCCGTGCGAGGCGGCGCGACCAGCAAAACGGTGAACACGTTCGCCGGCATCTCGGTCGCGCTGCCCGCCTTCTGGCTCGGCATCATCCTCGTGTTCTTCCTCGCCGTGCAATTCCCCATCTTCCCCGCGTCCGGCTACGTGCCGATCACTCAATCACCGTCGCTGTGGGCGTCCTCGCTGTTCCTTCCCGTGCTCACGCTGGCTATCGGCGGGGCCGCCTTCATCGCCCGCCAGACCCGGGCGTCGATGATCGACGCGCTCTCGCAGGAGCACATCCGCACGCTGCGCGCCACCGCAACTCCCACGAACCGCATCCTCTATGTGCACGCGCTGCGGTACGCGAGCCTGCCGATCGTCGCCAGCGTGGCGCTGCAGTTCATCGCCCTGTTCGGCGGCTCCGTCGTCGCGGAGCAGCTGTTCGCACTGCCGGGGCTCGGCAACGCGATCCAGAAGGCCGTCGGGACCAACGACAGTCCCTCCGTGCTGGCCGTAGTGGTCGTCGCCACCCTGGTGGTGATCCTCGTGAACCTTCTCCTCGAGTTCGTCACCCTCCTACTGGACCCGAGGCTGCGTGCACAATGACCACTCCACTCATCCGATCGGTCAAAGCGCCGTCCAACTCGCACCCGCTGCACCGTCTGCTGCACTCGCCCGCAGCGCTGGTCGGTGCGGCGTGGCTGCTGTTCGTCGTGGTCGCCTCGCTCACCGCGCCGCTGTGGACGCCCTACCCCCCGAACGAGCAGGACTTCACCGTCATCCTCACCACCCCGAGCCTGGCGCACTGGCTGGGCACCGACGAACTGGGCCGCGACATCCTGAGCAGACTCTTCACCGCGGGCGCCGATGCGCTCACGGTTGCCGCCGTGGCCGCGGCCGTCCCCTTGATCATCGCGGTCCCCCTCGCGCTGTGGTCGGCATCTGCCGGCCGCCGACAGGAGACGGTCATCAACCGGATCACCGAAGCGGTCATGGCGATCCCCGGCGTCATCCTCATCCTCGCGCTGGTCGGTGTGCTCGGCCCGAACCTGATGCTGGTGATGGCGATCTTCGGCATTCTGGTCGCCGCCGGCCTGTATCGGGTGTTCCTCGGCCAGGCCAAGTCGCTGCAGTCGCAGCTCTACGTAGACGCCGCGCAGGTCGACGGCAGCTCCCCGGTCGGCACCAGTCTCCGCCACGTCCTTCCCGGTCTGACCAACACGATCGGCGTGCAATTCGCGCTGCTGTTCGCCGTCAGCCTGCTCGTCCAGGCCGGACTGGCGTTCCTCGGCTTCGGACCGAAGATCCCCGCGCCAAGCTGGGGTGGCATGATCCAGACCGCATCGCAGCACGTCTACGACGCACCATGGCTGATGGTGCCGACCGGCCTCATCCTCGTCTTCACCGTCCTCGCCGCGAACGCGGTAGGTGATGTGCTCTCACAATCACCCGACGCTCCGAAGCTGCAGATCGTCCTCGGACCCGCGGCACGCGGGGCCAAGAAGTCCGGTGTTGGCGTTCCTGAAGTGTTGGCGGCCATGCCCGTCGCGGATGCGGCATCCGGGCTCATCGTCTCCAATCTGTCCCTGGCGCTCGAAGACGGAACCACTCTGGTCAGCAACGTGTCCTTCAATGTCGCAGCCGGCCGAGTTCTCGGACTTGTCGGCGAATCCGGATGCGGCAAGACACTGACGGCGCTCTCTCTGATGGGCCTTGTCCCCAGTGGGATCGCCCCCAGTGGCGGGACGATCGCGTGGAAGAACATTCAGATTTCCGGCGTCAGCGAGCGAGAGCTGGCGGGTGTCCGTGGAAGAAGAGTCGCGTTCATTTCCCAGGAGCCGATGCGCGCCCTTGACCCGATGTTCACCATCGGCAACCAGCTCGTCTCCACGATTTCTCGGCTGCAGCAATGCAGCAGGGCCGCCGCGAAGGCGGAGGCGACCGCGTTGCTCAACAGCGTCGGAATCGTGGACGTGCCGCGTATTCTGCGTGCGTACCCGCATCAGATCTCGGGCGGGATGGCACAACGAGTCGCCATCGCATTGGCACTTGCCGGCAAGCCGGAGCTGCTCGTCGCCGACGAACCCACCACGGCACTCGACGTCACCGTTCAGGCCGAGATTTTGGATGTGCTTCGCACGTTG
Source organism: Microbacterium deminutum (assembly GCF_039530205.1). Classification (NCBI taxonomy): domain Bacteria; kingdom Bacillati; phylum Actinomycetota; class Actinomycetes; order Micrococcales; family Microbacteriaceae; genus Microbacterium; species Microbacterium deminutum. The sequence goes on from NZ_BAAAOG010000006.1 coordinate 134,045, forward strand.
ATCGCGGAGCGCGGGATGTCGATGGTCATCGTCACCCACGACCTCGGCGTCGTCGCCGACATCTGCGACGAAGTCGCGGTGATGTACGCCGGGCAGATCGTGGAGACCGGATCCGTCACTGCTGTCCTAGACTCACCTGAGCATCCGTACACGATGGCTCTTCTGGCAGCCGATCCGCACACCGTCGAGGGTGTGGTCGACCGTGAACGCCTCGCATCGATCCCCGGGCTCGTGCCACCGCCCCAGGACTGGCCGAGCGGATGTCGATTCGCCCCGCGCTGCCTATTCAGCACCGCCGCCTGCGCATTGCCGGTGCCGCTGTCCCCGCGTGCCTCCACGACGGGCGAGGTGCGATGCGTGCGAGCGAAAGAACTCGTGCTCAGCGGCACGACCTGGGCAACCGAGGACGAACTCATCACGTCGGCGCCCGAATTCCTCAAGGAGATGTCATGACTCAGACGATCCTCGAGGTCACCGACCTCACTGTCCGCTACGGCAAGGCAGGCAAGCACAACACGGCCCCACCCGCGGTCGACCACGTGAGCTTCCGCATCGAGCGGGGCGAGACCGTCGGTCTCGTGGGGGAGTCCGGCTCAGGTAAGACCACGATCGGCAAGGCCATCCTCGGTCTGCAGGCCGTCACCGAAGGATCGATCGTCTTCAACGGGGTAGATGTCACCCATGCGAGTCGGAAGGAGCGCCGCGCGCATGGCGGTGATCTCCGGGCCATCTTTCAGGACCCGTTCTCGTCGCTCGATCCACGTCGCACGATCGGCGCTTCACTCGCGGAACCTCTGCGCATTGGCAGAGTCTCCGCGACCGAAGCCGAACGGCGTGTCGATGACGTTTTGCAGCGCGTGCGGCTGCCGGCCGAATCCGCGCAGCGGTACCCCCGTCAGTTCTCTGGCGGTCAGCGTCAGCGGATCTCGATCGCGCGCGCTCTGATCACGAACCCGTCGCTGGTGATCTGCGACGAACCGGTGAGCGCGCTCGACCTGTCGACGCAGGCGCACATTCTGAACCAGCTCGCCGACTTGCGGCGCGATTCGGACCTCAGCTACCTCTTCATCGCACACGACATCTCGGTCGTCGGATTCCTCGCGCAACGGGTGGTGGTGCTGTACCGCGGCGCCGTGATGGAGACCGGGCCATCCAGCGACGTCACTGTCGCACCGTTGCACCCATTCACTCGCGCCCTGATCGCTGCTTCCCCCGTGCCGCGGCCCGCGGAGCAGGCGCAGCGTCGAAAAGGTCGAGCAGAGCTCACGGTGGGGACGGCCGCGGCTGTCAGCGCGACCAACGCTGGTTGCCCATTCGCGGCTCGCTGCCCGTTCGCCGCAGACGTCTGCGTTACCACTCGCCCGGCGCTGAGCCGGGTCGGCCAGACCGAGGTGGCGTGCCACGGCTGGGATCCATCATCCGGTCACCCTGGCCTGCCCTCGACGCAGGCCCGAACAGCGGTCGTCTCAACCATCGTCGCGGCCTTGGACCCCGAGGAAAGGCCGTCAGTCGAACCAGCTTTGACCACCGCCCCTACGAACGGAGCCCAGAAATGACCCTCACCGGAACGGAAGTCGTCGCAGAGTTCGGCCCGCCACCGCCCTATGACGCTGAGTGCGGTGCCGTGGTCGCCGGACTGCCGCCGTTCCCCCCGTTGACGATGGAGACGATTCCGGACATGCGGGCGGGTGCGGACACGTTCATGCCCCGCCCGAGCAACGAAGATCTCGAGCGGGATGGTCGGTACGCGGTCGAGGAGCGATTGGTTCCGGGGGCGAGCGGTGCTCCAGACGTGCCCTTGATCATCTGTCGGCCGACCTCGACATCCGCCGCCGCCCCTGCGCTCTACTACCTGCACGGGGGCGGGATGTTCGGCGGTTCCGCCCGTGACACGCTCAGTGACATCGTGGCCCTTGCGGCCCCGCTGGGCGCGGCTGTCATCTCTGTCGAGTACAGACTGGCGCCGGAGACGCGGCATCCCGGACCCGTCGAGGACGGCTACGCCGGAGTCGCCTGGGCGGCCGCTCACGCAGAGGAGATCGGCGTCGATCCTGCGCGCATTGTCCTGATCGGGGGCAGTGCCGGCGGTGGGCTGGCGGCAGCAGTTGCACTCCTCGCGCGTGACAGAAGGGGTCCGGCACTGTTCGGCCAGCTACTGATGTGCCCGATGCTCGACGATCGGAACAACAGCCTGTCAGTGCAGCAGATGGCGTCGCTGTGGATGTGGAATCGATCCGACAACGAGATCGGATGGAGCGCGCTCCTCGGCTCCGATCGCGGTGGTCCAGATGTCTCGCCATATGCGGCACCGGCCCGCGCGACAGACCTGTCGGGACTTCCGCCCACGTTCATCGATGTGGGCTCGGCAGACAGCTTCCGGGACGAGGATGTCGCCTTCGCGAGCCGGATCTGGGCGGCAGGTGGGGTCGCTGAGCTGCACGTCTGGCCCGGGGGTTTCCATGGCTTCGAGGCCATCGCTCCTCACGCGGCGCTCTCCAAGGCGGCAGTTCGTGCGCGCGCCAACTGGCTCGAGCGGCTTCTCGCGCCTGCCGCATCCGAGCAGTAGCCCTCGGGGACTTCATGACTGACACGGATTTCACGCTCTCGGGCCTCAGGGAGGCTCCGGCGGTCACGCTTCCGACATACTTTCCTCCGACCCACGGCGTGCGTGGACAGGACGGACGCGTCACATACCGGGGAGAGACGGCTGCGCTGATCGAGGGGTACCGCAATCTGCTGGTCGACATCATCGTTCCCCCGCGGGATACGAGCGAGCGTGTTCCGGTAGTGGTGTTCATCCATGGCGGCGCGTTCATCATGGGGGCTAGCGAAGAAGTATGGTCACCGTGGTTTCACATCATGCAGGAGAAGATCCTCGCCGCGAGGTTCGCGTTCGCGTCGCTCACGTACCGGTTCAGCTCGGAGGCGCCCTTCCCTGCTCAGCTCGTCGACGCCAAGGCGGGCCTGCGATACGTCCGCCATTTCGGTGCAGACCTTGGGTTGGACTCGGATCGAGTGGCGCTGTGGGGCGGCTCAGCCGGCGCGCACCTCGCGCTGCTGGTCGCGCTGACCCCCGGCCGCGATCTCGGTGAAGATCGGGTTCGACGCGGCGGATGAACCGGTCAGCGCTGTCGTGGACTACTTCGGTCTCACCGACATCCTCGCCATGCCCGACACCGAGCGGGGCGAGGACGGCGTGCTGTCCAGGTTGCTGGGCGGCCCAGTAGCAGAACGGGCAGACCTCGCCCGCGAGGCCAGCCCGATCACTCATCTGCATCCGGACGCGCCACCGATGCTCGCTTTCCACGGGACGGACGACGGTGCGATCGACATCGACCAGAGTCGACGATTTCGTCGCTCGTGCACACGAGATCGGTGCACCAGCGGAGCTCGTCGAGATCGACGGCGCCGACCACGGCTTCGTCACGGTCGACATAGATCCGATCCTCGATCGGTCGATCGCATTTCTCGGCACCGAGCTCAGGCGCCCGACTCGCTTGTAAGAGCGTGCCCGCGCTCGCGTTACGGCTTGCGCGACCTCCCACGAATGAGGTCCGCGGCCTGCGGTCGACGGCAGGGCGGGATCAGTGGTCGCTCGCGCGCACTCGCCAGGAGGATGCTCGGGTCTCGAGGGCATCGGCACGAGCGTCGATTGAAGGATCGCGTCGCCGAGGACCATCTCCATGGCGAGCCGGCCCGTCCCCAGGTACGGAATCCGCGCCGTTGTAAATGCCGGTTCAAATCTCACCGTAGGCGCGCGGTCGCAGTCGTGCTTGTCCGGTTGCCCAGCGGCCGATTGTTGTGCCGGTTTTGTGCCGGTTGCTCTGTTGCAACCGACTAGGACCAACTGCGACCAACGAGCGCTGCGCCCGCGAATTCTTGCAAGTAACTGCGACCAACTGGCACTCACCAGCCCGGGCAAACCAACTCATAATCGTGATGTCCCACGCCGGGGACAACCCTGGAGGTAACCGCGCGAGTCGGCGCCGCTTATGGAGTGCGGTCATCGGTCGCTCTCGCGGGATGAATCTGTGCGGCGCCAGCCAATTGGACCCCGAGCGATGTGGACCAGTGTGCCGTCCAGTCGGGCAAGGTCCCCTGCTGCCACGCGTGTGGGCCGTATTGCCTGTACGAGGCGCAGTCGGCTGACGCGATCCGGGCTGCCGCCGCGAGAGCGGGAATTCCCGCCGATGCCGTCATCGAACTGGCCGGCCGCGTCCTGCCATCCGGAGAGCTGGTCGGAACCGAATAGTCTGTGTTCCTACACCAGGCCCTGGTCTCGGGCGTATCGAACCGCCTGGGAGCGGTTGGAACTCGCGGTTTTGGTGAGGGTGCTTCGGATGTGATTGGCGACGGTGTGCTCACTGATGAACAGCTTCACCGAGATTTCGCGGTTCGACATTCCCCGGTCGATCAGGCGGAGGATCTCGATCTCTCGGGCCGTGAGCCCGTCGACGCGCCCGCGCAGTCTCGGATCGCCATCGACGAGCTGCAGAACTCGCAGCCATCCGGCCGTCGAGGCGTCGACGCGGACACGATCCGCAAGTGCGAGAGCCTCCCGTGACCGGGCACCGCGCGAAGCAAGCCAATGCGCGGTCGCTGCCCGCGTATAGGCGGCGTGAAGATGGGCGTGCACTCTTTCATCCAACTCGAGGGCAGCTTCGAAGGATGCCCCAGGGTCGCCCGTCTCGACGAGCGCATCGAGCTGGCCGAGGTAGCGGTCGGCGGCTCCGAAGCACGACACGAAGACGCCGGACATCAGGTTGAGCCCGCTGTACTCGGCCATCAGCGGACGGAGCTGCGCCGCGGCGTCGTGATCTCGAAGGAAAATCGCCGCTTCCGTCATGAATGCCAGAACACCGGGCCATTCGGCGGACTCGTGCGCTGCGGCGGTGTCGTGTTCACGCAGCCAGGTGAGCATCCGGCCCGCGGGCCGCGCCATCCCGAGTTCCGTGTAGATGCTGAGCAGCCCGGGCGCCCAGTGCTGGTGGGGCGATTCGTCGCCTGAAATCACCCCCCGGACGGAGCCCAGGTCCGCGAGCTCACGTTTGATCATGTATAGCTGCTGCGCCGCGACGTTCGACCCGGTGTCCGAGAAAAAGGCTTCGGCCTGTGCTGCCCGTCGGTAGGCTTGGCGGGCTTGGTCGAGCCGCCCTGCGACGAAGTGTCCGCCGTAGATCAAGCAGTCGCGCCAGTACTTCCAGTAGCTGCCAATTCGTTCCGCAACCATGGTCAGCTCCGTCTCAGCACCTTCCAGTCCTGACCGGTCACCCACCAGGTAGGCCGCGGCCGCCCTGTAATAGAGAGCTACGTATAGCCGATCGTCGATACCGTCGCGCGTCTGCGAACTCGCGTTGGCGCGACTCCAGATCTCGCCCGCTCGTTCGTATACGTCGCGCAGCCCCTGCGGCCTGAAGCTATGCAGGTAGCCCTTGAGCATCACCAGCAGCAACAGGTTCTCGTCGCCCGTCGTCCGCGCCTGTTCGGTTGCCGCAGCCGCAAAGCTCCGAGCTTCATCAGGACGTCCCGACAGCGACGTGGCCCGTGCCAAAGCGGCCAGCGCTTCGATCCGCTCGGGCTCTGTCGCCTCCGTGTGTTCCCAATCGAGTGATTGCAACAAGAGCTGGACTGCGCGCTCACCGTGAAGGCCAGGCTGTACCATCGTCGATGACTCGTACTCAATGGCACCTAGGAGGCGTTCACGAGGACCCCCGGATGCGCAGACTCGCTCCGCCAGCGAGCGTGCCCTCGATAGGTCGACCGCCAGCCGCCAATAGGCAGCCGCCGAAAGCAGAAGTTCATCGCGTCGAGTCGTCCTGTCGCACATGTCGGCCGCTCGCTCGAATTGCCGTGCAGCCTCCTCATAGGCGAATCTCGATGCCGCGAGCCCTGCCGCCGCTACTGTGTGCTCTATCGCCTGGTCGCGGTATCCGAGTGAGATCGCGTGAGAGTAGTGATAGGCGAGCCGCTGCGTCAGCCGAGGCGGGGGTGGCGACCTCCGCCCCAGCATCCCGGCAGCGCGAGCGTGAAGGGTCGGCCGCTCGCGGGACGGGATGCTGTCCAGGAATGCTTGCCGGGCGATTGCGTGCGGGAACCGCAGGTCATCGGTGGATCCGTCCGCGGATTCCAGCAACCCTGCGGCCGAGGCTTGATCGAGCGCCTCGAGGACGGCGCCGACTGGTTCATCCGTCATCCCGACGATCTCATCGGGGACCACGTCCATGCCCAGCACCGCGGCCCGCTGAAGGAGCCGTCGCTGCCCGGCATCGATGGAGTGCAGCCTCGCGCGCAAGAGGTCGTTGACCGACTCCGGCAGGGTGATGCCGACCGAGTGCGCCGCGACGTCCTCGGAAAAGCGCCATGCCTCACGGAGGAGGAAAGGATTTCCACCGGTCAAGTAGCTCAGGCGGGCGGCTGAATCCTGAGCGTCCCCCTTCGGACCGACCTGCCGTCGGCGCGCATACTCGGCGACTTCCTCCACTGTCAGCGGCGACAACGGTATTCGGCGGACTCCTTCGAACGAGTGCAGCGACGCGAGCACCTCTTCTGCGACTCCCGAACGATCCGGTTCCGTCGAGCGCACGCCACCGAGCAACATCACTCGACTGGCCGCGAGCCCCTCGATCAGCCGGGGAAGAAGCCGGAGTGCCGTCGCGTCCGCCCACTGTAGATCGTCCAGCACGATCACGATCGGATGACTATCGGCGGCTTCCCGGATGAGATCCACGATCGCGGATGCCAGCCGGAGTGGATGCACCTGGCGGTGCGTCTGCGAGACGAGTCCTTCGCGGTCATCTGGGTGAAGACCGCTTGCACTGACCGTCTGCCGGATCAGTTGGCTGGCTGAGTCGGCGGCAGTCGGCCCCCTGACCAGGTCGAGCAAGGCCCGGAGAGGGACGTCCAGAGGCTCGAAGGGCGCCCCGAACTCGGGGACGCACGAACCGACAAAGGCCGCCGAGCCTCGACCGGCAAGACGCGTCGTCGCTTCGGCCATGAGTCTTGTCTTGCCGATTCCCGGTTCGCCGGTCACAAACAAGGCGTGAACCGACCCGGCGATGACGTCGGGCCACACCGACAGGATCACATCCAACTCTCGGGTACGCCCCACAAAGGGCGGTTGGTCGGCGGTCCGCCATCCGGTCGGCAACGGTGGAACTCTCCACGCCCCCATGCCGCAAACCTATTGCGCCCCTCGGATCGCGTCGACCCTTCGGCATCGTCGGGAGGGCATTCCCTGAGGAATGGGCATTTCTAGTCATGTGGCGGTGGGTGTCCAATCCGTAGCCTCGGTCTGGCACACCCTGCGAGGAATCGGGAGTCTTCATGACCGCTTCACTGTCAACTGTCGCCGCCGGAACCGTGGATTTCAGCGACGAGCAGCTCGCCGATCTCCGGATGCTGTTCCGCGGTCCGCTCATTGGGCCCGGTGACGCCAGCTACGACGAGATCCGGGTGGTCGAGAACCTCGCGATCGATCGCCGGCCGGGCCTGATCATCAGGTGCTCGGGCATCGCCGACGTCATCGACGGCGTCAACCTGGCTCGAGAGCACGGGTTGCAACTCGCGGTTCGGGGTGGTGGTCACCATGTCGCGGGTCATGGAACAGTCGACGGTGGTCTCGTTCTCGACCTGCGGGACATGAACGGAGTCTGGGTCGCTTCGGCCAACCGGACGGTGCGTGCTCAGGGCGGCGCGACGTGGGGGCAAGTCGACCGGGAAGCCCAGATCTTCGGTCTGGCCGTCCCGGGGGGCGTGGTCTCGACAACCGGTGTGGGCGGTCTGACGCTGGGCGGTGGCATCGGCTGGCTGCACCGAAAGTGGGGCTTGAGTTGCGACAACCTCCTGGCCGCTCGAATCGTGTTGGCCTCGGGCGAACTCGTCACCGCCAGCGACGACGAGAACACGGACCTGTTCTGGGCGATCCGCGGTGGTGGGGGGAATTTCGGCGTCGTGGTGGACTTCACCCTCCGGGCCCGCGAGATCGGACCGGAGGTCGCCCTCACCGTGGTATTCCACGACGCAGCCTCCGGTGCCGAGCTGATGCCGCAGTGGCGCGACCTCGCCCTTCGTGCAGGTGACGAGGTCACCACTCGAGCCATGTATTGGTCATTGCCAGCCAGCGACGCGCTGCCGCCGCCGGTGCAGGGCAAGGAGGTATTCATTGTGGCCGCCCTCTATGCCGGCGACAAGGAGGAGGGGCAGGGGATCATTGACGAATTCCGAAGCCTGGGGAGCCCGCTGTTCGACATGACCGACTACATCCCGACCTTCCGGGCTTTCCAGGCAGGGTTCGATCCGTTGGTGGAGAACCTCCACTCCTACTGGAAGTCGATGTATCTCCACGATTTGACCGACGACGCGATGGCGTTCATCCATCAACTCGCGATGTCCAGACCCGATCCCAGCACGCTCATCCACGTGCCGATCATCGGCGGTGCCACCGCGGCCGTGGCAGCCGACCAAACCGCATTCGGCGACCGCAGTGCCGCGTTCATGTTGAGCATCGACGGAGGAACCCCCGACCCCGCCACCTTCGATGAAGTGCGCGACTGGGTCCGCGCCTCGATCGAGGCGGCACGTCGTCTCGACGGTGCCGGCGGCGCCTACCTGGCCTTTTCCGGTGATGCCGGAACGGACGAGCGGGTACTGCAACAGCAGTACGGCGGCAATCTCGACAGATTGAGAGCGATCAAGTCGCAGTACGATCCCGGCAACCTCTTCCGGGTCAACAACAACATCAAGCCGGCGTGAACTCCGGCTTTGGGTCGGTGTGAACCTGCTAACCGCGCCGCGAACCCAAGAGGCTGACCCGACTGCCTCGAGAAGTCGACGGCCCGCGAGCCGACGACACAGTTCGATGCCTGGACGGCGCGCGCAGGCTACAGCACCCAAGGCGCGCGGTACGTGCCCGTGGTGTTCAAGAACGCTGTGAAGTCCTCTGCCGCCCACTCTTCCGCAATCAGGCCGTCCTCGAGACGGTAGAAGTCGATCGCATCCCAGCGCACGTCTTGGCCGCTTCCGGCGATGCCGAGCAGGTCGCCGCGCAGCGTGCCGGTGACGATGAGCCGCACGACGACCTTTTCGTCCTGCACAGCGATGTCCTGCAGGTCGGCGTGTAGGTCCGGGATGGCGCCGACGACGGCTCCCATGAGTCCCGCGACGTTGTCCCGCCCCGCGACCGTGCCGACAGTCCCGCCGTGCCAGGCCATGCCGTCGGTCAGGTACTTCCCGGCGTTCTCAGCATTGTGGTTGTTCAGCACGTCGTCCATGAAGTCGAGGACGACCTGTTCCTGTCCCATCTCGGATCCTTCCCTATTCCTTCATCAGCCGGTCGACCACGACGATCTCCCGGATCGGCACGGCGGTATCCCGTCTCGCCCAGTCCCGTTGCAGCTCCGTGGCTACCGACACCCAGCTGACGGGCTGGGCGCCGGCGGCTTCAACGCGCCGCAGCCCGGCGCGATGCGCCTCCTCGGACGTCCCGCCGATAGCATCCACGACCGGGAACACCTCGTAACCCTCGCGCAACGCGTCGAGCGTCGGGTAGGCGAGGCACGCTTCGGTCCAAAGCGCCGAGATGACCAGCTGGCGGCGCCCGGTCGCCTCGACCGCTGCGCGGAACTCGATGTCCTCCCAGGCGTTGATCTGCGTCCGGTCGATCTCCGCGCTCTCCGCGAGCACCGCCTTCAACTCGGCCACAGTCGGCGGCTGCCCCTTCGCGACGTTGACCGTGGACAACACGATCGGAAGCCCGAACGTCGTGGCAATCCTGGCGAGCGTCACGACGTTCTTGGTCATCAGCGCGGCGTCCATCGAGTGGACGGCCGCCACCTGCGTCGGCTGGAAGTCGATCACCACGAGCGCCGAGTTCTCCGGCGTAAGCAGCGGATCGGTTAGCGGGTCGCGACGGGGTTCGCTGGTCATGGGGTCCTCCTCGATGACGGTCGCGGTGCGGTCAGCGTAGAATTATTTGCTCGCGCGTGCAACTATATACCCCGGGGAACCAGGTACTGCGGAAACCCGGCGATAGAGTGGGGACGATGGTGGGTGTCAGGCCTTTCGATGGCGTTGAAGATCGCGCGTGGCGCGCGCTCGTCCACGTGGCCGACCTGCTCCCGCGCCATCTCGAGAACGAGATGGAGGACGCGCGACGCATCTCCGTCAAGGAGTTCGCCATCTTGCTGCACCTCTCCGAGTCCGACGATGCCACCCTTCGGATGAGCACCCTCGCCGCGGACACTGGCCTCTCGCCGAGCCGCACGACGCGCGTCGTCGAGACCTTGCGGCGGCGCGGCTGGGTGGAGAAGACACCGGATGCAACGGACGGTCGCGCCACGACCGTCGCGATCACCGACAAGGGCCGCGAACAGGTCGGGCCCGCGTACGACGTTCAGGTCAGGGGCGCCCGGCGCATCCTTTTCGACCACATCACACGCGAGGATGCCGAACAGCTCGCCCGCATCCTCCGTCGACTCTCGATCACGCTCTCCCGCGAAGACCGATTCGATTGACATGGCCGGCGTGGAGCGCCCGAATGCGGCGGAGACCCGCGCCTGGCGTGCCATCGGCCGCATCGCGACGATCCTGCCCCGCCACTTGAACGATCAGCTGATGGATGCCCGGCACGTCTCGCTCTCCGAGTTCGGTCTTCTCCTGCACCTCGCCGAGTCCGCGCGCGGCACTCTCCGGATGTCCGATCTCGCCGAGCCGCGACGCGCGTCGTCGAGGCCGTGCGCATGCACGGGTGGGTTGAGAAGATCCAGGACCCTCGGGCCGGCGCGTCACGGCGGTGATCCTGACCGCGAGCGGCCTCGACCAGGCGGACAAGGCGTACGAGGTGCAGGCCGAAGGCGCGCGGCGGACCCTCTTTGATCAGCTGACGCCGGGCGAGGTCGACCAGCTCGGGCGCCTGCTGAGCGACTTCGCCGAGATCCTCCGCTCACAGGACCGCTTCGACTGATCCCTGCCTGGACGAACGGATGAGCGCATGAACGGTCCCAACGTCCACTCTTGGCAATCACCTCATGAGCCGCACGGGATACGGAGCGATGCAGCTGGCCGGGCCGGGTGTGTTCGGCCCGCCGACAGACGCTGCGGGCGCAGTGCGGCTGCCGCGGGATGCGGTGGAGTCCGGAGTCGATCACATCGACACGTCGGATTGCTAACGTTCTGAGTACTCGGGTCGACATCGCCGGTGATCCAAGTCATGGATCTTCCGTTTGTGCACGTGGCCTGGTACAGTCGTCAAACCGGTTTGATTCACCGGTCTCGGAGTGATGGAGCGTGCGATGGCGACGATCGGGGACGTGGCGAAGTACGCCGGCGTGTCTCGAAGCACCGTTTCGCACGCGCTGTCGGGCAAGCGGCCGATCTCGTTAGAGACCCGTCAGCGGATCAGCGAGGCGATCGTTGCCCTGCAGTACACCGCGAACGCTGGCGCCAAGGCGCTGGCAACCTCGAAGACCTCGACGCTGGGTCTCATCGTTCCGTATACGCCCGCTGAGTTCGCTCCGGCGCGAATGCAGTACGTGATGATCGTCTCCGAAACGGCGCGCGAGCTCGGCTTCGACGTCCTTATGGTGACGGACTTCGATGGGAGGGCGGGCATCAAGCGCGTGACCGATAGCAGTCGCGTGGACGGCGTGATCTTGCTCAACGTCACGCGTCACGATGAGCGCATCGGAAGTGTTCTGGCTGCTGCGAAGCCGGGTGTTCTGATCGGTCTCGCAGACGACAACGCGGCACTGGACAGTGTCGACCTCGATTTCGCAGCTGCCGGACGAAGCATGGTGCGACACCTCGCCGAGCGGGGTCATCGTCGGGTGATCTTCGTCACGCTCCCGACTGAGATGTTCCTGCAGGATCTCGGGTACGTGTGGCGGCTGCACGAAAGTGTGATCGACGAGGCACAGACTGCGGGCCTGGCGCTGACTGTCGTCCACGATGCGGCGGACCCCAAGGACCGCATGCGCGTTCTCGCCGGGGCGCTGGACGCGACTCCCGATGCGACGGCGCTCCTGGTGCACAGCGTAGGTGCCCTCATAGACCTGCCCGTGCTTCTCAGCCAGCGTCGCATCTCCGTTCCGCGCGACTTGTCCGTGGTGGGTCTGTTCGGGGATGAGTTCGGCGCAATGTTCGCACTCCCGTACACCGCCGTCGAGCCATCTCCGGAGGTGGTTGTCTCCCGTGCGGTGCACTTGGTCGCGGAGCGGATCGAAGACCCATCCCGCCCGGTGGTCCAGGAACTGCTCGCGCCGCTGATGGTGGACAGGGGGAGCACTCGTGAAGTCTGACGAAGGCGGGGCGGTATTTTTTTTGGGACACTATCAAACCGGTTTGACTAACTTTCCAGAGCCAGATCGCCTTCGGCGATCACAAGAGGTATTGTCCGCGGATCCACACCGGGATCCACGGACTGCCAATCAAGAATCCAAACAATCGCATCAGCAAGGGAGCTAATCATGAACAAAAAGGGGCTTGTCGCAGCCGCGGTGATCGTCGTCGGCCTGTCGACGGCGCTGGCCGGATGCGCGGGCGGCTCCGGCGGCGTGTCATCCACGGCCGCCGGAGGACAGAAGCTGCTCGTCGAGGACTACTACGCCGGGCCGCAGGCCGCGAACTACGACAAGATCTACCAGTCGTGCGCGGCGAAGGCCGGCAATACGGTCACGGCGAACCACGTTCCGAACGGCGGTCTGATTCCGAAGGTCCTGCAGCAGATCTCATCCAAGACCCTGCCCGATGTCCTCATGCTCGACAACCCGGATGTGCAGCAGATCGCGGACTCCGGTGCGCTGACCCCGCTGAAGGACTACGGCCTCAGCTCCGACGGGATGACCCAAGGCGTGGTGGACGCAGGCACGTACAAGGGCGAGCTCTACGGGCTCGCGCCGGGGGTGAACTCCCTCGGCCTGTTCTACAACAAGGACATGCTCACGGCAGCCGGCATCCAGCCGCCGACCACGTGGGACGAGCTGCGCGCAGCTGCGAAGAAGCTCACCGCCTCCGGCCGCTACGGGTTCGCGTTCAGCGGCGTGAACAATTATGAAGGCACGTGGCAGTTCATGCCGTGGATGTGGAGCAATGGGGGCGACGAGAAGGACCTGAAGTCGCCGGAGAATGCCCAGGCGCTGCAGTTCCTCGCCGACCTCATCAAGGACGGCTCGGTGTCGCAGAGCGTCGTGAACTGGTCGCAGGGCGACGTGAACAACCAGTTCATCGCAGGAAAGGCGGCCATGATGGAGAACGGCCCCTGGCAGATCCCCGCGCTCAAGCAGGCGAAGATCAACTTCGGGTACGTGCCGATTCCGCCCCAGGCTGAGGGGAAGAAGTCCCAGACCCCGCTCGGCGGCGAGACGTTCACCGTGCCGAATACGGGTGACAACGCGAAGATGGCGGCCGCCGGCAAGTTCGTCGGCTGCCTGAACACCGCCGAGAATGAGGCCCTGATCGCCGACCAGAACAACTACGTGCCATCGAACGTCGAGGCTGCGAAGAAGTTCGGTGAGAGCAACGCCGACCTCTCCGGCTTCGTGCAGATCGTCGCGGACGCCCGCTCACGCACCGCAGAGCTGGGCGTGACATGGCCCGACATCGCGACGCAGATCTACACCGCCGAGCAGCTCGTGCTCACCGGCAAGGCGACGCCTCAGGACGCCCTCGCCCAGGCGACGGCTGGCAAGTAGCAACACGGGAGGGCCCGCCACCCGGGCTCAGGCTCCGAAAGGCCGCCTCGTGACGCCCCTCCTAGGGCGCCACGAGGCGGCACGAAAGGACAGAGGACATGACGTTGGCTCACGTCGAGACGTCCGCGCCGCCGCCGACCCCGTCAAACGGCCGACCGCCGCAGACACGCCGCCGCCGATTCGGGGCGGAGCGAGTGGCTCAGTGGATGTTCATTCTCCCGGCGGTGGCATACATCGCGCTCTTCTTCGGCTATCCGATCGTCCAGAACGTGGTCATGAGCTTCCAGGAGTACACGACCAAGACGTTCTACACCGGGGAGGCGCCCTGGGTGGGCCTGGCGAACTACGTCACCGTTGTGACGAGTCCGCTCTTCTCGACGACGATGATCAACACCGTGCTGTTCACGATCGGATCGATCATCGGTCAGTTCGTGATCGGGATGGCGCTGGCGGTCTTCTTCAACCATCGGTTTCCGCTGAGCGGGGTGCTGCGCGCACTTCTCCTGCTGCCGTGGCTGCTGCCTCTCATAGCATCCACCGCGGTGTGGAAGTGGATTCTCGATCAGGACAGTGGGGTGCTCAACCAGACCTTGCTGTTCCTTCACGTCACCTCACACCCCATCCCGTGGTTGAGCAGTCCCGACGTCGCGCTGGTCTCCGTGATCATGGTCAACGTCTGGCTCGGGATCCCGTTCAACGTCACCATCCTCTACGGAGGCCTGCAGGGCATCCCTGGCGAGCTGTATGAGGCGGCTTCGCTGGATGGCGCCACCGGCTGGAAAGCATTCCGGTTCATCACCTGGCCGAACCTGCGCCCCGTCGTGACCGTCGTGTTGGTGCTCGGGGTTGTCTACACCCTCAAGGTTCTGGACGTGATCCTGGGCCTGACCGGCGGTGGACCGGCGAATGCCACGCAGACGCTGGCGACGAACTCCTACCACGCGTCATTCGTCCTCTTCCAGTTCGGGATCGGAGCCGCGATCAGCAACATTCTGATCGTCATATCGCTGATCTTCACGGCCATCTATCTGCGCCTGAACCGGCGCCCGATCGACGAATAGGGCCCTGCCATGGAGCGCAGATCTCCTCGGAGACTTCCATACACGATCCTCGCGATCGTCTTCTTGGCCATCATGCTGTTTCCGGTCTACTGGATGGCGAACACGTCACTGCAGTCTGGGGCGGCGGCAGTGAACGCGACCTTCTTCCCGACGCATCCGACCTTCGCCGCATACCAACAGGCGATCAGTGAACAGCTCGCGAACATGGGGACGAGCCTCATGATCGCCGTCGGGACCGTGATCTTCACGCTGCTGGTGGCCACACCTGCGGCGTACGCGATGGCCAAGTTTCGGCTGCCGTGGGCCGGCACCGTCCTGCTTGCGCTCCTGATCTCGCAGATGATCCCGGGCATTGTCATCGCGAACGCGCTGTACACGATCTACAACGACATCGGTCTGCTCAACACCATTCCCGGACTGATCCTCGCGGACTCCACTACATCCATCCCGTTCGCGATCCTCATTCTGCGCGCGTTCATGGAAGCCATCCCACCCTCGCTGGTCGAAGCCGCCCGGGTCGACGGCGCTGGGCCGTGGCGCGCCTTCTGGTCCATCGTCGTCCCGCTCAGCAGGAATGCGATCATCACCGCGGGGCTGTTCAGTTTCCTCTTCGCATGGAGCGACTTCGTGTTCGCGCTGACACTGACGACGTCCGACACCGTGCGGCCCGTCACGCTCGGCATCTACAACTATCTCGCCGCCAACGTGCAGAGCTGGGCACCCGTCATGGCGACCGCGACGCTCGCATCCATCCCAGCGATCATCTTCCTCGTCTTCGCCCAGCGGTACATCTCAGCCGGAGCCCTGGGCGGGGCGCTCAAATGACGGATACATCCGCAGACACAACATGCACATCAACCCCTCGAAGGACACCCACGCTATGACGCTGTTCCAGCGCCTCCCCGACGGACTCGAGATCCGCAATCGCCACGAAGTCATCCGCATCCAGGCCTGGGGGAGCCACAGCCTCCGTGTACGGGCGTCTCTGCACTCCATCGACGTGAATGATCATGGGGCCCTTGGCGATGCGATGGAAGCGGGCGAGCCCATCATCGTGATCGAAGGGGACCGCGCGGAAGTCGTGCGTGGGCGGATCCGTGTCACGGCGTTTCTCGATCGCTCAGAGGCGATTCCCGAGGTGCACCTCGCGTTTTCGGACACCGTCAGCGGACGCGAGTTGCTCAGCGAACAGCGCGAACACTTCTGGACGCCCGGGCCTCGCGTCTACCTCGGGAACCGATCCGGGGCGTTCGAACTGCAGCAGGAGTTCACCGCCTACGACGGCGAGCGGCTGTACGGGATGGGGCAGCGCACGCACGGCCGACTGAACGTGAAGGGACTCGCGCTCGATCTGGTACAGCGCAACGGGGAGGTCAACATACCGTTCGTGCTGTCCGATCGGGGCTACGGCTTGCTGTGGAACAATCCCGCGGTCGGCCGGGTCGAATTCGCCGATAACGCGACCCGCTGGCAGGTTGCGCAGGCACGCCAGATCGACTACTGGATCACAGCCGGGGGTTCGCCCGCCGAGATCCTCGCCGCATACGCCGATGCGACCGGTCATGTCCCCGAGTTCCCGAGGTGGGCGAGCGGGTTCTGGCAGTCGAAACTGCGCTACCGCACCCAAGACGAGTTGCTCGAGGTCGCCCGCGAGTTCGCACGCCGCGACCTTCCACTCTCGGTGATCGTCGCCGACTACTTCCACTGGTCCGCAATGGGCGACTACCGCTTCGACGCGGAGGAATGGCCGGACCCCTCCGCCATGGTCGAAGAGCTCCGCGAGCACGGTGTGGAACTCATGGTCTCGGTCTGGCCAACCGTATCGCCGCTGTCGGAGAACTATCCGCGGTTCCGCGACGAGGGCCTACTTGTGGCCACCGACCAGGGCCTCGAGGTGCACCAGTCGGCTCGCGACAAGGGAATGCCGTTGGCGATGCCGGTCAGCCTCTATGACCCGACCAACCCCCGGACACGCGAATTCGTATGGGATCTGATCCGACGGAACTACGTGTCGCACGGCATCGGGATCTGGTGGCTCGATGCGTCGGAGCCCGAACTGAACCCCGCCCACCCGGAGAACCTGACGTTCTACGCTGGGCCAGGCGCGCAAGTCGCCAACATCTACCCGCGGGAGAACGCGCGGCTCTTCGCCGAGGGTATGGCCGCCGACGGGCTGCCGCAAACAGTGCTGTTCTCGCGCTCCGCTTGGGCGGGGGCTCAGAAGTACGGCACCGCGGTCTGGTCAGGCGACATTCCGGCGACATGGGAATCGCTCGCGACACAGGTCCGCGCGGGTCTGAATATCGCCATCTCCGGGATCCCGTGGTGGACCACGGATATCGGCGGCTTCCACGGTGGTGATGCGTCGGACCCCGCCTACCAGGAGCTGATGGTGCGCTGGTTCCAGTTCGGCGTGTTCTGTCCGATCTTCCGCCTCCACGGTGACCGCGATCCACGTAACTCGGATGGCTACGCCGCCAGCGGCGGCCCGAACGAGCCATGGTCCTTCGGCGACCATGCCTACGAGATCATCGCCGCCACGATCCGGCTCCGTGAACGGCTGCGGCCCTACATCCACCGGCAGATGGCAATCGCCTCGCAGACCGGGCTTCCGCCAATGCGCCCTCTCTTCGTCGACTTCCCCGACGACGCGGCAACGTGGGACGTGGACGATCAGTTCATGTTCGGCCCCGACATCCTGGTTGCTCCGGTGCTTCACCCCGGTCAGCGGGCACGTCCTGTCTATCTGCCTGCGGGTAGAACGTGGACGGACGCATGGACGGGGCAGGCGATGGACGGCGGACAAGTCGTCAGCATCGACGCGCCGCTCAACCGCATTCCGGTCTTCACAACCGATGGCGGGCCGGTATTGCGAGCCGGGGACTCGGAGGCTCTGCTCGATGAGCCGAATCGCACATTGGCGTAGGAGGAATCCTCACTCTCGGTCGCGCATCGCCCGAGCGCAACCTCTAAGCCCTCGTAGGGCATGAAGCGCGTCATCAGACGATCATGCCCGCAAGGGCGCCGCATTCGGACATGGCCCGGATGAGGTCCTTGTTGCGAGTTCGCCAGAGTTCGCCGATCGTTTGGGCGCTGCGACGTGGATGGCGGCACACGCTTCACGGCACTTACACGCTCATCCTCCGCCCGGCGTGAGATTCCACGACCGACAGGACAGCGAGTCACGAGACGGCTGCTCACGAGAGTCCTCGCCTGCCGCGCATCCCGTCGGTGCGTGTGTGCAGGCGTGCCGGAATAGTTGCGTACGCATGTATGTTCAGGTATTCGTGCGCGCAGTCGACGGGAAAGTGGGGGCGACCGATGACGACCAAGGACGTCCGTCTCGCGAACGAGGCGTGGGAGGCGTTGTACCGCTCGATGATGACGATTGCGCGCGAACTCAAGGCCGGCGACGTCTGGGAAGACCTGCTGGAGAGCGAGTACGGCGTCCTGTACGCGATGTCGACTGCACCTGCGGGATTGCGGTTGGTTGACCTGGCGGGCGACGTGCTGATCTCTCAGCCAGGCCTGTCGCGCCTCATCGGACGCATGGAGGAGCGGGGCCTTGTCATGCGGGAGGACGACCCGGACGACGGCCGAGCGTGCCGCATCCGGCTCACCGACAAGGGTGCGGGGCTTCAACGACGAGTGGGCGCAGCGCACGCGCGGCACGTGACCGCTGAGATGACCTGCCGGCTCGACAGCCAACAGCTGCAGCAGCTGCGCGACCTGTGCCGGCTGATGCTGGAGCCGACACCCCCGCAGACGACGGCCAGGCCGTGACCGAAGTGCACCGATGACAGGAGAGATGATGACAACCCCGCT
Source organism: Microbacterium deminutum (assembly GCF_039530205.1). NCBI lineage: Bacteria > Bacillati > Actinomycetota > Actinomycetes > Micrococcales > Microbacteriaceae > Microbacterium > Microbacterium deminutum. The sequence continues at coordinate 152,616 of NZ_BAAAOG010000006.1, forward strand.
TGACCGCGACCAGCTGGACCCTGAGCGTTTCGAGTTCGGCCTGAACTCTTTCGGTGAGAATGCCACCGACGGACACCGTGTGATGACGGATGCCGAGACCATCCGTCTGCTCGTTCAAGAGGCGCAGCTGGCCGAAGCGGTCGGGCTCGACGTGTTCAGCGTCGGCGAGCACTACCGCGAGGGCCACAACGACTCGGCCACTCCCGTCGTCCTGGCGGCTGCCGCGCAGGCGACCACCACGATCGGGCTCGGCACCTCGGTGACCGTGCTGTCGACGCAGGACCCGGTGCGCCTTTACCAGGAGTTCGCGACAGTCGACGCGCTGTCCAACGGGCGCGCCCAACTCGTGCTGGGCCGGGCGTCGGCGATCGAGTCGTTCCCATTGTTCGGGTACGACATCGCCGAGTACGAGGACCTGTTCGACGAGAAGCTCGACCTGTTCATGAGGCTGCAGCGCGAGGAAGCCGTGACCTGGTCGGGCCGCTTCCGCAGCCCGCTGACAGACCAGAGGCTTCATCCGCGGATGCCGGAGGGCGGCATCCCCACTTGGATCGGCATCGGCGGAAGCCCGGACTCCGTCATCCGCGCGGCCCGCTACGGGCTGCCGCTCATGATGGCGATCATCGGCGGGCGTCCCGAGCGTTTCGCGGGACACGCGGAGCTGTACCTGCGGGCACTGCAGCAGTTCGGCCAGCCCGAGGTGCCGATCGGCCAGCACTCGATCGGCATGGTCGCCGACTCCGACGACGATGCCATCGAGCTGTACTGGAACTACTGGCAGCCGGTCATCGAGCAGGCTAGCGTCGAGCGCGGGTTCTATCCGCCCACACCCGAGCGCTACAGGCTAGAGGTCGAGACCGGCTCGCTGTTCGTCGGCTCGCCCGAGACGGTCGCCCGCAAGATAGCATTCGTCGCGCGCGCCAACCACCTCAGCCGCTTCGACCTGAAGTACGACCTGATGAACCTCCCTCGCGCTGTGCGAGAACGCAGCATCCGTCTGCTCGGCGAAGAGGTCGCTCCTCGCGTTCGCGAACTGCTCGCCGAAGACCATGATGAGTGGATCCCGAGCGGGATGGCGCCCGCACGTATCACCGCGGATGGGAAGGCCGTGCACGCATGACGGGTATCAAGCCGGTGATCGGGATCCTCGGTGCCGGCAAGCTCGGCACGGTCCTCGCGCGGCTTGCCGCGAGGGCTGGCTATCAGGTCCTCATTGCGGGATCCGGTGATCCGAAGCGGATCGCATTGACGATCGACGTCTTCGCGCCGGGGGCGACAGCTGTGAGAGCGGCGGATGCCGCGGAGCGGGCCGACATCGTCATCCTGGCTCTCCCACTCGGCAAGTACCGCACGATTGCGGCGGGCGCCCTCGCTGACAAGCTGGTGATCGACGCCATGAACTACTGGTGGGAAGTCGACGGATTCCCCGACGAACTCACCGACCCACTGACCTCGAGCAGTGAGCTGGTGCGGGACTTCCTCCCGACATCCCGTGTGGTGAAGGCCTTCAACCACATGGGCTACCACGATCTCGAGGACGAGGCACGAGCCGCCGGCCTCACCGGACGCAAAGCTGTCGGCATCGCGGGCGACGACGCGGGCGATCTCGATCTCGTCGTCGGTCTGGTGGATGATCTCGGCTTCGACCCCGTCATCGTCGGATCGCTCGCCGACGGAATCAAGCTGGAACCCGGTACGGAAGCCTTCGGCGCTGATGTCGATGCCCGCGAGCTGCGTGGCATGATCGACCGGTTCGCCACCTCGCAACGCGGCCTTCGAAGGGCAGCCGCGTTGGCCGGCCGCGCCCCGCTCATCGGTACGCTTCGAGAGCGGACGGGTTCCTAACCAGATGGCGGTTGCTATGCGTTGCTCGTGGTCGCTCCCGCTTCCAGGAAGGGGATCGCATTCGGCTGAACGTTGAGGGCCGGGTTCGTCTCCCGCGACCAGGGCCGTCACAAGCGAGCGTGAGCACGGGCCATCTGGAACCAGCATCCGGGGTGGACAGCGCCACTGCGCAATCGTCACCGAATGCGGCAAGACCATCGAGGGGTCGGCGCAGCCCGAATGTCTAGTCGGAAGACAAAAAGCAGCCCTCAGGGACGTCGTGCCCTGTCGCGCACCGCAACCCCCACCGCACTCAACTGCGCGTCGAGAACGTGCCGACCTATGCTGTCGGTCATGAGCCAAGTCGAGATCGCTGTCGTCTCCTACACGCTTTCGGCCGACTATCTCGCGACCGTCGGCGCCGACTTCGATGTCGAAGCAGCCGACGACGCCATCCTCGCACGCCTCAATGAGGTGGTGCCGGCGGGGGTAACCGTGCATCGAAACGGGACGGTGTACGCGAACGAAGACGCAGCGGATGCCGCGCGGGCGATCGATTGGGACGACCTGCTGAGTCGGATCGACGTAGACCAGATCCTCGCCGAACACGGACGTTGAGCGACCGGCTGTCGGGCGGAGAAGGCCGACTCAATGAACTCTCGACGCCGAGCGCGCGGCGCGGCACTGGCTCTTCAGTCCTCGGTCGACGTCGAGCCGGCGCCGGGCGGCGCGGACTAGGTCTGCCAGGCTCGTAGCTTGGAAGAGTCGCAGTTGTGCGCGGGTCCGTCGCTGCGGGAAGCACCAGCGGCAGCTGCGAGCAGGCCGCAGCGGATCAGAAGGGCCCTTGACGCAAGGGCTTGTTGGTTCCATGATCACTGGGTATGCCGATTGACCTAGCCACAAGGGCAATCGTCATATTCATTCGAAATGATTCGTGAGGAGGTCTATGTCATGTCCGCTGAGCGCACGATCGTGCTCGTCCATGGTGCTTTCGCTGATGCGTCCGGGTTCGCCGGGGTCATCGGTGAACTGGAGTCATCGGGTTACGGGGTGGTGGCACCGCCGAACCCGCTGCGGAGCCTCGCGACGGATGCCGCCGCGGTCGCCGACGTCGTCGGCGCCATCGACGGGCCGGTGGTCCTGGTCGGTCACTCCTACGGCGGAGCCGTCATCACCCAGGCCTCGGCGAGCCTGAGCAACGTCGACGCCCTGGTCTATCTCGCCGCCTTTGGGATCGACGTCGGCGAGAGCTGCGCGAGCGTGCAGGGCCCGTTCCCTGCCCCGCTGCTGGCAACCGAGAACACACCCACGCCGTACGACGCTCCCGGAGGCCCGGGCGGCCCCGACCTCTACGTCAAGAAGGCGCGTTTCCGTGAGGTCTTCTGCGGCGACTCCTCTCCCGAAGCCGCGGCCGTGATGTACGCCACACAGCGCCCCCTCGCCGCGGCGGCATTGACGGAGAACGCGACCGCGGCGGGGTGGCACGGCATCCCGAGCTGGTTCCTCGTGTCCGATCAGGACAACGCAATCGCACCCGAGGCCGAGCAGTTCATGGCCGAGCGGATGGGCGCGACCGTCGAGCACGTCGACGGATCACACACCGCGTTCATCCCGCGTTTCGACCGCGCAGCCGCGATCATCCGCGTGGCTGCGGAGTCGTGAGCGCAGGACACCAGTCATGGGTGCGGATGTCATCGTCGGAGCTGACGGGCGCGGACGCTGCACGTGGGCCGAGACGGGTCAGTCCGGCATCCGCGACTATCACGACGACGTCTGGGGTACTCGGACGATCGACCAGAGCGCGATCTTCGAGTCCCTCACTCTTGGCGTCTTCCAAGCAGGGCTCAGCTGGTCGATCGTGTTCGGCAAGCGTGACGGCTTCCGCCGTGCCTTCCATGGTTTCGATGTAGTGACGACGACAGCCATGACGGACGCCGAGATCGATGAGCTGATGCGCGATCCGGCGATCATCCGCAACCGCGCCAAGATCACCGCCACGATCGCCAACGCGCACGCGCTGCATGGTGCATGGCCCGGCTTCCTCGACCTGCTCGACAATGCACGCACCGACCATGCCGCACCGCAGACGCTCGCCGACATCCCGACCTCGACGCCGGCGGCCGAGCGGCTGACGCGGGAATTGAAGTCCCGGGCGTTCCGCTTCGTCGGGCCCACGAGCGTCTACGCGTTCATGCAGAACGTCGGGGTCGTCAACGACCACCTCGCAGGGTGCTTCCGAGCCCCGAGCTGACTACGCTGCCGGCAGCTCGGCGGCCTGAGCGACGAGGTTGGCCGCGACCGTCTCGAACGGCTCGATGTCACGTTCCGCACGCGCCAGCACGACCGCGCCCTCGGCAGAAGCGACGGCGATCGTGGCGAAGGCCGCCGCTGCATCGGCCCGGATCCCGGCGTCGGCGAGCATCATGGACAGCTGTCGGCGGGATGAGCGGAACACGTCCCGGGCGTGGTCGACGATCGCCTCGACGTTCGTCGAGACCGTCACCGCGAGCACGGGGCATCCGGCCTTCATCTCCGAGCGGAGCAGCGTGTACCGCCAGATCTGAATGAAGCCGCCGACGATCATCTCCGGCGACGATCCCAAGAACCGGTCCATCCACTCCGTGTACCGCTGGCCCGTCAGGTCCACCGCTGCGACGATCAGTTCATCTTTGCCACCCGGGAAGTGGTGGTAGATCGAGCCGCGCGGCGCGCCAGTGGCCTCGATGACCTCCGACAGCGACGTACCCTGCAGGCCACTCGTTGCGAGAAGGTCCATCGCACCCTCGATCATCTGCTCGCGCGTCTTGCCGGCCATACATCAGCTCCTCTCAAGCCGCAGGTCCTCCTATGATCTACATCATAACAAATATGACGTGCAGTGCGGTTTGTCACCCGATCCACCATAGATGTCCGCTCCTGCTGACCTCGAGAAGGCCGCCATCCCGTTGCGTCTTCGCTTCCCTTGGTATGATGGGTCCCCTATCCAATGCGCCGATGGCGAACGACAGTGCCTTGAATATGAGGATTGGCATAGCGCATACTGTCCCGTGGGGGTCAGCTCGGCCCCGAGACCGGAGGAGCTTTGCCATGCCGATGATCGACATCTACGCAGTTGCCGGCACGTTCGCCGACCCGCACCAGGTCGCCCAGGACGCGGCCACCATCGTGAAGACCGTCGAGGCCGTGCCCGACATCCCGATGTTCCGGCAGAACACCGCGGGGTTCGTGCACGAGCTCCCGGCCGGGGCGATCTCCGACGCGGACGGCGCCGGTGACCACGTCCGGGTGCAGGTGCTCACCAATGACGGCGCGCTCGACCGGGACAAGCAGCTCGCCGTCGTCGCTCAGCTCACCGACCTCATCGTCACCGCTTCGGGAAACGAGGGCCTCCGTGACCGCACCTGGGTGCTGCTGACCCAGGCCGTCCCGGGCGGGTGGGGACTGTGGGGTCACGCGCAGACCAACGAGGAGCTCGTCACCGCGGCGCGTGCGGAGATCGCCGAGCTGCAGGCCAAGGCCGCAGCCCACGGAAACTAAGAGCAAGAGCAGTGACTTCCCTGAACGTGGACGTCTTCGTCTACCCGATGGAGCCCTACAACAGCCCCGATGCCTCGGGCGCCGGTGAGATCGTGACCTGGGCGCCGATGAGCTCCACCCTGATCTCCGGACCGACCGAAGCGATCCTCATCGACGCGATGCTCACCACCCACCACGCCGATGCGATCGCCGCCTGGGCGAAGACCTTCGACAAGAAGATCACCGGCATCTACATCACCCACGGGCACACCGACCACTGGGGAGGCGGCGGCCGACTGCTCACCCACTTCCCCGACGCCAGGCTGTACGCGGCTCCGGAGGTCGCAGCCCGCGCCGCGTGGGAGGCTGACGCGAACAAGAAGTCCAGGTACTGGAGCTCTCGATTCCCGGGTCAGCTGACAGACCCCCTGGTCGTACCCACGGTGTATCCGAGCAACGAGATCCTCGTCGACGGGAAGCCGGTGAACATCGTCCACATCGGGCAGGGCGACATCGACGGGTCGGTCGCCTTCTCCGTGCCGTCGATCGATGCGATCGTCGCCGGAGACGTCGTCTACAACAACGTGCACATGATGTTCTTCGAAGCCGACGAGCCCGGGCGCGACGCCTGGATCGAATCAATCGACAAGATCGTCGCCCTGAACCCGAAGATCGTCGTCGCCGGACACAAGTCCGTCGGCGCCGCCGATGCACCGGACAACCTCGCCAAGTCCCGGCAGTACATCCGCGACTTCAGCACGGTCGCCCGCCGCGGCGGCAGCGTCGAGGATCTCGTCAACGGGATGCTGGAACTCCACGGCGAACGCGACCAGAACCACACCCTCTGGATCTCCGCACGCGCCGAAGTCGCCCGCCGCCAGGCCGCTCAAGTCTGAGGACTCCACGTGAGCCGCTTCATCCTGAACCGGCCGGACCCAGGACTGCTGTACGCCGAGTACGACAATCCGCCGGTGAACCTCCTCGACGACGACACCGTCGCGGAGCTCGACGAGCTGGTGAGCATCCTCGAACAGGATGCCCACCTACGCGTCGTCGTCATCCGGAGCGCGAACCCGCACTTCTTCATGGCCCGCTACGACGTGGGTAGTGCAGCGGCGGGGGACCCGCTGGCACGGCTGCACCGCTTCGCCGACATCACCGACCGCCTCGCCCGGGCGCCTGTCATCTCGATCGCCACAATCCGGGGGCGGGCACGGGGCGGCGGAAACGAGGTCGCCCTGGCCTGCGACCTCCGCTACGGCTCCCTCGAAAACACGATCCTCGCCCAGCCCGAGGTCCCCTTAGGGCTGATCCCTGCCGGCGGCGGCATCGAACGGCTCGGCCGGCTCATCGGACGATCACGCGCCCTCGAAGTGATCGCCTCCGGCAACGACTACGACGGGCCCACCGCGGAACGATATGGGTGGGTGAACCGTGCCCTTCCAGACGACGAGCTCGACCGATTCGTCGACCAGCTCGCGCACCGCCTCGCCAGGTTCGACCGGGTCGCGCTCGCCACCACGAAACACCAGCTCAACCGACACACGCTCGTCCCCGCCCACGAGATCGCCGAAACCGTCCGTGCACTGCCCGCCGTGATCGCCGATGCCGACCCGGACCGCCGAGAAGCCATCCGGGAACGCGCGGCCGCGGACCCCCTCGCGTTCGAACTGGATCTCGGCCCGCTCATCGGCGGGCCATTCAACGACTGACTCCGACGCCGGTCTCTGCTGCCACCATGGACGAGCTTCCCGCTGACCGGTGGCCGCACCATTCGAGATGTGCGCGGGGGGACCCTCCAGCGACGCCCCGCGCGGATCCGAAGCATGACACCCGTTACCACGCCCGCGGCGACGAAGTGCCGCCGCTACAAGCATGAAGAGGATGTAGCGCGCCTCGGTCGCGGCGCCGTCGTCGGAAGAGAGTCCGACCGTCGAGAGCGAGCTTCACGAACACCAGCGAAACGACGAGGCCCAGGAGAGCGACGACCGCCGCGACGGCTCGCCCGGAGCGTGCGCGATCGTCGATGGCTCGTTTGTCTCGCCACGACCGCAACCTATCTCGCGAGCGTCCGCCCCACCACTCCGAAATCGGGCCAGTCCGCCGCCCCCGAGCGTTTCGGTCAGAGACCCTCTGGCGTAGTGCAGATTCCGCGTCGTAGCATCCGGTGAGTTGTTTGCCATGGAGGAGGCCCGTCAGTGACGCAACACACCCTCGAGCTACCCGAGGTCGACCTGGTCTTCGACGTCCACGGTCCTTTGCCGCCAGCGGATGGCCAGCCGCCGCTGGTCATGATCGGCCAGCCGATGGACGCCAGCGGGTTCCAGGCGCAGGTGAAGCTGTTCGAGGACCGCACCGTCGTGACCTACGACCCGCGCGGCCTCGGCCGGAGCAAACGCAAGGACGGCGGCGTCACGAACGAGCCCGAGACCCAGGCTGACGACGTCCACGCGATCATCGTGGCGCTCGAGGCCGGCCCGGTGGAAATGCTCGCCAGCAGCGGCGGCGCGGTGACCGCGCTCGCGTTGGTCACCGCATACCCGGACGACGTGTCGACCCTGGTCGCACATGAGCCGCCCATCGACTGCGTGCTGCCGGATGCGGAGGCTGTCCAGCGGGCCCGGGCGGCCTACACCCAGGTGTACCAGGACAAGGGCTGGGGTGCCGGCATGGCCGCGTTCATCGCGATGACCTCGTGGGAGGGCGAGGTCACCGATGAGTACCTCTCCCAGCCGGCGCCGGACCCGGCCGCGTTCGGGATGCCGACCGCGGACGACGGCACGCGGGAGGACCCCCTGCTGTCAGACCGATCCTGGGCGGTTGTCCACTACCAGCCAGATCTCGAGGCCCTGAAGGCAGCGCCGACCCGGATCGTGGTCGCGGTCGGGGAGGAGTCGATGAAGGTCTACACCGGTCGGACCGCGATCGCATTGGCCGAACGGCTCGGCCAGCAGGCGACGGTCTTCCCCAGCCACCATGGCGGCTTCATGGGTGGCGAGTTCGGCTACGCCGGCCAGCCCGAGGCCTTCGCCGCCAAACTCCGCGAGGTGTTGAACGAGGCTTCAACCTAGTTCACTCGCCGGAAATTCCCGGCAGGTCGTCCCGTCCTCCGTGCGTCGAGCGAGGTTCCCGGGTGATCGGGATCGACCTCAAGACGATCTGGACGACGCTCGTTTGGGTGTGTGCGCGTCACGTTATCCACTCGATCTTCATGATGCGGTTCCCGCGCACAGAACGATCCATTCCGGCCTTTCCTCATAGGGATCCCCCCAGCGAACACAGGGGCTCGGGTGTGCGCGGGGACGGCGTTCCTCGTGCGTATCGGAGGAACGCCGTGTTCAGTGTCCCGCCGTCCGAGGGTTCGCCTCGCGTGCTCAGTCGTGGGGTGGTCGACGCAGCCGTTTGACGTCCGTGCGCCGCTTCTTCGCTTTCAGTCGCCGTTCCTTGGCGCCCCGACCCGCAGTAGTCGGTCGTCGCGACGGGGCGGGCGGCCGCAGGGCGTCGGCCACTAGGGCGGCCAGTCGAACGCGCGCCGCGTTCCTGTTGCGCAGCTGTGCGCGGTGCTCGGACGCGCTGATCGTCAGCACTCCGTCGACGAGGCGGCCGCGCAGACGCTCGAGGAGTCGCTCTCGCTGGAGCGGCGAGAGGACTGCCGAGCCTGCCGCGTCCCATACCAGTTCCGCCCGAGAGTCGGCGGTGTTCACGCCTTGCCCGCCGGCGCCGGAAGAGCGCGAGAACCGCCAGGACAGCTCGGAGTCGGGGATCGTGATTCCCGAGTTGACCCGAAGACCGGGACGGTGGGCGGCGGGCATGGATCCATCATCCTCTTGCGTTCCGGTGCGCCCGCACGCGGACCCGCGATCGGGCGGCTTACGACGACCGCAAAGGCGCCGTGGTTGTCACGCATCGTCGGCCGCGACGTATCGGACCAGCGGGTGGGGCGGCCGGCGCCGCCTCGACTGGCATCACATCAGTCGCGCAGCACCTGGTCCAGATGCGCGCGCATAAGCCGATCGCGTGACTCCGACACTCCGCGGCGCTACGGTCCGCGACGTGCCGGCGCCTACCCGGGCGGAAGCTGAGAGAGTCGCGTGCCGCCGCCGGATCACCTGTGACGAACGATGATGGTGGTGCTGATCGAGTCGCCGATCAGAATCGTGTGCCTTCCCGGCGTGAACGGGTGCAGGAGCGCGACCCAGCCATGCGCGACAGACAGTCCTTCCGATCCGCCCGGCAGCCCGAAAATGTTGTCATCGGGCAGCACGACATTGAGAAGCGGGGTTTCGGAATCGACAACTCGCACTCGCTTCCCATCGACGGTCACCGTGGGGGCGACAGCCGGGTCGCCCGCCCTCGCGCACGCCCGGAGTTCGGATTCCGTCGTCCCGTTTGCTTCGAACGTGCTGCACTCGAACGATGACGCCATCACGAAGATCTTCGTCCCCGGCTTCACGGTGCAGGACTCGACACCGTCGGGTGCGAACGGCGCAACAGCTCCGCGAAGTTCTATGCACGCGAACGCGGGGCCACCGCTGCCGAACGGGTTCTCGGCGCTCGGTGTTTCGAACACCGTCGTCCACACCGCGGTGAGATCGTGACGAAGCTCCTTCGTCGGGACCGAGCTCCCCATTGCCGCTACCGCCAATACGACGCTTGTAGCGAGCGACAGGTTGCCGCTCAGGACGCATCGGCGGTCGCGTCTTGTTTCACCCCTGGTGTCACGTTTCAGGCGCTCATCCCGCCCGGCCCCCGCGAGCGCACGGGAGCCGAAGAGGCAGCGGCGCTGGTCGCCGGCTGGTTCGCGGACTCGACGGAGCTTCACCTCGTCGAGTCGAGGACAGAGGAAGTCAGCGACCGGCTCCACATCGCGTACAGGTTCGAAGGCGTCGAAGATCAGGAGCCCTACGTCGTCGAGCAGCACCTCTTCTGCATCCTTGCCGGCGGCGTCATTGAACGCGCGCATCTGCTCTGTTCCGGCTTTCGGCCTCGCGATCGAGCCTGAATACGCACGCCTGCGGCAGCGTTCGGTAATCAACGGTGGCGAGTAGTCGAACGGCGACACGTTCACTGGGACGTCGATTCTTCAAAACCAAGCGCAACAGCTTCCGGGTCCGGGCCAGGTGACTGCCGACCGCATCGTGGCAAACTCACGAACGGGAGCCTTTACGGCGAGGTCCTCGCATTCGAGAATTCGACGCCGCCGAGCGTCGGCCTGGTCTCGCCTAGTGAGGCAGGAAGCCCGCATGATCACTCCCAGGGCCCCTCCCCACCGCGGGTCTCCGGACCGCGAGCGGACACGCGCGCCCAGCACGCCGCCACCCCGATCAATCCGATCGGCAATGCGATGCGGATCAACATCCTCGGCGAAGGTGAAACCGACTATCTCCGCTTCGCCGATTTCACCACCGACGTGCAGAGCGCCCTCGGTCGGCCACTGACCTCGACAGTGGCCAGCGGAGCCGCCAGCGATATCTGCATGCGCAGCGCCCCCATCAACGCAGTGACGCTTGAGGAGATTCGCCGGCTGGCGCAGTCGATCCTGACCAGCGGATGTCGCTTCACCTACGCGTCGAACCAGGAGCAGTTCAGAACCCCGCGCGTCGACATCCTCAGCCTCGGCACCATCATCCAGCAGCACCGCATCGCCGACCCGAGCGATCCGGGCAACCCCCGATCGGACATGGGAGGTCTGGGTCGTCGACATGTTCTCACGCGTGAGTATCGCCTGCCGCGCTCAGAACACCGCTCCCGGGTCGCACTCGAACCATCGGCGGCCGGCGTTCGCAGAGGGACCCTCGGGGGCGGGTGCCGCCGCACGTCGCATACCGCTCGAGCCCGGTCATACGGGCCCGCGTTGGCATCTCCGCGATCTCGCCGTGATGGCTGAGTGTCCGGGGGTCTCGTTACCGTCACGTGCGTGGCAGTTTGTGATGCGCTGGCCGGGCTGGATCCGGCGCAGCTTGAGGCGGTGGAGCACGGTGATGGACCGCTGGTGGTCGCGGCGGGGGCGGGCACCGGGAAGACGCGTGTGCTGACCGCGCGGGTTGCGCGGCTGCTGGAGGCGGGGGTGATGCCGGAACGGATCCTGCTGTTGACGTTCACTCGGCGCGCGGCATCCGCGATGCTCTCTCGCGCTGCGGTGATGTGCGGCGACGCGCGGGCGGCGCAGCGCATCGCCGGCGGCACGTTCCATGCCGTCGCGCACCGCATCGTCGCGGAGCACGCGCAGCATCTGGGGCTGGCGGATGTGACGGTCATCGATCCCGATGACGTGATCGACCTGATCGACCTGCTGCGCGGAGAGCACGGGCTCGATGGCACCGAGGTGCGGCTGCCCACGACACGCACCATCGCCGAGATCGCCTCCCGCGCGATCAACACCGTGACGCCGGCCCGCGTCGTTATCGAAGAGCAGTTTCCCTGGGCGCTGGAGCAGGCCGACCAGGTCGCCGGCCTGTTGCGCCATTACCGCGACCGCAAGCGCGAGCGCGGCCTGCTGGACCTGGATGATCTGCTCATCGCGTGCCGGGCGCTGGTCGCTGACCCCGATGTCGGAGCCCGGCTGCGGGCGCGTTGGGACTGGGTGCTCGTCGACGAGTATCAGGACGTAAACCAGCTTCAGGTCGACATCGTGCGGGGTCTCAGTCCCGACGGCCGCGGGCTCACGGTCGTCGGCGACGACGCGCAGGCGATCTACGCGTTCCGGGGGGCGAGCGCCGGGCACCTGCTCGAGCTCATCGACGCGTACCCCGACGCCACGCTGGTGCGCCTGGAACGCAACTTCCGTTCCACGCAGCCGATCCTCGACCTCGCGAACCAGGTGCGCCCCGGCGCACTGCGGCTGCGGCTCGTCGCCGACCGTCCGCAGCCGGGCGCCCGGCCGACGCTGGTCAGCTGCCGCAACGCCGACGACGAGGCCCGCACCATCGCGGACCGCATCCTCGCCGCGCACGTCGATGGCACGCCCCTGCACTCGCAGGCCGTGCTGATGCGCACCGGATCCCACAGCGCGCAGCTGGAGGTCGAGCTCAAGGTGCGGGGGATCCCGTTCCACAAGTTCGGCGGGATCGGCTACCTGCAGACGTCGCATGTCCGCGACCTGCTGGCGAGCTTCCGAGTGATCCTCAACCCGGCAGACGAGGTGTCCTGGTACCGGCTGCTCACCCGGCACCGCGCGGTCGGCAAAACGAGTGCCCGCGCACTCGCCAGGATCCTCGCGGACGGGGGCGTCGATCGCACCACCGACGCGGTCGCGGCGGCACCGGCGAAGGCGCGCACCGGGCTCGCGTCGACCCTGTCGCTGCTCGGCGCCGTCGACGCCACGACCGCCGTTCCGCAGCTGGTCGAGGCATGCCGGAACGCGGTGGATCCGCTGCTGCGCGCGAACTACCCGGATTGGCACCGTCGGGTGACCGACCTCGACGGCATCGCGCAGGCCGCCGCTGGGCAGACCGATCTCCGCACGTTCGTCAGCGAGCAGGCGATCGACCCGGTGAACGTCGCCGGTGACTGGGCGAAGCCACCACATCTCGACGAGGACTGGCTGACCCTGTCCACGATCCACTCCGCGAAGGGCCTGGAATGGGACACGGTGCACCTGCTGCGCGCGAACGACGGCGCGATGCCTTCCGACATGGCCCTCAGCTCGCCCGTCGGCCTCGCCGAGGAGGAGCGCCTGTTCTACGTCGCGCTCACCCGCGCGCGCGACACCCTCGACGTGTACGTGCCCTCGCAGCTGCCCACCCATCCCACAGCGTTCACCGCCAAGCACGTCACCGCCAAGCCCAGCAGGTTCCTGACCGAGCCCGCACGCGCTCTCATGGAGTCGGTCATCACCGCCGCCGTCTCCCCCGAGCCCGCGGTCAACCGGGCCGTCGCGGCGCCGCGCGTGCGCACCGACGCGTTCGACGAACTATTCGCCTGATCTGCAGCCAGCCGGGTCAGCGCCGACGGTGAAGGCGTAACCCGAGGCGCCGCACCGGAGTAAATTTCGTGAGGGGATCGACGCGACATGCGATCGCCAGATCGGACGATGAGGTTCATGAGCAGCACAACCGGATCCCGTGCGATCGACGACGCGATCGCCGCTCTCGACCCAGAGCTCGCGTCGGGTTTGACGCGCATCATCGGCGGCCTCCACCCCGAGGATCTGGCGGAACGCGAACCTCGTGACGTGGTCGGCGCCGCGCTCTCGATGCGCTCCCTCGCCGCGCGTCGCGACCGCGGGCAGACCCGGATCGCCGTCTTCACACCGACGCTCAGCGAGGATGGATGGACGTCGCGGCGCACGATCGTGAACATTTGCACCGATGATTCGCCCTTCCTCGTGGATTCGGTCATCGCGGCGGTCGCTCGGCAGGGCCTTGCGGTGGACCTGCTCGTGCATCCCATCGTCGAGGTGCGCCGAAGCGCGAACGGCGAACTGCTCGAGATGGGTGCCCCCGGTGGTGAACTCGAGTCGTGGATCCACCTGGAGGTCGATCGCGTTCCGACCAGCGAGGGCCGACACCAGTTGGAACAACGTCTGCGGTCGGTACTGGGTGATGTGCACGCGGCCTTCGACGACTGGCAGGCGATGCGCCGGGCCTGCCTCGACGTCGTCACCGACCTGCGCACCGCGCCGCCGGCGACGGCCGACCCCGCCACGGTCCGCCCGGCCATCGACTTCTTCAGCTGGCTCGCCGACGACAATTTCACGTTCCTCGGCTACCGCGAGTACCGGCTCGAGACCGGCGAAGACGGTGAGGACGTGCTCGTTCCGTTGTCGGACACGGGCCTCGGCGTCCTTCGCAAGCCCACCACCGCGATCGCGCGCCTGCGGCCCGAGGCGCAGCGGACCGCGCGCGATCCGCGCCTGCTCACGATCACCAAGGCGAACTCCCGCGCCACGGTGCACCGCGACGTCTATCTGGACTACATCGGCGCGCGCACATTCGACGAGGTCGGCAACGTCACGGGCGAGCGGCGCTTCCTCGGCATGTTCACCTCGGCGGCCTACGCCGCCTCCGTGTCCACGCTCCCCATCGCCTCGACCAAGGTGGAGGCGGTGCTCGAGGCATCCGGATTCCCGCCCCTGTCCCACTCCGGCAAGGATCTCCTGCAGATCCTCGAGCAGTATCCTCGTGACGAACTCTTCCAGGACACTCCGGAGCACCTGCTCGAGGTGGCCACCGAAGTGGGCCGCCTACGCGACCGCCGCCGCGCGCGCGCGTTCCTGCGCCGCGATGAGTTCGGCAGGTTCGTGTCTGCACTCGTGTATCTGCCGAAGGACCGTTACAACACCACCGTGCGGCTCCGTATCGAAACATTGCTGCGGTCGGTGTTCGCCGCCGAGAGCGTCGATCACGCCACGTGGGTCGGCGATGCTCCACTGGCGCAGCTGCACTTCGTGGTGCGCGTGCCGCGCGGCTCGTCGCTGCCAGACGTCGACGAAGCCGCATTGCAGAGGGACCTGACGAATGCCGTGCGGGGCTGGGATGAGGCGCTCGTCGACGCGCTCCACCATGCCCACGGCGAAGATGAGGCGGCCCGCCTGCTTGGCCGCTATGGCGAGGCGTTCCCGCTGGCGTACAAGGAGGCCGTCACGCCGGAGGAGGCGCTTGACGACATCGCGCTGCTCGAGAGCCTCGAGGCCACAGAGTTCGCGGTGCACCTCAACGTCCCGGAGCACGACGACCCCGGCCAGCGCGTGCTCACCGTCGTCTCGCACCGTGAGTACCCGCTCACGCAGGTGCTCCCGATCCTCACCGACCTCGGCACCGATGTCGTCGACGAGCACCCGTACGTCGTTACCCTCCCCGGCGGCGACGTACGCCACATCTCCGACTTCGGGCTGACCGCGCCGAGTGTGGACGGCGGTAGCGCCGAGCGGTGGAACGACCCGGCATGGGGTCGGGACTTCGAGGACTCGTTCGGCGCGTCCTGGACCGCTGCTGCCGAGAGCGATCGCCTCAATTCCCTCGTGTTGCTCGCCGGCCTCGACTGGCGCCGGATCGTCATCCTGCGGTCAATCGCGATGTACCTGCGGCAGATCGGGTCCGCCTTCTCCGTCGAATACATCGAGGAGGCACTGGTCGCGAACCCCGTCCTCGCGGGCGACTTGGTCCGTCTGTTCGAGCTCCGCTTCGATCCGGCTCTCGAACGAGACCGGACGGCGAAGACGGATGCGGCGGAGGCCGAGCTGCTGCGTGCGCTCGACGGTGTCTCGAGTCTCGACGACGACCGCATCCTCCGTTCCTTCATCGGGGTGATCGCCGCGACCTGGCGCACGAACTTCTACCAGCCGGCATCCGACGGCTCGCCAAAGCCGTGGGTGTCGATGAAGCTCGACTGCGCCCGCGTTCCGGGCCTGCCGAAGCCGCACCCGATGGCCGAGATCTGGGTCTACTCGCCCGAGGTCGAGGGCGTCCACCTGCGCTTCGGAAAAGTCGCGCGGGGCGGGCTACGGTGGAGCGACCGCCGCGAGGACTTCCGGACCGAGGTCCTCGGCCTCGTCAAGGCGCAGATGGTGAAGAACGCCGTCATCGTGCCCACCGGATCCAAGGGCGGGTTCTTCGCGAAGCGTCTCCCGGCGCCCAGCGGCGGGACGGCATGGCTCGAAGCCGGCAAGGCCGCCTACCGCACCTTCATCCGCGGTCTGCTCGACGTCACGGACAACCGCGTGGGAACCGACATCGTGCCGCCCCGAAACGTGGTGCGGCATGACGGCGACGATTCCTATCTGGTGGTCGCGGCCGACAAGGGCACCGCCTCCTTCTCCGACATCGCCAACGCGATCTCAGAGGGATACGGCTTCTGGCTTGCTGACGCATTCGCGTCCGGCGGATCGGCAGGATACGACCACAAGGCAATGGGGATAACGGCCCGCGGTGCGTGGGAGTCTGTCAAACGGCACTTCCGCGAACTTGGTGTGGACACCCAGACGGAGGAGTTCACGGTCGTGGGCGTCGGCGACATGTCGGGCGACGTGTTCGGCAACGGGATGCTGCGGTCGCCCCACATCCGACTGGTCGCGGCGTTCGACCACCGCCACGTGTTCGTCGACCCGCACCCGGATGCCGCGGCATCCTTCGCGGAACGTCAGCGCCTTTTCAACCTGCCCGGGTCCTCCTGGGACGACTACGATCGCGCGCTCATCTCCGCTGGTGGCGGGGTGTTTCCGCTCACACTGAAGTCGATCGCCGTCACGGCCCAGATGGCCGAGGCGCTCGGCCTCGACCCCGCGGTGACGACCCTCACGCCGCTCGAGCTCAAGAAGTCCGTCCTGCTGGCCCCCGTCGACCTCTTCTGGAATGGCGGCATCGGCACGTACATCAAGGCGAGCGACGAAACCGACGCTGAGATCGGCGACCGCGGCAACGACGCGATCCGTGTGAAGGGCAACCAGCTGCGGGTGCGGGTGGTCGGCGAGGGCGGCAATCTCGGCGTGAGCCAGCGCGGTCGCATCGAGGCTGCCCAGTCCGGCGTCAGCATCAACACGGACGCGATCGACAACTCGGCGGGAGTGGGCACATCGGACCGCGAAGTGAATATCAAGATCCTGCTCGGCGCCGTCGAACGCGCCGGACGGCTCGACCGGGACGCCCGCAACGAACTCCTCCGCTCCATGACCGAAGAGGTCGCCGTGCAGGTGCTGCGCGACAACTACGAGCAGAACGTGCTGCTCGGAAACTCGCGCGCCAGCGCAGCCGTGATGCTGCCCGTGCATGAACGCCTGATGGAGGTGCTCGAAGAGCGCGACGAACTCGACCGAGAGCTCGAATTCCTTCCGAGTCCCGCTGAGGTGCAGGTGCGCGTGGCCGACGAGCGCGGCCTCACCCGACCCGAGTTCGCCGTGCTCGTTGCCTACGCGAAGCTCGCGCTCAAGACCGACCTCACCGCAACCGACCTCGCCGATGACCGCTGGTTCGCGGGTACGCTCGCCGAGTACTTCCCCGAGCCGATCCGGGACGGGTATGCGGGAGACCTTGCCGCGCATCCGCTGCGCACCGAGATCATCGTGAACTCGGTCGTCAACTCGATGGTCAACCGGGGCGGCATCACTTTCGCATCCCGGGCAGCGGATGAGACGGGTGCGTCGAGCGAGCAGATCGCCCGCGCGTACGTTGCGGTGCGGGAGATCTTCGACCTGCGCGGTTTCTCCATCGCCGTCGAGGCCACCGACAACGCGGTGCCCACCGCGGTGCAGACCGATCTCTACCTCACGTTCCGGCGGCTGCTCGATCGCGCCACGCGCTGGTTCGTCCAGCACCGCCCCGACGGGTTCGACATCGGGAGGCAGGTCGAGGACTTCCGACGTCCGATCATGTCGCTCTGGGCGGATCTCGGCGACCTGCTGCAGGGCGGCGATCTGCGACGCTTCGAGGGGCGGATGCTCGAGCTTCAGGAGGCCCGCGTTCCCGCAGACCTCGCGCGACACGGAGCGGGCGTGCTCGACGCGTTCTCGCTGCTCGACGTCGTCGAGTGCGCGCGCCTGCGCGGGTGGGACATGCGGGAACTGGCCGCCCTCTACTTCGCGCTGTCGGCCCGACTGCGGCTCGAGCAGATCCTGACGAAGACGACCGCGCTGCCGCAGAGCGACCGATGGGGGTCGATGGCCCGTGCGACCATGCGCGACGACCTCTATGCCGTGATGATCGAACTCACTTCGACGATCGCCCAGCAGACCGCACCGATCGAAGCTGCGGCGCGCATCGACGCATGGCTCGACCAGGGCGGTCCATTGGCCCGGCGCACGCTGGAAGAGGCGCTCGAGGCCGCACACGCCGAGGACGGCTCAGGGCTTGCCACCCTCTCTGTGGCGGTCAGGCGTCTGCGTTCGCTCGTGCGTTGAAACCCCCGGCCCGGTACTCGCCGGTACGCAGCCGGGTGTGGGGGGCTATCTTTCCCACCTCGCCCGCACGGATCTGCGGCCGAGCCGTGACGGTGACCCCATCCTCAAACTGCTGAGTTCGTCCATCAGCATCGGAAGGGTCAGCCCGTTGTGCTGCGACAAGTTCGACATCGACTTTACGGCCGGTCGCGTCTTTCAGCGCCGCCGCGTACCGATCGACGAACCACGTGCATCCCGGACAATCGTCGGGTTGAGTTGTACGGGATCGAGTCGCCAATCGCGACCAAGCGAAGTGCGGGGAGCCCCGATGCGGTCGCCGCAGGTTGCGCGGACGTGACCGGGACGTGCTGGTCGGTCCGCGACAGGCCGGGTTCACGCTGTTCCAGGTCTGCCCGAATCACAGCCGACCGCACACTGGTCGCCGCCAACCCAAATCGTTCGCACTGATGTGCGATGTGGTCACGCGCTCGCACAGCGACGAGCGAGTCGATCTCGTCCGATGACGCGCTAAGAAGATCGATCGCGGCGGAGCGCATTCCGGCCGTCAGCATCCGGTGGCAGAGCACGCCGGGAAGCCACGCGCAGCGAAAGTCGCTGTTCCGGCCGCCGAACATCGCCGCAACTGCATCCGCCACACTGTCAATTCGGGTCGCCGTGCCATCTCTCCTCCGTCGTCCCCGCCGAAGGCAAGGGTTCGACGATACTCCCGGATAGACACCGACGCGACGCGGCGATGTCACTTGTGCGGGACGCCCGATGATCGACCCATCATCAGACGGCTCCGAAGGTGGTGGGGCTCACTGCACGAGCGGGGGTGGCACCTGGCACCACGATAGGTCGAAGCCTTCGAGATTGGTGACCTCGTGGCCGTCGGCCAGTTCGATGATGCGCGTCTCCACGGTGCGCGGTATGGGCAACAGGTACCTGTCGTAGGGGTTGTCGACGACGTGCGGAGCGACCAGTACCGCGGCGTAGCGGCCGCTCGGCGATAGGCACGTATGCATCAGCACGTCGCCGGCGCCGACTGTGTACAGCTTGGTCGCTGTGCCGTCGACCGCGACGCGGTAGAGGTTCGTGACGCCGGCGTCCGGGTTGGCGTCGTCGAAGACGAAGGTGGGACGTACGGTGCCGGCGTGTGCGCCGGGGAGCGGCGTGACGATCCCGTTCACGCCGGCGACCTCCTTCGCGGCCACGAGCGGCTGTTGCTTGCCGTCGGTGAGGTCGATCTGCGCCATCCCGTCAGCCTTCTGGATGACGGCCACCGACGCTCCCCGTGCTATGCCGTCGATCGCGAGGCCTTTCCCTAGATCGGTCGCGCCGGCGCCGTCGGCGGCGCTCAGCAGCATCGTGCCGTTGTAGGTCAGGACGAGAATGCTGTCGGTGTCGGGTACGAACCGCCAGTCGGCGACGCGTTTCTCTTTCCCAGGCACGTCGACGGCGGTCGGCTTCTTGGTCGCCGCCTCGTCCTTCGCCGAAGCGACATACAGGGCACTCTCCCGGGTGCCGCCGCTTCCGAGATCGGCGTCGAAGAAGGTGTACCCGATGAGCTCACCGCGATCGGCCGCCTGCAGCGACATGATCGTCCCCGGTCCTGGCACTGGCAGTTCCCGCTGATGCCGGCCCTCGAGGTCGGTCACCAGCAGCACCGCGTGTCCGGCGTTGTCGAGCGTCGAGACGACGAGGTGCCCGGATGTGGCGCGGAAATCCTCGATGTGCCGGGAACGAAAGACCGTCGTCGTGGTTCCTGTCGTCAGTCCGGTGCGCACGATGACGTCCCCCGCGGGCGAACGCCGCAGCAGAAATGCCGACAGCGGCGGGGTGCGGAAGTGCTCGGCGATCGTCGTGGCGGGTCCGCCGCCGCGTCCGGCAACGTCCGTGATGCGCACGGTGTACCGAGCGTCGTCGCGCAGCGGCAGCGTGAACCGGAGCCCAACACTGCGACCGGAGGTGTCGATCGTGAAGGGGGTGGCCGGGGTCACCCGCACCTGCGCGGGGTCGACTTTCTCGAGCGACTGGTTCGTCGTGACGATCAGACGCGAGCCGGACACGGCGACGCCCGCGCCGGGATCGATTTGCACGTGCGTCACGCGTGGTCCCTGGGCCGAACTGGCCGCGGCACCCGCGAGCCCGGTGACGCCGAGCACGGCGAGCACGGCGGCGAACGCCCCGACGAATGCTCGTGTACGGCGCTGACGCACGTGCTCGCGTCGCGTCGGCTCAGTACTCATACGGGTCTCTCGGCTCGGGGATCGCCTTCACGTGGGTCGCGTCGATCTCCAGCGTGCCGTCGGATGCGGTGCGGACCGTTCCGGTGATCGACACCCACCTGCCGTTGCCCGGGAACCCGGTCGTCGTCGTCACCGGCAGGGTCGCCACCTGGGCGTCGATCACGCAGTGGGTGATGACGAGCCGGGTCAGCTCGAACGATCCCGAGCTCTTCGCGGGAGTGACGAACCCGGTGAGTGTCACGGCGTCGCCCTCGAACGCATCGGGATTGGTGGCGGTCGCGAAAACGCTCGCCCAGTCGCCCACGCCGAACTGCGTCGTATCGCCGTGCGTGGCCAGGCTTACCAGGTCGGCTCCGGCGAACAGCGGAGCCGAGCCCACGTCGCGGGTGGTGGCGATCTCAGCGGAGAGGGATGCCGGCGGCACCAGCAGAATCGTCAGCGCGACGCCCGACGCGATGACGCCACCGGCTACGGAGGCCGCGCCGGCGACGGGGTGCCGACGGTCTTCGTGGTCGTGGTCGTGGTCGTGCCCGTGGTCCTCCTCCGCGCCGAGTGGCAGCGCGAAACTCGCGACGGCTCCGACCAGCAGCAGCACCGCCATCGAGACCGCGAACCAGTTCGACGAGGGTGCGATGTACAGCGCGAGTCGGCCGGTCAGCGCCAGGGCAAGGGTCACGACGGCGAGGCAGGAGGCCAGTCCCACCCCGAGCCAGCGTGTGGCGAGCGAGCTACGCAAGGAGATTCACCCCCACGCCGATCGTGAAGGCGGAAAGGATGACCGTGACGACGATCCCTACGAGCACCCGGGTAGTAAAGGTCGTTCGCAGCAAGGCGAGCATCTTCACGTCCACGAGCGGGCCGACGAGCAGGAACGCCACGATCGACCCCGGGGTGAAGGTCGATGCGAACGACAGCGCGAAGAACGCGTCGACGTTCGAGCAGATCGAGACGATCATCGCGAGTGCGATCATGGCGACGATCGAGAGCACTGGGCTCGACCCGATCGCGAGCAGCGTGTCGCGTGGCACGAGCACCTGGACAGCGCCGGCGAGCGCCGAGCCGATCACGAGAGCCGGCATCACCGCGCGCAGTTCGATGACGAACTGCACGAGGCTGCGGCGCCCGCGCCCGCCCGGCTCATCCACAACGAGTTCGCAGGTCTCCCGGAAGCGGTCGGCGAGGAGGCCATCCGGATCGGGATGCCGACTGTAGAGCCAGCCGATCAGGTTGGCGATGGCGTACCCGCCCACCAGACGCGCGATCAGGATGCCGTCGCTGAAACCGAACGCCTGGTGAGTGGTGATGATGACGATCGGATTCACGATCGGCGCCGCGATCAGGAATGTCAACGTCTCCGGCACGCTGAATCCGCGCATGAGCAGGCCGCGGGCGAAGGGCACGTTGCCGCACTCGCAGACCGGGACCACCATGCCGAGCAGCGACATCACCGCCCGCCGCGCCCAAGCCCGCCGCGGCATCCATCGCTCGATCGCGCCCGGCGGAATCCAGACCTGCACGATGATGGACAGCACAACGCCGAGCGCGACAAACGGCAGCGACTCGATGAGCACGCTGATCGCGAGCGTGAGACCGTCCTGCGCCCTGGTGGGCAGCGACGGCAACCATCCGGGCACAACCGCGACGACGGCGAACAGCACCGCGACGGCCGCGACGCCGACGCCGACGCCTTTCGTGCGGGCCCCCCAACGCGACGAGGGACGCGCGGACGCGCGAGTCTCAGTCGCCACGCAGGCCGCTCCTGAGCTCGTCCTCCGCCGCATGCCAACTGGTGCAGGCGGCGGATAGCCTAAAGCGGTCCGCCACGTGCTCCGTTGCGGCCAAGCGCTGCGGCGAGGCGGTGCGTCGCATCCACTGAGCGGCTTCCGTCGCCGCGATCTCGACGGCGACGCCGCACGAACGACACATGAGATGGTTGCGCCCCGCCGCTGGACGGCCCGAGTACAGCGCCTTGCCGTATCGACTGTGCCGCGAGTCCGCCTCGGCGAGACACTGGCGATACCCGTTCTCGAGAGAAAACCGAGTGCGCTCCTCGAGCAGGGCGCGATGAGGCTTTGATGCAGTGGGCCAGCCGCGAGCGCCGCCAAGGGCTTTGCGCGCGCGTTCGGTCTGCCGGGTGGTGCGCGGGATCACAGCGTGATCGTAGACGCCTGCCCTGGGTGGGTGCCGGGAACGGCGTAGGCGGCTAGGGGTGTCGGAATGACGCGCGGGTTGTCGCAACACCAACGAACGGACTGAACAGACCATCAGGAGGATGTCGACGCGCCCCGTTTCGTCCGGAAGTAGGACTCGGCGACATCGATCTCGTCGAGCTGTTCCAGGATCTCCCCGGGGGTTCCGTCGCCGATCATCTTCTGCAGGAATCGGCTGTGGTCGAAGAACAGGTCTCGGATCGGCCGGACGGGGGCGGGGATGTGATGGAAGATCTTGCCGAGCTTGTAGGCGATGTCGACCTGTAATGCGGTGTGTGCTCGGCGGGGTGCTTCGTGGCGTCGGGGGTGTCGTCGAACGTGAATCCGCCGATGATGTGCAGGTTGTGCTCGCGCTTGGGAGCGTCGCCCCACAACGTGCGCCGGACCAGCGAGTCGATCCCGTCCGCGCCGACGAGCAGGTCGGCGTCGAGGGTGCTGCCGTCCGCAAGGCTGAGGCGCACTGCGGTCTCGTCCTGTTCGAAGGAGGTGACCCGGGTGTTGGTGCGCGGGATGCCGTCGGGGATGCTGGCCAGCATCCGGCTGTGGAGCTGGGGGCGCAGCATCCCGATGAATCCGCCGCCGTACTGATCGACGACGTCCTGCGGAAGGTGGACGACGGCACGCACTTTGCCGGAAGCGCTGCGGAACTCCGACTGGCAGGGCGCGCCGAGGTCGACGGTGTCGACCCCGAGCAGCCCGAGGTCCTTGATGGGCGGTGGCCAGAGGTTCAGGATGTTGCCCGCGGGTCGAGCGGCGGGGTACCGCTCGACCATGATGACGTCGTGCTCGATCTGGGCGATCGACAGCGCGGCCGCCATTCCGGCCCGCCCTGCGCCCATGACGACGACGCGTCCTTCTCGTGCCATTTCGTACTCCTCGTCGAGTGGTGATCGGGGGAGTGTCAGATCTCGGTCTGCGCTATGACCGTGCCGCTTCGAGGCTGAGCGAATGCCCGACGGCTGTCTCGGGGTGTACAGGTCGACGATCGGGCGGCGCGGAAGGCTTGCATGAGCATGGTGTAGTGTGCGCAACAGAGCGCGGCGGCTTCGTCCCGACGCGTAAACCGGACCGCGGCGGCGTTGTCGTTGTTCCACGAGGGATGCCGTTGGCAGACGTCTCGAAGAAACTCGGCGTCCACGACTCCGGGCCGACAGAGATCGGTCGCCATGACCCACTTCGGCTTTTTGTCCACCTATCCGCCGACGAGGTGCGGGCTCGCCACCTTCACGGAGTCGCTCGCCGGTGCACTCGCATCCGGCGATGCGCGCGAGCCCACAATCGTGCGTGCTCTCGATATCCGCGATGGCGCACCCACCCCGCATGTGATCGGCCGGATCCCTGTCGACACGGAGCTCATAGCGGGCAACCGGGTGAGCCTGCGTGCGGCCGTCCGTGCGCTCGAACGGTGCGATGTCGCAATCGTGCAGCACGAGTACGGCATCTACGGCGGGCCGGACGGCGACGAAATCATCCCCCTCCTCAGATCGCTGGCGACTCCGGCGATCGTCGTGCTCCACACTGTTCTCAAGGCGCCGAGCCCCCACCAGCGAGCAGTCCTCGAGACGGTGTGCAAGCTCGCCGATACCGTGGTCGTGATGACCGACAACGCTCGCGACATCCTGAGCCGGTCGTACACCGTCAAGACGTCCAAAGTGCGCGTCATCCCCCACGGAGTGCCGGTGCCGCGCACCGCCTCGACGGGGAAGCACACCGGCTCGAAGCGGATCCTGACCTGGGGGCTCATCTCGCCGGGGAAGGGTCTGGAGTGGGGGATCCGTGCGATCGCACAACTGCGTCAGGACATCCCCTCGCTCGAGTACGTCATCGCCGGCGAGACCCACCCCAAAGTGCTCGCACACGAGGGCGAGCAGTACCGGGACGGGCTGCAGAAGCTCATCGTCGACCTCGACGTCGCCGACGTCGTGACGCTCGATGACCGCTATCTCGACGCCGCACAGCTCGCGGACCTGGTCGCGGATGCGGACGTTGTGCTGTTGCCGTATGACTCGCGGGATCAAGCGACCTCCGGTGTGCTGATCGAGGCTGTAGCCGCGGGCATCCCCGTGGTTGCGACCGGATTTCCACACGCAGTCGAGTTGCTGGGCCGGGGCGCGGGCCTCATTGCGCGACACCAGGACCCCCAGTCGATGGCCGAGGCCATCCGTGCGATCGTCGGAGCAGAGACGACCGCCAGGCAGATGCATGACGCGGCGCTGCGTGACACACACGATTCGTCGTGGCCCGCAGTTGCCGACCAATACCGGGCGATCGCAGATCGCATGACGGCTGTCGCCGCGTGACGGAACACGCAAACCGCCCGCGTTCAGCGGACAGGCTCTCGTTCTCTCATCTCCTGGCGATGTCCGACGACCACGGAGTCTTCGAACATGCCCTCTTCGATGTGCCGCGCACCGACCACGGCTATTGCGTCGACGATGTGGCTCGTGCGCTCGTCGTCCTCCTGAACGAACCTGAACCGACTCCGGAGCTTGGCCGGCTCACGGACACGTGCCTCCGATTCCTGGAGGATGCCGTCGCCGTCGACGGCCGGACGCATAACCGCATGGCAGCCGGCGGTGGCTGGACGGACGCGCCCGCACTCGGCGATTGGTGGGGACGAGCGGTGCGCGCTCTCGGCGCTGCAGCCCTCAAATCCCGAACTGAACAGGCACGCACGCGAGCGCTCACCGCGTTCCATCGTGCGGCTTCCGTGCGATCGCCGCACGGAAGGGCGATGGTGTTCGCAACGCTCGGAGCAGCGGACGTGCTGAGCGGGAACTCCAAGGATCTCTCCGCTCGCGCCCTGGTGTTCGACGGGATCTCATCGATCGCGATACCGATGGACGATCACTGGCAATGGCCGGAACAGCGCCTGCGCTATGCAAATGCCGCGCTCCCGGAGGCCCTTCTGGCCGGTGGGACAGCCGTAGACAACCCCGGCATCGTCGGCCGCGGACTTGCAATGCTGCGATTCCTCCTGGATGTCGAGACAAACCGTGGGCACCTGTCCGTCACTGGTACGGACGGACGCGGCCCCGCACAGAGATCGGCCCAGTTCGATCAGCAGCCGATCGAAGTCGCGGCGATCGCGGATGCCTGCGCGCGCGCGTTCGACATCACCGCCGAGCCCGCGTGGCGCGATGGCGTCGCCGCCGCCTGGGCATGGTTCACAGGCGAGAACGACGCTTCCAGTCCCATGTTCGATCCCGAGTCGGGCGCCGGCTTCGACGGGCTCGAGGCCGGCGGGCGCAACGAGAACCGCGGCGCGGAGTCGACCCTGGCGGCGCTGAGCACGTACCAGCAGGCCAGGCGCCTCGGCGTCCTCGAGCTGGTGCCGACCTCTGCGGCCTCGGCGCATCCGTCCCCACCCGCCAGTGATCTCTCGACGTCCATCAGCTGACGGAACGAGCTCGAGCCGCGGAGTCCGATTGCGGGACGGCTTACGCTGTGGCGGTTTAGTGCCGGTTGGTCCGCTGGATGGTATCGGCATGCGCCGACACTCTCGTGCGCGAGCTCACATTGCTGGCGGATCGCATTGCACCGCCTGCCGTCACGGATCGCACACTGGATACCCTGCTGCCAGGGGAGGGCATCGACATCCGTGTTTCCGGGGAGGATCCGCAGTGCGATAGTTCAGTGCTTGCGAGCCTTTTCGACCAACGCCACGATATCGGCGCGGGGGAGGGGGAAACCGTCCAATCGGCCGACGGGGAAGTTCGCGAGCATCTTGACGAAGTCCTCCTGGTCGCCGTACTTGGCCTCGACGACTGCCGCGAGTTCGGGGCCGACGATCGGATCCGCCAGCACCTCCTCGAAGGACGACTCCAGCGAGATCGGGAACGACACCGCGTCGCCCTCGACGTCTACGACGGTCGACGCGCGCAGGTCGCGGCTCGATGCCCCCACTTCCACGACGTAGCGGCCGCCTTCGACCACCCAACCGTCCACGCGCACATCCCAGTAGGCCAGATCTGCGCGACGAAGGGTGAGAGACACCTCGGTCGTCTCGCCGGGCTCCAGAGGCACGCTTGCGAACGCCTTCAGCTCACGCGGCGGCCGCTGCACCGCCGATCCCGGAAGGGACGTATACACCTGCACGACCTCTCGTCCCGCGACAGACCCGGTGTTCGTCACGGGGACGGTCACGATGACGTCGCCGACAGCGTCTACGGATGCTCTGGCATCGCCGATCTCGAACGTCGTGTAGGACAGCCCGTGCCCGAACGGGTAGCGGACGTCGAGGCCTTTCGCGTCATACCAGCGATAGCCCACGAGCAGGCCCTCACCGTAGCGGACGTGTCCGAACTCACCCGGGAAGTTGCCGAACGCCGGGGTGTCCTCCAGCCGCAGCGGAATCGTCTCGGCGAGCTTGCCCGAGGGGTTGACGGCACCGTAGAGCACGTCGGCGACAGCGCTTCCGCCCGCCTGGCCGAGCAGCCATGTCTCGAGGATCGCCGGCACGCGGTCGGCGAACGGGAGCGCCACGACACCGCCGTTCGAGAGCACCACGACGACCTTCGGATTCGCGTTCAGCACCGCGTCGAGGAGCTCCAGCTGCACGGCGGGCAGGTCGATGTGCTCCCGGTCGAAACCCTCCGACTCTTCGGCCGCCGGCACGCCCAGGAATACCACCACGACGTCCTTCTCCGCCGCGAGCGCTGCGGCATCCTGACGGAGCGCTTCGGCGTCTCCCGAAGCGTGGATCGTGAAGCCCGGCGCGAAGAAGACGTTGTCCTGCCCGCCGTAGCCGACCATCGTATCGAGCGCCTTGTCGAGCCGCGTCGGGTTGATCTGCGAGGAGCCGGCCCCCTGGAAGCGCGGCTCCTCTGCGAAGGCGCCGATGACCGCGACAGACTGCGATGCGGTGAGCGGCAGGGTGGCACGGTCGTTCTTCAGGAGCACGATCGAGCGTCCGGCGACCTCTCGCGCGAGGGCGTGGTGAGCGTCGATGTCAAGCGGCCCATCGGCCGCGGGGCGCGCCTGCGCCTTTCGGACCAGTTCCAGCAGGCGCCCGGTCACGACGTCGAGCGCGGCCTCATCGAGGCGCCCCTCGCGCACTGCGGCGATGACCTCGGCATCGGTGCGTCCGCTGCTGGATGGCATCTCGAGGTCGAGGCCGGCGGCGACGCCAGCGACGCGGTTGTTCACAGCGCCCCAGTCCGAGACGACGATGCCCTCGAACCCCCACTCTTCGCGCAGCACGTGCGTGAGCAGCCAGGGGTCCTCGGACGTGTGGATGCCGTTCAGCCGGTTGTAGGAGCACATCACTGTCCATGGCTGGGCGTCCTCGACGACACGCTGAAAACCACGCAGATAGATCTCGCGCAGCGGCCGAGGGTCGACGTCGGCGGACACTCGCAGTCGGTCGGTCTCCTGGTTGTTCGCGGCGAAGTGCTTCAGCGACGACCCCACGCCCTGGGACTCGATGCCGCGCACCAGGCCCGTCCCCATCACACCCGACACGATGGGGTCTTCGGACATGTACTCGAAATTGCGGCCGCACAGCGGCGACCGCTTGATGTTGATTCCCGGTCCGAGGATGATGGCGACGTCCTCGATGGCCGACTCGACGCCGAGCGCCACGCCCACGCGCTCCGCGAGCTCGGGGTCGAAAGATGCGCTCAGCCCGACGGCGGGAGGGAAGCAGGTCGCCGGCACGCTGCCCGCGAGACCGAGGTGGTCGGTCTCGCCGCTCTGCTTGCGCAGCCCGTGCGGGCCGTCCGTCATCATGATCGACGGGATGCCGAGACGGTTGACGGATTTCGTGGTCCAGAAGTCCGCGCCGCTCGCCAGCGAAGCCTTCTCTTCGAGGGTGAGATCCGTGGCGCTCACGGTTGCGGCGGCAGCTTCGGTCATGGGGGCGACTCCTTCGTCAGACCGACGGCCCGCGTCTTCGCGATCGAGCGGCGCAGGACCTTGTGCCTGGAAACTTTATAGGGCAAAGTTTTCGAGAACAAGGGTGGTCACCGCCGGCGGTCGGAGATCGTCTCGCCCCATCGCCATGGATCTTCGCCAAAGGAGGCAGGTATGTCGTCAGTCAGCGGTTCGGCTGCGGGGATGCCGTCGGGTATGACGTCGGCGAGCAAGACGGTCGGTCATCACGAGCATCATTGGTTCAGGGAGCCGACGGAGCCGGCG
>NZ_BAAAOG010000007.1:0-176711 GCF_039530205.1 Microbacterium deminutum
TCACACCCGGCATCGGCAAAACGCATGAACGCCAACCCCAACGGGAGCGGCAGGGACGCTACGAGCCAGACACCAGGTGATCAGGATCCAACCACCGCAACGCGGCACTGTCACCCTGACACTGAGTCGACGCTACCGGCATCCCCCCGTCCGCCGGCCCGCACGAGCGTGTCGGCGTGCCCCCGCTGCGGCTGGTGTCGCAGGCCCAGGGCATGGTGGATCATGTCTGCCGTGAATGGCTCATCGTTGAGCCGTGGCGAGTCGGACGAACTCGCCGAATTGCGCCGCCGCGCATACGGCACTTCGGCGGGCATCGCGGACGACCCGGCCGCACAGGCACGTTTCCACGAGCTCGAGAACGCGAGACGCGCGCCTGCGCCCGATCCAGGGCCGGAGCAGCCGGATCCCTCGCTCGCGCCCACGTCGGACGACGGGAAATCCGTTCCGTCGCGATAGCCCGCGGCTGTTCCTGCAGTGGACATTCCCGGTCCGTCCACGGCGGCGCGTCGACGGTTCGGCGTGGTGGCGATCGCGGCTGAGGCCGCACTCGCGGGTGCAGGGGTGACCGCTGCGGCACTGTCCGCCGCATCCGGGGCCGGCCCGCCATCGCCCACCCCGGCGCCGACGGCGTCGCTTACGGCCGTCACGCTCGTAGTTCCCTTCGCCGATGCGACCCTGAAGCCGGATGCCGCGCTCACCGCGGGCGCTCTTCTCGGCGCCGCGAACTGGGCGGATTCAGCGGGATTCGACCTCGACACGCTTCAGGGCCACCAGGCGGTGGGCACCACAACCCCGTGGACGGCGACCAGGTGGAAAGGTCGGCAGCAGTGCGTCCTCCTGGCCGTGAATCCACACGAGATCTTCAGCCATGTGGGGTGTGCGCCGGTGGGCCGGACAGCGACGCTGGGTCTGCCGGTGAGTGCGGACTCCGCCGAAGGCATCCGTCATGACGTCATCCTGGTCTTCCTGAACACGGGAGCCGCCCTGGAAGTGCGTGCCGTCAGCGTGCGCTGACGCTGATCGCGCGCACGCAGCGATCGATATCAGGTGCCGGCCGATGCGGTCGCCGTGCACTCGTAGAGCGATGTGGTGGGTGCGTCGCTCGGCTGCGAACAGTTCTGCTGCACCCACTGCAGGATCTGGGCCGACGTTCCTGACTGGCCGATGCCGCCGAAACCGCCCCCGCCGGTCGCGATGACAAAGCGCAGGCTGCCGTCCGCGACGAGCTGCTCGAACCGATCGAGGGTGGGGACAGGATCGCCGCCGTTGAACCCGCCGATCGGCAGGAACGACCCGCCGTCCGAGGCGATGATCAGTCCTGCCGCGGATTGGGCGCCGAAAGTCGCCGCGAGGTAGTCGGCGCCGTCCTGATGCGTCTGCAGGTACGCGATGAGCTCGGTGTCCACTCCGCCGCCGGGCTGTCCCTGCCCGAGACCCGCACCGCCGGCGGGCGGCTGATTGGCCTGGGGACCCTGCGCAGCGCCGAGACCGCCGCCCTGCGGGGCCGCTCCGCGACCGAACTGGCCCTGCCCGCCTGGAGGCCCGGAGCGCCCTTGTCCGGCGAGGCCGCCGGGCGCCCCGCCGAACCCAAAGCCCGCCATGTCGGCCACGCCGCCGGCCACCGGGTTGGTCGCGCTGGGGTTGGCGATCGCGACGACCGACCACGCGAGCGGGGTGAGCAGCAGCGCCGCGCCCGCGAGAGCAGCGACGACCGCGCGAGGCCGGAGGCGCAGCATCCGCTCCCGCACGATCGCGAGGATCGCGATCGCGGCCAGCACGGCCTGCGCCACGGCGACGAAGATCGAGTACCCGCCGTACCAGAAGCCGATGGCGAGCGCGGTGACGGCCGCGACCCCGAGCAGGCTGACCTGCGCCCAGGTCGACCGGTGCCGCCGCGCGACGGCGAACGCGAGCCCGATCGCGAGCGCCATCGGGATCGCGAGCGCCGCGGTGTAGAACTGGTGCATTCCCGCGACGACCGAGAACATGACGGCGAACGTCGCGAGCCACACGCCGAGGAGCACCGTGACCGGCCGAGAGAATCGAAGCACCCACAGCACCGCGATCGCCAGGAACGCGGTGGGAAGCAGCCACGCCACCTGACCTGCGAGCTGCTCGTTGAAGAGCCTGAGCACGCCTGGATCGCCGGAGAACGGCGGGGTGAACGAGCGGTACGCGACCGAGTCGGCGGTCGTGTCGCCGAACCTCCCCAGGCCGTTGTAGCCGAACACCATCTCCCACGCACTGTTGCCCAGCGTGCTGCCGATGTAGGGGCGGGAGCTCGCCGGTACCAGTGAGACCGCGATGATCCACGCCAGCGATCCGACGAGACTGATCAGCCCCGCGACCGCGAGCTGCCAGATCTTTCGCAGCCACGGCGTGCGCGTGCAGAGCCACGCTGCCGCGAGTGCCGGCCACACCGCCCACGCCTCGAGCATGTAAGTCTGGAACGAGAGCGCGACGAAGAGTCCGGCCACGACGAGCCAGCCGAAGCTGCGGCGGGTCATGGCCTTCGCCGCGGCCCACCCGACGGCCGCGAGGCCCAGGACGAAGAACGTCTCGGGCTGGTTCGACCGGGCGACGGCGACCAGGATCGGGGTCGTCGCGACGACAGCTCCCGCGAGCAGACCGGCGGCCGGATTCAGCAGCCGCTTGGCCGTGAACGCGACGAGCAGCGCCGCAGCGACGGCCGCCAGAGCGTTGGGGAGCACGACCGTCCACGACGAGAACCCGAATGCCTTCACGAAGAGCGCGGGGATCCAGTACGAGCCCGGGATCTTGTCGAGCGTCACCGTGCCCGCGGGGTCGAGGGCTCCGAAGAGGAAGTTCGACCAGCTGCGGCTCATCGACAGCGCGATCGACGCGTAGTAGTCGGAGCGCGAACCGGACCACACTGACCACGTGGTGAGCAGGGCGGCACCGACCGCGAGCAGGACGAGACCGGTGTGCCAGCCCATCCAGCGACGGGCGCGAGCGGCGGATGCCGCGGGGGTGCCCGATCCGAGGGTCGGAGCTTCGATGATGGTGGCCACGAGCAGAAAGTATCTTCGCGACTCAGCTCCGGACTATGGCGGGGTTATGAATCCGCTGGATGCCGACCAACGAGAACGAATATCTTCACTCTTGTTCTGTGTTGGATTGTGTTGTAATGTGTTGGAATCCGAGGAAGGGTCGACGATGTACGCGACGGAGCGCAGGGAGCTCATAGAGCGCCTGATCGTCGATGACGGCCGTGTCAGCGTGATCGATCTCGCCCGTCGCTTCGATGTCACGACCGAGACCGTTCGCCGGGATCTCGACCAGCTCGAGTCGACCGGGTCACTCCGCCGCGTGCACGGTGGCGCCGTGGGGCCAGACCGCGAGAGCACCGCCGAGCCCTCCATCGCGCAGCGCCTCGAGCGCCAGGGTGCGGCCAAGACCGCGATCGGGCGTCGTGCGGTGGCTGCCGTCGCGGACGACTTCCGCGGATCGGTCTTCCTCGACGCCGGCACCACGACGGCCGCGGTCGCACGCGAACTCGCCCCCAGACTCGCGGCAATGCCGATGGAGATCGTCACCCATTCGCTCACGCTCGCGCACGCCCTCGCCGCCGTGCCGAACGCGTCCCTGACAGTGATCGGGGGCAAGGTGCGGGGGCTGACTGCTGCGGCGGTCGGCGCCGACACGGTCAGGGCGATCGAGGCGCTTCGGCCCGACATCGCGTTCCTCGGCACGAACGGCGTCTCCGAAGGATTCGGCCTCAGCACGCCCGATCCCGAAGAAGCCGCGGTGAAACGCGCGATCGTCCGCTCGGCGCGCCGCGTCGTCGTGGTCGCCGACGCTGACAAGCTCGGGCGTGAACTGCTGGTCGGGTTCGCGGCTCTCGCCGACATCGACGTGCTGGTGACGAATGCCGCACCAGACCCCGCTCTCTCGGCGGCGCTCGCCGAGGCCGACGTGGAGGTATGGCTCGCATGATCGTCACGCTCACCGCAAACCCATCGCTGGACCGCACGATCGTCCTCGGCAGTGCCCTTCGACCGGGAGAGGTGCAGTCCGCCGCGTCGACCCGTGAGGACGCCGGGGGCAAGGGCATCAACGTCGCGCGCGTGATCGCCGCGGCCGGCGTGGACGCCATCGCCGTCCTTCCGCTCGCAATCGACGACCCCTTCGACGCGGCCCTGCGCAGTTCCGGGGTCACGGCGAAGCGGGTTCCCATCCACGGGCGCGCCCGTGCGAACCTCACGATCACCGACCCCGCCGGTGTCACGACCAAGCTTAACCTGCCGGGCGCGGCGCTGGACTCCACCGACCGTGCGGCCGTGATCAAGGCCGTGATCGCGGCATCCGTGGGCGCCCGCTGGCTGGTGCTCGCGGGATCCCTGCCTCCGGGCGCAGGCGCCGACTTCTACGTCGACGTCGTGGCCGCCGTCCGTGGCGCGCTCGGCGACGCCGCTCCGCTCATCGCGGTCGACACGTCCGGTCCCGCGTTGAAGCAGGTCGTGGCCCTTGCCGCCCCGGATCTGATCAAGCCCAACGACGAAGAGCTCGCCGAGCTCGCCGGGGCCGAGCTCGACGGGGGAGGCGATCTGGCCGGCGAGATGCTGCGCGTCGCCCGCACGCTCGTGCCGGCCCGCACGCGCGCTGCTCTCGTGACGCTCGGGCCGCACGGCGCCGTGCTCATCACCGCCGATGGGGCCTGGCACGCCGGTGCGCCCCGCATCCAGGTCGCCAGCACGGTCGGCGCGGGCGACAGCTCACTCGCGGGCTACCTGCTCGCCGAGGTCGAGAACGCGTCACCGGAAGACCGGCTGCGCCGATCCGTCCGCTACGGCGCGGCTGCGGCATCCCTTCCCGGCACGCAGGCGCCGACTCCGCAGGACCTTCCGCCGGGCGAAGTGCCCGTTTTCCGTCTCACCTGATCCCTCCCACCCACATCGACCATTGGAGGTCACCGTGTCCCAGACCATAACCCCAGAGCTCGTCAGTCTCGACGTCGGGCTCGGCACGTCCAAGGCATCCGTCATCCGTGCGCTCGCCGCACGCGTCGTCGCCCAAGGGCGCGCGACGGACGCCGAGGGTCTCTTCGCCGACGCCTGGGCGCGAGAACAGAAGGACGAGACCGGCCTGCCGGGCGGAATCGCGATCCCGCACGCCAAGAGCGCTGCCGTCACGGTGCCGTCGCTCGCATTCGCACGGCTCGATCCCGGCGTCGACTTCGGCGCTCCCGACGGTCCAGCAGACCTCGTGTTCCTCATCGCCGCGCCCGAAGGGGCCGCGGAGGCGCACCTGGCCGTCCTCTCGAAGCTCGCCCGCAGCCTCATGCAGGATGACTTCACGAGCGGCCTGCGCGCCGCGAAGACGGGCGAGGACGTCGTCGCGATCGTGCGGAATGCGATCGGAGAGGGGGATGCCGCGGCAGCACCTGCGGCCGCAGCCGCCGCATCGGCGGCAGTCGCCGGCGCCACGGCGTCGGACCTCATCGTCGACGGCCGCCCCGCCCGGATCGTGGCGGTGACGTCGTGTGCGACGGGAATCGCGCACACGTTCATGGCCGCGGATGCGCTGGCCGCCCAGGGCAAGAAGCTCGGGGTGGACCTGACCGTCGAACCGCAGGGGTCCAGCGGCTACAAGGCGATCCCGCAGAGCGTCATCGACGGCGCAGACGCCGTGATCTTCGCGACCGATGTCGATGTCCGCGAACTGCAGCGCTTCTCGGGCAAGCCGGTCGTCCGGTCCGGTGTCAAACGCGGCATCGAACAGCCGAACGAGATGATCCACGAAGCCGTCGCCGCCGCCAACGACCCGAACGCGACACGGGTCACCGGCGGCGCCGCCGCCGCATCGACCGCCACGGCCAGTGACGCGAACATTGGCTGGGGAGCGCGCATCCAGCGGATCCTGCTCACCGGTGTCAGCTACATGATCCCGTTCGTCGCCGGCGGCGGTCTGCTCATCGCGCTCGGCTTCCTGCTCGGCGGGTACAACGTCACCGCGGATGCGTCCAAGGTCATCGTGGACAACGCCCTGTGGGACCTGCCGCCAGGCGGGCTCGGCCAGTATCTGGGCTCGGTCGCGTTCATGATCGGTGCGACCTCCATGAGCTTCCTCGTCCCCGCCCTCGCCGGCTACATCGCGTTCGCGATCGCCGACCGGCCGGGCATCGCGCCGGGCTTCGTCGCCGGCGCAGTCGCCGTGCTCATGAGCTCGGGCTTCATCGGCGGAATCGCCGGCGGTCTGATGGCAGGCTTCGTGGCCCTCTGGTTCTCGCGACTGCAGGTGCCGCGCTGGCTGCGGGGACTCATGCCCGTGGTGATCATTCCGCTGATCGCATCGATCGTCGCGTCGGGCATCCTGGTCCTGTTCCTTGGCCGCCCCATCGCCACGCTCATGGCGTGGCTGAACACCTGGCTGAACGACCTGGCCGCCACTGGCGCGATCATCGTGGTCGGCGTGATCCTCGGGCTCATGATGTGCTTCGACCTCGGTGGCCCGATCAACAAGGTCGCATACGCCTTCGCGGTAGCTGGTCTCGCCGCCGGCTCGGCAACCAACCAGACGCCGTACCTCATCATGTCGGCTGTGATGTGCGCCGGCATGGTGCCGCCGCTCGCGATGGCGCTGGCATCCACCGTTCTGGCCCGCGACATGTTCCCGCCTGTCGAGCGTGAGAACGGCAAGGCCGCCTGGCTGCTCGGCGCCGCGTTCATCAGCGAGGGCGCGATCCCGTTCGCGGCGGCAGATCCGCTGCGCGTCATCCCTGCCTGCATGGCGGGCGGTGCCATCACGGGTGGCCTCAGCATGGCGTTCGGTGTGACATCGCTCGCCCCGCACGGCGGCATCTTCGTCCTCTTCGCGATCAACCCGATCTGGGGCTTCCTCGTGGCTCTCGTGGCAGGTACCGTCGTGACGGCGCTTGTCGTGATCGCCCTGAAGCGCTGGGTCGGTCGCAAGGAGCTGGAGGCGGCAGAGGCGCCGTTCGAAGCCGCCGCCGTCGCAGTATGACCCGCAGAGTCCGCATGACGATCGAAGGAGACTGACCCATGGCAGAACGTCAAGCCACCATCGCGAGCAGCTCGGGGCTGCACGCCCGCCCGGCGAAGCTCTTCGTGCAGGCCGTGCAGGAGAAGCCGGTCCCCGTGACCATCGCCGTCGAAGGCGGACCCGACCTCAATGCCGGCAGCATCCTGTCTCTGATGGGCCTCGGAGCGTCGCATGGTACCGTCGTGACACTCAAGGCGGAGGGGGATGGCGCCGATCAGGCGCTGGACGAACTGGTCACCCTGCTCGAGACGGATCTCGACGCCGAATAGACGCAAGACGACGGATGCCGCGGACCGAAGCCGCGCGGCATCCGTCGTCTTCGTTCGCGCCTAGAGATCCGTCGAGTCGCCCGGATCGAGCGCGAGCAGCTCACCGCCGCCCTGCTCCACGGCCCACTTCAGGCGTGCTCGGCCCATCTCCTGACCGGCGCGGGACAGCGTCATGTCGTGCGTGCCGAACGCCTGGCGCGGCGCGACGGCCAGCACGAAATCCATGGCTTCGCCGATCTTGAGCCAGGGCGCTCCGACCGGAGCCGCGAGCAGCCGCACGTCGGCGCCCTTCGGCACGGCATACGAGTCACCTGGGTAGTAGAACTCTCCGTTCACGAGCACGCCCACGTTGTCGACCACGGGGATCGTCTCATGGATGACCGCGTGCTTGCCGCCGAAGAACTCCAGGTGGAACGGGTCGAGATCGACCGTGTCGCCGGGATGGACGGCGATCACGTCATAGCCCGCCGCCGCGTTGACGACGCCCTCGGGTCCGTAGATGGGCACCGCCTGGTATGCCTTGCGGATGCGGTCGAGGTGATCGGGAGTCCAGTGGTCGGGATGCTCGTGCGTGATCACGATTCCGACGACCCCGTCGAGGTCGCCGAGGGGAGCCGTGAAGGTGCCCGGGTCGATCACCAGGGTGCTGCCCTGCTCGATCAGAGTGAGGGTGGCGTGTTCGAACTTCGTCAGTCGCATGCGCCGAGTCAACCGGCCCGAGAACGCCGCGGCAAGCACCTTGTGCAAGCCGCTGTCGATTTGTCGGGATGCCGCGCACATGGCATAATCGAACGGTTGCGTGTCCGGCCCCATCGTATAGCGGCCTAGTACGCCGCCCTCTCACGGCGGTAACGCGGGTTCGAATCCCGCTGGGGTCACCAATGAGAATGCCCGTCCAGAGGACGGGCATTTTGCGTTGGCGGCCGCGCCTAAGGCACCTGCGCCAGCAGGTTCGGCGTGCCCTTCGCGTTGCTCACCTTGTTCTTGACGGCGTCCGCCTTGATGGTGCTCGCCACCGTGGCGGGACTCGCCGTCGGGTTGGCCTGCAGCACGAGCGCCGCGATGCCGGCGACGTGCGGTGACGCCATCGACGTTCCCGAGATGGTGTTGGTGCCGCCATCGAGCCAGGTCGAGGTGATGTCGACTCCCGGCGCGAACAGGTCGACGCAGCCGCCGTAGTCCGAGAACGAGGCACGGGCGTCGGTGCGTGTCGTGGCCGCCACCGTCAGCGCGGAACCGGCCGAGGCCGGCGAGAAGTAGCACGACGAGAAGCTGTCGTTGCCGGCGGCGACGGCGAGGGTGATGCCCTTGTCGGTCAACCGCTTCACGGCGGCGTTGATCGACCTGCTGTAGATGCCGCCGAGGCTCATGTTCGCCACGGCCGGGCGCTGGCCGTTCTTCGCGACCCAGTCCATGCCCGCGATGACCCCGGAGGTCGCGCCCGAGCCGTTGCAGCCGAGCACTCGCACCGCGATGAGTGACACCGACTTCGCAACTCCGTAGGTCTTGCTGCCGACCGTGCCGGCGACATGCGTGCCGTGGCCGTTGCAGTCCTCGGTCCCGCGTCCGTCATTGACCGCGGTATAGCCGCTGGTCACGCGCCCCGTGAAGTCGGGGTGGGTGCGCTGGATGCCGGTGTCGATGATGTAGGCGCGAACGCCCGCGCCGGTGCCCGACGGCGAATACGAGTTGTCGAGCGGCAGGCTCGGCTGGTCGATCCTGTCGAGCCCCCATGTCACCTGGGTCGTCATGACGGAGTCCGCCTCGACGAGTTCCACCAGCGCATTGCGCTGCACGGCCGCGAGCTGCGCCGGAGTGAGATCTGCGGCGAACCCGCCGAGCGTCGTGTACAGGTGTGTCACGACGCCGGCTGGAAGGACGGCCACCACTCTCGCGAGCGCGGCATCGATCCTCGCGGCCGGTTTGAGCATGACGATGTAGCTGCCATCGATCGCCGTCGGCGGGCCGCCCGCCGCCTCGGGCGCCGCGCCCGCCGCCGGTGCCGCCAGGGTGATGCCGGCGGTTGTCAGCAGGGCGACGGTCATGCTCGCCAGGGCGAGCTTCCATCGATTGCGCATCGGAATCCGCATGAGGTACTCCCGGTTCGTCGGTGGAGCTTCCTTCAGCCTCCGGAGGCGTGTCGCTCGGCGCCTCGACGGGACGCTCGCGCTTGATCGGCGCTAAGGCCGACGATAGGCCGCTGCGCCGATCTGCGCGACCCCCTCGGCGATGGTTCACCCGGCCGTGACAGGGGAGCGCCCGGTCACGGATGCCGGTCGCCCGGTGCCGGTTACCGAGCCTCCTCGACCGCCAACCCGAGCCATTCGCCGAGCTCCACAATCTCGGCGCGCACCATCTCGTCCTCCTCCGGCTCGAAGGGCAGGAACTGATGGACGGCGTTCACGCGAAGGACGTCGCGGGTCCTGTCGACTTCGGCATCCAGCATCCCGACGAATCTGTCTCCCATCAGGATCGGGTGCGCGAAGTAGCCGTACACGCGCTGCGGCTTCGGCTTGAACTGCTCGAGCACGTACTTGAACTCGAAGATCTCCTCCAGGCGCGGCCGGTCGAAGAGCATGGCGTCGTAGGGGTTGAGGAACGCCACGCGGCCGCCGTCGTCCTCGTCTTCGAGTGCGGCGAGAGCCTCGGGGTCGACGCGGAACTTCCACCTGCTCCCCTCGATCGTCGCCGGCTCTCCGGCGGTGCCGACCGGGTTCCACCAGCGGTGCGGCCTGGCGATCCCCGCCGCCTGCAGTGCGCGCTCCTCGAGAAGGTGTGCGGCTTCGTCGGGCTCGTATTCGGGAAGGTCGCTCGGATAGACGCGCTCGGCGATGTCCCATCGCCGATGCCGACCTTCCCGTCCGACGATCGCGACCTCGCCGCGCCGTGACAGGAAGTCGAGCATGATGGGGACCTGGTTCGATCCCGACCAGCCATCCGGCGCCCGGCGGACCTGTGCGGTGTCGGGAATCTGACTCGCCAAGAGCGCGCCCTCCGCGCGCAGCCGCGCCAGAATGTCGCGCCGGAAGCCATCGTTCGCCTCGAGCCAGTCGCGATTGCTCGGGCGCTGCGGGAAGTGCCGCATGGCCGGCATCATGAGCGGAAGCAGACTCACCGGGCGGAAGGTTCCGGCGAACTCGAAGAGCACCCGATCGAGTTCGACGGCCTTCTTGAGTAGGCCCGGTTCGTACGACCAGCCGATCCGCGACCACAGCATGGTGTGCTCGCATGGGGCGATCGTGGCGGTCGGGTCGATCTTGATCTCGCCCAGCTGCTCGGAGACCTCCACGACATCACCCGGCCGGTCGGCATCGAGGAGCTGGGCACGAACGATGACCCGCCGAGCCTGGTCGCGGGTGAGGCGATGCGTCACACGTCGAACCTATCGCCGGGAGGATGGGCCTACTGCGGGCGTGTTCTCCGCCACCCGGGAGTGTCGGAGGTTTGTTCTACCCTCGCTGTATGTCGGATTCCACCCCTTCTCATCCGGACGGCCATGTGGGCGGCGAGCGGGAAGCGCGCGACGCCTGGCTGCCGCTCGTGCCGGATGCGGTGGATCTGGTGGTCGAGACAGAGTCGATGATCTCGGTCTTCGCGGCACAGCGATACCGACGAGTCGAGGCGATGCGGCGCGAAGCGCTGACCGATGCCGCCCGGCACGGCTATGCGTTGACCGAGGTCATCGAACGATCGGTGCGCCTCGAGCTGGCGGCCGCGCTCGCGATGACCGAGGCTGCGGCAGGACGGTTGATCGCGGAGGCCTATGCACTGGTGAACCGCTATCCGCTCGCACTCGACTCGCTGGCCGGAGCGCGGACGACTCACCGGCACTGCGCGCTGCTCGCGGAGGCATTGGATGCCGTGGAGCCCGAGTTCCATGATCGGCTGCTGGGTGCGGCCGTGGCGTTGGCGGAATCAGAGCCAGTGGGCACGTTCCGCCGCAAGCTTCGCGCCCTCATCGAGACCGTGCGGTCGGTGACGGTGGCGCAGCGTCATGAGGCCGCGTTGCCGCAGCGCCGGGTGGTGCTCGAGCCTGCGGCTGACGGCATGGCCTGGCTGCACGCGCTCATTCCCGCGGTGGAGGCTCACGCGATCCATGGCCGGCTCACCGGCCAGGCAAAGGTCCTTGCCTTACGCGATGGTGAGACTCGGGCGCTCGACCAGCTGCGGGCGGACTTGCTGGGCGACATTCTGATCGACGGGGTTCCCGAGAGTCTCCCACCCGAGGCCCGCGGCATCCGTGCCGCGGTCGTCGTGACCGTCCCGGCTCTCACCCTGCTCGGCGCCGAGGGCTGCGCGAACGGACTCGCGACCGTCGAGGGCGTGGGACCGATCCCGATCGCGAAGGCGCGCGAACTGTGCGGCGCGGCGGAGGGTTGGATGCGGGTTCTCACCCATCCCGAGACGGGCATGGTGCTGTCGGTGGGTCGCAAGCGATATCGACCACCGCCAGAACTGCGGCGGCTCGCGCGATGGCGGGCCGAGACCTGCATGGCGCCCGGTTGCGGCGTTCCGGCCTCTCGGTGCGAGATCGATCACAATGTCGCGTGGCATCAGGGCGGCACGACCTCCCTGGGAAATCTGACGCCGTTCTGCAAGGGTCATCACATCGTCAAGCATCACGGACGGTGGCGAGTCGAGCAGATCGACGGCGGTGGAGGAGCCATTCTCTGGACCTCGCCGACGGGCAGACGATATCGCGTCGAACCCGAGAGACGTCTCCCCGTCTTCGTCCCGGTCGCCGGCGCTCCGCCGCCCCCGTTCTGAGGCCGCGGTCACGATCTCGCGCCACTCCGGCCCGTCGCCACCCTGCCGCGCCCGGTCTGCATCCTGATCTGCCCGAGGCCCGACTCCCGACGCCCGACGCAGGTGCCATGATCAACCCATGGCGCGCGCTTCCCGCATCCCCGGTTGGCGCCGCGTGCGGCGCGTGTTCCGCCGTGAGACGCTCGGAAAGGATGCGATCGCCGGCTCCATCCTCGGAATCGTCAGTGTCCCCGACGGTCTGGCGCTTGGACTGCTCGCCGGGCTCAACCCGATCGCCGGCCTGTACGGCTATCTGTTCGGGATGGTGGGGGCGGCGTTCTTCACCAGCAGCACCTTCATGGCGGTGCAGGCGACCAGCGCGATGAGCATCGTCATCGCGGACTCGGGCCTCGGCGCGCTTCCTGATCCCCGCACTGCCGTATTCACCCTCGCGATCCTCACCGGAGTGGTCATGATCATCGCCGGAGTTCTGCGCGGCGGGCGCCTGCTGCGGTTCGTCCCGACGGCGGTGATGGTCGGCTTCGTCAGCGCGATCGGAGTCAACATCATCCTGGGTCAGCTCCCGAACCTGACCGGGAGCACCGGCCGGGGTGAGCACCGGATCGTTCGCAGCGTCGACCTGCTCATCCACCCGGGCGGATTCCACTGGCCCACCATCGTGGTCGGCATCGTCACGATGGCACTCATCGTGGTGCTCAAGCGCACAAGGATGGGATCCTTCGGGATCGTCGTGGCGGTCATCGGCGGTTCGGCGCTCGCGGCACTGTTCACTAATGTCTTCGACGACCGGGTGGCCACGGTGGAGGACGTCGCCGACATCCCCACCGGCTTGCCGCTGCCCGCCATCCCGTCGTTCGAGAGCTTCGCTGCTCTGATCGTTCCGGCGCTGTCGCTGGCGCTGATCGGCTTGGTGCAGGGGGCGGCCGTGGCCGCCGCGGTTCCCAATCCCGACGGCAGACCCGCCGACAGTTCGCGGAACTTCATCGGACAGGGAGCGGGAAACATCGTCTCGGGGCTGTTCCAGGGGATGCCGGTGGGAGGGTCGATGTCGACATCCGTGATCCTGGCGACCTCCGGTGCGCGCACCCGACTTGCGCTGTTCATCGCGGCCGGAGTGATGGCGGTGCTCGTGCTCGCGGCATCCGGACTCGTCGGACTGGTCGCGATGCCCGCCCTCGCCGCGCTGCTGATCGTGGTCGGGGTGCAGACAATCAAGCCGGCCCGCATCCGCTCCGTGATGGGCAGCGGTCCGCTTCAGACGACCATCATGGCGGTCACCTTCGTGCTCACGCTCATCGTGCCCGCCCAGTTCGCGGTGCTGATCGGCGTCGGGCTGGCGATCATCATGTTCGTCGGCCAGCAGTCCAACCGGCTGCGGCTGCGCCAGCTCGAGTTCGCCTCAGGCGGGCGGATCCGCGAGCGGGATCCGATCCAGCGGGTTCCCGCACACTCGGTCGTGGTGCTTCAGCCGTACGGGAGCGTCTTCTTCGCGAGCGCCGCGGCCCTCGAGGAGCAGCTCCCCGAAGTGGATGACGAGTCGCGCGGATCGGTGGTGGTGCTGCGCCTGCGGGGCATCGATGAGGTCGGCCTCACGTTCGTCGCGGTGCTCGACCGCTACCTGACGGAGCTCGAGAAGCGCGGATCGACCCTGCGCCTCGTCGTATCGAGCAACCGCGTGATGACTCATCTCCAGGCGGGCGGACTGCTCGACCGGCTGGGCGAGCAGGGTCTCTACGAGGGGACCGAGTGGCTCGGCGAGTCGACCCGCCGAGCCCACGACGACGGTCTCGCGTGGGTGCGCGCGCACACGCCTCCGGAGTAATCGGGTCCCGTCAGGTCGACGGTCCCGCGGTGTCCACATCCTCGCGCTCGGGCGCGGCTGCTGATGGAGGGGTCGGTGCCGCTCGGCGCCTGCGTGCGCCGCGGATGACGAACCACACGATGAGCCCCGCGACCCCGAGCACGATGA
The DNA here is from genome assembly GCF_039530205.1 of Microbacterium deminutum. Classification (NCBI taxonomy): domain Bacteria; kingdom Bacillati; phylum Actinomycetota; class Actinomycetes; order Micrococcales; family Microbacteriaceae; genus Microbacterium; species Microbacterium deminutum. Next base: position 14,029 of record NZ_BAAAOG010000007.1, read on the forward strand.
GCCAGGGAATCACGAAGCCGAGCGCGATCACCAGGCCGTTGAGTGTCGCGACGAGGCCGTTCCACCCGGCGATGAGGCCGTCGAAGAAGCCGGCGGTGTCGGCCTTCACCGGCTCAGCCTTGGGCTGCAGGGTCACCGTCAAGCTCGACAGGTCGATCATGCTCTCGAGCGACTTCAGCTGCGCCTGGTACGACTCCAGCGTGGCCTGGCGGTCGGCCAGGGCGGACTCGGCCGCGATCAGGTCGGAGACGCTCGTCGCCTGCGACATCAGGTCCGTCAGCCGGTCGACCGACGTCTGCGACGCCTTGACGCGCGCCCTCAGATCGACGGTCTGCTCGGTGACGTCCTGGCGGTCGATGGAGGATGCCGTGACCTCGCCGACCGACGAGAGCTCGCTCATCGCGGCGGTGAGCTGATCGGAGGGCACGCGCACGGTGATCCAACCACCGGCATCCGGATACGGGTACGGCGTGGCGATGCCCTTCGTCGCGCCCGTGTTCGGCTCGACGGGAATCGCCCCGCCGGTCTGCCCGATGCTCATCGACTCGACGTATCCGCCGCGTGCGACGGCGTCTTCGCCGATGGTCTTGGCGGCGCGAGCGACATCGTCCACGACGACCGTCGCCGATCCGGTCGTGATGATGTCGCGGGTGCCGGTGCTGGAGTCCGCAGCCCCGGGAACGGTGCCCGAGCCCGCTGTCTTTCCGCCATTGCCACCGCTCGACTGGTTCGCCCCGACCCCGGCATCGGGCGCGCCCTGCCCTTGGCCGGGGGCGACGGCGTAATCGCTGCTGCCGCCCGAACCGGCCACGAGACCGCCCACGCTCGGAGCGATTACCGCAGCGACGACGATGACGGCGGCGGCTGCTGCACCTCCGATCCACCACCGTGCTCGGCGTGTGCGCTGAGCGGTCCGCTCGCGCGAGATGTCGGCGAACAGTGCGTTCTCGATCTCGTCGATGCGCTCGTCCGGCAGTTCGGGAAGCGATGCGGATGTCGCGTCGGCGTGCTCCTGCGTGCTCATGTGCTCTCCTTCACAACGGTCCGCAGTCGGGTGCGGATGCGGGAGAGACGATTGCGGACCACGCCGTGCCCGACGCCGAGCTCTTCGGCGGCAGCCTGATAGGCATAGCCTTCGGCCGCGCACAGACGGAAGATGTCGCGGTCGAGCGAGCTCATCCCGGCGACCTCCTGCAGGATCCGATCGGCGAGCTGGCCGTCGATCACCTGCTGCTCGACATCCACCGTCGCGGGCAGGGACTCGTCGGCGGCGCCCGCGGCGTGCTCGCGATCGCGCTGCTGGCGTCGGATGCGGTTGGCCGCCTGGAAGCGGCATACCGTCACGAGCCAGGGCAGGAGCGAGTCGCTCGCCAGCTCCAGGCCGGGCAGCTTCCGCCACGCCACCAGGAACGTCTCCTGGGTCACGTCCTCGGCATCGGCGGCATTTCCGACGAGTCCGAACGCGAGCCAGTACACCGGTCGCACATACGAGCGGTAGAGCGCGCGGAAGGCGACTTCGCTGCCGCTCGCGGCCCGCGCCACGAGTGAAGCGTCATCCGTCGCCACGCGTTCGACCATGCGTCATCCATTCCAGCGTTGCCGGCGAGCCGGCGCAGTCCCTGTGCGCGTCGTCGCGGAGCACCATTGTCTCTCACCGGATAAGTGTCAAGGGGTGGCGGAACGTCTCAGGATCCCGCACTCTTGGTGATCGGGGGGACGGACGCGGCGGTCCTGGATCACCCGATCCGATCCGGCGTCCGGTCCGAATGACCAAGGTGAGCTCAGCGCAGTTCGACGACGAGCCGTCCGCAGCACCCGCGGCTCGCGGTGTCTCGTCGAGCACCGGCGCAGAGCACCCGCAGAGCACCGACCGCCCGAGCAGGACTCCGCCGGCTGGTGCCAAGAAGCCGGCACCCGCGCGCAAGCCGGCCGGGGCCGGCAGCAAGGCCGCCGTTGCAGGCAGCGAACCTGCCGGTGCCGGCAGCAAGGCCGCCGTTGCAGGCAGCGAACCTGCCGGTGCAGGCAGCAAGGCCGCCGGTGCAGGCAGCAAGGCCGCCGGTGCAGGCAGCAAGGCCGCCGGTGCAGGCAGCGAGTCTGCGAGCGCACGCGGAATGCCCGCGGATACCGCCAAGAAGGCGGCACCCACGGGCAAGCCCGCGGGTGCGGGCAGCAGTTCGTCGGGCGTCGACAAGAAAGCGGCACCGGCGCGCAGTCCTGCGAGTGCGAGCGGCAAGAGCGAGGATGCCGCCAAGAAGCCGACTCCAGCGAAGAAGCCGGCTGGATCGACGGGCGAGCGAGCCGTCTCGGCTGCGCCCGCTGCGCCGAAGTCCGCGGGCTCAGGCGCCAAGCCTCCGAGCACATCGAAGCGGGCGACTCCCGCGAAGAAGCCCCCCGCCTCCGCCGTCAAGCCCACACAGGGCAAGCCCGCACGGGGCAAGCCCGCACATGTCAAGCCCGCCACGGCACGTGCCATTTCCGCGCGGTCGCCGACGGCAGATCCTCGGCCAGAGCCAGTTGTGGAAATCTTTGCTCAGCCTGTGCCGGCGCGGAAGCCCTCCGCCGCGACCGTGCCGCCTCCAGCCGCACCGAAGCAGGCGACTCCCGCGGAGAACGCTTCGACCGCGACAGGCTCACCGGTGGCCGCGCGTGCCGCTTCTGCGCGGCCACCGACCGCAGGTCGCCCGCCTACGCCGTTCCAAGATGGCATGGCGCAGCCGGTGGCGGCACGCGGTTCCCTCTCGGATGCCGGCTATTCGACATCCGAGCTGCTGCCCAGCGACATCCCTGTGCACGCAGCACCGGAGCCGGGATCCTGGTCCTCTCGCAATCGGGGAATTCTGATCCGGCTCGTGCCCGTGCTCGGCGCTGTGATCGTGCTGGTGGTCGTCTTCGCTGTCATCGCGGCGAATCTCGGAGGTGCGCGTCCGGTCGCGCGGGGGGCGGCGCCCCTCAGCGCGCCCGTGCGTGCGGCGCAGGTATGGATCATCGACAATGTCCACCGCACCCAGCGTCTTCTGGTTCCTGACGCGATGACCACCGACCTTGCGGGCGGGGGCCGTCTCCCGATGGACCTGATTGCGTACAGCGGGGTCACCAGCGGGGCACAGATCGAGGCCGCTCTGCCCAGCGGATGGCGTGACCTCGACTACGTCATCACCATCGCGGGCTTGGCGATGCCCCCGGCCAGTTCGTCGTCGGTCCGACAGGCGCTCCACAACTCCCTGGTCGTAGCGTCCTTCGGCTCCGGAGGCGGATCGGTCGAGATCCGCCGGGTCATCGTCCAAGGCGCGACGCTGGCGGCGGCGGCCGAACAGCGTGCGGCAGAAGTCCGCAGGGAGGCCGGGCTGCAGCTCGCCGAGAATCCCGCCATCCACGTATCGGACAGCGATCGCGCCCTCCTCACGACCGGACGGGTGGACCGGCGCATCCTCGCCGTGCTGGGCGCACTCGCATCGGTCGGAGGCGTGACCGTCGCGGCGTTCCCGACGATCGACGGAGAGCGCGCCGGCCCGATCCGGCGGGTCGCCATCACCGATGTGAACGGCGTCGCCCTTGCGAGCGGCCAGAGGCTGTCTCCACCGGGACTGAGTCTCGTCGACGGGCTTCGCGGAAAGCTGGCGCCGGATGACGCTGCAGCGGACGCCTCGAACCTCGTCCTCACCTACGGCCTGTGGGTCGACGAACTCTTCAACTGAAACGCACCCCCACCCGAAAGGAAACCGTCATGAAGATCCTTCGACTCCACCCGAGCGGTCCGCTGGTCGCGCTGGCCGCCATCGTCGCGAGTCTCACCGTTGGCCTTCCGTCCGCCGCCACGGGCGCGACCATGGCACCTTCCGAAGCGTCTGCCGCTCCTACGGGCGACACCGGCTGGTTGAGACTTGGGCACTTCTCGCCGGACACGAAGGCCGTGGACGTGCGGGTGTCGGCGCTTCGAGGAGGCACGATCGTCTTCGAGCTGAGCGACGTCGGCTACGGCGATGTGTCGGGCTATACGCCGTTGACGCAGGGTGAGTACGCCATCAGCATGGTCGCCGCCGGCTCCAACGACTGGACGCACCTCGCGATCTCCGACACCGTGACTGTGGGAGCGGCGAGCGCGACGACCGTCGCCGCCTACGGCCCCAACGCAAACCTGCAGCTGCAGGCCTTCTCCGACGATCTCACCGCGCCGAGCGCCGGCAATGCGCGGATCCGGCTCATCCAGGCATCCACGATCACGCCCACCGTCGATGTGAAGACGACCACGGGAGTGGTGATCGCCAGCGACGCGCCTGCCGGATCGGCCACTCCCTACGCCGAGGTGCCGGCCGGGACCTGGACTCTGCAGCTGACCGGGACGGGAGTCCAGGACAGCGTCGATGTCAACCTCTCCGCAGGAAGCATCACCACCCTGTTCGTCCTCGACAAGGCCGACGGTGGCCTCACGATCCTGCCCATCGTGGACAGCGCGGCCGCGGCCGTCGTTCCCATCGGCGGCGTGCAGACGGGCGGGGGATGGCTCGCGCGCCATCATCAGGAGACCCGCCACGCCGCCCTCTTCAGCCGCTGGCAGCTCGCGGTGTAGCCGGAGTCGACGAACCCGAGCGCAGGCGTGAGAGACGGCGGTGATCGCGATGAGGAAGACGACCAAGCGAGTCAGCGGACCCACCTGGCTGATTCTGGCGATCGTCACCTTCGGGCCGTTGCTGGCCGCATGGGCGAGCGCCACGACGCAGCCGGCTGAGGTGCACGCGACGCCGACCGCCGTCCCGACGGCGAACCCGCTCGCGGCCGGCCGACTGCAGGATCCGCGCGAGCGGGCTGCCGCGATCTCCCACGCGGCGCCGATCAGCATCCGCATCCCGCGGATCGGCGTCGACTCGGCCCTCGAGCGCCTGGGCGTCGACGTCGAGGGGCGGCTGGACGCCCCTCGCGACTACGACCTCGCGGGCTGGTACGCCGGCGGTGTCGTGCCCGGCGACGTGGGTCCTGCGATCATCGCGGGACACATCGATTCTCCGACTGCTCCCGCGGTCTTCGCGCGGCTGGGGGACCTCCACCCCGGAGACGAGGTCGTGATCACCGAGTCCGACGGTGCGGTGCTGACCTTCCGGGTCACCGGGTCGACCGAGTCGGCGAAATCGGCTTTCCCCACCGCCGAGGTCTACAGCACCGTGCCCGCGCCGGAGCTGCGCCTCATCACGTGCGCGGGCGCCTTCGACTCGACGGCCGGCCACTACGTAGACAACCTCATCGTGTTCGCCGTGCTCGAGAACTGATCGGGGCAGGGCGCGGCATCCGCCATGTATCCTGGACCCGCGAGAGGGAGTATCCCGTCATCGCGCGTCCGTCATCACGGGAGCCATCGATGCTTTCCCGGGCGCGCACCACGGCAGGCCGATCCGGATGCCGCGGGGGAGAGACTTTCGACGATTCGTCGCACCTCCTCCCACGCCTGAAAGGCCCGCATGGACCTGCAACTCCCGCTCTGGTTCGAAATCGGCTCGCTGGTCCTGCTGACCCTGATCCTCGTCGGCGATCTGCTGCTGATCCTCAAGCGTCCGCACATCCCGACCACGCGCGAATCGACGCTCTGGGTGGTCTTCTACGTATCGCTGGCGCTCGTCTTCGCGCTGGTGATGTGGCTGATCGCGGGACCGGAGTACGCCGGCCAGTTCGTCGCCGGCTGGCTCACCGAGTACAGCCTGTCGATCGACAACCTCTTCGTGTTCGTCCTCATCATGGGCCAGTTCGCGGTGCCGCGGCGGTATCAGCAGGAAGTGCTGATGGTGGGCATCATCATCGCGCTCATCCTGCGAGGTGCGTTCATCCTGCTCGGCGCCGCCGTGATCGAGCAGTTCAGCTGGGTGTTCTACATCTTCGGCGCGTTCCTGGTCTGGACGGCCTACCGCCAGGCGTTCCCGGGCGGCGACCATGATGAGGAGGTGCAGCGCGAGAACTTCATCGTGCGGACGCTTCGGCGCATGATCGACATCAGCGACCACTACGACGGCGCGAAGCTGCGCACCGTCGTCGACGGCAAGAAGATCTGGACGCCGATGATCATCGTCTTCTTCGCGATCGGAGTCACCGATCTGCTGTTCGCAATCGACTCCATCCCGGCGATCTTCGGCATCACGACGAGTCCGTTCATCGTCTTCACGGCGAACATCTTCGCCCTCATGGGCCTTCGCCAGCTGTACTTCCTGCTCGGCGACCTGTTGGATCGGCTGCGCTATCTGCACTACGGCATCGCGTTCATCCTCGCCTTCATCGGGCTCAAGCTCGTGTTCCACGCGATGCACGTCAACGAGTTGCCGTTCATCAACGGCGGCGAGCCGATCGAGTGGGCGCCCGAGATCTCGACCTGGATGTCGCTCGGCGTGATCGTCATCTCGATGGTGGTGGCGACCGTCGCGAGTCTCCTGGCCTCGGCGCGCGAGAAACGCGAGGCGGCGGCGGTCGACGAGCCCTGACAGCGGCCCCGATCGCGCGGGATGGTAGCCTGACAGCGTGCGGATCGCTCGCCTCCTCCTTAGCGGCCGCGACGGGTCCTAGTTCCAGGCCTCCCTCGTCGCGGGTTTCGTTGCGGGCTTGATTCCCCCTTCCGAGGAGAACGAACACACATGAGCATTCCCGAGGCATCCGCCATTCCCGAGCACCCTCGCACCCTCGCCGAGAAGGTCTGGGACGACCATCTCGTCGTCAAGGGTGAGAACGGCGAACCCGACCTGATCTACATCGATCTGCACCTGGTCCATGAGGTGACCAGCCCACAGGCGTTCGACGGTCTTCGAGCCGAACGCCGTCCGGTCCGGCGGCTGGACCTGACCATTGCGACCGAGGATCACAACACCCCGACGCTGAACATCGACAAGCCCATCGCGGATCTCACCAGCCGCACGCAGATCGAGACGCTGCGGCGCAACGCCGCCGAATTCGGCGTCCGCCTCCACTCGCTGGGCGACAAGGAGCAGGGCATCGTCCACGTGGTCGGGCCGCAGCTCGGCCTCACGATGCCCGGTATCACGGTCGTCTGCGGCGACAGCCACACCAGCACCCATGGCGCGTTCGGCGCCATGGCGTTCGGCATCGGCACGAGCGAGGTCGAGCATGTGCTCGCGACCCAGACGCTGCCGCTCAAGCCGTTCAAGACCATGGCGATCACCGTCGAGGGCGAGCTGAACCCCGGCGTCACCGCGAAGGACATCATCCTCGCCGTGATCGCGAAGATCGGCACCAACGGCGGGCAGGGCTATGTGCTCGAGTTCCGCGGATCCGCGATCCGCGCGCTCTCGATGGAGGGCCGGATGACGGTCTGCAACATGTCGATCGAAGCGGGCGCCCGTGCCGGCATGGTCGCACCCGACGAGACGACATTCGCGTACCTCGAAGGCCGTCCCCATGCTCCCAAGGGCCAGGACTGGGACGACGCCGTCGCCTATTGGCGGACACTTCCCACCGACGAGGGAGCGGTCTACGACGCCGAGGTCTTCCTGGATGCCGGCGCCCTCGAGCCGTTCGTCACATGGGGGACCAATCCGGGGCAGGGCGTGTCGCTCTCGGACGTGGTGCCGGCGCCCCAGGACTTCGCAGACCCGAACGAGCGCGCCGCGGCCGAACGGGCGCTCGAGTACATGGACCTGCGCGCCGGCACGCCGCTGCGGGATGTCGCGGTCGACGCCGTCTTCATGGGTTCGTGCACGAACAGCCGCATCGAGGACCTGCGCGCGTTCGCCTCGATCGTGAGGGGACGCACGAAGGCCGAAGGCGTCCGCGTCATGGTCGTGCCGGGCTCGGCACGGGTGCGCCTCGAGGCGGAGGCGGAGGGCCTCGACAAGGTCTTCGAGGACTTCGGCGCCGAATGGCGGTTCGCCGGCTGCTCCATGTGCCTGGGGATGAACCCCGACCAGCTGGCACCCGGCGAGCGGTGCGCGTCGACATCCAACCGCAACTTCGAAGGCCGCCAGGGCAAGGGCGGGCGCACGCATCTCGTGTCGCCGCTCGTCGCCGCCGCGACGGCGGTGCGCGGCACGCTGTCGAGTCCGAGCGATCTTCCGGCGCTGGTCGAGGTGGAGGCCTGACATGGAGAAGTTCACCACGCACACCGGCATCGCCGCGCCGCTGAAGCGCTCGGCCGTCGACACCGACCAGATCATCCCGGCGGTCTACCTCAAGCGGGTCACCAAGACCGGCTTCGAGGACGCCCTCTTCGCGAGCTGGCGTCAGGACCCGGACTTCGTGCTCAACCAGCCCGCGTACGCGGGCGCGTCGATCCTCGTGGCGGGCCCGGACTTCGGCACCGGCTCCAGCCGCGAGCATGCCGTGTGGGCGCTGCGCGACTTCGGCTTCTCCGTCGTCCTCAGTCCTCGTTTCGCCGACATCTTCCGCGGAAACGCGGGTAAGCAGGGTCTGCTCACCGGTGTCGTCTCGGAAGACGACATCACGCGCCTGTGGGCGGCGATCGAGGGCGATCCCGGCATCCGGATGACCGTCGATCTCGAGCACCGGACCGCCTCCGTACACCCCTCGGCGGGCGCGGCGACGGGCATTACGGTGCCTTTCGACATCGACGATTACACTAGGTGGCGGCTTCTCGAGGGGCTCGACGACATCGGGCTCACGCTGCGCAATGCGGATAAGATCGCGCAGTTCGAGGCTCGCCGCGAGGCATGGCGGCCGCGGACGCTCCCTGTTCCGTAAGCCAGGACCCGCGCTCCAACCAGGGCGCGCGGTCTGCCAGCCACCCTCGATGACACAAGTGAGGTCCACCGGATGAAGTCGCTTCTCAGCGTTACGGCCGACACCAAGGCAGGAGAGAAGGAAATGTCCGGTGAGACCCTCGCGATCCGTGGCGGCAGGCCGCTGACCGGTCGCGTCGAGGTCAAGGGCGCGAAGAACCTGGCCACGAAGGCGATGGTGGCGGCGCTGCTGGGCGAGACGACCAGCATCCTCCGGGATGTCCCCGACATCAGCGACGTGCAGGTGGTGCGCTCGCTCCTCGAGGTGCACGGCGTGGATGTCGCCGAGGGCGACGAGCCGGGAACGCTGATCTTCGATCCGTCCGGCGCGGTGTCGGCGCACTTCGAAGAGATCGATGCGCACGCCGGGGCATCCCGCATCCCGATCCTGTTCTGCGGACCGCTGCTGCACATCCTCGGAGAGGCGCTCATCCCCGACCTCGGCGGATGCCGCATCGGGGACCGCCCGATCAACTTCCACATGGACGCGCTCCGGGCGTTCGGGGCCATCGTCGACAAGACGTACGAGGGCATCCGCATCACCGCGCCGAACGGACTGCACGGTGCGAACATCGAGCTGCCGTATCCGAGCGTCGGCGCGACCGAGCAGGTGCTGCTCACCGCCGTCAAGGCGAAGGGCGTCACCGAGCTGCGCGGCGCGGCGATCGAGCCCGAGATCATGGATCTCATCGCGGTGCTGCAGAAGATGGGCGCGATCATCTCGTACGAGCCCAATCGCGTCATCCTCATCGAGGGCGTCGACACGCTGCAGGGCTACGACCACCGCTGCATCTTCGATCGCAACGAGGCGGCGTCCTGGGCGTGCGCGGCGCTCGCCACCGACGGCGACATCTTCGTCGGCGGGGCGAAGCAGCAGGAGATGCTGACGTTCCTCAATGTCTTCCGCAAGGTCGGCGGCTCGTTCGACGTCCACGAGGACGGCATCCGCTTCCGTCGCGGCGGCGTCCTCAAGCCCGTGGTGGTCGAGACCGACGTCCACCCCGGGTTCATGACGGACTGGCAGCAGCCGCTCATCGTCGCCCTGACGCAGGCCGTGGGCCAGTCGGTCGTGCACGAGACGGTCTACGAGAACCGGCTCGGATTCACCGAGGCGCTCGTCCAGATGGGTGCGGACATCGTCGTGCACCCGGAGGGCATCGACAGTCCGAACCGGCGCGTCCCCCGTCGCGCGCTCGAGCAGGCCGCCGTGATCACCGGACCGACGCCGCTGCACGGAGCGGACGTCGAAGTGCCCGACCTCCGCGGTGGGTACAGCTACGTCATCGCAGCGCTCGCGGCCGAGGGCCAGTCGATCGTCCGCAACGTCGGGATCATCCGCCGCGGCTACGAAAAGCTCTTCACGAAGCTCGACACCCTGGGCGCCGACTTCGATGTCATCGGATAGCGCGGTGGCCGCGTCATCCGGGCGCCTCCGCGCCTCGAAGGAGAAGAGCCGTCCGAGCGTCTTCTGGCCGCTCGCCACCGTCATCGCGCCGCTCATCGCGCTGCTGTTCAAGCTCGAGATCGAAGGTGCCGAGAAGCTCCCGCGCGAAGGCGCCTACGTGCTCGCGCCGAACCACTACTCCGAGGCGGATCCGCTGGCAGTGGCGCTGGCGGTGTGGAAGGCCGGCAGGGCGCCGCGATTCATGGCGAAGGAGAGCCTGTTCCACGTGCCGGTGCTCGGATGGATCCTGCGGATCACCGGCATGGTTCCCGTGGCGCGATCGTCGTCGGCCGCATCCGCTCGATTGACGCTCGAGACGTCCGAGACGCTGGTGAAGCTCGGCCGCGGCGTGATCGTCTACCCCGAAGGCAGCCTCACCCGCGACCCGGGCATGTGGCCGATGCGCGGCAAGACGGGTGCGGTCAGGCTTGCGCTGGCCGGCGACATCCCTCTCATCCCGATGGCGCAGTGGGGCTGTCAGGTGGTCCTTCCCCGGTACGGCAAGCTCAAGCTGTGGCCGCTGCGACGCCCGGTGAAAGTCGTCTTCGGCGACCCCGTCGACATCGGTCGGTCCGGAGCGGACGAAGGACAGCCCGCGTCGCTCGTGAACGCGACGGACATGCTCATGGCGGAGGTCGCGGAACTGCTGTCGCACCTGCGCGGCGAACCGGCACCCGCCGAGCGCTGGAACCCCGCCGATCACGGGCAGAGGGAGACGGGTCGCCTTGAGCCGTAGAACGGATGCCGCGCGCCCACGTGTCGCCGTCATCGGTGCCGGAAGCTGGGGCACCACGTTCGGCAAGGTCCTCGCCGACGGCGGCGCCCACGTCACGATGTGGGCACGGCGGCCCGAGCTCGCGAACGAGATCCACGAGGCCAAGCGCAACAGCGGATACCTGCCGGGCATCAACCTCCCGCGCGACATGTCGGCGACGCACCATCTGTCCGAGGCGCTCGAGGGCGCTGAGCAGGTGTACCTGTCGATCCCGAGCCAGGCGGTCCGCCAGAACCTCAAGGCGGTGCGGCCGCTCGTCGCGAACACGGATGCCCCGATCGTGTCGCTCATGAAGGGAGTCGAGCGGCGAACGGGTCTGCGCATGAGCCAGGTCATCGAGCAGGAGCTGCACTGCGACCCGGCCCGCATCGCCGTGGCCTCGGGCCCGAACCTCGCCCTCGAGATAGCGCGCGAGCAGCCGACCGCCGCCGTCATCTCGTCGACGAGTCAGGAGACCGCGGATGCCGTGGCCCGCCGGGCCCGCAACCGCTACTTCCGCACGTTCGTGAACACCGACGTCATCGGCACCGAGTTCGGCGGTGTGCTCAAGAACCTCATCGCCGTCGCCATCGGCATCGTCGACGGCGTCGGATACGGCGAGAACACGAAGGCGTCGATCATCACGCGCGGTCTCGTCGAGATGACGGACTTCGCGGTCGCGTTCGGCGCGCATCCCGAGACGCTGCAGGGTCTCGCCGGCCTCGGCGACCTCATCGCGACCTGCCAGTCGCCGCTCAGCCGCAACAACACCGCCGGGCGCCTCCTCGGCCAGGGCTACAGCTTCCAGGACGTCGTCAAGCAGATGAACCAGACCGCGGAGGGACTCGCCTCGGTGGCGCCGATCCTGCAGCTCGCTCGTGAGATCGGCGTCGAGATGCCCATCGTCGAGCAGGTCAAGATGGTCCTCGACGGAACGATGAACCCGCGCGACATCGCGCCACACCTGACGACAGACGACGACACCCCCCAGGGCGAGAGGACGCAGAATGGACAGGCCGGCGGTGGCGGTGCTCTTTGGCGGTCGATCCAGCGAGCACTCGATCAGTTCCGCCACGGCGGGCGGGGTGCTGCGGGCGATTGATCGCGACCGCTACCGTGTGACGCCGATCGGCATCACGCGAGAGGGCGTGTTCGTCCTCGAGGACGACGACCCCGACAAGTTCGCGCTCGACGCCGAACGGCTTCCCGAGGTCGTCGACAACGGCACACGGGTTCTGTGGCCCGAAGGCGGTGGCGATCGGATGCTGCGCGTCCGGCGGGCGGACGGCACGGTCGACGAGCTCGGCGACATCGACGTCGTGCTGCCGATCCTGCACGGCATCCACGGCGAGGACGGCACCGTCCAGGGATTCTTCGACACGCTCGGGATCCCGTACGCCGGCGGCGGCGTGCTCGACTCCGCGCTGTGCATGGACAAGCACTTCATGAAGATCGTCTTGCAGGACGCCGGTGTGCCGGTGTCCCCGTGGGTCACCGTGACCCGCCGTCGCTGGGAACGCGATCCCGGCGGTGTGCGGGCGGATGCCGCCGCGCTCGGCGAGCCCGTCTTCGTCAAGCCCGCTCGCGCCGGGTCGAGCGTCGGCGTGTCGAAGGTGCACGACGCGTCGGAGTTGGCGGACGCGCTCGAGCTGGCCTTCGCCGAGGACGACAAGGTGCTCATCGAGCAGGCGATCTCCGGCCGCGAGATCGAGGTCGCGATCCTCGAGGGACGCGGGGACGCCGGGCCGCGGGCATCCCTCCCCGGCGAGATCGTGCTCACGACGCGAGAGTTCTACGACTTCGAGGGCAAGTACCTCGGCGGAGAGGGCGCGGATGTCGTCTGCCCCGCCGACCTGTCCGACCAGGAGATCGCGGCTGTCCGCGCCCTGGGTGTCCGCGCGTTCGAGGCGGTCGACGGGCGTGGTCTCGCGCGGGTGGACTTCTTCCTGGCTGCAGACGAGCTGTACGTCAACGAGCTCAACACGATGCCCGGGTTCACGCCGATCTCGATGTTCCCGAAGTGCTGGATCGCGTCGGGGATGACCTACGGCGAGCTCATCTCCGAGCTGATCGACACAGCGCTCGAACGCACGCAGGAATCGGCCTCGCGGTGACTGGATCGTGATCGGGACACCACCCGATTGCGATAGTGTGAGACCCAGCAGCTGGGGAGCTGTTCAATGCCCGAAATTGGAGAGTGTCGTGCTGGGGAAGTCACTCGCGGCGATGGTTGTCGCTGCGTTCATCGCCGTCGTTCCGGCGGCCGCCTACGGTGACGACGAGTCGTATGCGCCGTCCCTTCACTCTGAGCCATCGCTGGACGGCTCAGTCGTCGCCAGCCAGTGCATCGGCGATGTGCCTTGGATCTCGTACTCGGTCGTGATGACCGATCCCGACAACGTCGCCACCGGTCACGACCCCGTGCTCGTCATCAGCGGCGGGGGGAACACCACCGAGATTCCGCTGCTGACGCTCGACAGCAGCAACCAGTCCCACGGCAAAGTGCTGTGGCCCGGCGCCTCGGTCGACTCCGCCGGCAAGGCCACCGGCTGGCCGGGCTGGAAGTTCGACAATGGTCGGTGGGTCGAAACCGACGGCAACTTCGCCTGGACTCGCGGCCCGATCACCGCAGTCATCCGGGTCAATCCCGAGCTGACGGTGCCGCTCTCGTATCCGCCGGCAACCGCCGTCTGCGCATCGCCTCCCGCCCCGCCGAAGGATCCCGGAAAGCCGGCAGCGCTGGCGAGCACGGGGTCGACGTTCAACCCGATCCCCGCACTGTACGTGGGCGGTGGCCTGATCGTGCTCGGCGGACTGACGGTGCTCGTCGTTCGTCGCAGAGCAGCCAAGCGGCGCTGAGCGATGGCGTCGGCCCTCCCGAGCCGACCTCGTCGCCGCCACAGGGTGCTGTGGCTGTCACTGGGAGTGCTCGGTCTGCTGGTCGTCTGCGCGGTGGCGTGGATCGGCATCCGCGCGCTCATGCTGCGGACGGAGCTCGATGCCGCCGTCAGGAATGCCACCGAACTGCGCGGACAGCTCGAAGCGTCGGATCTCGGGGGAGCCCAGCGAAGCGCGGGGGGGCTCGCTGAGCACGCTCGGGTCGCGGCGGAGCTGACCGGCGACCCGATCTGGCACATTGCCGAGGTTATCCCGGCCGTCGGCCCCAACCTGACGGCAGCTCGAGTCGTCTCCTCGGAGCTGGATCACCTGAGCCGTGCCGCCATCACGCCGACACTCGCCATGGCGACCGACCTCGCGTCACTGCGATTCAAGGGCGGCCTCGATCTCGACGCGCTCACGCGCGCGGCGACCCGACTGCACCGGTCCCTCGCGGTCGTTGCGGATGCGCATCGAGCCGTCGGCTCACTCGACGCCGGGGCGCTGGTCGGTCCGCTGCGGGACGGCGTGGACCGCCTCGAGGAATCGCTCACGCGAGTCGAGCCCCTGATCCGGGATGCCGCACTCGCGGCCGGCACCCTCCCGACCGTCCTCGGCAGCGACGGCCCTCGCTCGATCCTGGTCATGGTGCAGAACGGGGCGGAGCTCCGCACCGCCGGCGGACTGACCGGAACGTTCGCCGAGATCCGTGCCGATCACGGCAGGCTGCAGATCGTCGACCAGGCTTCCTCCTCGGACTTCCCGTGGCTGGAGAAGCCGATCATCGCGCTCCCGGCATCCGTCTCCTCGATGCTCAACGACGCTGTCGGCCGGTACGTGATGAACATCTCGTCGCCGAGCGATTTCACGGAGTCGGCCCAGCTCGCTTCGGCGTGGTGGTCCATGCGAACCGGCCACACGCCCGACACGATCGTCTCGGTGGACATCCGGGTGCTGGGCGCGGTGCTCGCGGTGATCGGACCGGTGGACGTCAAGGACTGGGGAGAGCTCACGACGGACAACCTCGTCCAGCGGATCCTGGTCGATCCGTACCGTTCACTCGACTCCTGGTCGCAGGACGTGGTGTTCCGCCGCGCGGTGGATGCCGTCTTCGCCCGGGCGCTGCAGACGACGTTCGACCCTTCCGCATTGGTCGCACGGCTGTCCGGGCCGATCAGCGAAGGGCGCGTCTCGATCTGGAGCGCCGATCCCGAGGTGGAGTCCGTCGTCGCCGACGGGGCGTTCGCGGGCACGCTGGCACGACAGAAGCAGGTCGGGGATGATGCTTTCGCCGTGTATCTCAACGACGTCACCGGCGCGAAGATGGACACCTACCTCGATGTGAACATCGCGAGCGGCGTCGCCGAGTGCCGAGCCGACGGCCTGCGGGACATCACCATCGGGGTGACGCTGACGAACACGGCCCCCGGGGATGCGGGGTCGATCTATCCGGTGTCGGTGACCGGCGGCGGGCTCTGGGGCGTTGCGCCCGGCAATATCGGCACGCTCGTCGGAGTGTCAGCCCCGCCCGGGACCTTCATCGGCGGTGTCACCCGGGCCGGCGAACACGTGCGCTCCATCAGCACCGATGTCGACGACTACCCTCTCACTCAGACGCGGGTGGAGCTGGCGCCCGGCCAGTCCGCGACGGTCGAGTTCCACTTCGTCGCGGCTCACGCGGGCGACGTGACCCCGCGGATCCTCCACACGCCCTTGATCGACGACCCCGAGGTCACGCAGAGCAGTCCCGCCCGGTGCAGGTGAGGTCACGGGCTGACCGGTGTTCGCTCACCCCGAAGGACTGGTGCACTTCGAGCCGTCCGCAGGCAGCAGACTGACGATCGTCGACAGCGCGTCGAGCACATCGGCGCTCGAGACGACCTTGTTGTCGAGGTAGACCTCGACGGCAGGTGTGCGCCCGAACGTGGTCACTCGGTACCGCGGCGCATCCGTGTCGTCGATGATCCAATCCACGCCGTTGACGCTCTGACACGGCATCGTCGTCGGTCCCGGCGGCTCGACACCGCAGGTCAGCAGCACCGACGCCGGGTCACCCCACGCCCCGGTGGCCTGGGCGTCCGTCCACCGGCGCGACTGACCGGCCAGCTGCCCGGGAAGACGGACCGTCACCTCGGCGCACGCCGGGTCGTCGGCATGCGGGGCGGTCTCGAGTGACACCGTCGACGAGCAGCCCGTCAGCGTGGCCGCGAGAGCGCTGATCACCCCTGCGACGACGAGTACGGCGAGGCGGGGGCGGGGCACCCGTCCAGGCTAGCCTGGGAGGATGACTGCGGCCGACCCAACGGTGGGCGAACTGAGCGAGGGCGCCATCCTGCGGCGGATCCTCGACCGTCTCGGGGACTCGTCGGCCCTCGTCGGGCCGGGCGATGACGCCGCCGTGATCGCGGCGCCGGATGGCCGGATAGTGGCGTCGATGGACACCCTCGTGCACGGACCGGACTTCCGGCTCGCGTGGTCGAGCGCTTTCGACCTCGGCTGGAAGGCCGCGGCGGTGAACCTCGCCGACATCGCCGCGATGGGTGCTCGTCCGACGGCGCTGCTGGTCGCACTCGCGATGCCCGACGCGACGCGGCTCTCGTTCGTCGAGGGCATCGCGGAAGGCCTGCGCGCCGCCTGCGCAGCCCTCGCTCCCGGCTGCGCCGTCGAGGGCGGCGACCTCACGGTCTCCGATACGCTCACGATCGCGGTGACGGCGCTCGGGTCGCTCGAGGGCGGCTCTCCGGTGCTCCGCAGCGGGGCGCGGGTGGGCGACGTGGTCGCCCTCGCGGGCGACCCCGGCCGCGCGGCGCGCGGGCTCCACCTGCTCTTCACGCGGTTCCGCGATGCCGAGGGCAGTCCGATCGCCGTCGATGAGCGCTCGCTCACGCCCGGCGAACGCGCGGACCTCTTCGTCCAGCTTCGTCCTTCGCCGCCGCTCCGCCTCGGCCCGATCGCCGCGGCAGCGGGCGCCACGGCGCTGATGGATGTATCGGACGGACTCGTGCTGGACGCGTCCCGGCTGGCCGCGGCATCCGGTGTCTCCATCGCTCTCGAGACCGCCTCGCTGGGCGAGGATCCCGCATCCGCGCTGACCGGCGGCGAGGACCACACGCTGCTCGCGACTTTTCGGCCCGGCGTGCGGCTGCCCGAGGGGTTCCGCGCCATCGGGAGCGTCGTGGATCGGGGGGAGGCGGCGGTGCTCGTCGACGGGCGCCCTCACACGGGTCAGGGCGGCTGGGATCCCTACCGCGACTGGGATTCCCGGGGCGGCTGAGCCATCTCGGCGGTCGCGGGCGAGGCCCACCACAGCGCTGTGTCGCCATAGCGCTTCGACCTGCCGGCGACGAGACCGTCCGGCCACACCGGCTCCGGTGAGCGTCCGGCCCGTTCGACGATCACGAGGGCGTCCGCCGACAGGGCCGGCACGAGAAGCTCGAGCGCGTGCGACAGGTCGTCGTCGGCCAGGTCGTAGGGCGGGTCGAGGAACACCACGTCGAACGGCCCGCGGGGAGCGCTCAGGAACGCGGCCACGGTCGTCCGGTGCACGAGGATCGCGGCATCCCGCCCCAGGGACTTCGCCACGCGGCTCGCGTTGCGCTGGACGACGGATGCCGCGCGCGGCGCCTTCTCGACGAGATCCGCGCTCGCGGCGCCGCGGCTCACTGCTTCGAGCCCGAGCGCGCCCGATCCGGCGAACAGATCGAGCACGGCAGCGCCACGGAGGGCGTCGGCCGATTCGAGAGCTCCGAAGAGGGACTCGCGCACACGATCGCTGGTCGGGCGTGTGCCCGCGTCAGGCACCTCGAGCGTGATCGATCCGGCCCGGCCCGCGATGATCCGTGTCACACGTTCACGATAGCGGGGCAGCTCGAAGCGGTGCCGCTTCGGACGCCAGGCCGGGGCCCGCGTCCGAGACGCTGAATAGACTCGGGACATGCCGTCGTACCGCCTCGAGTCGCGCCTCGACGGCGCGCTGGGTGGCAAGACGGCGTCGGCGCTGGAACGGGCCTTCGGGATGCGCACGGTGGGCGATCTGCTCGCCCATTACCCGCGGCGATATGCCCGTCGCGGTGAGCTCACGCCCATCTCGTCGCTGCCGGTCGGTGAGCCCGTCACGATCGTCGCAGAGGTCAAGCGCGTGAACGAGCGCCGGATGCAGAACCGCAAGGGCTCCCTCCTCGAGGTCGTGATCAGCGACGGACAGGGGGACCTCTCGCTGACGTTCTTCAACCAGGCGTGGCGGGTGAAGGACCTTCGGCCCGGCCGGCGAGGGATCTTCGCGGGCAAGGTGGGGGAGTATCGCGGAGCGAAGCAGCTCGCTCATCCCGACTACGAGCTCTTCGACGACGAGGCGACGGCGCGTCTGACCGCAGAGGCGAACGCCAACCTGCCCATCGCCATCTATCCGGCGACGAGCACCGTCGCCAGCTGGCAGTTCACGAAGTTCGTCGAGATGATCCTCGACGGGCTCGGACCGGTTCCCGACCCGCTTCCCGACCCGCTGCGCGAGCGCCACGGCCTGCTGGACGCGCGCACAGCGATCGAGCGCATCCACCGACCCGACTTCGAGGATCAGATCGAGCAGGCGCGAGCGACTCTGCGCATGCACGAGGCCTTCGTGCTGCAGGTCGCGCTGCTGCAGCAGCGTGCTTTCGTCCGGGCGCTCGCCGCCACGAGCCGGACACCGGGCGGTCTGCTCGAGCGCTTCGACGCCGTGCTGCCGTTCGCTCGGACTCCCGACCAGATCGCGGTCGGCGACCAGATCGCGCACGACCTCGAGGGCGACTGGCCGATGAACCGGCTCGTCCAGGGTGAGGTCGGTTCGGGCAAGACGCTCGTCGCCCTGCGCGCGATGCTCCAGGTGGCCGAGAGCGGCGGGCAGTCCGCGCTCATCGCGCCGACCGAGGTGCTCGCCGGACAGCACATCCGATCCATCGCGCGGATGCTCGGACCCCGCCTCGCACCCGAGCTCATGCCGACGCTGCTCACCGGACAGCTCTCTGCAGCTGAGCGTCGCAAGGCCGCGCTCCGCACCGCGTCCGGTCAGGCGCTCATCGTGATCGGGACTCATGCGCTGCTGAGCGACACCACGACGTTCGCCGATCTCGGCCTCGTCGTCGTCGATGAGCAGCATCGATTCGGCGTCGAGCAGCGCGAATCGCTCCGGGCCAAGGGGTCGTCGCCGCATGCACTGGTCCTCACCGCCACTCCGATCCCTCGCACCGTGGCGATGACCGTGTTCGGAGACCTCGACGTGTCGACGATCCGCACGATGCCGGAGGGACGCGCCGGCATCCAGACGTTCGTCGCACCGCTCACCGAGCGCCCGGCATGGTTCGGTCGCGTGTGGGAGCGCATCGCCGAAGAGGTCGCACAGGGCCGGCAGGCGTTCGTGGTCTGCGCGGCCATCGACGCCGATGCCGCTACGAAGGACGACACCGCCGACGAGCCGGTGTCCCAGGTCGAGGGCGAGGCGCCGCGCTCGCGTTGGGGCGTCGTCCAGGTCGCCGACCTGCTGTCGCGCCTGCCCGCCTACGCCGACATCCGTGTCGAGATCCTGCACGGCAGGATGCCCTCGGACGAGAAGGATGCCGTCATGCAGGCGTTCGCGCGAGGAGATGTCGACGTGCTGGTCGCGACGACGGTCGTCGAGGTGGGCGTCGACGTGCCGAACGCCTCGACAATGGCGATCCTCGAGGCGGATCGGTTCGGCGTCTCGCAGCTCCATCAGCTGCGGGGGCGTGTCGGCCGTGGCGGAGTCCCCGGACTCTGCCTGCTGGTGACCGAGGCGTCACCCGGCACACCCGCGCGTCAGCGTGTCGACGCCGTCGCGGCGACCCTCGACGGATTCGAGCTCGCCGAGGTCGACCTGGGTCTGCGGGGCGAAGGCGACGTCCTCGGCGACGCGCAGTCCGGCGCGCGGTCCTCGCTGCGGCTGCTGCGGGTGGTGAAAGACGCGGACCTGATCGCCGAAGCGCGCGTTGCGGCCGAGGAGCTGCTCGCCGACGACCCGGCGCTGATCCGGCATCCCGGACTCGCCGAGGCTCTCGAGCGGCGCGTGGGCATGGAGGAGCGGGCGGCGCTCGCGAAGAGCTGACACGACCGCCCGCGCCCCGCCGATAGGCTGGCCGCATGAACAGCCGGATCGCCGTCGTCCCCGGATCCTTCGATCCGCCGACTCTCGGACATCTCGACGTGATCCGCCGCGCTGCCGCGCTGTACGACCAGCTGCACGTCCTCGTGGTCCACAACCCCGGCAAGGAGGCGATGCTGCCGATCGCGCAGCGCCTCGCGCTCCTGGAGCAGTCCATCGCCGAGAGCGACGTCGAAGGCGACGTCATCATCGCTTCGTGGAGCATGGGACTCCTGGTCGACTACGCGACCGATGTCGGAGCAGGCGTGCTCGTGAAGGGCATCCGCTCGCAGGTCGACGTCGCGTACGAGACCCCCATGGCGATCGTCAACCGCCACCTCGCCCACGTCGAGACGGTGTTCCTGCTGCCGGACCCGGCCCACGCACTCGTGTCCAGCTCACTCGTCCGCCAGGTCGCAGCGCTGGGCGGTGACGTGTCGCCGTTCGTGCCGCCCGCCGTGGCGCGGTTCCTCGACACCGGCTCCTCCTGATCCCGCCTGCGCCACCGGATGGCGCAGGTAGCATGGATCCTCGTGAGAAACCGCAGGCCAGGCCCCTTCAGCATCAACGTGCGCGACATCGTGCACCACCCGGGCGAGATGCGGGAAGCATCCCTCGAGGTTCCCGCTGCCGAGCAGTGGGGCGAGGGACTGGTGTCCATCGCGGCGGGCGAGCCCGTCCTCGTCGACGTCCGCCTCGAGTCGGTGCACGAGGGCATCCTCGCGTCCGGAACCGTCGACACGGAATACACCGGCATCTGCGGGCGCTGCCTCGACGACATCGCCGAACGCCTCCAAGTCGAGTTTCAGGAGCTTTTCGCGTATCCTGGAGAGGAAGCAACTGACTTCGAGGTTCAAGACGACCACGTGGATCTTGAAACTCTCGTCAGGGATGCGACCGTCCTGGCGCTTCCGTTTCAGCCGGTGTGCGAGCCGGATTGCCCCGGCCTCGATCCGGCCACGGGCGAGCGGCGCGCCGTGTTCACCGGAACAGAGCAGAGCATGCCCCCGGATTCACGCTGGGCCGCGCTCCAGGAATACACCCCAGACCACGACGACGAAGCCCCGCGCGCCTAGCGCCGCAGAGCCGTCGAGAACACAGAAGAGAGCAAGCCATGGCAGGTAACCCCCCGAAGCGGAAGGTCTCCCGTTCGAACACCCGCTCGCGTCGCGCGCAGTGGAAGGCGGAGGCCCCCACGCTCGTCAAGACCGTCGAGAACGGCAAGGTCGTCTACAGCCGCCCTCACCAGGCGAAGGTCGTCACCGACTCGCAGGGCACCGAGCTGTTCCTCGAGTACAAGGGCCGCAAGGTCGCCGACGTCTGATCGCCCTTCCCGGCGAGACGTGACCGACGTCACGGCCGAGCGCCCCGCGCTCGCCGATCTTTCCCAGAAGCTCGGAGTCGACATCGACCCCGAGCTTCTGTCGCTGGCGCTCACCCACCGTTCCTGGGCGTACGAGCACGGGCAGGGTCCCCACAACGAGCGCCTGGAGTTCCTCGGCGACTCCGTGCTCGGGCAGGCCGTCACGGTGAGGCTGTTCACCCGGCATCCCGATCTCGACGAGGGTGCTCTCGCGAAGCGGCGCGCGGGCGTCGTGTCGACCGTCGCGCTCGCCGAGATCGCGCGCGGCATCGACCTCGGCAGCCACGTCATGCTCGGGCGCGGCGAAGACCTCACGGGTGGTCGCGACAAGGATTCGATTCTCGCGGACACCATGGAAGCCGTCATCGGCGCCACGTACCTTGCCGTCGGCCCCGAGGCGGCGACCGCGCTGGTGCTGCGGCTCGTCGAGCCGCTGCTGGACGATCCGGACCGGTACGGCGCGGCCATCGATCCGAAGACCAGCCTGCAGGAGCTCGCGGCGCGCATCGGCACGCCTCCACCCGTGTACCACGTGACGGCGACGGGACCCGACCACGACCGCACCTTCGTCGCGACCGTGAGCGTCGGCGCGGTCGTCGCCGAAGGAACCGGCTCGAGCAAGAAGCACGCCGAGATGGCCGCGGCCCTGCGCGCCTGGCACGAGCTCAGCGCGCGTGCCTGAGCTGCCCGAAGTCGAGGTGGTCCGGGCCGGCCTCGCGCCCGCCCTCGCCGGAGCGACCGTCCTGGGCGTGAGCGTCCTCGATGAGCGGGCGCTGACGCGGCACACAGGCGACGGCGCGCACTTCGAGGCGGCTCTGACCGGCCGCCGCATCACCGGAGCGGCACGACGGGGCAAGTTCCTGTGGTTCCCGCTCGAAGATCCCGCCGAGGATGCGCCGACGGAGGCGATCGTCGCGCACCTCGGCATGAGCGGCCAGATCCTGCTTCGCGCTCCCGGCGCGGCGCCGGAGCGCCACGAACGGGTGCGGCTCGACATCCAGCATCCCGATCACGGCGAGCTGAGCGTCGTGTTCGCCGATCAGCGGACGTTCGGCTCGCTGGCCCTCGACCCGCTCGTTCCGACTCCGGATGCCGAGCCCGGCGGCATCGGCACGACGGACGCCGCGGTGCCCGCGCAGGTCTCGCACATCGCACGCGATCCGCTCGATCCCGCGTTCTCGGATGCCGGCTTCCGGGCGGCGCTCGCGCGGAAGGACTCCGCGATCAAACGCGTGCTGCTCGACCAGACGGTCGTGAGCGGCGTCGGCAACATCTATGCCGACGAGGCGCTCTGGGCGGCCCGCATCCATCCCGAGACGACGGCGCGCCTGCTGCCGACCCGCGCCGTGAACCGGCTGCTCGCGGAGGTGCGTCGCGTGCTCGAGAAGGCTCTCGCCGAAGGCGGCACGAGCTTCGACGCGCAGTACGTCAACGTCAACGGGCAGGCGGGCTACTTCGCCCACTCGCTCAACGCCTACGGTCGCACCGGGCAGCCGTGCCCGCGATGTGGCCGCCCCATCGTGCGCACCTCGTTCACGAACCGGTCGAGCCATTTCTGCCCGCACTGCCAGCGGGTGCCGCGGCATCGGGGCTGATGCTCACGAGAGGCGCTTCTGCCATTCGCCGGCGTACATCACCGGCACGAAGCCCATGGCTTCGTTGATCGACAGCATCGGCCGATTCTCCTCGGCGTTGTACGTGTCGATGGCGGCGACCTCGGGGATCGCCTCCCGCATGCGGAGCAGGTTCTCGCCCTTGAGCAGCATTCCCAGTCGATGGCCGCGGTGTGCCTTCAGGACAAGTGTGTCGTCCTGGTTGGCGCTCAGGGGTCTGTCGGCGTCCACGACCAGCTCGGTGAAGGCTGCCAGCTGCCCCGATGCCCGATGCTGCGCCGCCGTCACGAACACTCGGTAGCCGCCCTCGACGCGCTTGGCGTCGAGCCGCCGCACCCTCTCGGCATCCCAGGCCTGCTCCGGCACGTCCACGCCGCCGGCCGGCGCATCCGTCGACATGCGCGATTTCATCCATGCGAAACCGTCGAGATGCTCCTCCGGCGTAGGCGCCTCCCACGAGATCGTGCGGTATGCCCCGGCCGCGCTCCTCGCATCCGCTGTCAGGTCCCGGATGTCGCAAAGGTCCCCGCCGATCAGCAGCCGGCTGTTCCGGTACACCTGCTCGAGCACGAATCCGTGCCGCACCAGGAAACGTGTGACGTGGTCGCGCGGAAGGCTGCCGTACCCGGTCGCGGCAGCGAGGCGATCGCCATCCGACTCCGGGTGTTCGCTCCAGCCCTGCGCGCTCGTCCGTCCGCGCTCCGCGACCAGTCGCTCGAGGACGGTGACCAGCTGGGAGCCGATGCCCTCGCCCCACCGGTCGGGAGTGACCCGGATGTTCATCTCGCCCGTGACGGCACCGTCCTCCTGAGGGAACGTGACCGTCCCCGACGCGACGACCTCGCCGTCCACGCGAGCGAGCAGGCCTTCCATCAGCCGATCCGATCGGTCCTGCCAATGCGGAAGCGCCTGTTCGGGCGTCATCGTGTACTCGTCGTTGCCGCGGACCCTCCGATAGTGGGCGTTTCGCAGCGCGATCAGCTCACGGAAGTCGGCGCCGTCGCCGTCGTCGGCCCGCGAAGGCACGGCGACGGGCGACAGCGTCAGATCAGGCATCCAGCGTCTTCTTCCATGCGCCGGCATAGGACGCCGGCACGAAGCCGATCGCCTCGTTGATGTCGAGCATGTGGCGGTTCTCCTCGGCATTGAACGTCGACACGCGCGGCGACTCCGGCACGAGCTCGCGCCAGCGCAGCAGGTTGGCGCATTTCACGATCGCGCCCAGGCGGTGTCCACGGTGCTCCTTGAGCACCAGCGTGCCGTACTGCTGGGTCGCCGCGGTGTGGTCGGCGGCGATCACGAGCTCGTTGTAGGCGACCAGCGTCCCGGTCGGGACATGCTCGACGCACGCCACCGAGATCGTGTGGCCGCCTTCGAGAAGTCGCCTGTCGCGGCGCTCGACGCGTGCGGCGTCCCAGATCTCCTCCGCCCACACCATGTCGCCCGTGGGCACGTCGGTCGACATCCGCGAGATCACGTACGCGAAGCCGTCCTTGTACCGGTCGGGCGTCGGCGACTGCCACTGCACCACCCGATAGTCCGACCCGGCCGCCTCGAGAGCGTCTGCGAGCATCCGCTCGACGAGGTCGAAGGATCCGGTCAGGTCGAACACGCTGTTGCGCTCGGCCTGCTCGAACGAATAGCCGTTGCGCAGCATGAACTGCGTCTGGCGGTCTTCGGCCGGGATCGACCCGTAGCCGGTGGGCGACGCGAGCCGTTCACCCGGCGCGTCGGGCCGGTGCAGCGTCCAGGTCTGGACGACCGATCGGCCGTGGCGACGCGCTTCGGCCTCGACCGCCACGAGCAGCGCCTCCTCGATGCCCTGCCCCCATAGTTCGGGGTCGGACATCAGATCGTACTCGACCGATGTCGCGGCCTCTTCGAGCGGAATCGTCATGATGGCGGCGCCGACGATCTGGCCATCGCGCGCAGCGGTGAACCCGATCTGCAGCCGGTCCGTCTGATCGTGCCAGGAGGGCAGCTGTTCTTCAGCCGTCTGGTAGAAGTAGTCGTGACCCGCGTCGTGGCGACACAGCGCGTTGCCGATCTCGACCATGGCGAGGAACGGCCCGGCGTCAGGGGCGTCCACCGCCGCCGGCACGGGCATCCTCTCGATGGTGAGTGTCGTGGCATCCGTCACCTCAGTCATCTCAGTCATCGAGCACCTTCTTCCATGCGCCCTCGTACGCGATCGGCACGAAGCCGATCGCCTCGTTGATGTCGAGCATGGGGCGATTCTCCTCTGCGTTGTAGGTGATCACACGGGGGGATAGCGGCGCGATCGCGCGCCACGAGAGCAGGCCCGCGCATTTCACGAGGGTTCCGAGCTTGTGCCCACGGTGTTCTTTGAGCACGAGCGTGTCCTCCTGATACGTGGCCTCGGTGCGGTCCTTGCCGATCACGAGCTCGTTGAATGCCACGAGCTCACCGGTTTCGACGTGCTGTGCGGCCGTCACCTGCATGAGGCGCCCGACATCGGTGTACTTCGCGTCGTGCTGGGCC
This sequence comes from Microbacterium deminutum, assembly GCF_039530205.1. NCBI lineage: Bacteria > Bacillati > Actinomycetota > Actinomycetes > Micrococcales > Microbacteriaceae > Microbacterium > Microbacterium deminutum. Next base: position 39,438 of record NZ_BAAAOG010000007.1, read on the forward strand.
AGGCGCGCGGCATCCCAGACCTCCTCGTCGAACTCGAGGTTCGCCGCGGGGGCATCGGTGATCATGCGGGACTTCATCCAGGCGTATCCCTCGACGAACTCCGGCGGCGTCGGAGCGAACCACTGCACGACTCGGAAGCCCTCGGCCGCGGCCACCGCCTCCGCATGGAGCCGCTCGACGGTCTCGAACGTCCCCGCGAGGTCGAAGACGCTGTTGCGCTCCACCTGCTCGAGAGAGAATCCGCGGTGCTCGAAGAACCGTGCGGCGTGGTCCTCGGGGATGTCGCCGAAGCCGGTCGGCGACACGATGCGCGGTCCGGGACCGGCGGGATGCTCCGCCCACGCCTGGAGGATCGTCCGGCCGTGCTCGCGCGCGGTCTTCTCGATGAGGGCGTACGCGGCCGAACCGATGCCTCGGCCCCACACCTCGCGAAGCAGCTCCACGCGCCAGAACGCGAGCTTCGAGTCGGTCTCGGAAGGCAGTTCCACCATCGCGCGGCCGACGACACGGCCGTCGTCGACGACGATCCATGCGAGCAGCACCCGGTACTCGTCGGGCTTGAGGTTGGGCAGCAGTTCATCCGCGGGCACCGAGCCGTCGTCATGCCCGGAGATCTCCCGGTAGACGACGTTGCGAACCCGCACCATCTCGCGGAAGTCCGCGGCGTCGTCGGCCTCGACGGACTCCGGGATGACGAGGGGGCGGAATTCGATCCGAGTGAGCGTGTCGCTCATGATGCGTCCTTCGTTTTCAGGGTGGGGGTCCGTCGACCGGATGGCGGTCGACGGACCCCGGGTGGCCATCACGGCCGGGGTGCGAGGAGGACCTCGCGGGTGTAGCCGTGCTCGCGTGCGGCGCGGGCCGCGTGTGCACGGTAGGACCGCGAATGGGCTTCGCGGTCGAGCGTGAGCCGGGGGCTCCTGGTGCTCCAGATGAGCAGACGCAGTCCGATGTGGAGCGCGACGCGATCGATGAGCGAGGTGTGCGGAGGGCGGCTCGTCAGCCGCTGCGTATCGGGGAGACCCGAGAGGCGCTGCGGCGCAAGGAGATTGTTCACGATGATTCTCTTTCGAACGGAGGGTGGTGCCCGAACCCGGTCGAGTCGGGCGCCGGATCCGAATGGATGCCGGCAGGGGAGTGTCATGCCGCAGCACGACGGGGGACGGTTCGCAGGGATGGGCGGGGTGCCCGATGTTCGGGCGGCGCCGCGGAGAGTCAGCCCTGAGACGGGCAGAGTCCTCCCCTGCGGAGGTCAGATGGCGGTGTGAGCGCGGCCGTTCTGGAAGGCGCCGAAGGAGCCGGTCCCCACAGCGAACGCACGCGCGAAGCCGCCGTCTGGGGTGGTGATTCCAGTCGCGGTCATGTGCATCATCGGGGGACCTCCTTTCTCAACTTCGGGACGCGAGGAGTGACATTAGCGCGATCAAGCGGTGCGCGTCAAGCATCCCGGGCGTGTCGCGTTCGCACCCGCACCTGGGACGACGCCCGCGCGATCGTCTGAGCCTCGCCCGGCTCGCCGTGCCGGGGGTGGATGCCCCGTCCGCTACGGTGGACGGGACATCCACCTCGGAGGCGCGCGCATGCACTTGAAGAGCGTCACGCTCAAAGGGTTCAAGTCGTTCGCCCAGCCCACCACGTTCGCGTTCGAGACGGGCGTCACCTGCATCGTCGGCCCCAACGGATCCGGCAAGTCGAATGTCGTCGACGCGCTGGCGTGGGTCATGGGCGAGCAGGGCGCCAAGACGCTCCGCGGCGGCAAGATGGAGGACGTCATCTTCGCCGGCACGGCCACCCGCGGGCCCCTCGGCCGTGCGGAGGTCCAGCTCACGATCGACAACAGCGACGGTGCGCTGCCGATCGAGTACGCCGAGGTCAGCATCAGCAGGACCCTGTTCCGCAACGGTGCGAGCGAGTACGCGATCAACGGCGGCGTGTGCCGCCTCCTCGATGTGCAGGAGCTGCTCAGCGACTCGGGGCTCGGACGCGAGATGCACGTGATCGTCGGGCAGGGCCGGCTGGACAGCGTTCTGCAGGCATCGCCGGAAGACCGTCGAGGGTTCATCGAAGAGGCCGCGGGCATCCTGAAGCACCGTCGCCGCAAGGAGAAGACCCTGCGCAAGCTCGAAGCGATGGAGGCGAATCTCACCCGCCTCAGCGACCTGGCGGGCGAGCTCCGCCGCCAGCTGAAGCCGCTCGGCCGTCAGGCCGAGATCGCGCGGGAGGCGGCCACGATCGCGGCGGTCGTCCGCGACGCCAGGGCCCGTCTTCTCGCCGACGAGGTGGTGGCACTCCGCGGCGAGCTCGCCGCCCACGCCCGCAGCGAGCAGGAGCGCCACACCGAGCGGCTCGTGCTGCAGGACCAGCTCGACAACACGCGGGTGCGGGTCGAGCAGCTCGAGTCGCAGCAGCGCTCCGAGGCCGTCGACGAGGCACGTCGGGTCGCATTCGGCCTCGAGCGCGTGCAGGACCGCCTGCGCGGGCTCTACGCGCTCGCGGGTCAGCGACTGGCGCTGCTCGGAGAGGCGCAGGAGGACGACCTCATCCAGGGCGCCACCGTGTCGCAGGCGGCGATCGACGAGGCGCGGGCCGACATCGATGAGATCGCGGCGGGACTCGGAAGCGCACAGGATGCCGCGGGCGAGGCATCCCGCGACGTGATCCGAGCCCGCGCCGAACTCGACGCACTCGACGCCGACATCGCCGCGCAGAGCGCGCTCGTCTCGGAGCACGACATGCGGATCACCGCCCTTCGGGGCTCGGCCGAGGCCGCGGCATCCGCCCTCGGCGCCGTGCGGGCGGCCGTCGAGCGCCAGCAGCGCGCGCTCGACGGCGCCCTCGCCCGCCGCGCCGAGGCGGAGGAGACCCTCGCCGGCGTCGATCCCGACCTCGTGCCGGAAGGGTCGGCCGCCGAATACGCGTCCGCGTACGAGCGGGCGCAGCGCGACGGGACCGAGGCCGAGGCCCGGGTGGGCGCGCTCCGCGAGAAGCTGCACGCCGCCGAGCGCGAGGCCGAGGCTCTGACGGCGCAGACCACCGCGCTCGGGCGTGCGCTCGAGGTGAAGAACGCGGCGGCGGAGCTCGTCGCCCGGGGTGGTGCCGGAATCCGGGGTCTGCTGGGGGACTCGGTCAGGATCACGGCCGGATACGAGACGGCGATCGCCGCGGCGCTGGGTCCGCTCGTAGAGGGGCTGCTCGTCGAGAGCCGCGAACATGCCTTCGCGACGGCGCGCACCGCCCGCGACGGGGACCACGGAACCGTCGACATCGCGATCGCCGAGGCGCCCTTCGAGCGACCGGCTTTTCCGGCCGCTGCCGGCGTCATTCCTGCGAGCGAGGTGGTGTCGGCGCCGCAAGGGGTGCTCGGCATCCTGTCGCATGTGGTCGTCGCGGACGACCTCGACGCGGCGCTGGCCGCAGGTCCGGTGATCTCGCGCGCGGCGGTCGGCGCGCCCGTCACGATCGTGACCCGGTCCGGAGAGGTGGTCACGGATCACACCGTTCGGGCGGGGTCGGGGCAGGGCAGATCGCGTCTCGAGCTGGCGGCGGAACGGGATGCCGCGGCCGAGCGCAACGCCGAGATCGGCGTCGTCGCGGACTCGCTGCGTGAGGCGCTCTCGAGCGCCGTCCACGGCCTGGAGCAGGCGCGACACCGCACGAAGGGGGCGCTGGCCCACCTGCGGGAGCATGACGCGGCCCTGGCTGCCCACGCTGAGCAGGTGAATCGCGCGACGGTGCGGTACGAGGCCGCCGTCGCCGAATGCGAGCGGCTCGCCGCCGGTGTCGCACAGGCGGCTGGGGCGGTCGAGGATGCCGAGGCGGCGGAACGCTCCGCCGACCGTCAGCTTCAGAACGCACTCGAGGCGCCCCGTCCCATCCTCGACGCGTCGGCCCGCGACGGCATGCTCGCCGCGCTCGAGGCGGCCCGCGACGGCGAGATGCGGGCACGGTTGGATGTCGAGACGCTCCGAGAGCGGATCCGGGCGGGCGAGGCGCGCGTGGTCCAGCTCGAGCGGCAGCGCGAGCGCGAGCGCGACGCGGCCGCGGAGGCCGCCCGGCGCACCGTGATCCGCAGGGCCCAGCGCGAGATCGCGGCCGGCGTGACGGCGCAGCTGCCGGCGGTGCTGGACTCGGTCGACAGGTCAGTGTCGCAGGCGCGGGTCGAGCTGGCCACCGCCGAGTCCGCCCGCAGCGCCGTGACGGCTGAGCTCGTCGAGTTGAGGCGTCAGGAGGCGTCGACGCGCGAACGCCTGTCGGGACTGACCGAGAGCGTGCACGGTCTCGAGCTGCAGATCCATGAGAAGCGGTTGCACGTGTCGGGGCTGCTCGAGCGTGCGGGTTCCGAACTCGGTCTGGACGAGGACATTCTCATTATGGAATATGGCCCGGATCAGCCGGTTCCTGCGGACAGCGCCCCTGACGCTGCGGAGGATGCGGCCACGGCATCCGTCCCATTCGATCGGACGCGACAGCAGCGGCGGCTGCAGGATGCCGAGCGCAAGCTGACCCAGCTCGGGCGGGTCAACCCGCTCGCGCTCGAGGAGTTCTCGGCACTCGAGCAGCGCCACAAGTTCCTGACCGATCAGCTCGCCGATCTCACTCAGACGCGCAAGGACCTCATCACGATCATCGAGGAGCTCGACGAGCGGATGCAGGTGATCTTCCTGGCCGCCTTCGAGGACACCAGGACCGCGTTCTCGGAAGTGTTCCCGGTGCTGTTCCCCGGGGGCACGGGAAGCATCTCGCTCACAGATCCCGACTCCCCGCTGACGACCGGCATCGAAGTGGCGGTGCGACCGGTCGGGAAGAAGATCGAGCGGCTGTCGCTGCTGTCGGGCGGTGAGCGATCGCTGGCGGCGGTCGCCCTGCTGGTCGCGATCTTCAAGGCGCGGCCGAGCCCGTTCTACATCCTCGACGAGGTCGAGGCCGCACTCGACGACGCGAACCTCGGCAGGCTGCTCGGGGTGTTCGAACAGCTGCGCGAGAGCAGCCAGCTCATCGTCATCACCCACCAGAAGCGCACGATGGAGATCGCCGACGCGCTGTATGGGGTGTCGATGCGCCAGGACGGTGTCTCCGCCGTCGTCGGCCAGCGCGTGGGGGAGCGCGTCGCGTCGTGATACCGCTTCAAGCGACGGCGCGACGGATCAGCACCAGCGCTTCGTGGGGGCGGAGGCCGGTTCCGTGGGCGTGCGCCGCAGCCAGGTCCGCAGGGTCGATCAGGGCCGCGAGTTTGTCGTTCAGGACGGCCTCGCCAGGACGTGCGATCGGCCAGGCGAGCAGCCCCGCGCGGTCGCGCAGCCCCGCCACCGCACCGAGCGCTGTTGCGGCGTCGAGGGGTCTTGACTCGGCCACGGCGAGCTCGGCGTAGGCGACGAGCGCGAAGCACACGTTCACCGTTCCGAGATGAGGTCCGTCGAGCTCTTCGAGCACCTCCGCTAGCCGGTGGCGTGCCGCCGAATACGATCCCGACCGGACATCGAGGATCACGAGCTGGGTCCGAGCCCCAGACGTCAGCCACCGGTTGCCGAATCTGCTGCCCAGGTCTGCGGCCTCCACGAGGAATCGCCGACCCTCGTCGTCCTGTTCGAGAGCGGCCTGCAGCATGCCGACCGTGAGGGCGGCGAACGCGATGAAAGCATCGTCGTGCTCGGCGAAGCCCTCGTAAGCGCGAGTGGCGGCTGCCAGGGAGCCCTCGAAGTCGCCCACGATCGGACGGCTCCACGACACGGCGAGGTGCAGCGCGTTCTTGAGGGCCGGTTCGGCTATTCGCCCGATGAGCGGCGGGATCTCCTCGGCTGCCGACACGGCGCCGTCGTCGTCTCCCACGGCCGTGGCGGTGACCACCTGGGTGAAGCGGACCTCCGCCTGGGCGCGGGCATCCAGCGACTCGACGTCGAGACCTGCGTGCAGCTCGTTCACCCACTCGCGACCCTCGACCAGTCCATCGTTCGTCTGCCAGTAGAGCCACAACGATCGCAGCAGGTGAGGCAGTCGGCCGATGTCGTGCGCGAAGAACCATCTGATGGCGGCGCGGACGTTCTCCTCTTCGACGCGAAGCTGATCAGCCCACGGCGTCCGCAGGTCGACGGGAACCGTGTCCGTGTCGATGATCGAGGCGAAGTACTCGGCGTGTCGTCGCTCGATCTCATCGGCGTCGGTGCGGGCGCGCAAGGTTTCGGCGGCGAGCTCGCGCACCGTGGTCAGCATCCGGAACCGCGGCTCGGCGGCTGAAGCGTCCACGCTCACGAGGCTGTGGCCCGCGAGCGAGTCGAGCAGATCGAGCGTGCCGAATTCGGATTCCCCGGCGACGACCGCCGCAGCTGCGATCGTCCAGCCGTCGGCGAAGATCGAAAGCGTCGCGAGCAGGCGCGCCTCGGTGTCCTCGAGCAGTCCGACGCTCCATTGGACCGTCGCGCGCAGAGTGCGCTGCCGCTCCGGCAGGTCGACTGCACCGGTGCCGAGCGCGTCGAGCACCGTTCCGAGCCGGTCGAGCAGGGCTCTCGGCTCGAGCAGTCGAGTGCGGGCGGCTGCGAGTTCGATCGCCAGAGGCACCCCATCGAGCCGGCGGCAGATCTCGGCGATCGCGGCGGCGCTGTCGGGCGTGAGGACGAGGTCGCGGCGGACGGCGCTTGCACGGTCGAGGAAGAGCCGGACCGCCGGAAGAGCGGAGATCTGCTCGACGGTCGCGTCGCCGACGGCGTCGCGTGCGAGAGGGATCGTGAGAGCAGGAACGGCGTACTCCTGCTCGGCGCGCAGTCGAAGCACCGTGCGACTGGTCGCAAGGATCTTCACGCCGAGGCACTGCGTGAGCAGTTCGTCGATCTCGGGCGCCGCCCCGATCACCTGCTCGAGATTGTCGAGGATGAGCATCGTGTCGGCGTCGGCCAGTCGCTCCACCACCGCCTCGAGGGCTGAGCCGCGTCCTTCGATGTTCGCTCCGACCGCGCCGGCGATCCGGGGCATGACGTCCGCGACCTCATAGACGTTCGCAAGGGGGACGAAATGGACCCGCGATCCGGGTCGTCGGTCGACCGCCTCACCGACGGCGATGGCGAGGCGCGTCTTTCCGATCCCGCCAGGACCCGTCAACGTCACGAGCCGGATGCCGGGGTCTGCCAGCATCCCGACGACCGATCGGATGTCGTCATCGCGGCCGATCAGCGAAGTCGACGTCGCCGGGAGCGACCGGCGCTCCTGCGGGAGGGCGGCCGGGGCGGCGGGTGACACGACCGGCTGAACGGAACTCGCGAATCGTTCGCTCAGCAGCACGGCGAGATCGTCGCGGACCAGCCGCCCGAGTTCGCGGGTCGAGCGGAAGGAGCGGTACGCATCCTGTCCTTCCGAGCGCAGCTCGTCGATCATGGCGCTCAGCCGAGGCTCACGATCGGGCGCCGGCGACTTCAGATACAGCAGGCGCGGGCGCGTGCCAGACAGCCTGAACTCGTCCTCCAGCCCCGAGATGTCCATGCCGGGCCCCACCCAGCCATAGCTCTGCCAATACAGGCCGACGAAGATGTCCGACTGGGCGAGATACGCCCGGTAGAGCTCCTGCGGCGGATGCGGCCGGGCGCCGAGCTCGAACATGACGGGCGACAGGCCCATCGACACGATCGCCCGGGCAACGGCGGCGCGCTCCTCGGCGAGCTCGGCGAGGGTGGAGCTCACGAAGACTCGCAGGCGCTGGTCGGGCGTCCGAATGGGCGAGCCGGCGAGGGTCTCCTGGGTCATGCCCCTCATCATGCCGCGATTGCTTCCGTCGTCGCGCGCCTAGGCTGGTCGCATGGCTGAGAGTTCCTGGTCGCTCGGCCGCGCGCTGCGCGGCGTGTTCGTCAAGCCCACGATCGACGAGTCGACGTGGGAAGACCTCGAGACCGCCCTGCTCACGGCCGACTTCGGCCCCGACGTCACCGAGCGCATCGTCGACGAGCTGCACGAGAAGGTCGACCGGTATCGCACGACGGACCCCAAAGACCTGCAGCGGATGCTGAAGGAGACCCTCGAGGAGCACTTCGCCAAGTTCGACACGACGCTGCGGCTCACCGAGCGTCCGGCAGTGGTGCTGGTCGTCGGCGTCAACGGCGTCGGCAAGACCACGACCATCGGCAAGTTCGCGAAGTTCCTGCAGCGCTACGGGCGCTCGGTCGTCGTCGGCGCCGCCGACACCTTCCGTGCCGCGGCGGTGGACCAGCTCGCGACGTGGGCCGAGCGGGGCGGAGCCGCGATCGTGCGACCGCAGCAGGAGGGCCAGGATCCGGCATCCGTCGCCTTCCAGACCATCGACTACGCCAAGCGCACCGGCACCGAGATCGTACTGGTCGATACGGCGGGGCGCCTGCACACCAAGGGCGGACTGATGGATGAGCTCGGCAAGATCCGCCGCGTCATCGAGAAGCAGGCGCCGATCAGCGAGGTGCTTCTGGTCCTGGACGCGACCACCGGCCAGAACGGTGTGATGCAGGCGCAGGCCTTCCTCGAGCATGCGGGCGTCACGGGGCTCGTGCTGACGAAACTGGACGGTTCCGCGAAGGGCGGATTCGTCCTGGCGGTGCAGGAGCGCACCGGGATTCCCGTGAAACTGCTCGGGCAGGGCGAGGGGATCGGCGACCTGACGGGCTTCACGCCGCACGTGTTCGCGGCATCCCTCGTCGACTGAATCCGAGATACGCGCGTCCAGGGCTACCGCGCTGGGGCAGAGGCTGGTTTCATGGGGACATGGCGATCGAGCACGACTTCTTCGGACTCCTCGAGTCCGGGCCGGACGGTTCGATCTTCTGGTCCGAGAATGTCGAGCTGGGGGATCAGACCGTGACGGTCGACCTCACCGCACCCGACCAGGACGACGTGTCGGAAGCGGCGCTCGACGTCGCCGCCGGGCTCATCTCGGCCCTCGAGACGATCGACCGGAGCGCTCGGAACGCCATGGTCGCCGAGCTCGACGACCGCACCAGCGAAGTGATCGAGTACATCCTGCAGCAGCAGGCGACTCTCGGAGAGCAGCTGGACGATCTGCTCGTCGACGTGTCGGGGGATGTGCACATCGACATCATCCGATCGCTCCAGCTCATGAGCATGACGATCCTCGCCGACGAGCACGGCGGTGCCGACCCCTTCGCGGTGCTCGAGTACGCCCTCGACCCCGATGCGACCGACGACGTGCTGCTGGTGAACCTCGACTCCGACGGCGACGTGCTCTCGGTGACGAGCGCGGACTGACCCGCCGGCTCCGCGCGTCTCGTCGCTCCGCTCCTCGCTCAACGACCCGGAGCCGCCGGCCGTTGAGCGAGCGAAGCGAGACGAAACGCGCCCAACACGCGCGTTCACACCGCCTGGGCGAACCCCTGACCTTCGAGCGCGATGTCCTGCGCGAGATGCGCGAGGTGCGGCGGGATGTCGAGCCCCTTCGACAGCATCGACTTGGCCCACAGCCGCCCGGCGCGGTAGGACGAGCGCACAAGCGGTCCCGCGAGTACGCCGAGGAATCCGATGCGCTCCGCCGCTTCCTTGAACTCGACGAACTCGGCGGGCTTGACCCACCGGTCCACCGGGAGGTGACGCGGCGACGGACGAAGGTATTGCGTGATGGTGATGATGTCGGTGCCCGCGTCGTGCAGATCCTGCAGTGCCTGCACGACCTCTTCCGGCTCCTCGCCCATCCCGAGGATCAGGTTCGACTTCGTGATGAGTCCTGCCTCACGTGCCATCGTCAGCACTCCGAGCGAGCGGTCGTAGCGGAACGCGGGCCGGATCCGCTTGAAGATGCGCGGCACGGTCTCGACGTTGTGCGCGAAGACCTCGGGGCGCGAGTCGAACACCTCGCCGAGGAGTGCGGGCTCGCCGTTGAAGTCGGTGGCGAGGATCTCGACCCCTGTGTTCGGGTTCTCGGCATGGATGCGGCGCACGGTCTCGGCGTGCAGCCACGCCCCGCCGTCGGGCAGGTCGTCTCGCGCCACGCCGGTCACCGTCGCATAGCGCAGCCGCATGCGGACGACGCTCTCGGCGACCCGGCGCGGCTCGTCGGTGTCGTACTCGGCGGGCTTGCCGGTGTCGATCTGACAGAAGTCGCAGCGACGTGTGCACTGCGAGCCGCCGATGAGGAACGTCGCCTCACGGTCCTCCCAGCACTCGTAGATGTTGGGACATCCGGCCTCCTGGCAGACGGTGTGCAGCCCTTCATCCTTCACGAGGGAGTGCAATGCGGTGTACTCCGGACCCATCTTCGCCCGGGTCTTGATCCACTCGGGCTTGCGCTCGATCGGCGTCTGGGCGTTTCGGATCTCGAGCCGCAGCAGCTTGCGCTCGCCCGGCGCGGTCGCGGTCACGCGGCGACCCCGGCGTACTCCGCGGCGAAGGCTGCCGCAACCGAGTCGACCACGTCGGCGGGCCCGACATCCGTCCCTGCCACTTCGCTTATCGTCGTGACACCCGCATCCGTGATCCCGCACGGGATGATCCCTCGGAAGGCCGCGAGGGAGTTGTCGCAGTTCAACGCGAAGCCGTGCATGGTCACCCCGCGCTGCACCCGGACGCCGATCGCGGCGATCTTGTCCTCGCCCAGCGGACGCCGCACCCACACTCCGCTCCGGCCCTCGACCCGATAGCCCTCGACCTCGTGCTCGCGCAGCACGTCGATGAGGAGCCCTTCGAGCCGGCGCACGTGTGCGACGACATCCATCGGCTCGGGGAGCCTGACGATGGGGTAGCCGACGAGCTGGCCGGGACCGTGCCACGTGATCTTGCCGCCCCGGTCGACATCGACGACGGGCGTGCCGTCGGTCGGCCGTTCGTGTCGGGCGGTGCGGGCCCCTGCGGTGTACACCGGCTCGTGTTCGAGCAGCAGGAGCGTGTCGGGCCGCGAACCCTCGACGACCTCGGCGTGGATGCGGCGCTGCAGGGCCCATCCGTCGAGGTAGGGGACGTAGTCGGGGGAGAGGCCGACGGTCTGGATCTCGAGCACGTTCGCTCCTTCGCTCATGGCGGCATGACGGCGCGTTTATGGATCGCGTCCAACATTACGCTTCCGCGGACCCGGATCGTACGCTGGGAGCCATGTCGTCAGAGTCGCGATCCGGGAGACCCAAGGCATCCTCGCGCGAGATCCTCGCCGAGGCCGCGTGCGAGCTCTTCCTCGAAAAAGGCTTCGAGGCGACGTCGATCGCCGACATCACCACGCGGGCGGGCGTGAGCCGATCGAGCTTCTTCAACTACTTCGCGGCGAAGTCCGACATCCTCTGGGCCGCCCTGGACGAGCGGATCGCCGCGCTCGAGGCGCGGCTCGCAGACCGTGAGGGTCCGGATGCCGCAGCCGACGTCCGAGCCGCGATCGCGTCCATCGCGGACGGGTTCGCGCCAGACAGCCTCGCCCTCGCACTGGTCAACTCGACCGCCATGCGGCTCGACGATGAGCTGGAGCGCGAGGCATCCGTCCGTCGTTCGCGGGTCGCACGCGTCGTCGGCGATCGTCTCCGCCGCGGCGGGGCGGAGCGGATCGACGCCGAGGTCGCGGGTGCGGCGTGGGGAGGCGCCGTTCTCGCCGCCCTCGACGCCTGGGCGCACGACGGCGCGGGGCGCACGTCGCTGGACCGCTTCTTCGCCCGCGCTTCGGCCGCGGCGGACGAGGCGACGTCTGCGGCGCGCGGGATCGTGCGGCAGCTGCGCGTGGTCGTGCAGGCGGCAGAGTTCGACGAGGCGCTGACCTTCTATCGAGACGTCCTGGGGATGCCGCAGGCCGAGGCCTACGAGGCCGACGGCGGCGCGCGCGTGGTGATCCTCGAGGCAGGGCGGGCGACGCTCGAACTCGCGAATGCCGCTCAGGTCGCGTTCATCGATCGGGTCGAGACCGACGGAGGGGCGAGCGACCCGATTCGGATCGGACTCGAGGTGGACGACACCGCAGGGGTCGTCCAGCGGCTTGCGGGCGGGGGCGCTGAGGTGGAGGCATCCGCTCGCGTCACGCCCTGGCGGTCTCTCAATGCGCGCCTGCGCGGTCCGGCCGGGGTGCAGCTCACGGTCTTCCAGGAACTCGGGCCGCAGCAGGCAGACGATTCCGCGGTTGCCGGATGACCGGCTCGCGGGCGGGGTCGCGGCATCCGCTCGCGTAGAATCGGGGGATCATGGCGACTTTCGGCACCCTCTCCGACCGGCTCACCGAGACCTTCCGCAACCTCCGCAAGAAGGGGCAGCTCACGCCCGCGGACGTCGACGGGACGGTCCGCGAGATCCGGCGTGCACTGCTCGACGCCGACGTGGCGCTGCCCGTCGTCAAGGAGTTCACCGCCAAGGTGCGCGAGCGCGCGCTCGGCGATGAGGTCAACAAGGCCCTCAACCCGGCGCAGCAGGTCGTGCAGATCGTGAACGAGGAGCTCATCGCGATCCTCGGCGGCGACCAGCGCCGGCTGCAGTTCGCGAAGAACCCGCCGACCGTGATCATGCTCGCGGGCCTGCAGGGCTCGGGCAAGACGACGTTCGCGGGCAAGCTCGCGAAGATGCTCGAGAAGGACGGACACACGCCGCTCGTGGTGGCGGCCGACCTGCAGCGGCCCAATGCCGTGAACCAGCTCCAGGTCGTGGCACGTCAGGCCGGCGCCGCGATCTACGCGCCGCAGCCCGGCAACGGCGTGGGCGATCCGGTCCAGGTCGCGCGCGACGGCGTCGAGGTCGCGCGCCGCCAGCAGCACGACGTCGTCATCATCGACACTGCGGGTCGCCTCGGCGTCGATGCCGAGATGATGAAGCAGGCCTCCGACATCCGCAAGGCGACGGATCCCGATGAGGTCCTGTTCGTCATCGACGCGATGATCGGTCAGGATGCCGTGAACACCGCCAAGGCCTTCCAGGAGGGCGTCGACTTCACCGGCGTCGTCCTGTCGAAGCTCGACGGCGACGCGCGCGGTGGTGCGGCCCTGTCGGTGGCATCCGTGACCGGACGCCCGATCATCTTCGCGTCCACGGGTGAGGGTCTCGACGACCTCGAGCCCTTCTACCCCGACCGCATGGCGTCGCGAATCCTCGACCTCGGCGACATCCTGACCCTCATCGAACAGGCCCAGCAGGCCTTCGATGAGGAAGAGGCCATGAAGATGGCCGAGAAGCTCGCGACCGAGACCTTCACGCTCGAAGACTTCCTCGACCAGATGCAGCAGCTCAAGAAGATGGGCTCGATGAAGAAGATGCTCGGGATGCTGCCGGGCATGGGCCAGATGAAGCAGCAGCTGGACGACTTCGACGAGCGCGAGATCGACCGCACCGAGGCCATCATCCGCTCGATGACGCCGGGGGAGCGCCGCAACCCGAAGGTGCTGAACGGATCGCGGCGCCTCCGCATCGCGCGCGGCTCGGGGATGACGGTCACCGACGTCAACGCGCTGGTCAACCGGTTCGAGCAGGCGGCGAAGATGATGAAGACCGTCGCCCGCGGCGGCGTGCCCAACATCCCCGGGATGGGCCCGGTGCCCGGCGCAGGGCGCCCGGGGGCGTCGGCGAAGCGCGGCAGGCAGCCCCAGGTCAAGGGCTCGCGGTCGGGCAACCCCGCCAAGCGCGCGGCCGAGAACGCCGGCATCGCGGCTGCGGCTCCCACCGCGCCGACCGGGTCGGGCTTCGGCCTGGGCGGTGGCGCGAAGGGCGCGCCGTCCGAGGCGGACCTCGCCGAGCTGCAGAAGCTGCTCGGCAAGGGCTGAGCTGCGGAACCGCACCGGCTCAGTGGCCGAGCGCCGCCAGGTGGTCGCGCAACGTCGGCCCCGCCCGGAACTCGCGGATGAGGTGCCGCACGACCTCGCGCAGGTCGCCGTTCGCGGCATCCGCCACCATCAGCTGCCTCTCGTAGCTCGCACCCTCCGTCAGCGTGGTCTCGATCGCGCGGAGCTCGCGGGCGCACTTGAGTTCGATGGCGATGTCGGCGACGCGCTCGAGGGTCTCGCGGAGGTGATCGCGAACCGGCGCCTGGGTGCCTTCGCGGTCGACGATGATCCGGGCATCCAGTCCGTATCGGGCCGCGCGCCACTTGTTCTCGCGCACGAACCAGGGCGGCAGGATCATGAGCTCGCGCCCCTCGTCGAGATCGCGCGAGAACGACTCGACCAGCGCCTGAACGAGCGCGGCGACCGCGGCGAGCTCGGGGAGCGTCGACATCCCGTCGCAGGCGCGCACCTCGACAGTGCCCCAGCGGGGCGCGGGGCGGATGTCCCACCGCACCTCGGTGGCGTCCTCCATGACGCCCGTGCCGATCATGTCGTCGAGGTAGGTCTCGAACTCGGCCCAGTCCTGCAGAGGCCAGGGAAGGCCCGCCGTCGGCAGCTGCTGGAAGACGAGCGCCCGGTTCGACGCGTATCCGGTGCGCTCACCGGCCCAGAACGGGCTGGATGCCGACAGCGCCTGCAGATGAGGCAGATACGCGGCGAGCGCGTTGATGATCGGGAAGACCTTGTTGACGTCCTCCACGCCGACGTGGACGTGGATGCCCCAGATCATCATGTTGCGCCCCCACCACTGGGTGCGCTCGATGAGCTTGTGGTAGCGCGTCTTGTCGGTGATGCCCTGGTTGTACCACTGCGCGAACGGGTGGCTCCCGGCGCAGAGGAGCTCGACCTGCATCGGATTCGTCACGGTCCGCACCATGGCGATCGCGTCGGCGATGTCGTCGACCGCGGCGGCCACGGTGTCTCCGATGCCGCTCGTGACCTCGATCGTGTTGGTGAGCAGTTCGCCCGTGACGGTGTGGCGCTCGAACGAGGTGCGTTCTTCCAGCGCCTCGATGATCTCGGGCGCGCGCGGCACGAGGTCGCCCGTCTCGCCGTCTGCGAGCATCAGCTCCCACTCCAGGCCCACGGTGGAGCGGGCGGATGTCGCGAAGGGCTCCGTCATTCGCACAGTCTCGCACGCAGGCGCGATCACTCGGCGGCGCATCGGCCGGTTCGCGGGATCCCCCGCGGTATGGAGGGCCGGGGTGTTCGCGGGGCGCCCTGCGATATGAGAGAATTACGGGTCGGACCGGACGCTCGACCCTCTATCCAGCGTCGTGGTCCTCCCTTTGAGCTTCCGCCGGGTGTGCACCCCACGCTCCAGGCGACCAGTTCGTCCACTTCCACACATTCAGGAGAATCGTGGCTGTCAAGATCCGTCTCAAGCGCCTGGGCAAGATCCGTGCGCCGTACTACCGCATCGTCGTCGCCGACTCGCGCACCAAGCGGGATGGTCGTGTCATCGAGGAGATCGGCAAGTACCACCCCACCGAGGAGCCCTCGTTCATCGAGGTCGACTCCGAGCGTGCGCAGTACTGGCTGAGCGTCGGCGCGCAGCCGACCGAGCAGGTCGCCGCGCTGCTGAAGCTCACCGGTGACTGGGGCAAGTTCAAGGGCGACAAGAACGCCGTCTCGACCGTTCGCACGGCCTCGGCCAAGCCCGAGTTCGAGATCGACTCGGCGAAGAAGTCGGTCGTCAAGCCCAAGGTCGAGAAGAAGGTCGAGGCTCCGGCCGAGACCGCCGCTGACGTGACCGACGCGGCCGACGACGCCGCCGAGTCCACCGAAGCGTAGCCCGTTGCTCGCCGCCGCGCTCGAGCACGTCGTCAAGGGGATCGTCGATCACCCCGACGACGTGCGCATCGACTCGACCACCTCGCCTCGCGGTGACGTCCTCGAGGTCCACGTCCACCCCGATGACCGGGGTCGCGTGATCGGGCGCGGCGGCCGCACGGCCAAGGCGCTGCGCACCCTCATCAGCGCGCTCGCCGACGGGCGGCGCGTCCGCGTCGACGTCGCGGACGACTGAGGTGCCCGCCCAAGAACCGGCGGACGCCGCCGCGAGTGCTCGCCCTACCGCCAAGACGCAGCTGCGCGTCGGCCGTCTCGTCAAGGCTCACGGCCTCAAGGGCGCGCTGAAGATCGAGCTGTACACCGACGATCCCGACGGGCGATTCGTGCCCGGCGCGACGTTCACGCTGCAGGTGCCGGCATCCTCGCCATGGCACGGCAAGCCGCTGACCGTCCGCGAGTTCCGCTGGATGAACAGCCATCCCGTCGCCTTCTTCGAGGGGGTCGACGACCGGACTGCGGCCGAAGAGCTCGTCCGCGCGATCCTGTGGATCGATCAGGATGGCGAGTCCGCACCTGCGGAAGAGAACGCGTGGTACGACCACCAGCTGGTGGGGCTCGACGTGGTCCGCGACGGCGACGTGGTGGGACGCGTCATCCGCGTCGACCACTTCCCGGCGCAGGACCTGTTGATCGTGCGGCCGGTCGCCGGCTCGGCGACGGAGCACGAGATCCTCGTCCCGTTCGTCAGTGCGATCGTGCCCGAGGTCGACATCGGGGCCGGCCGGGTCGTGGTGACCCCGCCCGCCGGGCTCTTCGAAGAGCTGCCGGGCGACGACGAATCCGAGCCCGCGACAGCGGACGACGCCGAGCCCGACGACGAGTGACGTCATGCGCATCGACATCGTCACCATCTTCCCGGCGTTCTTCGATGTGCTCGATGTCTCGCTGATCGGCAAGGCGCGGGATCGCGGCATCCTGGACATGCATGTCCACGACCTGCGCGATTGGACCCACGACCGCCACCGCACGGTCGACGACACGCCCTACGGCGGCGGCGCCGGAATGGTCATGAAGCCCGAACCGTGGGGTGAGGCGCTCGACGAGCTGCTCGCCGAGGATTCCGTGCTGGTGGTCCCATCGCCGGCGGGCGAGCTGTTCTCGCAGCGGATGGCTCGCGCCCTCGCCGATGAGAGCCACCTGGTGTTCGCCTGCGGGCGCTACGAAGGAATCGACCAGCGCGTCGTCGACCACTACTCCGCCCGCGGGCGCGTCCGTCTGGTGAGCCTCGGAGACTACGTCCTCAACGGCGGCGAAGTGGCCGCGACGGCCGTGGTCGAAGCCGTGTCGCGGCTCGTGCCCGGGGTCGTCGGCAACCCCGAGAGCCTCGTCGAGGAGTCGCACGAGGATGGACTGCTGGAGTATCCGAGCTACACGAAGCCGCCCGTCTGGCGCGACCGCGAGGTTCCGCCGGTCCTGTTGAGCGGCAACCACGGCGCGATCGCGGCATGGCGCAGAGAGCAGAGTCTCGAGCGCACGCGGCAGAACCGGCCCGACCTGCTGACCTGATCGAGGATCGGCAAGAAGGATATTGAGCCGTGCGGCGTGCGGGCGCACACTGGATGTGCAGGCATGGTGAGCCATGCCGCAGGAGACCTCATGGACGAGACTCCGACACTGGATGTGGAGCGGGTGCGCGCGTCCTTCGACTTCGTCGGTCGAGGGCGGATCGCGACCAACAACGCTGCGAGCACACAGCTTCCGCGCGAGCTGCTGCAGCTCTACGCCGAGCTCGTTCCGCAGTACGAGAATGTGCATCGCGGGCAGTCGGACGCCTCGGCGCTGACGACCGCGAGATTCGAGGCGTCCTACGACACGATCGCGCAGTGGATCTGCGCGCCGAACCGGCGCACAATCTCGATCCACCGCAAGACGACCGAGGCGATCAACCTCGTGATGTACACACTGCTCACCGAGTTCCGCGACGGCGACAACGTGGTCACCACGATGATGGAGCACAACTCGGACTACGTCCCGTGGTACGCCCTGTGTCGCGAGATCCTGCCGCGGTTCGGCCGGACCGTCGAGTGCCGGATCGCGCGCTTCGACCATGAGTCCGGCGAACTCGACCTCGGCCATCTCGCCTCGCTCGTGGACGATCGCACCAAGCTCGTCTGCTGCACCGGCGCCTCCAACTTCCTGGGCACGAAGCCGCCGCTCGCCGACATCCGGCGGATCGCCGACGGCAGCGGCTATCGCCAGCCGAACGGCGAGATCTGTTCGCGGCTGCTGGTCGACGCCGCGCAGCTCATGCCGAGTGCGCTCATCGACGTGCGGGCGATGGATGTCGACTACCTCGCGTTCTCGTTCCACAAGTTCATCGCCCCGCTCGGGGTCGGTGTCCTCTACGCGAAGGAGCACCTGCGCGAGGACTCCCTTCCGTTCCTCTACGGCGGAGACATGATCGCAGAGGGCATGGTCACGCCCGACCACGTCGGGTACAACGTGCTTCCGTGGAAGTACTCGGCCGGCACGCCGAACATCCTCGGCGTGATCGTGTCGGCCCAGGCGATGCGCCTCGCGATCGACCTCGTCGGCGCCGACCCGTCGAAGACCTGGTTCCGCTCCGCTGACCCCATCCCACGGCGGATCGTGGGGTCGACGATGTCGCGGATCGGCGACTATACGGCGAGCCTCACCCGCCGTGCCGTGTCATCGCTGACGCGGGTGCCGGGGCTGCGGATCCACGGCGTGCCCGCCGGTGTGGCGCGAGCCCCGCTGGTGGCGTTCACCGTCGACGGTCACGATCCGTTCGAGATCGCGCGGGCGCTCAACGATCGGGGCGTGGAGTCGCGCGCGGGATGCCACTGTGCGACGCTGGCGCACCACGACCTTGGGCTCGATCCGCCCGCCAGCTGCCGCATCAGCTTCTCGTTCTACAACACTGCGGAAGACGTCGATCGAGCCGTGGAAGCCGTCGGGCAGGCAGTATCCGTGCCGGTCAGGTGACTGTCCAGGCTGAGCCCCGATGACACAATCGTTACCGGTGGTTCATGCGGAAGCGCCGACGACGCGAGAGCATGGGCGAAACGCTCCAGACGAAGGGTCAGCCATGCGCCGTGCCAAGATCATCGCCACGCTCGGGCCGTCCACCGAGTCGTACGAGTCGGTAGTGCAGCTGGTGCGCGCAGGAGTGGATGTCGCTCGCCTGAACATGAGCCACGGCGACCATGCCGAGCACGAGCGGGCGTATGAGAACGTGCGCAGGGCGAGTGAGGAGACCGGTCGCGCGGTGGGCGTGCTCGTGGACCTGCAGGGTCCGAAGATCCGCCTGGGCCGATTCTCGGACGGCCCGCACGTGCTCGCCGCCGGCGACGTCTTCACGATCACGACGCGCGACGTCGCGGGCACGAGGGATGTCGCGAGCACCACCTATCGGAACCTCGCGACGGACGTCGGACCCGGCGACACCATCCTCGTCAACGACGGCAGAGTCCGACTGCGGGTGCTCGACACCGACGGCGTCGACGTCCGCACCGAGGTGGAGGTGGGCGGCGAGGTCTCGAACAACAAGGGGATCAACCTCCCCGGAGTCGCGGTGACGATGCCGGCACTCACCGAGAAGGACGAAGCCGACCTGCGGTGGGCCCTGCGACTCGGGGCGGACCTGGTCGCCCTCTCGTTCGTGCGCACCCCGAAGGACGCTCATCGCGCCCGCGTCATCATGGCCCAGGAGGGCCGCGACGTGCCCCTCGTCGCGAAGATCCAGCGGCCCGAAGCGGTCGACTGCCTGCAGGAGATCATCGACATGTTCGACGGCGTCATGGTGACGCGGGGGGATCTCGGGGTCGAACTGGCCCTCGAAGCGGTGCCGATCGTCCAGAAGCGGGCGATCGAGCTCGCGAGGCGCTGGGCGAAGCCCGTCATCGTCGCGACGCAGATGCTCGAGTCGATGATCGTCAACCCGGTGCCCACCCGCGCCGAGACGAGCGACGTCGCCAACGCCGTGGTGGACGGGGCGGATGCCGTCATGCTCTCGGGGGAGACGAGCGTCGGCGCGCACGCGGTGACGGTGGTCGAGACCATGGCGCGGATCGTGAGTTCGACCGAGGAGCACGGCCTCGACCGCATCCCGCCGCTCGGCACGAAGCCGCGCACCCAGGCCGGCGCCATCACGCTCGCGGCCGTCGAGGTCGCGGAGTTCGTCCAGGCGAAGTACCTGTGCGTCTTCAGCCAGTCCGGCGACTCCGCCCGCCGGATGTCGCGCCTGCGGCATCCGATCCCCATCGTCTCGTTCACCGACCTGCGAGGGACGCGGAATCGGAATGCCATGATCTGGGGCGTGCACACGTTCCTGGTGCAGCGCGGGGGCACCACCGACGAACTCATGGGGATCATCGACGACACGCTCCTCGAGAGCGGGCTGGCGGAGGTGGGTGATCGCGTCGTCGTCACCGCCGGCGCGCCGCCGGGCATCGCGGGCTCGACGAACAACGTGCGCGTCCACATCGTCGGGACCGGCGCGCGCGAGACCCTCTGAGGTCGAGCGCGCCGCAGGCGGGCTCGAGCGCCGGCCGCCTCAGGCCACGCCGAGCCACGACCGGTCGGTCAGCACGACCGGCCCGTCCGCGGTGATGGCGATCGTGTGCTCGGAGTGGGCGCCGCGCGACCCGTCGACGCTCCGCAGCGTCCATCCGTCGGGATCCGTGACGAGCTCGTCGGTCGTGCCCAGGAACCACGGCTCCAGGGCGACGACGAGCCCGGCGCGCAGCGGGTAGCCGCGGCCTGCCTTGCCGTCGTTCGGGACGTGCGGGTCGCCGTGCATGACCCGGCCGACACCGTGTCCGCCGAAGTCGGTGTTGATCGAATAGCCGTCGGCGTGGGCGATGTGCGAGATCGCGTGCGAGATGTCGCCGATGCGGTTGCCGACGACGGCGGCCGCGATCGCGGCATCCAGCGCCCTCTCGGTGGTGTCGATCAGCGCCAGGTCCTCGTCCCGGGGGGTTCCCACGACGAAGGACACCGCGGAGTCGGCGACCCACCCGTCGATGGAGACGGCGAAGTCGAGTGAGACGAGGTCGCCGTCGCGGAGCGCGTAGTCGCGCGGCAGCCCGTGCAGCACGGCATCGTTGACGGACGTGCAGATGACCTTGCCGAACGGGCTCGCGCCGAACGAGGGGTGGTAGTCGATGTAGCAGGATTCGGCACCGGCACGGCGGATCAGGTCGTGCGCGCGGCGATCGATCGCGAGGAGGTTCGTGCCGACCTTCGTCTCGGCGCGCAGCGTCGCGAGGGTCTCTGCGACGAATCGCCCCGCGGGCTTCATCGCCTCGATCTCGGCGGGCGTGCGCAGTTCGATCATGCCTGTTCCTCTCGACCTCCCCATTCTGTCGGACACTGCTTCCCGCGGCTGTGAGGTTGCTCCGCGACGCGCACGAGAACGGCCAATGGATGCCGCGACCGGCGTAGCATCGGACCATGTGGCTGCGTCGCGCGTTCTACGGGTGGCTCATCCCTGCCGCGTTCCTCCTGCCACTGTGGCTTCTCATCGGCTGGGGCGTGTACAACGCGGGGGGCTGGGCGTTTCTCTGGGTGCTGTTCCTGGCTATTCCGGGGGTCTTCCTCTGGCAGCTCCTGCTGACTCTGCTCGTTCGCGCGCGAGGCACCGTGCGCGCCCACCGCGCGGTGTCGTGGTGGGACGTGCTGGGCTTCGGCGCCTGGCATCTCCTGGTGATCTCGCTCGGGTTCTTCAACCCGGCATGGTGGGCGCCGGTGATGGTCGTCACGGTCCTGGCGGGCGTGGGTCTGTTCTGGCTCGAACTGTGGCAGCTGTGGAGCGAGGCCAAGCCGTCACAGCTCGTGCTGCGCACTGCTGAGGGCCTGGCTTACATGCCGCCGATGTCCCCCCACGCGTCCGCCGAGCCGCAAGAGGTCATCGTCATCGCCGAGAAGCAGCGCCCCTCGGCATCCTGAGCCGTTTTGGCCGGGTGCGGCATCCATGGCAGAATGGTTGTTTGTGCCCTGACCAGGCTCTGCCTCAGGGGAGCCCGCCGTCCGGTTCGCCGATGGCCTGGGGCACGCGACATCCTTCCCTTCCAATCCCGCGGTCGACCTGTGGCGGCCGCAGAGAGTAACGATCATGCAGATCCTCGACGCCGTCGATGCGGCTTCGCTCCGCTCGGACATCCCCGCTTTCGCCCCCGGCGACACCGTCAAGGTGCACGTCAACATCACCGAGGGCAACCGCTCGCGCATCCAGGTCTTCCAGGGAGTCGTCATCGGCCGCTCCGGCGACGGCGTGCGCGAGACCTTCACGGTCCGCAAGATCAGCTTCCAGGTCGGCGTCGAGCGCACATTCCCGGTTCACAGCCCGGTGATCGACCACATCGAGGTCGTCACCCGCGGTGACGTCCGCCGTGCGAAGCTCTACTACCTGCGCAACCTCCGTGGCAAGAAGGCCAAGATCAAGGAGAAGCGCGACAACTGACGCGCACTCTCATGAAGCCCCGGACCATCGGTCCGGGGCTTCATCGTTCCCGGGCAGTACAGCCGAGAAGCCACCGCGAATCGCCCGTCCGAGGCAGATCCCGCGGTCGGAGTGTGGGAACCTTGGGGGAGGGCCCACCGATCCGCGGCGCGCCTCATGAAGGATCCCGAATGACGTCCGAGAAGACGGCCCCCGCAGGACAGGTCCCGTCCGAACGGCGAACTCAGGACGCCGGGGCGCAGCGTCACCGGCGCAGCACCATGACGTTCGTGCGAGACGTTCTGCTCATCGTGCTCGTCGCGGTGCTGGTGTCGTTCCTCGTCAAGACCTTCGTGGTCCGCTCGTTCTACATCCCGTCCGGGTCGATGGAGGACACCCTCCTCATCAACGACCGCATCCTCGTCGATGAGGTCACCCCCCACTTCGGCGGCTATGCGCGCGGCGACATCGTCGTCTTCCAGGACCCGGGCGGATGGCTTCCGCCGACCACCCAGCCCGCGCGGCCCCCGATCATCGAGGGCGTCGACTGGCTGCTCTCGATCGTCGGCCTTTCGGCTCCCGACAGCGACGACCATCTCGTCAAGCGCATCATCGGCCTCCCGGGAGACCACGTGGTGTGCTGCAACGCCCTCGGTCAGATCACGATCAACGGCGTGCCGATCGACGAGACCGGCTACCTCAAGCTGCCGACGGCCGAGGCTGCGGCATCCGGCGATCCATTCGATGTGACGGTGCCCGCCGACAGCCTGTGGGTGCTCGGCGACAACCGCTATCGATCGAAGGATTCGCGCTACAACACCGACCAGCCCGGCAAGGGGTTCGTCCCCATCGACAACGTCGTCGGTCGCGCCTTCGTGATCACCTGGCCCCTCGATCGGCTGGGCACCCTGGACTTCCACCACGACGTGTTCGCGGGAGTCCCCGATCCGGTATCGGCCGGCGCCGCGCCGTGACCGTCGTGGAGCCTCGCCTCACGCTCGAGCGACGCCTGCTCCGGGAGCATCCGCTCGTCATCGCGTGCGACGAGGTGGGACGCGGGGCTCTGGCCGGTCCGGTCGCCGTCGGCGCGGTCGTCATCGACGCGCCCCGGTCGCGCAAGCGGATCCCCCTCGGCCTGAGGGACTCGAAGCTCGTTCCCGAGCCCAAGCGCGCCGAGGTCGCCGCCCGTGCGGCGTCGTGGGTGTCGGCGAGCGCGGTGGGCTGGGCGAGCTCGGTCGAGATCGACGACGTCGGCATCATCCGCGCCCTGGGACTCGCCACCATCCGGGCGCTCGCCGATCTGCGCACCCACGGGGTCGTACCCGAAGAGGCGATCGTGCTGCTCGACGGCAACTACGACTACATCACCCCGGCGGGCGCGGCCGGGCTGCTGGTGCGGCCGGTGATCAAGGCCGATCGCGACTGCGCGAGCGCCGCCGCGGCATCCGTCATCGCGAAGGTCGCGCGCGACGCGCTGATGACCGACCTCCACGACGAGGTGCCCCAATACCACTGGGCCCGCAACAAGGGCTACGCGAGTCCGGATCACCGCGAGGCGATCCAGGAGCACGGTCTGAGCCGGCACCATCGCGCATCATGGGCGATCGCCGAATGGCCGACCCTGTTCTGACACGGGCCGATCATCGCGCCCGTGCAGCGGCGCGTAGACGGGTGCTCAGCTGTCGAGCGAGAGCTCTTCCGGCAGGTGGAAGTCCCGCCGTGAGAGCTCTTCGACGTTGACGTCCTTGAACGTAAGGACGCGCACCGACTTGACGAAGCGATCCGCGCGATAGATGTCCCAGACCCACACGTCGGTCATCGAGATCTCGAAGTAGAAGTCGTGCTCGGTGTCGCGGCGGACGACGTTCACCTCGTTGGCGAGGTAGAACCGTCGCTCGGTCTCGATCACATACTGGAACTGCGAGACGACGTCCCGATACTCGCGATAGAGCGCGAGCTCGAGTTCGCGGTCGTAGTCCTCGAAGACTTCGTCATCCATGGTGCGTCCAGTCTAGGTCCGCCGGGGGCGAGGGGTCAGCGCGCGACTCCTCCCCAGCCGGGGCATCCGCCGCCCCCTCCCCGGATGCCGGAGGCCCGACCGCCCCCGCGTCGTCGAGCCGTCACGATCGCCTCATGGCAGCCAAGGATGAACTCGGGCGCGCGGGCGAGGATCGTGCCGCACGCTACTTCGAAGAGCGCGGCTATCGCATCCTCTCCCGCAACTGGCGATGCCGCGCGGGCGAGTTGGATCTCGTGGTCGCAGACCGCAGCCACGTTGTCGTCGTCGAGGTCAAGACCCGGCGCGGCGATGCTTTCGGGCATCCTTTCGAGGCGATCGACGCACGAAAGCGCTCGCGCCTCTGGCGCCTCACGGCGGCGTGGATGGCGGCACACCCCGGCGACCTGCAGGGCCGCCGGCTGCGCATCGACGCGATCGGCTTGACAGGTCCTGATCCTGCGACGGCAGCGCTGGAGCACCTCGTCGACCTGGAGGTGCCGTGACGGTCGCGCGCACCTGGGCGGTGGCGCTCGTCGGCGTCGACGGCGAGAGGGTCGAGGTCGAGGCGGATCTGTCGAACCAGACGCCCGAGTTCAAGATCATCGGACTGCCCGACAAGGCGCTGGCAGAAGCGGTCCAGCGCGTGCACAACGCGTGCGCCAACAGCGGGCTGCCGCTGCCGCGCCGTCGGCTCACGGTGAACCTGTCGCCGGCGAGCCTGCCCAAGCACGGCTCGGGTTTCGACGTCGCGATCGCGATCGCCTCGCTCGCGACCGAAGTCGCGATGGATGCCGACTCCGTGGCGTCGACGGTCCATCTCGGCGAACTGGGCCTGGATGGGCGGCTGAGGCCGGTCCCGGGCGTCCTGCCCGCAGTCTTGGCCGCCGCGCGAGCGGGCCACCGTCGCGTGGTCGTGCCGCACGCCAACCTCGCCGAGGCAGAGCTCATCGACGGTGTCGAGGTCCTCGGCGCCGTGAATCTCGCGCAGGTGGCTGCGTGGCACGGTGCCGAGATCGAGGTGCCCGACCAGCAGCCGGTCGGAGTCGCGGGCGATGAGCCGGCGCCCGAGGAAGACCTCGACCTGGCCGACGTCATCGGCCAGCGGGAAGCCGTCGAAGCACTGGTGACCGCGGCGGCGGGCGGGCACAACCTCCTGATGTGCGGGCCCCCGGGCGCCGGCAAGACGATGCTCGCACGACGGCTGCCCGGCATCCTTCCCCTGCTCGACGATCGGGCCGCGCTGACGGCGGCGTCGATCCGCAGTCTCTCGGGTGTGCCGGTGACGACGCTTTCGCGCATCCCTCCGTTCGAGGCGCCGCATCACACCACGAGCGTCGCCGCGCTCGTCGGCGGAGGCTCGAGGATCGTGCGCCCCGGCGCGATCGCCCGCGCGACCGAGGGCATCCTGTTCCTCGACGAGGCGGGCGAGTTTCAGGGCAGCGCGCTAGACGCACTGCGCCAGCCGCTCGAGTCGGGCACGATCACCATCCACCGCGCCAATGCGACCGCGCAGTTCCCGGCTCGTTTCCAGCTGGTCCTTGCGACGAACCCGTGTCCGTGCGGCGACTTCGGCATCCGCGGGGGCACCTGCACGTGCCCGCCGGCCGCCATCCGCCGGTATCTCGGCCGGCTGTCCGGCCCGCTGCTGGATCGGATGGACATCGAGCTCACGCTCGCACGGGTTTCGGTGGCTCAGGCCGGAGCCCGGCGAGACGGCACGACGACCGCGGTCGCGCGTTCACGGGTCGCCGAGGCGCGGGCCCGCATGGCCCGGCGACTCGCCGGCACGCCGTGGCGGCTCAACGCACACCTCCCCGGCCCGTGGCTGCGTGACGGCCCCGGAGCGCCCCCGGCGGTCGTGAGGCGCCCGCTGGACGCCGCACTTCATCGTGGCGCTCTGACCTTGCGTGGATTCGATCGGGTGATGAGAGTGGCGTGGACGTTGGCGGACCTGGACGGCAGCTCCCAGCTCGGCATCGACCACATCGGACGCGCCCTGTACCTCAAGAAGGGAATCGCGATATGACCGCGTTCGATCTCACGCCCGGCGTCGCGCGACGGGCGCTCGGCGGCACCATCCCGTCGACCGCGCTCGAGGACGATGCCGTGCTCGAGCGCTACGCCGTCGTCGTGTGGAGCCACCTCACCGAGCCCGGTGACGGCGTGGCCGGCAGGCTCGTCGCGCAGCTAGGCGCGGCACAGGCGCTGCGGCTCGTGATGGGCGACGCGCCGGAGCGCTCGAATTCGGTGACACCCGATGAGCTCGCAGCGGGCCGTAAGAGGTGGATCCCGCGACTCGGCGCCGACGCGGTCTCGTTCTCGCTGCGGATCGCGGCGGTCTCGGGCATGACGATCCTGACCCGCGCCGATCCGGAGTGGCCCGTTCAGCTCCATGACCTCGGAGACCACGCGCCGCTGTGCCTCTGGGTGCGCGGCGATCCCGCGAGGCTGCGGCTCCTCAACCCCGCCGTGGCGCTCGTCGGTGCCAGAGCGGCGACATCGTACGGCGATCACGTGGCCCTCGAGCTGGCGGCGGACCTCGCGGGGGGCGGCATCCCCGTGGTCTCCGGCGGCGCGTACGGGATCGACGGTGCCGCGCACCGCGCCGCGATGGCCGTCGGCGGACTCACCGTCGCGATGCTCGCAGGGGGCGCCGACCGCGCCTACCCGGCCGGGCACGCCCAGTTGATCGGCCACATCGCGGAGGCCGGCGTGGTCGCTAGCGAGGTGCCCTGCGGGTCGGCACCCACGAAGTGGCGGTTCCTCCAACGGAATCGGCTGATCGCGGCGCTCAGTGCGGCAAGCGTAGTGGTAGAGGCCGGCTGGCGCAGTGGAGCGCTCAACACGGCGGCTCACGCGGTGTCGATGTCGCGTGGGCTCGGCGCCGTACCCGGTCCGATCACGAGTTCCGCCTCCGCGGGCACGCATCGCCTGATGCGCGAGTTCGGCGCCACGTGCATCACCAGCGCGGCGGACGTCCGCGAGCTGCTCGGCGTGGCCGGTGCCGCTGATCGCCCCGCGGGCGGACAGGGTGCGGAAGGGCAGCGCGCGGCCGGGCCGGCCGCGAATGGGCCGACTTCGAACGGGCGACGCGCCGATGGACGACCCCCGACCGATGACGCAATGCGCGTTCGCGATGCGCTGAGCACCCGGGTGTGGCGTGAGGTGCATGATCTCGCGCGACGCACCGGGATGGCGACCGACGACGTCGAGGGCATCCTCGGGCTGCTGCTGCTCCAGAGCGAGGTGATCCGCAGCCCGGCAGGGTGGCGCGCGCTGCCGCGGCGCGCTGACGCGATAGGTGTTGCGGGCGTTCATCAGACGCCGCCGCGGAGCGCCGGGGCCGTGACGTCGCGGGAGGCGGGCATGCTGGATTCATGACGATCGACGAGGCCGCGCGCGCGTGGGCGCTCCACCTCGCCGACGTGCGCCGGCTCTCGCCCGCGACCGTGCGCGCCTACCGCGCCGATCTCGCCGACTTCACCGCTGCGACGGGCGATGTCGCACTCGGCGAGGTCGATCTCGAGCATCTCCGCGAGTGGCTGTGGCGGGCCACGCAGCGCGGCGATGCGCGCGCCACGATTGCGCGCCGCACGGCCGCTGCGCGCGGGTTCTTCTCGTGGGCGACCGAGCACTGCCTCATCTCCGTCGACCCGGCCCTTCGCCTCGTGGCACCCAAACGCGGTCGCACCCTGCCCAAGGTCGCGACCGCGGACGTGCTGGCAGGACTTTTCGTCGAGCTCGAGGCAGCCGCGAAGTCCGGGGATCCTGTCGCCCTGCGGGACCACGCGATCATGGAGCTGCTGTACGGGGCGGCGCTGCGGGTTTCGGAGCTGTGCGGTCTCGACGTCGACGACCTCGACCGCGATCGGCGCACGGCGCGGGTCATGGGCAAGGGATCCAAGGAACGCGTCGTGCCGTTCGGTGCGCCCGCCGGCCGCGCTGTGGACGCGTACATCGTCCGGGCCCGCCCGGCGCTCGCCGCACGGCGCACGTCGTCGAGTCCGGCAGGACGGGCTCTCTTCCTTGGGGCGCGAGGCGGCAGATTGGGAGCACGGGCCGCGTACGACGTCGTGACGCGCACGCTCGGCCCCGCGATCGGCGGCGCCGCCGGCCCGCACTCCCTGCGCCATTCCGCGGCGACCCACCTGCTCGACGGCGGGGCCGATCTGCGCACTGTCCAGGAGATCCTCGGCCATGCGAGTCTCGGCACGACGCAGATCTACACCCACGTCTCGACCGAGCGACTCACGGCGACGTACCGTCTGGCGCACCCGCGAGCCTGAACGCGCTGGTCGGCGGACACATCAGCAGCAGGGGAGGAGCACCGCTCGAGGGATGCCGCCGAGCAGCAGCATCGGGTTGATGTACTCGCCGTGCAGCCGCACCCCGAAGTGGAGCGCTCCCGGCGCGGTGTGCCCGCCGACGGCGATCTCGCCGACGACCTCGCCGCGGCGCACGACAGCGCCCGCTTCGAGCGAAGACTCGATCGGCTCGAGGGTCGAGACCAGTCCGCTGCCATGATCGATGGTGAGGATGCCCCGATCGGCCACGGCGCCCGAGAACGCGACCACCCCCGCCGCGGGTGCGCGCACCTCCAGGTTCGACGGTGGACGCAGGTCGATTCCTCGATGGCCCGCGCCATACCGGTGCGGCGGCGCCTGGTAGCCCCGCTCGAGCCGGAACCCGGGCACCGGCCAGCTCCACCCTCGATCCGAGAGGGGCTCGGCCGCTCGACCCGCGTCGCTTACCGGGCGACGGTCAGCGGCATCGGCGGCCGGAGCGATGACTCCGACCAGGGCGAGCACCACGGCGAACGCCGCGCCGGATCGCACCACGGTGCCCCATGTGGGCGCTCTGAGATGCGGCATCCCGCCATCCTCGCCGCGCCTTCCGCGGCGCGGTCCGGCCACGCGCGATCGGTGGAGCACTTACGGCAGGCGGGGCGCTGGGGAGGAGACGCCTGCTGATACACTGGTACGGCACCCCGCACGTCGGGGTGACTCCGCGTGCCCAGAGCGCGACGCATCCCCGAGCTTGTCGAAGGGAGTCGCGCGGCATCCACCCCCAACGGTCCCACAGAAACTGTGGGCGGGCGTGTGCCGGGCACCAGGCTCGCCGGCCGAACGGTCAGGCGCGAACACAACCGCAAGAGGCGCGATCCCGCGCCAGAACAGGAGAACGGCCATGGCCGTCGTCACCATTCGCCAGCTGCTCGACAGCGGCGTCCACTTCGGGCACCAGACCCGCCGGTGGAACCCGAAAGTCAAGCGCTTCATCCTCACCGAGCGCAGCGGCATCCACATCATCGACCTGCAGCAGTCACTGACGTACATCGACAAGGCGTACGAGTTCGTCAAGGAGACCGTCGCCCACGGCGGAACGGTCCTCTTCGTCGGCACGAAGAAGCAGGCCCAGGAAGTCATCGCCGAGCAGGCGACCCGCGTCGGCCAGCCCTATGTGAACCAGCGCTGGCTCGGTGGCCTCCTCACCAACTTCCAGACGGTCTCCAAGCGCCTCGCGCGCATGAAGGAGCTCGAGGAGCTCGACTACGAGGACCCGGCCGCGAGCGGCTTCACCAAGAAGGAGCTGCTGCTCAAGAAGCGCGAGCTCGACAAGCTGCACAAGTCGCTCGGCGGCATCCGCAACATGTCGAAGACCCCCTCGGCGATCTGGGTCGTCGACGCCAAGCGCGAGCACCTCGCGGTCAACGAGGCGTCGAAGCTCGGCATCCCGGTGATCGGCATTCTCGACACCAATGCCGACCCGGACGAGTTCCAGTTCCCGATCCCCGGCAACGACGACGCGATCCGCTCGGTGGGCCTGCTCACCCGCATCATCGCCGACGCCGCCGCCGAAGGCCTCATCCAGCGTCACCAGCCGACCGACGAGTCGGCCGACGCCGAGCCCCTCGCCGACTGGGAGCGCGAGCTCCTCGAGCAGTCCGCGGCTGACGAGGTCGCCGAGACGGTCGCCGAGGCCGTCGTCGAGGCCGAGGCCGCCGAAGGCATCGAGGTCGTCGAGGTCGACGTCGTCGAGACCGTGACCGAGACCGCCGACGGCATCGAGGTCGAGGTCGTCGAGGTCGACGTCGTCGAGGCAGCCGCCGCCGACTCGGCGGAGTAGACACCGACACAACCCTTCCGCCCGGCGCGGCGCACTCGCGTGCGCGCCGGGCACCTGGACTCACCACAATCAAGGAGCCGCCACCCATGGCAAACTTCACGATCGCCGACATCAAGGCGCTGCGCGACCAGCTCGGCACGGGCATGGTCGACACGAAGAAGGCTCTCGAAGAGGCCGACGGCGACGTCGAGAAGGCCGTCGAGATCCTGCGTCTGAAGGGCGCGAAGGGCAACGCCAAGCGCGCCGACCGCTCGACCAGCGAGGGACTCGTCACGGCCCGCCAGCAGAACGGCAAGGTCACGCTCATCGAGCTCGCCTGCGAGACCGACTTCGTCGCGAAGAACGACCGCTTCATCGCGCTGGCCGACAAGGTCGCGGATGCCGCAGCCGCCGTCGCAGCCGACTCCGTCGAGGCCGCCGTCGCGGCCGATGCGGACGGCCAGACCGTCGAGCAGCTCATCGCCGACGAGGCCGCCATCATCGGCGAGAAGGTCGAACTGCGCCGCGTGCGCACGCTCTCGGGCGACAAGTTCGAGGTGTACCTGCACAAGACCAGCAAGGACCTCCCGCCGCAGGTCGGCGTGGTCCTCGCCTACACGGGCGACGACGCGGAGACCGCGCGCAGCCTCGCGCAGCACATCTCGTTCGCCAACCCGACCTACCTCAGCCGTGACGAGGTCCCCGAGGCCGAGGTCGAGAAGGAGCGCGACATCGTCACCGAGATCTCGCGCAACGAGGGCAAGCCCGAGGCCGCCCTGCCGAAGATCGTCGAGGGCCGCGTGAACGCGTTCTTCAAGCAGGTCGCACTGCTCGACCAGGACTACGCGAAGGACAACAAGCTGTCCGTTGCGCAGGTCGCGAAGGACGCCGGCCTGACGCTCACGGGCTTCGCCCGCTTCAAGGTCGGCGCGTAGTACGTCGAAAAGGCCCGCATCGGAATCCGGTGCGGGCCTTTTCCCATGCCCTTCGGTAGTTTGTCGTCAACGAGAGGATCGACGTGATCACTGAGACCACCGGGCGCCGCCGCGTCCTCCTGAAGCTGTCGGGCGAGGCGTTCGGTGGAGGCCAGCTGGGCGTCAATCCCGACGTCGTGAGCCAGATGGCCCGCGAGATCGCCGCCGCCGTCGGCAGTGTCGAGATCGCGGTCGTCGTCGGCGGGGGCAACTTCTTCCGCGGCGCGGAGCTGAGTCAGCGCGGGATGGATCGCGGCCGGGCCGACTACATGGGCATGCTCGGCACGGTGATGAACGCCCTCGCTCTGCAGGACTTCCTCGAGCAGGCCGGAGCGGCCACGCGCGTGCAGTCGGCGATCTCGATGACTCAGGTCGCCGAGCCGTACATCCCGCGCCGTGCCGAGCGCCACATGGAGAAGGGCCGCGTCGTCATCTTCGGCGCCGGCGCCGGTCTGCCGTACTTCTCGACGGACACGGTCGCGGCGCAGCGCGCCCTCGAGATCGGCGCACAGGAGGTGCTCGTGGCCAAGAACGGGGTCGACGGCGTCTATACGGCCGATCCGAAGAAGGATGCGTCAGCCACCCGCATCGACCGGATCACCTATCTCGACGCACTCCACCGGGGGCTGAAGGTGGTCGACTCCACGGCGTTCAGCCTGTGCATGGACAACCGGATGGACATGCGCGTGTTCGGCATGGAGCCCGCCGGAAACGTGACGCGGGCCCTGCTGGGCGACTCGATCGGCACGCTCGTCACGACCTGAGCAGGTCGCCCCCACTAGACTTGCCACGCCCATTCACACGAGGAGACATAGTGATCGCGGATGTCCTGGCCGATGCCGGAGCGCGCATGGACCGCGCCGTCGAGGCTGCGAAGGAGGATTTCGCCACCGTGCGCACCGGACGGGCGAACCCGCAGCTCTTCCAGAAGATCCTCGTCGACTACTACGGCAGCCCGACGCCCCTCGCCCAGCTCGCTTCCGTCAACAACCCCGAGGCGCGCACCGTCATCGTGACGCCGTACGACAAGTCGGCGCTCAAGGCGATCGAGCAGGCGATCCGCGACACCCCCAACCTCGGCGCCAATCCGACGAACGACGGCAACATCGTCCGGATCTCGCTGCCGGAGCTCACCGAGGAGCGCCGGCGCGAGTACGTCAAGCTCGTGCGCGGCAAGGGCGAGGATGCCAAGGTGCACGTGCGCGGCATCCGTCGCAAGTCCAAGGACGACCTCGACGACCTCAAGAGCGAGATCGGCGAGGACGAACTGGCCCGCGCTGAGAAAGAGCTCGATGCGCTCACGCGCGCACACGTCGACGCCATCGACGAGGCGCTCAAGCGCAAAGAGGCCGAACTGCTCGAGGTCTGAGGTTCAGCTGTGGCTGATTCATCGCGGGGACCCGAAGACGACGTCCCACCGGTCGCCCCCTTGACGCGGCGCGAAGCAGCCGAGGCGGCACGTCGCTCGGATGAGCCCTCGACCGACTCGGGTCCGGCATTCCAGTCGCATGTGCGTGCGGCCCGCAGCGAACTCGAGAACCAGGTCGCTCACGCACGTGCGGAGTTCGAAGAGGCGAACGAGCGCATCAAGGAGCGCACCGGCCGGGATCTGATCCTCGCGACTGCGATCGGCCTCGCGATCGGCATCCTGCTGGTCCTCTCGCTCATCTTCGTGAAGTGGCTCTTCGTCCTCTATGCCCTGGCGGCGGCGATCCTCGGGATCTTCGAGTTCTCGCGTGCGCTCAAGGCCGCCGGCCGCAAGGTCGATCTGATTCCGCAGCTGGTCGTCGCAACCGTCCTCGTCCTCACCGCCACCTTCGTCGAGCTCTGGCTGCAATGGGTGGCGGTGTTCGTGGTCGTCGCGGTCGTCATCGTCTGGCGGCTGGTCGCGCAGATGGCCGCGAAAGACGGCCGGACGTACGGCGACGTTCTCGCAGACGTGCTGACCGCGGGACTTCTGCAGCTCTATGTGGCCTTCATGGCCAGCATGGTGGTGGTGCTGCTGCGCCAGCCAGGCGGCGAGTGGTGGGTGCTGGCGTTCATCATCGTGGCGGTCGCCTCCGACACGGGCGCCTACGCGGCGGGTCTTTCGTTCGGACGCCACCCGATGGCCCCGCGCATCAGCCCCAAGAAGACGTGGGAGGGCTTCGCAGGAGCCGTGCTCGCTGCGGTCGTGGCCGGTGTGCTGCTGGCGCTGTTCATGCTGGGACTGGCCTGGTGGATGGGCATCGTGTTCGGTC
Source organism: Microbacterium deminutum (assembly GCF_039530205.1). NCBI lineage: Bacteria > Bacillati > Actinomycetota > Actinomycetes > Micrococcales > Microbacteriaceae > Microbacterium > Microbacterium deminutum. The sequence continues at coordinate 72,746 of NZ_BAAAOG010000007.1, forward strand.
TCGTCATCCTGGGCACGGCGACGATCGGCGATCTGGGAGAATCGATGATCAAGCGCGATCTCGGCATCAAGGACATGAGCTCGTGGCTGCCCGGCCACGGCGGCGTGCTGGACCGCCTCGACTCGATCCTTCTCTCGGTGACCGCCGCGCTGGCGCTCTACTACCTCTTCACCCCGCTGGTGGCATCATGACGACGACCGAGACCGCGGCATCCGCGGCCTTTCCCGAGGCCCGCGGCCGCGACAAGGGATATGAGAAGCGCACAGTCGACGCGTTCCTCGCCCGCGCCCGTGCAGCATTCGAAGATGCGGGGGATGCGCTCACCGCGGCGGAGGTGCGTGAGGCATCGTTCGCGCTGGTGCGGCACGGCTACGACATCGCGGCGGTGGATGCCGCGCTCGGCCGCATCGAGGATGCCTTCGCGGCGCGCGAGCGCGCCGAGGTGCTCACCACCGCCGGAGCGCGGGAGTGGGTCGGCATGACCCGCGAGACGGCCCAGACCGTGCTCGATCGCCTCGCGCGGCCGAAGCGACAGCGGTTCGACCGAGTCAGCGCGATGCGGTACGGATACCGGATCGACGAGGTCGATCTCGTCTCGGACAAGATCGCCCGATACCTCGAGACCGGCGAGTCGGTCACCGTGGAGCAGGTGCGATCCGTCGCCTTCCGGATGCAGCGCGGCGGGTACCGCGAGGTGCAGGTGGACGCCGTTCTTGATGCGGTCGTGGACGTGATGCTCGCCGTCTCGTAGCCCGCCTGAGACCCCTCGAATGGCGTGCGCAGGAACCTCTGGCTAGACTCGGGGGACTGTGACTTCCGGAAACGAGCTGATTCCCACGCGCCGATCAAGCCGCCGGGATGCCGCGACCCGTCGCGCGACACCGGTTTCGACGCCTCCACGCAAGCCTGTCACCGCCCCGAGATGGTCTCGTCGGCGCGGTGTGCTAGGAGTGTTCGCGGCGTTCGCTGCGCTCGGCTTCGTCATCGCGTACGTCGGGCCCACGGGTCTCGCCGTCTCGCAGGCGAAGGCCGAGGTCGCGCCTCCTCTGACGCTGTATGCGAGTTCACTCGGGGATGTGCAGACGCACACGACCGAGGCCTCGGCCGTATCCGCAGAGCCCGCCGAACTCGGTCGCGGCGGCTATTCGGTGTACGTGAAGCCGAAGCCGAAGCCGAAGCCGAAGCCACCGCCCGTTGTGGTGGCGCCAGCCAGGTCGACGCCGCGGTGGAGTCCGCCCTTCGTGGCTCCCAACCCCGGCACGGCGCAGGCGATCGCATATGACATGGTCAAGGCGCGCGGCTGGGGAGATGACGAGTTCGCGTGCCTCGTGTCGCTGTGGAATCGGGAGTCGGGCTGGCGGGTCAACGCGTACAACGCCGGCAGCGGCGCCTACGGCATCCCGCAGGCGCTGCCCGGCAGCAAGATGGGCAGCGCCGGAGCCGACTGGGCGACGAACCCCGCGACGCAGATCACGTGGGGGCTGGGGTATGTCACCGGCCGGTACGGGACGCCGTGCGGCGCGTGGAGCCACTCGCAGAGCACCGGCTGGTACTGACACCCATGCCGCGGTCGAACCGCCGTCGTCCTGATTCCGCGGACGACGACTCGTTCTCGCGGATGCTCACCGGCTGGAAGCGCACCCAGACTCGGCGCGGCATCGAATGGACGGTGCAGCCCGTCTCGGCGAAGCAGGCGACCAAGACCTATCTGTGCCCGGGCTGCGGCCGTACCGTCGACCCGGGCATCGCCCACGTCGTCGTGTGGCGGGCGGACGGCGTGCTGGGCGACCAGGCCGACCTCGCCGACCGACGGCACTGGCACACTCACTGCTGGAGGATCGGCTGACATGGAGATCCGTGGCCCGGTGCTGCTTCCCGCACGCCGAGAGGACATCGAACTCGAGACCCTCGACGGGCTGACGCTCGTCGGCGAATTGGCGGTGCCGCTCGGCCGCGAGCCCGTCGCGACGCTGGTGACGCTGCATCCGCTTCCCACCGCCGGCGGATTCATGGACTCGCACATCCTCCGCAAGGCCGCAGCGCGGCTCCCGGCGTTGGCGGGTCTCGCCGTCCTGCGCTTCAACACCCGCGGAACCACGTCTCCGCGGGGGACGAGCGACGGTGAGTTCGACGGCGGGCGCGCCGAGGCGTTCGACCTCGCCGCCGCGATGGACTTCGTGCGCGAGCGGGATCTTCCCCGCCCCTGGCTCGTCGGCTGGTCGTTCGGCACCGAGATCGCACTCAAATACGGTCGCGATCACGACGTCGAAGGCGCCATCCTGCTTTCGCCTCCGCTGCATCGGGCGACGGATGCCGATGTCTCGGCCTGGGCGAGGAACCATCGGAAGATGATCGCGCTCATTCCCGAGTTCGACGACTACCTTCGGCCGGATGCCGCAGCAGAGCGCTTCGCGAGCGTGCCCGACGCGACGCTCATCCCCGTGGAGGGCGGCAAGCACCTCTGGGTGGGAGAGGCGCAGACCAGGCGCGTCCTCACCGAGATCGTCGCCGCGGTGAACCCCGATGCGCTGCCACTGCCGACGGAGTGGGACGGCCCCCTCGACCCCGAGGGGTGATCGCCGCCGGGAGCTCGTCACCGCTCGTTCTGGCGGGGGATCACCACCTGGCGGTAGATGATCAGGATGCTGGCCGCCACCGGGATCGCGATCAGGGCGCCGAGCAGACCGAGCAGCGATCCGCCGGCGAGAGCGGCGATCACCACGACCGCACCGGGCACCGACACCGCGCGATTCATGATGCGCGGCGAGAGGATGTACGCCTCGACCTGCATGTAGACCAGGTAGTAGATCGCGGCGATGATGCCGGTCGTGGTCGATCCGAGGCCCGGGATGAAGCAGATGAGCACGATGATCGTGGAGCCCGTCAGCGTTCCGACGAGCGGGATCAGCGAGAAGAAGAACGCGATGACGGCGAGGACCGCCGGGAACGGCGCCTGGATGATCGACAGGAAGATCGCGCTCAGCACACCGTTGATGACGCCCAGCGACACCTGGCCCATGACGTAGTAGCCCACGGAGTCGGTGATCTGCTCGCCCAGATCGATGAAGCGCTCCCGACGGGAGGCCGGCACGAGCTGGTAGACGGCACGCTTCAGGTTGGGTGTCGACGCCGTGAAGTAGATCGTCAGGATGAGGACGATGAAGGCGCCCGTGAATCCGGCGATGACGGTCGCTCCGGCTGCGATGAGCCCGCCGCCGATGGATCCGACATCCAGCGACCCGAACCAGTTCGTCACGTAGCCCCACGCCTGATCGATGTTGAGGGCGGGGAAGCGCTGCTGGATCCAGGCCTGCACGCCGTGGACGATGTCGTCCCATTTGCCTTGCCGGATGATCTGACTGATCTCTGTCACGAGCTGGCTGATCTGCCCGATGATCACCGGCAGGACGATGAGGATGATCCCGGCGAAGACCGCCAGCACGCCGAGGATCGTGATCAGCACCGCGAGCCAGCGCTTCATGCCCCGCCGCTCCAGGAACGCGACGATCGGGTCGAGGCCCAGCGACAGGAACAGCGCGGTCCCCACGTAGAGGAGGATCGTCGAGAGCGTCTGGATGCTGCCGATGAGCAGAAGCCCGAGTCCTACCCCGAGTGTCGCGACGAACGCCACGCGGAAGGGGTTGTGCACCTTCATGGGAGGATGCCGCCTCTCTCGGCGCGCTGGCCGATCCGTGTTCCGTCAGGATACGCACAGGTGGCGCGCAGATCCCCGAATCGACCCTCCCGGGCGGCTCTCAGGTCACTTTCGCTAGGCTGAAATGTCAAGTCGACGACCCGCAGGGTTTCTCGCGGGTCCGGAGAGGTGTGATTCGTGCGTTTCGTGTGGGCCGTGGCTGCGTTCGTGCTCGCTGCCGTGATGATCGTGGCGGGCATCGCCCAGCGGACGATCTTCCAGGGACCCAAGACCGAGACCGCGTCGATCTCCGCTGAGACGCCCGCTCCGTACCTCCTCATCCACGGCGCCGTCCTCAATCAGCTCCCCGGAGCGCAGACCCTGCGTGCGCAGGGCCACGGCGACATCTTCGCCGCGTACGGCCGCACGGCCGACATGAAGGCCTGGCTCGCGGACGTGTCGTACAACGACGTCACGCTCGATCGCAAGGGCGCGATCGTGACGAAGAATGTCGTTCCGGATGCCGCCGCCGGCGGCGCGACCGCCGGCTCCGATGCCTCCGCCGGTTCGGGTGACGCCGGTCCCGGGGATGCCGGTTCGGGCAATGCCAACGCAGACGCCCTGCCCGCACACAGCCCCATCGGCTCCGACCTCTGGCTCGACGAGTTCCAGCAGACCGACATCCTGATCGCGCCTCTCCAGCTCCCCGAAGAGATGAGCGTCCTCGTGGCGACGGACGGCGTGAAGCCCGCGCCCGCAGATGTCGCCATCTCGTGGCCCATCACGAACGCCACGCCATGGGCGGGGCCCCTGATCGTCGGCGGCGCCATCGTCATGGCCGTGGGCGTGCTGCTCTACATCCTCGCCATCCGTCATGCCCGCCGCTCGCGTGGGCCGCGCCGCAAGGGGCTGCCCCTTCCGGTCACCGAGCCCATCGACCTCGCCGTGGTCGCCGCGGACAAGGGCGTGATCAGCGCCGGCCCTGCGTCTCGTCGCGCCGTCTCGAGCGGGCGCCGGGCGTTCGCCGTGCTGCCGGTGGTCGCCGTGTCCGCGCTTCTGTTCAGCGGCTGCTCGGCAGATTCCTGGCCGCAGCTGGGTCAGTCGGCGACGCCCACCCCGACGGCCACGGTGATCGTGCCCGAGGGGCAGCAGGCGCCGGCCGTCACCAAGGCGCAGGCTGAGCGCATCATCTCGCGCGTCGCCCACACCGCGGCCAAGGCCGACGATGCGCGTGACGAGTCTCTGGCGGCTACCCGCCTCGACGGCACCGTGCTGGCGGCCCGAGCGACGAACTATGCGCTGCGCGGCTCGATCGCCGACTACAAAGCGCCGGCTCCCATCCTCACCAAGCCGCTCGAGATCGTCCTTCCGCAGGCGTACGACGGGTGGCCGCGGTCGATGATGGCCGTCGTCGACGACCAGAAGACGAAGACCTCGAGCATCATGGTGCTGACCCAGGCGGACGCGTGGTCGCCCTACAAGCTCTCGTACGAGGCCAGCCTCGAAGCCTCGACGCTCATGCCCGATCTCGCGCCGACGTACATCGGTGCGACGCAGGTGCCGCCGGACTCCTCGTTCCTGGTGATGCCTCCCAACAAGGTCGCCGCCGCGTACTCCGACATCATCAACCACGGCGAGAAGAGCAAGTACTTCGACATGTTCGAGGCCCAGGGCGATCACCTGCGCGACAGCATCGCGAGCGACCGCAAGAAGCGCCTCGACGAATTCAACAAGACGGCGTCCAACACCGGCAGCCTGACGTTCACGTCAGGGCCGGGCGCTCACGATCCGTTCGCGCTGGCGACTCTCGAAAGCGGTGCGATCGTCGCCGTCAACGTCAACGAGACCGACACCGTCAAGCCGACCAATTCCGACGCGGTGATCAAGCTCGAGAACAACCCCACCGTGAAGACCCTCGCGGGGGCGGACCAGTCCGCGACGGGCTTCTCGACCACGTTCACCGACCAGATCTTCTTCTACGTCCCCGGCCAGGGTTCCAACGAGAAGATCCGCCTGCTGGGATACTCTTCCGACATCCTCGACGCGAAGGTGATCAAGTGACCGATGCCGCCCCGGGCGCCGCGCTGCGCGGTGCTGTAGACCTGTCGGCACTTCGGAATCGTCCGGCGGCACCCGCGGTCGGCGAGACGCAGAGCACTCCGGGCGGCGTCGTCCCGTCGCTCGTCATCGATGTCACGGATGAGACGTTCCCCGAGATCCTCGAGCTCTCGCGCACCGTGCCGATCGTCATCGACCTATGGGCGGAGTGGTGCGGCCCGTGCAAGCAGCTGACGCCGGTGCTCGAGAAGCTCGTCCTCGAGGCGGCCGGACGCCTCGTGCTCGCGAAGGTGGATGTCGACGCGAACCCGCAGCTCTCGCAGGCGTTCCGCGCCCAGTCGATCCCCATGGTCGTCGCCCTGGTCGGCGGCCAGCCCGTCCCCCTCTTCACAGGCGCGGTCCCCGAGCAGCAGGTGCGCGAGGTGTTCGCGCAGCTGCTTCAGCTGGCCGCGCAGAACGGCGTCACCGGGAGCGTCGAGGTCGCGGGGGATGCGACGGGCGATGACGCCGCGGAGCCGGTCGAGCCCCCGCTGCCGCCGCTGCACGCCGAGGCGTACGACGCGATCGAGGCCGGCGACTACCCGCGCGCGATCGCCGCATACGAGAAGGCACTGGCGGAGAATCCGCGGGATGCCGACGCCCGCGCCGGGCTCGGACAGGTGCGGCTGCTCGACCGCGTCCAGGGAGCGGACCTCCAGGCCGCGCGGGCCGCGGCTGCCGCCGCGCCCGCCGACGTCGAGGCCCAGTTCACCGTGGCAGACCTCGACCTCGCCGGGGGCCACGTCGACGACGCTTTCGACCGGCTCCTCGAGCTGTTCGCGGCCCTGCCTGCAGACGAGCGCGGTCCGGTGCGCGAGCGGCTGCTCGAGCTCTTCGCCCTCGTCGGCGACACCGACACACGGGTCATCCGCGCGCGCGGCCGCCTGGCCTCACTGCTGTTCTGAGCGACGTCGACGGCGCAGAGCGCCGCCGACCAGCATCCGTCACCCCTTCGACTGCGAGCCGGGCGCCGATTCGTGCCGCAGCCAAAGCACACCGAGCGGCGGAAGCACGAGCCGAGCATGGCCGCCGTCCATCGCGTGGACGACGCCCATGTTGCCGACTCCCGATCCGCCGTAGGCCGCAGCATCCGTATTGAGGATCTCGTGCCACGCCCCCACCTCCGGCAGGTGCATGTCGTAGTTCTCGAGGGGGACGCCCGAGAAGTTGCAGACGACCACGACGGTGTTGCCGTGCCAGTCGCGACGCGCGAACGCGACGACGTTGGGGTTCCAGTTCGGTGCGCCGAGGCGTGAGAACGCCGCGCCGTCGCTGTCCCTCGCCCAGAGCGCGGAATGGTCGAGGTAGGTGCGGTTGAGCGAGGCGACGAAGTCCTGCAGCTGGACGTGCGACGGCTGATCGAGCAGCCACCAGTCGAGCGAGCGACCTTCGGACCATTCCGAGATCTGCCCGAACTCCTGGCCCATGAACAGCAGCTGCTTGCCGGGATGGCCCCACATGTAGGCGAGGAACGCGCGCATGTTGGCGAGCTTCTGCCAGTGGTCGCCGGGCATGCGCGAGAAGAGGCTGCCCTTGCCGTGCACGACCTCGTCGTGGCTGATGGGCAAGACGTAGTTCTCGCTGAACGCATACACGAATGAGAACGACAGCTCGCCCTCGTGGTGCGAGCGGTACATCGGGTCGCGCTTGACGTACTGCAGCGAGTCGTTCATCCACCCCATGTTCCACTTGAACCCGAAGCCGAGACCCGCCCGGCTGGTAGGGGCCGTCACGCCGGGGAAGCTCGTCGACTCCTCCGCCATCATCGCGATGCCCGGATAGCGCTTGTAGGCCGTGGCGTTCACTTCCTGCAGGAAGCGGATCGCCTCGAGGTTTTCGCGGCCGCCGTGGACGTTCGGCGACCATTCGCCGTCCTCGCGGGAGTAGTCGAGGTAGAGCATGGACGCGACGGCATCCACCCGCAGCCCGTCCACGTGGAATTCCTCGAACCAGTAGAGCGCATTGGCCACGAGGAAGTTGCGCACCTCGTTGCGCCCATAGTCGAAGATGTACGTGCCCCAGTCGCGGTGCTCGCCGCGCTGCGGGTCGGGATGCTCGTAGAGCGCCTCGCCGTCGAATCGCGCGAGCGCGAACTCGTCCTTGGGGAAATGCCCGGGGACCCAGTCCATGATCACGCCGACGCCCGCGCGGTGCAGTCGATCGATGAGGTAGCGCAAGTCGTCGGGGTGACCGAAGCGGCTCGTGGGCGCGTAATAGCCCGTGACCTGGTATCCCCACGATGGGCCGAACGGATGCTCCGCGAGGGGCATGAACTCGACATGGGTGAATGCCAGCCCGGTGACGTAGTCCACGAGCTGGTCGGCGGCCGCGCGGTACGACAGACCGGGGCGCCACGAACCGAGATGCACTTCATACACCGACATCGGCTGCGAAACCGGTGTGGACCGCCCGCGGCGCGTGATCCATTCGTCATCCCCCCAGGAGTAGGCGGACTGCACGACGACGGATGCCGTGGCCGGAGGCAGCTCGGCGAACCGGGCCATGGGATCGGCCTTGAGGACCCAGTCGCCGTGCCGGCTGAGCAGCTCGAACTTGTAGGCGGTCCCGGCCCCGATGCCGGGGATGAACAGCTCCCACACGCCGCTGCCGCCCATGGAGCGCATCGAGTGGCCCTGCCCGTCCCAGCGGTTGAAGTCCCCTACGACGCGCACCGCTCGCGCGTTCGGCGCCCACACTGCGAACGACGTGCCCGCCGAGCCGTCGATCGTGCGCACATGCGAACCCAGGACGTTCCAGAGCTGCTCGTGCCGGCCTTCGGCGATGAGATGCAGGTCGACTTCGCCGACTGTCGGCAGGTGGCGGTACGGGTCGTCGGAGATGTAGTCCGGACCGTCCGCGTACGTCGTCAGTATCTCGTACGCGCCGGGGCTCCCCGAGCGGGTGCCTTCCCAGATCCCGGAGCGCACGTGCTCGAGCGGAACACGGGTCCCGTCCGTGAACACCGCGGTGACGCTCGCGGCCAGCGGCCGTCGCGTGCGGACGATCCACTCCGTGCCGCCCTGGGTGTCGGTGCCGGGATGGATGCCGAGCACCGCGTGCGGATCATGGTGCGCCCCGGTTGCGACGGCGTCGAACAGCTGGTCAGAGGGAGTCATTGCGGTACCTTCACGTGCAGGATGTGGACGGGCTCGGCGAACGCGTCGAGCATGACGAAGTTGTGGTCGGACCAGGTCCATTGTGCGCCGGTCAGCAGATCCTCGACCTCGAACGGCTCGCCGGGCGGGACGCCCCACACTCGCGTGTCGAGGTGCACCATCGTCTGGCGCACCGAGTGGGGGTCGGTGTTGACGACGACGATCACGGTGTCGCTGCGACCCGACGACGACAGGGCCCCGTCCAGGTGCTTGGCGTACACCAGGATGGCGTCGTCGTCGCTCCAGTGGATGCTGATGTTGCGCAGCTGCCGCAACGCGGGGTGCTCACGGCGGATCTCGTTGAGGCGCGCCAGGAATGGTGCGAGCGACTCCCCGCGCTCCTGTGCGCCGGCCCAGTCGCGGAGCTTGTACTCGTACTTCTCGTTGTCGATGTTCTCTTCGGAACCCGGGCGCGCGACGTTCTCGTAGAGCTCGTAGCCCGCGTACACGCCGTACGTGGGTGCCGCCGTCGCAGCGATCGCCGCGCGGATCCGGTATGCCGGGCGCCCGCCGAACTGGAGGTACTCGGTGAGGATGTCGGGGGTGTTGACGAACAGGTTGGGCCGGACGAAGTCCGCCGTCTCATGCGCGAGACCCGACAGGAACCCCTCGAGCTCGACCTTGGTGTTGCGCCACGTGAAGTAGGTGTAGCTCTGCTGGAACCCGGCCGAGGCCAGACTCTGCATGGGAGCCGGTCGCGTGAACGCCTCGGCGAGGAACACCACGTCGGGGCTCTCGGCGGTGACGGTCGCGATCAGCCACTCCCAGAACTGCAGCGGCTTGGTGTGCGGGTTGTCGACGCGGAAGATGTTCACGCCCTGGGCGATCCAGTGCCGCACGATGCGGAGCACCTCGGTGCGCAGTCCCTCGGGGTCGTTGTCGAAGTTGACCGGATAGATGTCCTGGTACTTCTTCGGCGGGTTCTCGGCGTACGCGATCGAGCCGTCCGGCAGCGTCGTGAACCACTCCGGATGCGCGGCGACCCAGGGGTGGTCGGGCGCGGCCTGGAGTGCCAGGTCGATCGCGACCTCGACCCCCTCGGCGCGCGCCGCCCGCACGAACGCGCGGAAGTCGGCGAGCGTGCCCAGATCGGGATGGACGGCGTCGTGCCCGCCTTCCTCGGCGCCGATCGCCCACGGCGAGCCGGGATCCCCGGGCCGCGGGTCGAGCGTGTTGTTGCGGCCCTTGCGGTTGATCCGCCCGATCGGATGGACGGGCGGGAGGTAGAGGACATCGAACCCCATCGCCGCGACGCCGGGGAGGCGCTTGACGGCGGTGCGGAAGGTCCCGCTCTTGATCGTGCCGTCCTTGAGGCGGCGCGCGCCTTCGGATCGCGGGAAGAACTCGTACCAGGCGCCGGCGCCGGCCCTCTCGCGCTCCACGAGCAGCTCCAAGTCGGCGCCCACGGTCAGCAGCGATTGCAGCGGCCGCGCGGCGAAGTAGGCCGCGATCGAAGGGTCGCGGATCAGTTCGAGTGCGGCAGCATCGTCGACGGCGCCGTCGCGCAGGGCGACTGCGGCGTTCTGCAGCACGCGCCGCTCGGCGATCGGCCGTGACTTCTCCGCGATCGCCCGGTCGAACAGGCCGGCGCCGAGTTCGCGCATGAGCGCGGTATCCACGCCCGCCTCGATCTTCACGTCGGCGGCATGCTCCCAGGTCGCGAATTCGTCCGCGAATCCCTCGAAGCGGAAACGCCAGACGCCCTGTTCCAGCAGTGCGATGGTCGTCGCCCATCGGTCGAAGCCGTCCTCGAGCGAACTCAGGCGATGCAGCGAGACATCCCCGGACGGCGAGGTGAGACGAACATGCACCCCGATGCGGTCGTGGCCCTCGCGAAACGCCGTCGTGCGGAAGGGGATCGCCTCGCCCGCGAACGCCTTCGGCCGGTAGTCTCCCCAGGGCACGGACGGGAAAGGCAGCGCGAGCGGGATGCGTCCCGAAACCGTGTCTCGTCGCGACTGCGACGGGCCGGCATCGCGAACCGGAACGGAGGAGGCGCTCCGCCAGGGGCGGGATCCGGCAGCTCGCTTTGAGGTGACCACGTCTCGAACCTACCGTGCGGCTCGGCGGGGCGACAGGCGCAGGACCCGACTGCTCCGGCTCACTCCACCCGGAAGAGATGCATGGAGGTGCCGGCGAGCGGCACCGCGTCGCCGGGCAGATGCTCGCGCCCGTCGTCGACGGGCGTCTCATCGGCGCTCGACCACAGCGAGACGAATCGCTTCACGCCCGCGATCGTCGGCAGAGTCACCTCGATGGGCTGCTCGTTGCCGTGCACCATCAGCAGGATCCGGTTGAACTCCTCGACTTCGGGAGTGGATGCCGCGACGTACTGCAGCGTCCGGTGGGACGGGTTCGTCCACCGGTCGATGGACATCGTCTCGCCATGCTCGTCGTACCATTCCATGACGGACGCCGAAGGCGTCCGCTCATCGAGCCGCGCGAAGCGGATCGGCCGCAGCGCCGGATTCTCGCGGCGCAGCCGGATCAGGTGCCGCACGTGGGCCTGAAGGTCGAGCTGCCACGGCGCGCGCTCCCATGACAGCCACGTGAGGGCGGAGTCATGGCAGTACGCGTTGTTGTTTCCGCGCTGCGAGCGGCCGAATTCATCGCCCGCGGTCAGCATGGGTATGCCCGCTGAGAGCAGCAGTGTGCCGAGGAGATTCCGCATCGCCTTGCGACGGGTGGCGAGGATTCCCGCGTCGTCGGTGGGGCCTTCGGCACCGTGGTTGAACGACCGATTCGTGTCGGCGCCGTCGCGGTTGTGCTCGCCGTTGCCTAGGTTGTGCTTGACGTCGTACGAGACGAGATCGCGCAGCGTGAAGCCGTCGTGGGCCGTGATGAAATTGACGCTCGCGAGCGGGCCGCGTTCGAGGCTGAAGGTGTTGGACGATCCCGCCAGCCGAGTGGCGAGTCCGCCGATGCCCACCGGCGCCGTCGACGCCCTGCGGGCATAGTCGACGTCGCTGAGCCAGAAGTTCCGGACGCGGTCGCGATAGCGGTCGTTCCACTCGCTCCAGCCGTCGCCGAAGTTGCCGGTCTGCCAGCCGCCCATGCCGACGTCCCACGGCTCCGAGATCTTCTTCACCCCCGCGAGGGCCGGGTCGTCGATGATGGCACGGAGAAGGGGATGCTCGGACGTGAACTCATGCGAGGCGTCACGGCCGAGGGTCGCGGCGAGGTCGAACCGGAAGCCGTCGATCTGCACGTCGTTCGCCCAGTACCGCAGCGAATCGAGCACCATGCGGGCCGCGGCATCCGTCGCGGTGTTCACGGAATTGCCGCATCCCGTGACATCGATGTAAGCGCCGTCCTCGTGCTGGCGGTAGTAGCTGCGGTTGTCGATGCCGCGCAGGCTCGTGCGCGGGCCGCCGAGTCCCTCTTCCGCGGTGTGGTTGTAGACGACGTCCAGGATCACTTCGAGGCCGGCATCGTGGAGGAGCTTCACCATCCCCTTGAATTCGCGCAGGATCGCCTCGGGCCCGTGACGCCGGCTCTCGGCCGTGGCGTACGCGGCGTGCGGCGTGAAGAAGTTGAGGGAGTTGTACCCCCAGTAGTTGGTGAGCCCGTGCTGCAGGAGCCGCGGCTCGGTCGCGAATGCGTGAACGGGAAGCAGCTCGATGCTGGTGACGCCGACCGAGAGGAAGTGGTCGAGCATCGCAGGATGCGCGAGACCGGCGTACGTGCCGTGCAGGGCGGGCGGCACCTGCGGATGCCGCTTCGACATCCCCTTCAGGTGGCCCTCGTAGATCACCGTGCGGTCCATCGGGACGTTCGGCTTGCCCACTCCGCCCCAGTCGAACGACCCGTCGATCACGACGGAGCGGTGGTCGGCGAAGCCGCCGGTGATGAGCCCGCGCGAATACGGCTCGATCAGCAGGCTCCCGCGGTTGAAGGTGCTTCCCTGCCCGAGCGGCCCGTCCACCCGGATGCCGTAGCGCGCGCCCCGGTGCAGCAAGTGCGTGGTGACCGACCAGACGCCGCCCGCGACCGGAACAAGGGGGAGAGTGTCGGTGATCCAGTCCAGGTCGGTGTCATCGAAGACCACGAGTTCGACCGCGCTCGCGCCGGCCGACCAGACCCGCAGCGTCGTGCCATCCGGACCGAACGTCACGCCGAGATCGTCGAGATCCGAGCTGAGCAGGCCCGGTTGCGCGACAGCCGTCGTGAGCGACTGGGGGCTGATCATGGGTTCTACAGTAGTAAGGCCGTGAGTCAGGCAGGTTACGGCCGACGGAGGTGTGGATGGTCTATCTCGATCACGCCGCGACGACACCACTGCGACCGCAGGCCCGCGATGCGTGGCTGGAGGCCACAGCGATCGTCGGGAACGCGTCATCCATCCACGGCGCGGGCCAGGCCGCCCGGCGCGTGCTCGAGGACGCACGGGAGCGCCTCGCCGCCGTCCTCGACTGCGATCCGATCGAAGTCGTCTTCACATCCGGCGGCACCGAGTCGGTGAACCTCGGCATCGCCGGTCTCTACCGTGGCCGTCGCGAGACCACCGGACGCTCGACGATCGTCGCGTCGACGGCCGAGCACCACGCGACGATCGACACCGTCGCCTGGCTGCACGCGCACGAGGTGGCCGATGTCGAATGGGTCCCGGTCGACCGCGATGCGCGGCTCGACCTCGATGCGTGGGTGATGGCCGTGGACAGCGGGGATGCCGCGGTCGCCACGCTCCTCGCGGCGAACAACGAGATCGGAACCCTCCAGCCCGTGGCCGCGGCATCCGCCTTCTGCGCCGATGCCCGGGTGCCGCTGCATCTGGACGCGGTGGGCGCGTTCGGGCATGTTCCCTTGTCGTTCCGCCGCCTCCGAACGGATTCCGGCTCGCGAGGCGGTGGCCTCGTGGCGCTCAGCGTCGCGTCGCACAAGCTCGGCGGACCCGCCGGCGTGGGCGCCCTGGTGGTCGCCCGCGAAGCCAGGGTCGAGCCGCTCGTCCACGGCGGGGGCCAGCAGCGCGGGCTGCGGTCGGGCACCCAGGATCCCGCCGGGGCGATGGCGTTCGCGGTGGCGGCGCAGCTCGCGATCTCCGAACTCGAGACGGAGTCCGTGCGCCTGAGGGCCCTGCGCGACCACCTCGAGTCGGGGATCGTGGCGGCGATCCCGCAGGCGAGGATCTCGGCTTCGTCAGCCGACCGCCTGCCGGGGCATGTTCACGTCGTGCTTCCCGGTGCCCAGGGCGACTCGCTGCTGCTGCTGCTGGACATGGCGGGGATCGCGGTGTCGACCGGCTCGGCATGCCAGGCGGGCACGCCCGAGCCGTCGCATGTCGTCCTCGCCATGGGGCTCGGCGACGCGGCCGCGCGCAGCGCGCTGCGCTTCACGCTCGGTCGCACCACCACGGTGAAGGACGTGGATGCCGTGCTCGCGGCGCTGCCCGAGGCGTACGAGCAGGCCCGCCGCGCCGGGATGTCGTCCCGCGTCGTGCGGTGATGCCTCGGGTCCGTTCGCTGCCGCCGCGGCTCCCAGGCCGGATTGAGGCATCCCTCGTAGAATCGGTGGATGCGCGTACTGGCGGCCATGAGCGGCGGAGTGGACTCCGCGGTGGCTGCCGCACGCGCGGTGGACGCCGGTCACGACGTCACCGGCGTGCACCTCGCGCTCTCCCGCGCCGGTGGCACCCTGCGCGCCGGGTCGCGCGGATGCTGCACGATCGAGGACGCGATGGATGCGCGCCGCGCGGCGGACAGACTCGGCATCCCGTTCTATGTCTGGGACTTCTCGGAGCGCTTCCGAGACGATGTCATCGAGGACTTCGTCGCCGAGTACTCCGCGGGACGCACGCCGAACCCGTGCATGCGATGCAACGAGCGGATCAAGTTCGCGGCCGTGCTCGAGAAGGCTCTCGATCTCGGCTTCGACGCCGTGTGCACGGGGCACTACGCGATCCTCCGCACCGACGAATCCGGAGCCCTGGAGCTGCATCGCGCGAGCGACAACGCCAAGGACCAGTCCTACGTCCTGGGCGTGCTGACGGCGGATCAGCTCGCCCACACGCTGTTCCCGCTCGGCGACACACCCTCGAAAGCGCTGGTGCGCGCCGAGGCGGAGGCACGGGGGCTCACCGTCGCCCACAAGCCCGACAGCCACGACATCTGCTTCATCCCCGACGGCGACACCCGAGGCTGGCTCGCCGACCGGGTCGGGACGGCGACAGGCGACATCGTCGACCGCACCGGCGCCGTGGTCGGCTCGCACGAGGGCGCCCACGCATTCACAGTCGGCCAGCGCCGCGGACTGTCGCTCGGCGTACCGGCTCCCGACGGCAAGCCGCGCTTCGTCCTCGAGGTGCGACCGGTGTCGAACACCGTCGTCGTGGGACCGAAGGAGGCTCTCGCGACGGCTGAGATCTCGGGGGACCGGTTCACCTGGACGGGACGCGCCCCCGCGGCATCCGAGTTCCCCTGCGACGTGCAGATCCGCGCGCACGCGGATCCGGTGGCAGCCACCGCGCGCCTGGACGACGGCGTGCTGAGCGTGCGTCCGGACATCCCGTTCGACGGAGTCGCCCCAGGGCAGACCGCAGTCCTGTACGACGGCACCCGCGTGATCGGACAGTTCACGGTCGCCGAAACCGTGTCCGCGGTGCCCGTTCTGAGCGTCGCAGCCCGTCCCTAGACTGGCGGAGTGGCTGACGGTTCCGACTTCTCCGACTTCTCCGACCTCAGGCTCGAAGACGCCCGCGCCGATGCGCAGGCGCTGACCGCCAAGATCCTCGACGCTCGCGAGGCGTACTACGGGCGCGACACGGTCGTGGTCGACGACGCGACTTACGACGAATGGATGCACCGGCTCGAAGAGATCGAGCGGCTGCATCCCGAACTGCAGAGCCAGGATTCGCCGACGCTCACGGTGGGCGCGGCATCCGGCACCCTGTTCGCCCCCATCGAGCACGCCGAGCGCATGCTGAGCCTCGACAACGTCTTCAGCGACGCGGAATTCCTCGCATGGACGACGAAGGTCGAACGGGATGCCGGGCGCCCGGTCCACTACCTTTGCGAGCTTAAGATCGACGGGCTCGCCCTGTCGCTGCGCTATGAGCGCGGCCGGCTGACTTCGGCGGCCACTCGAGGCGACGGGCGCGTGGGCGAGGACGTCACCGAGAACGTGCGGCAGATCGCCGGCATCCCGCAGCGGCTGGCCGGGGAGGGGCATCCCGCGCTCGTCGAGGTCAGGGGAGAGGTCTTCTTCAACGTCGCCGACTTCGAGTCGCTCAACGCGTACCAGGAGTCCATGGGCGATCGCCTGTTCGCCAACCCGCGCAACGCGGCGAGCGGGTCGCTCCGCCAGAAGACCGAGGGCAAGAACGCCAGGCAGCTCGACGCGGTGCACCAGCGGCTGTCGCGTCTGCGGATGACGGTGCACGGCATCGGCGCCTGGCCGGATCCGCCCGTGACCACGCAGAGCGAGGTCTACGCGCTGCTCTCGTCGTGGGGACTCCCGACGAGCGCCTACTTCAGGGTCGCCGATTCGGGGCAGGGCGCGGACGAGTTCATCCGCCGCTACGGTGAGCACCGGCACGATGTCGAGCACGAGATCGACGGGGTGGTGGTCAAGGTCGACGAGCTCGCGCTGCACGACGAGCTGGGCGCGACGAGCAGGGCTCCGCGCTGGGCGATCGCGTACAAGTACCCGCCCGAGCAGGTCAACACCAAGCTGCTCGACATCGTCGTCTCGGTGGGGCGCACCGGCCGCGCTACACCGTTCGCGGTGATGGCGCCCGCGCGGGTCGCCGGCAGCATCGTACGGCAGGCGACGCTCCACAATCAGGATGTCGTCAAGGCGAAGGGCGTGCTGATCGGCGACACCGTCGTGCTGCGCAAGGCGGGGGACGTCATCCCCGAGGTGCTGGGTCCCGTGGTCGAGCTTCGCGACGGATCCGAGCGCGCCTTCGTCATGCCGACCGAGTGCCCCGAATGCGGATCGCCGCTCGCCCCCGCGAAAGAGGGCGACATCGATCTGCGGTGCCCGAATGCCCGTTCCTGCCCCGCCCAGGTGCGCGGCCGCGTCGAGCACGTCGGATCGCGCGGTGCCCTCGACATCGAGGGGCTCGGCGAAGTGTCGGCGGCCGCACTCACGCAGCCGGTCCGGCCCGAGGCGCCGCCGCTCGCATCCGAGGCCGGACTGTTCGACCTGGGTCCCGAGGATCTCTTCCCCATCGACGTGGTGGTGCGGGATGCCGAGACCGGCCTGCCCCGCCTTCTCGAGGACGGCACCCCTGACACACGCTCGCCGTTCCGGCGGCAGCGCAAGAAGGGCGACCCCGCCTTCGACGCAGACGCGCCGTTCGACGGCGATGCCCAGCACATGCTGTCCGTCGCCGCGACGGCACTGCTCGCCAACATCGAGGCCGCGAAGACGAAGGACCTCTGGCGGTTCCTCGTGGCCATGAACATCCGTCACGTCGGCCCGGTGGCCGCTCGTGCGCTGGCCGAGTGGTTCGGCTCGGTCGACGCGATCCGCGCGGCATCGCGCGACGAGCTGGCGGCAGTCGAGGGCGTCGGGGGCATCATCGCCGACGCACTGGTGGACTGGTTCGACGTGGACTGGCACCGCGAGATCGTCGACCGGTGGACGGCCGCCGGTGCACAGCTCGCCACGCCCGGCCACGCCGGGCCGGGGGCGTCCGTCACGGAAGGCGGCGTGCTCGACGGACTGACGGTCGTGCCCACCGGATCCCTCGAGGGCTACTCCCGCGAGGGCGCGCAGGAGGCCATCATCAAGGCGGGCGGCAAGGCGGCGTCGAGCGTGTCGAAGAAGACCGACTTCGTAGCCGCCGGGCCCGGAGCCGGCTCGAAGCTCACGAAGGCGGAGGAGCTCGGCATCCGGATCCTGGATGCCGCGCAGTTCCACCTCCTCGTAACGGAGGGGCCGGCGGCCCTCGATGCGGTCACCCCGGCCGCCGAGTGATCGCATGACGGATTCGCCGCGTCCGCAGTGGCTCTACCGGATCGTGCCGATCCGCCCCGAGATGGTCGGCGCGCCGACCGACGAGGAGGCCGCCGTCGTCGAGGCCCACTTCGCGTATCTGGTGTCGCTCCGGGATCGCGGCGACCTCATCCTGGCGGGTCGCACGCAGGAGGATGTCGGCACGTGGGGCATCACCATCTTCGAGGCTGCCGACGAGGCGGCCGCGCGGGGGGTGATGCAGCGTGATCCGGCCGTCGCGGGCGGCGTGTTCGAAGCGACGCTGTTCCCGTACGCCGTGGCGGTGGCGCGGGACGGCCTCGCGGACTGAGTGAGCTCTGCGGCCCTGGCCGCCCGCGACCGGACGAACTGGATGACGCGTTGAGCTGCCCGCTGCACAGGATGAGAGCAGCCCAACGTGCACTCACTGCGCCGCGCGGTTCATCGCACGACCGCGGGCCTGCCACCGCCGCCGCCGCAGGCATACTCGGACGGTACCGCTGACGCGTCCGTGACGGCGACGCTGGTGCAATGGCCGTGGGTGTCAGCGGAGTCGGGGTCGGCGAAGGCGATGGTCGCGGTCACGCCGAACGCAGCGGCGACCGCTCCTGCAGCGAGTAGTGCCACCAACTGCCGGCTTGGGCGTGAGGTCTTCTCCATGGTCTGGCCCTTCTGTGAGGTCCGCCCGTCGTGTCCGGGCTGTCTTCAGCGTCCGCGCCACGCGGATCGAGCACATCGTGGGACAACCCTCAGATCGGCCGGCGGAACCCTCAGATCCAGTGCAGGCGTGTGGCTGCGATGTCAGACTGATGCCATGAACAGCCAGGCCGAGCGGCCGGCAGCTGTCGTCGGACGCGACGAGGTTCGGGAGCGCATCGCAGCAGCGCTCACCGGCCCAAACGGTGAGGGTGCCGGCACGGTGGTCATCACCGGACCGGCCGGGGTCGGCAAGACCGTGCTGGCGCAAGATGTGATCCGCGCTCACCCTCACGCACGAGCGTTCGTCGGAGCCGGATTGCCCCTCTCCACCGTCTCGGTGCCGTTCCTGCTGTTTCGTTCCATGCTCCGCGCGACCGGGGCTGACGGGTCGATCGACTTCGACGAGCCGGCATCCCGTGTGCTCGTCGCGATCGACCACTGGATCGACGAGCTCGCGTCGGAGTCCCGGGTCGTACTCGTGCTCGATGACCTGCAGTGGGTCGACCCCGCAACGCTGGATGTGGTTCTCTACCTGATGGCGGGTTCTCCTGACCGTCCGCTGAGCATCATCGCCACCGTCCGCGACGAGCTCTTCAGCTCGAGTCGTGCCGTCGATCAGTGGATCTCGAACATCCGGCGCATGCCTCGGTGCACGAGCATCGCGCTGGGGCCGCTCGACCGCGCGGGCACCGAGGATCAGATCGCGGCGGTGCTGGGGACGCGGCCGCATCAGTCCCTCGTCGAGGATGTGTTCGCGCACACGCGCGGCTTCCCTTACCTGACCGCGTTGGTCGTCGCCGGACTCGACCCGCAGGTCCGCCGCCTGCCGGACACAATGCCCGCCGATCTTGTCGATGCCGTCGAATTGTCGACGCGGGGGTTGGACTCCGACGTCGTCACCATGCTGCGAGTCATGGCGTTGGCTGGACGACCGATGACGGGCGACCAACTCCGGGAATTGCTTCTCGCCGGGGGTGCGATGCAAGACGTCGACTCGGGCCTTATGGATGTGCGACTCGCCGAAGCATCCACGGCAGGGACCATCACGACCAGGGATGGCCGAACCTACTGGTTCCAGCATCCCCTCGCGGCAGAAGTGCTCGACTCTCAGCTGAGCGACGGCGAGCGCGCGTTCTGGCACGCCGCCTTCGTCCGCGTCGGCGAGCATGCGGACCCCGATGCGCAGGGGTTCGAGGACATCGGCCGGATCGCCGACCACGCGGCGGCGTCGGGGAGCCCCTCCGACGCATACCGGTGGTCGCTCATCGCCTTTCGCCGGGCGACGGAATCCGGCGCGGACGCGCAGTCGCTTCGCTTCGTCGAACGTGCGCTGTCCCTCCACGCGGCCGTGCCCGTGGTCTCCGAATCGGAAGAAGTGCTCCTGCATGCCGTGCGCCTCGCTGCGCGGGCATGTGCCGCGCATCAGCGGGAGGTGGATGTCATCGACCGACTGCTCGCGACTGTTGATGAGCTCGATGTGCTCGAACGGGCGGAGCTCTCCGCGCGGCGCATGATTCTTATCGCGGCGCTCCAACGCGGGGAGCCCGAACCACAGCAGATCGACGCTCTGCTGGGTCTCACGGCTCGACACCGCACCAGCTGGCAGCACGCGTACGCGCTGGCGCTGGCGTCGATGTGGATGCCAGAGGCGGATCGCGCGGCGGCGGCCATCGCTGAAGCATGCGAATGCGCCGAGCGCAGCGGAAACGATCTCGCAATCGCCTGGTCGCTCGCGGCGGGAGTCGATTTCGCGATGGTCATGAAGGATGACGAGACGGCGTTGCATCTCGCGCCGCGAGCAATCGCGGCAGCGTTGCGCGCACCGGACGGACTCGCGCACAACGTCGCGGCGCTAGCGGCCGCCGTCGCCGCGTTCGGTGAGGATACGGTGGGCTTTGCCGAGACTCTCAAACAAAGTCGACTGTCCGCGGTGGGCATCCTCCCGCATGTGCACACCTCCTGGCTGGCGATACAGGAAGCCCGCTGCTGGTTTCAGCTCGGCCGCTGGAAGGAGTGTGCGGCAGCGCTCCGCTTCACGATCGGCGAGCACACGGGGGCCATCATCGACATGACCGGCCGAGCCATCGCGGGACGGCTGGCAACACGACAGGGCCGATTCAGCGATGCTGACGGACATTTCGCACGCCTCGCCGAGCTCCGCGCGGAGACGAAGAACATCCTCTCAGATGCCCACCTCGGCCTTGCGGAGCTGCTGATCGAGCGTGGCGCCCTCCTCGAAGCTGCCCGCACGCTCGCCTCGGTGAACGAGCGGGCGCTGAATCTCGACCGAGTGCGCTTCCAGTTCACCGCGATGCGAACTCTCGCAGATGCGCGAGCGCTGCGCTGTGAATCACCCGCTCAGGAGGTCGAGACCCTGGTCGAAGCGTTGGCCTTCGCCGCCGCTCCCCCGAGCGGACCCCGCTGGGCGTATCCGCGGCTCAGTCCGCTCGGTGAAGACGCGCTCGCGCGTCTTCACCGAGCGGAGGGGGCAAGAGCAGCGAGCGACTCCGATGCAGCGGAGCGGTGGATCGAAGCCGCCGACGCCTGCAGGGCTGTCGCGTGGCCGTGGGAAGAGGCATACGCTTGCCGGCGAGCCGTAGAAGCCCTGCTCCTCGCCGGCAGACCCGACCGTCGCGCGGCCGCCCCCGTCCTGCGGCGTGGGCTTGAGATCGCGGTAGGCCTGGGTGCGATGCCCATCGAGCGGGTACTGCGCGATCTTGCCCGCTACGCCCGCATTCCCGTAGCGGTCGGGCTGCCAGACGATGCGCCGACGTCTCCCGGGAACGAGGCGTCGATCGAGGGCCTGACGCCCCGCGAGTCGGAGATCGTCGAGCTCGTGGCCGCCGGTCGCACCTATCACGAGATCGCTGACGAATTGTTCGTCAGCGAGAAGACCGTGAGCTCGCACATCTCCAACATCCTTCGAAAGACGGGTGCCGCGAATCGCGTCGAACTCGCCCGTCTTGCCAGCGAGGTCAGGCTCCCGACGTCAGGGTGAGGATGCGCTCGCGCACCTGCCGGCGCAGCACTTTGCCGATGATCGACTTCGGCAGTTCGTCGACGACGAAGATGCGCCTGGGCACCTTGTAGGGGGTGAGGAGGGTGCGAGCGAACTCGCGGATGGCATCGACGTCGACCTGCTCGTCGCCGGCCACGACGATCGCCGCCACGACCTCCTCGCCGGAGTGCTCGCTGGGCAGACCGACCACGGCGGCATCCTCGACCTGCGGATGCTGGCGCAGCGCGTTCTCCACCTCGGTCGGGGCGACGTTGAAGCCGCCCGTGATGATGAGCTCCTTGATGCGGTCGACGATCCGGACGAACCCGGCCTCGTCGATCGTGACGATGTCGCCCGTGCGGAACCAGCCGTCGACCATTACGGCCTCGGTCTCCTCAGGCTTGCCGTAGTACCCCTGGAAGACCTGCGGGCCGCGCACCACTAGTTCGCCGCGCTCGCCCTCCGGCACATCCTGCGTCGGATCGTCGGGGTCGACCACCCGGCATTCGGTGCCCGGCAGCGGAAGGCCGATGGTGCCCGCCAGGCGGTTGTCGGCGACCGGATTGGCCATGAGGACCGGCGAGCACTCGCTCAGACCATAGCCCTCGACGAGATAGCCGCCGGATGCCGCTTCGAAGGGCACGACCAGCTCGTGGGGGAGTGCCATCGCACCCGAGATCGCCACTTTCGTGCCCTGCAGCGACACGCCCTTCTCGTTCGCGGCCTTCAGCAGCCGATCCGCGATCGGCGGGACCAGCGGCAGGAACGTCGCTGGGTGCTTCTTCGTCACGTCCAGCACCATGTCGGGGTCGAATCGCGGGAAGAGCACGAGCCGCGCACCCATCGACATCGCGAAGGTCAGGCAGAGCGTCAGGCCGTACGCGTGGAACATCGGCAGCACGGCGTAGACCACGCATCCATCGCCGCGAACGATCGACGGGACCCAGGCGCGGGCCTGCGCCGCGTTCGAAAGCAGGTTGCGGTGCGTGAGCGAGGCGCCCTTGGGTGTGCCGGTGGTTCCGCTCGTGTACTGGATCAGCGCGAGATCGTCGGTCGCAGGCTTGGGGTGGGATGACGGGATGGGCACCGCGCCGACGACATCCTGCCACGACACCGTGCCGGTGACCGGCTCGTAGAGGGCAGCGCGGGATTCGCGGGCCTTCGCGATCGGCAGGCGGAGCATCAGCCGGGTGAGCAGCGGCATCGCCGTGATGACATCGACCGAGATGAGATTTCTCACGGCGAGGTCCGCAGGGAAGTCCTGCACCGACTTCACGACCTTCGTCCACACGATCGCGTGCTTGGCGCCGTGATCCTCGAACTGCTTGCGCAGCTCACGCGGCGTGTAGAGGGGATTGTGCTCGACCACCACCGCGCCCAGGCGCAGGATCGCGTAGAACGCGACGATGTGCTGCGGGCAGTTGGGCAGCACGATCGCGACGGGATCCCCGGGACGCACCCCGAGGTCGCGCAACCCTGTGGCAGCCCTTCGGATCTGCTGCTCGAGCTCTCGATACGACGTCGTGCGCCCGAAGAACTCGAGTGCCACCGCATCGGGATAGTCCCGCGCGGAGGCCTCGACGATGTCGATCAGCGAGCCCGACACGGGGTCGAGATCCTCCGGCACCCCCTCCGCGTAGCTGCGAGTCCAGGGGCGAGGAGGATCGTACGTCGTCACGCGCTCAGCCTACGCCGGACGCTGTTCGCCGAGGAGAGCGGACCAGGGCGGCGAGCCGCGCCCCCCTTAGACTTGACCGGTGTCTGAAATCACCCCTGATCTCGTGCGCCATCTCGGTGTGCTCGCCCGGATCCAGCTGAGCGACGAGGAGGTCGAGCGTCTGACCGGCCAGCTCGACGTGATCGTCGACAACATCGCGAAGGTGTCCCAGGTCGCGACCCCCGATGTTCCCGCGACAAGCCACCCGATCCCCCTCGAGAACGTGTTCCGCCCCGACACCGTCGGCGACATGCTCACCCTGGAGCAGGTGCTGCAGAACGCTCCGGATGCCGCGGACGGCCGATTCCGGGTGACCGCGATCCTCGGAGAAGAGCAATGACCGACCTCACGCGACTCAGCGCCGCGGATCTGGCCGAGAAGCTCACCGCGGGCGAGGTGTCGAGCGTCGAGGCGACGCAGGCGCACCTCGATCGGATCGCCGCGGTCGATGCCGACATCCACGCCTTCCTGCATGTCAGCGACCACGCCCTCGACGTCGCCGCCGACATCGACCGCCGCCGCGCCGCTGGCGAGCCGCTCGGGCCCATCGCGGGCGTCCCGCTCGCGATCAAGGACGTACTCGTCACGACCGACATGCCCTCGACCAGCGGCTCCAGGATCCTCGAGAACTACCTGTCGCCGTTCGATGCGACGGTCGTCGCGCGGGCTCGCGCCGCGGGCCTGGTGCCGCTGGGCAAGACGAACATGGACGAGTTCGCCATGGGGTCCTCCACCGAGCACTCTGCATACGGCCCGACGCACAACCCGTGGGATCTCGACCGGATCCCCGGCGGCTCCGGCGGTGGATCGGCCGCGGCGGTGGCAGCGTTCGAGGCCCCGCTCGCACTCGGCTCCGACACCGGCGGCTCGATCCGCCAGCCCGCGCACGTGACCGGAACCGTCGGCCTCAAGCCGACCTACGGCGGTGTCAGCCGCTACGGCGCCATCGCGCTGGCCTCGAGTCTCGACCAGGTCGGTCCGGTGACCCGCACGGTGCTCGACGCGGGTCTGCTGCACGATGTGATCGGCGGGCACGATCCCCACGACTCGACGTCGCTCCTCGACGTGTGGCCGTCCTTCGCCGCCGCTGCTCGCGAGGGTGCCCGCGGCGACGTGCTGAAGGGCCTCAAGGTCGGCGTGATCAAGGAGCTTCCGGATGCCGGTTTCCAGGCCGGCGTCTCGGAGTCCTTCCGAGAGGCACTGAGCGCCATGGAGGCGCAAGGCGCCGAGATCGTCGAGATCAGCGCCCCGCATTTCGAGTACGGGGTCGCCGCGTACTACCTGATCCTTCCCGCGGAGGCATCCAGCAATCTCGCGAAGTTCGACTCGGTGCGCTTCGGCCTGCGGGTGGACGTCCCGGGCGGAACGGTGGAGGACGTCATGGCCGCGACCCGCGACGCGGGCTTCGGCGACGAGGTGAAGCGGCGGATCATCCTCGGCACGTATGCGCTGTCGGCGGGCTATTACGACGCGTATTACGGCTCGGCGCAGAAGGTCCGAACGCTCATCCAGCGCGACTTCGACGAGGCATTCGCCGCCGTCGATGTGATCGCGACGCCCTCGGCGCCCACGACGGCGTTCCGCCTCGGTGAGAAGATCGACGACCCGATGCAGATGTACCTGAACGACGTCACGACGATCCCGGCGAACCTGGCCGGCGTCCCCGGCATCTCGATTCCCTCCGGCCTGGCGCACGAGGACGGCCTGCCCGTCGGCATCCAGTTCCTCGCACCCGCCCGTGAAGACGCGCGACTCTACCGGGTCGGCGCGGCGCTCGAAGCCCTGCTCGTCGACTCATGGGGCGGACCGCTGCTGGACCGCGCCCCGAGGCTGCTGAGCTCGTCGACGCAGGAAGGTGCCCGCTGATGGCCGGGAGCGCGCTGATGGAGTTCGACAAGGCGCTGGAGCTCTACGAACCCGTGCTCGGGTTCGAGGTGCACGTCGAGCTCAACACGAAGACGAAGATGTTCTCGGCCGCGGCGAACCCCGCGCACGCCGACGGGCACGCCGCCGGCGTCAATTCGCACGTCGCGCCGGTCGACATGGGGCTTCCCGGATCGCTCCCGGTCGTGAACGCCGAAGCGGTGCGCTACTCGATCAGCCTCGGCCTCGCCCTGGGGTGCTCGATCGCCCCGTCGAGCCGGTTCGCGCGCAAGAACTACTTCTATCCCGACCTCGGCAAGAACTACCAGATCTCGCAGTACGACGAGCCGATCGCGTTCGAGGGATCCGTCGATGTCGAGCTGTCGGACGGGACGATCGTGACGGTCCCGATCGAACGGGCGCACATGGAAGAGGATGCCGGCAAGCTCACGCACGTCGGCGGCTCGACCGGTCGCATCCAGGGTGCCGAGTACTCGCTCGTCGATTACAACCGCGCCGGTGTCCCGCTCGTCGAGATCGTCACGAAGCCGATCTTCGGCGCCGAGCACCGTGCGCCCGAGATCGCGAAGGCGTATGTCCAGACGATCCGCGACATCGTGATCTCACTGGGCATCTCAGAAGCCCGGATGGAGCGGGGCAACCTGCGCTGCGACGCGAACGTCTCACTGCGGCCGCGCGGCCAGGCGAAGCTCGGCACCCGCACCGAGACCAAGAACGTCAACTCCATGCGATCGGTGGAGCGTGCCGTCCGCTACGAGATTCAGCGCCAGGCCGCGATCCTCGCCTCCGGCGGCTCGATCATCCAGGAGACGCGTCACTGGCACGAGGACACCGGCACCACCTCGCCCGGGCGCCCCAAGTCGGATGCCGACGACTACCGCTACTTCCCCGAGCCCGACCTGCTGCCGGTCGCGCCGTCCGCAGCCCTGATCGACGAGCTGCGGGCAGCCCTGCCTGAGCCTCCCGCGGCTCGACGGCGCCGGTTGAAGGCCGACTGGGGATTCACCGACCTCGAGTTCCAGGACGTCGTGAACGGCGGTCTGCTCGCAGATGTCGAGGCCACCGTTGCGGCGGGCGCGTCACCCGCATCGGCTCGCAAGTGGTGGACGGGTGAGATCACGCGCATCGCGAATGCGACCGACCGCGAGGCGACGGACCTGGTCACGCCGGCGGATGTCGCCGCGCTCCAATCCCTGGTCGACTCCGGCGCCCTCAACGACAAGCTCGCGCGCCAGGTGCTCGAAGGGGTCATCGCGGGAGAGGGGACTCCTCAGGAAGTCGTCGACGCGCGGGGACTGGCCGTCGTCTCGGACGACGGCGCGCTCATCGCCGCCATCGACGAGGCGCTGGCCGCGCAGCCGGACGTGCTCGAGAAGATCCGCGACGGCAAGGTTCAAGCCGCCGGAGCCGTGATCGGCGCGGTCATGAAGGCGATGAAGGGCCAGGCGGATGCCGCGCGGGTGCGCGAGCTGATTCTGGAGCGCGCCGCCGGCTAGCGACGAGCGACGACCCGCCCCGTACTCTCGCACGTGCGAGGTGTCGCCCGGGCACGGGACAATAGGGCTATGGGGCGTGGCGACGGATCGGGCCGGATCGTCTCACCGGAGGGTGCCGATGACACCGGTGCCGGCATCCTGCACGTCGACATGGACGCGTTCTACGCGTCGGTGGAGCAGCTGGACGATCCGACGCTCAAGGGCAAGCCCATCATCATCGGCGCGCCGGAGAGTCGTTCGGTCGTCTCGAGCGCGTCGTACGAGGCGCGGCGCTTCGGTGTGAGATCGGCGATGCCGGTCGGGCAGGCGCTGCGCCTGTGCCCGACCGCGATCGTGGTGCTGCCGCACTTCGACCGCTATCTGGAGAAATCGGCCGAGGTCATGAAGCTCTTCCGCGATGTGACGCCCCTCGTCGAACCGCTTTCGATCGACGAGGCGTTCCTGGATGTGCGAGGCGCCCGACGGCTGTGGGGGAGCCCCGGCGTGATCGCGCGAGCGCTGCGCGCCCGGGTTCTCGACGAGACCGGCCTGACCTGCAGCATCGGCGTCGCCGCGACGAAGCACGTCGCCAAGATCGCCTCGACGATCAGCAAGCCCGATGGGGTGCTTATCGTCGCGGAAGCGGACACGAACGCGTTCCTGCGCCCGCTCCCGGTCCGCGCGCTGTGGGGGATCGGCCCCAAGGCCGCCGAGTCCCTCGAAGGACGCGGCATCCATACCGTCGCCGATGTGCTCGACACGCCTCGGCCGGTGCTCGAGCGGGCGCTCGGGGCGGCGATGGGTTCGCGCATCTGGCACCTCGCGCGGGGCGAGGACTCCCGTCGTGTCGAAACCCACCGCGTCGACAAGAGCGTCGGTCATGAGGAGACGTTCCATCAGGACATCTCCGACCACGCCGTGCTGCGCTCCGAACTGCGCCGGCTCGCCGACAAGGTAGGCGCACGACTGCGGACGCACGGGTGGGAGGCCTCGACGATCTCGATCAAAGTGCGCTACGCCGACTGGACGACGATATCGCGCTCGCAGACGCTCACCGAGCCCACCGCTGTCGGGAAGCGGATCGGGGATGCCGCGCACGAACTGTTCGCGACACTGGATCGAGCCCTGCCGGTGCGCCTCATCGGCGTGCGCGCCGAGAAGCTCCGACCGAGCCGCTACGCCGAGCTCGCGCTGTGGGACGACGACGAGGACTGGCGCCGAGTCGAGTCCGCGCTCGACGGTGCCGCCGCACGGTTCGGCCGCGGCGCCGTCACGAGGGCGACCCTGATCGGAAAGGCCCGCGGCGGCGGCACGCTGCCGTCGAATCCGCG
Source organism: Microbacterium deminutum (assembly GCF_039530205.1). Lineage (NCBI taxonomy): Bacteria > Bacillati > Actinomycetota > Actinomycetes > Micrococcales > Microbacteriaceae > Microbacterium > Microbacterium deminutum. The sequence goes on from NZ_BAAAOG010000007.1 coordinate 100,652, forward strand.
TCCTGACCGCGACGATTGAAGTCAAGCCACTGGGCAGGCGGCGACCGGCCGGGTAGCGTGGTGACATGCCCAACATCGCACTCGAACTCGGTCAGCAGTCCGCGTCCTTCGGCGTCCACAGCGCCTATGGCGAGCAGCAGGACGTCGACGGCATCCGCCTGATCCCGGTCGCCCTGACCTGGTCGGGCTTCGGCGGCGGTTCGGACGAGGCGGGCAATGGCGGCGGCGGCGGTGGCGGCTGGTCCATCCCCCTGGGGGCATACGTCCGGAAGGGCGACGACCTGCGCTTCGAGCCGAACATCGTGTCACTGCTCACGGTCGCCATCCCGTTCGTCTTCTTCGCAGGACGAGCGCTCAGTCGTGTCATCCGCGCCATCAAGAAGTAGCACCGACCCGGTCGCCTCGGCGCTCGTCGAGGCGGCTGCAACACTCTCCGTCGCGATCCGCGCCGTCGCGGCATCCAACCCCGTCGTCCTCATCGACGGTCGAAGCGGCGCGGGCAAGACGTCGCTGGCAAGGGCCCTCGTCGCGCGATGGCCTCTCAGAGGCCGGGTGCAGCTCGTGGCGCTCGACTCGCTCTACCCGGGCTGGGACGGGCTGGACGCGGGCGTGGATCTCGCACGAGAGCAGATCCTGGTCCCTCATGCGCGTGGACTGATCGGCGTCTGGCAGAGGTGGGACTGGGATGCCGCGCAGCCGGCCGAGGCGCATGCCGTGGATCCCTCGCTCCCTCTCATCGTGGAGGGCTCGGGTCTGCTCACCGCCGTGACGGCTCGGCTCGGCGATGTCCGCGTCTGGCTCGAATCGCCGCCGGAGTCGCGCAGGCAGCGCGCGCTGTCGCGCGACGGCGATGCGTTCCGCCCCCATTGGGACCAGTGGGCGGCGCAGGAGGATCGTCACGTCGCCGGCGACGAGCCCCGGCGGCTCGCGACTCACGTTTTCGCCATCCCGTGAGCCGCGGCGCGGCGTGAGCGACGGTGTCGGTCAGTCGCCGTCGACGGCCGTCACAAGGCCGTGGAGGCGGTAGCCGAGCCAGTCGTAGATGCCGAACCGCGGGTCGTCCTCGTCGTGATCGTCAGGGCCCTCGATGCCCAGTCGGCTGGCCAGGACGAGCCGGATCGCGGCGAGGGTGCGCAGCCACGCCTGCACCGCGGCGGCGTCGAGACGGATCTCGGTCGCTTCGACCAGACGCGGGTCATCCGGGTCGTCGGGGATCACGGCCGCATCCTGCAGGGTCGCAAGCACGACTCCGGCGTCGGATCGACGGCGGGCCAGGAGATCCTCTTCGGTGAGATCACGGAACTCCCGGGCGGCGTCGGGGTCGTCCGCGTAGGCGTCGGGCACGAGTCGGCCGATCGCGGGATCGCCGGCAGAGACGGAGGACTCTTCGATGAGTTCGGCGAACTGGGTGACGAGTCCGGCGAGGTGCGCCGCCTCGATGCGCGTCAGATCGAGGGCCACGACGCGGTCGGCGCTCATTGCGGCGCCCGCCGGACGGTCGCCCAGAGGCCGTAGTCGTGCATCGCCTGAACGTGCAGCTCCATCTGCTCGCGGACGCCTTCGGCGACGACGGCCCGGCCCTCGTTGTGGACGGCGAGCATGAGCCGCTCGGCATCCGCCCGCGGCAGCCCGAAGTACTCGCGGAACACGTGCGTCACGTAGCTCATCAGGTTCACCGGGTCGTCCCAGACGACCGCCTGCCACGGTCGATCCGGATCGATCCGCTCTCGCAGGTCGACGTCTTCGTCGACGCGAGGCGTGGACTGCAGCACAGTCATGCCCACCCCAGCTCGTGAAGCCGTTCGTCGTCGATGCCATAGAAGTGCGCGATCTCGTGAACGAGCGTGGTGTGCACCTCGTCGCGGAGCTCTTCCTCGTCCCCGCACGCGGCGAGATGCGGCTCGCGGTAGACGATGATGCGATCGGGAAGCTCGCCCGAGCCATACCGTTCGCGCTCCGTGAGAGCCCAGCCGTCGTACAGGCCGAACAGATCGAGACTTCCGTCTTCGGGACGGTCCTCGACGACGAAGACGACGTTGTCGAGCCCCTCCACCATGTCGTCGGGGAGTTGGTCCAGCTCGTCGATCACGAGCTGCTCGAAGGCGGCGGCGTCCATCTCAACCATGATCGCTCATCAGGGGACGACGATCACGGCTCGGCACATGGGGTGAGTAACGGGACTTGAACCCGCGACCCCCTGGACCACAACCAGGTGCTCTACCAACTGAGCTATACCCACCATGTGCCCGACTGCTCGGGCAACCAGAAGATTCTCTCACACCCCGGACGCGAACGACGACACGACGGATGCCGCGGCCGCCCGCGCGCCGTCACTCGTCGGGCCCGGTTCGGGGACGAACACCGCCTGTCGGTAGTACGCGAGCTCGCGGATCGACTCGAGGATGTCGGCGAGCGCGCGGTGACCGCCGTCTTTCGATGGCGCGTGGATGTAGGCGCGCGGATACCACCGGCGCGAGAGCTCCTTGATGCTCGACACATCGACGTTGCGGTAGTGCAGCCATCGATCGATCCGAGGCATGTACTTTGCGAGGAACATTCGATCGGTTCCGATCGTATTGCCGGCGAGCGGAGCCTTGCCCTGCAGCGGCACGAACTGCTGGATGTACTCGAGGGCCTGGAACTCGGCATCCGCGAGGCTCACGCCGCCCGGAATCTCGTCTAGCAGACCCGAGGATCGGTGCATCCTCGTCACGAACTCGCTCATGTTCGCCAAGGCCGACGGATCGGGCTTGATGACCAGCTGGAAGCCGGGGTGCACGGGTCGCAGCTCGAAGTCGGTCACGACCACGGCGATCTCGACCAGCTCGTCGACACCGAGATCGAGTCCGGTCATCTCGCAGTCGATCCAGACCAGACGGTCGTTGTCCGAGGCTGACACCATGCGCACCATCCTATTGACTGCTCCGGACAGCCCGGGTCGACGCGATGCGTGGACCGGAAAAGCCCCTCCGGGAGGATTCGAACCCCCGACCTGGCGGGTAGAAACCGCTTGCTCTATCCCCTGAGCTACGGAGGGAAAGGGTGGAGTACCAGGCTACCGGGTCGCCGGCGACACACGTGGATCACAGGGTCGAGGGGCAGTCTGGCGGATCAGGTGTCCACGGCGTAGCGTCGATCGCGGACGCATCGAAAGGAGTTCACATGAGCACCACGGAGACGCACCACCCCCTCTGGGTCGCCTACGGTCCCTCGGGGGTCGTCGGCAGCATTCGCAAGGACGACGACGGATACACGGTCACGATGGCCGGCGCCGACGCGGCGGCCGGCACCTATCCCTCCATGGAGATCGCGAAGAGCGCGCTGCACTCGCATATGACGCCCGGAAGCGACTGGCCCGAGTTCCGCGAGCACTGAGACGATCCGCCACTGCGACATCAGCGGACGACGGCGGGCCGGGATGCCGCGCCCGCCGTCGCTCAGCGCCGGGCGGCCACGCCCCCGGTGACTGATGGCTGCCGCCGCACGTCCGACGTCCGCGTGTCGAGCAGTGGTAGCGCGATGTGCACCAACGGCCCGATGAGGACCGCGAACAGAATGGTGCCGATTCCGACCGTGCCGCCCAGTAACCACCCCGCGATGAGGACGCTGACCTCGACAAGTGCGCGGCAGAGCCAGATCGGCCAGCCCAGACGCCTGTTCATGCCGGTCATCAGGCCGTCTCGCGGCCCTGGGCCGAAGCGCGCCCCGATGTACAGGCCCGATGCCAGGGCGACAAGGACGATTCCGCCCAGGAGCACGAGGATCTGAAGGGGAAGACCGGACAACGGCGGCACGATCCAGAGCACGAACTGGATGCTGGTGCCCACGAGCAGGATGTTGGCGATCGTTCCGACCCCGGGCTTCTGGCGGAGTGGGATCCACAGGAGCAGGACGAGGAAGCCGACGATGTTCGTGATCCAGCCGATCCCGATCCCGGTGTGCAGGGAGAGGCCCTGCGCGAAGACCGTCCACGGGTCGACGCCGAGTCCGGCCTCGATGGTGAGGGCGCAGCCGGCACCGTAGAGGAAGAGGCCGACCAGGAGTTGGATGACGCGACGAGGCATGAACCCATCCAATCCTATGATTGGACTGCATGCGACAGTCCAATCACTGTACTCTGGCCTCATGGACTCACGCATCTCGGCGCGAGCGCTGGCCTCCGCCTTAGGCGGGTGGCGCGCGCGCGAGCCCGCATATGAGGCGCTCGCTGACGGCATCCGCCTTCTCTGTCTCGACAATCGACTCGCACCGCGGACGGCGTTGCCCGCGGAGCGCGAACTGGCGGCTGCGTTGCGGCTCAGCCGGAGCACGGTCGCCGCCGCGTACCGCAGCCTTCGCGATACCGACCACATCACGAGCACGCGGGGCTCGGGGAGCGTCACGCTGCCGCTGCGACGACGCGATCCCGGGCGCGACGGCTACTCGGATGGGGCGATCGACCTCCAGCAGGCGAGTCCCCCTGCCTGGCCGGGACTGGCAGGGGTGATGGCCGAAGTCGCCGATTCGGCCGCCGCGCTCGTCTCGAGGGTCGGCTATGACGTGCTCGGTCGAGCGGAGCTGCGCGAGGTCATCGCGGAGCGCTACTCGAACCGCGGCATCCCGACTTCGGCCGCCGAGGTGCTGGTCACCACGGGCGCCCAGAGTGCGATCCACCTGGTGTCTTCGGTGCTGCTGGGGAGGGGTGACCGCGTCCTGATCGAGACGCCGACCTACCCCCACGCGGCCGATGCGCTCAGGCGTGCCGGCGCCCGCCTTGTCGGTGTACCCGTTCTGACGTCCGATGGCTGGGATCTCGACCGCGCCGAGCAGGCGTTCGCCCGAACCCTGCCGATCATGGCGTATCTCATGCCCGACTTCCAGAATCCGACCGGGAGGTCCATGACAGCCACGGAGCGCCACGCGATCATGCGTGCCGGGGAGCGGGCGGGATCCGTGCTGGTGCTCGACGAAACGACTGCCGATCTCGACATCGATCGCGGCCCGCTGGACGCCGGTTTCACCGAAGGCGACCCGGCGAGCGTCGTGCGGATCGGATCGCTCGGCAAGACGGTGTGGGGCGGACTGCGGGTCGGGTGGATCCGCGCCGAAAGCGATCTCGTGCGCCGGCTCATCGCGGCACGCCCGGCCCATGACCTGGGTACGCCGGAATTCGAGCAGGCCGTCGCGGCGGCGCTGCTGCGGGACTTCGGAGCGGTCGTCGCCCAGCGATCGACGCTGCTGCGCGAGGGGCGGGACACGCTCGTCGCGGCGCTGGGCGAGCACCTGCCGGAGTGGGGCGTGCCGCGCGTGCACGGCGGCGTCTCACTGTGGATCGAGCTGGGCGCGGCGCTGAGCCCCGCGCTGGTCATGGATGTCCGCTCGAGAGGCCTGCTGCTCTCGGCCGGCCCGCGATTCTCGGTCGACGGCGGCCACGAGCGACACCTTCGGATGCCGTTCACGGCTCCCAGCGACGAGCTGGGGCGAGCGGTGGAGCTGCTGGCGCAATCGTGGCGGCACGTGAGGGCGGGCGCTCCCGTCTCGTTCATGGAACAGCTCGACGCCGTCGTGTGATCCCTCATCGCGCGAATCGCAGACAGTCGATCGCATCGGCCGTCGACCAGAACTCGCCGAGATCTCGGAAGGCACGGGACGCCGGGTGGAATCGTCGCGCTCGATAGCGCACGGTTCCGCCTTCGACCAGCGCCTGCAGGTGTCCGATCACGCGGCCGCTGGCGTCGACGACCCGCCACAGGGCCGGTCCGGCCGCGGTGATCCTCACCGCCGAGCCCTGAGGCGCGGTGGGTGTCTCGAGGTGTTCGTCTGCCACAGCGTACATGTGCGCTCCTTCCGTCCTTCGAAGATATGTGCGACCTCCGACATCGCCTGGTTCAGTTCGCGGCATGACGTTCCTCCCCAGGTGGCGCCTCGCCGTCCGCCATCCCCAGTCACGCGACATGAGCCCCGCGGCATGCCGCCGTAACGGCATCGTGATCGAAGCGTCGGTGCCCGGCGGGCACTCGGGCACCGACGCGACCGGAGACCGTCTCCGGTCACGAGAGGATGCGACATGAACGAAACCATCACGATCACGGGCAACATCGCGACCGACCCCGAGCACAAGCACACGGCCGGCGGCGTCTCGATCACGACCTTCCGAGTCGCGAGCGGTCAGCGCCGATACGACAGGCAGTCCGGCGCGTGGGTGGATGCCGCCACCAACTGGTACACGGTGTCGACGTTCCGAAGCCTGGCCGATCACGCGTTCCACTCGCTGCGCAAGGGCGACCGAGTGCTGCTGACGGGTCGCCTGCGCGTGCGGGATTGGGACAACGGAGCCAAGCGGGGCACCACCGCCGAGATCGATGCCGAGGCGATCGGCCACGATCTGCTCTGGGGGACGTCCCGGTTCGAGAAGGACAGGCCGGGGACGATCGCCTCTCACGGGCAGGGGGATGCGTGGACACCGCCGGCGTCCCCCGCCGACGAGTGGACGGCGCCTGGGGTCACAGAGGACCCCGCCACGGAATGGCCTGTGGCCACGGTGCGCGCGGCCGGTTCCGACGCCCGACCGCTCGAACTGGCCGCAGCGGACGCGCCGTTCTGACCTCGCAGCAGGGCTCCGGGTGGCGGGCCGTAGACTCTCTCCGTGCCCCGCCATCCCGAGCGTCCCGTGGCGATTCGGAGGGCGGCATCCACTCCTGTCCGGGTCCTTTCCGGCGCAGCGATCTGCGCGGCTCTGGTGCTCACGGGGTGCTCCGGCTTCGGCCCGTCGGCCACTCCGAGCGCTTCATCGCCGACGGCCATAGCGACCGCGACCGGCAGTCCCAGCGGCACCCCTACGCCGACGGCGACCCCCGCTCCGACACTGCACCCCGATGGGAGTGCGCGGGACAACCTGCCGCTGTTCGCGTCGGTCGTCGCCGCGGTGTGGGCATCGCCGAACCGCGTCTCGGGGCGCGCATATGTCGACGCCCTCGTCGCCGCGGGATTCGACAAAGCCGCCATGCAGGTCACGAACGACACGACGACGGTCGGCAACCCGGCCGAGAGCATCCAGTTCTCGGTGCGATGGGGCGACCAGTGCCTCGTCGGGCAGGTGGGCCCCGCGACCGGCGACCCGGTCGCCGTCGTGCTGCCTGGCCTGGCCGAGGGGGAGTGCCTCGTCGGACAGACGCGCCCCATCGACTGGTGACGTCGCACGCCGTCGGGTCCTCCCTCCGCACCGCCCGCGGCCGGGTGGTCTGCGGCAGGTTGGTAGGCTTTGATTCGACTTCCGCTCAATCGATCGCGCCCATCCACGGTGCGGAGATCCTCTGGTTGAAGCGGCCCCGATCCCCTACTTGAAGGTGGTAACAGGAGTGGCCGAATACATCTACTCGATGGTCCGCGCCCGGAAGGCGGTCGGCGAGAAGCTGATTCTCGACGACGTCACGATGGCGTTCCTGCCGGGGGCGAAGATCGGCATGGTCGGCCCCAACGGCGCCGGCAAGTCGACGATCCTCAAGATCATGGCGGGCCTCGACCACCCCTCGAACGGCGAGGCGAAGCTCAGCCCCGGTTTCACGGTCGGCATCCTGATGCAGGAGCCCGTGCTCGACGAATCCAAGACCGTGCTCGAGAACATCGAGGAGGGCGTGGCGATCAAGGCGAAGGTCGATCGCTTCAACGAGATCTCCGGCCTGATGTCCGATCCCGATGCGGACTTCGACGCGCTGCTGGCCGAGATGGGAACGCTGCAGGAGGACATCGACGCCGCCGACGCGTGGGATCTCGACTCCCAGCTGGATCAGGCCATGGATGCCCTCCGCACGCCGCCGGGCGAGGCATCCGTCGCGAACCTCTCGGGTGGTGAGAAGCGTCGCGTCGCGCTGGCGAAGCTCCTGCTGCAGAAGCCCGACCTGCTTCTTCTGGATGAGCCGACGAACCACCTCGACGCCGAGAGCGTGCTGTGGCTCGAGCAGCACCTGCAGAAGTATCCGGGCGCCGTGATCGCGATCACCCACGACCGGTACTTCCTCGACAACGTCGCGGAGTGGATCGCCGAGGTCGATCGAGGCCGGCTCATCGGCTACGAGGGCAACTACTCCACGTATCTCGAGAAGAAGGGCGAGCGGCTCGCCATCCAGGGCAAGAAGGACGCCAAGCTCGCCAAGCGCCTCTCCGACGAGCTCGACTGGGTGCGCTCGAACGCGAAGGGCCGCCAGGCCAAGTCCAAGGCCCGCCTGGCGCGCTACGAGGAGATGGCCGCGGAGGCCGATCGCACGCGCAAGCTCGACTTCGATGAGATCCAGATCCCGCCAGGACCGCGGCTCGGAAGCATCGTCCTGGAGGCGAAGAAGCTGCAGAAGGGCTTCGACGATCGGTCGCTCATCGACGGGCTGAGCTTCACGCTGCCCCCGAACGGCATCGTCGGCGTGATCGGCCCCAACGGCGTGGGCAAGACGACGCTGTTCAAGACCATCGTGGGCCTCGAGCCGTTGGACGGCGGTCAGCTCAAGATCGGTGAGACGGTCAAGATCAGCTACGTCGACCAGACGCGATCGAACATCGACCCGACCAAGAGCCTCTGGGAGGTCGTCTCGGACGGGCTCGACATCATCACGGTCGGCAAGACCGAGATCCCGTCGCGCGCGTACGTGTCCAAGTTCGGATTCAAGGGACCCGACCAGCAGAAGAAGGCCGGGGTCCTCTCGGGCGGTGAACGCAACCGGCTCAACCTGGCGCTGACGCTGAAAGAGGGCGGCAACCTGCTGCTCCTCGACGAGCCCACAAACGACCTGGACGTCGAGACCCTGCAGTCGCTCGAGAACGCCCTTCTCGAGTTTCCGGGATGCGCGGTGGTGATCACGCACGATCGGTGGTTCCTCGACCGCATCGCGACGCACATCCTCGCCTACGAGGGCACCGACGACAAGCCCGACCAGTGGCACTGGTTCGAGGGCAACTTCGAGGCCTACGAAGAGAACAAGATCGCCCGCCTCGGCGCCGACGCGGCGAAGCCGCACCGGTCCACGTATCGCAAGCTCACACGCGATTGAGCTGAAGGCAGCCGAGCTTGCTCGGCTGCTGAGGCGATTGAAGCGTGTTGACGAGCGAAGTGAGGATCACTCGTGACTGACGAGAACGCGGCGGCGGCGGCATCCGGTCGTCGCCTGCATGTCCCCATCCATCTGCGGTGGGGTGACCTCGATGCGCTCGGGCACGTCAACAACACGTCGATGCTCAAACTGCTCGAAGAGGCGCGACTGCGCGCGTTCTGGCGACCCGAGGACGGGACGGATGCCGCGCCCACGGCCGTCTTCGACATGTCGGTGCTGGAGGGGGGCGGCGCACGCGCCACGCTCATCGCCCGCCAGGAGATCGAGTACCTTCGTCCGGTGCCGTACGGTCAACGACCGCTCGACGTGCAGCTGTGGGTGGGGGGGATCGGCGGCTCCAGCGTCGAGGTCTGCTACGAGGTGTTCAGCCCCCAGGGCGAAGAGCCGCAGACGCTGTACGCACGAGCGACGGCCGTGGTGGTCCTGGTCGACAGCGCGAGCGGACGACCGACTCGCTGGGCTGCCGCGGAACGCGAGACCTGGGCGCCGTTCGTCGGCGCGCCGATCGTCTACGCCAAGCGACGCTGAACGCTCACGCGTCGTCAGCCGTCGCGGCGTCCGCGCCCGCGGGCGTGTTGGTCGTCCGGGCACCGCCCGGCACCCTCACCGTGATCTCCTGGGCCACGCTCGCCACGAGCGCGCCATCGGACGCGTAGATCCTTCCCGTCGCGAGGCCCCGCCCGCCCCGGGCGCTCGGGGACTCCTGGACGTAAAGCATCCATTCGTCGACCCGGCCCGGGCGATGCCACCACATCGCGTGGTCGAGGCTCGCGACCTTGAGCCCGGGCGTGGCCCATGCGACGCCGTGCGCCCGCAGGATCGACTCCTGGATCGTCAGATCGCTCAGGTACGCGAGCGCGGCGCGATGGATCGCAGGGTCATCCGGCAGCGCCCGGCGGGTCCGCACCCACACCGCCTGGTGCGGTGCGTGCTCGCCGTCGACACTCAGATAGATCGGCGACGGGATGTGCCGGAGATCGACCGGGCGATCCGTGAACAGGCGCTTGCTCACCGGATGCAGCCCCTTGAGGTGGTCCTCCACGTCCGGCAGTTCCTCGGGCCCTGGGAGACCCGTCGGCATCGGCGCCTGGTGCTCGAGCCCGGGATCCTCGTCCTGGAACGACGCGATCATCGAGAAGATCGGCACGCCATCCTGGAACGCCTGTGTGCGCCGGGTCGAGAAGGATCGCCCGTCGTGGATGCGGTCGACGGCGAACGTGATGCCCTTGGTCGAGTCGCCGGGACGCAGGAAGTAGCCGTGCATCGAGTGGACCGTGCGCTCTTCGAGCAGGGTCCGTTCGGCGGCCACGATCGACTGCGCCAGCACCTGACCGCCGTAGACGCGTCCCAGGGGCATGGATTGCGAGACGCCGGTGAAGATGTCCTCCGTCGTCCGCGCATCAGACCCCGACAGGTCGAGCACGGCGAGCATCGAGGCGACGGGATCCACCTCGGGGGCGACGTCGTCAGGCGGATTCTGGTGGGCGTCGGTCACGGTTTCTCCGTCTCGGCGGGGGAGCGGTGACGCACTCACCGGGGGGTGGCGTCGTCGCTTGGTAGTTTAGGGCGGATGCCCCAGCGACTCCTCTTCTCCGATGCCCGGGCCGCGAGCGACGCCCTCACGTTCGCCGGACGCGCCGGCCCTCTCGGCGACGGCGGCGTCCGCCTGCAGGCCGTGGGCGGGACGCTCGCGATGACCTCCGCACCGCTCGCGCCGCGGGGCCTGCTGGACTCCACGCCTACGGTGCTGGGAATGCGGATGCTGCCGGTGGATCCCGAACTCGTCTGCGACGTGGTGGTCGAGGCATCCACACTCGTCGCGGCGGCGGATGATCCGGCATCCATCGAACTGCCCGACATCGGACTGGCGCCGTCCTGGGCCGGTGTCTCGCCGCCTCGTTCGGGCTGGAGTGCGCAGCCCGGCCTCGAGGCATCGATCCTCGCCGCGCGGGCGCAGTGGGGGATCGCCGCGGTCGCCCAGTCGATGCCCCAGAATCCAGGAGAGGATGCCGTGCGCGCCGTGCGCGCGAGCATCTGGGGCGCCGCGGATGAGGCGTTGGGCGGACTCCCGCTCGGCACGGCCTTCGCGGCCTTCGCCCTCGGCTTCATCGTGGGCGAGGAGGTCGCCCGCGTGCTCACCAGCGGACCGTGGACGCGCGTGTCGCTCGCGCGCGGCCACGTCATCGTCCGCGGCCCGGCGAAGATGGGCATGACCGACGTGCGCTCGACCGGCGCGCCGCGCCCGTAGCCGGGCGCGGCGGGGCCGGCTACGCGGCCTGCAGCTCGGGCTCGAGCTGCTCCTCGGGCACGTGCAGGTCGGGCTGCTCGCGGTGGTGGCCGATCAGCGTGAGCACCACCCCACCGGCGGTCCAGCACAGCAGGATGATCCACTGCATCGCCGTCGGCGCGTCGGGGAAGTAGCTGAGCGACCGCAGCAGGTTCGACGCCGCCCCGGGCACGAAGTACTGGCCGATCTGCCCCCACGGCTCGGGCAGGAACTGCACGGGCACGGCGGCGGCGCTGAGCGGGTTCGCGAACAGCACCGTGACGACGGCGGCGATTCCGAGTCCGGGTCTGCCGAGCAGGGCGTTCATGCCGATGATGAACGCCGCGGTCGCGGTCATCCCGAGGCCGAGGGCCGTGGCGTTGAGCAGCCAGTCTCCCTGCAGCAGCCCGAACCACGTCTGCAGGACGAGTGCAGCCAGCGCACCGGCAGCGACACCGAAGACGGCCAGCGCCACGAGCCGGCGCACCGCTCCGGCGACCAGGAGCGAGAGCAGGATGCCGCCGAGCATCCCGCCCAGGGTGAGGGGGAAGGCGGCGGCGGCGATGCCGGCGCCCGTGGGATCGGTGTCGGCGAGTGGCACGACATCCGTCACCGTGACCTTCGGCAGTTCGCCGCCTGCCTGTCCAGCCGGCGGAAGGGTCGGTGGCCGGCCGGCGGCGAGGGCTTCGCCGATGGCCTTGAGCTGGGCGACGAGAGCGGCCTGGACCGTGGTGTCGAGCTGGGACTGCAGCTGGGTGGCGACGCCGCGCAGCGCTTGCGCGGCAGCAGGGCTCGACGCGGTGGCGATGAGCACCTCGGGCTGGTCGAGCAGGATCGCGCCGTAGATCTCGCGGTGGTGGATCTTGTCGATCGCCTCGTCGCGCGAGGTGACCGTGACGAGGTCGAGGGGTGACGGATCCTGCTTGGCGAGGACGTCGGTGACGGCCGCGACACGGTCGGCCGGACCGCTGATCCCGACAGGGAGGTTCTTGGGACTGGAGGTGGCGGCCGGCCAGATGAACGCGGTGACCAGGACGGCGACGAGCAGGGATCCGACGAGCCCGAAGGCGATGGCGAAGCGCCAGCGAGTGCGGGGATGGATGGGCGAAGGGAGGGACATGATGACTCCTATTAGAGAATGACTGTTCTCTTTCGGCAACCATAACAGAACCGCTATTCTTTTTCCATGCCCAGAGTCAGCGCCGAATATCGACAGGCGCGTCGCGACGAGATCGCGCGCGCGGCATTGCGGGTGCTCGAGCGCAAGGGGGTCCGTGACACGTCGATCGCCGACATCGTCGCGGAGTCGGGTCTGTCGACGGGCGCGATCTACTCGCACTTCACCAACAAGGGAGAGCTCGCGAGGTACATCGTCTCGGAGTTCATGCTTCCTCGTCTCGACGCCATCGCGGCCTCAGCCGAAGTGCGCGCCCCGCGCCAGATCATCGAGCTCATGCTCGCGGCCACGATCGAGAACGGCATCAGTCCTGCCGTGATCCTGCAGTTCTGGGCGGAGGGATCGATGCCGGGCGAGATCCGCGATGAGCTCCTGCGCACGATCGTGAAGCTGCGCAGCGCCCTGGCTGCGGCCCTGCTGCCCTGGGCTCGCCAGCGCACCGCCGATGAGGAGGAGGCGGCGGCGCTCGCCTACGCCCGCACCGTCGACGTCGCCGCGGTGGCCCAGGGGTTCATCTCGAACGAGGCGATCTTCGGCACCCGCAGCCCGCAGGAGTATCTGACGGCGGTCGAGCAGATCCTCGCATAGGCACTCCGCTACACACCCGCGGCGGCCGCCCGCCCCGCGGCGCGCCCCGAGAACAGGCATCCGCCGACGAACGTGCCTTCGAGCGCCCGATACCCGTGCACACCGCCGCCGCCGAAGCCGCTCGCCTCACCCGCGGCGTAGAGTCCGGGGATCGGCTCGCCCCCGGGCGCGAGTGCCCGCGCCGACAGGTCGGTCTCGATCCCACCCAGCGACTTGCGGGTGAGCACGTGCAGCTTCACGGCGATGAGGGGGCCGGATTTCGGATCCAGGATGCGGTGCGGGCTGGCCGTGCGGATCAGCTTGTCGCCGCGATAGTCGCGGGCAGAGCGCAGCATCGCGATCTGGGCATCCTTGGTGAAGTCGTTGTCCATCTCGCGGTCCCGGGCCTCGACCTCGAGACGCACCCGCTCCGGGTCGAGCGCATCGCCGCCGGGGAGCGCCTGCATGCCGGCGATGAGTTCGTCGAGCGTGTCGCGCACGACGAAGTCCGCGCCCTTGTCCATGAACGCCTGGACCGGCCCCGCTGCGCCCTTGCCCAGCCGGGACTTGGCCAGAAGGCGCACATCCTTGCCCGTGAGGTCGGGATTCTGCTCGCTGCCCGAGAGGGTGAACTCCTTCTCGATGATCTTCTGCGACAGCACGAACCAGGAGTGATCGTGTCCGGTCGCGCGCAGGTGCGCGAGCGTGCCCAGCGTGTCGAAGCCGGGGAACAGCGGCACGGGGAGGCGCTCGCCGGTGGCATCGAGCCAGATCGACGAAGGACCCGGCAGGATCCGGATGCCGTGATCCGGCCACACCGGATCCCAGTTCTGGATCCCCTCGACGTAGTGCCACATCCGGTCTCCGTTGATGAGCCGGGCGCCGGCTTCCTCGGAGATCGCCAGCATCGAGCCGTCCACGTAGGCCGGGACACCCGTCACCATCGTGGCGGGCGGGGTTCCCAGGCGTGCGGGCCAGTTCTTCCGGACGAGGTCGTGGTTGCCGCCGATCCCGCCTGACGAGACGATCGTCGCGGCTGCGGTGATCTCGAACGCGCCGACGACCTCTCTCGACGACGCCACGCCGCGTGCGGCGCCCGAGGGCGCCAGGATGTCGCCTGCCGCGCCGGTGACGGCGCCATCCACGGTGGTGAGTGAAATGACCCGGTGACGGCCCAGGATCGTCACGCGCCCCTGCGACTCGCCCGCTTCCACCTCGGACTGGAACGGCGCGACGATGCCCGGTCCGGTGCCCCACGTGATGTGGAAGCGCGGAACCGAGTTGCCGGGTCCGAGCGCGGTGTAGCCACCGCGCTCTGCCCATCCCACGACCGGGAAGAACCCGACGCCCTTCTCCCGCAGCCACGCGCGCTTCTCCTGGTGTGCGAACTGCAGGTACGCCTCGGCCCACCGCCGGGGCCAGGCATCCTCCTCGCGGTCGAAGCTCGCGGTGCCGAACCAGTCCTGCCGCGCGAGATCCAGCGAGTCCGTGATGCCCATGCGCCGCTGCTCGGGGGAGTCGATGAAGAACAGCCCGCCGAACGACCACCACGCCTGGCCGCCGAGGTTCGTGCGGGGCTCCTGATCCACGATGACGACCCGTTTGCCCGCCGCGACCGCTTCGCTCGCCGCGACGAGGCCGGCAAGGCCCCAGCCGATGACGAGGACGTCAGCGGAGTGGGTGGTGGGGGCTGCGGGCATAGCGACTCCTTCGTCGGTGGGAGGGGTGGATCAGGCGCCGGCGTCGCGCGTCGGCGTGCGAGCGGTGAGCGGGATCGACGCGGCGCCGCTGCGGCCTTCGGCGGCGGGCCCGATGCCGCTGGGCTCGAAGGTGTTCACCATCGCGTGCGCCGCGCGCTGGAGGTAGTCCCACAGCGTCGCCTCCTGAAGCGGGAGCAGGTCGAGTTCGCCGACGGCGTGGCGCATGTGGCCGAGCCAGTGGTCTCGGGCGTCGGGATTGACGTGGAAACCTGCATGCCGCATGCGCAGGCGCGGGTGGCCCCGCTCGCGGCTGTAGGTCGTCGGGCCGCCCCAGTACTGCTCGAGGAAGAGCGTGAGACGCTCCTTCGCGGGTTCGAGGTCCTCTTCGGGATACATCGGGCGGAGCACCTCGTCCGCCGCGACGCCGCGGTAGAAGGCATCCACCAGACGCACGAAGGTGGCGTGGCCGCCGACCTGATCGTAGAAGCTCAGCAGTGCGGCATCCGGCTGATCGCTCATGGCGCGGGCTCCTCGGGGGGCGCGACCGCGGCGGGCTTCGCCTCGCCCTTCTTCGGCTTCCACACCGGGCGGTCGGTGGCGGTGGGCACCGGGGTCGGCTTCGTCTTCGGCGGATTCGCTCCCCGCACCCGCTGCGCGCCTTCGAGGCCGCTGAGCGTGATGGAGTTCAGCTGGGGGAGCGACAGGCCGAGGTGATCGATCGCGTGCTTGACCCGCATCCGGAGCTCTCTGGCGACGTCGTCCTTGGCGTTCGCACGGGTCTTCATGACGAGCCGGATGACGAGGGCGTCGCCTGAGACGGATTCGAGGCCCCATACCTCGGGCTTCTCGATGACCCGGGTGCGCCACTTCGCGTCGTTCGCGAGCTCGGTGGCGGTCGCCAGCAGCGCGGCCTCGACCTCGCCGATGTCGGCGTCGACGGGCACCGCCAGATCGATGATCACGCGTGACCAGCCCTGCGACATGTTGCCGATGCGCAGGACCTCGCCGTTGCGGACGTACCAGAGCGTTCCGTTGACGTCGCGCACATGCGTGACCCGGACGCTCACGTACTCGACGATGCCGGTGGCCAGGCCGAGGTCGACGACGTCTCCGATGCCGACCTGGTCCTCGGCCACGATGAACATGCCGTTGAGCACGTCCTTGACGATGTTCTGCGCACCGAAGCCCAGGCCCGCGCCGATCGCGGCCGAGAGCAGTGTGAGCGAGCCCAGGGCGTTCGGCGCCAGCAGCGAGGCGATCATGACCAGCGCGATGATCACGATGGTCACGTTCACGATGTTCTGCAGGATCGAGCCGAGCGTCCGCGTCCGCTGGACGACGCGGACGGCGGCCAGCGGCGAGCGCTCCAGCGCCTGGGTGTCGTCGACGTTCGCCTTGTTCTTGGCGCCCGAGACGATGCGGTTCACGACACGCCGGATGACGAGCTTGAGGATCCAGCTGAGGATGAAGGCGCCGAGGATGATGCCGGCGACGCTGAGGATGTTCCAGCCGATCTGCACGAGCACGCCGACGATCCCTTCCCACCAGGTGGAAGGGGCAGGGGCTGCGGCGAAGGGGGCGATGTTCATCTCGCACGATCCTAACGAGGCATGCCTTGGCCCCACCTGAGCGGCGGGTCAAGGCATCCCGGTCGACTACTGCGCGTCGCGCTCCTGTACGGCGAGGGCGCGCTCGACCCCGGCGAGGTTCTCGTTGACGAGGCGGCGGAGGGCGGCGGGCGCGTCCGCGTTGGCCGACAGCCACGCGCGCGTCGCGTCGCGCAGCGAGAGGTTCGCCAGGGCTGCCGGGTAGAGGCCCACGATCAGGTACTGGGCGATCTGGTAGGTGCGCGAGTCCCAGATCGGCAGCAGCATGTCGAAGTAGGGCTGGACGAACTCGCCGAGCAGGGCGACGCCGGCGGGGTTGGTGAATCCCAGCGCCGACGAGCGCACGATCGTGTTCGGCAGGTCGTCGTTGTCGATGAGCGAAGCCCAGGCCGTCCTGCGCGCGTCGAGGTCGGGCAGCGCGGCTTTGGCCTGTGCCGCGAACTCGCCGCCCTTCGCGGTGTTGTCGGCTGCGAGTGCATCGTCGATCTCGGCGGCGGTGACGACGCCTCCCGCCGCGAGCGATACAAGCAGCTGCCAGGACAGGTCGGTGTCGATGTCCAGGCCCGCGAAGTCCACCTCGCCGTCGCGCACCCTGCGGACCTGCTGCCACTGCTCGGGAGTCGAGGCGGCGGTGGCGAACGCCGTCACGAACTGAAGCTGGTTGTCGCTGCCGGCTTCTGCCGCCTCGGCGAGGTGCCACAGCGCGTCGGCGACCCGCTTGCGAGTGGCATCCCGCTTCTCGGGTGCGACGTACGAGTTCGCCGCGAGCTGGAGCTGGCCGAGCGTGGTGCGGACGGTGGTCGACTCGGTCTCGGCGCCGATGTTGCGCAGCACCAGGTCGACGTAGTCGGATGCCGAGGCCTCGGCATCCCGCGTCTGATCCCACGCGGCACCCCACACCAGCGAGCGCGCGAGCGGGTCGGAGATCTTCCCGAGATGCGCGATCGCCGTCTGCAGCGACCGGGGGTCGAGGCGGATCTTCGCGTAGGCGAGGTCCTCGTCGTTGAGCAGCACGAGGTCGGGCTGGGCGATCCCCTTGAGCTCCGCCACCTCGGTCAGGTCGCCGTCGACGTCGAGCTCGACGTGGTGCATGCGCACGAGCGCGTCGGCCTGCAGGCTGTAGAACCCGACGCCGAGGCGGTGCGGGCGGATGGTGGGGTAGTCCGCCGGGGCGGTCTGCACGATCGCGAACCGCGTGATCCTGCCGTCGACGTCGGTCGCGATCTCGGGCGACAGCGTGTTGACTCCTGCCGTCTCGAGCCACTTCTTCGACCAGGTGCCGAGTTCGCGGCCGCTCGTCTGCTCGAGCTCCGAGAGCAGGTCGCCGAGCTCGGTGTTCTGCCACTCGTGCTTCTTGAAGTACCGCGAGACGCCGGCGAAGAACTCGTCGATGCCGACCCATGCGGCGAGCTGCTTGAGCACCGAGCCGCCCTTCGCGTAGGTGATGCCGTCGAAGTTGACCTGCACGTCCTCGAGGTCGTTGATCTCGGCGACGACGGGGTGCGTGGAGGGCAGCTGGTCCTGGCGGTACGCCCAGGTCTTCTCCATGGCGGCGAAGGTCGTCCACGCCTCGGTCCACTCGGTGGCCTCGGCCGTGGCGATCGTCGACGCCCATTCGGCGAACGACTCGTTCAGCCACAGGTCGTTCCACCACTTCATCGTCACGAGGTCGCCGAACCACATGTGGGCGAGCTCGTGCAGCACCGTGACGACGCGGCGCTCCTTGATCGCGTCGGTCACCTTGCTGCGGAAGACGTAGGACTCGGTGAAGGTCACCGCTCCCGCGTTCTCCATCGCCCCGGCGTTGAACTCGGGGACGAAGAGCTGGTCGTACTTCGCGAACGGGTACGCGTAGTCGAACTTCTCCTCGAAGTATGCGAAGCCCTGGCGGGTCTTGTCGAAGATGTAGTCGGCGTCGAGGTACTGCCAGAGGCTCTTGCGGCCGTACACGCCGAGCGGGATGACGCGGCCCGACGCACTGGTGAGCTCCGAGAACGTCGACTCGTAGGGGCCGGCGATGAGGGCCGTGATGTAGGACGAGATGCGCGGGGTGGCTTCGAACGTCCAGGTCGCGGTGCCGTCGCCGTGCTTCTTCGGCTCCGGCGTCGGCGAGTTCGACACGATCGCCCACGGCTCGGGGGCCGTCACGGTGAACTGGAACGTGGCCTTCAGGTCGGGCTGCTCGAACACGACGAAGACGCGACGCGAATCCGGAACCTCGAACTGCGAGTAGAGGTAGACCTCACCGTCGACCGGATCGACGAACCTGTGCAGACCCTCGCCGGTGTTGGTGTACAGGCAGTCGGCATCCACGATCAGCTCGTTCTCGGCGGCCAGGCCGGTCAGCGCGATGCGCGAGTCGGCGAACGCCGACGCCGGGAGGTCTGCGCCGTTGAGGGTGATGGAGCGCACCTCGCGCGCGATGAGGTCGATGAACGTGTCCGCTCCCGCGGTCGCGGTGAACCGTACGACGGTCCTCGACCCGAAGACCTCGGGGCCTCTCGTGAGGTCGAGCCCGACCTCGTAGGACTTCGTGTCGACGACCGCACGGCGCTCCTGCGCTTCGATGCGGGTCAGGTTCTCTCCAGGCACTGCGATGCTCCCGTGGGGTGAGGTGAGCTGTCGTGGACAGGCGCTGCTGGCGCCGACGACAACCGCTCCAGCCTACGTCAGGCTCGCCGCCGCTGCGGGGCCGGAGAACGGAGCGGGCGCGGCGCGGTGTCAGGATGGAGGAATGAGCGACACGAGCGCGAATGACCTCGCGGACGACATCGAGGCGCGGCATCCGGTCCTGTTCGCATCGGATGCCGCGGCATCGGGACCCCCGTTCGTCGAGGTGCCGGTGGCGTACGACGCGATCCTGCTCGCGGGCTTCGGCGGACCCGAAGGGCAGGATGACGTCATCCCGTTCCTTCGGAATGTGACGCGCGGTCGCGGGATTCCCGACGAGCGCCTCGAGGAGGTCGCCCACCACTACCGGCACTTCGGCGGGGTCAGCCCGATCAACGCGCAGAATCGCGCGCTGAAGGCCGCCCTCGAGGTCGAGCTGACCCGGCGCGGCATCGACCTGCCCGTGTACTGGGGCAACCGCAACTGGGCGCCCTATCTCGAGGATGCGGTCCGCGAGGCCGCGGCATCCGGAGACACCACCCTTCTGGCACTGTCCACGAGCGCGTACTCCTCGTTCTCGAGCTGCCGTCAGTATCGCGAGGACTTCGCCCGGGTGCTCATCGGCACCGGGCTCGCGGGCCGGGTGACGATCGACAAGGTGCGCCAGTTCTTCGACCATCCGGGCTTCGTCGAGCCGTTCTACGAGGGTGTCCGCACGGCGATCGAGGCGTTCCTGGACGAGGGTATCGCACCGGATTCCGTGCACGTGCTGTTCTCGACCCACAGCATCCCCGTCGCGGACGCCGAGCGTTCGGGCCCGCGTGACGCGGACTTCGGCCCGGGGGGCGCGTACGCCGCGCAGCACCTGGCGGTCGGCGCCCGCGTGATGGAGCGGATCGCCGCGCAGCTACCCGCCGCCGCGGAGGTCCCGTGGCAGCTCGTCTACCAGTCCCGCTCGGGCCCGCCGTCGCAGCCATGGCTCGAACCCGATGTGTGCAAGGTGATCGAGGGCCTCCCAGGCGCCGGCGCGACGGCCGTCGTGATCGTTCCGCTCGGGTTCGTGTCGGATCACATGGAGGTGCTCTGGGACCTCGACACCGAGGCGATGGATGCCGCAGCCGCAGCGGGTCTGCGGGCCGTGCGCACGCCGACGCCCGGCGTCGACCCCGCCTACGTCGCGGGGCTCGTGGACCTCATCGAGGAGCGCCGCGCCGGCATCCCGATGGAGCGCCGCCCCCATGAGACCCCGCTCGGGCCGTGGTTCGACGTGTGCCGCCCTGGGTGCTGCGAGAACGTGCGCGCCGGGTTCAAGCCGGCCGCGGCCGGCCTCGTCCCCTGAGGACCCTCCTTAGGATTGACGCATGCGCATCCACATCGCGACCGACCATGCCGGCCTCGAGTTCTCGACCCAGCTGGTGCATCACCTCGCCGAACAGGGGCACGAGGTGATCGATCACGGCCCCGTCGACTACGAGCCGCTGGATGACTATCCGGCGTTCTGCATCCGCGCGGCGCAGGCGGTCGTGCGCGACCAGGAGGCGGGCGTCGATGCACTGGGCGTCGTCTTCGGCGGATCCGGCAACGGCGAGCAGATTTCCGCGAACAAGGTGCGCGGCATCCGGGCGGCTCTGGTGTGGAGCATCGCGACGGCCGAGCTCGCCCGCGAGCACAACGACGCCAACGTGATCGCGATCGGCGCGCGCCAGCACACCTTCGACGAGGTCACGATCTTCATCGACCGGTTCATCGCGACCCCGTTCTCGCGCGAGGAGCGGCATGCCCGCCGCATCGGGCAGATCGCGGCGTTCGAGGCAGAGGGCACCCTCGAGCCGGACCCGCGTGCCGGCTCCGGCGGCCCGGACGTCCTGCTCGCCGACGACAGCTCCTTCGACCCCGAGGCCGGCTGAGTCGCATCCATGCCCGAGGGCCATTCCGTCCATCGCATCGCGCGGCAGTTCGATCGCAACTTCGTGGGCCGTACGGTGGCTGCCACGAGTCCGCAGGGGCGGTTCGCGCAGGGTGCCGCCGTGCTCGACGGACGCACTGCGACAGCCGTCCGCGCCGTGGGCAAGCAGATGTTCCTCGAGTTCGACGACGACCTCTGGCTGCGCGTCCATCTCGGCATGTACGGCGCGTGGGACTTCGCCGGCGAGATCCTCGTCGATCCGACGATCGCCTCCGCGAACGGGCGGATGGGACAGACGAACCAGCGCGGGACGATGCTGCCCGAAGGCGATGCCGATGACCCGATCATGGATGCCGCCGGCGAGAACTCGCTGACTTCGATCGGCGCACCGCGCCGCGCGCGAGTCCACGTGCGGATGTCGGAGCAGACGACGGGGCTCGCGGACGAGGGAGACGACTGGCCGCCGCCGATCGTCGGACAGGTGCGCCTGCGGCTCATGACGGCGCTGACCTGCGCCGATCTGCGCGGGCCGACCGCGTGCGAGGTGCAGGCTCCCGAAGAGGTGGCCGCGACGATCGCGAAGCTCGGACCCGACCCGCTCGTGGACGATGTGGCCGAGGGCGAGGAGCGGTTCACGTCGGTCGTGCGGCGCAAGCCGACCGCGATCGGACTGCTGCTGATGGATCAGGCGGTCGTGAGCGGGATCGGCAACGTGTACCGCGCCGAGCTGCTCTTCCGCGCCCGTCAGAACCCGCACACACCCGGGCGCGAGGTGCGCGAGGAGGTCGTCCGCGACCTCTGGCGGGACTGGGTCCGGCTGCTGCGGATCGGCGTCGAGACCGGCCAGATGATGACGATGGACGACCTCGATCCCGCGTCGTACCGCGCCGCGATGGCGAGCCGCGACGATCGGCACTGGGTCTATCGCCGAGCCGGGCTGCCGTGCCGGATCTGCGGCACGGCGATCGTCGTGGAAGAGGTCGCCACCCGCAAGCTGTACTGGTGCCCGTCCTGCCAAAAGTAGGCTGACACCATGCGCCAGAACCCCAGCTTCGCGATGACCGATGTCGCCGAACTGCGCCGGCTGATCGACGCGAATCCGTGGATGACGCTCGTCAGCGCGACGGACGAGGGACTCGTCGCTTCGCATTACGCAGTGCTGCTCGACGAAGGCCGCGACGACCTCACGATCGTGGGCCACGTCGGCCGCCCCGACGACCTGATCCACGGCCTCGGCGAACGTGAGCTGCTCGTGGTCGTGCAGGGTCCGCACGGGTACATCTCGCCCGGCTGGTACGGCGACGCCGCGAACGTGCCGACCTGGAACTTCGTCTCCGCGCACCTCAGCGGCATCCCGGAACTGCTCTCGCCCGACGAGAACCTGCGGGTGCTGGAGCGGCTCGTCGCACGATTCGAAGGCGGGATGCCGCAGCCGCGCCTGCTCTGGCAGCCGCCCAACGATCCCGAGTACGTCACCAAGCTCGAGCGCGGAACCATCGGCTTCCGGCTCACGCCGACCCGGGTGGTCGCCAAGCGCAAGCTCAGTCAGAACCGGCCGGACGAGGTCGTCGAGACGATCATCGCCGAACTCGGAGCCGGCGCGAGCCCGTACGCGGATCCACGGCTGGCCGGAGAGATGCAGCGCGACCTCGACGCGCGCAAGGCCGCGCGATGAGCCTCGCCCGAGGCGAATCGGTCGATGTGGTGGCGAACGTCCGCCTCACCGGCGGGGAGCGGATGGACCCGTTCGGCGACGACCCGGTCGACGTGCACCTGACCGGCGCGCGGATCGCCGACATCGCCCCCGCAGGCGCCCTGAAACGCCGGGGACGCGTCCTCGACGGCGACGGCGGGTGGCTGATCCCCGGGCTCTGGGATCACCACGTCCACGTCGTGCAATGGGCGCTGTCTGCCCAGCGCGAACCGCTCGACCGGGCGCTCTCGGCCGCGCACGCGGCGGCGATCATGGGCGCTGCGCCCGTGCTCGTCGATGGGCGGCGCATCGGCGCCGGGTTCCGGGATGCCCTCTGGCCGGACGTCCCCACCCTCGAGATGCTGGATGCCGCGACGGGCGACGTGCCGACCTACCTCGTCAACGCCGATGTGCACAGCGTGTGGCTGAACTCCGCGGCCCTGCGACGCGAAGGCTTCGCAGCGGACGGCGTGGGGATCCTCCGCGAGGAGCCCGCGTTCGAAGTCTCGCGCCGCCTCAACGACACCGATGCCCAGGTCTCCGATCCGCTGGTGACGCGGATGGCGCAGGACGCGGCATCCCGAGGCGTCGTGGGCCTCGTGGACCTCGACATGGCCTGGAACGAGGATGCCTGGGCCCGGCGCCTCGCGACGGGGTTCGACACCCTGCGCGTCGAGTTCGGGATCTACCCGCACCATCTCGACCGTGCGATCGCCGAGGGGCTGCAGTCGGGGGACCCGGTCCGCGGCGCGGCATCCGACCTCGTGCACGTCGGCCCGCTCAAGGTGATCACCGACGGATCGCTCGGCACGCGGACGGCGGCCAGCTCGCACGCCTACCCCGGCGATCCGCACAACCACGGGCAGCTGACCGTGGACCCTGTGACCCTCGTCGAGCTCATGACGCGGGGGACCGGCGCAGGGCTCGCATCGGCGATCCACGCCATCGGCGACGTGGCGAACACCTACGCGCTCGACGCGTTCGCGATGACCGGCGCCTGGGGCACGATCGAGCACGCGCAGCTGGTCGCGCACGCCGACATCCCGAGATTCGGCCGCCTCGGGGTCGGCGCCTCGGTGCAGCCAGAGCACGCGATCGACGACCGCGACCTGACGGATTCGATCTGGGCGGGGCAGACGGCGCAGCCGTTTCCGCTGCGCGGGCTCGCCGACACCGGCGCCAACCTGCTCTTCGGCTCCGATGCCCCGGTCTCGCCCCTCGATCCGTGGGCGGCGATGGCTGCGGCCGTCTTCCGCACTCGCGACGGACGCGAGCCGTGGCAGCCGAGCGAGCGGGTGGATGCCGCGACCGCGCTGGCCGCCTCGACCCATGGCGGCTCCGCCGACGGTGCACGGATCGAGCCCGGCGCAGGGGCCGATCTCGCGCTGTGCGCCGCCGATCCGCTCGCGGCGTCGGAGGGCGAACTGCGCGGGATGGGCGTCTGGGCGACGCTGCTGGGGGGTCGGCTGACGCACCTGGTCTGACTCAGGCGACCGGGGCGGCCCGCTCGCTTCGCGCGGTCACGAACCGCCGCAACAGCGCCCGTGCCAGTCGGATGAGGTACCCGGCGCCGGTCCCCGCGCCGGCCACCAGGATGATGACGCCGACATCCAATCTCACAGACCACAGCGCGTCCCCGGCGATCCACACGATGGCGCCGACGATCAAGACCCCCGCGGGTCCGAATCTCGCGAGCGCCTCGCTCGTGCGAACGGAGAGATGCCAAGCGGGCAGCCGGACCCTGCCCCATGACACGAAGGCGCCATACGCGAGGACGTTGCCGACGAAGAAGATGCCCAAAGACAGCGCGATGGCGAGGTGGAACAGGGTCAGCAGCGAGAGCACCGTCCGCCACGTCGTCCACGAGAGAACGCTGACGAGAACTCCGAGTTCGAGGAGCACCGTGACCCAGTCCAACATCTCCCACAGCGGGGCGCTCGGGAAGTGTGCCAGCACGCCGGCCAGCAGGCCGGGGGACTCGGCGATGAAGTTCTGCCTGACCTGGTAGCCGTAGCTCGCCTGTGTCGAGAAGTCCAGCCATCCATTCGACACCTTGGGAATCGCAGCGGTGACGAACGCGATCCCGATTGCAATAGCGAGGAACCGCAGCGGCCATTGCGGCTGACTCCTGGTCGGATGAATCGTGGTCGGGTCGCCGGTCGCACTGCCTCGCCCACGCCTGGGCCTCCGCCGCAGCGCATCGAGTGAGAAGGTATCGCCCCACCGTGCAAACGACATGATCGCGGGCACCGAGATCATGACGGCGACATGGTCGACCTTTCCCAGACTGAACACCAGGCCGTACGCGATGACGAGCATGACCGTCAGCAGGATGGACGCCACTCGCGTGTACAGGCCGCACAGGGTGGCCACGACCGCGACGGCGATCACCAGTTCCATCACGACCAGTACCGGGACGGGAGGGAATTCCCTCAACATCGCGAACGGCCCCGCGGGAGGGTCCAGCAGTCCGCTCGGGTAGGCGCCCAGCCCGCTCAGCCGAGGGAGATAGGGGATGAGCAGCAGCGTGAAGACGATTCGGAAGAGCCCCACGTCACGCGCCGAGAACGGCCCCGTGTTCACCCACGAATCGAACCGGCTCACGAGCCTCACTCTGTGCCGCCGATCTCGATCCGGTTCAGTACATGCGTGCCCCGGAGCGATCGTTCGCCGGTCGATTCATCGAACTTCCAGCTGTTGGCGACGATCGAGAGCGATTGGACGTCCAATCGCGGGTACACCACCCGCAGCCGCTCCCCGAGCCACTTCACGGTCTTCTCATCCACGTGGGCCGGGTCCGACAGGAGCCTTGTGAACGGCAGCGCGCCGCCTCCCGAACCCGTCAGGAGTTCGCCCCCGTCGAGCACGATCACGGTGTCGTCCGTCAATTCCGCCGTCACGGACCTGGTCTGGAACTCGACAGACCCTGCCTGCTCCGGCACTGGGCCGAAATTCGGCAGGAACAGGCCAGGGTACGGCTCGTCCGAGATCGCGTTGCGGACGGCCAGTTGGACCGGCAGCACCAGCAGGAGGGCCGCGAACGCGATCCGCAACCCGACTCGCCGGTTCCATGCCTGCGAACCTCTCCCGCGATGTTTCACGCTCATGCTCGTGAATCCTCCGCCTCTGTCGATCGTGCAGCATCCAGACCCAATGACGGCTGCCCGATGCCGAAGCACTCACGCAGCGCGAGGGTCGCCGCGTGCCATCCGGACATCCCGTGCACCCCGGGTCCGGGGGGCGTGGACGACGAGCAGATGTACAGACCGCGCACGGGGGTCCCCCATGGTCGAGAAGACAGGACGGGTCGCCTGACCAATTGCGCCAGCGTCATGGCTCCGGCGCTGAAGTCCCCGCCCACGTAGTTCGGATTGTAGGTTTCAAGCTCTCGGGCGGAGGTCGCCCGGGTTTCCACGATGGTGTCGCGGAAGCCCGGCGCGAACTCCTCGATCCGCCTCGTCACTGCCTCGGTCATATCCCTTTCGGACCCGCGCGGAACGTGTGTGTAAGACCACAGCACGTGCCCGCCGGCCGGCGTGCGCGTCGAGTCGAACAGGGTCGGCTGCGAGACGAGCACATACGGCTGCGCGGGATGGCGTCCGCCGTCGACGTCTCGTTCGGCCTGGGCGATCTCCGCTCGCGTGCCTCCCACATGGATGGTGGGGCTCCCGCGGAGCGCAGCACTGCGCCACGGAACCGGTTCCGACAGCGCGAAGTCCACCTTCGACGCACTGTTTCCGTACGTGAACTGCGCGAGGTGACGTCGGTACGGGCTCGGCAGCACATCCTGCGCGATGCGGCTCATCGCACGGGCGGAGGTGTCGAGCAGCGTCACGCGGGACGATGGCAGATCGGCCAGTGTCGTCACGGTGAAGTCTGTGGTGATCTCGCCGCCGTGACGCCTGAGATCATCCGCCAGCGCTTCGACGATCGACTGCGAGCCCCCCACGGCTATGGGCCAGCCCCCCGAATGAGCGAGCGTGGCGAGCATCAATCCCGCTCCCGCGGTGACGAGACTCGGCATGCGGCCGACCGAATGGGCGTTCACCCCCGTCAGCAGGGCCGGCGCGACCTGGTCGCGGAAAGGGACGTTCCACAGCGGCGAGCCCTGTTCGGCGGCTCGGAGCGCGAACCGCGCCAATCGCAGCGGGTGTGGCGGTACGCGAAAGAGCGAGTCCGTGGTCAGTCCTACGATGTCGTCGACATAGCGGACGAGCGGCGCGAACATCCGCTGCCAGGCCTTGCCGTCTCTGCCCAGATGCTCAGCAGTCGCCTGCAGGTCGCGATAGGCCACTCCCGCCACCTCCGCGGTGACAGCATGCGCGTACGAGATCTCGGGCACGACGAAGCGCACTCTTCGACTCAGCTCGAACTGAGTGAAGAAGGGCGACGCCAGTGCCATCGGGTGAACGGCAGAGCAGCGGTCGTAGCGATAGCCGGTCTCGGGCAGCGAGTCCGTCCGTGCTCCACCGCCGATGGTCGTGCCCTGCTCGAACACCCGGACGGACAGGCCCGCACGCGCGAACGTCACGGCAGCCGCTAGTCCATTGGGACCGCTTCCGACCACGACGACGTCCAGTTCAACCACCTGCGTGTTTCCAATGACTCGGGACCTGAGGGTCGGATGGAATGCGGACAGATTGGTCGCACGTACGGCCCCTGAGGGCGCGATGCATCTGAGGGCATCGTACGGGCGCGCTATTGCCGTGAGGTTTCGGCCGTGTGATCGTCAGAGTCCCTGAGATCACCGAGCGGCATGGGTCGCGAGACTCTCAGGGGGGCCAGCCCCCCTTCCGATGCGGGTGACGGTCGGATGCCGTCATCCGGTGCGCGTCACGAAGCTGGATGCATGACCGCTTCAGCCTCGAAGATGTACGAGGGAACACCGATGACCACCACGACGACCGACACCCGACCGCGCTCCGCGTGGGCGACCTACGGCCGGTGGTGGCTGCTCGCGCCCGGCAGCGCCCTGTACCTCCTCACGGTCTTCGTGCTCGCGATGGTGTCGCTGACGGTGCTGATCACGCTGCTGTCGACCGGCGGCGGACTCATCGTGCTGGTGATCGGCCTGCCGCTGATCGTCCTGGCGCTCGTCGTCGCCCGGGGATTCGGCATCGCCTACCGCTGGCTTCTGCAGGTGACGGGACTCCCTGCCATCGCCGAGCCGACCTGGAACAAGGACACCTCTGACCGGGAGGGGTTCTGGCTGACGCTGACCCGGCCGATCCGCAACGGCCACTACTGGGTCTACCTCGTGCACGGCATGATCGTGAGTCCGATCGTCAGCATCGCCACCTTCACGCTGACCACCGTCTGGCTGAGCGTCAGCCTCGGCGGTCTGACCTACTGGTTCTGGGGATCGTTCCTTCCGCGCAACGACGGGAACGACTGGGGCCAGTACGTCTCGGCCGCAATGCCGTGGCTGCTCGGCGGCTGGACGAGCTGGACCGTGGAGGTCGTCCTGTACCTGATCGCCGGCGTCCTCTTTGCGATCACCCTGCCGTGGGCGGTCGGCGGATTCGCCCGACTGCACCACGCGATCGCGCGCGGGATGCTCGGTCGCTGGCCGTCGGACGACCTCGCCGCCGAGGTCAGGGCCGAGGCCGCCGCACGCGGCGCTGCGGTGCAGGCCGAAGACGCGGCACTGCGGCGCCTCGAGCGCGACATCCATGACGGGCCGCAGCAGCGCCTGGTGCGCCTGCAGCTGGATCTCGCGGCGCTCGAGCGGCGTGCGGCCGCGGGCGACGCGGATGCCGCCGTCCAGCTCGCCCGCGAGTCGCAGGTGCACGCCAAGGCCGCCCTCGACGAGCTGCGCGCCCTCTCGGCAGGCGTCGCGCCGCCGCTGCTGCAGGACCGCGGCCTTGCGGCAGCCCTCGGCGCGGTGGCGGCAGGGACCGCGCTGCCGGTCGGCGTGGAGGTGGACCCGGAGGTGGACACCATGGTGAGCCCCGAGATCGCCCGCACGGTCTACTTCGTCGTGGCCGAGCTGCTGACCAACGCCGTGAAGCACTCCGGAGCATCGGCGGCGCGGCTCAAGGCATCCGTCCGACCCGCGTTCGGCGCGCAGCCCGCCATGCTCGACGTCTGGGTCGTCGACAACGGACACGGCGGTGCCGACTTCCGGTCGGGCCACGGTCTCGAGGGCCTTCGCGACCGGGTTGCCGGACTCCGCGGGGTGCTTGTCGTGGACAGCGCCGTCGGCGGACCGACGACCGTGGGCGCCCACATCCCGCTCTCGCCGGTACCCGCGTGAGCGCGGCCTATCCTGAGCACATGAGCGCGTCGCCGGGCACACGATCCGTTCCGCTGCGCGTGGTGCTCGTCGAAGACTCGGTGCTGCTGCGCGAGGGACTCGTGCGCCTGTTCGACGAGGCCGGATACGTGACGGCCGGCGCGTGGGGCGACGCCGACGACATCGTCGCGCGCGTGGCGATGGCAGAGGCGGATGTCGCGATCCTCGACGTGCGCCTCCCTCCCTCCTTCCGCGACGAGGGCATCCGCGCCGCGCTGCAGCTTCGCGCGGCGCTGCCGAAGACCGGCATCCTGGTCCTCAGCCAGTACGTCGAGGGCGTGTACGCCCGCGAGCTGCTGGCCGGCGGAGACGGCGGCATCGGCTACCTGCTCAAGGATCGGGTGACATCGCTCGAGGAGTTCACGGATGCCGTCCGCCGCGTCCACGAGCGCGGCACGGTGCTCGATCCGCTGGTGGTGCGCGGTCTGCTCGCGGCACGGCCGGATCCGCTCGCCGCGCTGACGCCTCGCGAGCGCGATGTGCTCGAGCTGATGGCGGAGGGGCGCAGCAACGCGAGTATCGCCGAACGGCTCTACATCGGCGTCGGCGCGGTGGAGAAGAACATCAGCGCGATCTTCGCGAAGCTCGGCCTCGAGGAATCCGGCACCGAGCACCGCCGTGTGCTCGCCGTCCTCGCCTGGCTGCAGCGGGACTGAGCGCTCACACGCGAACGGCCTCCGGCGAACGCCGGAGGCCGTTTCTACGAGCGTGTCACTCGGCGAGGTGCGCGAACAGGAACCAGCGGTCCTTCTCGAGGGACTCGGCGATGTTGATGGCGACGTCCTGGCTCGACAGGTCGATCTCGTCGAGGCCGTCGATCGCGGCCTTCACGTCGACGATCACCGCATCCATGTCGGCGATCACGTCGCGGATCATGTCCTCCCACTGCGTGAAGCCCGCGGGGACCGCGGTCGTCGTCTTGGCCGCCACGGTCGACACCCGCGCGTCGATCGGAAGACCGAGCGCGACGATCCGCTCCGCCGCGAGGTCGGCACCGTCCTGAGCGTGGTCGACGAGCGTGTCTAGGAGTTCGTGGATCGCGATGAAGTTCGCGCCGCGCACGTTCCAGTGCGCCTGCTTGCCGTTGACGGCCAGTGCCTGCAGGCCGAGCACGACGGGGGTGAGGAACTGCGCGGCAGCGGCGGCAGCGGTCGGATCTGCAGCGGTTGCCGGGGTGGTCTGCGTCTTGGACATGGTCGCCTCCATCTCGGGCGGATCGCGCACCGGCCGGTGCGGCTCCGCCTCAGGATTTCAACGGTACTCAGCCGCGAACATTCCGCAACCAAGACAAGGCTCCGCTAACCCGGGCTCGCGTCACACCCCGGTCGGTGCACGATTCCGGCGTGCCAGCGGCTAACGTCGTTGCGTGCCTTCCGCAGATGACGCCCTCGAGCCTCAGCACCTGGGCGTGCCGGCGCTCACGGTGACGGCCGAGCCGCAGGACCGGTCACCCGAGCACGCCGAGCCGTCGCGCTTCATCCCGCACGTGCAGGGACTGCGAGCGATCGCCGTGCTGGCGGTAGTCCTCTACCACTTCTGGCCGGCGCGCTTCTCGGGCGGATACGTCGGCGTCGACATCTTCTTCGTGATCTCGGGCTTCCTCATCACCTCGCACCTGATGCGCGAGCTGACCGCCAGCGGGTCGCTGCGGCTCGGTCAGTTCTGGGCGCGGCGCGCGCGGCGCCTGCTGCCGGCCTCCCTCCTGGTGCTGCTGTTCTGCGCGCTCGTGGCCATGTCGCCGTATCTCACGCCGACGTCCGCGTTGCCGAACGAGGTGCGGGAGATCCTGGCCTCGACCTTCTACGTCGAGAACTGGTACCTCGCACTCAACTCGGCCGACTACCTCAACCACTCGGGCGACCCGACCACCGTGCAGCATTACTGGTCGCTGTCGCTCGAGGAGCAGTTCTACGTGATGTGGCCGCTGCTCATGCTGCTCGCGGCATGGCTCGGGGTGAAGTGGTTCCGCGGCGCGCGACGCCGCAGCGTCATCACCACCCTCGCGGTCGCATCTGTGCTGTCGTTCGTGTTCTGCGTCGTCTTCACGATGACCAACCCCGCGCCGGCGTATTTCGTCACGTTCGGGCGCATGTGGCAGTTCGGGGTCGGCGCCATGGTCGCCCTCGTCCCGATGCTGCGGATCCGCAACGCGATCGGCAGCTTCGTGCTGGGGTGGGGCGGGATCGCCGTCCTGCTGTTCACGATCTTCACGTTCGACGCGCAGACTCCGTTCCCCGGGTATGCGGCCGCATTGCCGACGCTCGGCGCGGCCGCGGTGATCATGGCATCGAACCACGAGAGGTGGTGGTACCCGACCCGAGTGCTCGCCATCCGTCCCGCGCAGTTCGTGGGAGACATCTCGTACTCGCTGTACCTCTGGCACTGGCCGCTCATCATCATCGCGCCGTCGGTGCCGTTCTGGGGACTGACGATCTACCATCGTCTGGCGCTCCTCGCGCTGTGCTTCGTCCTCGCGTGGCTGACCAAGCGGTTCGTGGAGGACCCTGCGCGGGGCTGGAAAGTGCTCACTTCGCGGCCAGCCCGCGTCACTCTGTGGTCATCGCTGGCGGCCATGGTGGTCGTCGCCTCAGTCGCGGGACTGGCGTGGGCCGTCAACGCCCCGGCCTACACCGCGGGCGTCAAGGCGCTGCAGGACCTTCGCCACAACCCGCCGCCGTGCTTCGGCGCAGCCGTCGTGCTCGACAAGTCCTGTGCGGGAACCGACTTCGGCGACACGATCCTTCCGGCGCCGGGATTCGCGGGCGTGGACCGCCCGACGAGCCCGGAGTGCTTCGTCCAGCTGAACGACGCGCGGCCGGTGTCGTGCACGTTCGGGTCGAACGACCCGAACGCCCCCCGCGTGGCACTCATCGGCGACAGCCACGCCTACCAGCTGCTCTCGACCTTCCAGGCCATGGCCGACGAGAACGGCTGGCAGCTCGTCACGTACTTCAAGGGCGCCTGTCCGTGGAACACGACGCCCCTGGCCACGCCTGGCGCGTTCGGCGCGGCGTGCACCCAGTGGCGCGACAGCGTGACCGCCGAGCTCAAGACGGCCCATATCGACGCCGTGTTCACCGCGGCGCTCGCGACGACCCCGTATTCGTCCGACGGCTATCCGTCGGCTCATGACGCCGCCGTGGCCGGATATCGCAAGGCGTGGAGCGAGATGCTCGATCGCGGCATCCCGGTCATCACCGTGGTCGACAACCCGGTCTGGGAGACCGATCCCAACAAGTGCCTGCGCACGCACGAGATGACGGCGTGCGACGGCGAGCGGTCGGCAGTCCTCGTCGCGAACGATCCGCTGCGGGATGCGGCATCCGGTCTCGACCGCGCCACCCTGCTCGACTTCACCGACGTGTTCTGCGGAGCAGAGGTCTGCCGCCCGGTCGTCGGCGGCGCGAACATCTACCGCGATCAGGACCACCTCACGGTGACCTTCACCGACACGCTCAAACCTTGGTACGCGCAGGCGATCGGAAGTGCCCTGGGCTCGCGGGGTCAATAGGCTCGGAGCATGACGATCTCCGCATCCGCCTCGGTCCTGTCCCTTCATGGGCGAGCGCCGGATGTCGACCCTTCGGCCTTCGTCGCCGGTGGGGCACGCGTGATCGGGGCTGTGACCCTCCACGCGGGATCCAGCGTCTGGTACAACGCCGTGCTCCGCGCGGACAGCGACTCGATCACGGTGGGCGCGGGGAGCAATCTGCAGGACAACGTATCGGTCCACGTGGATGCCGGGCATCCGGTCGTGATCGGCGCGAACGTGTCGGTCGGGCACAACGCGGTGGTTCACGGCTGCACGATCGGCGACGCCTCGCTGGTCGGCATGGGAGCGACGGTGCTGACCGGCGCGGTCATCGGAGAGGGCAGCCTCATCGCGGCAGGCGCAGTGGTGCTCGAAGGCACCGTCGTCCCGGCGGGCTCGCTGGTGGCCGGCGTGCCCGCGAAGGTCCGCCGCGAGCTCACGAACGCGGAGCGAGCCGGCATCCGGCAGAACGCAGTGATCTACCGCGGCCACGTCGCCGCGCACCTCGCCGCTGAAGAGGAGCGGTGACGTGCGCGTCGACTCGTTGCAGCCCGGCGAGATCTTCGTCTTCGGGTCGAACGGATCGGGCGCGCACGGCGGCGGAGCGGCGAAGTTCGCCCTCGATCGCTTCGGCGCGGTCTGGGGGCAGTCCGAGGGGCTGCAGGGGCAGTCTTACGGCATCGACACGATGTCGGGGCTGGCCGTCTTCGCGGAGCAGGCCGGACGGTTCGTCGGGTTCGCGCGCGAGCATCCCGAACTCCGATTCCTCGTGACCGAGGTCGGCTGCGGGATCGCTGGCTACACGCCCGAGCAGGTCGCGGGCTTCTTCCGCGGTGCACCGGAAAACGTCGTCCTGCCGGAATCGTTCGTGCGGGTGCTCCGCGGCTGAGCCCTAGTCCGACTTCGGGGGCGGGTGGTGCTTGCCGCGGTGGACCTCGTACACCCGCACATCGCCCGGCCAGTCCGGGTCGCTCACGATGGGCTGGTCGTCCATGAAGAGACGGATGACGTGCGCGAGCTGGCCCGGATGACTGAAGTTGATGGCGTGTGCGGCCCCCTCGAGCAGGACCACCAGCACGTGACTGTCGGTCTGGCTCGCGATCTCGTCGATCCGATGGGGTCCGGGCAGCAGGGGATCGCGTTCGCCGAGCACCACGAGGGTCGGGATCCGCAGCTCCAGCAGGCGCTGCAGCGACGGATACTGGGTCAGCGCCCGGAACAGGCGCGCCGTGCTGGGCACGCCGAACCTCACGTAGTCGGGCACCGCGACCCGGGCCATGCGGGTCGGCTCGCGCGGAGTGTCGCGGGAGAGCTGCCCGATCGCGCGTCGCAGCGGCTGGTTGAACAGGCCGCCCGCGGGGGAGACGAGGACGGCGCGGTCGATCCGATCCGGATAGTGGTGTGCGAACTCGATGATCACCGGGCACCCCATCGAGTTGCCGACGAGCGATGCCCGCTCGACACCGCGATCGTCCAGGAAATCGGCGGTGGCGTGAGCGAGATCGGGGATGTCGAGCATGTCCCTGCGCTTGCCGCTGCGGCCGAAGCCCGGCAGGTCGGGCACGTAGGTGTGGAACTCGTCCGCCAGCTGCTCGGCCGTGGGAAGAAGGTAGCGCCCGGACAGCCCGAAGCCGTGGATGTGCGCCATGACCCGGGCGTCTGCGGGCGGGCGTGGCGACTCCCGGTAGAAGACATCGATTCCGTCGATGGTCGTCCACTTCTCGGCCAGCGAAGAGGCGGGTCTGCGTGGTGTGCGCCTGACGCGGTGCTTCGCCGATTCCGGACTCAGCGACATCCCAGACCCCCGTCCTTCGGGGCCATCTTCCTGCCTCGATGCGCAGGCTCGCAATAGCCCTGACCGTGCACGTGCCGGTGCGGTGATCGAGCTGGTCGGGACGGGGGAGGATGCGTGCCGCCGACCGCGCGCGGAATGGGTCGGCGCGTCGGTTAGGGTGGCGGTCGTGCTCGCCGTCCGCCGCGTCCGCGCCCATAGCGCTCTGTTCGCTGCGCTGTTCGGCGTCTGCCTGCTGCTCGCCGCCCTCGGCACCGGGCTCGTCGGGTATCTCGACGCCCAGGCCCGCCACGCGGTGTCGCAGGAACTCGGCTCGCTGCAGGCCGACTCGCGCGTGCTGAGGTTCGAGGCCCCCAAGTCCGACGACCCTGCGGCGCAGAGCATCCGAGCGCTTGCGATCATCCACCGCGAGCTGACGAGGGCCGGGGGCGCCGGCATGCCGGTCGACGTGACGACGGCGGATGCCGCATCCGGCGACGACACGGTGTGGACGATCACACCCGTCGTCGACCTCGTCGAGCCCGCCGACCTCCCGGGGCTCGCGGTCGTCGGCGAGCGCATCGAGACGGCGCTGCTGAATGATCCGGGTGTCGCGGTGCAGGGCGTCGAGAAGTCGGGAACGCTCGACGAACATGCCGCCACCCTGCAGCGGAAGATCGCTCCGCTCGCGGCGGTCGAGCCCGTGCCGCTGATGCTGGTCGCCGTCATCGGCCTGGTGACGCTCGCCGAGCTGGGGCGGCTCTTGGACAGCGTCCGCACCCGTGAGACCTCCCTCCTGCGCTCCCGCGGCGAATCCGCCGCACGGGTCGGGGCGGTCACCGCGCTCGAGACCGTCGTCGTGGCCGGCGTCGGCGCGGCGGCCGGCGTGGGCGCCGCACTCGCACTGCTCGCCGCGATCGGGTCGCCGGCGACCCGCGCGGCCCCGGTCGCGGCTGTCGCCGTGGCCGTGATCCTGGTCGCCGTCCTGCTCGTGGCGGGGATCACGTTCTCGTCCGCGCGGCGCACCTTCCGTCGCGGCGCCGCCGACGACTCCGGCAGGGCGCGCCGGCTCGCGGCCCCCGCGCTCGTGCTGCTCCTCGTCGCGGCGGCAGCCCTGTCGCTGTGGCGGTTCCTGCAGTTCGGCTCGGCGCTCTCGCCCACCGAGGCGGGCGTCGAGGTCGACCCGCTTGCGGTGCTGGCCCCGGCCCTGTGCCTCGCTGCCGTCGCGGTGCTCGGGCTCGCGGTGCTTCCGGCACTCGCAGCCGGGATCGAGCGCCTCGCCGCTCGCGGCCCGGGTGTGCGAGCCACCATGGTCTCGCGAGAGGTCGCCCGTCGCGTCCGGATGATCGCCTCGCCGTTCGTGGTGATCGCCCTCGCCGGCGGCGGCATCGTGCTGGCCGCGGCCTACCAGCCGACCTGGGCGACCGCTGCGGCGGTCACGGCGGACCTGCACGCCGGAGCCGATCTCATCGTCTCGGGCGCGACCGACACGGCGAACATCGCCGCGGTGCCGGGGGTGACAGCCGCGGCCCCGGTGTCGTCGGCAACCGGAACGCTGCAAGACGAGACGACCGTGCATGTCTCGGCCGTCCCCGCGGCCGGTCTGAGGGAGGCGGGAAGCACCGCGCGAGGCACCGTCGACGTCGCACGGCTCGCCGACGACATCACCTTCCAGCCCCCGGTGGTGGCCCTTCCCGAGGGCACGACCGCCCTCACCGCCACGGTGACCTGGAGCGGTCTCGCGCCCGCGCTCACCGCCTTCGTGATGGACCCGTCCGGGCTGGTCACCGAGGTCGGGTTCGCCGAGGTGGGGACCGCCTCGCCCGCGGTCGTGCGTGCCCGCCTCCCTGCCGACGGCGTGGAC
Source organism: Microbacterium deminutum (assembly GCF_039530205.1). Lineage (NCBI taxonomy): Bacteria > Bacillati > Actinomycetota > Actinomycetes > Micrococcales > Microbacteriaceae > Microbacterium > Microbacterium deminutum. The sequence goes on from NZ_BAAAOG010000007.1 coordinate 136,717, forward strand.
CGCTCGCTCATCGCCATCGACGCACACCTGGATCCGCCGTCGAGCGACGCCGTGTTCGAGCCGATCGTCATCATCGGATCCCTCACCGGGCTGAGCGCGGACGCCCCGGACGGCGTGCATCCGATCGACCCCGTCGACGCGTGGACGCTCGCGCCCGGTACGACGGTGAACGGGCAGGCGTTCGCGGCGGGCGACCTCGGATACAGCGGTCAGGTCTTCTCGAGGACGGACCTCCGGCTGCAGCCGGTGGCGAACCCCGCGACGCCGGTGGTGCTCTCGCGCGCCTTCGCACGCGCGATCTCGGCGAAGGTCGGCGACACCCCGAACCTCGACATCGGTGTCGTACCGGGGTCGTTCCCCGTCAGGGTCGCCGACATCGTCGAGCAGGTGCCGGGCTCGCCGGGAAGCCGAGGGGTGCTCGTCGACCTGGCGGCGCTGCAGGTCGCCCAGCTGCGCGCGGGATGGAAGCCGGCGACGATCGACGCGGTGTGGGTGAAGAGCCCCGATCCGGCGGCGACCGCCCACGGCATCCGCACCACCGTCGACGGAAGCCGCGTCACCGGACCCGGCCTGGACGCCTCGGCCGAGATGCTCGGCGCGGTGCCGCGCGCGCTGTGGGCGGGCATGATCGGCGGCGCTGCCCTGGCCCTCATCGCCCTCGGCGCCGTGGCTGGCGAGCTGCTGCGCCTGCGCGCCGATGAGGTGGTCGTGCTCCGGGCGCTCGGGATGCCGCCGCCCGCACTGGCCGCGATGCGGCGGCTCGAGCTCGCCCTCGTGATCGCCGCGGCCGTCGTGGTCGCGCTGATCGGCGGCGCTCTGACGAGCCTGCTCACGGTCCCGGGACTCGCACGCTCGGCGGTCCTCGAACCGTTCGCAGAGTCGACCGCGCCGCTGCGGATCGACCCGCTGTGGCTCGTGGCGGCACTCGCCGCCATGGTCGCGGCGACCGCCGTCATCCTGTTCGTTTACGGCGCGCGCGTGCGAAGGCAGGCCGTCACGCTGACCGCCTCCGAGGCACCCCGATGAGCCGGGGAGGCGCCGCGATCGCGGGCTCGGAGCCACGGAGCCCCTCCGCCCCGCGGCTGCTGCTGCGAACGGTGCGGGCGGATGCCTCGGTGTCGATGCTCGTCGCAGTCCTCACGCTCCTGGTGGCGGTGGTCGCGGGCATCGTCCCCCGGGCGATGGATCAGCTCGCCGCCTCCGACCTGCACTACGCCGGCGCAGAGCTCTCCGATCCTCTCCGTGACGTCAAAGGCGTGCTGCAGACGTTTCCCGGCGGGTCGGATCCTGGTTACAGCGAGAGCTCACAGGACGCCCTGCAGCACATCTACGGGCGCCTGGACGCGGCCCTCGCGGACTGGCGCTCGTCGCAGCGGCAGCCCTTGCGCGGCATCCTGCAGCAGCCGCTCTATGTCGTACGCATGGCGGAGCGCACACCGGCGAAGGCTCCCGCGGGGGCCACGCCGCAGGGCAACCTGTGGCTGCGGGCGGCGGTCGACCCCGGCTACCTGAAGCACATCGCGATCGTCGAGGGTGCCGCGCCGAAGGCGCCGGCGACTCCAGCCGCCGACGACGCCGCCGCGGGTGACGACGCCCGCATCGGCGCCCCCGCGGAACACAGGCCGCCGCTGCAGATGGTGGTCTCGGTCGCCACGGCGAAGACGATGGGCATCGCGGTGGGCGATGTCCTCGCGACCGAGGTGCTCGGCGACGTTCGCATCAGCGGGCTGTTCGAGCCGAAGGATGCAGGCGGAGACTACTGGAGCAACACGCCGTCGATGACCGACGCCGAGGTCTTCGACGACGGCAATCGCACTCCCGACTTCACCGGCACCGGCTTCATCGACCCCGTCGCGCTGGCTCAGATCATCGACTCCGGCGCCGAGCTGACCACGACCATGTGGTACCCCGTGGCTGCCGGCGCGGTGACAGCCGGCACCGCCCGGGCAGTGGCTGCCGGCATCCGGGGTGTCAATCAGAACCAGCTCAGCGTCCCGTCGCGGATGCCGGGAGTCACCGCGCTCGTGACGATGCGCTCGCACCTCGACGAGGCGATCGATGCCTCGCTGTCGAGGGTCGCGGCGACGGTCGCCCTGCTGTCCATCTGCGTGTCGGGACCGATCGGGGTCGTGCTCGCCGTCTTCGCGCTGGCTGTGCGAGCGGTCGTGGAACGACGCGCCGCCCCCATCGCCCTCGCGAGCGCGCGGGGCGCGAGCCCGTTGCAGCTTCGCGGGACGGCCGCCGCGGAAGGTCTGGCGATCGGGCTCCCCGCCGCGCTCGCCGGCGCCGTGATCGCCGCCCTCCTCCTGCCGGATGCCGGCGGGGCGGCGGCTTGGATCGTGCCTCTCGTGTTCGGCTGCGTCCCCGCCGCGCTGTTCGCCGCGTTGGGCGGTCGCCGCGCGTTCCGCACGACCCGCCGCGACCTGTCGGCGCGAACGAGGGGCGGCATCCGCACGGCTGTCGCCGTGGGGCTGATCGTGATGGCGGGACTCGCGGCCTTCCTCCTCGTTCGCCGCGGCCGCATCAGCGCGCCGGGAGTGGATCCGCTGCTCGCGCTGACACCGCTGCTCCTCGCCCTCGCGGCGAGCGTGATCGTGCTGTGGGTGCTGCCCCCCGCGCTGCACGCGGCGGCCACCATCGCGCGACGCGGACGAGGCCCCGTCGCCTTCGTGGGCTCGGCGCGGGCGCTGCGCGATCCGGCTCTCGGGGTGGCGGCCGCACTGGCGGTCGTGGTCGGCATCTCGGTCGCGGTGTTCTCGTCGGTCGTGCTCGCCACCGTCGAGTCGTCAGCCCGGGCGCAGGCCCAGGCGGCGGTCGGAGCGGACGTGCGCGCCTCGGGGACGATCTTCACCGCCGCGCAGCAGCGGGCGGTCGCCGGCATCGACGGCGTCGCGAGCGTTGCCCCCGTAGCATCTGCAGGACAGCTCTCGCTCGGGCACCGCGACCGCACCGACGCCGTGGCCGTCGTGCTGACGAACGCGCAGAGCCTGCACGTCCAGCGTCCCGAGGTGCCCCTCGACCTGGCGACGAAGTCCGACGGGCGCATCCCGGTCCTCGTCTCGAGTGATGTCGGCGATGACACCCAGGTGGGCGACGATCTCACCCTCGGGTTGCTCGAAGTCCGCGTGGCCGGGATCCTTCCAGACGACTCCGGATTCGGCGTCGATGCCCCGTGGGTGCTCGCAGACGAGGCTTTCGCGACGGATGTCGGCATGTCCTCCTTCACACCCGCGACGCTCCTCATCGAGGTGAGGCCCGGGGCGGATGCCGCGCGCGTCGCGTCGGCCGTGCGAGAAGGGATGCCGACGGCCGTCGTCGACGACGTGGCATCCGAGCTCGCCGCCGTGCAGGCGGTGCCGACCGCGGCAGGCCTTCGGGCGACCCTGATCGCGGCCGTGTTCGCCGGCGCCCTGCTCGCCGCGCTCGCGGTGTTCGCCGGCTCGGTGACGGCATCCGCTTCACGCAACATGTCGATCGGGATGCTGCGGACCATGGGGCTGTCCGCCCGCCAGTCGCTCGGATTGGTGGCGTGGGAGATCGTGCCCGTGGTCGCAGTCGCCACGATCGTCGGCACGGCCCTGGGGCTCGCGATGCCGTCGCTGGTCGTGGCGACCACGGATCTGTCGGGATTCACCGGCGGCGCCTCGGCTCCGGCGGTGAGTGCCGATGCGGCCCAGCTCGCGCTGGTGCTGCTGGCATTCCTCGCGGTCACCGCTGTTGCGACGCTCGTCGCCGTGCTCACCGCGCGGCGTGCGGCGCCTGCGACGACCGTCAAGATGGGAGCGGAATGAGCGCGATCGTATGCCGTGACCTGGTGCGCATCTTCTCGGCGGAGGGGGTCGAGGTGCAGGCGCTGCAGGGGCTGACCCTCGAGGTCCAGCCCGGCGAGCTGACCGCGATCGTGGGCGCGTCCGGATCGGGCAAGTCGACGCTGCTCAACATCCTCAGCGGCCTCGACGTCCCGACGGCGGGCGCGGCATCCGTCGAAGGCCACGATCTGCTCGCCATGAAAGAGCGCGACCGCATCCAGTACCGCCGCCACACCGTGGGCTTCGTGTGGCAGCAGACCGGGCGCAACCTCATCCCGTATCTCTCGGCCGCCGAGAACATCTCGCTCACGCTGGCCGTCGCGGGTGCACCGCGCAATGGGCGGGGTGCGCGTGCGGCGGAGCTGCTCGACATGCTCGACATCGGCGAGATCGGCGAACGGATGCCGTCGCAGCTGTCCGGCGGACAGCAGCAGCGTGTCGCGATCGCCGTGGCGCTCGCGAACGCGCCGAAGGTGCTGCTGGCCGACGAGCCCACCGGCGAGCTCGACGAGGCGAACTCCGCTCTCGTCCTCGAGACCATGCGCGACGTCAACGAACGCCTGGGGGTCACCGTGCTGATCGTCACCCACGACCCCGGCGTGTCGGGGCACGTTCGCCGGGTGGTGCAGATCCGTGACGGCCGCACCTCCACCGAGACGCTTCGGCGCACCGCGGTCTCGGACACCGGCGAGGAGCACCACGTCGCCGAGGAGTTCGCCGTGCTCGACCGCGTGGGACGGATGCAGCTGCCCGCCGACTACGTGCGCGCGCTGGAGCTGCGCGACCGTGTGCGGCTCGACCTCGCGCCGGATCACGTCGAGGTGTTCCGCTCCGACGCTCCGGCGAATGCCGGCGCGGCGGCGGCCGAGCCGGTGGCGGCGGAGCCGACTGCCGCGGAGCAGGGGCCGGTCGAGCCGGCTGGAGTCGAGCGTGGCGGCGCGGACCGGGTGTCCGCCCCCTCTGCAGGGGGCGAGCGTCCGCTGCTGCGGCGCGACCTGCGTCCGCACGACCCGCCTGCGGTCACCCCGATGGACGAGGGAGACATCGCATGAGCGCCGTGGTCGAGGCACACGGCCTGGTGCGCACGTACGGCTCGGGCGAGACCGAGGTGCACGCCGTCGCCGGGGTGTCGCTCGAGCTGCGGCCCGCGGAGCTCGTCGTGCTGCGCGGCCCGAGCGGATCGGGGAAGACGACGCTCCTCAACCTGCTCGGCGGGCTGGACCGACCCACGGCCGGCACCGTGAGCGTGGGGGGGACCGAGCTGGCCACGGCGAGTGAGACCGAGCTCTCGCTGGTGCGTCAGCGCGATGTCGGGTTCGTGTTCCAGTCGTTCGCCCTCCTTCCCGTGCTCTCGGCGGCCGAGAACATCGAGGTGCCGCTCCGCATCCGGCGCACGCCGTCGGCGGAGCGCGCCGCTCGCGTCGACGAGCTCCTGCAGCTCGTCGGTCTTGCCGAGCACCGCAATCAGCGCCCGTACGAACTCTCCGGCGGGCAGCAGCAGCGAGTGGGCATCGCCCGGGCACTGGCCGCCAGCCCGCGGGTGCTCGTCGCCGACGAGCCCACCGGTCAGCTCGACTCCGGCACCGCTGAGCAGATGATGATGCTGATCTCCGACATCGTGCGGGGGCAGGGCGTCGCCGCCATCGTCTCGACCCACGATCCGAAGATCGCCGACCATGCCGACCGGGTGCTCGGGATGCGCGCGGGCCGTCTCGAGTAGTGAGGGCGGTGGAGGGGATGACGGGAATCGTCCCTCCGCCCACTCCACTCGCCGACTGCGTCGGCGGGCGGAGCCTCCGGGCGGTGGGGCCCGCCCGAACGCGATCGGTTCCTGCGGCATCCGCACGAATTGCCCTGCCGCACGGCCTTCGGCCGCGCGTCAGGGCATTGGAGGGGATGACGGGAATCGAACCCGCACCATCAGTTTGGAAGACTGAGGCTCTACCATTGAGCTACATCCCCGCAGCGGCGAGCCGCGGCATCCGACAGTCTACTGGACCCTCCCGCCTGCCCCTGTCACGCGCCGCCGTCGCCGGTTCGGGCGAGTCGGCCGACGCGGGACGGTCGCAGACCGAATCGTCCTGATGTCGCCGAATCACCTGTTCCGGATGCCGCACCCACACCCGGCCGAGGAGTTCGGGCGCGTCGGCTAGACTTCTTTGGGCCGATCAGCACGTACATGCGTGCACACCCGCCCGGGGCGTAGCTCAGCTTGGTAGAGCGCCCGCTTTGGGAGCGGGAGGCCGCAGGTTCAAATCCTGTCGCCCCGACGTACGGCCCATCCCCACGACATTCACGACCCAGACCCTCAGCGCCCGCATGGCGCGCGGTCGATCACGAGGAGAACGAACAGGCATGGTCAACAGCACCGTCGAGAAGCTCACGCCGACCCGGGTGAAGCTGCACATCACGGTTTCGCCCGACGAGCTCAAGCCGAGCATCGCGCACGCGTACGAGCACATCGCGCAGGACGTGCAGATCCCCGGCTTCCGCAAGGGCAAGGTCCCTGCGCCCATCATCGACCAGCGCATCGGCCGCGGCGCCGTGCTCGAGCACGCCGTCAGCGAAGGGCTCGACACGTTCTACCGCCAGGCCGTCGAGGCCAACGAGCTCCGCGTCCTCGGACGCCCCAGCGCCGACGTGGTGGAGTGGCCGAACGAGAAGGACTTCTCGGGCGACCTGCTCGTCGAGGTCGAGGTGGACGTCCGTCCCGAGTTCGAACTGCCCGCATTCGAGGGCACCACCGTCGAGATCGACGCAGCCGAGGTCGACGAGGCGGCGATCGACGAGGAGCTCGACCGCCTGCGCGCGCGCTTCGGCACGCTCGTTACGGTGGACCGCCCGGCCACGACGGGTGACTTCGTGGAGCTCGACCTGGTGGCGACCATCGACGACGCCGAGATCGACCGCGCCGAGGGGGTCTCGTACGAGGTGGGCTCGGGCGAGCTGCTCGAGGGCATCGACGAGGCGATCGACTCGCTCACCGCCGGTGAGGACACCACGTTCCGCTCGACCCTCGTCGGCGGCGACCACGCCGGCGAAGAGGCCGAGGTCGCGGTGACGGTCACGGCCGTCAAGGAGCGAGAGCTTCCCGAGGCCGACGACGACTTCGCCCAGATCGCGAGCGAGTTCGACACGATCGCCGAGCTGCGCGACAGCCTCAAGGAGCGCGTCGCCCAGCAGTCCGTGTTCGCGCAGGGCTCGGCCGCGCGCGACAAGCTCATCGAGCAGCTGCTCGAGCAGGTCGACATCCCCGTTCCGCCGCAGCTCGTCGAGGACGAGGTCCACAGCCACCTCGAGGGTGAGGGCCGCCTCGAAGACGACGTGCACCGCGCCGAGGTCACCGAGGCCAGCGAGAAGCAGTTCAAGACGCAGATGCTCCTCGACGCGATCGCCGAGAGCGTGAACGTCTCGGTCTCGCAGGACGAGCTCACGCAGTACCTGGTGCAGTCCGCCTCGCAGTACGGCATGGCTCCGCAGGACTTCGTCAACGCCCTGCAGGAGAACAACCAGCTGCCCGCCATCGTCGGAGAGGTGGCGCGCAACAAGGCGCTCGCCGTCGCGCTCGGCAAGGTCACGGTCGTCGACACGAACGGCAACCCAGTCGACCTGACCGGCTTCGTGGCCGTCGAGGATGAGGCCGACGCCGAGGACGAGGTCGTCGAAGAGGCCCAGGAGATCGCGGATGCCGCGGCCGAGGCCGACGAGATCATCGAGGCCGAAGAGGCTGAGCAGGAGCCTGCCAAGAAGCCGGCTCGCCGCACCAAGAAGGCCGCGGACGCCGAGTAGGACACGTGGATTCAGGGGAGGGGCGGATGCTGCGGCATCCGCCCCTCTGCCGTCGAAGGAGGACCCTGTGCTGACGTGGGATGAGCGCATCGACGCGGTCTGGCGAGACGGGTCATTGACCGACCTGGAGCGCATCGAGCGGATCGACGCGCTGGCAGCTGAGCGCGGCGACGACGCGCGCGCCCTCTTCGAGCGCGCCGGCGCGCGCGACTCCGCGGGTGTCGAGACCGAGGGCGAGCCGCTCTACCGGCAGGCGCTGGCGGCGGGGCTCGACGACGAGCATCGCACCCAGGCGGTGATCCAGCTGGCGAGCACGCTGCGCAACCTCGGACGCACCGAGGAGGCGCTCGGGATGCTGCGCGCCGAGTACGAGCGGGGTCCCAGCGCTCCGCTGCACGATGCGGCGGCCGCGTTCTACGTCCTTGCGCTCGTGTCGGGCGGGGATGCCGTGGCCGCGGCATCCATCGCCCTGAAAGCCCTCGCGCCGCATCTGCCGCGCTACAGCCGCTCCGTCGCCGCGTACGCCAACGACCTGCTGAGGGACCGCGACTAATCCGCCTCTCTCTGCCCAGGGCGAACACGGGCGGGTCGCCGGTGGCGCCCCGGTAGATTCGATGCGACGACCACGGAATCAGGAGTACTAATGGCCGAACCACTTGTCGCGACCAGCGTCTTCGACAGGCTGTTGAAGGACCGCATCATCTGGCTGGGGTCGGAGGTGCGCGATGACAACGCGAACGAGATCTGCGCGAAGATCCTGCTGCTCGCCGCCGAAGACCAGCAGAAGGACATCTACCTCTACGTCAACTCGCCGGGCGGCTCCATCACCGCCGGCATGGCGATCTACGACACGATGCAGTTCGTGCCGAACGACATCGTCACCGTCGGCATCGGGATGGCCGCCTCGATGGGCCAGCTGCTGCTGACGGCGGGCACCAAGGGCAAGCGCTACATCACGCCGAACGCCCGCGTGCTGCTGCACCAGCCCCACGGCGGCTTCGGCGGCACCGCGAGCGACATCCAGACGCAGGCGCAGCTGATCCTCGACATGAAGAAGCGGCTGGCCGAGATCACGGCTGCGCAGACGGGCAAGTCGGTCGAGCAGATCAACTCCGACGGCGACCGCGACCGCTGGTTCAACGCCCACGAGGCGCTGGAGTACGGCTTCGTCGACCACATCCGCGAGTCGGCGGTCGACGTCATCGGCGGCGGCGGAACCGCGAACTGAGTCCGAAGGCGAAGAGAGAGAAACCCGAAACGATGAACACCCCCACCTTCGGCATCCCGGACGGCGCTCTCTGGGGCTCCGCCCCAGACCCCCGGCCCGCGGGCGCGCGCGCCCAGGGACTCCAGGTCCCCAACAGCCGGTACATCCTGCCTCAGTTCGAAGAGCGCACGGCGTACGGCTACAAGCGCCAGGACCCCTACAACAAGCTCTTCGAGGATCGCGTGATCTTCCTGGGCGTCCAGGTCGACGACGCGTCGGCGGATGACGTCATGGCGCAGCTGCTCGTGCTCGAGAGCCAGGATCCCGACCGCGACATCATCATGTACATCAACTCGCCCGGCGGCTCGTTCACGGCCATGACGGCGATCTACGACACCATGCAGTACGTCTCGCCGAGCATCCAGACGGTGGTGCTCGGCCAGGCAGCGTCCGCCGCGGCGGTGCTCCTGGCAGCGGGCGCGCCGGGCAAGCGCCTCGCGCTGCCCAACGCCCGCATCCTCATCCACCAGCCCGCGATGGGCGAGGCCGGCCACGGCCAGGCATCGGACATCGAGATCCAGGCCGCCGAGATCCTGCGCATGCGCACGTGGCTGGAGGAGACGCTGTCCAAGCACTCGGCCAAGTCGCAGGAAGAGGTCAACAAGGACATCGACCGCGACAAGATCCTCTCGGCTGAGGAGGCCCTCACGTACGGCCTCATCGACCAGGTGCTCACGACCCGCAAGCGCACCCCGGCCGCACTGGCCAAGTAGCGCTCGGCAGGCTCGGCGGATCCATCGACACCCCGTCGCCCGGTTCTTCCGGCGGCGGGGTGTCGCCGCGTGAGCGGCTGCGCGCGGTTCTGCTGACGGCGGACGCCGCATCCTCCACAATCGGCGTCGCAATCCCACCGCCTGTCCTCGCCAGCGGTTAGGCTCGAAGTCAGCCGGGGGGCTGCCCCCGACCCGACGAGGAGGAGCCCATGGCACGCATCGGTGAGAGCGCCGACTTGTTCAAATGCTCCTTCTGCGGAAAGAGCCAGAAGCAGGTGCAGCAGCTCATCGCAGGGCCGGGCGTCTACATCTGCGACGAGTGCGTGGAGCTCTGCAACGAGATCATCGAAGAGCGGATGGCGGAATCCGCCTCGGGCGTGGTCACCGACTTCGATCTGCCGAAGCCGCGTGAGATCTTCGGCTTCCTCGAGGAATACGTCGTCGGCCAGCACGCGGCCAAGCGAGCGCTGTCGGTGGCCGTCTACAACCACTACAAGCGCGTGCGCGCCCACGGCACGATCCAATCCGCCGAGCAGCGCGCCGACGAGATCGAGATCGCCAAGAGCAACATCCTTCTGCTCGGGCCCACCGGCTGCGGCAAGACCTACCTCGCCCAGACACTCGCCAAACGTCTCAACGTGCCGTTCGCCGTCGCCGACGCGACGGCTCTCACCGAGGCCGGATACGTCGGCGAGGACGTCGAGAACATCCTGCTCAAGCTTCTTCAGGCAGCGGACTTCGACGTCAAGCGCGCAGAGACCGGCATCATCTACATCGACGAGGTCGACAAGATCGCCCGCAAGGCCGAGAACCCGTCCATAACCCGTGACGTCTCGGGCGAGGGCGTGCAGCAGGCCCTGCTGAAGATCCTCGAGGGCACGATCGCCTCGGTTCCGCCGCAGGGCGGCCGCAAGCATCCTCACCAGGAGTTCATCCAGATCGACACGACCAACGTCCTGTTCATCGTGGCCGGGGCATTCGCGGGACTCGAAGACATCATCTCGTCCCGCGTGGGCAAGCACGGCATCGGCTTCGGCGCACCGCTGCACAACAAAGGCGACGACCTCAGCCTGTTCAGCGAGGTCCGCCCAGAAGACCTCCACAAGTTCGGCCTGATCCCCGAATTCATCGGGCGCCTCCCGGTGGTGGCATCGGTCTCACCCCTCGATCGCGACGCCCTGATGGAGATCCTCACCGAGCCCAAGAACGCCCTCGTCAAGCAGTATCACCGCATGTTCGAGCTCGACGGGGTGACGCTCGAATTCGACGCCGAGGCGCTCGGCTCGATCGCCGACCTCGCGGTCGAGCGCAAGACCGGTGCCCGCGGATTGCGCGCGATCCTCGAGGACGTGCTCGGTCCGATCATGTTCGAGATCCCGTCCACCGACGATGTCGACAAGGTCATCGTGACGCGCGCCGCCGTCGAGGACGGCGCGGCACCCACGTTCGTGCTCCGAGAGAAGCGCAAGAGCGCGTAATCCTCCGCGGAGGGCGGATGTCGGCGGTCCCGCCTAGCGTGACAGCCATGCGGCCCTTCCAGATCGACGTACCCGACACCGTCCTGCAGGATCTGCGCGATCGACTGGATCGCACTCGGCTGCTTCCCGACTCGCCGCGTCGTCCGGCATCCGGGATGTCAGCGGGGTATCTGCGCGACCTCGTCGGCTCGTGGCGCGAGTTCGACTGGCCGCAGCGCCAGGCGTGGCTCAACTCGCATCCGCAGTTCCTCGCCGACGTGGGGGACACCACGCTGCACTTCGTCCATCGCCGAGCGCCGCGCGCCGATGCGCCGGCGCTGCTGATCATGCACGGCTGGCCTCACCTGTTCAGCCTGCAGCTGGACTTCGCGGATCTGCTGAGCGACTTCCACGTCGTGGTGCCGAGCCTGCCCGGCTTCGCCTTCTCGACGCCGTACGCGCACAGCCCCATCACCGAGGTGCGGCTCGCTGCCACGATGCATGCGCTGATGACCGACGTGCTCGGCTACGACCGATACCTCACGTACGGCGAAGACGTCTCCGCGAACGTGAACGACCTGATCGCCGCCACCTACGCCGACACTGTCGCGGGGGTCATCGTGACGCACTCGCACTTTCCCTCCCGTGAGGAGCGCGCCGTGCTCACGGACCCCGAGGAGCGGGCGTTCTTCGACGACCTCGAGGCGGCCGGCGGCCCGAACGGCGCATACGGGCACATCCAGGGCACGCGCCCCGACACCGCCGCCGCGGCCCTGAACGACTCGCCCGCGGGACTGGTCGCGTGGCTCGCCGAGAAGCTCGTCGAGTGGAGCGACACTCCGCCGGGCGACCCTGTCGCCGTCGAGCGGCGGATCTCGAGAGAGCGCGTCCTCACCGAGGCGATGATCTACTGGGTCACCGAATCGATCGGCACGTCGTTCCGCCCGTACTACGAGGGCGCCGACCAGCCAGGTGAGATCCCACCCGTCGAGGTTCCGGCAGCGGTGTTCATCCAGCGACACGAAGGCACGTACCCCGAGTCCATCGCTCGCGGGTACTATCGCGACCTGCGCGTCTTCGAGCGCCTGGCCGAAGGCGGGCACTTCACAGCCGGCGAGGTCCCCGCGGCCCTCGCCGAGCGCACGCGCGCATTCGCGCGCGAGCTCGGCCTGCTGTGAGTGGCCTCAGCCCGCGAGGCCTCGACGTTCGAGCAGCGGCTGGATGTCGGCATCCCGCCCCCGGAAGTCGCGGTAGGCCTCGAGCGGGTCCTTGGAGCCGCCGACTCCGAGCAGCCGGTCGCGGAACCGATCGCCGTTTGCGCGGGTGAGCCCGCCGTTCTCGTGGAACCACTGCACCGTGTCCGCATCAAGCACCTCGCTCCAGATGTACGAGTAGTACCCGGCGCTGTAGCCGCCCGAGAACACGTGCGCGAAGTACGTCGACGAATATCGCGTCGGCACCACAGGGTTGTCGAGTCCGATGCCGGTGAGGGCGGCCGCTTCGAACTCGGCGACGTCGATGTCGGATGCCGCGTGCCCCGCGTCGAGCGAGTGCCACGCCTGGTCGAGCCACGACGCCGCGAGATACTCGCTCGTCCCGAAGCCCTGATTGAAGGCCTCGGAAGCGTGGAGCTTGTCGACCACGTCGTCCGGCAGCGGATCGCCGGTCTCGACGTGGCGGGCATACGAGCCGAGGATCTCGGGCCAGTAGATCCACATCTCGTTGACCTGGCTCGGGAATTCGACGAAGTCGCGGAACACATTCGTCCCCGCGAAGTGCGGGTAGGTGACGGTCGCGAACAGCCCGTGCAGGGCGTGGCCGAACTCGTGGAAGAGGGTCGTCACCTCGTCGAGGGTGAGCAGCGCCGGCATGCCGGGCGCCGGCTTGGGTACGTTCAGGTTGTTGACGACCACCGGCTTCGTGCCCCGCAGCCGCGACTGCGAGACGATCGAGTTCATCCATGCGCCGCCGCGCTTGGTGTCGCGGGTGTACAGGTCCAGGATGAACAGTCCCAGCTCGGTGCAGTCCGCGTTGCGCAGCTCGAACACGCGGGCGTCGGGGTGATACGCCGACAGGTCCGTGCGCTCGGTGAACGTGATCCCGTAGAGATCGGTCGCCGCGCGGAAGACGCCGTCCTGCAGCACGCGCTCGGCCTCGAACCACGGGCGCAGCGCGCTGCGATCGAGGTCGTACTCCGCCGCACGCACCTTCTCGGTGTAGAACGCCCAGTCGTGCGCCTCGAGGGGGAACGGATCGGCCTCGGCATCGATGATCGCCTGCAGGGCGGCCTGCTCGCGGCGCGCGTTCCGAGCCGCCGGCACGGCAAGACGGCGCAGCAGGTCGTGAACGGCTTCCGGAGAGCCCGCAGTCTCGTCCGAGGTGATGTACGCGGCGTGGCTGTCGTAGCCGAGCAGGGCCGCGCGCTCGGCACGCAGCCGCACGATCTCGAGCAGCACCGCGCGGTTGTCGTATTCGTTCGACCGCGAGCCCCGGGAGCGCGACGCATCGATGATCCGCTTGCGGCTCGCGCGGTTCGTGAGGGACGAGAGGTAAGGATGCCCGGTGAACAGGGTGAGCGTCACCACCCACTTGCCCTCGAACCCGCGGTCGGCCGCTGCCTGGGCGGCAGCGGACAGCTCGCCCTCGGTCAGTCCGTCGAGGTCGGCGGCATCGTCGAAGACGACGGCGAGGTCGTTCGTGTCGTTGAGGAGGTTCTTCTCGAACGTCGTGGTGAGGGTCGACAGCCGCTGGTTGAGCGCGGTCAGCTTCTCTTTCGCAGCGTCATCGAGTCCGGCGCCGGCGTGCGACATCTCGCGATAATGGCGCTCGACGAGGTAGCGCTGCTCGGGCTCGAGGCCCAGATCATCCAGCTGATCGTGGATGGTCTTGATCCGCCAGTACAGCTGGGCGTCGAGCTGGATCGAGTCCTGATGAGCCGACATCAGTGGGGCGAGCGTCTCTTCGATCTCCTGGATCTCGGGCGTCGCGTCGGCCGATGACACCGTGTAGAACGTGCGGGAGATCTCGCCGAGCAGCTTGCCGGCCTCCTCGAGGCTGACGAGCGTGTTCTCGAAAGTCGGCATCGAGCGTACCCGCGTGATCGCGGCGACCTCCTGCTTGTGCTCGGCGAACGCCGCTTCGAAGGCCGGCAGATAGTGCTCCGGGCGGATCGCGGAGTAGTCGGGAAGCCCGTAGGGCAGCGTCGAGGGGGACAGAAGCGGGTTCTCAGTCGGCATGACGCCAGCCTAATGGGACGGCAGGTTTATGCAGAAGAACGTTTGCAAAAGATTGATTGCAAAGAAGTACTTGCAAAGATTCCTTTGCATCGCTATCTTGGGGTCATGGAAGAACAGTCGCCCGAGAACGTGGAGCCGATGGATGCCTCGGCTCGCGCCGAGCTGCGCCACAGCCAGGATCGCATCCTCGAACCCAGCGCGCTCCGGGCGCTTGCGCATCCCCTGCGGGTCAAGATCTACGACATCCTCAGCCAGTACGGACCCCAGACGGCCAGCTCGCTCGCCGAGCGCCTGGGGGAGTCGAGCGGCTCGACCAGCTATCACCTGCGTGCCCTCGCCAAGCACGACCTCATCCGCGAGGCGACCGATCGCGGAACCGGCCGTGAGCGGTGGTGGGAGCGCCCCATCGGCGGCGTCTCGTTCGGCAGCCCCGCCGCCATGACCACGCCCGCGGGCCGCGCAGCGACGCAGGTGGTCATGAACGAGTTCCTGCGCAATCGCAACGAGCAGCTGCTGGATTTCGTGAACCGCGGCATCGGCGCCGAGGACGAGATGTGGCAGGACGGCACACTCGTCTCCACCGCTACCGCGCGCCTCACTCCCGAGCAGAGTAAAGAGCTTGCACTGAAGATCATGGCCCTGATCGACGAGGCCGTGGACAACCACCGCAACCAGACCGGCGAGAACGTGCGGCCCGTCACCATCCGGGCCGACGTCTTCCCGCTGCCCAAGATAGGAGACTGAAATGACCGCCATCTCCGCACCCCGCGGGTATGCACACACGACCGCTTTCGAGCGTTCACTGCTGTGGACGTCGACGGCTCTGGATCACTTCGTAACGTCGCGCCTCGAGGGCCGCGCCGCCGTCGAGCGCCGCCGCACGATCCAGGTGCAGACCGACTACGCCGATGCCCGTCGCGATGCGCAGGCGCGCGGCGGCATCGGGATGCTGCCCTGATGAGCGTGTCGACGACTGATCCGTCACAGGATGCCGTCGAGCCGCAGCCCGCGGCCGAGCGGAGCGGCAAGGATCCGCTCGGCCGCGACTTCGGCAAGCTGTGGACCGCCGCGATGTTCAGCAACCTCGCGGACGGGCTAGGGCGCACGGCGGTACCGCTGATCGCCACGACCCTCACGAAGGATCCGCTCGCGATCTCGGTGATCGGAGCCCTCGCCTTCGTGCCCTGGCTGATCTTCGGACTGCCTGCAGGCATGCTCGTCGATCGCTACGACCGGCGGATCATCATGGCGATCGCGAACGGCATCCGGGGCGGGGTGGCGCTGTGGCTGGCGATCCTCACGGTGACGGGGCGCATCGACATCTGGGCCCTCTTCCTGGGTACGCTCATCTTCGGCCTCGGCGAGACCCTATTCGACAACGCCACCAACGCCGTCATCCCCGGCGTCGTCAACCGCCCGCAGCTCGACCGCGCGAACGGCTGGATGCAGGCTGCACAGATCACGATCGACAACTTCATCGCGACGCCGATCGCCGGCGTGCTCTTCGCCGTATCGCTCGCCCTGCCACTGTGGATCGGGGGACTCGGGTACATCGTGCCGATCGTCCTCGCACTCCTTCTGCCCATCGCCGCGGCGCGACCGGTGCGCGCCGCGACGGCCGCGACGCCGACCGCCCGATCGCGCGTCTCCGCCCGAGAGGCCGTGTCCTACCTGTGGCACGCGCGCTACCTGCGATCGATGGTGATCTTCACCTCGATCATCGGATCCGCGTTCTCGTTCGCCCAGGCGCCGTTGATCCTCTTCTTCCTCGACGAGGTCCACGTCGCCCCCGCCGCGATCGGCTTCGTCACGGCGGGAGTCGGCGTCGGAGCGCTGCTCGGTTCGCTCGCGGCGTCGGGGCTCGTGCGCCGGTTCGGGCGCGGCGCCGTCATGCTCGGCGCGAACTTCGTGGCCGCACTCGGGATGCTGCTCACCGGTCTGGCCCCGGAGGTGTTCACCGCCGTCGCGGCCTTCGGCCTCAGCGCCTTCGCGATCTCGATCTGGAACGTGCCGTGGGGAGCCCTCCGCCAGCAGATCGTCCCCGCGCATCTGTTCGGGCGTGTGCTCGGCATCATCCGCATGTTCACGTGGGGACTGTTCCCCATCGCGACCGTCCTCGGCGGCTGGGTGGCGCGCTACAGCCTGCGGCTGCCGATGCTGATCGGCGCCGGGGTGGTCCTCATCGCGGCGCTCGTCGCCATCCGCCTGCTCCTCGTCGGCACGCGGCAGGCCGGCGCCGAAGTGGACGCCCGAGCCTCCTAGGCGAACTCGTCCTCGTCGTCGTGGCGGACGACCGCCTCGCCGTCGGCATCGAGTGTGACGATCACACCGGTGTCGAGCTCGGCGATCGGGCGTCCCTCCAGCCACGTGAGAGTCCAGCGCGGCGCCGGCTGCCCGAGCGGGTCGACACCGAGCGATGACTCGACGGCGGCGATCTGATCGCGCAGCGCCTCGGGCACCGATGACGGCGGCTGTGCGCCGAGGGTCCAGCGAGTGCCGAGCTGCACGTCAGGCCTCCTGCGGGGCGAGTTCGAAGCTCGCGACCGATGTGGCGCCGGCGTTCACGTAGTCGAGTTCCTGGATGCGCCCGACAGCCTTCAGGTCGCCCTCGGCGAGGACGAGCGATGCGACGGATTCGGCCGTCGCCGCGATCGTCATCCGGGTCACTGCCGTCTTCTGCGACGCCTTCGCCTCGGTCTTGGCACGCCGGATGCCGATCAGCGCCTCGCTGACGGCCACCAGCACCGCAGGGTCGCCGTCGATGCCGAGCGGTTCGGGCCACGCCGTGGTGTGCACCGAGCCGTCGTTGAACCACGACCAGGCCTCCTCCGAGGCGAACGCGAGGACCGGCGCGAACAGCCGCAGCAGCGTCGCGAGGGCGGTCCGCAGCGCGAGGGCGGCCGACGCCTGCCCGACGTCGGTGCGGTCGTAAGCGCGCTCCTTCACGAGCTCGAGGTAGTCGTCGCAGAACGTCCAGAAGAACGACTCCGTCAGTTCGAGGGCGCGGGCGTGGTCATACGCGTCGAGCGCCTTCGTCGCCTCGCGCACGACGCCGTCGAGGGTCGCGAGCATGCTGGCATCGAGGGCGTGGGTGATCTCGGCGCCCTCCGGCACCGGGAACGACAGCACGAACTTCGCCGCGTTGAGGACCTTGATCGCGAGCCGGCGGCCGATCTTGACCTGAGTCGGGTTCTGCGGGTCGAACGCGGCGTCCGTGCCGAGGCGGCTCGAGGCCGCCCAGTAACGCACCGCATCCGACCCGTGCTGGGACAGGATGTCTGCGGGGGTGACGACGTTGCCCTTCGACTTCGACATCTTCTTGCGGTCGGGATCGACGATGAAGCCCGAGATGGCGGCATCCGACCACGGCGCTCGGTCGTCCTCGAGAGCGCTTCGCAGCATCGTCGAGAAGAGCCACGTGCGGATGATGTCCTGCCCCTGCGGACGCACGTCGAACGGCGCGACGAGGCTCCACAGCTCGGCGTCGCGCTCCCAGCCGCCTGCGAGCTGCGGGGTGAGCGACGAGGTCGCCCAGGTGTCGAAGATGTCGAGCTCCGGCTCGAATCCACCCGGCACGCCGCGCTGGTCGGGCGTGTATCCGGCCGGGACATCGTGCGTGGGATCGATCGGCAGCGCGTCGAGCTCGGGTGTGAGGACTCGGGCGTAATCCCGCTCGCCGTTCTCGTCGAGGCCGTACCAGATCGGGATGGGCACGCCGAAGAAGCGCTGACGTGACACGAGCCAGTCGCCGGTGAGGCCGTTCGTCCAGTTCTCGAAGCGCACACGCATGAAATCGGGATGCCACGACACCTCGCGACCGAGCGCGATGAGCTTCTCGCGCAACGCCTCCTCACGGGCGCCGTTGCGCACATACCACTGGCGCGTCGAGACGATCTCGAGGGGGCGATCGCCCTTCTCGTAGAACTTCACGACGTGGGTGAAGGGCTTCGGGTCGCCGATCAGCTCTCCCGATTCCTGGAGCAGCTCGACGACGCGCTTCTTGGCGCTGAAGACGGTCTTGCCCGCGAGTTCCGCGTACGCCGCCTGCGCGGCATCCGACACGATCGCATCCGGCGCGTCGGCGATGATCCGGCCGTCCTGACCGAGGATCGTGCGGTTGGGCAGATCGAGCTCGCGCCACCAGATGATGTCGGTGACGTCGCCGAAGGTGCAGATCATGGCGATGCCCGTTCCCTTGTCGGGCTGGGCGAGGGTGTGGGCGACCACCGGCACCTCGACATCGAAGAGCGGGGTTCGCACCGTCGAGCCGAAGAGGGGCTGGTATCGCTCGTCATCCGGATGCGCCACCAGCGCGACGCAGGCGGCCAGCAGCTCGGGTCGCGTGGTCTCGATGAACACGTCGCCGGAACCATCGGTCTTGTGGAAGGCGACACGGTGGTACGCCGCCGGCTGGTCGCGATCCTCGAGCTCGGCCTGCGCGATCGCGGAGCGGAAGTCGATGTCCCAGAGCGTGGGGGCGAGCGCCTGGTACGCCTCGCCGCGCTCGAGGTTGCGCAGGAAGGCGAGCTGGCTGGTGCGGATGGTGTCGTCCGAGATCGTCCGGTAGGTCTGGGTCCAGTCGACGCTCAGGCCGAGCTGGCGGAAGAGCGCCTCGAAGTGCTGCTCGTCCTCGACGGTGAGCTTCTCGCACAGCTCAATGAAGTTGCGGCGGCTGATCGCCACCTGGTCGGCGGCCCTGCTGCTCTTGTTGTCACCGCCCTCGTGCGGGGGAGTGAAGTCGGGGTCGTAGGGCAGCGAGGGGTCGCACCGCACGCCGTAGTAGTTCTGCACGCGGCGTTCGGTCGGCAGGCCGTTGTCGTCCCAGCCCATCGGATAGAACACGGTCTGGCCGCGCATCCGCTCGAAGCGCACCTTGAGGTCGGTGTGGGTGAACGAGAAGACGTGGCCGATGTGCAGCGAGCCGGAGGCCGTCGGCGGCGGCGTGTCGACGGAGTAGACGCCCGCCCGGCCGGTTTCGGCGGCGCGGATGCGGTCGAACAGGTAGGTCCCCTGCTCGGTCCATGCGGCATCCCACTTGCTTTCGAGACCCTCGAGGGCGGGCTTGTCGGGAATGAGCGTGTCGGCCATGGGATCTCCTGGGGCGATATGTGCGGCACTGTGTGAGCGTGCCTGAGTGTGGGATGTCGCTCGATTCTACCCGGCGGTGGCTGTGGGCGCGGTGAGGGATCGGACCCGCAGGCGCGGTGTGCCCTCCGGGCGGGAGCGTCGGCCGTCGGGTTGGGTCTCCGCTCGGGAGTGTCGGGCATCGGTTCGGGTCGGCTGCCCGCTGGGGAGTGTCCGGCGCCGGTTCCTTCTGCCATCCTCCGCCCACCGGAGGGTCTCGCGTCGGCGGAGGTCCGGTAGGGCCCAGTGCGCCCTCCCGCCGCCGCTAGCCCTCCGTCCGGCGGAGGGGCGGTCGGTGTAGGGAAGGCAAGATCACCCGTCCTCCCCACCGACCACTCCGCGCATTTCATACACCACCCGTCGAGCAGCCGTCGCCCGGGCGCGTAACCCTGCACAGGATGCGGGGATGGATGTCGTGAAGCTCGTGCGATCGCGTGGAACGATCGTGCCCAGCGCCTGCCTCGTCCGCGAGGGCGTCAAAGCGGGTCTCATCGAGAAGCCGTCGCGTCGGGTGAGCTCGTACGCATCCGACGAAGGTGGATCTCGACTCCCGGAGCCGATCCTCACTCCTTATCGCGGCAGCCCGAGATGGGGTCGTACTGACCTGTGCGACGCAGGCACGTCGGCTCGATCTCTGGGTTCTGAAGCGCGGCGGCGTGCACGTGGGTGCCCGAGCCCACGCCGGCCGGATCAAGGTCGCGAAGGGCACGACCGTGCACTGGGCGCAACCGCCGGTTCCGCGGCATCCGGACTCGCTCGAGGATCCTGTCGAGAACGTACCGCGACTGAGCTGGATGAAGATCTCCATCGTGCCGCAGGCGTGGATCGCGGGTCATCGGGTGGACTTCCTGATCGGCGCGCGGCTTGTGCTCCAGATCGATGGCGGGCATCACGTCGGAGCGCAGCGCACGTCTGACATCACGCACGACGCGCAGCTGATGCTGCTCGGGTACCACGTCATCCGAGTCGGGTTCGACCAGATGGTGAACGACTGGCCGTCGGTCCAGGACCTCATCACGCGGGCGGTGGCCCAGGGTCTGCATCGAGCGGTCTGACCGGGGCGTTGGTGGAAGAAGCGCCCAGGTCGGGCGACGGCCGAGCGTCGCCGAGCGGCACGATTCGCGGCCGTCAGCCGAGCCGTGGCGCCCTGCATCCCTTGGCAGCTTTGCCACCCTCCGGCGGGCGGAGGGGCATAGGCCTCTGGAGGGACGGCCGGCGGCGCGCCGGACCTCCGCACGGCCGTACCCCCGGCGAGCGGAGGAGCCGCCGGCGTCGTAGGCGCTGACGCACGTCATCCCGAGGAGCAGCCGCCCGGGTGTCGCCGACGAACGTCGAACGCGCGGGTCAGGGCTCCACGCGGATGCCCAGCGCAGCCGCGAGCGACGGTGCGAGCTGCTCGATCTGGGCGGGCGAGAGCGTCGCGCCGCGGAGTCCCGCCGGATCGAGGTACGAGACCGCCTCGAGCCCGCGCAGATCGACGTGCTCGCACCGCAGGCCACGGGTGTCGACCTCGTCGGCGCGCGAGTCGTGGAACGCGACCCGCGACAGCCGCGCCTGCGGCATGTCGAGCGTGCCGAATGTGCAACCCGAGACGATCAGGTCCTCGACGCGGGCGCCGGCGAGCGAGAGGTAGTCGATCCGGATGCCGCGCAGCTCGACTTCGTCGGCTTCGGCGTCGGCGAGGTCCAGGGTCCCGATCCGTCCGCCGGTGAACCGCACTCGCCGCAGCCGGCCACTCCGGCCCGCCAGGGCCGTCGCCCGCAGCCCGGAGAGCTCGACGTCGACCAGCGACGCGCCGCCGACGTCGAGGCGATCGACGGTCACCCCGTCGAACGCGCACTCGGCAATCGCGCTGTGCGCGGCATCCGTCACCGCTTCGAGCGTCGTCCAACGGACCTGGAACGATTCCGCCCCCCGGGTCGGGGGACCGCCGTCGGAGAGCTCCCGGGGAAGGTCCGGAGCCGAAACCCGCGGCGCGGCCGGCCCCTGCTCGCGACGTGTCATCGGGTCAGGCTACCGGTGCGCGCTCCGGTGCGCGCGCCGACTCTGGCCCGGACTCGGGCTCCATCGGACGACGGGCAGCGGCCCACGCCGCCACGAGCGTGATCGCGGAGAGGATCGCGAGCACGACCCCGGGGTGCCACCAGGCGAAGTCGGTCGCGCCGCCGATGACGAGTGTCACCGCGGGAACGAATCCGCTGACCGTCGCCGCGACCGCGTACGAGATCGACAGGGCCGAATACCGGAAATGGTCGGGGAAGAGGTCGTTCATGAGGCCGCCGAGCGCCGCCCACGCCATCGTCGGCAGGATGCCCCCGATGATCATGGTCGCGACGAGGATCGGGAACGTGGCGAACTGCAGGAGGTAGTACATCGGGAAGGCGATGAGGAGCGTCCCGAGCGCACCCCAGAAGACGACCCGGGCCGAGCCGATCCGCGTCGCCCAGGCGCCGAAGAGGGGAATGGTCACGAGCTGCAGAAGACCTCCGATCGTCGTGGCGACGAGGAGGTCCTGGAAGCTGAAGCCGAGCTGCTCGACGCCGTAGTTCACGGTGTAGGTGTTCATGAGCGAGTACGAGCCGATGCCGAGCAGCGCTGCTCCGATCGCGATGGCGATGGCCGCCGGACGCGAGCGGAACATCGCGAGGAACGGCACCCGGTCGCGGCGGTCTTCCGCCACGACCTCCTCGAACACCGGCGTCTCGGTGATCGACCAGCGGAGGTAGAGCGACACGGCCAGCAGCGGAAGCGCGAGCAGGAACGGGATGCGCCAGCCCCACGCCGCCAGCGCGTCGGCCGGCAGCGCCACGGTCATCGCGATGTACACCGCGGCCGACAGGATCGAGCCGACGGGGGATCCGAGCTGGGGGACCGAGGCGTAGAACGCACGCTTCACGGGTCCGGAGTGCTCCGTGGCCAGGAGGATCGAGCCGCCCCATTCGCCGCCGAGTGACAGTCCCTGCGCGATGCGCAGCAGCACGAGGAGAACTGCGCCGAGCCATCCCGCCTGGGCGTAGGTCGGCAGGAGTCCGATCGCGCCGGTTGCGATGCCCATGATGCCGACGGTCCACAGCAGCGTCGTCCGGCGCCCGAGGCGGTCTCCCATGTGCCCGAACAGCGCAGCGCCGATCGGGCGCACGATGAACGCGATCGCGATCGTGCTGAATCCTGCGAGGGTGCCGCCGAACTCGCCCAGTGGGTCGAAGAAGAGCGGACCGACGAAGAACGCCGCGAAGTAGGCGAAGACGTAGAAGTCGAACGACTCGAGGGACGTGCCGACCATGGACGCCCAGGCGACGCGGCGGGTGGGGACGAGGGACGGCGATTGCGGGATTGCAGCAGCGGACACGAGCAACCATCCTGCCACCACTCGGGCTTGATGGATCCGATCCAGAAATCACCGGCCCGGGGCGACTCAGGTGACGGGATGATCGCGCAGCCACATCGCCGCGCTGGTCCGGTCGCCGACCCCGATCTGCCGGTAGGCGCTGCCGAGGTGCGCTTTGACGGTGCGCTCGGTGATGCCCAGGGCGCGGGCGATCTGCTTGTTGGCCATCCCCTCGGCGACGAGCGAGAGCACCTCGCGCTCGCGAGGACTGAGCGGATCGGCGGGCACGCCCGTGGCGTGGTACCCCGCGGGCCGCCGGCGTGCCGATAGACTGGGGCGATCGACAGCGATCCGGCCATCACCGGGGAGTCTTCGGAAGAACGCGGGATGCCAGTCACGTCGGCGTCCGGTCAGTAGAACCGAACGGGTCAGGCCCGTCACAGCCGCAGTGAGAGAGGCCCGCGGTCCATGAGCTCGTCGAGGACCACGAGGCACGCGGGGTGGTACCGCGGTTCCCGATCGGGGGATCGTCCTCGCAGGAAGCATCGCAACCTGCTGGAGTGACATGACCTATCCACGCCCTTCGACAAGCTCAGGCACCCCGTCGACGAACGCCTTCGGCGCCGACGCCGAGAACGGCTCAGGCCCCGCCGACGAGCCCGGCTCAGCCGCCGTCGGTGTCGAGGCCGTCGTCCCGAGCCCGCGCTTCCCCGACATCGAGCGCGGGGTGCTCGCATTCTGGAAGCAGGACGACACCTTCCGCGCGTCGATCGCGCAGCGTGACGGCGCCGAGGAGTGGGTGTTCTACGACGGCCCGCCGTTCGCCAACGGCCTCCCGCACTACGGGCACCTGCTGACCGGCTACGCCAAGGACCTCTTCCCACGCTTCCAGACGATGCGGGGCAAGCGCGTGGACCGGGTCTTCGGATGGGACACCCACGGCCTCCCGGCCGAACTCGAGGCCATGAAGCAGCTCGGCATCACCGAGAAGGCCGAGATCGAGGCCATGGGCATCGACTCCTTCAACTCGAGGGCACGCGAGTCGGTGCTCGCCTACACCCACGAATGGGAGGACTACGTCACGCGTCAGGCCCGCTGGGTCGACTTCGAGCGCGGCTACAAGACCCTCGACACGGGCTACATGGAGAGCGTGCTCTGGGCGTTCAAGACGCTCTACGACAAGGGACTCGCATACGAGGGCTATCGGGTCCTGCCGTACTGCTGGCGCGACGAGACCCCGCTGTCGAGCCATGAGCTGCGCATGGATGACGACGTCTACAAGATGCGCCAGGACCCGTCCGTCACCGTCACGTTCCCCTTGACCGGCGCAAAGGCCGAGGCCCTGGGCCTGACCGCGGTGCGCGCCCTGGCCTGGACGACCACCCCCTGGACCCTCCCGACGAACCTGGCGCTGGCGGTGGGCCCCGGCATCCGCTATGTCGTCGTTCCCGGCGGTCCCGCAGGCGCCGCCGACGTGCATCGCGATGCGGGCGGTCACGCCGACGACCCCCTCGAGGCCACCTCGCACCGATACCTGCTGGCCGAGGAGCTGCTGCCGAACTACGCGAAGGACCTCGGGTACGAGTCGGCGGATGCCGCGCGCGACGCGGTCGTGCAGACCATCCTCGGTGCGGAGCTCGAGGACGTCACCTACGACCGCCTGTTCGACTACTACGCGGATGCCGCGACCTGGGGGACCGCCACCGCCTGGCGGATCCTCGTCGACGACTACGTGACCACTGCGGACGGCACGGGCATCGTCCACCAGGCCCCGGCCTTCGGTGAGGACGACCAGCGGGTGACCGAGGCCGCCGGCATCCCGCTCATCATGAGCCTCGACGACGGCGGACGGTTCCTGCCGCAGGTGACGGATGTCGCCGGCGAGCTGTGGATGGACGCCAACACCCCGCTCGTCCGCATCCTCCGGCAGGAGGGGCGCCTGCTGCGGCTGGCCAGCTACGAGCACTCCTACCCGCACTGCTGGCGCTGCCGGAACCCCCTCATCTACAAGGCGGTCTCGAGCTGGTTCGTGCGGGTGACGGCGTTCAAGGACCGGCTGATCGAGAACAACGAGCAGATCACGTGGGTGCCCGAGAACGTCAAGCACGGCCAGTTCGGCAAGTGGCTCGAGGGCGCCCGCGACTGGTCGATCAGCCGCAATCGCTACTGGGGCTCGCCGATCCCGGTGTGGAAGAGCGACGACCCGGAGTACCCCCGCGTCGACGCCTACGGATCGCTCGCGGACCTCGAGCGCGACTTCGGCCGTCTGCCGCGCAACGTCGAGGGCGAGGTGGACCTGCATCGCCCGTACATCGACGATCTCACCCGCCCGAACCCCGACGATCCGACCGGGAAGAGCACGATGCGCCGCATCGAGGACGTCCTGGATGTGTGGTTCGACTCCGGCTCGATGCCGTTCGCGCAGGTGCACTACCCGTTCGAGAACCGCGAGTGGTTCGACGAGCACTCGCCTGCGGACTTCATCGTGGAGTACATCGGCCAGACGCGCGGCTGGTTCTACCTCATGCACGTGCTGTCGACCGCGCTGTTCGACCGCCCGGCGTTCACCGGGGTGTCCTGTCACGGCATCGTCCTGGGCAGCGACGGCCTGAAGATGTCGAAGTCGCTTCGCAACTATCCCGACGTGTCCGAGGTGTTCGACCGGGACGGCTCCGACGCCATGCGGTGGTTCCTGATGTCGAGCTCCGTGCTTCGGGGCGGCAACCTCATCGTCACCGAGGAGGGCATCCGCGCCGGAGTGCGCGAGTTCCTCCTGCCGCTGTGGAACGCGTGGTACTTCTTCGCCACCTACTCCAACGCCGCGCTCCCGTTCGGTGGGCGACCCGGGCGAGACGAAACGCCGGAGGGCTATGAGGCCACGTGGCGGACCGACTCGACCGACGTGCTCGACCGCTACATCCTGGCGCTGACGGGCGACCTGGTGCGCGGCGTCGCCGAGGACCTGGAGGGGCTCGACTCGACGATGGCCGCCGCGAAGCTGCGCGAGTTCACCGAGGCGCTCACGAACTGGTACATCCGCCGTTCGCGCGACCGGTTCTGGGTGGGCGTCTCCGACGACCCGCGCAGTCGCGAGGCGTTCGACACGCTCTACGCGGTGCTCGAGACGCTCACGCGCGTCGCGGCGCCGCTCGTGCCACTCGTCGCCGACCGTGTCTGGCAGGGACTCACGGGCGGTCGCAGCGTCCACCTCGCCGACTGGCCCGACGCGGCCGCATATCCCGCGGCAGACGACATCCGCACCGCGATGGACGCCGTCCGCGAGGTCTCGTCGGTCGCCAACGCCCTGCGCAAGCGCGAGGGCAGGCGGGTGCGCCTTCCGCTGGCGCGGCTCACGGTGGTGATTCCGGATGCCGCCTCCCTCGCCCAGTTCGAAGACATCCTGCGGGACGAGCTCAACGTCAAATCCGTCGAGCTCGTCGAGTTCGAGGGTGAGACGGCAGCGTCCTACGGCATCACGAACCGGCTCTCGGTGAACGCGCGGGCGGCCGGTCCTCGCCTCGGCAAGCGCGTGCAGCAGGCGATCCAGGCGGCCAGGTCCGGCGCCTGGTCGACGGTCGACGGGACGGTGGCGGTGCAGACTGCGGATGGCGCCATCGACCTCGAGGCGGGGGAGTACGAACTGATCCTCGAGACGACGGGCCGGCCCGCGGGCGAGGCTCTCGCGCTGCTGCCGGGCGGTGGATTCGTCCTGCTCGACACGACCACGACACCCGAGCTCGAGGCCGAGGGACTCGCACGCGATGTGATCCGCTCGGTGCAGGACACCCGCAAGGCCGCCGGCTTCGACGTGAGCGACCGCATCCGGCTGCAGCTGCTCTTCACGAACCACGAGGATGCCGGCGCCGTCTCGGCGGCATTCGACGTCGCGGATGTCGCCGGCGAGACCCTCGCCCTCGACCACGCGGTGCTCGTCAACGGCCACGGGGTGCACATTCCGGCTGACGCACCGCCCGACGTGTGGCACCCGCTCGTATTCGGCGCGGATCCGGAGTACGTCGGCTACGTCGCACCCGGCGCGTACGCGAACCGCGGCGGCTTCCACGTCGCCGTCACCAGGATCGGGGCGCCGGCACGCGATGAGCAGAGCGCCCTTCGTCTCGGGGCCGCGCCCCTCGCTCAAGAACCGCGGAGCGAGACGAAATGAACGACCGGGACCGGGCCGACGCCGTCTACTCGGCTCTGCTCGAACGCCAGGGCGAGCGGTGGGTGCAGCCGCGCGTGGAGCGGACCCGCCGAGTGCTCGAGCTGCTCGACGACCCGCAGCGCACCTACCGGGTGGTGCACGTGACCGGGACGAACGGCAAGACCTCGACGAGCCGCATCATCGAGAGCCTCGTGCGCGCCCACGGCCTGCGCACCGGCCTGTTCACGAGCCCGCACCTGGAGCGGTTCACCGAGCGGATCATGGTCGACGGCGAGCCGATCGCCGACGAGGCGATCGCCGACGCCTGGGACGAGATCGCCCCGATCGTCGACATCGTCGACGCCGAACTCGTTGCGGCAGGTGATGCGCCGCTGACCTTCTTCGAGCTGCTCACGGTCCTCGCCTTCGTCGCCTTCGCGGATGCGCCGATCGACGTGCTCGTGCTCGAAGTCGGCATGGGCGGAGCCTGGGACTCGACGAACACCGCCGACGGCGACGTCGCCGTATTCGCGCCCATCGACGTGGACCACGCCGACCGGCTCGGCGACACCATCCGCGAGATCGCCACCGTCAAGGCCGGGATCATCAAGGACGGCGCTGCCGTCGTGTCGGCGAGACAGGATGCCGCGGCGGAGGCGGTGCTGCGAGCCGCCACGGCCGAGCGCGGTGCGACGATCGCCTTCGAGGGCACGGACTTCGCGCTCACGGCGCAGCGGCTCGCCGTCGGAGGGCAGCTCATCTCGGTTCGCGGGCTCGCCGGCAGGTACGAGGACGAGTACCTGCCGCTGTACGGCGGGCACCAGGGGTTCAATGCGACGCTCGCCATCGCCGCGGTGGAATCGCTCATCGGCGCAGCGGCGCACCCGATCCCCGGCGACATACTCGCCGAGGGGCTTTCGCAGTCGACCTCGCCCGGGAGACTCCAGCTCGTGGGCATCAGCCCGACGGTGCTGGTGGATGCCGCGCACAATCCTCACGGCGCTCGCGCCCTCGTCACGGCCCTGCGCGAGTCGTTCGACTTCGACGAGTGGGGCGTCATCCTCGGCATCCTCGCCGACAAGGATGCCGCAGGAATCGTCGCCGAGCTCGTGCCGGTGGCCGCGCACGTGTTCGCGACAGCGCCCGACTCGGAACGCGCCGACGACGCCGACCACATCGCGGACCTGGCGGAGTCCCACGACGTAGCGGTGACGGTGCACCGGGATGTCGCCGACGCCGCCGAAGCGGCGCGCGCCTGGGCCGCGGCATCCGATCGACGCGCTGTCATCGTCGCCGGCTCGGTCGTCCTCGCCGGCGAAGCGCTCGCGCTCGCGACCGCGCAGGACTGGAAGGCAGGGTACGAAGCGTGACCGCGACCCCGACGCCCGACCCGGCGCGCCGGCAGCGGCGCGCCCGAGGCGCCGCCGAATCGCTCGGCGCGATCGTGCTCGGATTCGAGTCGATCATCGTCTTCCTCGGCGGCCTCGTGATCTACGGGCTCAAAGTGCTCCCCGAATCGATCCCGTCGTGGTGGGGGATCG
Organism: Microbacterium deminutum; assembly: GCF_039530205.1. Classification (NCBI taxonomy): domain Bacteria; kingdom Bacillati; phylum Actinomycetota; class Actinomycetes; order Micrococcales; family Microbacteriaceae; genus Microbacterium; species Microbacterium deminutum. The sequence continues at coordinate 165,125 of NZ_BAAAOG010000007.1, forward strand.
TCGCCGGTGTCGTCGTGGCGCTGCTGATGGTGCTCACGACCCTCGTGCTGCGCTACCCCTGGGGAATCTGGGTCGGATGGCTGCTGCAGGTGATCGTCGCGCTGGGTGCGTTCCTCGTGCCCGCGCTCGCGATCGTCGCCGTCATTTTCGGTGGCATGTACGGGTATGCCACGATCAAGGGAGCGGCCCTCGATCGGCGCAATGCGCAGCTCGCCGCAAACCCCCCGAACGAGCCAGGAATGGCGAACGGAGATTGACATGGCCACCGAAGAGACCCTCGTCCTGATCAAGCCCGACGGCGTCGCCCGCGGCCTCACCGGCGCGATCCTCGCCCGCATCGAGGCGAAGGGATACTCCCTCGTCGACATCCGCCTCGTCGAACCCGACCGTGACGTGCTCGAGCGTCACTACGCCGAGCACGAGGGCAAGCCCTTCTACGAGCCGCTGCTCGACTTCATGATGTCCGGGCCGTCCGTGGCGATCCGCGTCGCGGGCAACCGGGTCATCGAGGGCTTCCGCTCACTCGCCGGCATCACCGACCCGACGACCGCAGCGCCGGGTACGATCCGCGGCGACCTCGGCCGCGACTGGGGTCTGAGGGTGCAGCAGAACCTCGTGCACGGGTCGGACAGCGTCGAGTCCGCCGCACGGGAGCTCGACATCTGGTTCTGAGTCGGACGCCGAAGGCGACCGTCTCCAAACCCGGATCGGCGGGATCGACTGTGCTCAGAACACCCGCCCGAGCACGTCGAGGCGGAGCTGCGCGACGACGGCGATGACGGCGTAGCTCACCACGGCGAGCAGCGGCACCCATCCCATCAGCGTCTCGGCACCCTTGCGGAGGCCCGCCGGCGCGGGCAGCAGGCCCGCTCGCAGCACGTGCAGCGTCACGACGTAGAAGGTCGGGATCGTCACCACCCAAGTGACCATGCACCACGGGCAGAGGGTGCCGAGCACGAAGATGCTCTGGCTGATGAGCCAGATCACGAACACGAACGCCAGCGTGACGCCGAGTTCGAACAGCCACCAGAACCACCGGGCGAAGCGCGCCCCCGCGAGGATCGCGAAGCCCACGACGATGGGAGCGACCCAGCCGGCGAGCCCCAGGATCGGGTTCGGGAAGCCGAACACGCGGCCCTGCCACGACTCCAGGTTCGCCGTGCACTGCACGAGAGGACTGAAGTCGCACGATGCGATCGCGTTCGGGTCGGCCAGCAGGTGCAGGCGCTCCATGAGGAGCCAGAATGCCGCCCACCACCCCACCACGCCGGCGATGATCAGCCAGACGGCCATGACGGTCGGGCGGGTGTGAGTCTGCGGCGATGGCATGCCTCGGATTATGACATTCCGGGCTGTTCGGATGCCGCGATCCCGTCCCTCCGAATGTCGCCCCGTGGCGCTCGCGAGCAATCGAGGCGTGAAAGTGCGATAATGGTGGTCGATGCGTCGCGGCCGCGCCGCCGTACACATCAACCGAAGACTTCAGGGCAACGAATGCCCCTGGCAGTTCGAGTTCCCCCGCCATGAGCCGGAACCAGCTGCAGACCGAGTGAGTTCGCGGCACCGCAGGTGCGGCGCCGCACGAGATTTCGCCGGGCGACGCGCGGTGTCGCCCCCGCAGGGAGTACGCCAGTGATGGCCGATGACACAGATGCAGAATTCAACCCCCAGACAGAATCGGATGCCCCGCTAGCGCAGGGTCCCGCCGACCCGACGTCGGCGCCCGAGCAGGGGTCGGTCCCCGAGTCCGACTCGGTCTCTGAACCTGTCGAAGGGTCAGGCGCCGAGCTCGAGTCCGGGACGGCGCCAGAGCCCGGGACGGCGCCCGAGACGGAGGCGGTCTCCGAGCCGGAGTGGATCCCTGAGGCTGTGGAACAGCCCGACGCCGAGTCGGAGGCGGTGTCCGAGCCGGAGTGGATCCCTGAGGCTGTGGAGCAGCCCGACGGCGAGTCGGAGGCGGTCTCCGAGCCGGAGTCGGCGGCGGTCTCCGAGTCCGTAGCGGCGGCCGAGCCCGAGTCGGTCCCTGAGGCTGTGGAAGAGCCCGACGCCCCGGACGCTTCGACAAGCTCCGCGACCGATGACCTCGACGCGACGGTGGACGCCGACGCGTCCGCCGACTCCGGTCCGGTGACAGCGGTCAGCCTCGGACTCCTTCCTGAGACGTTCGTCTCGCAGGTCTCGACGCAGCTCGTCTTCTATGCGCCCGAGATCGCCCCGCTTCCGGCTCGCCCCGGGCCGGTCGTCGAGAGCGATGCGCCCTCGGCCACCGCCCGGCGCCGCAGCCGCAGTCGCCGACCCGAGGGTCGGGACGCGGCATCCGAAGAACCCGAGCCGACTCCGCCGCCGCGCCGTCGGGCCGTCGAGCTGATCACCGAGCCGCAGCGCATCAAAGGCTCGACCCGCCTCGAGGCCAAGAAGCAGCGCCGGCGCGACGGACGCGAAGCCGGCCGGCGCCGGGCGGTCGTCACCGAGGCCGAGTTCCTCGCGCGCCGGGAATCCGTCGACCGCGTCATGATCGTCCGTTCCAAGAACGGCCGCATCCAGATCGCGGTCCTCGAGGACAACGTGCTGGTCGAGCACTACGTCGCCCGCAACCAGGACGCGTCGCTCATCGGCAACGTGTACCTGGGACGCGTGCAGAACGTCCTTCCCAGCATGGAGGCGGCGTTCGTCGACATCGGGCGCGGACGAAACGCCGTGCTGTATTCCGGCGAGGTGGACTGGGATGCCGTCGAGACGGGCAACCAGCCGCGCCGCATCGAGCTCGCACTCAAGTCGGGCGACCGCGTGCTCGTGCAGGTGACGAAGGATCCCGTCGGACACAAGGGCGCCCGCCTGACGAGCCAGATCTCGCTTCCGGGGCGATACCTGGTGTACGTCCCGGGCGGCGCGATGAACGGCATCTCGCGCAAGCTCCCCGACACGGAGCGCGCACGGCTGAAGAAGATCCTGAAGGAGGTGCTGCCCGAGTCGTCGGGTGTCATCGTCCGGACCGCCGCCGAAGGCGCCACCGAGGATCAGCTGACCCTCGACGTCCAGCGGCTCACCAGCCAGTGGGAGCACATCAGCCGCCAGATCGAGACGATCCAGGCGCCCGCCCTGCTGCACTCCGAGCCCGACCTGCTCGTGAAGATCGTCAGGGACGTCTTCAACGAGGACTTCTCGAAGGTGCTCATCCAGGGCGAGGACGCGCATCAGACGATCACCAAATACGTCGAGAGCGTCGCCCCCGACCTGCTCGAGCGCGTGATCGCCTACGAGGGCGAGAACGACCCGTTCGACGAGTTCCGTGTGACGGAGCAGATCGAGAAGGCGCTCGACCGCAAGGTGTGGCTGCCTTCTGGCGGGTCTCTCGTGATCGACCGCACCGAGGCGATGACGGTCGTCGACGTCAACACCGGCAAGTTCGTCGGCTCGGGCGGCAACCTCGAAGAGACCGTGACGAAGAACAACCTCGAAGCCGCCGAGGAGATCGTGCGCCAGCTGCGACTGCGCGACATCGGCGGCATCATCGTCGTCGACTTCATCGACATGGTGCTGGAGTCCAACCGGGACCTCGTGCTGCGCCGTCTCGTGGAATGCCTGAGTCGTGACCGCACCAAGCACCAGGTCGCCGAGGTGACCTCGCTCGGACTCGTCCAGATGACCCGGAAGAAGCTCGGCCTCGGCCTGCTCGAGACCTTCAGCGAGCCCTGCGAGGTCTGCGCGGGCCGCGGAGTCGTCGTGCACCACGACCCGGTCGTCAAGCATCGCGTGCCCCTGACCGGAAGCGCCCCCGCGGCCCGCCGGCCCCGCGGCGGCGCGCCGTCGCCTGCGGGCACCTCGAACGGCACCCATGTGATCACCGAGGGCGTGAAGTCGGCGCTCGCGCAGATCGCGGCATCCACGATCCACCACCACGACGAGGCGGCAGCCGTCGCCGACGTCCCGGTGGCAGCGCCCGGCGAGCGCGCGAAGAAGCCGCGGAAGAAGCGCTCGGAGGCGGCACCCAAGCCGAAGACCGAGGCGGACCTGCTGCTGGATTCCGTGCTGAGCGCGCTTCCCGAGCCGAAGGCGCCGGGCCAGGGGCGCTCGCGTCGTCGCGTGACGACGGCCGCGCTCACCGGGACCCCGGTCGCGCACGTCCCCAGCGAGGACTGAGCGGGACGATCGTCAGCGGGCGCCGCGGCGCTCCCTGGCGGTCACCCGCAGTCCGGAGGCGATGAGACGGCGGACGAGCTCGTGACCGTCGACGTGCACGGCGCCGGCGGCGATGAGCCGAGCGTGGGACTCCTCGGGCACGTCGTAGTGGTCGAGGTCGAATCCGCGGCGCGGGATGCCGTTGGCGGCCGCGAATTCATGCAGCTCCTCGAGGTCGCTGTCGCTGACCAGATGCGCCCACAGCCGGTCGTGGGCGGGCCATCGCGGATCGTCGATGAGGATCGTCACGAGCCGATCCTATGCAGGGGATGCCACCGGCCAGGCCCAGCTTTTGCGGCTGGTCCCGGCATCCGGTAAAGTAGTCCTTTGGTGCGTCCCGCGTCGCAGGCCTATGCGTGCGACGACGAGCTCAGCAACCGGTTCGAGCAGTCGTCATCCGCACCAAGACTTCCTCGTCTCGCAAGAGAGCAGAGTCTCGCAAAGACAATCGGAGCCGTGCGCTCCCAGAAGAAATCAGGTGTGAAGTGGTTTACGCAGTTGTGCGCGCCGGCGGCCGGCAGGAGAAGGTGGAGGTCGGCACGATCGTCGTCCTCGACCGCCAGAAGGCGAAGGTCGGCGACACGCTCGAGCTTCCCGCCGTGCTGTTCGTCGACGGCGACGCCGTCACGACCGACGCCGACAAGCTCGCGAAGGTGACCGTCACGGCCGAAGTGCTCGGCGAAGAGCGCGGCCCCAAGATCGTGATCCAGAAGTTCAAGAACAAGACCGGCTACAAGAAGCGCCAGGGGCACCGTCAGGACCTCACGCGCGTCAAGGTCACCGGAATCAAGTAGTCCAGGAAGAGACCCCGAGATGGCACACAAAAAGGGCGCAAGCTCCACCCGCAACGGTCGTGACTCCAACGCTCAGCGACTGGGCGTGAAGCGCTTCGGCGGCCAGAAGGTCCTCGCCGGCGAGATCATCGTCCGTCAGCGCGGTACGCATTTCCACCCCGGCGCCAATGTCGGCCGCGGTGGCGACGACACGCTGTTCGCGCTCGCACCCGGTGCGGTCGAGTTCGGCCAGAAGGGCGGCCGGAAGGTCGTCAACATCGTGGCGGCGGCGGAGTAATCGCACGCACACTCACTCTTGACGAAAGGGGGCGGGCTTCGGCTCGTCCCCTTTCCTCACTCACGCACGGTTCGAATTCTCCGAGGGGGAGCGCATGGTCACATTCGTCGATGGTGTGACGCTGCACCTGCGCGCCGGCAAGGGCGGGAACGGCTGCGTCTCGGTCAAGCGTGAGAAGTTCAAGCCTCTCGCAGGTCCGGATGGCGGGAACGGCGGGCACGGTGGCGACATCGTGCTCGTGGCGGACCCTCAGGTCACCACCCTGCTGTCCTACCACCACTCGCCGCACCGCTCGGCAGGCAACGGCGGATTCGGCATGGGCGACCACCGCTCCGGCGCTGCGGGCGAGAATCTCGAGCTCGCGGTGCCCGTCGGCACCGTCGTGAAGGACGCGTCCGGCGTGACGCTCGTCGACATGATCGAGCCGGGCACACGATTCGTCGTCGCACCCGGCGGGATCGGCGGCCTCGGCAACGCCACGCTCGCCACCCCGAAGCGCAAAGCTCCCGGCTTCGCGCTGCTCGGCACCCCCGGATGGGAGGGCGACGTCCAGCTCGAGCTGAAGACCGTGGCGGATGTCGCGCTCGTCGGCTTCCCGTCGGCCGGCAAGTCGAGTCTCATCGCCGCCATCTCGGCCGCGCGTCCCAAGATCGCCGAATACCCGTTCACGACGCTGCACCCGAACCTCGGAGTCGTGCAGGCGGGCGATATCCGGTACACGGTGGCGGATGTCCCAGGCCTCATCGAAGGCGCCAGCGAGGGCAAGGGACTGGGCCTCGAGTTCCTGCGGCACGTCGAGCGGTGCACGGCGCTCGTGCACGTGCTCGACTGCGCCACCCTCGAGCCGGGTCGCGACCCGCTGTCCGACCTCGACGTGATACTGGCCGAGCTCGCCGCCTACCCGGTGCCGGAGGGCCAGGTTCCGCTCCTCGAGCGGCCGCAGCTCGTCGCGCTGAACAAGGTGGACGTCCCCGAGGCCAGGGATCTGGCCGATCTCGTGCGCCCCGACCTCGAAGCCCGCGGCTTCCGGGTGTTCGAGATCTCCACCGTGAGCCACGAAGGACTTCGTCAGCTCAACTTCGCGCTCGGCGATATCGTCGCCGCTCACCGCATCGAGCTGGCGTCCGCACCGGCACCGGAGCGGATCGTCATCCGCCCGAAGGGCTCGCAGAAGGAGTTCACCGTGCGCGTCGAGGGCGGCACCTATGGGCCGGTGTACCGGATCCTGGGTGAGAAGCCGGTGCGCTGGGTGCAGCAGACCGACTTCCAGAACGAAGAGGCCGTCGGCTACCTCGCCGATCGCCTCGAGAAGCTCGGTGTCGAGGATCAGCTCTTCCGGGCGGGCGCGATCCCGGGCGCCACCGTGGTCATCGGCGAGGGCGACGGCATCGTCTTCGACTGGGAGCCCGCACTCAGCTCGGCCGCCGAGCTCATGACCGCGCCGCGCGGCACGGACCCCCGCCTGGTGCAGAACCCCCGCCGCACCACATCGCAGCGTCGCGAGACCTACCACGAGCTCATGGACGCCAAGGCCGAGGCGCGCGCCGAACTCGAGGCCGAGCGTCTGGGGGCGACGGGCTGGGACGATGGGGACGAGGAGTGACCGCTCTGCACCGCGGCGACATCCGCACCGCTCGCCGGGTCGTCGTCAAGGTCGGCTCGTCCTCGATCAGCGGTGAGAACGCCGAGAGGATCGGGCCGATCGTCGTGGCGCTCGCGGCCGCTCACGGTCGGGGCACCGAGGTGGTTCTCGTCTCGTCCGGTGCGATCGCGACAGGGATGCCGTTCCTGCTGCTCGACGAGCGTCCGAGCGATCTGGCGACGCAGCAGGCGGCAGCTGCCGTCGGGCAGAACGTCCTCATCTACCGGTACCAGGAGGCGCTGCGACCGTTCCGCATCGTGGCCGGTCAGGTGCTGCTGACCGCCGGCGACCTCGAGAACCCGATGCACCGGTCGAACGCGCGCCGCGCCATGGAGCGGCTGCTCGGCCTGCGGATCCTTCCCATCGTCAACGAGAACGACACCGTCGCCACCCACGAGATCCGCTTCGGAGACAACGACCGACTCGCAGCGCTCGTCGGCCAGCTCATCGGCGCCGACGCCCTCATCCTCCTCAGCGACATCGACTGCCTCTACACCCGTCCGCCGGACGAGCCGGGGGCGGTGCCGATCGACGAGGTCGCCTACGGCGACGACATGCACGGCTTCGAATTCGGCTCGGTGGTGGTCAACAGCGTCGGAACGGGCGGCGCGGCGACCAAGGTCTCTGCGGCGCGGCTGGCCGCGGCATCCGGGATCGGAGTGCTCGTCACGAGCGCGGATCTCGTCGCAGCGGCGCTCGAGGGGGACGAGGTCGGCACCTGGTTCCGGCCGAATCCGCTTCCCTCGGCAGCCCCCGCGACGGGACCCATCCGCACGGCCGTCGATACACTGGGCGGATGACGACCACCGCGACGACTGCGCGCGAGCGCATGCTGCTCGCCAAGGAGGCGGCGCGCTCCGTCGGGCTTCTGACGGATGCCTCCAAGCGCGATGCGCTGCGGGTGATCGCCTCCGCGATCGACAAGGCTGCCGCCGAGATCGTGGCCGCGAACGTCGAGGATCTCGAGCGCGGCCGCACCGACGGACTCTCCGTCGCGCTGCAGGACCGCCTCCGCCTCGACGAGCCGCGGGTGCTCGCGCTGGCCGCTGCCGTGCGTGAGATCGCCGAACTGCCCGATCCGGTGGGGCGGGTGCTCGACCGGCGCACGCTCGCGAACGGCGTGGAGCTCACCAAGGTCGCGGTGCCGTTCGGGGTGGTCGGCTCGATCTACGAGGCGCGGCCGAATGTGACAGTGGACATCGCAGCTCTCGCGCTGCGATCGGGCAATGCGGTCGTGCTCCGCGGCGGATCGGCGGCGGAGCGGACGAATGCGGCACTCGTCCGGACGATGCGCGGGGCGCTCGCCGATTGCGGTGTCGATCCCGAGGCGATCCAGACCGTCGACGATTTCGGACGCGAGGGCGCGCGCGAGCTGATGCAGGCCCGCGGCGTCGTCGACGTCCTCGTGCCGCGGGGGAGCGCGCAGCTCATCGAGACCGTCGTCACCGAGTCGCTCGTGCCGGTGATCGAGACCGGTGCCGGCGTCGTGCACATCGTGCTGGATGCCTCCGCCCCGCTCGACTGGTCGCGCGACATCGTGGTCAACGCCAAGACGCAGCGTCCGAGTGTCTGCAACTCGGTCGAGACGGTGCTGGTGCATCGCGACGCGGCCGCCCGGCTGGTTCCGCCTGTCGTCGAAGCGCTGATCGCCCAGGGCGTCACGGTGCACGGCGACGAAGCGGTCAGGTCGGTCGCGGATGGCGTCACACCGGCGACCGACGAGGACTGGGCGACGGAGTACCTGAGCCTCGACATCGCCATGAAAGTCGTCGAGGACCTCGACGAGGCGCTGGCCCACATCCGGCGGTACTCGACGCACCATACGGAGTCGATCATCACGCAGGATGCCGCGAATGCGGAGCGCTTCCTGGCGGAGGTCGACTCGGCCGTGGTGATGGCGAACGCGTCGACGCGATTCACCGACGGCGGCGAGTTCGGCTTCGGTGCGGAGGTCGGGATCTCGACCCAGAAGCTCCACGCCCGGGGACCCATGGGACTCGCGGAGCTCACCAGCACCAAGTGGCTGGCGCGCGGTGACGGACAAGTCCGCGCCTGACGCATAAACTGAAGAGAGCTCGCGCCCATCGGGCGCACCTGAACGGAGTCCGAATGACACTCGCCACGATCCTCGTCTTCGCTGCCGCAGAGTCCGGGACCCACGGCAACGTCGCCCTCGAAACGGTGGGATACGGCCTGACGGCGCTGGGGATCTTCGGCACCATGGCGCTGGTGACCGTCTCGTACCGGAATGTCGCGAACCGTCACTCCCGCAAGGCGGACGCCTACGCCGAGGCCCACGCGAACGATGTCCAGCGGGCGGGGCACGGCCATTAGGCCGACTGCATGTCGGTGACGGGAGCCCCGAGGGTCGGGGTCATGGGTGGGACGTTCGATCCCATCCATCACGGGCATCTCGTCGCCGCGAGCGAAGTCGCTCAGTCGTTCGGTCTCGATGAAGTCGTGTTCGTCCCCACCGGCCAGCCCTGGCAGAAATCCGACGTCTCGCCGGGCGAGCACCGGTATCTGATGACCGTGATCGCCACGGCGTCGAATCCTCGCTTCACCGTCAGCCGAGTGGACATCGACCGCAGCGGCCCCACCTACACGATCGACACGCTGCGTGATCTGCAGTCCGACCGTCCCGGTGCCGAGCTGTTCTTCATCAGCGGTGCCGACGCCATAGCGCAAATTCTCAGTTGGAGGGACCATGATGAATTGTGGGACCTTGCTCATTTCGTGGCCGTCTCCCGACCGGGCCACGTACTGAGCACGGATGGCCTGCCGACCGACGACGTGAGCCAGCTCGAAGTCCCCGCCCTCGCCATCTCGTCGACGGACTGCCGTGAGCGCGTCCGACGGGGCCACCCGGTGTGGTACCTCGTGCCCGACGGGGTCGTTCAATACATCGCGAAGCATCACCTCTACCGGAGCCAGGAATGAGCACACCCGAGCAGCCGGGCACCCCTCCGCTGACGCGCAAGCAGATGCGCGATATCCGCAACACTGGGTCGACCCCGATCGTCCCTGCGGCAGCCGGACCCGAAGGCGAACCAACCCCTGCGCCCGCGGCCGAGCCCGCTCCGATCGTCGCTGCACCGCTGCCGCGCGCGGCAGCGCCGGTCGTGGTACCAGATGCTCCGATGCCGGATTCCGCTGTGGATCTCGGTGTTTCACCGCTCACGCGGCGGCAGGCGCGTCAGCAGGAGCGCATCCGCACGGCGTCCGTGCCGGTGATCACGCCCGAGATCGCGGCGGCGTACACGGCGTCGGCTGCTCAGGCGTCGGCTGCGACTCCCGACGCGACGACGGACCCTTCTGCCGATGGTTCGGGCGTCGAGCGCCCGGATGCCGCAATCCGTGATCTGTTCGGACTTCCGCTCACCGCAGAGACGGACGTCGTCGGGACACCGGCGAATGCCGAGGCCGACCCGTGGGCGCCGACCGGCGAGCCGCCGGTCCGTTTGGACGTCGACAGTGCGACCGACGCCGCTGATGAGGCGGAGACCCCGGAACCGCGCGGCGACGAGGAGGTCCCGGCATCCGAGCGCGCCGTGGTGAACCCGCTGTTCGGCGCGGGCCTCCTGGCGGGCGTCGGCACCGAGGTCGAGCCGCCGCCCTCGTTCGATCAGCTGCTCGGCCGCACGTCCGGCGGCACCGGCGGCACGCCGCACGCGCTCATCGTGCCGCAGGCCTCATCCGCAGCGCCGATCGTGGCCCCCGTGAGTTCGACAGGGGAGGTGCTCATCACCGGCACGCTGAACCTGCCTGAGGGTCTCGGGTCCAACGGGCACGCGCCCGGTGCGACGGACGGGAAGTCCATCGACGCGTCTCTGGTCGACGGCGAGCTGCCCGCGCATTCGTCGCCCACCCCCATCGCGGCGAGCGCGGCCATCAGCACCGTCAAGTCTCCCGGCGAGATCATCAAGCCTCCCGCCCCCGAGAAGGGCAGCAAGCTCATGATGACGCTTGCGATCACAGCGGGCGTGCTCGCTCTCGCCCTGGTCGGCGTGCTGATCCTCGCGTTCGTGACGGGCGTCTTCTGATGACGGCAAGTGCGCAGTCGCGTGACATGCTCCGCATCGCCGCGGCCGCTGCCGATGCCAAGGGCGGCGAGGATCTCATCGCCCTCGACGTCTCGCAGCCGCTCCCACTGGTGGACATCTTCCTGCTGGTGACGGGTCGCAGCGAGCGGAATGTCGCCGCCATCGCCGACGAGATCGAGGACAAGCTCCTCGAGGCGGGTCACCGCCGGCTGCGTCGCGAGGGCCGACAGGAGTCGCGGTGGGTGCTGCTCGACTTCGGCGACCTCGTCGTGCACGTCTTCCACGAGCAGGAGCGGGTCTACTACGGCCTCGAACGGCTCTGGAAGGACTGTCCGGTGGTTCCCGTCGAGCTTCCCGCCGCGGCGCCTGCGGAGTGACGACGATTCGGACCACGTCCCCGGATATAGTAATCTAGTCGGGTTGCCTCGCGAGAGCCGAGAGCGGCATCCGGGCCTGTGGCGCAGCTGGTAGCGCACCTGCATGGCATGCAGGGGGTCAGGGGTTCGAGTCCCCTCAGGTCCACCGTGTGATGAGTCGCGACATAGGAGTCATCTGAGTCGCGACATAGGTGACATTCAACGAGAGCCCGGCCATCGGCCGGGCTCTCGTTGTTGGTTGCGCCAGTAGGTTTTGTCGGGGTCGATGTGGTGGG
>NZ_BAAAOG010000008.1:0-170944 GCF_039530205.1 Microbacterium deminutum
TCGCCCACCTCGTCGACCCGTCACTGACCCGGCCGGTGCCGCCGGTGCCGGGATCGACCGTGATCCAGCCCGCACCGCCGACACCCGCCCCGACACCCGTCGCCCCGCAACCCTGGCCCGGACCACTGCATACCCCGCTGCCCGACCTCATCACCCTCGACGGAACACCCCTCCCCGCCCCGACCGACGGCAAAGTCCACAAGAACCCACCCAAACCCCCCAGAACGGCCTAAACCGGCGTCCGATCAACGGCGGATCCGGCCCGGTCCTGATTCGTCGAGTCGGGCTCAGCGCATTCTTCGGAACGTCGGCACGTCGCCGCTGAGGCTAGTGGGCGGGGGTGAATCTGGTAGCGCCGCGATCAGGGGGCGGCTCGTGGGTGGGGGGAGTCGTCGTCGCGTGACCTGCCTCAGACCGATCCGCGCTCACACCGGAGGCCGGTGTCATCGATGGTCGCCGATTTCGAACCAGAAGGTTGCGTTGTCGGAGTGGCCCCCGTCGAGACGCAGCTGCCAGCACCCGACCTCATCGAACGAGAAGCCGATTCCCCACTCGGCTCCGGGACGGCGGTACGTGCTGTCCCCGTGCAGCTCCGGCCCCCAGTCCAGCGGGCGCTCCCGCCCGTCAGGTGAGACGAGGTGACCCGCGATGAAGCCGACGCCCGTCATGCGGACCACCATCTTGATGGTCGTGCCGTCGCCGGGAAGAGACGTGGGGGATGCCGTGAAGAGCAGCCCGTATGCCGTGATGCCCGGCGACGTGGTTGCTTGGACCTCGCTTCCGACAATCGGAGACGGCGGTGAGCATCCGTCCGCGCCCAAGAGCCCGAACTCGGAAGAGGAGGTTTGCGGTGTAGGCTGCTCCGCTGCGGTGCACGCCGTCAGCGAGATCGCCGCGGCGGTGATCGCAGTCAATCGGATGCCGATGCCAGGGTTCATACCCACAGTGTGATCCTGCATCCCCACAGGTCACGGCCAGACGGCTTATCCGGCCCGTACCGCGCTCGCACCCACCGGAGAAACGGCTCCGCCGCGTCGACATCGGGGGTTGCGGGGATGGCCGGCCCGTCTCACCACATGGTGCGGGATCGACCGCGTCGTGGATGGCGTGACGATGCGTCTCAGTAGCCGTTGGAGACGCTCGTCGCGAACAGGGAGAAGAACACGATGCTGAAGATGATGCCGCACGCGATCGCCACCCAGCCGATGATCACCGCGGCGAGCGCGAGTCCGTGGCCGCCCTCGCCGGAGCGTTTGATCTGCGATAGCGCGATATAGCCGAAGACGAGACCGAGGATCGCTCCGAACCACACCGTGACGATCGCGACGATCGCGAACGTGTTCGTCCGTGGCGCTGCGGGAGAGCCGGGCTGAGGAACAGGCGCGGGAGGGTTCGTCATGCCCGCACCCTATCGCGCGCCTCCCACAGCATCCACTAGGCCCTCCAGACCAGGACGAACACCCGTCCGCATCCAGGCGGCATCCCGCCGCGGATGCCGACCGCGACCGTCGCGTGCGGGGTTGACGAGTCCCGCGCGTTCGGCGAAGTGGTGGCTTCGGTGCCACGCGAGCCAGCTCGACCTGACCGCGGCTTCACAAGTGAGGAGGATCCAGAGAGAGCGCACCGTGCATGCCACGCGTCGAGCCCGCGGAAACCCGACCGCCCTCACGCCCGCACTCGTTCACCGCGTCACATGCTCACCGCGACGTTGTCGACGAGCTCGAGGAGAGCCCCCACTCCGCAGGCCTTCGCCACGCTCAGGGCGACGACGCCCGCGAGGGTTCCTCCCATCGCTGCCCACCCAAGATCCGCCTACTCCGGCGCGTACTTGAAGGAGAGCTGGATCCGGGCCCGGAACACCAGCGTCCCGTCGTCGCTGACCACGACGTCCTGCTTCGTGACCTCAGCGACCCGGAGGTCGTGCAGCGATCCCGCAGCGGTGCCGATGGCTTCTCGGGCCGCGTCCTCCCAGGACGATGCGCTCGTTCCAATGACGTCGATCACTCGGTAGACGCTCATTCTTACCCCTCTTCTCGATGCCGTTCCATCCATAGTGACTGCGCTCGCGCTGGCAGGGAAGGGCTGCTCATTCGACCTGGGCGTACAGAAGGAATGGGAACGGAAGCCCGAGCGTGTTGTCCTCCGAAGTGGGGACAGACAGCAAGGCGCGGCTTCCGTACTCTTAAACGGACCGCTTCCGGGGGGACGCGGTCCCGCAGGGTTCCCCAGGCCCTGCCGATTGTCGGAGTGTTCCTCCGAAACGGGCCTCGCTCGAGTGTTCCCCAGACGCTCCGGCGGGGCCCGACACCTTCCCAGCTGAGAGGCGAGTCGACCAACTTACGCCCGGGCCACGGCGTTCGGGGCTGAGGAACGGCCCCTCGGCGAACGGTGCCTTGCTGCGGGCGGACCTCACGGGCTTGGCATGGACGCTACGGTTGCGGTGTGTCCACAAACTATCCACTGCCCGCCCACCCTGTTCCCGACAACCCGTCGGGGAAGCTGATTCTCGTGCGTCATGGGGAGACGGAGTGGTCGAAGAGTGGCCGGCACACTGGACTCACGGACGTTCCGCTCACGGCCCGAGGGGAGGATCTTGCCCGCGGCGCCGGCAGGTTGGTCGCCGGCTACGATTTCACGCTCGTCCTCACCTCGCCTCTGGAGCGTGCGCGCCGGACTGCCGAACTCGCGGGCCTTCATGCCGACGTCGACCCTCTCCTCGTCGAATGGGACTACGGCGGGTATGAGGGGCGCACGACGCGCGACATCCGCAGCGAGCTCGGCTACAACTGGAGCGCATTCACCCACGGCGTGATTGGTGGGCTGACGCCTGGTGAGACGGTGGAGGAGGTCGCCGGGCGCGCGTCCCGCGTGCTCACACGGGTGCTCCCTGCGATGGCCGGGGGAGATGTCGCCCTGGTCGCGCACGGCCACTTCCTGCGCATCCTGACCGCCGTGTACCTGCGAATGGCCCCTCGATTCGGGGCGCAGATCACCCTGGATGCCGGATCGGTCTCGGTGCTGAGCTTCTATCGCGAGCAGCCGGCCATCCTGTCTTGGAACTATGGACTCGAGCTGCCCTTGGTGCCCTCGGAGTCCTGAGAACTCCATCAGAGATGGCCCACCAGGCCCCCGACCGCGCCGATGACCGTGAGCGGCATGTACGAGTTCTGAGCTCCGGGATTTCACGGCGAGTTGGCGCCTGCCGCCCGCTTGAAGCGGGCCGCGAGATCGTGCAGCGCTGCCACGAGTTCGGGCGCATCGATCACCTCGAACTCGGCATCCAGCATCCCGAGGTGAAGTGCGAGCATCCGCGGATCGTCGGACCCGACGACGATCTCGCAGCGCTCAGGACCATGCCGGGTGATCGTAAGCGGCACCGGAATGCGCGTGCGTACGTGGTCGGCAGGGGCGTGCACGATCACCCGCGCCCGGAAGCGCCAGGTCGCCCGCCTGATGCCGGCGGAGACGTGTCCGGCGATGACCTCGTCCGGCGGCAGGGGCTTGGCCGCGAATCGGGGTCCGACCGGGACGCGCAGGCTCATGCGGTCGACGCGGAACGTGCGCCACGCATCGCGCTCAACGTCCCATGCGAAGAGGTACCAGCGACTCTCGCCGGCGACCAGCCGGTACGGCTCGACATCGCGGTGGGTGATCGATCCGCCGTGGGCCTCGTAGTCGAAGCGGATTCTCTCGGTGTTGCGCACGGCGGCGGCGATCGTCACGAGCATGTCGGGATCGACATCCGAATCCCGTCCCGGCAGGGCGATGGCCGCCACGCGGAACGACTCGAGACGCTCGCGCAGCCGTGAGGGGAGGATTCGCTGGATCTTGAGGAGTGCGCGCACGGATGCCTCGCCGAGCCCTTGCGCGGATGCCGACGCCGCCGACCGCAGCGCGATGGCGACCGCCACCGCCTCATCGTCGTCGAGCAGCATCGGGGGCATCGTGACGGATTCGCCGAGGCGATAGCCCCCAGTGACGCCAGGTGCCGCTTCCACGGGGTAGCCCAGGCGCCGGAGCCGATCGACGTCGTTGCGGATGGTGCGCGTCGTCACGTCGAGACGGGACGCGAGTTCGCCGCCCGTCCAGTCGCGACGCACTTGGAGAAGCGCCAGGAGGCGGAGGAGCCTCGCCGAGGTCTCGAGCACCAGTCCAGGATCTCACGAATTGCGGAAAGAACCGTTCCGCATGCCGCGTTACCGTGACGGAAGAGGTCGACGCAGCGGGCGCCGGCCGGCAGCGCCAGGAGCGACCATGAACGACATCCAGCCCTTCAGAATTGCGATCGAGGACTCCGAACTCGACGACCTGCGCTCCCGCATCGAGCGGACGCGCTGGGCGAACGAATCTCCCGCACCCGGCCGAGAACGCGGCATCCGGTCATCCGAGCTCCGCGCTCTCGCCGACCAGTGGACCGGCTCCTACGACTGGCGAGCCCACGAAGACCGGCTCAACGCCATACCG
Organism: Microbacterium deminutum; assembly: GCF_039530205.1. Lineage (NCBI taxonomy): Bacteria > Bacillati > Actinomycetota > Actinomycetes > Micrococcales > Microbacteriaceae > Microbacterium > Microbacterium deminutum. The sequence continues at coordinate 4,465 of NZ_BAAAOG010000008.1, forward strand.
CAGTTCACGACGGAGATCGACGGGCAGCGCATTCACTTCTTCCACGCGCGATCGTCGCATCCGGATGCCACGGCGCTGCTCGTCACCCACGGGTACCCGAGCTCGAACATCGAGTTCACACGGCTCATCGAACTGCTCACCGAGCCGGAGTCGGGTCGTGCTTTCCACGTCGTCGCGCCGTCGCTGCCTGGATACGGATTCTCGACGCCGCTGAGCGGATCGGGTTGGGCGATGGGACGAACTGCCCGTTGCTGGATCGAGCTCATGCGCCGGCTCGGCTACGACCGTTACGGCGTGCACGGCGGGGATGTCGGAGCCGGCGTGTCAGGGATGGTGGCGGGCTTCGATGCCGACCACGTCGCCGGATGCCACGTCGTCACGGACCCGAGGACCGCAGCGAACACGGCCACGTTCCTTCCCGGTCTCGCCGACAACCTCGACCCCGACGACCCGGTGGACAAGCTCATCGTCGACCGCATGAAGGAGTTCCGCACCAGTGGCTCGGGGTACCTCGCGATCCAGAACACGCGACCGCAGACGATCGGCTATGGGCTCACCGACTCGCCGACCTTCCTCCTCGCGTGGATCGCCGAGAAGCTGCAGGACTGGACCGACATCCCGCCCGAGACGGAGCAGCTGCTGACGATGGTCTCGGTCGCGTGGTTCGGCGAGGCGGGCGCGTCAGCGGCCCACACGCTCTACGACCAGGCGCATTCGCAGGAGTGGGGAGCACCGTCGAGCGTTCCGCAAGGGATGTCGGTGTTCGGTGCCGACCCGACCGTGCGGCGGATCGTGCCGTTCCCCGAAGACGGGTGGTGGGCCGAGCACGAGCGCGGCCTGCACTTCCCCGCGATGGAATTGCCGGAGGTCTTGGCCGACGACCTGCGTGCCTTCTTCGGGTCGCTGTCCTGACCGTGGGGCGTTGTTCTTCGGATCCGGGGTTGATGTCGACGTCGGCAGGCGTGGGTTCTGTCCGTCGGTTCGACCCGCGAGTTCGTCGTGATTTTGGACGTCTCAGACCGAGCGGTTCTCGAGCGGGCGACCGCAACATGCCCGAAAACCTTGCGGGCCGATGTCGAGATCGCCCGTCCGGTTCCGTCCCCTATCTGAAGCGGTCAGAATGGGCCGCACGGAACCGGAGGCTGAGATGGCCAAGTATCTGATGCTCAAGCACTACCGCGGCGGACGTCCCGCGGTGAATTCTGTCGCGATGGATCAGCTCACGCCCGTTGAGTGGACCGCGCACGTCCAGTACATGGTGGACATGGAGAAGCGGCTCATCGCGTCGGGGGAGATGGTTTCATCAGAGGGGCTCTCGATGGACGGCGCGTGGGTCCGCTTCGATGGCGAGGGGCGCCCGCCCGTCGTCGACGGTCCCTTTGCAGAGACGAAGGACCTCATCGCCGGCTGGATGCTGGTCGAGGTCGACTCGTACGGACGCGCGTTGGAGATCGCCTCGGAGCTGTCGGCTGCGCCGTGGGCTGGCGGCACGCCCCTCGGGGAGTGGCTGGAGTTGCGTGAGGTGATGAGCACGCCGCCGGCCGACCTGGGTTGACGCAGGTGGATGCCACGGCCCTGCGCCGTGCGATCCCGGAGGTGGTCGGCATCCTCGTCCGGCGCGGCGCAGACTTCGCGTCGGCCGAGGATGCCGTTCAAGCCGCCCTGGTGCGCGCGCTCGAGCGATCGGACCTCGAGCTCGTGCGTGACATTCGTGCGTGGCTCGTCACCGTCGCGTGGCGCGTGTTCCTCGACCAGGTGCGCAGCGACGCGGCGCGAACCGCCCGCCAGGAGCGACACGCAGCAGAGCCCGAATCTGGTCCTGTGCCGCAGCGTGACGACACGCTCGCGCTCTACTTCCTGTGCACGCATCCGGTCCTCACATCGGCGTCGGCGATCGCACTCACGCTGCGTGCGGTCGCTGGTCTGACGACGCGCCAGATCGCGGATGCCTTCCTCGTGCCGGAGGCGACGATGGCGCAGCGCATCAGTCGTGCCAAGCAGCGGCTTGTCGGCATTCCGCTGGATCAGCCGGGGGACCTGTCGCGTGTCCTGCGCGTGCTCTACGTGGTGTTCAATGAGGGCTACTCGGGCGAGATCGACCTTGCCGCGGAGGCGATCCGCGTGACGCGGCAGCTCGCCGCGCTCACCGACGAGCCGGAGGCTCGCGGGCTCCTCGCCCTCATGCTGCTGAGCCACGCTCGGCGGCCCGCCCGCGTGATCGACGGACGACTCGTGCCGCTCGCCGAGCAGGACCGCACCCTGTGGGACGTGGATGCGATCACTGAAGGAGTCGAAATCCTGCAGGTGACGCTGGCGCGGGACCGACTGGGGCAGTATCAGGCGCAGGCCGCGATCGCGGCGCTGCACGCGGACCCGCCGACTGCCGCTGAGACCGACTGGGTGCAGATCGTGGAATGGTACGACGAGCTTCTCGCCCTCGGGGACTCGCCCATCATCCGACTCGGTCGCGCGGTCGCGATCGCGGAGGCCGACGGGCCGCGAGCAGGGCTCGCCGCCCTCCACTCCGTGAACGAAGACGTGCCCCGCTACTACGCCGCACTCGCATACCTGCATGAACGGGTGGGGGAGGTGGATGCGGCCGCAGTCGAGTATGCGGAGGCCGCACGCCGCGCGACCAGCACCCTCGAACAGCACTACCTGCTGCGCCAGGCCGAGCGCCTCCGCGCGAGTCAGGACCTCAGGTGAGCCCGAGAACCTGTCCCACTGGTCGCGCCACCGGGAACACTCGGCTCCGGGCCACCACTGGCGACTGTGCCAGCAGATTCGGCACCCTGCTAGCCTCCGAGAATCACCCTGCGTTGCAACGACTGCTGGAACCAGGCCTTGACCCTTCCATCACTTGTCGCAACCACGTCTGGCAAACTCAAACCGAAGGGAACCACGATGTTCAACGACAATGGATCGTTCCTGCTCGCACTGTTCGAGTTCTTCCTGTTCTTCGCCTGGTTCATGTGCCTGTTCTGGGTGTTCGGCGACATCTTCCGAAGCAGCGACCTGGGAGGGGGTGCGAAGACGATCTGGGTCATCTTCGTCATCCTCGTTCCGTGGCTGGGGATCCTGGTCTATCTGCTCGCCCGCGGGGGCGGAATGCAGAAGCGCCAGCTGGAACAGGCGAGGGCGATGCAAGCGGCACAGGCTGACTACATCCAGTCCGTCGCCCAGTCCTCTCCGGCGTCAGCGACCGATCAGATCGCCTCGGCCAAGTCGCTGTTGGACTCGGGTGCCATCACCCAGGCCGAGTTCGATGCTCTGAAGTCGAAGGCGCTCGCGTAACGCTCGTTTCGCAGTTGGAGCAGAGCACGCCGGTCACGCACCCTCATGCCGGCACGCCCGGCTGTCACAGGTGACACCCGGGACGTGCTCGCGTCTAGCACCTCATCCCCACCGGTGCCCCTGAGTCGCTGCGATGCGGGGGTTCCGCCGGGACGAGGTCGAGGGGCCCGAACGGGACCAGGGGCGGAAGTGGCGGGGCCGCTCATCGGGCCAACGATCGGTATGCCTGTGCTCACCACGCGAGTTGGTCGCGACGGCGAGCGAGATACGCCCGCTCCGCGGGGTTGCCGGCGAGTTGGATGGCTCTGTCGTACGCCGTCCGCGATTCGTCGCTTCGCCCGACCCGCCGCAGGAGGTCGGCCCGCGCCGCGTGGTAAGCGTGGTAACCATCGAGCGTCTCGTGGAGTCGCTCGATCTCGGCGAGCGACATGTCGGGGCCGTCCAGTTCGGCAACCGCGATCGCGCGGTTGAGTCGCACGATCGGGGAGGGATCGACCCCGATCAGGCGGTCGTAGAGAGCGACGATCTGGGACCAGTCGATGTCGCGTGCGGAAGGGGCATCGGTGTGCACCGCGTTGATCGCGGCCAGGAGCTGATATCGCCCTGGTGGCTCCCCGCCGGCGGCGACCGCGGCGATCCGTTCGCGGACCAGGGCGTGACCCTCGCTGATCAGGGTCTGGTCCCACGCGCCGCGGTCCTGCTCGTCCAGCGTCACCAGTTCACCGGCGTGGGAGACGCGCGCAGTGCGTCGTGCGTCGGAGAGGAGCATCAGGGCGAGGAGGCCGGTCACCTCGCCCTCATCGGGCAGGAGCGTGCGCAGGAGGCGGCCCAGGCGGATCGCCTCGTCGGTCAGGTCCGCGCGCAGCGGGTCGTCCCCGGCGGTGGCCAGATAGCCCTCGTTGAAGATGAGGTAGATCACAGCGAGCACACCGGCGAGCCGTTCCGGGATGTCGGTCGCCGACGGCATCCGGTAGGGAACGTGCGCTGCCTTGATCTTCGCCTTCGCGCGGGTGATCCGCCGCGCCATCGTGGTCTCCGGCACCAGGAAGGCATGCGCGATCTCTGCGACGGTGAGGCCGCCGAGCAGCCGCAATGTCAGCGCGACCCGAGCCTCGATGGCGAGGGCCGGATGGCAGCAGATGAAGACCAGCCGGAGCCGCTCGTCTTCGACCGGTCCGGTCGGCTCGACAGGAGTGTCGTCGGACAGCATCTGGGCCGCCTGGTGTTTGCCGTCACGATGGGATTCACGACGCAGCCGGTCGATCGCCTTGCGCGTCGCGGTCGTGGTGAGCCAGGCGCCGGGGTTGGGTGGTACGCCGTCGCGCGGCCACCGCTCCACCGCGGCGACGTATGCCTCGGCTGCTGCGTCCTCGGCGAGGTCGAGATCGCCGAAGCGCCGGGCGAGACCGGCCACCAGCCGTGCCCACTCCTCGTGGTGGGCGCGAGCGATCGCCTGCTCGGCGGTGGGTCCGGTCACGGCTACCGCAGAGCGTGGGTGGATGCCGCCGGCTGGACGGGACGCACCACGACCGTACCGAACTCGACGCCCTTCCCCGGCCCCAACAGGAACACCACGTATCGAGCCACGTCACTCGCTATCGGGCGACTGCCGTTCGATGATCTCCGCGAGACCTGAGGGGAACCGGTGCACCTCCTGGGGCCAGTCCAATGAGACGGCCAGTCGTCCCGCCCAGTACCGAGCGGCCTCATCGTCCGCCACGTCCACGACGGTGAACCCGCCGAGATGCTCCTTGGTCTCGACGAACGGCCCATCGGTGAAGACCGGCTTCCCGTCCTTGCTCACGACGCTGCACACCGCGGTCGAGGCATCGATCCCGCCTTCCGCGAAGAGGAAGACACCCGCCGCCTTCATGTCCTCGAGCAGGGCTTGCGAGGCCTCGCTCTTGCTGCGCAGTTCGTCGGGGGTGTGCGCAGGCACCCACTCATCGTTGAATGCGATCAGATATTTCGGCACTGTCGTCTCCTCTTGTCGGGACGAGGGCCATGTCGTGGCTCCTCGGTCACGGCGACCCGGACGGGGTCGCACACCTAATCCACGAACGGCGACGCTCGGATAAGACACTATCCCCGAGACATTCATGATGGCCGCGCCGACTCGGCGGAGGGTGAGAGGACTCCTCGAGGTGCGGCAGCAGGGGGAACTCGCCTCATCCGGAGGCTGCCGTGAGCTGAAAACTGAGCGGGCTGCCTTGCGCCTCTATGCAACCCCCGCAGACTGCAGAGCTCGATGTGCAGCGGTGAAAGCCTGACGACCGGCGGGTGTGCCGCAATAGACCGCCACATGGGTCAACAGGTCCTTGAGCTCATCGACGGTCACGCCGGTGGCAAGCGCCCCCTTCGTGTAAATCTCGACCTCTTCAAAACGGCCAAGGGCAGCCAGAATCCCGATGCTCAGTATCGACTTCGTCTTCTTATCAAGGGCTGCGCCATCCCAGGCGAGGCCCCACGCTAGTTCCGTCACGATGTGTTGGAACGTCATCATGAATTCGTCTGACCCAGCCAGATTGCTGTCGACGTATTCGTTTCCCAACACCTCGCGACGAATTTCAAGGCCCCTCGCGAACCGCTGGCTTTCCTGCATGTTGACCCCCTTGATAGCTCCGCTGTCGCCTCAGGGATGAGGCATCGAAAGCCGCCAGCTCAGTGAGGTCGATCAGTGTCCGATCCACCATGCCGCGAACTTGCGGGCGTGCACTAGTATCTTGCGGCTCCGGGCTGTCGCGCGGAATAGTGATCGAGGCGCCGGTCCATCGGCAATTGTTGATTGAGTCGCACAAGGAGCACCGCGATGCGCCTGACATCCTCCGACTTCGATGACCATGGAGTCATCGCAGCGCGACACGGTAAGAAGTTCGAGAATCTGAAGCCCCGGCTCTCGTGCAGCGGGGTTCCCGCCGCGGCCGGATCGCTCGCACTCTCCATGGTCGACACGCACCCCGTCGCACGGGGATACGTCCATTGGCTGATGGACGGCATCCCGCCGATGGACGGCGAGTTCGTAACGACGAGCGGGATCGCGGTCGGGCGCGAGTTGAAAACGTATGCGGGACCGTTTCCACCATCCGGCACGCACCTATATGAGTTCACGCTGTTCGCGCTTGACAGATCCGCACCTGAGGCGCCCCTCAACACGCCGTTGGCTGCGTTCGTGCAGATGATGACAGGCCACGTGCTGGCAACGGCGACCCTCACCGGCAGCTTTACGAAACCGAAGGCGTAACCGGGTTTCCGGCATCCTCGATCGCGCCGACGATCGTATGGGTCCGGCCGACAAGCCGATGATGAGGTGGAAGGGCGTGCGGACGGTGACAGAGTCGTTCGACCGCGCGTGACCGGCGAGCTGCGACCGGGGGATGCGGCGTACGTCGCCGAACTGTCGCCGACGGATGCCCTGGCGCGGATCTCCGAACTGGCCGCGAGCGGTCGCCGGGTCATCCTGGGACTTGCGGGGCCGCCGGGAGCCGGAAAGTCGACGATGGCCCGGTGGCTCGCCGAACACTCGTCGATCGCGATCCGGATCGTCCCGATGGACGGATTCCACCTCGCGAACGCAGAGCTCGAACGCCTCGGGACGCATTCGCGCAAGGGCGCGCCTGAGACGTTCGACGCCGCGGGCTACGCGGCTCTGCTGAGCCGCATCCGCGCTGAGGACGGGACCACGATCTACGCACCGACGTTCGACCGGTCCGTCGACGAGGCTGTGGCAGGCGCCATCCCCATCACGCCGGATGACCGCTTCATCGTCACGGAAGGCAACTACCTGCTGCGCCAGTCCGAGGGGTGGCGGCTGGTCCGGCCGGTTCTGGATGAGGCATGGTGGATCGACTGCTCCGGCGAAGAGCGTCGCAGTCGCCTTGTCGAGCGCCATGTTCGATTCGGTCGCGAACCGGCCGACGCTCGCCGGTTCGTTGCGGAGTCGGACGAGCTCAACGCCGCCCTGATCGCCGATGATCGAGCGCGCGCCGACCGCATGATCGCTCAGCCGCCCACCCCCGACACCTGACCGCACATTCGCCGGTTTTCCCGCCGAGATGGGTTGTCAGGTTCCGACGCACCACGAGAGATCCGATAGGCTTGGGTTCGGCAGAAGAGACTCATCAGGCAATAAATCCCTGATCAGGTCGAGGTTTCCGAGAACCGCATTTCTTGGAGGGCCACCAAGGACAAGGGTTCGATTCCCTCAGGTGGCTCCACGGTACGAGGCCCGCTTCCGGCGGGCCTCCATCGTCCGAGCCCGAGGTGATGATCGACATGGACGGAGCGCTCGACGCGGTCCTCGAGATCTTCTCGTGGGTCGGATTCGGGCTCGGCGTGCTCCTGGTCCTTCTCGCCCTCGTCCTGAGACTCGCGGACGGGACGTGGATGCCCGCCCGCGCTGTGATCGAGGTCGTCGAGGGCGGCCGTCTGGTGCGGTGGTTCGACGAGGACGGCGAGGTCAACGAAGCGCATCTCACGCACGAGCAGGATCAGGCGCTGGCGGGCAAGGGGATGGCGGACATCTTCTCGCGTCGCGGTCACCGCAATCGGATGCGTCTGACGCGCGGGTCGCCGTCGGTCCGGGCCGTGGGTCTGCTCGGTCTCGGTCTGATCGGCCTCGGAGTCGTCACGCTCGTCATATCGTGGGTGCTGCTGTTCGTCCGCGGCTGACGTCGCCTTCCTGCGCACCGCCCCCGTCACGCGAGAGCCAGCATGCCGCCGGCGATGAGCGCGAGAGTCAGGCCGATCCACTGCACAGCGGCGACCCGCTCCCGCAGCACCACCGCGGCGAGCAGGATCGTTCCCGCCGGATAGAGCGCGGTGAGCGCGGACACGATCGAGAGGTCGCCGCTGCGCAGCGCCACCAGCATGACCGCGTTGGCCCCGGCATCCACCACCCCGCAGGTGATCGCGAGCCACAGCGCGTTCAGCCGCGTCGACTGCGTCCAGGCGGCGTCATCAGGCAGGGCGGTGTGCTCGAGATCTGCGTGACCCGTGGGCGTGACTCCGAGGCCCGACCCGGCGGCGTCGAGCACGGATGCTGCGCGTCGACCGCGCCGCACCGCGGCGATCATGAGGACGGCGACGACGACCAGAGTGACGACGACGCTCGTCGAACGACTCATGACCAGTGGGACGACCCCGCTCTCGTCGGTCGTCTGGTCCATCACGATGAGGAACGCGCCGATCGCGACGCCCGCTCCGACGGCCATCGCCACACCCCGGATGCTGGGGCGGACGACCTTCTCACCGGGGATGAACCCGACGAGGATGACCGCGACCAAGGCCACGCCCAGCCCGACGTAGCCGACCGGCGCGAGCGTCTCGCCATTGAGCAGCAGCCCCCACAGCATCGGGGCGATGGCCGAGACCACGGCCGTGAGCGGCGAGAGGATGCTCATCGGTCCGATTGCGAGGCACGCGTACAGCAGGGCGATCGCGATCACGCCGAACGCACCGGCGAGGATCCCCCAGACGACATCCGGTGCGCTCCAGGTGCCGCCGAGGAAGGGAAGCGCCAGGCACAGCGCGACGAGGCCCGAAGCCGCAGACACCGCCGTTACGACGATCGAGCGCAGGCGTTTCGCCGCGAGACCCCCGAGGAAGTCCGCCGAGCCGTACACGAGTGCGCCCAGCAGGGCGAGGGATGCCGAGATCATCCGTTTCAGCTTAGGTGTCAACCTAGATCGCTAGATAAGCTAGCGATGTGAAGAGCGCTCACCACTCCCACCGCCAGCCGACCCGATGGCTGAGGATCGGGATTCCCGTCCTCCTGGTCCTCGTGTGGCTCGCCATCGGCTCCATCGGAGGCCCGTACTTCGGCAAGGTGGACGAGGTCTCGACGAACGACCGGTCGTCGTATCTGCCGGCGAGCGCCGACGCCACGCAGGTGACGAAACGGCTGCCCGACTTCTTCGGCGACGAGAGCATCCCGGCTGTCGTCGTCGTGACCGGAGATGGAGCGCTCACCGAAGGCGAGCTCGCCGACATCCAGGGGCTGTCCCACGACATCGCAGGCGTCGACGGTGTGCTGGATGGCGTCTCGCCCCCGATCGTGTCCGAAGACGGCGAGGCCGCGCAGATCTTCGTGCCGATCGGTTCATCCGGCGAGGTGAGCACGATCGTCGAGGACATCCGGACGCTCGTCGACGGGCTGCCGTCGAGTCTCGACGGCTGGGTGACCGGGCCAGCCGGTTTCACGGCGGACCTGGTCCAGGGCTTCCTCGGGATCGACGGCCTGCTGCTCGCTGTCGCGATGCTCGCCGTGTTCATCATCCTCGTGATCGTGTATCGGTCCCCGCTGCTGCCGGTTCTGGTGCTGATGACGTCCATGTTCGCGTTGTGCGGTGCGCTGCTGACCGTGTGGTGGCTGGCATACGCGGGCATCGTCGTCCTGAACGGCCAGGTACAGGGGATCCTCTTCATCCTCGTGATCGGGGCGGCCACCGACTACGCCCTGCTCTACGTGGCTCGCTTCCGAGAGGCGATCGCGCGAGGAGCCGGGCGCTGGGAGGCGACGACTCAGGCGTGGCGCGGCGCGTTCGAGCCCATCATCGCCTCGGGCGGCACGGTCATCGCAGGACTCCTGTGCCTCCTGCTCTCGGACCTCGCGACCAACCGCGCGCTCGGACCCATCGCCTCGATCGGCATCGCGTTCTCGGTGCTGTCGGCGCTCACGTTCCTGCCCGCGCTGCTCGCGCTGGTGGGCAGGGCCGCCTTCTGGCCGTTCATCCCGAAGGCGCCGCTCGCGACGATCCCCGACGACCCGGGCGCACCCGTGGCGGGGGTGTGGCCGCGGCAGGCGCGCTTCATCGCTCGGAATGCGCGCACGGTGTGGATCGTCTGCACCGTCGTGCTGCTGGTGGGCGCGGCCGGGATGCTGCAGCTCAAGGCCGACGGTGTGCCGTCGAGCGATCTCGTGCTCGGCGCATCCGAGGCGCGCGACGGCCAGGACGTGCTCGCCGAGCACTTCCCCCCGGGATCGGGGAGCCCGGTCTATGTGATCGTCCCCGAGTCGGACGTGGCCGACGCCATCGGGGTCATGACGGCGAGCGACGGCATCGAGTCGGTGGCTGCGGCATCCGGCGACTCACCGACGGGGCAGGCGACGGTGGACCTGCAGAACGGGGTCCCCGTCTACACGGCGGTCGGCCCTCCGGGCACGCCCGCCCCGTCGCCGACCGTCTCCGGGGGCGACGTCCTCCTGATCGGAACGCTGACGGATGCCGCGGACTCGGCTGCCGCGGAGCACACCGTGCGGCAGCTCCGCGCCGACCTGGATGACGCCCTGGGCGCCGGCACCGCCCTCGTCGGCGGCGAGACGGCGACGGACATCGACTCCAACGACACGTCGATCCGCGATCGCTCGGTGATCATCCCGGTGGTGCTCGCCGTCATCCTCGTGATCCTCATGCTGCTGCTGCGGTCGATCCTCGCGCCGGTGCTGTTGATCCTCACCGTCATCCTGTCGTTCGCGACCGCGCTCGGCGTGAGCGCCATCGTGTTCGACAGCGTCTTCGGGTTCCCGGGCGCCGATCCCGCCGTGCCGTTGTACGGTTTCGTGTTCCTGGTGGCACTCGGGGTCGACTACAACATCTTCCTGATGTCGCGGGTGCGCGAGGAGACTCTCGGGCACGGCACGCGGCGCGGCATCCTCCGTGGACTCGTCGCAACCGGCGGAGTGATCACGTCGGCGGGCCTCGTGCTGGCGGCCACGTTCGCAGCGCTCGGCGTCATCCCGATCCTGTTCCTGGCGCAGATCGCGTTCATCGTCGCCTTCGGCGTGCTGCTCGACACGTTCGTGGTGAGATCGCTGCTGGTGCCCGCGCTGACTTACGACATCGGCCCGCCGATCTGGTGGCCCTCGCGACTGTGGCGAAGGGATGCCGCTGAGCTGCGCACCCCCACCTCCGAGCCGGTCGAAGCCCCTGCCCGGGACATGACCCGCGCAGAGTACCGGCGTACGCTCGAATCATGAGCAAGGCACTGTTCATCGTCGACGTCCAGAACGATTTCACCGAGGGCGGGGCGCTCGCAGTCGACGGCGGCGACGCCGTCGCAGAGCGCATCACGCGCTACCTCGAAGGTCACGCCGGCGACTACGCGATCATCATCGCCTCGAGGGACTGGCACGACGGCGACAACGACAACGGCGGTCATTTCAGCTCAGAACCCGACTACGTCCACTCCTGGCCGCCGCACTGCGTGGCGGGCACCGAAGGCGCCGAATACGATCCCGGCCTCGATACCAGCGCGGTGACCCATCACGTCAAGAAGGGCCAGGGGAAGCCGGCCTACTCGGCGTTCGAAGGAACGACCGACGACGGGATGACGGTCGCCCAGCTGCTCGAAGAGCACGGAGTGATCGAAGCCGACGTCACGGGACTGACCACCGACTACTGTGTGCGCACCACGGCACTCGACGCCATCGATCACGGGCGGCACGTCCGGCTGTTCACCGATCTGGTCGCCGGTGTCGCAGAGGAGTCCAGCGAGGCCGCGCTCGCAGAGCTCGCCCACGCGGGCGCGGAGCTCACCGAGTCCGGAGCCCGAGAGACCGTCGACGAGTGACCCGGATCCTTCCCCTCGCCGCCCGTGACTTCGAGGACTGGCTGCCTCTCTGGCACGGCTATCTCGAGTTCTACGAGCACGAGCTCACCGCCGAGCAGACCATGCTCACCTTCGACCGGCTGACGGATCCGGGCTTTCCCGCCTGGGGGGCGCTCGCACGGGATGCCGAAGGCCGAGCCATCGGCTTCGTGAACTGGCTGACGCATCCGAGCACCTGGGCGGCGCAGCCCTATTGCTATCTCGAAGACCTGTTCGTCGCGCCGGACGTTCGCGGATCCGGTGCCGGGCGTGCTCTCATCGAGACGGTCACGACATGGGCGCGCGAGCGCGGATGCGCGGAGGTGTACTGGCTGACCGCCGAGAAGAACGCCACCGCCCGCGCACTCTACGACCGGGTCGCGGAGCGGACCGGCTTCATCCACTATGGGATCCCACTCGACGGCGACTGAGTCGTTGTGGGGAATCGTGGGGCGCCTCTAGGCTCCGACCATGGCGATTGACACCGTCGCGATGCCGCCGGCGCTGGAGGCGTATTACCGCGACGTCCTGACCATCGCCGAGGCGATGCTCGACGACTCCGACAGCTACGACGCGCTCGCCGATGCGCTCGAGGCGCCGACGCTCGACATCGAGGCGGTCGACTTTCAGATCACGGTTCCCAGCGGATCGATCGACGGCGTGAACGCGGCGCTCGGGATCGTCCGGCTCGCCGCCGACGCCGCCTACGTGGCGCTGGTCGCGCACGAGAATCGCGACCTGCTCAGCGTCGACGCGATCGAGCAGCTCTTCCTGAAGCAGCCGAACGGATTGAGCTTCTTCGACGCCGGCCAGGGGTCGTTCTGGGGCAAGATCCGCAGGCCCATCGAGGACGAGGAGCTGCGCGACCGGGCGGGTCCGTACATCGTCCTGGTGGGAGTGGCATTGGGGGTGATCGCCTCCCTCACCGGCGTGCCTGTGGTGCTCGCCGTTATCGTCGCAGCGATCCCCGGCATCGACGCCGTTTGGCAGCTGGGTGTGCGCGCCGGCGGGGAGCGTCGAGCTCGCCTCGCGTCCGTGGATCCATCGAAGGCCGAAGAGACGACGGTCGCCATCGTGGGCGACCGACCGATCACGGCACGGGCGCCGATCACGGGAGCCACACGTGACGTCGTCGGCTTTCTCGCCCGGCTGCGGTCGGCGACGGTCCTGGTACGCACGGCGGATGTCGAGCCTGCGGAAGGCGAAGAGGATGCCACGCTCGTGCTCGTGGCGAGCGACCGGCTGTCCTGGGCGGACGTCCGCGCGATCGCCGAGGAGTTCCTGGTCGAACTCGGCGACCCGATGATCGCGGTTGAGAGCGGGTAGAGCAGCTCGCGGGACGGCACGCGGCCGACAAGCGAGTGTGGCCGCCGCAGGTCGTCGCAGTGGTTCGGGCTGGGCCCGTGGTGCTCGAAGCTCTGCCTATAGGTGAGGGCTCGAGACGACACGCGGCCGACAAACCGAGTGTGGCCGCCGCAGGTCGTCGCAGGGTTCGGGCTGGGCCCCGTGGGGCTCGAAGCTCTGCTTATAGGGGAGTGCTCGAGACGACACGCGGCCGATAAAGCGAGTGGGACGCCCCTCTGGGGCGTCCCACTCGCTTTGTGGGCCCCGTGGGGCTCGAACCCACGACCCGCGGATTAAAAGTCCGATGCTCTACCGACTGAGCTAGAGGCCCTCGGCATCCAGCCTACTTGGCGCTCGCGTGACAGCCGACCCCGTCGAGCTGCCGTCAGCCTTTGCCGCTCTTGCCCTTGCCCTTGTCTTTATCCTTGCCGTTGCCGTTGCCGTTGCCGCCCCCGTTGTTGTCTCCGGGTCCGCTGTTCGGGTTGTTCCCCGCGTTGGAGGGCGCGACGCCGTCGCCTGCGGGGGTGGTGCTCCCGCCGGCGGGTGCGACGCTGGGCGTCGGAGCCACGCCGGGCGTCGGCGCGACGGATGGCTCGACCACCTGTTCCGGCAGGGACTGGGACGGCACCGGCTGAGGAGTCGTCCCAGCGGATGTCGAAGCCGACCAGATCCCCGCACCCACGACGGCGGCGACGAGCAGCGCTCCCAACACGATCGCCGCGAGCCACGCACGCCGCCGCCGTCGAGGGTCAGGCGGACCGTCGCCGACTCGAGACGGCGCGACAGCCTCGTCGCCGGTGGTGCCGACCAGAACATCAGCCGTTGCAACCGCCGGAAGGGGCGGCAGGACCGCGGTCCTCTCCGTGCCGTCGTGGCGTGGCTGAACGGCCGTGACCTCGGGGAGGCTGGCAGGCTGCGGAGCACGGGCGTCATCGACTGCGGCCAGCTGCGAAGCGGCCATGGCGACCTCGATGGCAGTCGGACGATCATCCGGTTGCATCGCCGTCATCCCGCAGAGGAGCTGCCGCCATCGTTCATCGAGCGAATCGGAGATGGGCGGAGGGCCCTGCAGTCGTGCGACGACCGCCCCGATCCCCTGCGCGTCGGCGAAGGGCCGCACTCCCGTCAGAGCTTCGATGAGCACGATGCCGAGCGAGTAGATGTCCGCGGGCGGCGCCGGCGCCGATCCGCGCGCCTGCTCGGGGGCGATATAAGCGACGGTGCCGACCATGAGCCCCGGTGTCGTGACGCGGGCCGAATCCAGAAGGTATGCGATGCCGAAGTCGGCGATCTTCGCTCGCCATCCCTGCCCGGGCACCGGAGACTCCCAGAGCAGAATGTTCGAGGGCTTGATGTCGCGGTGCACGATTCCCGCCAGGTGGGCGACGTGCAAGCCTTCGGCGATGTCGACGGCGAGGGATGCCGCGGCGGCGGGGTCGATCGGACCACGAGCGATCCGGTCCCGCAGGGTGATCCCCTCCACGTACTCCATGACGAGGTAGCTGCCTTCGTCGTGGGAGACACGTGCGTCGAACAGGGTCACGAGGCCGTGATGGTTGAGGGATGCGAGCAGCGCCGTCTCGGACTGCGCGCGTTCCGGGGTGGCGAGTCCGTCGAGCTGAGCGCGCAGGACTTTGATGGCGACGGTGCGACCGAGCAGCGTGTCCTCGGCGCGATAGACCCGCGCCGCGCCGCCCTCGCCGATGCGCTGCTCGAGTCGATAGCGACCATCGAGAAGCTCGCCGGTCGAGATCTCACCGACCTCGCCAAGCTGAGACATGATCCTCCCTGCCACTCGCCGATCAGGGCGAGACGATGCGCGTCGGGTGCGCATGGCCTGAGGATAGCCGCGCGCCTCAGAAGACACGGAGCCCTTGACGCGGCGGGGCCTTTCGTGGCAAACGAAACGGCCCCCGACGCCGCTTGCAAGGCATCGGCGGCCGCTCCGCCCCATGGCCCGACCTCTCCCCAGGCGATCGGGCCGACCCATCACTGAGCCGGGGGCATCAGCACCGTGTCGATGAGGTACACGGTCGCGTTCGCGGTCTGCACGCCGCCGCAGATCACCGCTGCGCCGTTGACCTTCAGGTCGTCCCCGCTGCCGGTCACCTCGAGGTCGGCGCCTTGCACGGTGGTGTGCATGCCGGGAAGACCGGCGGGTTCGATCTGTCCGGGAACCACGTGGTACGTGAGGATCGACGACAGGGTCGCACTGTCGGTCTTGAGAGAGTCGATCGTCGCGGCATCGATCTTCGCGAACGCGTCATCGACCGGGGCGAAGACGGTGAACTCGCTGCCGTTGAGAGTGTCGACGAGGTTCACATCGGGGTTGAGCTGTCCGCTGACGGCAGCCGTCAGAGTCGTGAGCATCGGGTTGTTGGATGCCGCGACCGCCACCGGATCCTGCGACATGCCCTCGATCGAACCCGCTCCATCGGGAACCGCCGCTGCGTAGCCGGCGCAGCCGGGTCCGACGAGGTTCGCCGCCGGATCCGCGGTCATCGCGGTGTCTGCAGTCGTTGCCGTCGGCATCGGCTCGCCGGAAGGAGAAGCGCTCCCGCCGCTCATCGAACAGGCCGAGAGTGCGAACGCTGCGGCGACCGCGAGCGAGAGCCCTGCGGTGATGTGCATCTTCTTGCTGAGCATGACTTCCTCCAGGTGCAAGCCCGGAGGACTCGCGTGGTCTTCGTCCACCGCCGGTCGACGGCTTACCGATGTTCTTCGCGCTTGTCCGCGGATCGGATTGGAGGGGATGCGCGCATCCGCGCAGCTGCCGACATCCGGTGTTCTCACAGGCGGCCGCGCAATCCGATGCGGACGCAGGAGCGAACAACCGCCGAACACTGGGGGAAGCATGTCGCTGATCATCATCGGACTGCTCGGCGGTCTCATCACCGGGATCTCGCCGTGCATCCTGCCGGTGCTGCCGGTCATCTTCCTCACCGGTGGGGCGCAGTCCGCCCGCTTCGACGGCGATCCGCTGCCGGCGTCGCGCTGGCGGCCGTACCTCGTGATCGCCGGGCTCATCACGAGCTTCACCCTGGTGACGCTCATCGGGTCGCTCGTGCTCGGCCTGCTCCACCTGCCGCAGGACATCATCCGCTGGGTCGGCATCGCCGTGCTCGTCGCCATCGGCATCGGCCTGCTGGTGCCGCGATTCGAGCAGCTGCTCGAGAAGCCGTTCCAGAAGCTCGCGCGGCGCAGCGAGGTGACGAACAAAGGAAGCGGATACGGTGTCGGGCTGGCGCTCGGCGCAGTCTTCGTGCCGTGCGCGGGCCCGGTGCTCGCGGCGATCATCGTCGCGGGATCGACAGGGCGCATCGGCCTTGACACCGTGCTGCTGACGCTGTCGTTCGCGGTCGGCGTCGCCATCCCGCTGCTGTTCTTCGCACTCGCCGGGCGGGGGCTCATCGAGCGCATCAAGGCGTTCCGCACCCACGAACGCGGTCTGCGGATCGCTGCGGGCGTCGCGATGCTCGTCCTCGCTGCGGGCCTGGTGTTCAACGTGCCGCAGATGCTGCAGCGACTCGTGCCCGACTACACCGCCGAGCTGCAGCGCAATCTCACAGACAACTCGGACGCGCAGCGCGCCCTGGATCTCGGCGGTCTCGTCAACGCTGAGAACAAGGATCTCGACCAGTGCACGAACGATGCGACGGACCTTCAGTCGTGCGGTACGGCGCCGAGCATCCGCGGCATCCAGCAGTGGCTCAACACGCCCGGAGGGCGGGCCGTCGACCTCGCCCGGCTCCGCGGCCACGTCGTGCTCATCGACTTCTGGGCGTACTCGTGCATCAACTGCCAGCGCAGCATCCCTCACGTGGTGGCGTGGGATGCCGCCTACCGCGCCGCCGGACTCGAGGTGGTCGGCATCCACTCACCGGAGTACGCGTTCGAGAAGGATGCCGCGAACGTCGCAGCCGGCGCCAAGGCCTTCGGCATCACTTACCCGGTGGCGCTAGACAACAGCCTCTCGACCTGGACGAACTACCGCAATCGCTACTGGCCGGCGCACTACCTGATCGACGCGGAGGGGACGGTGCGTCACATCGCGTTCGGCGAGGGGAACTATGCCGCGACCGAGAAGCTGATCCGCGAGCTGCTGGCCGACGCGGATCCCGCCGTCGCGCTGCCCGCCGAGACCGAGGTGCAGGACGCGACCCCCGCGTCGGGGTCGCGCACGCATGAGACCTTCCTCGGATCTTCGAAGGACGTGAACTTCGCGGGGCCGGATGCCTATCGCGCCGGAGAAGGCGACTTCTCCGTTCCCGCGGACCAGCCCGCCGACTCGTTCGCGCTCGCCGGGAAGTGGCGCGTCGAGACGCAGTACGCCGCGCCTGCGACTGCGGCGGGCGGCGGCATCCGGCTCGATTTCCACGCCGCTGAAGTGCGCATGGTGCTCGCCGGCAGCGGCACGGTGACGGTGCGACTCGACGACGGCGCGGCGAAGAAGATCTCGGTCGACGGGGTGCCACGCGCCTACTCGGTCGTCGAGGGCGCCGACGGATCGTCCGGGGTGCTCGACGTCTCGGTCTCGCCCGGGGTCGAGGTCTACTCCTTCACCTTCGGGTGAGGCTTGATGACCTGGGGAGCGGGGGTAGGGCATGCTGAAGTCATGGTCATCGACGGAGCAGACGTGCCGGAAGGCGCTCTCGAGCCGGTCGATCAGGTCGGTGTGCTGCTGCTGCTGGCCGCACAGGGCGACCAGCAGGCGTTCGCACGGCTCTACGACATGCTGGCGCCGCGCGTGTTCGGCCTCATCCTGCGCGTGCTCGTCGACCGGTCGCAGAGCGAGGAGGTTCTGCAGGAGGTGTTCCTCGAGGTCTGGCAATCCGCGGGCCGTTTCGCTCCGAACAGGGGGCAGGGCAGGTCGTGGATCCTCACGATCGCGCATCGTCGGGCCGTCGACCGCGTGCGATCGGCGCAGGCGAGCGCGGATCGCGACATCCGCGTGGGGCTGCGCGACCTCGACGTCGCGCATGACGGAGTGGCCGAACAGGTGGAACTGAAGATCGCGGGCGAGCGCGTCGCCGGGGCGCTGGCGACGCTTCCGGAGGCCCAGCGCGAAGCCCTGACCCTCGCCTACTACGGGGGTTACTCTCAGAGCGAGATCGCAGCCCTCGTCGGCGCCCCGCTCGGCACGATCAAGACGAGGATGCGGGACGGACTGTCCCGCCTGAGAGCGCAGATGGGGGTGACAGCATGAACGAGGACGAGTTCGCCGAGCTCGCGGCGGGGTATGCGCTCGATGCGCTGTCACCCGCGGACCTCGTGGCCTTCCAGAACGCGCGGGCGCAGCATCCCGAATGGGAGCGGCTGGTGGTGACGGATGCCGAGACCGCCGCGCTCCTCGCGGAGAGCATCACACCCGTCGCGCCACCCGCCGGCATTCGCGACGCACTGCTCGCGCGGATCGCCTCGGCCCCGCGGGGCGAGGCGGATGCAGAATCCGCGGACACCCGGCCGTCGGCCACGAAGGTCGTCGGAGCGTACGCCGCACCCCGCCTCGATGCGCCTCTGAGCGCCGAGCCTGCCGAGATTGCGGCCGCCGACCTGCCGGGGGCTGAGCTCGCCGGCGCTCCGCTCATGGAGCCCGCCGAGGCTCCGGCCGTGGAGCCTGCCGACACACCGGCCGTCGAGCCTGACGAATCCACCGTGGAGCCGGCCCGCGCGTCGCCGGCCGCGGGGGAGCCCGCGCCGGATACAGCGACGATTCAGGCGATCTCGCGGCGCAACTGGACGCGGGGGATGCTCGGGCTCGCGGCATCCCTCATCCTGCTCGTGGCGCTGGGCTTCGGCGCCGTCGCACTCGGGCAGATCATCAACCGTCCCGCGGCGGTGACCGCTCTCGAGCAGATCGAAGCCGCGCCCGATGCGCAGTCGGCGACAGCGCAGGTCAGCGACGGCGGCACAGCGACCGCGCACTGGTCGGAGTCGGTCGGCAAGGTCGTCCTCGTATCTCACGGGCTTCCATCGATCGATCGCAACCAGAGCTTCGAGATGTGGTTCGTGCGCGGCGGCAAGCCGGTGTCGGCGGGAACGTTCGACGACTCGACGAAGGCGACCGTTCTGCTCGACGGCAGCGTGCAGCCCGGGGATGTCATCGCCGTGACCGTCGAGCAGCAGGGCGGATCTCCGAGCGGCCAGCCGACAACCGATCCGATCGTGACCATCCCGACAGCATGACGCGCGGTCCGGGATCGCAGCGATGCGAGGCGGGTAGCCTGGAATCGTGAGCGACGAATCGAGGGAGTTCCACAAGCCGGTGCGGCGCCCCGCCGAGGTCTTCGATCGGCGGTTCTCGGCCGAAGACCCCGCAGAGGTGTCGCGCGTCGCCCACTCGACGGCCCATGCGCTGCTGGCGCGGGTGCGGGCGGATCCGAGCGGTGAGGTCGTCGAGCGGCTGGTCACCTTCACCGACGAGCACGGCATCGACGACATCGCCGAGCTGTGGTCGCGGTCGCCGTCTCGTTCGCTGCCTGGCGCGCTCTGGCGCCTGTATCTGCTGCAGCTGATGATCCACGACGATCCGCAGACGGCCGCGCTGCTGTACGAGCGGGGTCGTGCCGAACTGAGGTCGGCCGACGAAGTCGTGGCGGGTGCCCCGAGCCCCGCCGGCCCTGACGAACTCGTCGCCCTCGTCGACACGATCCTGCGAGGACTGTTCGAGGGGGACTTCGCCGTCGCGCTCGACCGTGCGGCGGCGTTCTGCCGAGTGCAGACCGCCGGCGCGAGTCACCTCGCCGACGACTACGAGCCCACCGAACCCGAGCGGGCATCGGCACTCACGACACGCGCGCTGCGCCTCGCGGACTACGCGAGCGACCTCTCCGCCTGCGCGGTGCTGTGGCGGCGCGAGGCCCTGAGCTGAGGCGTGCTGCGGGGCAGGCCGGGAGCGGCCTGCTGCGCCTCGGCATGAAAGTGCCGGGCCGCAGAACGCCCGCTGCTGGTGCCGGCTTCGCCGGGAGAGGCGCTCTGCACGGCGGCACAGAAGTGCCGGGCCGCAGAACGCCCGCTGCTGGTGCCGGCTTCGCCGGGAGAGGCGCTCTGCACGGCGGCACAGAAGTGCCGGGCCGCAGAACGCCCGCTGCTGGTGCCGGCTTCGCCGGGAGAGGCGCTCTGCACCTCGGCACAGAAGTGCCGGGCCGCAGAACGCCTCTCGGCGCAAGGCCGCTCGCGGCGGCAGAAGATGGAGCCCGGGGTTACTGCGGCCCGGCTGAACCAGTGTAACCGAGCGACACGGCCGATGATTCCCGACACCTTAGGCTCGATGCATGGCTTCGCGTTTCGCGCTCATGATCGACCCCGCGGCATCCGACGATCTCCGCACGGACTTCGCCGACAGCTTCACGGTCGTCGACCCGACGGCACCCGCGCTCAACGTCAGCGAACTCAGCACGCAGCGTGGCGACGGCATCTTCGAGTCGATCGGCGTCGTGGAGGGGCACGTGCAGGAGACCCGGGCCCACCTCGCCCGCCTCGCGCACTCCGCGCAGCTGTGCGACCTGCCGGCGCCGAACCTCGCGCAGTGGCGGCAGGCGATCGCGCTCGCGACGGCGCACACCGGCTCGGGCGAAGGGGTCATCAAGCTGATCCTCAGTCGCGGCGTGGAGCACGGTCCGGCCCCGACCGCGTGGCTGACCTCGGCTCCGGCGCCGGATTTCTCGGCGCCGCGGACTCGCGGCATCCGCGTCGTCACTCTGGATCGCGGCATCGACAGCGGCGCGCCGTCGCGCGCGCCGTGGCTGCTGCTGGGTGCGAAGACGCTGTCGTACGCCGTGAACATGGCGGCGATCCGCGAGGCCAAGCGACGAGGAGCGGATGACGCGATCTTCGTCTCGTCGGACGACGTCGTGCTCGAGGCTCCGACCGCATCGGTGATCCTGCGGTTCGGGGACCGGTTCGTCACACCGGCGCCGGCGTCCGGCATCCTGCACGGGACCACCCAGCTCAGCCTCTTCGAGCACCTCGCCGAACGCGGGTTCGCGACGGACTATGAGACGGTGTCCGCGAGCAGCTTGAGGCAAGCGGATGGCGCGTGGCTGGTGTCGAGCGTCCGACTCGCGGCGCCGATCACCGCGATCGACGGCGACGAGATGTCGCACGACGCCGAGTTCTCGGCATCCCTCAATCAGTACCTGCTGAGTCCGCGCGACTGAGCTCGACCCGGTCGCGACCCTATCCGAAACGGCCGGAGACGTAGTCCTCGGTGGCCTGCACGCTGGGCGTGGTGAAGATGTTGCGGGTGTCGTCGTACTCGATGAGCTTTCCGGGCTTGCCGGTGCCCGCGATGTTGAAGAACGCGGTGCGGTCCGACACGCGTGACGCCTGCTGCATGTTGTGGGTCACGATGACGATCGTGTAGTCCTGCTTGAGCTCTTCGATGAGCTCCTCGATCGCGTAGGTCGAGATCGGGTCCAGAGCCGAACACGGCTCGTCCATCAGCAGCACCTCGGGTGAGACAGCGATCGCGCGGGCGATGCACAGACGCTGCTGCTGGCCGCCGGAGAGTCCCGAGCCTGGCTTGTCGAGGCGATCCTTGACCTCGTTCCAGAGGTTGGCGCCCTTCAGCGACTTCTCGACCAGCGCATCCGCGTCGGAGCGCGAGATGCGGCTGTTGTTGAGCTTCACGCCGGCGAGCACGTTCTCCTTGATCGACATGGTCGGGAACGGGTTCGGCCGCTGGAACACCATGCCGACCTGGCGACGGACGAGGACGGGGTCGACGCCGGGGCCGTACAGGTTGTCGCCGTCGAGCAGCACTTCACCCTCGACGCGCGCGTTCGGGATGACCTCGTGCATGCGGTTGAGCGTGCGGAGGAAGGTGGACTTGCCGCACCCCGACGGGCCGATGAATGCCGTGACGCTGCGAGGCTCGATGGAGAGGGAGACTCCCTCGACGGCGAGGAAGTCGCCGTAGTACACGTGAAGGTCGTTGACTTCGATGCTCTTGGACAAAGGTCTGATTCTTTCGGGTGGGAGTGTCAGCGGCCGGTCTTCGGCGAGAAGATCCTCGCCACCAGTCGCGCGACAAGGTTGAGGATCATGACGATCAGGATGAGGGTCAGCGCGCCCGCCCACGCCCGGTCGAGATAGGCCTCCGCCGGGATTCCCTGGTTCGCATATTCGGTGTAGGTGAAGACGGGGAGTGTCTGCATGCGGCCGCTGAAGAGGTCGTAGTTCATGCTGTTCGTGAAGCCCGCGGTGATGAGCAGCGGCGCAGTCTCGCCGATCACGCGCGAGATCGAGAGCATGATGCCCGTCGTGATCCCGGCGAGCGAGGTCGGCAGCACGACCTTCACGATCGTGCGCCACTTCGGAACCCCGAGCGCGTACGACGCTTCGCGCAGTTCGTTCGGCACGAGTCGCAGCATCTCCTCGGTCGATCGGACGACGACCGGGATCATCAGCACCGCCAGCGCGATGGATCCCATGAACCCCATCCGGATGCCGGGACCGAAGAAGAGGGCGAAGAGCGCGTACGCGAAGAGACCGGCGACGATCGACGGGATGCCGGTCATGACGTCGACGAGGAACGTGATGCCCCGCGCCAGGCGCTTGCCCTCGCCGTACTCGACGAGGTACACGGCCGCCATCAGCCCGATCGGGATCGAGATGATCGCCGCAGCCCCGGTGATGAGCAGCGTGCCGATGATCGCGTGGAGCGCGCCGCCCCCTTCACCGACGACGTTGCGCATGGATGACGTGAAGAAGAGCGCGTCGAAGCGGTTGATGCCGTTGACGATCACGGTCCACGTGACCGAGACCAGCGGCACCATCGCGATCAGGAACGCCGCGGCGACCACGCCCGTCACGAGGCGGTCGACCGCCTTGCGGCGACTCTCGACGATGGCCGAGACGGTGAAGATCAGGACGAGATAGAGCAGACCGGAGGTGACGAGCCAGCCCGCGAAGTTGAGCCCGCCACCGGAGCCGAGCGCCATGATCACGAAGACGATGAGCATCACGGCGAGCGAGCCGCCGAGGATCCCCCATACCGCGGCAGTGGGCAGGTTTCCTGTGGTGAGCTTGGAGGGCGGCGGCGGCGGAGCGCTGCGCTGCTGCGGAGGGGTGACGGTGACGGTCATCAGTTGGCCCCCGAGAATTCCTTGCGACGATTGACGATCCACCGAGCGAGGAAGTTGACGCCGAAGGTCACGATGAACAGGATCAGGCCCGTCGCGATGAGGACGTTGATGTTCGTCCCGAACGCCTCGGGGAAGGTCAGGGCGATGTTCGCAGCGATGGTCGACGGGTTGGTCGAGGTGAACAGCTGGAAGGTGACGGTCCCCGTCGCCGAGAGCACCATGGCGACGGCCATCGTCTCGCCGAGGGCACGACCGAGACCCAGCATGGATGCCGAGACGATGCCGCTGCGCCCGAACGGGAGGACCGCCATCCGGATCATCTCCCAGCGTGTCGCCCCGAGCGCGAGCGCTGCCTCTTCATGAAGTGTCGGAGTCTGGAGGAAGATCTCTCGGCTGATCGCCGTGATGATGGGCACCACCATGACGGCGAGCACCATGGCGGCGGTGAAGATCGTGCGCCCGGTCGCCGACACCTCGCCTCCGAAGAGCGGGAACCATCCGAAGTTGGCATTGAGCCACGCGTAGACGGGCTGGACCGCGGGTGCCAGAACCAGGATCCCCCACAGCCCGAAGACGACCGAGGGGACGGCGGCCAGCAGGTCCACGATGTAGCCGAGGGTCTGCGCCAGTCGGCGCGGCGCGTAGTGGGAGATGAAGAGCGCGACCCCGAGCGAGAGCGGGACGGCCATCAGGAGCGCGAGGAGGGCCGCCCAGATCGTTCCGAACAGCAGCGGCCAGACGTAGTCCCAGAAGTTCGTGGTGAGAAGCGACGCGTCGGCCGAGGAGGCGCCCACGGCCGGAATCGACTGGATGATGAGGAAGATCGCGACGGCCGCGAGCGTCACGAGGATCATCGATCCCGCGGCCAGGGCGGTGCCCGAGAACCAGAGATCTCCGGGGCGCTGCTTCGCCGGGATCTTCGCCTCAGCTGTGGCGGCTGTCATTTCTGCCGTTCGTGTCCAGTGGATCGTTGATTCGGTGTATCGGCCCCGGACGCACCGCTGCGGTCGCGTCCGGGGCCGATCACATTGTCCTACTTGATCTGGTCGATCGCCGCCTGCGACTTGGACGCGAGGTCCGACGAGATCGGCGCGCTGCCCGCGGCGGTCGCCGCTGCCTTCTGCCCGGCCTCGCTGACCGCCGTTGTGAAGAAGCCCTTGACGAGAGCGGCCGCGGCAGCGTCCTTGTACTCCACGCAGCCGATGAGGTAGCTGACGAGCATGACGGGGTACGCGCCGGACTGCTCGGTGGTGCGGTTGATAGCGAATGCGAGGTCGGTCGGTGCACGGCCGGTCTCAACCGATGATGCGTCGAGCGCGATCGATGCACCGTCTGCGGACGGATCCACCCACTGGGTGCCCACCTGGACCGTCACGGCGCTCAGGTCGGCGGTCTGCGAGTGGTCTGCGTAGCCGATCGTGCCATTGCCGCCCTTGATCGCGTTGACGACACCCGAGGTGCCCTGCGCGGCCTCACCGCTCTTGAGCGGCCACTCTTCGACGGATCCGTATGTCCAAACCGAAGGTGCTGCCTGCGAGAGGTAGTCGGTGAAGTTCGCCGTCGTCCCCGACTTGTCGGAGCGGTGGACCGGAGTGATGGCGAGATCCGGGAGGGTGACTCCCGAGTTGGTCGCGGCGATTGCGGGATTGTTCCAGTTGGTGATCGTGCCGGCGAAGATCCCGGCGATCGTGGCGGCGTCGAGCTGGAGTTTGTCAACACCCTTCAGGTTGAACGCGATGGCGATCGGCGAGACGTAGGCCGGGATCTCGACAAGGTCGGAACCGGAGGCACACGCGTCGAACGGGCCCGCCGCGATCTCGTCGACCTTGAACGCGCGGTCGGAACCCGCGAATGACACGGCGCCCGACTGGAAGGACTGGCGGCCGGTGCCGGAGCCCTGTGGGTCGTAGTTGACGGTCACGTCCGGGTTGGCTGTCTGAAACTCTGCGGTCCAGGCCTGGATGGCGACCTGCTGCGAGGTGGCGCCGGAACCATCGAGCGTGCCCGACAGGGCAGGTCCGGCACTCTGGGAGGGGGTGCTGCCGCCGCCGCTCTCATTCGAGGCACAACCAGCAAGAGCAAGGGCAGCGATCGCGCCGATGGCGGCGACCTGTGCGATTCGGGTGAGCTTCACTGTGAATCCTTCATGGTTTTCAGGGGATCGAGCCCGGTGCAGGGCTCGCTCCGAAGGTAGGAGCCGACTCTTACCAGAGTGGGTTCCAGCGGTAAACGGAAGGTGAACTCCTCACGCGGGAGTAAGGCCCGTTCCTTGTGATTTCAATAGAGTGAGGCCATGGCAAAGGCGACGAAGGCCGAGCGCGCGGCGCTCGAGGCGATCGAAGAAGCTGCGCGTGCCGCGAAGCAGGCCAAGCGCGTCGCAAAGGAGCTTCCGAAGAAGTCGGGCGGCAAGATCCGCGATCTGGTGGATGACGCTCTCGACGCCTCGGAGGCGTCCAAGAAGGACATTCGCAACAAGCCGAAGAAGGTGGCCAAGCGTGCGCGGACGGCGACGGAGCGACTCTTCATCGCGACCGACAAGGCGCTCGAGCAGGCCGCGCGGAAGGCCGCGCTGCGCGCCGACGCGGAGCGCATGAAGACGGATGCCAAGCGCTCCGCGGCCGAGGCAGCCCGCTACGCGACCACAGCGAAAGAGCTGAAGAAAGCCGCGGCGAAGGCCGGGAAGGCCGCCGCGGGGGCCGAACGCGAGGCCGAGGAATCCCGAGCCGCTGTCACGGCGCGGCTCGCCGAAGGGGAGTCCCATCCGGAGATGCCGACGGATGCCGCCTCTCCGGCCGACGAAGCCGAGGCGCCTGCGACGCCCGCGGACACGTTGCCGGCGGACGAGCCCCCGCCCGTTGAGGAGCCCGCGCCCAAGCCTGCCCCCGAGCCCGAGCCCGAGCCCGCCCCCGCCGCCGCCGCCGCGGATACCGCGCCCGAGGCTGCACCGAGAACTCCCCGCCGACGCCCGAGCCGGACGGCTGCGCAAGTCGCGGCATCCGATCTCTCCGCGCTCACCGTGGTGCAGCTGCGCGAACGGGCGCGCGCGGCGGGCAAGACGGGCTATTCGCGCCTGTCGAAGGCCCAGCTCGTCGAACTCCTCGCCTGAGGTGTCCGCCGCGACCGTCCAGGGCGTCCTCGATCGCGAGGCGGCTGCGCCGCCGTCCCGCACGCTCGTCGACATCCTGCGCGAGTCTGCGGCCCGGCACCCTCAGGCGTCGGCGATCGACGACGGATCGGGCGCGCTGAGCTATCGCGAGCTGATGTCCCTCGTGGATCGCACGGCCGCGCGCCTGCACGACGCCGGCGTGCGACGCGGCGACCGGGTCGGCGTGCGCGTCGCATCGGGGTCGAAGGAGCTGTACGTGTCGATCCTCGGCATCCTCGCTGCGGGGGCGGCCTATGTGCCCGTCGACGCGGACGACCCCGACGAGCGTGCCCGGCTCGTGTTCGGCGAGGCCGCCGTGCGGGGGATCATCGGCGGACCGGGGGAGTATTCGCCGATCCGCCCGCCCGGCGACTCCGTCGCGCCGAGCGACGGCGTGCCCGCGCTGCTGTTCGACGGCGCTCCGTCGCATCCCAGCACGAGGGCGGTCATCGCCGCGCCGCCGCCGACCCCGGCCGACGACGCGTGGATCATCTTCACGTCCGGCTCGACCGGCGTGCCCAAGGGTGTCGCGGTGAGCCATCGGTCCGCCGCCGCCTTCGTGGATGCCGAAGCCCGGCTGTTCCTGCACGATGCGCCGCTCGGGCCGGGTGACCGGGTCCTCGCCGGGCTGTCGGTGGCGTTCGACGCTTCGTGCGAGGAGATGTGGCTCGCATGGCGGCACGGCGCGTGCCTCGTGCCAGCGCCGCGCTCGCTCGTCCGCTCCGGCGAGGATCTCGCGCGGTGGCTCGTGCGCCAGGCGATCTCGGCCGTCTCGACCGTGCCCACGCTGGCTGCGATGTGGCCGACCGATGCGATCGAGAACGTGCGGCTGCTGATCTTCGGCGGCGAGGCCTGTCCGCCGGAGCTGGCGGTTCGGCTCGCTGCCGACGGGCGCGAAGTCTGGAACACGTACGGGCCGACCGAGGCGACCGTGGTCGCCTGTGCCGCATTGCTGGGCGATGACGGCCCGGTGCGGATCGGCCTGCCGCTGGACGGCTGGTCGCTCGCCGTGGTCGACGCCGAGGGGCAGCCCGTCGCCGAGGGGGAGTCGGGCGAGCTCATCATCGGCGGCGTCGGCCTCGCGCGCTACCTTGATCCCGCCAAGGATGCCGAGAAGTACGCGCCCATGCCCACGCTCGGCTGGGACCGCGCGTACCGATCGGGCGACCTCGTCCGCTTCGACATCGAGGGACTCGTCTTCCAGGGCCGGGCCGACGACCAGGTCAAGGTCGGCGGGCGGCGCATCGAGCTCGGCGAGGTGGAGTCCGCCCTGCAGGATCTGCCAGGGGTCACGGCCGCGGCCGCGGCGGTGCGGACGACGGATGCCGGAGTGCCCGTGCTCGTCGGATACCTCGTCGCCTCGGAATCCGACGAGTTCGACCGCGGCGCGGCGCGGATGGAGCTCGCCCAGCGACTGCCGTCGGCGATCGTGCCGCTGCTCGCGCTGGTGGACGACCTGCCCGTGCGCACCTCCGGAAAGGTCGACCGCGACGCGCTGCCCTGGCCGCTTCCCGGAGTCGAAGCCCCCGCCGTGGACTTCACCGGCACCGAGGCGTGGCTCGCCGAGCAGTGGCAGTCGGTGCTCGGGATGCCGGTGCCCTCGCGTTCCGCGGACTTCTTCGACCTGGGCGGCGGATCGCTGGCCGCGGCACAGCTCGTCTCGCGGATCCGGACCCGCGTCCCCGAGTTCTCGGTGGCGGACATCTACGACGTGCCCAGGCTCGGGGCGATGGCGAAGGCCCTGGGTGTGATCGCGGACGACGATGACGCGGCCGGGTTCCGTCAACCCGAGCCGACACCTCGTTCCACGCAATGGGTGCAGACGCTCGTCGGCTTCCCCCTGTTCATCCTCACCGGCATCCGGTGGCTCCTCTATCTGCTCACCGCGAGTGCGCTGCTTCAGCTCGTTCCGGGCTTCGACGCGCTTCCGACAGCGCCCTGGTGGGTGATCATCGTTGGGCTGCTGGTATTCGCGACGCCATTCGGGCGCATGACCGTCTCCGTCGTCTTCGCGCGTGCGCTGCTGGCCGGCGTGAAGCCCGGCGACCATCCTCGCGGCGGCTCGACGCACGTGAGGCTCTGGCTCGCGGAGCAGATCGCCGATCAGGTCGACGCCGTAGGCCTGGCGGGCGCTCCCTGGGTGATCTACTACGCGCGGGCGCTGGGGGCGAAAGTGGGCAACGACGTCGATCTGCACGCCCTTCCGCCCATCACCGGGATGCTGGAGGTCGGCGACCGCGCCGCGATCGAGCCCGAAGTAGACCTGCGCGGCTACTGGATCGACGGCGACCTGCTGCGGCTCGGCGCGGTGCGCATCGGCGCCGACGCGACGATCGGCGCGCGCAGCACCCTCGCCCCGGGAGCCCGCATCGGACAGCGCGCCGAGATCGCTCCGGGATCGGCCGTGTTCGGGCGCGTACGCGCGGATCAGTCCTGGGCCGGCTCTCCTGCCGCGCGTGTCGGCGGAGTCGCCGAGGGCTGGCCAGCCGAGCCCGCACCTCACGCGCGGCGATGGCTCTGGGCCTACGCCGCCTCGTCGGCGCTGCTCGGTCTGCTGCCGATCGCGGCCTTCGCGGTCGGCGGCCTCGTGATCGGTCAGGGGATCCGCGGCGCCGACACTCTGCTCGCGGCGTTCGGCCTCTCGTTCGTGTGGCTCGTCCCGGCCACCCTGACGGTCGGCGTGGTGTTCGCGGCATCCGTCGTCCTGCTCGTGCGAGTGCTCTCCATCGGTCTCACGGAGGGCACGCATCCCGTCCGCAGCCGTGTGGGCTGGCAGGCCTGGACGATCGAGCGCCTGCTCGACTCGTCGCGTACGATGCTCTTCCCGCTGTACTCGAGCCTGTTCACGCCGGTCTGGCTGCGGATGCTGGGCGCCGAGGTGGGCCGGGATGTCGAGGCCTCGACCGTCCTGCTGATTCCGTCGCTGACCCGTATCGGAGACGGTGCATTCCTCGCCGACGACACGATGGTGGCGTCGTACGAGCTCCGGCGAGGCTGGCTGCGGATCGGTTCCGTGCGGATCGGCGAGCGGGCGTTCCTCGGCAACTCCGGCATGGCCGCAGCCGGTCACCGCGTGCCGCGCGGGAGTCTCGTGGCCGTGCTGTCGTCGGCGCCGGTGAAGGCGAAGCCCGGGTCGTCCTGGCTCGGCTCTCCCGCCGTGCGCCTGAGGCGGGTCTCGGCCGAAGGCGATGAGACGCGCACCTACCGGCCGTCGGCCGGGCTGCGGCTCGCACGGGCGCTGTGGGAGATTGGCCGCATCGTCCCGGTCTTCGTCACGTGCGGGATCGGCCTCATCGTGCTGTTCGGACTGGCCGGACTGCTCGACGCGATCGGTGCGGTGTGGACGGTGCTGCTGTCCGGTGCTGTCATGCTCGCGGCCGGCGCGCTCGCCGCCGCCGTGTCGACACTCGCGAAGTGGCTGATCGTCGGCCCGATCCACGCCGGAGAGCAGCCGCTGTGGTCGAGCTTCGTCTGGCGGACTGAAGTGTCGGACACGTTCACCGAGATGGTCGCCGCGCCCTGGTTCGCGCGCGCCGCCTCCGGCACGCCCGCCCTGGCCGTGTGGCTGCGCTCGCTCGGCGCGAAGATCGGGCGGGGGGTGTGGTGCGACAGCTACTGGCTGCCCGAACCTGACCTGGTGACCCTCGGCGACGGCGCCACCGTGAACCGCGGCTGCGTTGTGCAGACGCACCTCTTCCATGATCGAATCATGAGTATGGACACCGTCGAACTCGAGGCAGGAGCCACGCTGGGCCCGCACAGCGTCATCCTTCCCGCAGCGACCATCGCCGCCCACGCCACCGTCGGCCCGGCATCCCTCGTGATGCGCGGCGAGACGGTCCCCGTCGGCTCGCGCTGGAGCGGCAACCCGATCGGTCCCTGGCGGGCGGTCAAGATCCGCAGCTACCAGTCGACATCGTGATCGGCATCCACCACGACGAGTACGTCCCGCAGAGCGGCGACCCGAGGTTCGACGTCGAGGCGTACGAGCTGAACGTCGGCTATCGCGTCCGCACCAACCGGCTCGAAGGTCGTGCGGTCATCAACGCGATCGCCGTGGTCCGCACGTCCTCGATCGCGCTGGATCTGATCGGGCTGCGCGCGACGCGGGTCCGCGTGGACGGCGACCGCAGAACGTTGTTCCAGCAGGGTCCGCGAAAGCTCCGGCTGACCACCGCCCGCGCGCTCGAACCCGGCGAGCCGTTCTCCATCGAGGTCCTGTACTCCGGCGTACCGCGTCCGCGTCGATCGCGCTGGGGCACCATCGGGTGGGAGGAGCTCGAGGACGGCGCGTTGGTCGCCTCGCAGCCGATCGGCGCCCCGACGTGGTTCCCGTGCAACGACCGGCCTGACGACCGCGCGCGGTATCGAATCGCGGTGACCACCGAATCCGCCTACACGGTCGCCGCGACGGGCCGCCCGATCGACGTCTCACGCGGGGGTGCGAACTCCACGTGGCGTTTCGAGAGCAGCGTGCCGATGGCGACCCACCTTGCGGCGGTGCACGTCGGCCCGTACCGCGAGCTCGTGCTCGACGCGCCGCGGGGACCGAACGGCTCGATCGGGCGGGTGCTGCATCCGGTCGCATCGGCCGGGATCGCGCGCCGCGCATTCGGGGATGTGCCGAGGATGATCGCGGTGTTCGAGGAGGCGTTCGGGCCGTATCCGCAGGAGGACTGCACGATCGTGCTCACGCCCGACGACCTCGAGATCCCGCTCGAGGCGCAGGGGATGGCGGTGTTCGGTGCGAACCACACGGACGACGCGTCGAAGCGCCTGATCCCGCACGAGCTCGCCCATCAGTGGTTCGGGAACAGCGTCGGTGTCGCGCGGTGGCGGGACATCTGGCTGAACGAGGGCTTCGCGTGCTTCGCGGAGTGGCTGTGGTCCGAGCGATCGGGAGGTCCGACGATCGCGGCGCACGCAGAGGCCCATCACGCGCGTCTGAGGATGCTGCCACAGGATCTGGTGCTCTCGGACCCCGGACCCGCCCGCATGTTCGACGACCGCGTCTACAAGCGCGGCGCGCTGGTCCTCGAGGCGCTGCGGCGGACGGCGGGGGATGCCGCGTTCGCGGCGCTGCTGCGGGAGTGGGCCGCCACGCATCGGCACGGCGTCGTGACCACCGCCGACTTCCGCTCCTGCGTGGCCGTCACCACCGGCTCGACCCACGACGCGCTGCTCACGGCGTGGCTGGACCAGCCGCAGCTGCCAGCCCTTCCCCGGCGCTGACCGGTTCCATAGCGACGCTCACGATCGTCCCTGGAGGGCCGGGCACATCCCAGCCGTTGAAGACCCGCGGGGAGTCCTCGACAGTGGCGTTCCACGCCCCTTCGCCCTCTCGCAGCGAGACGGTCGCCGGCGCCACGCGCAGACCTCGACCATCCGCCTTGAGCACGGCCTCGACGCGCGTCCACTCGCGCAGCGACGACGACCGGCCCGGATGGATGATGCCGCGCATGGCCGCAGCGCTCCGGCGCGGATCGCTCACCGACTCGGCGTCGATGCCGACGGCTGCCGCGACCGCCTTGCCGGCGGTGCATACGATCGCGAATCCGCCCGCGTACGTGACGGAGGCGACGACGTCCGCTCCGACGATCCGCACCGGGCCGTGCGGCGCGCCGCACTGCGGGCACACGTTCGTGATCGAGGCGGCCGGAGCCCCGACCATGGCCCGCAGCAGCTGCCAGGCGATTCCGCGCCGCGCGGTGCCTGGCGGTATCGGCATCCACTGCACCGCGACCGCACTGGGCAGCACGACGTCACACTTTCGGCTCGTGCGTCTCGATCGCGACGATGCCCGACCCGGGATTGTCGACCGACATGTGCACGACCGAGAACGCGCCGGGCTCGAGGGCGGATGCGCTGCCGAGGTACGAGCCCCGAAGCGTTCCCGTCGCGAGGGCGAGTTCGCTCATGATCTCGGGAAGGACGGGTCCGTGACTGCACAGCACGGCCGGCTTGCGCGAGCGGACCCGTTCGCCGATGACCGTCCGTGCATCCGACTTGCCGTCCTCCCACAGGTCCTGACTGATGAGCGGCGAGGTGACGATCTTGCGGCCCAGTGAGGTCGCAAGGGGGGTCACGGTCTTGATGCAGCGGGTCGCCGGACTCGACACGACCTTGCGTGCGCCGAATGCGATCAGCGGACCGACGATGGCGTAGGCCTGTCTGCGACCTCGCTGCGAGAGCGGTCGCGCCGTGTCCTTGCCCTTCCACTCCTCACGTCCGAGCGCCTTCGCATGACGAAGCGCGATGATCGGGAAGGTGCGCAGCACGCCCTCGTCCACGAGGCGCACGAAGTTCTCGAGGATCTCGACATCGACGGGGTAGCTGAGTCGACCCTCCGCCTTCTTGACGGGCAGCCATTCCAGCGCTGCGATCTCGCGATTGGGCACGAACGCGGACGCGCGGATGGCGGAATCGGTCGCCTCGGCCGCCCAGTAGTGGACGATCTTCTGACCCTTGCTGGGCAGGTTGTAGCGCGACACGCCCACAGGCACGCCGAGCGCAACGCGGATGCCGGTCTCTTCGAAGATTTCGCGCACCGCGGTCTCGGCGAGCATCTCGCCGGGGTCGACCTTGCCCTTGGGCAGGGTCACGTCCCGGTATCGCGTGCGGTGGATCAGCAGCACCATGAGCTTCTCATCGACGACACGCCAGATGACGCCTCCGGCCGCATAGACAGCGGTCTCGGTCATCGCACCGCCCGTGCCCGGCGCCGACGCTGGACGTTGGCCATGGTGCGGTCCTGCAGGTCGATCAGCGGCTTGCCGTTCTCGCCGATGCTGTGTCGCGTCCACTCGCCCTCGGGCCCCAGCCACCACGAACTCGTGCCGTCGCTCATCGCCTGATCGAAGAAGTCCGCGAACTCCTTCAGGTGCCCGGGCGCCACCACGCGTTCGAGGGCCTCGACGCGCCGATCGAGGTTGCGGTGCATCATGTCGGCACTGCCGATGAAGACCTGCGGATCCCCGTCGTTCTCGAACATGAAGATGCGGGAGTGCTCGAGGTAGCGTCCCAGGATGCTGCGCACCCGGATGTTCTCGCTCACGCCCTCGACGCCGGGCTGCAGCGCACAGATCCCGCGGACCCACACTTCGACCGGCACGCCGGCCTGGCTGGCGCGGTAGAGCGCATCGATCATCTGCTCGTCCACCATCGAGTTGACCTTGATGCGGATGCGCGCCGGCCTGCCCGCGAGGGCATTGCGTCGCTCCTTGTCGATCAGGCGAAGCAGCCCCTTGCGAAGATGCAGCGGCGCCACCAGCATGCGCTTGAACTTCTTCTCGATCGCGTAGCCCGACAGCTCGTTGAAGAGCCGTGTCAGGTCGCGCCCGACCTGGTCGTCGACGGTGAAGAGGCCATAGTCCTCGTACATCCGGCTGGTCTTCGGGTTGTAGTTGCCGGTGCCGACGTGGCTGTAGTGCCGCAGGACGCCGTCCTCCTCGCGGATGACGAGTGCGAGCTTGCAGTGGGTCTTCAGTCCGACGAGTCCGTATACGACGTGCACGCCCGCCTTCTCGAGCTTGCGCGCCCACACGATGTTGGCAGCCTCGTCGAATCGCGCCTTCACCTCGACGAGGGCCAGCACCTGCTTGCCCGACTCGGCCGCGTCGATCAGCGCCTGCACGATCGGGCTGTCGCCGGAGGTGCGGTACAGCGTCTGCTTGATGGCGAGCACGTGCGGATCGCGGGCAGCCTGCTCGAGGAACCCCTGCACGCTGGTCGCGAACGACTCGTACGGGTGATGCACCAGCACGTCGCCCTTGCGGATCGCCGCGAAGAAGTCGGTGCGCCCGTTCTGCTCGGCCGGCTGGAACGCGACCGCCGTCGTCGGGACGTGCGCGGGGTAGTGCAGTTCGGGACGATCGATCTTCGCGAGGTCGAACAGGCCCCGCAGATCGAGCGGTCCCGGCAGGCGATAGACCTCCTGCGCCGTGATGTCGAGCTCGCTGATGAGCAGGTCGAGCGTCAGGCTGTCCATGTCGTCACCGACCTCGAGGCGGATCGGGGGGCCGAAGCGCCGGCGCAGCAGTTCGGCCTCGAGCGCCTGGATCAGATTCTCGGTCTCGTCCTCCTCGATCGCCACATCCTCGTTGCGGGTGAGGCGGAAGGTGTGGTGGTCGAGGATCTCCATGCCGGGGAAGAGGTCCTCGAGATGATTGGAGATGAGGTCCTCGAGCGGAAGGAATCTCGCCGTCTCGCCGTCGTGGGGGAGCTCCACGAAGCGGGGGAGCATCGGCGGCACCTTGAGGCGCGCGAACTCCTGACGGCCCGTCCGCGCGTTGCGGATGCGGATCGCGAGATTGAGCGAGAGGCCCGAGATGTACGGGAAGGGGTGGGCGGGGTCGACGGCCAGCGGCATCAGAACCGGGAAGACCTGCGCGTGGAAATAGTCGTACAGCTCGGCACGATGCGCGTCGTCGATGTCGTCCCACGAGACGAGCTCGATCCCCACTTCAGCGAGCGCCGGTCGCACCAGCGATCTCCACGCGTCCGCGTGCCGCAGCTGCAGCGAGTGCGCGTCGGCCGAGATGTCGGCGAGCACCTCCTGAGGCGCCCGGCCCACGTTCGTCGGCACCGCGAGCCCCGTGATGATGCGGCGCTTGAGGCCGGCGACGCGCACCATGAAGAACTCGTCGAGGTTGCTCGCGAAGATCGCCAGGAAGTTCGCCCGCTCGAGCACCGGCAGGGTCGGGTCTTCGGCGAGTTCGAGGACGCGCTGGTTGAATGCGAGCCAGCTCAGCTCGCGGTCGAGATAGCGGTTCTCGGGAAGCTGCGAGTCGAAGGCCTCCGAGAGGTCGAAGTCGTCGTCGTCCGCGTCGCCGAGGCCCGCGTCGAGCACCTCGTGTTCGATCATCCCCTCATCATTGCAGGGTGAGGTGTCGGGCGTGTGAACAACTGTTCTCGTCGTCGCGGGGTCAGGAGCCGGTGCGCTCGCGGGGTGCCGGGAGCTGGTCTTCCTCGTAGACGTTGAAGCGATATCCCACGTTGCGCACCGTGCCGATGAGCTGTTCCAGGTCGCCGAGCTTGGCCCGCAGGCGCCGCACGTGGACGTCCACCGTGCGGGTCCCCCCGAAGTAGTCGTAGCCCCACACCTCGCTCAGCAGCTGCTCGCGCGTGAAGACGCGGGAGGGATGCGTGGCGAAGAAGTGCAGGAGCTGGAACTCCTTGTAAGTCAGATCCAGCGGCTTTCCATGGACCTTCGCCGAGTACGACGACTCGTCTATCGAGATGCCGGACGTCTGGATCCGCGTCGAGACCTGCTCCGCCGTCTGCCTGCCGATGGCCAGCCGGATCCTCGCGTCGACCTCGGCGGGGCCCGCGGTGACCAGGATGACGTCGTCGACTCCCCAGTCCGTCGAGACGGCCGTGAGGCCGCCCTCGGTCACGACGAGCAGCAGCGGCGCGTCGAGGCCCGTGGTGTTGAGGATCTTGCACAGCGACTTCGCGCCGACGAGGTCCACGCGCGCGTCGACGAAGATGACATCGGCGCTCGGCGCATTCACCAGCGAGGCGGGTTCGGCCGGGATCTGACGCACACGGTGACTCAGGAGTTCGAGAGAGGGCAGGACAGGACCCGCCCCGTGCGTGGAGCTCAGAACCAGAAGCTGTGCCAAATGCGTCACCCTCTCGGCGTGTCAGTCGCCGTGAACCCCAGTGTAGAGCGTGAGCGCCGCCGCCTCTCGTGGCGGAGGCGTGAGACGCGCGGGATGCCCGTTCGCGGCATCCGTGCACTCCACGCGATCGTGCGCGACAATGGGGCCGTGGCCATTCCGGAACTCGCTCCCCGCCGTACGTTCGGCGGCGTCATCGCGGTGTGGGTGATCGCGGCCGTCGTAGGCGTCGCGATCGGGATCTTCGTCAGCGCCGAATCGCGTGCCGCATGGCTCGCAGTGGGATTGGGCGGATGCCTCATCCTGGCGTTCGCCATCCAGCTGTGGACGGGTCGATCGCAGGGCTTCACGCAGCGGGTCGCGGCGAGCATCCTCGGCGCACTGCTGGTGATGGGCGTCCTCAGCCTGGGATTCGGCCTGGCGTCGATCGTGACCGTGTAGCGCCGCCCGGCACGACTGGCCTGGCTACACTGGGGACATGGATCTCGTCGCGCTCGAACTCTTCTTCGTGGGCCTGTTGGGACTCGCCTCGCTCGCGATCGCCTTCGTCTCCGTCGTGGTGCTGAAGAACCTGTACCGCGGCCAGCGCTGACAGGTCGCGCCGTGTTCGACCTGCCGACCGACCTCCCCGCCGATCTCGCGCCGCTGTCGTGGCTCGTGGGCATCTGGGAGGGCACCGGCGTCATCGACTACGACGATCACGCCTTCACGGGCGAGTTCAGCCACCGGGTGAGCTTCAGCCACGACGGCGGCGACTACCTGAACTACTCCGCGAGCGCGTGGCTGCAGGGCGCGGCCGCAGCCGACGAGGCGCCTGCGACGCTGCTGGTGGCCGAGATGGGATACTGGCGCCTCGCGCGGCCCGCCACGGATGCCGACGCCGGACCCGGTCTGCTCCCGCCGGCCGCGGCGGCTGTGCCGCGCACGGCGGACGACGTCGAGGCGCTGCGCAACCCGGCCGGCGGCTTCGACATCGAGGTTTCCCTGGTGCACGCCGACGGGGTCAGCGAGCTGTACCTCGGACAGATCAAAGGCCCCCGCATCGACATCGCCACGGATGCCGTCGTCCGCCCGGCCGGTGCGAAGACGTACGCCGCCGCGTCTCGGATGTACGGTCTCGTGGACGGGCACCTGCTCTGGGCCTGGGACATGGCGGCGCTCGGCCGTGAGCTGGCAGCGCACGCATCGGCCCGCCTCGCGCGGGTCGAATGACGAAAGGCACGTGATGATGTCGGACCCGTTCGCAGGACTCCCGGGGGCCGTCGTCGACGAACGGGGCCTGCGCCATCTGGGCAACCCGCTCGGCGAGCAGCGCGCGCTGGCGTCGGGCGCGGCGGTCGCGCCCCTCGGCGACCGAACCGTGCTCGCAGTCACGGGCGAGGACCGGCTTTCGTGGCTCGACTCGCTCACCTCGCAGGCGCTGACCGCGCTCGCGCCCGGGGAGAGCACCGAGCTGCTCGTGCTCGACCCGCACGGACACGTCGAGCATGCGGCATCCGTCATCGACGACGGCGAGACCGCGTGGCTCATCGTCGACCGGGGTGATGCCGAGGGCCTGCTGTCGTGGCTGCGCAAGATGCGGTTCCGCCTGCGCGTGGATCCGCGCGACGCCGGCGACGAGTACGCGGTCATCGGCGGAACGTCGGCGGCGCTCGACGCGGTCGCCGCCGCGGCGCCCGCGGACGTGCCGCTCGTCTGGCACGAC
The DNA here is from genome assembly GCF_039530205.1 of Microbacterium deminutum. Lineage (NCBI taxonomy): Bacteria > Bacillati > Actinomycetota > Actinomycetes > Micrococcales > Microbacteriaceae > Microbacterium > Microbacterium deminutum. The sequence continues at coordinate 42,247 of NZ_BAAAOG010000008.1, forward strand.
CCCTGGCCGGGCATCACGGCCGGCGGGTACGGCTATGCGGTGGTCGAGCAGCATCCCGGAGCGGACCGCGACTGGGCGGAGGCCATCGTCACGCATGCCGAGGCGCAGCGCGTCGCGGATGCCGCGGCGGCGGGAGAGGTCGCACTCGCCGGGCTGCTCGCGGCCGACGCCCTCCGCGTGGCCGCGTGGCGGCCGAGCTGGTCGGCCGAGGTCGATGAACGGGTGCTGCCTCACGAGCTCGACTGGATCCGCACCGCCGTGCACCTGAGCAAGGGCTGCTATCGCGGCCAGGAGACGGTCGCCAAGGTGCACAACCTCGGACACCCGCCGCGACGACTCGTCGCTCTGCAGCTCGACGGCAGCGACAGCGTGCTGCCGTCGCGCGGTGCCGCGGTGCGCGTGGGCGCCGACGTCGTCGGCGCCGTGACCTCGGCCATCCTGCACTTCGAGGAGGGTCCGATCGCGCTGGCCGTGGTGCGCCGCGGCGTGCCCGTCGACGCCGAGCTGACGGTCGAGACCGATGCGGGCACGATCTCTGCCGCACAGGAGGTCATCGTCCCCCCCGAGGCAGGGGCGACGGCGAACGTGCCGCGGCTGACGCGGCTCTCACGGCGCGCGCCCGCGAAGTGAGCGACGCCGCGTGAACGGCGGCCGCGACCCGTCACCCCCGACTTCGGCGCTGACCGCGACGATCCCCACAGGCTGGCGGGCGCGCCTCGATCCGCGCCGGGGATTCGCGCGCGTCGGGGATTCGGCCGTCCCGATCCTTCAGATCGTCGTCGCGGCGACGGGCGCGTATGTGTTCGCCGTGTACGTGCTGGGGCACCCGGCACCGCTTCTGGCGGCGACCGTCACGGTCTCGAGCCTCGGACTCGTCCGCGACGCGCGGCCGCGGCGCGTGCTCGAGACGGTGGTCGGGATGCTGGTGGGGATCCTCGTCGCCGAGCTGCTGCTGCTCGTGGCCGGCTCGGGCTGGTGGCAGCTGGCGCTCGCACTCGCTCTCACGCTGGGGGTTGCGCGGTTCCTGTCGGCGCAGCCCGGATTCGCGATCGCCGCCGCCATCCAGTCGCTCATCGTGATGGTGATCCCGGCGGGCGCCCCGTGGATCAGGCTCGTCGACGGCGTGGTCGGCGGTGTCGCCGCGCTGCTGGTCACGGCACTCATCCCGCGCAATCCGCGCGCCGCCGAGGTCCGCGATGGCGGAGCGCTCTTCGACGCGGTCGACAGCACTGCCGGGACGCTGTCGCAGGCGCTTCGCCGTGGCGACCGCCTGCGAGCCGCGCGCGGGCTCGAGAAGGCCCGGGCACTGCAGTCGCTCGTGGATGCCTGGCGCGAGTCGCTCGATTCGGGGCTCGCGATCGCGCGCATCTCGCCATTCCTTCGCCGGCAGCGCTTCGACCTCGAGCGCCACGAGCGGATCCGTCAGGCGATGGACCTCGCGACGCGCAACCTGCGGGTGGTCGCGCGGCGCGTGGTCTACCTCTGCGACGACGGACAGGCCCGCCCGGTGGCGGCGGAAGTGCTCGGCGAACTCCTGCGCGCGTGCGACCTGATCCGCGGATCGCTCACCGACATCTCGCTCGAGCCGATCGCCCAGGAGACGCTGCGCGCCGTGGCGGCGCGTCTGGATCCGGCGACGCTGCTGCCGGGGGCCGGGTTCGGCGACCAGAACCTGATCGCGGCGATGCGGCCCCTCGCCGTGGACCTGCTCGTCGCCACCGGCATGGAATCCGCCGAGGCGCGGGCGTGCGTGCCGCGGATCTGAGCCCCCGCGGTCGTCGAGCGAGGACGCGAAGCGACCGAGACGAAACGCGCTGAGCCGATCGTCACGTCTGTGGCGTTTCGTCTCGCGTTCGGTTCGCTCAAAGACCGGATGCCGGCGCCACGGCTTCCCACGGCACGGTGACCTCGCCGAGCCGCCAGCGGGAACGCTCGAGCAGCGGCCATCCGGCATCCCGCATCGTCGCCAGCGCCGCCTGCCATCGCTGCACCGGACCGAACGGCGACATGCCGGCCGCGCGCTCCCACTCCGTGTCGAGGGCGCGCAGGAACCCGTGCACCCGCTCGCCGGGGACGTTGCGGTGGATGAGCGTCTTCGGCAGTCGCTCGGCCGCGATCGCGGGATGCTCGAGCCCGGAGAGGCGCAGCGACACGGTGAGCGTTCGGGGCGTGGCATCCGAGCCGATCGCGACCCACGTGACGATGCGACCGAGCTCGTCGCAGGTCCCCTCGACCAGCAGGCCGTTCGGCGAGAGGCGACCGGCCATCCGGCGCCACGCCTCGGACACATCGCTCTCGTCGTACTGACGGAGGACGTTCATGGCACGGATCACGGCCGGGGGTCGGCCCTGCGGTGTCGCGATCTCGAAGCCGCCGAGGCCGAACGAGACGCGGGCGTCGGGGGCGAACGGGGTGCGACCTGCCCGCACCTCGGCGAGCTGGGCCTGTGCTCCGGAGACGCGTGCCGGGTCGATCTCGAGGCCCAGCACCTCGACATCGGGGCGGGCGCGGGCCAGGCGGGCGTGCAGCTCGAGGGCCGTGACGCCGCTCGCCCCGTACCCGAGATCCACCACGAGCGGGTCTGCTGCGCCACGGAGAGCAGGATGCCGGGCGATCCACCGATCGACGCGTCGCAGCCGGTTCGTGCCCGTGGTGCCGCGGGTCACCTGTCCGACGGGGGAGCGACCGGAGCGCATGAGCCCATGATGTCAGTGCTGGGTCGGGGCATGCGCTCCCGAGGTTCGACGTCACGTCTGAGGCAAAGGTGCTGGCTATCATGGGGCACATGACCGCGCCCTACACGCTGATCCTGCTCCGCCATGGCCAGAGCACCTGGAACGAGCTCAACCTCTTCACCGGATGGGTCGACGTCCGGCTCTCCGAGAAGGGCGAGGCGGAAGCCCGGCGCGGCGGCGAGCTGCTCGCCGAGGCGGACCTGCACCCCGACATCCTGTACACCTCCGTGCTGAGCCGCGCGATCCAGACCGCCGACATCGCACTGGATGCCGCCGACCGGCTGTGGATCCCTGTCAAGCGCTCGTGGCGCCTCAACGAGCGTCACTACGGTGCCCTGCAGGGCAAGGACAAGGCGCAGACGCTCGCCGAGTTCGGTCAGGACCAGTTCATGCTGTGGCGGCGCTCGTTCGACGTCCCGCCGCCGCTGCTCGACGACGACAGCGAATACAGCCAGGTCCACGACCCGCGGTACGCCGGCATCGACGGCGACATCCCGCGCACCGAGTCGCTCAAGCTCGTGATCGACCGCCTGCTGCCGTACTGGGAGAGCGACATCGCCGCCGATCTGCGCGCCGGCAAGACGGTGCTCGTCACGGCGCACGGCAACTCGCTTCGCGGACTCGTGAAGCACCTCGACGGGATCAGCGACGCCGACATCGCCGAGCTGAACATCCCCACCGGCATCCCGCTCGTCTATCGGCTCGACGAGGACCTCACACCGCTCGGCGCCGCCGAGTACCTCGATCCGGAGGCGGCCGCCGCGGGCGCGGCAGCCGTGGCCGCCCAGGGCAAGAGGTAGCTCAGCTCGGCCCCAGCATCCGCAGCTGCAGCATCGCGGCGAACCGGGCGTCGGAATCGTCGAGGTCCAGTCCGCTGATCTCCTGGACCCGCCGGAGCCGGTACCGGAACGTGTTGGCGTGCACGAACTGCGACGCGGACGCCGCAGCGACGTCGCCGAATGTCTCGAGCCAGGCGCGCAGCGTGGCCACGAGCTGAGCATCGTGGCGCTCGTCGTACGAGATCAGCCGCGCGATGGGCTCCATCGGCCCGTCCCCGCGGCTCGCGGACAGGTCGCGCAGCTCCAGCACGAGCGACTCGAGCTGCACATCGGCCGCGCGGGCGACACGCGCCGGCCCCCCGCTCTGCCGGAGCACCCGCAGGATGCGATCCACCGTCGCCCGCGACTGCGCGATCGCGCTGACCTCGGCGGCGGCGGGTCCGACCGCGACGACGGCCGGCATCCGCGTCCCGACGCGCTCGAGGAAGTCGTGCGCGATCGCGGCGCCGCGCTCTTCGGCCGTCTCGGCGTCGCCCACGGTGGGGAAGATGCCGTATGCGACGTCTCCGACCAAGGCCACGGCGGCGCCGGGGCGCACCGCGGCGAGGTGCACCGCCAGGGCGTCGGCGAAACGCTGCTGGTCTGCGATGAGCATCTGCTCCGCCCGTGTCGACGGCTCGGTCTGGGGATCGCGCACCAGCGCGGCTCCGACGACCGAGACGCGATGGCCGATGAGTCCGAGCCGGGCGAGCGCGTCGCGCGCGCCGACCCCGCCCTCGAGGGCCGTGCCGACGAGCTCGGTCGACAGCCGGCGCTGGACATCGGCGCCGGCGCGAACACGGAGCAGATGCAGGGCGACGAGCTTCGCGGCATCCCGCAGTCCTGCCGCCCGCTGCGGCGTGAGCGGGCCGTCCATCGCCGCCCACACCGAACCGAGCACCTCGTCGCCGGCCCGCACGCCGATGGCGATGCGCTGGGTCGTGATCCCCTCGGTCCCGAGGATCACGGGGTCGACGATGACCGGCCGGTCGTAGCGGTACAGGTCGCGGAAGATGCCGCGCTCGGTCAGGATCCGCGCGTAGCGCTCGGGCACCTGACGGCCGATGATCGTCTCGGCGCGCGACGCGTCCGCCTCCTCCTGCCGGCCGGAGAACGCCAGGACGCGTGAGGACCGGTCCTCGATGGTGACGGGGGCGTCGAGGAGCGCCGCGATGGCGTTCGCCACGGCGAACAGGTCCCCCGACGGCAGGCCGCCGATCGACTCGCGCTCCGCCTCGCCGATGTCGCCGTCGGCGAGCAGCGAGCGGACGAGCGCGGCGAGCTGCACCCAGGTCGCGCCTCGCGCGAGACCGACAAGGGCGACCCCGGATGCCTCGATCGCGGCGCGCGTCTGATCATCGAGGTCGACGGGGGCGCGCACGACCAGCGCGACGGCGCCGTGCTCCGAGAGGGTGCGGACGAGGGCGGCGACCTGGTCGGCTTCCACTCCCACCCCCAGCACGAACGCGCGGGGCGGGTAAACCGGCTCGTCGAGGGCGTCGTAGATGACGACGCCGCCGACGTCGGCGGTCGCATCGACATCGCCGTGCGCGAGGTCGAGCAGCGTGTGGCCGAGGTCGTCGAGGACCCGGCGCAGGCTCGCGCGGGGCCGCTGGGTCATGCTGGGGAGCCTAACCGCTCAGATCGTGACCTGCTCCACCCAGGTGGTGAGCGATTCGAGGATCGTCTCGTCGGGCTCGACGCCGAGCCCCGGTCCGGTGGGGACGTCGAGGTGGCCGTCGCGCATGACGAACGGCGCCGTGATGTCCTGATGGTAGAACCGGTCGCTCGCCGACACGTCGCCGGGGAGTGTGAAGCCCGGCAGCGAGGCGAGGGCGACGTTGGCCGCCCGGCCGATCCCGGACTCGACCATGCCTCCGCACCACACCGCGATCCCGTGCGCGACGGCGAGGTCGTGGATGCGGCGCGCCTCCAGATACCCTCCGACCCGGCCTGGCTTGATGTTGATCACCTGGGTCGCGCCGAGGCGGATCGCCGCGGCAGCGGTCTGCGCCGATGTGATCGACTCGTCCAGGCAGATCGGGGTGCGGACGATGCGTGCGAGGTCGGCATGCCCCAGGATGTCCTCCTCCTCGAGCGGCTGCTCGATCAGGAGCAGGTCGAAGTCGTCGAGCTTGGCGAGGTGACGGGCGTCGCGGAGCGTATAGGCCGTGTTCGCGTCGACCTGCAGCAGCACGTCGTCGCCGAACCGCTCGCGCACCGCGCGGACGGCGTCCACATCCCACCCCGGTTCGATCTTGAGCTTGATGCGGACGTAGCCTTCCGACAGGTAGCCGTCGACGGCGTCGAGCAATGCCGGGATGGAGTCCATGATCCCCACCGACACTCCGCACGGCACGCGGTCGTGCACCGAGCCGAGCTCCCGGGCGAACGAGCGCCCCTCGGTGCGCAGCTCGGCGTCCAGCACCGCCATCTCCAGAGCGCCCTTCGACATGCGGTGCCCCTTGAACGCCTTCAGCGCCTCGCCGACGCCCGGAGCGTCGGTCACCCCGGCGAGGGCGGGGATGAGGTGACGTCGCATGACATCGACGGCCGCGTCCACATACTCCGGCGAGTACAGCGGATCGCTGAGTACGACGCACTCGCCCCATCCGTCGGCGCCGTCGGTGATGGCGCGGACGAGAAGCACGTCGCGCTCGGTCTGGGTGCCGAACGACGTCCGGAAGGGCGAGACGAGAGGCATGGCCACCCGTCGCAGTTCGAACCCGTGCAGTCTCATCAGTGCTCCTCCGTCTTGACGATGTATCCGGTGACGCGGTCGAACCCGATGATCCGGCCGCCCCCGGCGAGGGCGGCGCCGAGCTCCGCCCTCACGCGCAGGCGCCATTCCCGGGCCTGGGCGGGGCTCTGGCGACGCAGCGATTCGATGTCGGCCGGGACCGCGACGTGCACGCACCCGGGCGTGCCGGCATCCACGGTGGCTGCGCGGCGGGTCACGGCTGCGGCGGTGACGTCGTCGTCCAGCAGCCGCCACCTGATGAGCAGGCGATCCGTTTCATCCTCGCCGTTGATGCCGTCGCCCATGATCCCGTAGAAATTCGTCAGGTACTCGACCGGCATGGCCGCGAGCTTGCGGATGTTGAAGTAGGCATTCCGCGCCACGAGCGGATCGAACGTCCACTCGATGATCGGGATGCCGCGGGCGAGGGCCCACGCGCGCTGATGCAGCTTCATGGCGTAGCCGATCGAGCGACCGGCGACGGCCGGAAGGATGCCGGCGATGTGGCTGTGCAGCGATCGCAGGTCCGGCGCCGCGTGGAAGCCGACCGTGACGCCGACGAGCAGTTCGCCGTCGAACGCCCCGGCGATGTATCCGCCCGACTTGCCGAAGGCGCGCAGCAGCTCGGGGGCGATGGGCGGGTTCTCGGGCCGTCCCCAGATCTGCGCCAGCAGCTCGCCGGCGGCGTGGTGCTCGTCGAGTCGCGTCAGCTCGCGAAGCGTCACGCCGGCGGCGGACGCGGCGGCGCTCGCGGCGGAGTCGGCCGATGCGAGCGGATCGGCGACGGCCGCGAGCTCGATCGACATCATGGCCGGTCCGCCTCGAGGATCCGCGAGATCAGCCCGGCGAGAAGCCGCGTGCGCGGCTCGAGCTCCGACACCACGACATGCTCGTGGTCGGCGTGCGCGCCGCCGCCGACCGCACCGAGTCCGTCGAGGGTCGGGATGCCCACGCCGGCCGTGAAGTTGCCGTCGCTGCCGCCGCCGACCTCCGCCGATGTGAGAGGGGCCATCCCGAGGTCCGCGGCGACCGCCTGCGCCGACGCGAAGAGCTCGGCGGATGCCGAACGCTCCAGCGGCGGCCGGTTCGGCCCGCCGCGGACCTCGAGAGCCGCCCCCTGCACATGGGACATCGATGAGCGGATGCCGGCATCCACCCGATCCTGTTCCGTCGTCGTCCACGCACGCGAGTCGACGAACACCACCGCGCTGGACGGCACGGTGTTGACGGTGGTGCCGGCGGACAGCACCGTCGGCGTGACGGTGGTGCCGGCATCCGGATCGCCCAATGCGGCGATCGCGAGCACCTGGTACGCCAGCTCGACCGCGGCATTGGCGCCGCGCTCGGGCTCGAGGCCGGCGTGCGCCGCTCGTCCGGCGATGTGCACCTCGTACGTGGACACGCCCTTGCGCGCGAGCTTCAGCGCGCCGCCGTCCGCGGAGGCCTCGAGGACGAGCGCGGCTCGCGCGGCGGCGGCCTCGGACTCGATGAGCGCGCGGGATGTCGCGGAGCCGACTTCCTCGTCGCCGGTGACGAGAAGCGTGATCCCTTCGTGCGAGGGGAGGGACGCGATCGCGTGGAGGGCCATCGCGAGACCGCATTTCATGTCGAAGCATCCCGGTCCTCGAACGATGCCGTCCTCCACCACGAACGGATGCGTGGCGAGCGAACCGAGCGGCCACACCGTGTCGTGGTGCGCGAGCACGAGCACCTTCGTCGGGCCGCCCAGCCGCCAGCGCAGGTGCGTCACGCCGTCGAGCACGATCCGCTCGGGATCGGAGCCGAGAAGCCCGGCTCCGATCCCTGCGACGACGTCGGCCGAGCGCGCGATCGCGGCGTGGTCCGACGAGGGGGACTCGCATTCGACGAGCCGCCGGATGTCGTCGAGCATCGCCGGACGCACCTCCGGGCCGCTCGTCACGATGGTCATGCGTCTACGCGCTTCGGTGTGGCGCGCGCACCGAAGTGGACGTACTCCTCACCGGTCGGCAGCGAGTAGAAGGTGACCGGCATCCAGGTCTCGGTACCCGGAGGGCGCAGCAGGTACCGGTCCTCGCTGACGGGGAGCAGAGGGTACTCCTCCACCGGTTCCGGCACGAGGGCGGCCAGGTGCCCCAGCACCTCCGTGCGGAGGCGAGGCCCGTGGTCGTCGACGAGGATCTCCATCCGCACCGACGCGCGCTCGTAGACGCCGACGTGCGCGTTGAGGTCGACGTCGGCGGGCTCGGCGGGGGCCTCGAGCGGGTGCTTCATCTCGACATCCGCCACCTCGGCGAAGATCTCGCGGTAGAGGTCCTCGTAGAAGTCGTGAGTGTTCCCGCCGTTGGTGAGGAGCGCCACCGCGAGACCGGTCCCGGGGTGGATGCGCATGAACGCCGCCTGCCCCAGCGTGTTGCCGTCGTGACCGTAGAGGCGCTCGCCGTTCCAGTCGAAGCGGATCCAGCCGAGGCCCCACGAGTCGCCCAGCGAGTCCTTGTCGGGCAGGTCCGCCTGGAAGGCCTGCATGTCCGCGACGGTCTCCTCGGCGAGAAGGCGCGTGCCGTCCTGGGTGACGCCGCCGGCCATGTGCAGACGCGCGAAGGCAAGCACGTCGGCGACGCGCGCGGTGATGAGACCGGCCGGACCGGCGGAGCGCTGCAGGCCCCACGCGGGCGTCACGATCTGCCCATCGGGGGTGTCGACGTGCCCGACGGCGGGGGCGAAGAGGATCGCCTCCTCGGGCAGCGTGACGGTGTGGGTGAGCCCGAGCGGGGTGAACAGCAGCTCGCGCATCGCGGTGTCCCACGTCATGCCCGTGACGACTTCGATGATGCGGCCGAGCACGCTGAATCCCGAGTTCGAGTACGACCACGTCGCGCCGATCGGGTGGTTCTGCGCGGCATCCACGAGCGATGCGACGTAGAGCTCGAGGTTGTCGTCGCCGCGGCCAGTGTCGGTGAACACGTCACCGTCGAGCCCGCTGGTGTGGGTCAGCAGGTGGCGGATCGTGATGCCCTGGGTCAGCTCGTCGTTGATGAGCTTCAGGTCGGGGAGCACGTCGATCGCGGGCGTGTCGAGGGTGAAGTGACCGTCCTCGATGAGTCGCAGGATCACCGTGGACGTCCAGACCTTCGAGATCGAGCCGATCTGGAAGATCGAGTCCTCGGTCACCGGGGCGCCGGTCTTGATGTTCTTGTTCAGCGTGCCGGTCGAGGCCGTGACGAGCTCGTCTTCGCGGCCCGGCGCGAAGCGCAGGATGCCGAGCTGAGCGCCGGGGACCTTGTGCCGCGTGGCGAGCGCGGTGAGGCGCCGCTGCCAGTGTGCGATGTCGATCGGAGCCGGACGCGCGCCCGCTGCGTCGCCCGCGAAGCGCTCCACCCACTCGACGACGCGGGAGCCGTAGTCGATGCGGTGGCTGGGCCTCCCCAGGAGCGGGAAGATGTGGCTGCCGCCGGGGTAGAGCACCATGCGCGTCTCGACGCCCCGCTCGCGCAGCGCGTAGTGCCACTGCTCGGCCTGGCCGACCGGGCACCGGACATCGTTCGCACCATGCAGGACGAGGGTCGGGGTCGTGACCTTGTCGACGTTCGTGTACGGCGACATGGCGGCGAGACGGTCCCGGTCGGCCGCGTGCCAGGGCATCGCGCCGAGCTCGATGTCGTTGATCAGGTGCGCGTCGTCGCTCGTGCCGCCGATGCTCGTCAGGTCCGAGACCACGCCGCCGGCGACCGCCGCGGCGAAGCGCTGGTCGTGCCCGGTCAGGTAGCACGTCATGAAGCCGCCGTAGCTGTAGCCGGTCAGCGCGAGGCGCTGCGGGTCGACGAGACCCTCCGCGACCAGCTGGTCGATCGGCTCGAGGAAGTCCTGCGCGTCGGCCGTGCCCCATGCGCCGAAGACGGCGGTGTAGAACGACTCGCCGTAGCCGTCGCTGCCGCGCGGATTCACGGTGAGCACGGTCCAGCCGCGGGAGGCGAGCTCCTGGTGGTAGAGGTGCATGTCGTCGGCTGCGCCGTTCCAGGCGTTGTGCGGACCGCCGTGGACGTCGACGAGCAGCGGGGTCGCGCCCGTGACCTCGGGGTCGCGCAGGAGCCAGCCCTGCACGGTGAGGCCGTCGCTGATCGTGAACTCGCGCGATGTCCGCACGTACGGCTCGGTGCCCTCCGGCGCCGAGCCGTTCGACGAGACCGTGGTCTCGGCGCCCGACTCCAGGTCGATCATGACGATCTCGCCGAACGAGGTCGGCGTCGACAGCGCGATCGCCGCGGACGAGCCGGCGACGGACAGTCCGCTCACGACGTTGCCGTCGCCGCCGTGCACGAGCCGGGGCTCGCCGCCGCCGAGCGCGACGGCGTACAGGTGGGTGCAGCCGCGGTCGCGGACGGCGAAGAGCACATCGCCGGATGCCGTGAACTGGGGGAGCGCGCCGGGATACGCCGGTGCGCCGGGCATGACGTTGCGATCGAGGGATGCCGCGAGCTGCCTGGTCGACCCCGTTGCGGCATCCACCGCGTAGAGGCCGGCGTGGCCGCTCGGCGCGCCCTCCCAGCCGACGACGACGAGCGTCTCGCCGTCGGGCGCGAACGACACCGTCCCGGCGAAGCCGTCGACGAATGCGACGAGGTGGGGCCGCGCCTTGACGTCGGCCGCATCGATCACGTGCAGGGGCGACCGCGGGTCGAGATCCTGCGTGACCGGCATGGCGGTGAAGCCCAGCTTCTTCGAGTCGGGGCTCCACGATGCGCTGCCGACGTGGGCGTCGGCATCCGTCACCTGGCGCACGTCGCCGGATGCGAGGTCGAGGACGTGCAGCTGCATCCGGACGCCCCGGACGAAGCCCATGCCGTCGGCCTGGTAGCCCAGGGCGTCCGCGACGATGGGGCTCGACGCGCGGCGCTCGCGGTCGGCATCGGCTTCACCGACCGCTGCGTCGCCGTCGACGGGGGCGATGAACGCGATGCGGGTGGCGTCGGGGCTCCACAGCGGGGCGCCTGCCGAGATCGGGAGGCTCGTCCGCTTCGTCGCGTCGCCGCCGGACAGCGGCAGCGTCCACAGCTGGCCGTCGCGCTGGAAGGCGAGGGTCTCGCCGTCCGATGAGATGGCCGGCGTGCTGTCGGCGGTCCCCTGGGTCAGGCGCCGCGCGGCGCCCGCGGCATCCGTCAGCCAGATGGATTCGGTGGGCTTGTCGGCGTCGAGGTCGTTTCCGCGCACCACATAGGCGATGCGCGAGGCGTCCGGTGAGATGGCGGGCTGGCCGGCGATGGTCAGTGCGGGCAGATCGTCGGTGCGAAGTCTGCGGGTCACGGTTGCTCCTTTTGAGTGCGGGGTGGGGTGGATGCTGTCAGGGGTCATCGGGTCATCGGGTCTTGTGCGCGTGCGGGAGGGCCGTCAGGAGCGCTCGGGTGTAGTCGTGGCGCGGATCGCCGAGGACCTCCTCGGCCGGTCCCTCTTCGACGATCCGGCCGCGGTACATGACCGCGATCCGCTTCGCGACGTAGCGGACGACGGCCAGGTTGTGCGAGATGAAGAGCATCGAGAGCCCGAGTTCGGGCTGCAGCTCGCGCACGAGGTTGAGCACCGAGCCCTGGATCGAGACATCCAGTGCCGAGGTGATCTCGTCGGCGATCAGCACCTGAGGGCGGCCGGCGAGGGCTCGGGCGAGCGCGACGCGCTGGCGCTGCCCGCCCGACATCCGAGCCGGATACTCCTTCGCTCGGGATGCGTCCAGGTGCACGAGCTCGAGGAGCCGCGCGACCTCGTCCCGTCGTTCGGAGCGCTTCATCCGCGGGGGCAGCAGCTCCGCGACGCTGGCTCCGATCGTCATGCGGGGGTCCAGTGACGAGTACGGGTCCTGGAAGACCATCTGCAGCGGCCGTGGCCGGATCTGCGGCACGGGCCGCTCGTCGAGCAGGACCCGGCCCGAGCTGATCGGTGCGAGGCCGACGGCCGCGCGTGCGAGGGTCGACTTGCCCGAACCCGACTCGCCCACGAGACCGAGGATCTCGCCGTCCGGGACCGTCAGGCTCACTCCGTCGACGGCCGTCATCGCCGTGCGGCCCGAGCCGTAGCGCACCGTGACGTCATCGAATCGCAGCTCGCTCATGCGATCACCTCCTCGATGTCGACGACGTCCTCGATGTCGATCACGCCGCGGATGGTGGGGATGCCGAGCTGCAGCGGCTCTCCGGCGTGCCAGCAGGCGACCCGCCGGCCGGTGACGTCGGCGACGAGGTCGGGGTCGACGGCACGGCAGTGGTCGTCGGCGAGCGGGCAGCGAGCGGCGTACGCGCACCCGGCCGGCAGCTGCGACGGATCCGCCGCCCGGCCGGGGACGGTTGCGAGCGGCTCGGAGACGTCGGTGTCCATGTCCGGCACGGCGGCCAGCAGCGCGCGCGTGTAGGGGTGGCGTGCCGCGGTCGCGAGGTCGGCGGACGGCAGGTCCTCGACGATCCGCCCCGCGTACATCACCAGCACGCGGTCGCAGATCTCGGCCACGACCGAGACGTCGTGGCTGATGAGCAGGAGTGCGATGCCGTCCCGGCGACGGATCGACTGGAGCAGGTCCAGCACCTGCTTCTGCACCGTGACGTCGAGCGCCGTCGTCGGCTCGTCGGCGATGATGAGCGCGGGCGTCGACATGAGCCCCATGCCGATCATGGCGCGCTGCCGCATGCCGCCGGAGAACTCGTGCGGGTACTGGCTCGCTCGATGGGCGGGATCGGTCAGCCGCACGGCGCCGAGCCGGTCGACGGCCTTCGCCAGGGCATCGCGGCGCGAGAGGTGCTGGTGCTCGGTCGCGACCTCGGCGAGCTGCCTGCCCATGCGCTTGGTGGGGTTGAAGCTCGTCATCGGGTCCTGGAACACCATCGCCATCGAGGTGCCGAGCAGGCGCCGCAGCCGCTCCGGCTCGATGTGCAGCAGGTCCTGGTCGAGGAAGCGGAGCCGGTCGGCGGAGACCTGCCCCGGCTCCTGCACGAGCTGCGCGATCGACAGCGCCGTCACGGACTTGCCCGAGCCGGACTCGCCGACGATTCCGACCGCTTCGCCGCGGCTGATCGAAAAGCTCACTCCCCGCACCGGCAGCACGGGGCTCACGGCGCCGGGGAAGGTGGTGCGGAGGTTGACGACCTCGAGGACGACATCCGCCCCCGACGGCACGGCCGACGGCGCCGGGATCGGGGCCGGGCGGGTCTTCTTCAGCCGCGGCGCGACTCCCGACGACTCGATGCCGAGGGCGCGCGCCGCCGCCTCGCCTACCAGGTTGAAGGCGAGCCCGGCGATGACTACGGCGATGCCTGGTGCGATGGCGGCGAGGGGATTGATGTAGATGCGGGGGAGGCCCTCCATCATCAGGCGCCCCCAGTCGTACTCCGGCGGCTGCACGCCGATGCCGATGAACGACAGGCCCGCGAACGCCAGCAGGGCGCCGCCGGCGCCGATCGTCGCGTTGATGATCAGGGGTTCGCCGATGTTCGGCAGGATGTGGCGGGTGAGGATGGGCAGCCGTCCCACCCCGCCGATGCGGGCCGCCGCGACGTAATCGCGCTCGGTGACGCCGGCGACGAGGGTCTGACACAGCCGCGCGAAGGCGGGCGCGCCGGCGAAGCCGATGGCGAGCACCGCTCCGACCCATCCGGCGCCGAAGATGATCGCGAAGAACAGGGCGAGCAGCAGGCCCGGGAACGCCACCGCGATGCCGACGAACCAGGTGACCGCACGGCCGGGACGCCCGAGGAGGTACGGCGCCATGCCGAGGATCATCCCGACGATGACACTCACGATCGTCGCCGCCAGCGCGAGCACGAGCGAGAGCCGGGTCGCCACGAGCACGCGCATCAGGAGGTCGCGCCCGAGGTGGTCGGTGCCGATGGGATGGGCGGCCGACGGGGGTGCGAGCAGATTGTCGGTGTCGACGACATCCGCCCGCGTCCCCCAGATGATCGGAGCGAAGATCGCGGTCAGCACCACGAGCGCCATGAGCGTGACGGCGGCGATACCGAGAGGCGTGCGGAGAACCCGGCGGAACGCGCTCATCAGGCGTCCGCCACGGTGGTGCGGGGATCGAGCACGGCGAGGATCCAGTCGACGATCGTGTTGATGATGAGCACGAGCGCCCCGTACACGAGAACGGTCGCCTGGGCGAGCGGATAGTCCTTCATCTGGATGGCGCTCACGATGGTGCTGCCCAGACCCGGCCAGGCGAAGACGCTCTCGACGAACACCGTGCCGATCACCAGTGAGCTGAGGATGAGCCCGGCGAGCGTGAGCGTCGCCGTGACGGCGTTCGGAAGCGCGTGGCTGAAGTAGATGCGCCAGCGGGGCAGCCGCTTCGCCCGGGCGGTCCGCACGTAGTCGGCGTCGAGGACGGTGAGCATCTCGACGCGCACGATGCGGGCGAGCACCGCGGCGGGGCCGAGCGCAAGCGCGATGACGGGCAGGATGTACGACTCGGGCCCCTCGCGTCCCGCGACCGGCAGCAGCTGCAGCTGCACGCCGAAGATGTAGACGAGGGCGACACCGAGCAGGAAGTCGGGGATCGCCGATACGAACACGCTGCCGCTTGCGAATCCCAGTTCGAGGCCGCGGCCGCGTCCGCGGTGCGTCGAGACCGCCACGATCACGCCGATCGGAACCCCCACGACGACGGCGACGAGGAACGCGAGGAGCGCGAGGGATGCCGTGGCGGGCAGGCGCTGCACGATGATGTCGAGCACCGGCACCCGCGACACGATCGACGTGCCGAGGTCGCCGGTGAACAGACCCTGCAGGTAGTGGAGGTACTGCTCCCAGAGGGGGAGGTTCAGGCCGAGGTCCTCGCGCCACTGCGCCACCAGCTCGGGCGAAGCAGTCGGTCCGAGCGCTGCGCGGATCGGATCACCGGGCACGAGGTGGATCATGAGGAACGCCGCGGTCACGAGGACCCACAGCGATACCAGCAGCCGCCCTGCCCGACGGGTGGTGAAACGGACCCAGCGGTTCTCGCTGATCGTCCGGAACCCCTGCGCCGGGAGGGCGGCTGCCTCTGTCATCTGCTGCTGTTGCTCTCTGTCGTCGTGCCGGCCGGAAGGCTCAGCCGAGCATCCGGATGCTCATCGGCTCGATGTTTCCGAGCACGCTGAACTCGGCGTTCTTGCCGAACGTCGGGACGACGCTGTTCGCGAACGGCACCACATCCGCGGCCTGGTACAGCGCGGCCTCCGCCGACTTCCAGGTGTCGCAGCCCTCGGTGCCGGTCATGCCCATGGCCGACGTGACCGCGGCACTGTAGTCGGCGTTGTCGATCGAGGCGAAGTTCGCTCCGTTGGGCGCGGCCGCGCCCGAGAGGAATCCGACCAGCTGATCGGGGCTGCTCACGTTGACCGGGATCCACGCGATGTCCCAGGGTCCGCCGCTGAACAGCGTTCCCGCCAGGGTGGTGTCGTCCTGCTGCTTGGCGTCGACCTGCACGCCCAGCTCCTTCCACGCATTAGTGGCGAGCTCGGCTGCTGCGGCGCCTGCGGCTCCGAGTGCGTTGGCGTACTGGAAGCTGACTGCCAGCGGCTTGCCGTCCTTCGCGCGGATGCCGTCGGCGCCCGCGACCCATCCGGCGTCGTCCAGCGCGGCCTTCGCGCCGTTCAGGTCGGTCGCGGGCACGCTGCCCTTCACGGCGTCATACGTGCAGCCGCTCGGCGGCAGGACTGCCAGTGCCGTCGCGGCTTCGCCCTTGTCGCTCGTGATGACCTTCTGCAGCTGCGCGAGATCGAGAGCCTGCGTCAGCGCGAGGCGCACCGCGGGATCGAATGCCGGGTGGCCCTTCGCCTGGTTGAACCACTGCTCGCCGATGACTGCGGGGGTCTTCGTCTCGAAGAGGTTCGCCGCCTCGATCCGATCGCGGTCGGGGCCGATGATCGTCGCGGCGTTGACATCGCCCGACAGCAGCAGGTTCGCCGCCGTGGTCTCGTTCGTGACGATCCGGGCGGTCACCGTTGCGGGGAGGCCCTTCTCCTCGGTGGTCGCGCCGTTCGGGCCCCACGCGTACTTCTTGTTCACCGAGTAGGTGTAGCTGTCGTTGGGCGTCGCCTTGTCGAGGACGTACGGACCGGTGCCGTTTGTCGCCGAGGCGAGCGAGGACCGGTCCTTGAGGCCCGCGTCGCAGACCATCGGAAGGTTTGCGAGACCCTGCAGCACGAAGGGCGCGGGCGTCGCGAGGGTCACCGTGAGAGTGCTGCCGGATGCCGCGGCGGTGGCGCCCGCGGGCAGATAGGCGCCGAGGAACGGGCTCTTGTTGGCCGGGTCGGCGACCCACGTGATGTTGTCGGCGGCTGTCTGCGCCGTGAAGTCCGTGCCATCCGAGCAGGTGATGCCGTCGTTGAGGGTCATCGTCACAGTCGTGCCGTCGACCTTCCAGTCCTTCGCGAGCTGGCTGCCGATCTCGCCCTTGTCGTCGACGCTGACGAGGTTGTCATAGGCGAACTTCGAGACCGCGAACAGGGCGCCGCCGGCGGACATCTGCGGGTCGAGCGAGCCGGGGTCGGCCGAGAGGGCGAGGACGAAGTCCCCCCCGTCGACGTACTTGTCGGTGGGGGCGGCGCCGCCGCTCCCCGCCGAGCAGCCCGCGAGGGTGGCGAGCGCGGCGGACGCCGCGATGACGGTGATTGCTGGCTTTCTGATGGATCGCATGGGATCCCTCTCTGTGATGGCCGGACGGGTGCTTGCTGTGTGGAGGATGAGCCTGGTCAGTCCGCGCGGGTCACGACGCGGCCGTAGTGGATGTACTTGCGCTTGCCGTCGCCGGCGTCGCCGAGGAACGCGTAGACGGGATGGATGCCGCGCGTGGCCTCGCGGGCGATGAGCGAGTCCTCGCCGAAGCCGACGAGCTCGGTGCGGACCGGCTTCTCGCCGATCTCGGCCATGATGTCCTTCGGCGTCCGGTCGAGCCAGATGCGTCCGTCGTCGTCGACGCTCACGACCAGGTCGTAGATGGTGTCGGCGTAGAGACCCAGCAGCGGAGCGGGCTCGACCGCGACCGGCTCGTCCAGCGGGACGGGCAGACCGGGGAGCGTGACCTCCGCGACCTCGCGCAGGATCTGCCCGACGACGTCCTCGAACAGCCCGAAGACGTCTCCGCCGTTCGTCAGGAGCGCGACGGCGAGGCCTGCCTCGGGCACGACGCGCAGGAACGCGGACTGGCCGATCGTGCCGCCGTCGTGGCCGATCACCACCGGCGCGTCTGCGGCGATGATCTCCCATCCGAGGCCCCAGGCCGCTCCCATGCCGGTCAGACGGGGCAGCACGACCTGCGGGGTGCGCATCGCCCGCGCCGATAGCGGGGACAGGATGCGGGTGCCATCGGGCGCGGCGCCCTCGCCGAGATGCATGGCCACGAACCCGAGCAGGTCGCGCGGGCTCATGGCCAGCATCGAGCCCGCCGGCTCGTTCGAACGCACGAGCGCCCAGGTCGGCGCCGGGATCTCCACGCCGTCCTCGCCGGGTCCGACGTGGCCCACTGCGGCCCGGAAGAGGATGGCCTCGTAGGCGCTGGGTGCGACGTGGACGAGTCCCAGGGGCGTCACGATGTGGTCGACGAGCGCCTGCTCCCACGTCTTGTCGCGCAGCACCTCGACGAGTCGGCCCAGGACGCTGAAGCCGACGTTGTTGTACGAGAAGAGCTCGCCCGGCGAGAAGAGCTGCGGGAGGTCGGAGATGAGCGCGACGTACTTCTCGACGGCGTCGTCGCCGCGGCCGGTGTCGGTGAACACGTCGCCTTCGAAGCCGGCCTGGTGGCTCAGCAGCTGGCGGGTGGTGATGGATGCCGCGGCGGACTCATCCCGCAGCCGGAACTCGGGAAGGTACTTGCGGATGGGGGCATCGAGATCGAGCAGGCCCTCGTCGACGAGCTGCATCACCAGCGTCGTCGTCCACACCTTGGTGATCGAGCCGATCTGGAAGACCGAGTCGGGCGTCGCCTCGACCTTCGTGGCGGTGCTGAGCACGCCCGCAGCGGCGTCGATGATCTCGCCGTCCTTGAGGACCGCGATGGCTGCGCCCGGCACCTTGTGCTCGGCGACGAGCTCTGCGAAGCGGGCGGCGATGAACTGAGCGATGTCGTCGAGTGAGCGCATGTCCTCACCCTAAGAAGACAGCGATCGACTCCATTCGTCCTGCTTCACAAGATCACGGCGTCAGGTTCGTCGGAGCGAACGAAGCCCGCACAAAAGCAAGAGATCGGATGCAGCCCCCCGACGGCATCCGATCTCTTCCGCACGACCCGCTCAGGACGAGGACACGACCTCGATGGCGTCGGTCTCGGTGGTCCAGTCGCCGGTCGCGAGGTACGCGACCTTCTTGGCGACAGAGACCGCGTGGTCGGCGAACCGCTCGTGATAACGGCTCGCGAGGGTGGCGTCGACCGTGGCGGACGCCTCGCCCTGCCAGGTGTCGCTCAGCACCTTCTCGAAGACACTGACGTGCAGGTCGTCGATGAGGTCGTCGTTGTTGCGGATCTCATCCGAGATCTCGAGGTCCTGGGTGCGAAGCAGCTCGGTCAGCTGCCGGGCGACGTCGACATCGAGCTCGCCCATCTTGCGGAATGTGGACTTCAGGCCCTTCGGAATCGCGCGTTCGGGGAAGCGCATCCGGGTGAGCTGTGCGATGTGCTCGGCGATGTCGCCCATGCGCTCGAGCGAGGCGCTTATCCGCAGCGCGCTCACGACGATGCGCAGGTCGCGGGCGACCGGCTGCTGCCGCGCGAGGATCTCGATCGCGAGCTCGTCGAGCGCGATCGCCTTCTGGTCGATGACCGCGTCCGCTTCGATGACCTCCTCGGCCAGCGCGACGTCGCTCTCGCCGAAAGATCGGGTCGCCTTGTCGATGGCGACCGTGACGAGTTCGGCGATCTCGACGAGGCGGCCTTGGACGTCCTCGAGCGAATGATGGAAGACTTCGCGCATTGCACACCTTTCCTGATCCAGGGGCAGGCATTGCCCTCGCGACCCAGGCGATTGTCGCCACCGAAGGTTAACGGCTGGTGCCCCCGTGGTGAATAGTAGCGGGCGCCGCCCCCGGGGGCTCGGCGTCGGTCCGACTGCGGCCGGGACGGCCGTCTACGCTGGTGACATGGACACGACGCAGCTCGCGCTGCTCGCCCTCCTCGCGGGAGTCGTCATCGGCGGCTCGGTCGCAGCGGTGATCATGGCTTCAGTGCGCGCCCGCGACAGGGTGCGGGCGCAGACGTCGTTGGACATTCCCGAAGGCGTGCGGGAAGTGCTTCACGGGATGGATGACGCGGCGGTCGTCATCGACGCGTCGTACACCGTTCACGCGGCTTCGGCTGCGGCAGTGCCCTTCGGTCTGATCGAGGGCGTCGCACTGCCTTCCGAGGAGCTGCGTGCCGTCGCGCGGACCATCCGCACCTCGGAGTCGGCCGCGACCTCGACGATGCGCCTCCAGCGCGGTGCTCCGCCCGCCGAGCCGCGCCTCGTCGTCGTGCGCGCGACCCGTATCTCACCGCGGCTCGCTCTGCTCGTGATCAGAGACATCACCGAACGCGAGCGCGTCGAGCAGATGCGGCGGGACTTCGTGGCAAACACGAGCCATGAGCTGAAGACCCCGGTGGGCGCCGTGAGCCTGCTCGCCGAGGCGATCGAGTCCGCTGCGGACGACCCGGACCAGGTGCGCGACTTCGCCGGTCGCCTGACCGCCGAAGCGGCCCGGCTGGCGCTGCTGACCTCGCGCATCATGAATCTCTCGCGGCTGCAGTCCGCCGACGATCTCAGCGAGGAGCGACTCGTCGCGGTGGACGAGATCGTGGCGTCCTCGCTCGAGGCGCACGCCGTCCAGGCCAAGTCCGCCGGCGTCGAGGTGGTGCGCGGCGGGACCCGCGGGCTGTACGTGCGAGGAGACCCCCAGGTCCTCAGCGAAGCGGTGGGCAACCTCATCGCGAATGCGATCGCGTACTCCGCGGCGGGATCCAGTGTGGGCGTCGGTGTGAAGCTCGCCGACAACGTGGTGGAGATCGCCGTGACCGACCGCGGGATCGGCATCGCCGAAGGCGATCAGGACCGCATCTTCGAGCGCTTCTACCGCGCCGACCAGGCCCGTTCGCGTCGCACCGGGGGCAGCGGCCTCGGGCTGTCGATCGTCAAGCACGCGGTCCAGCGGCATGGCGGCGAGGTCGTGCTGTGGTCGCGTCCCGGTCGTGGCTCGACCTTCACGATCCGCCTCCCGCAGACCGATCCGCCGCTCGACCAGGCCGCCCCCAAAAAGCGCAAGCGCCCCAAGCGGCGTGCCGCCGGGGTCACGGCTCCCCGGACAGTGCCGACGAACGGAGACATCCTATGACCCGCGTGCTGATCGTCGAGGACGAGCCGGATCTCGCAGACCCGCTCGCCTATCTGCTGCGGCGCGAGGCGTACGACGTCGAGATCGCCGAGGACGGGCCGGCGGCACTGAACGCATTCCGCGAGCACGGCGCGGACATCATCCTGCTCGATCTCATGCTGCCCGGGATGCCGGGGACCGAGGTGTGCCGTCAGGTGCGGACGCACTCGGGAGTGCCGATCATCATGCTGACGGCGAAGGATTCCGAAGTGGACATCGTCGTCGGGCTGGAGCTGGGGGCGGACGACTACGTGACGAAGCCGTATTCGTCGCGGGAGCTTCTGGCGCGCATGCGAGCGGTGCTCCGCCGGCTGTCCCAGGGGGATTCGGACCTCGACGAGCGCATCCTCGAGGGCGGACGCGTCACCCTCGACATCGATCGGCACACGGTCGAAGTCGCCGGCGACGAGATCAGCATGCCGCTGAAGGAATTCGAACTCCTCGAGGTGCTGATGCGCAATGCCGGACGCGTCCTGACACGCGGCCAGCTGATCGACCGGGTGTGGGGGAGCGACTACTTCGGCGACACGAAGACGCTGGACGTGCACATCAAGCGGATCCGCTCGCGCATCGAATCCAACCCGAGCGAGCCGACGATGCTCGTCACGGTACGTGGATTGGGATACCGCTTCGAAGCGTGACGGTCCGGGCTCAGGGCACGAGCGGCGCGAGGTACTTCAGCTGCCCGTCGAGGACGGGAACGGCTTTCAGCACGCCCTCGGCGTCGCCCGACTGGAAGTAGCCCGCGATGTCGGCACCCGGCATCGTGTCGATGCCTTGGAGGAGCAGGGGAGCGGTGCCCCCGGCTCCGAGGCTCACGACGGAGTTCGCCGGCACGACGACCGACTTCTGGATGGCCGAGGAGCCCTCGCCGAATTCCAGGTTGAGGGTCTCGGACCGATCGGTCTGGTTGATTATCGCCGCGACGAAGTTGCCGTTCGTACCGTCCGCAGTCGCCACGATGAACGCGTTGCGCACCTCGAGCGGGCCCGAGCCGTGGATGTTGACCCCTTCGGCCGCCGAATACGGGATCGTCGTCGCCTGTGTCGCCACCAGGCTGCACCCGGTAGTGCCGAACGCGACGGCTGCGCCGAGGGCGAGGACCGCGAAGAGGCGCGGCCGGTTGGAGCCGAGTGCCGCGCCACGGGTGCGGTGTATCGAAGTCACAGATCCTCCCAGGACGGATGACGGCATCCCGATCAGTCTAGGGGGTCGCGGACGGGCGCGTGGGAGCGCGCCCGAGGGTGGGGCGGCGAACCTTAGCGTATGTCGCCTGTGGTATCCTGGAGGTTGCCGAAAGGACATAACTACATGCTTTTTGAGGTTGGCGAGACAGTCGTTTACCCGCACCACGGGGCCGCGACGATCTCCGAAGTAAAGACCCGCATCATCAAAGGCGAAGAGAAGGTCTATCTCAAACTCCGCGTCACCCAGGGTGATCTGACGATCGAGGTCCCGGCAGACAATGTCGACCTGGTCGGCGTGCGCGATGTCATCGGCAAGGAGGGCCTCGACCGCGTGTTCGAGGTGCTGCGCGCCCCTTTCACCGAAGAGCCGACAAACTGGTCGCGCCGCTACAAGGCGAACCTCGAGAAGCTCGCCTCTGGCGACGTGATCAAGGTGAGCGAGGTCGTGCGCGACCTGTGGCGCCGTGATCAGGACCGCGGACTCTCGGCGGGTGAGAAGCGGATGCTCGCCAAGGCGAAGCAGATCCTCATCTCCGAGCTCGCGCTGGCCGAGAAGACCGACGAAGAGCACGCCGGCGTCATCCTCGACGAGGTCCTCGCGAGCTGACGCCGCATCCCCGGTAGCGTGTGGGCGTGAGCATCATGCCCGTCCCCCGCGTCGCCGTCATCGTCGTCGCCGCCGGATCGGGTGAGCGGCTCGGGGCCGGCGGCCCCAAGGCCTTCGTCGGCATCGACGCGCACACGATCCTGCGTCACGCGCTCGTCCGCGTGTTCTCGGCGCCGCTCGCCCAGGTCGTGATCGTGGCACCCGCCGGACATGAGGGCGACGCGCTGACGGATGCGCTCGAAGCCGCCGGCGACCGGCGCGACCTGGTTTCGGTCGTCACCGGCGGGAAGACCCGCCAGGGCTCGGTCTCGAACGGACTCGCGGCCGTGTGGGCGGATGTCCAGATCGTGCTGGTCCATGACGCCGCCCGCGCCCTGACCCCGTCCGCCGTGTTCGAGCGGGTCATCGACGCCATCGACCGCGGAAGCGACGGGGCGCTGCCGGTGCTTCCCGTGGTCGACACGATCAAGCGGGTGGCCGACACCGAGGTGCTGCACGCGGTCGACCGCGAGGAGCTCGCCGCGGCGCAGACCCCGCAGGGGTTCCGGCGCGACATCCTGGATGCCGCCTACCGGGCCGCGGACCGCGACTACACCGACGATGCGGCGCTCGTGGGAGCCGCCGGCCATGCCGTATCCGTCGTGACGGGCGATCCGCTCGCCTTCAAGATCACCACGCCCGCCGACCTCGACCGCGCCCGGTCGCTCGTCTCCGCCGCGCCGGTGGCACCCGTCAATGTGACGCTGGACCGCGGCCCGGCGCTGCCGCGTGTCGGGGTCGGGACGGACGTCCATGCGTTCGGCGGGGACGGGGCGCTGTGGCTCGCGGGGTTGGAGTGGCCCGGCGAGCCCGCTCTCTCGGGCCATTCCGACGGCGATGCCGTCGCGCACGCGATCGTCGATGCCCTGCTGACCGCGGCCGGCCTCGGCGACATCGGGACGCACTTCGGCACGGACCACCCCGAGTACGCCGGCGCCCATGCCGACGTGTTCCTGGCGCGCACGCTCGGCCTCCTCGGCGCGGCCGGCTGGCGCGTGGGCAACGTGGCGGTGCAGGTGCAGGCGAACCGGCCTCGCTTCGCGGCACGGCGTGCCGAGGCCGAGGCGACGCTGTCGGCCGGGCTCGGCGGCGCATCCGTGTCGATCTCGGCGACCACGACGGACGGCCTCGGATTCACCGGCCGGGGCGAGGGCGTCGCGGCGTTCGCGGTGGCACTCGTCGTCCCGGCCTGAACACGCCCGACGCTCAGAGGGCCCGCGTCAGGAAGATCGAGTACGGGTCGAGGACGTAGTCCTCGAACGGACCGCACTGGACGAACCCCTCGCTCTCGTAGAGCCGCTGCGCGGGGAGGAATTCGTCAGTGGATCCGGTCTCGAGCCAGAGGCTCGCCATCCCGCGCTCGCGCGCAACGTCGATGATGTGCCGCAGCAGCGCGCGACCGACACCGGTGCCGCGGAAGCGATCGTCCACGCGCATCGATTTGAGTTCGCCGCGCTCCGCATCCAGCCGCTTGAGAGCGCCGATCCCGGCGAGTCGGCCGTCGATCCACGCCGACCAGAATGTGACCGCCGGATGCCGCAGCCCGTCCAGGTCGAGAGCGTGCACGCTCTCGGGCGGCGACGAGTCGTGCATGCCGTGGAGGTGAGCGGTGATGAGGGCGCGGGTCGCGTCGCCGCTCAGATCATCGACGCGGATCTCGATCGTGGAGTTCATCGCCTGCCAGTGTCGCACGGCCGAGCCGGTCAGCCCTCCAGCGCGAACGGTCCGGGATCCCGCGGCGAGCGCGAGCCCCAGGCGAGCAGCGCGAGACCGGCGGCGAGCACCACGAGTCCCGCGATCGCGAGGGCCGACAGGCGCTCATCGAGGACCGTGATGCCCAGGATGCTCGCCGTCAAGGGCTCGCCCAGCGTCAGCGTCGCTGCGGTCGCCGCGGTGAGTCCGCTCAGCCCCCACGTGAAGAGGACATAGGCGATCGCCATCGTCGCGAACCCCAGCCACAGCGCCATGGCGAGTCCTGGCGCGGTGCCGAGCCAGCTGACATCGACGAACGGCAGGATGAGCACCGACAGCAGCGCGGCGCTCGCGCCCATGCCGCCGACGACGGTGAACGGATCCCAGCCGGCATCCAGCAGCCGTCGCTGGGCGTTCGCGATCACCGCGAACGACGCTCCGGCGCCGATCGAACAGGCGATGCCGATCGGGTC
Source organism: Microbacterium deminutum (assembly GCF_039530205.1). Classification (NCBI taxonomy): domain Bacteria; kingdom Bacillati; phylum Actinomycetota; class Actinomycetes; order Micrococcales; family Microbacteriaceae; genus Microbacterium; species Microbacterium deminutum. Next base: position 66,872 of record NZ_BAAAOG010000008.1, read on the forward strand.
GGTGCCACCGGCACCGCCCGCCTCGCCGCCGAAGCCGAGGAGGATGACGCCGACGGTCGCGAGCGCCGTGGCGACCATCCACGTCGGCGAGGGGACGCGGCGGGTGAGCGTCCACTCGAGAAGTCCCGCGAGGATCGGCGCGGATCCGAGGGCGACGACCGTGCCCACTGCCACGCCGTTGCGGGCGGTGCCCAGGAAGAAGAGGGGCTGGTACACCGTGATGCACACGCCGGTGAGCACCATGAGGGCGAGCGGGCGGACGCCGAAGACCGGCCGTGAGACGCCCGCCGGCATCCTGCGCGCGTGCCGCCACGCCAGGGCGAACGCGAGGATCGCGAGACCGGTGCCCCCGATGACCATGCGCATCACGCCGATCGACAGCGGCGTGGTGCCCGCGGGCCCGAGCGCCTGCGAGGTGCCCGTCGTCCCGAACAGCATCGCGGCGGCGAGGACGGCGACGACATGCAGCATCCTCCAGTTCTATCGTCTCGGCCGAGAGCTCCGGTCCGGACGCGGTCGCAGGGCAGACACACCCAGGTTCGCGTGATGGGCCGCCGGTAGGCTGGTTCGGTGACTCTCCGGCTCTACGACACCAAGGCGCAGGCCCTGCGCGACTTCGTGCCCCTCGACCCTGAGAACATCACGATGTACGTCTGCGGACCGACGGTGCAGTCGGGTCCGCACATCGGGCATCTGCGCGGAGCGCTGAGCTTCGACATCCTGCGTCGCTGGCTCGAGACCCGCCACGAACGCGTGACGTTCGTCCGCAACGTGACCGACATCGACGACAAGGTGCTCCTGAACGCGACGGCGGAGGAGCCGTGGTGGGCGCTCGCCTACCGCATGGAGCTCGAGTTCTCGCGCGCGTACGCGGCGATCGGCATCCGGCCACCGACGTACGAGCCCCGAGCGACCGCGTCGATCGCGCAGATGCAGGAGCTCATCGGGCGACTGATCGAGGCGGGTCACGCCTACGCCGCATCCGGTGACGTGTACTTCGACGTCCGGTCCTGGCCGTCATACGGCGAGCTCACGCGGCAGTCCCTCGACGCCATGGAGCCCGCTGCGGATGCCGATCCGCGCGGCAAGCGGGATCCCCGGGACTTCGCGCTCTGGAAGGGCGCGAAGGACGACGAGCCGGAGTCCGCGACGTGGGCGTCGCCGTGGGGAGCCGGCCGGCCCGGCTGGCACATCGAGTGCTCGGCGATGTCGCGTCGCTACCTCGGGCCGGAGTTCGACATCCACGGCGGCGGACTCGACCTGCGCTTCCCGCACCACGAGAACGAACTGGCGCAGTCGACCGCGGCAGGCGACGCGTTCGCCCGCTACTGGGTGCACAACGGCCTCGTTACCGTCGGCGACCAGAAGATGTCCAAGTCGCTCGGGAACTTCCTCCTCGCCGACGACGTCCTCGCGGAGTACGACCCGCTCGTCGTGCGCTACGCGCTCGCGTCGGCGCACTATCGCTCGAGCCTCGACATCACGGCGTCCTCGTTCGACGAGGCGGATGCCGCGCTCGAGCGCATCCGGACCTTCCTCCAGCGGGTCGCCCGTACCGGCGAGGACGGCTGGTCCTCGTACGGCAACGACGCCTTCTCCGCCGCGATGGACGACGATCTCGGGGTGCCGCAGGCACTCGCTGTCGTCCACGCGCGCGTGCGCGAGGGGAACTCCGCGCTCGACGGGGATGACGTGGAGACCGCCCGCGCGATCGCGGGAGAGGTGATGGTGCTGACCGGGATCCTCGGCATCAATCCGCTCGATGCCCGATGGCAGGCGAAGGATGCCTCGGCCGAGGCATCCGCCCTGGATGCTCTCGTGCAGACGATGATCACTCAGCGCGCCGACGCGCGCGCTGCCAAGGACTGGGCGGCCGCAGACCGGATCCGCGACGCGATCGCGGCAGCCGGCATCGCCCTCGAAGACACCGCCGACGGCACGCACTGGTCTTTGACCGGTGCGTCCGTCGGCACGGGCCCGTGGAGAGTTCGCTCGCGGTAGCGAGCCGCCGGGTCGAGCCCGGCTGGAAGAAGGAGTAATCATGGCAGGCAGCAAGCCTGGGCGCCCGGGCGCCAGCAAGGGCAAGAAGAAGGGCCCCACCAAGGGCACCGGCGGGCAGGGGCGCAAGTCGCTCGAGGGACGCGGGCCGACGCCGAAGGCGGAGGATCGCGCCTGGCACCCTGCGGGCAAGCGCAAGGCCGCGGCCGAGCGGTACGCCGCCGCCGGCGGCCGAGGCAAGCCAGGTGGCTCCCCCGGCGGCAGCCGCGCGCCGCGCGCCAAGAAGGATGACGACACCGAGGTGGTGACCGGCCGCAACTCGGTGCTCGAGGCGCTCCGCGCCAGGATCCCGGCGACCGCGTTCTACATCGCGCAACGGGTCGAGATGGACGACCGCGTCAAGGAGATGCTGTCGATCGCCACCCACCGAGAGATCCCGGTGATGGAGGTCACGCGTCCCGAGCTCGACCGCATGGCGGGCTTCGACGGCGTGCACCAAGGCGTGGCACTCAAGGTGCCCCCGTATGAGTACGCGCACCCGCAGGATCTGCTCGAGCAGGTCATCGACCGCGGCGAGACCCCGCTGTTCGTGGCGCTCGACGGGATCACCGACCCCCGCAACCTCGGCGCGATCATCCGCTCCACGGGCGCCTTCGGCGGGCACGCCGTGATCCTGCCGCAGCGAAGGTCCGCGAGCGTGAACAGCGCCGCGTGGAAGACGAGCGCAGGTGCGGCGGCCCGGATCCCGGTTGCGATCGCCGCCAACCTGACGTCCATGCTCAAGGAGTTCAAGAAGCAGGGCGTCTTCGTCCTCGGCCTCGACGGCGGCGGCGACGTGTCGCTGCCCGCACTCGAGCTCGCCGACCGCCCGGTCGTGATCGTCGTCGGGTCGGAGGGCAAGGGGCTCTCGCGCCTGGTGACCGAGACGTGCGACCAGGTCGTGTCGATCCCGATCTCTGCGGCGACCGAGTCGCTCAACGCCGGGATCGCGGCATCCGTCGCCCTCTACCAGGTGGCGACCACCCGGGCTCAGCACGAGAGCTGATCCCGGCGGCGACGGATCCACGGGACGGCATCCCGCCGCCGCAGCGCTTGGCCCCGATACACCGACCGAAGGGAAGATCATGGCTCGCATCGCCGTCATCGGAGGCACCGGCTATGCCGGAAGCAACATCGTCGCAGAGGCGGTGGAGCGCGGGCATACGGTCGTATCGGTCGCCCGCTCGGTGCCCGTGGAGCGCATCGACGGCGCGACCTACATCGAGGGGACCCTGCTCGATGTGCCGGGACTGCTCGAGGAGCTCGAGGGCGTGGACGTCATCGTGTCCGCTGTCGCTCCTCGTGGCGACATGCTCGGGAAGCTCCGCCCGAGCATCGCCGAGCTGCTGACCGAGCTGCCGCCCACGGTTCGGATCGGGGTGATCGGCGGCGCCGGCGGCAGCCTCGTCGCCGAAGGCGGCGAACGCGTGGTGGATCAGCCGTCGTTCACCGAGGAGTACAAGCCCGAAGCGCTCGAGGCGATCGGCATCCTCGAGGATCTGCGCACCTGGGGCGGTGGGCACGACTGGTTCTACATCCATCCGGCCGGCGGCTTCGGCGCGTACGACCCGGGCGAGCGCACCGGGACCTATCGCACCGGCGGCGACGTGATCGTCACCGACGACAAGGGCGACTCCTACATCTCGGGTCCCGACTTCGCGATCGCGGTGCTCGACGAGATCGAGGAGCCGAAGCACTCGCGCGAGCGCTTCACGGTCGGGTACTGACCCGCGGAGCGCCCCTGATCAGGCCGTCAGCGCCGGCGCGTTCGCAGGATCGGGGGCGATCTCTCCACTCTCGATGCGACGCGCCAGCGACATGATCGCGGTGTTCGCCGGGGTCGGGATGCCGAGTCGCGCGCCCTCGGCTTCGACGAGTCCGTTGAGATCCGCGGCTTCGCTGCGGCGGCTCTTCCGCCAGTCCTGCAGCACCGTCGTCGTCGCGCCCGCCACCACGAATCGGTCGTATAGCACGTCGAGCATCGCCGCCACGATCGCAGCGCGGTCGGCGAGATCGTCGTCGGTCAGCCCGAAGATGGGCAGCGCGGCGTGCCCGCGGGCCGCGCCGACGTCGAGGGCCTCCTGACCGGCGCGGATCATCAGCGCGCGCATCCCGTCCACGTCGATCGCTTCGGCCATCGGCAGCCCGAGGGCCGCCGTCGGCACGAGCACCGAGCAGTTGCTCACGAGCTTCATCCACTTCGCCGAGTCGATGTCGGCGAACCGCGCGACCGTGCCCGAGTTCCCGAGCAGCTGCGCGACCCGGTCCGCACGCGGCTCGGCGTCGACGGCGAACCACGAGCGCTCCGGGGGCGTGTGCCGGTGGACGATGCCCGGCTGCGCCATCGTGGACGACACCTCGATGACCGTCCCGACGGCGCGGTCCGCTCCGACGGCGGCAGCCGCGGCATCCGTCGTCATGCCGTTCTGGACGGCGGCCACGACGCCGTCCGCCGCGACCGCGGGCGCGATGAGCTCTGCCGCCCATCGGGTGTCGTACGCCTTCATGACGATGAGGACGACATCGAACGGATGCCGCAGCTCGGCCACCTCGCAGAGGTGGATCACGCGCGGCCCGACGACCAGCTCGCGCTCCGGCATCCGGATTCGCAGGCCCCCGGCGCGCATCGCCGCGACGTGCGCCGGCCACTGCTCGACGAGCGTCACGTCGACGCCCGCGTGGATCAGATCGGCTCCGATCGAGGCGCCGTTGGCGCCCGAGCCCACCACCGCCACGCGCAGATCGGTCGGCTCCACAGGCGTGTCCTCTCGTCGACAGTGATGATGAACATGCATCGCGCGGAACTGTTGCGGATCGCACTGATTCGGGTCAAAGTGTAAATCAATACTGAACGATCTCGAAGGGGAGAGACGATGAGCACACCCGATCCCGCTCCGGCTCCGCGTGCGGAGGACTTCGCCGGCGGACGCCCGATCGCGTTCCGCAACGCCACGGTCATCACGGTCGATTCCGGCGGAGTCCTCGACAATGCGGATGTGCTGGTCGTCGGCGAGAAGATCGAGGCCGTCGGACACCACTTGGACGTGCCCGGCGACACGCTCGAGATCGACGCGACCGGCGGCATCCTGACCCCCGGCTTCGTCGACACGCATCGGCACATGTGGCAGACGGCGCTGCGCGGCTATGGCGGGGACTGGGCGCTGACGCAGTACTTCGTGTTCTACTACCTGCAGTGGGGTCAGGTGTTCCGTCCCGAGGACGTCTACGCCGGCAATCTGCTCTCCGCTCTCGAGTCGGTGGACACCGGCGTCACCACGACGCTCGACTGGTCGCACGGTCTGCGCAATCCCGATTACGGTGAAGCAGCGCTGCAGGCCTTCCGCGAGATCCCGGGTCGCTTCGTGCTCGGCTACGGCGACTATCTCGGCGCCCCGTGGGAATGGTCGAACTCGCAGGAGTTCCGCGCCTTCGTCACCAAGAACTTCAACGCCCCGAACGACATGCTCGGGCTGCAGCTCGCCTTCGATGTGCCAGGTTCGGCGGAGTTCCCCGAAGCGGGAGCATTCCAGGCGGCCCGGGACCTCGGCCTGCGAGTCACGACCCACGCCGGTGTGTGGGGAGCCACGACCGACACGGGCATCGTCCAGATGTACGACGCGGGCTTCATGGACGAGAAGGTCACGTACGTGCACTCCAGCACGCTCAACGAGCAGAGCTACCAGAAGATCGCGGCCACCGGCGGCACCGTCTCGGTGGCGACCGAGTCGGAGCAGAGCGCCGGGCAGGGCTATCCGTCCAGCTGGGCCATCCGCCACTACGGCATCCCGGCATCCCTCTCGATGGACACCAGCGTGTGGTGGAGCGCGGACTTCTTCTCGGCCATGCGTGCGACCCTCAGCGCCGACCGCTCGCGCGACCACCTCGAGGCCCACGCACGCAACGAGACGATCGTGGCGAACCGCCTGCGTGCCGAGGACGTGGTGCGAATGGCGACGATGGGCGGCGCGAAGGCGCTCGGGATGGAGGACGTCATCGGGTCGATCACCCCGGGCAAGAAGGCCGACCTCCTGCTCATCAAGAACGACGAGTCGCCGGCGATGACGCCCATCCTGAACCCCTACGCGCACGTCGTGTACCAGGCCGGGACGGCCGATGTGCACACCGTGGTCGTCAACGGCAAGGTCGTGAAGTACGACGGCAAGCGCATCGGGCTGCCGCTCGCGCCGATCGCGGACAAGGTGGCGGCGTCCGTCGAGTACGTGCGCTCGCAGCTGGGCGAGGAGCGGTGGTTCGCCGACATGCATCCCGAGATCCAGCCGGACGAAGAGATCGAGAACCCGTACAAATACACCTCGGGCGATGCCCACGTCACCGCCGCTTCGGAGGATTGATGATCCTGCACCTCGCAATGTTCACCTGGAAGGACGACGTCACGGCGGCGGATGTCGCGGAGCTCACGGCGCAGCTCGAGTCCATGGCAGCCGGCATCCCGGCCCTGCGGCAGTACCACTGCGGCGAGAACCTGCGCCTGCGTCCGAGCGATGCCGACTACGCCGTCGCCGCCATGGTCGACGACGAGGCCGGGCTCGCCGCCTACCTCGACTCGGATGCGCACCAGGCCGTCTACGACCGGCTGCTCGGCCGCATGATCGAGCGCCGGCAGGCCGCACAGCTGGATGTCGGCCACGCCGGATGACCACGATGCGGGCGGCGGTGCTCCACGCCGTGGGTGACCTGCGGGTGGAGGAGCGGCCGATCCCGCAGCCCGGGCCCGGCGAGGTGCGCGTGCGCGTGAGCGTCTGCGGCGTGTGCGGGACGGATGCCGTCGAACTCGACCGGGGGCTGCTCGCCCGGCCCCCGGTCGTCCTCGGGCACGAGTTCACCGGGACCGTCGACGCGCTCGGCGAGGGGGTCGTGTCGCCTCCCGTCGGGGCCCTCGTGGTCTGCGGGGCGGGAATCTCGTGCGGCCGCTGCAAGCCGTGCCGCCGGGGGCGGACCAACCTGTGCCGCACCTATCGGACGGCGGGACTGCAGGTCGACGGCGGGCTCGCCGGGTACGTGACGGTGCCGTCGGGCATCCTGCTCGATGTCAGCGACGCCGGACTGGCCGTCGACACGCTGGGCCTCGCGCAGCCGATGTCGATCGCCGTGCACGTCGTGCGACGCAGCGGCCTGCGCGCCGGAGACGATGCCGTCGTGGTCGGGATCGGCGGCATCGGCAGCTTCATCACGTACGCCGCCGCGGCGACCGGCGCGCGGGTGATCGCGGTCGACCGCAGCCCGGATCGACTGGCGCTCGCGAGTGCCCTCGGCGCAGCCGACGGCATCCAGGCGGGCACGACCTCGCTCGCCGACGGGCTGCGGGAGCGGGATGTCGAGCCCGACGTGTTCTTCGAGGTGAGCGGATCGCTCGCCGGGCTTCAGGACGTGGTCAGCGCGGCGCTGCCGGGCGCCGTCATCGTCCCGGTGGGCGTGCAGAAGGAGGCCGTGCCGGTGCCCCTCGGATCATGGACGCTGCGCGAGTACACGATCGTCGGGAGTGTCGCACACGTGTTCGCCGACGACATGCCCGACGCCGTCCGACTGCTCGCGTCGCGGACGGACTGGTCGGATGTCGCCCGCACCGTCATCCCGCTGGACCGACTCGTGGAGGACGCACTCGAGCCCCTGCGGACGGGGCGGGCAGTGCAGATCAAGGCCCTCGTGGATCCGTGGGCGGACGCCCCGCGTCCGGCAGTTCACGGATCCGCCTGAGGGGGTGAGGTCAGCCGTGCAGTCCGTCGAGCGCCTGGAGCACATCCACGGCGGAGGTCAGCGGAGCGCCCTCGACCGCGCTCGCCGCGCCGGGAGCCCTCGGCAGGTCGAGATTCTGCTGCCGACGGCCGACCACGAACCACACCCCGCGCGCCACCGTGGTGCCCCGGTTGGAGTACAGGTGGGGCCGCACGGAGTCGAAGTGCAGCGAGTCGCCGGGTCCGAGGTCGTACTCGTCGAACTCGACCTGCAGAGTCAGGCGTCCTTCGAGGATGTAAGCGTATTCGATGCCGGCATGGCGCATGAGCCGGCCTTCGACCGAGCTCGACGCGCCGGGCGCGTACGTCACCAGCAGGGCGTCCGCCGGCCCGTCTCGCCCGATTGCGAGGCGCTCCCAGCGGACGCCGTTCTCCATCTCGAGCACCGGATTGTCCGCGGCGCGCTGGACGGCCGCGCTGGTGGTCGTGACCGACGGGCCGCGGACCGCGCCGCCCGTCACCCCGAGCAGGTCGTCGAGCGAGACGCCCAGCTCGTTGACGATGGCGTACAGCGTCGACACGCTCGGCTGCGTCTTGCCGGTCTCGACCTGGGAGATGAGACTCGCCGAGACGCCCAGCGACTGCGCCAGGCTCCGCAGGCTCAGCCCGCGCTCGAGACGCGCCTCGCGCAGCCTCGCTCCGATGTCCGCCGTCGCCATGCCACCCTTTCCGTGTGGCGAGGATACACCGGAAAGTGTTCAATGAGGCTGTACACCGTTAGGCGCCAACGCACGTCGAGATGAGGAGCAGACGATGAAGAACACCGGAACCACCGGGACGAACGCCGTCGACTGGGAGGCTCGGGTCGATTTCGACAGACTTCGCGGCGACCGACTGGCGCGGCTGAAGGCGCAGCTCGATCGCTCCGACCTCGGCGCACTGCTGGCGTTCGACTTCACGAACATCCGGTACATGACGGCGACCCACATCGGCACGTGGGCGATGGACAAGCTCATCCGCTTCAGCCTGCTGACCCGCAACAGCGACCCGATCTCGTGGGACTTCGGTTCGGCGGCCAAGCATCACGCCCTCTACAATCCGTGGCTGGACGTCACGACCGCCGAGATGGATGCCGACCCCGACTCTCCCCATGAGAACGCGCCGCGGCCGAGGCTCGAGCGCGGCGCACGCGCGGGCATCTCGACGCTGCGCGGCGCCTTCACGCCCGACGCGGGCATCGCCGAGGGGGTCGCGAAGAAGATCAAGCGGGAACTCGACAAGTTCGGGCTCGCCGATCAGCCGCTCGGGGTCGATGTCATCGAGCTGCCGATCCTGTTCGCCCTGCAGCAGGAGGGCATCGAGGTCGTCGACGGCCAGCAAGTGTTCATGGAGGCCCGCCGCATCAAGACGGGCGACGAGATCCGGCTGCTCACCCAGGCCGCGTCGATGGTGGATGCCGCATACGAAGAGCTGTACCGGTTCCTGCGTCCCGGCGTGCGTGAGAACGAGGCGGTCGGCGTCGTGGCGAAGACCCTCTACGACCTCGGGTCCGAGTACGTCGAGGGGGTCAATGCCATCTCGGGGGAGAGGTGCTCGCCCCACCCGCACGTCTTCAGCGACCGCCTGATCCGCCCGGGGGACCCGGCGTTCTTCGACATCCTGCACTCGTTCAACGGCTACCGGACGTGCTACTACCGCACGTTCGCCGTCGGCTCGGCGAGCTCGGCGCAGCGCGATGCGTACAGCCGGGCGCGCGAGTACATGGATCGCGCCATCGCCCTGGTCCGCCCGGGGACGACGACGGCCGACATCGTCTCGCTGTGGCCGACCGCGCAGGAGTTCGGCTTCCCCGACGAGGAGGCGGCGTTCGCACTGCAGTACGGCCACGGCGTGGGACTGTCGATCTGGGAGAAGCCGATCTTCTCGCGGCTGGTCTCGCTCGAGCACCCGGAGGTGCTGCAGGAGGGGATGGTGTTCGCGCTCGAGACCTACTGGCCATCGGCTGACGGCTGGGGCGCGGCCCGCATCGAGGAGGAGGTGGTAGTGACCGCCGACGGCTGCGAGGTGATCACAAAGTTCCCCGCCGAGGAGCTCATCGTCGCCGGGCGCCGGTACTACACGGTCGACGGGCCGCTGAACCTCGAACGCGACAGCCAGTCGCATCTGAACACGGCGTGGGGTCGCGGGGAAGCCTGATGGCGACGATCGGCTTCCTCGGCCTCGGCAGGATGGGCGCCGCCATGGCGGGGCGGCTCGTCGAGTCCGGGCACGAGGTCCGGGTGTGGAACCGGTCGCCGGAGGCCGCCGCTGCACTGGTCGAGGCGGGCGCGACGCTCGTCGACGACCCCGGGGACGCGCTCGCCGTCGGCCTCTCGGTGTCGATGCTCGCCGACGACACGGCCGCCGAGAGCGTCCTGGATCGTGACGCGGTCGGCCGGGCCTGCGGCATCCACGTGAACATGGCGTCGATCAGTCCCGCGGCCGCGGACCGTCTCGAGGCGCTCTTCCAGGGCGCGGGCTGCGCGTACGTCTCGGCGCCGGTGCTGGGCCGCCCGGCGGTGGCGGCGGCGGGTCGCCTGAACATCCTCGCGGCGGGTCCGGATGCCGCGGTCGAGGCGGTGCTGCCCGTGCTCGAGTCGCTGGGCGCCAAGGTGTGGCGTCTCGGCCTGCGCCCCCGCATCGCGAACGTCGTGAAGGTCGCGGTGAACTACAACATCATCCACGCCATCCAGGCGCTCGGCGAGTCGATCGCGATGACCGAGCGTCAGGGCGTGGACCCCGCGCTCTTCCACGACCTGCTCGCGAGCACGCTCTTCGACGGAGTCGTGTATCGGGGCTACGGCGCCGAGATCGTCGAGGGCGCCTACGACCCGCCCGGATTCGCGATGGCTCTCGGATTCAAGGATCTGCGGCTGGCGGAGGAAGTCGCCGCCGAGCAGCGGGTCGTGCTCCCCACGGCGCCGGCGATGCACCGTGTCTACGAGATCGCACTCGCCGACGGCGAGCTCGGCGGCTACGACTGGGGCGCCGCCGCCGAGGTGATGCGTCGCGACCTCTACCCCGATCCCACGGAGGAACAATGACCGACCGGACCATCCTCATCGTCGGAGGGACGCAGGGCATCGGCCTGGAACTCGCCAAGGACGTCGTCGCGCGCGGCGAGCGCGTCGTCATCACGGGCCGCGACTTTCAGAGGACAGCGGATGTCGCGGCATCCATCGGCGACGGCGCCACCGGTGTCGCGCTCGACATCTCCGAGCCCGAGACGATCGCGGCACAGCTCTCGGGCCTCGGCCAGGTGCACGGACTCGTGCTGGCCGCGATCGAACGCGACGCGAACTCGGTGCGCGACTACAGCGTCGTGCGCGCCCGGCGGCTCGTGACCCTCAAGCTCATCGGGTACACGGAGACGATCCACGCTCTCCTGGACCGCCTCGAGCCGAGCCGCGCCACCGGCATCGTGCTGTTCGGCGGTCGCGCGAAGGACGCTCCGTATCCGGGCTCGACGACCGTCGCCACGATCAACGGCGGGGTGATGGGCCTCATGAACGCCCTGGCCCTCGAGCTGGCCCCGATCCGCGTGAATGCGATCCACCCGGGCATCATCGGCGACAGCCCGTTCTGGTCGGGAAAGACCGCGGCACTCGACGGCTACTCGTCGCGGACGCCGGGCGGCGAGCTGGCGACGATGGCCGACATCGTGGATGCCGTGCAGTTCCTGCTGCGAAACCAGGGCGTTTCGGGGGTGGACCTCAACGTCGACCGCGGGTGGCGCCTCACCTGAGTCGTCTAAGCGCCGTCCGTGAAGACCTCGGGATGCCGGGCCAGCTCCAGTCTCGTCCGCCGGATGTGGCCGGCCAGCACGCGCTCCGATTCGTCGGCGTCGCGCCGCCGGATCGCCGCGACCAGCAGGTGGTGCTCATGATGCACGCTCCAGTCTCCTTCGGAGCGGAAGACGCGAGTGAACGCCCGGCGGTAGTGCTGCGTCCTGTTCCACAGCTGGCGCACGAGATCCCCGAGCACCGACGTCGGGGCGAGGTCGTAGCACGACAGGTGGAACGCGCGGTCGAGCACCAGGAACTCCTCGACGTCCGCCGACTCCATCGCAGTCGCCAGCCGGTCGAGCTCGGCGATGTCGGCATCGGAGATGAAGGGCAGGTTGAAGCGCAGCAGCAGGGGCTCGATGCGCTCACGGATCTGATACATCTCCTCGCACTCGGCCAGGCTGATCCGTGCGACCCAGGCTCCCGTGTTGGCGACGAGCGTCACCAGCCCCTCGGCCTCGAGCATCCGCAGCGCCTCACGCACCGGCACCCGGCTCGCGCCGTACCGGTCGGCCAGCACCTCCTGGCGGATGCGCTCGCCGGGCAGATAGTCGCCGTCGAGGATCGAGGTGCGCAGGGCTTCGGCGACGCGCTGCCCGGCTGCGCCGTGCCCGTCGGGAGGCGAAGGGGTGGCCGCCGGCCGGCTGCCGCTCACTCCGCCGGCCTCGCCGGATGCCACAGCAGGATCGCGGCATCCTGTTCGTACGCTTTGCCGGCCGGAAAGCTGACGAGCTCGAACTGCATCCCCCAGGGGCTGCGGAAGTACAGCCAGCGCTGCCCCGCGGAAGCGCCCGCGCTCGCGACCGGGTCGCCCATGACCTCGACGTCGTGCGCGAGCAGGTGCGCGACGGCGGCGTCCATGTCGTCCACGTAAAGCGCGAGGTGATGGCCGCCGATGTCGCTGTTGCGCGGCTCGGGCGCCTGGCCGTCGGCGCTCTCGTAGTGGAACACCTCGAGATTGCTGCCGTTGCCGAGCCGGTAGAACCGGATCTCGGTGACCACCGTCCGGGGGTGGACGCCCAGCTGCACCATCATCCAGTCGCTGTCGTCCGACCGCTTCGACGCCAGCGTGTAGACCGGCACGGCGCCCAGCACGTCGACCAGGAAGCGCTCGGCCTCGTCGAGGTCGGGAACCGTGAACCCGATGTGGTCCACACCGCGAAGACCCGGGATGCCGGCATCCACTCTGCGCTCTCCTTCGAATCGATTGGATCCATGATGGCGGGATATCCGGCCGATGTCCAGGCATTCACGACGGACATCTTGAGATTGGATGCAATCTGCTCTACGGTGACGCTGAGGAAAGGCGGGCGAGGATGCCGCGCACGACTGCTCTCACGACCGGGGTCGACTGGATCGAGCTGACGACCACCCCCGAGGACTGGGCCGCCGCAGATCCGGCGTTGCTAGAGGCGATGCTGGTACAGCTGCACCTCATCCGCGCCTTCGAGGAGAGCGTCCTGGATCTCGCCGCGGCGGGACTCGTCCACGGACCGGCCCATTCGAGCATCGGGCAGGAGGGGGGCGCGGTCGGCGCGATCCTGGGCCTGCGATCCACCGACGCCGTGAACGGCTCGCATCGCGGCCACCACCAGTTCCTCGCCAAGGCCCTGACGCACGTCACCGGCGGGGCGATGGATGCCGGGAACCCGGTGACTCCGGCCGTGCACGAGGTGCTGCAGCGCACGCTCGCCGAGATCCTCGGGCTCGCGCAGGGGTACTGCGGCGGCCGCGGCGGATCCATGCACCTGCAATGGCTCGAGGCCGGAGCACTCGGCACCAACGCGATCGTCGGCGGCGGAGCCCCGATGGCTGCGGGCAACGCGTGGGCCCAGAAGCATTCCGGCACGACGGATCTCTCGATCAACTTCTTCGGCGACGGTGCGAGTCAGATCGGATCCGTGCTGGAGTCCCTGAACCTCGCCGCGGCCTGGAGGCTGCCGGTCTGCTACTTCATCGAGAACAACCTGTACGCCGTGTCGACGCACGCGACCGAGGTCACCGCCGACATCCGCTTCTCGGTCAGGGGTCAGGGATTCGGCATCCCATCGTGGCGTGTCGACGGCATGGACCCGCTAGCCGTCCACCTCGCCATGGCCGCCGCCGCCGAACGGATGCGCGCGGGGGAGGGGCCTGCGATCATCGAGGCGGAGGTCTACCGGTTCTTCCATCAGAACGGCCCCTTCCCCGGCAGCGCGTTCGGATACCGGACGAAGGACGAGGAGGGGCAATGGCGGGCGCGCGATCCGCTCGACCGTGTCGCGCGCGAGATGATCGCCCTGGGGCTCATCGATGAGGGCGGCGTGGTGGACCTCCGGGCGAGCGCGCAGCGCGAGATGGCGACGGTCGTCGAGGCCCTCCTCGAGACCGACCCCGAAGACGCCGCGCGTCGCCGCATCCGGCCCTCGCTCTGGCCCGATCCGGGGTTCGTCGACGTCGGCATCCGCAGCGACCTGACGGAGCTCGCCGGCCTCGATCGGCGCACGGCAGCCGAGCCGGACGGCGACACCGTCGAGCGCCGGTTCGTCGACGTCGTCGCCGAGGTGATGGACCGGCGGATGTCGCAGGATCAGCGGATCGTGGTGCTCGGTGAGGATGTGCACCGCCTCGCCGGCGGCACGAACGGCGCCACCAAGGGACTCGCGACGGCCTTCGGTCCCGACCGGGTGATCGGCACGCCGATCAGCGAGAACGCGTTCTTCGGCCTGGCGGGCGGGATGGCCCTCGACGGGCGCTTCCGCCCGGTCGTGGAGTTCATGTACCCCGACTTCATGTGGGTCGCCGCCGACCAGGTCTTCAACCAGATCGCCAAAGCGAGGCACATGTTCGGGGGCACGCATCCGGTGCCGCTCGTGCTGCGGACGAAGGTCGCGATGGGCTCGGGCTACGGCTCGCAACACCTGATGGATCCGGCGGGGATTTTCGCCACCAGCCCGGGCTGGCGGATCGTCGCGCCATCCACGGCGGCGGACTACGTCGGGCTGATGAACGCGGCGCTGGCCATCGACGACCCTGTGCTCGTGATCGAGCACGTCGATCTGTACGGGAGCGCGCAGCAGGTCGGGGCGGACGACCTCGACTTCGTGATTCCGCCCGGCTCGGCCGCCATCCGGCGCGAGGGCGCCGACGTCACCGTGCTCAGCTATCTCTCGATGGTCGGGCACTGCGCCGAGGCGATCGAGCAGACCGGCATCGGTGCAGAGCTCGTCGACCTGCGCTGGCTCGACCGCGCGTCCCTCGACTGGGACACGGTCGGCGCCAGCATCCGCAAGACCAACGCCGTGCTCATCGTGGAGCAGGGCGCGCGGGGGACCTCCTACGGCGCGTGGCTCGCGGACGAGGTGCAGCGACGGTACTTCGACTGGCTCGACCAGCCGGTCGAGCGCGTCACTGGTGGTGAGGCATCGCCGTCGATCTCGAAGGTGCTCGAACGCGCGGCGATCGCGCGCACCGAGGAGGTCGCAGACGCGCTCGACCGGATGCGCGCCGCATGGGGAGGCCGCTGATGGCGACCGTCGTGCGGATGCCGTCGGTCATGGCGGGAGCGCGCGAGGCCGCGCTCCAGACCTGGCTGGTCGCCGTCGGCGACCGGGTGTCGGCCGGTCAGGCGATCGCCGAGATCGAGACCGAGAAGGCCGTCTTCGAGCACGAGGTGGAGGCATCCGGAACCGTCGCGGCGCTGCTCGTCGCCCCGGGCGAGTCCGTGGCGGTCGGAGCGCCGATCGCCGTGCTCGCCGACGAGGGCGAAGACCCCGCGGTGGCCGCCGGTGCCGCGGTCGGCGCGTCCCCGGGTGCGCCGGACGCGGTCCGCGCGCCCGATGCCGCGCCCCCCGTGGCGACCCCGCATGAACCGACGCCGGCGCGACTGTTCGCCAGCCCGCTCGTCCGTCGGCTGGCGCAGGAGCGCGGCATCGATCTCGCCGCCATCCGGGGAAGCGGGCCGGGCGGGCGCATCGTGCGGCGTGACGTGGACGCGCTCGCCGCAGCAGCTCGACCCGACTCGCACGCATCCGTCGCGGAGACCTCCGCGGAGTTCACCGACGTGCCGCACACGCCGATGCGGCGCGCCATCGCGCGCAGACTCACCGAGAGCACCACGACGGTGCCGCACTTCTTCCTGGCCGCGGACTGCCGGGTCGATGCGCTGCTGGAGCTGCGCCGATCGGTGAACGTGGATCGACCCGAGGGCATCTCGGTCAACGACTTCGTCGTCAAGGCCGTCGGGGCCGCGCTGCGCGCCGTCCCGGAGGCGAACGCGATCTGGATGCCTGACGCGAGTCGCCGGTTCGCGCATGCCGACATCGGCGTCGCGGTGGCGATCGACGGCGGGCTGGTCACTCCCGTGGTCAGGGGCGTGGATCGGATGCCGCTCGGCGAGCTGAGCGCGGCGATCCGGGACGTCGCCTCACGCGCTCGCGCGGGGCGCCTGCGTCAGCATGAGCTCGAGGGCGGCTCGTTCTCGGTCTCGAACCTCGGGATGCACGGCGTCCGGGAGTTCTCCGCGATCATCAACCCGCCCCACGCCGGCATCCTCGCCATCGGCGCGGCGGCGCGGCAGCCCGTGGTGGACAGGGAAGGCGGGCTCGGCGTGGCGACCGTGATGACGGTGACCCTGTCGGCGGATCACCGCGTGCTCGACGGCGCGCTCGCAGCGCGATGGCTGGGCGCGTTCGTGGAGTTCGTCGAGAACCCGGTCCGGATGCTGATCTGACCCGGCTCAGACCAGGTCGCGCCAGTCGACGCCGTCGTCCTCGACGATCACCGGCAGGTCGGCGGTGATCACCGGCAGCGACACGGTCTCGGTCGTGGGCGCCATGAGCGTCGCCTCGTCTCGGCGATGCCGCAGCACGTCGTCGACATAGCTCGTGAGGACTTCGGCGAGGGGCACGGCGCGGTCGCGGGCCTGGGACATGTACCAGCGATGCTCGAGCACCTGGTGGAACACCTCGGCCGGTTCGAGCTTGGCGCGCAGATCCCATGGGATGGCCTTGACGACCGGCTCGAACACGCGCGTGAGCCACTCGTGCGCGGCCATCTCCTCGTCGTCGCCGAGCCGCGAGACGCGCACGCGGAACTCGTCGAGGTCATTGAGCAGCCGACGTGCCTGGTTCTCCTCGACGTCGAGTCCCGTCAGCCGGATCAGCCGGCGCTGGTGGTGCCCGGCATCCACCACCTTCGGCTGGATCGAGACGCGGGTGCCGTCCGTGGTCGCCTGGATGGACATCTCGCCGATGTCGAACCCGAGGTCGTTCAGGCGCTGCACCCGCTCGGTGAGGCGCCACGCCTCGTCGGTGCGGAAGGTCTCGCTGTCCGTGAGCGCCGCCCACAGCGAGTGGTACGACGACACGATGCCGTCGGCGATGGCGAGCGCGTCGACGCCGCCTTCGAGTCGCCCACCGGCTTCGAGGTCCATGATCTCGCCGGCGATGTTCGTGCGCGCGACGTCCAGGTCGTGCAGGCGCTGGCCGCGCGTCAGTCCGCTCTCGTGGAGCTCGCCGGTCTCGGCGTCGACCAGGTACGCGGCGAAGGCACCGGCGTCGCGCCGGAACAGCGTGTTCGACAGCGACACATCGCCCCAGAAGAATCCGACGTTGTGCAGCCGCACGAGCAGCACGGCGAGGGCGTCGACGAGGCGCGTGGCGGTGTCCGGACGCAGCACCTGGGTGAACAGCGCCCGGTAGGGGAGCGAGAACTTCAGGTGCGCAGTGACCAGCGCCGCGGGCAGCACCTCGCCTGCGGCATCCGTCCGGCCGGCGATCACGGCGACGCGCTCGACGCATGGTGCGTCCAGACGGGCGAGATTGCCGAGCATGTCGTACTCCCGGCGGGCCATCTCCTCGGTCGTCTCCTTGATCGCGACGACGCGACCCGACAGGTTCGCGAAGCGCACCAGGTGGCGGGAGAGGCCCTTGGGGAGGAACACGATGTGGCTGGACGGCCACTCCGCGAGGGTCGTCGACCATGGCAGCGTCAGCAGACCAGGATCGATTCTGCTCGCGGTGATGCTCAAGGCGTCCGGCATGATCCTCCTCCAGCACGCGCCCGAGGCGCTGCACGGCGTCTATCGAAAACGCGGCGCGGGTCAGCCGTAAGGCTACCCCGCGCCGCGTCGACGCAGACTATCGCTAGATCGAGGAGGGGACGACCGAGTCGTTGAGGCGCTCGCCGCTCTCGAGGTCGAACGCGTGCACGTGACCCGCCGCGGCCGCGAGGGTCACGGTGTCGCCCGCCACCGGGTGCTTGCGGCCGTCGACTCGCGCCACCACATCAGCGCGCTTGCCGTTGATGTCGGTGTGGCCGTAGAGGTAGCCGTCGGCGCCGAGTTCCTCGACCAGATCGACCGTGACGGAAAGACCCTTGCCATCGGCGGGGCCCACCACGATGTCCTCCGGACGAACGCCAACGGTCACCTGGCTGCCGTGCGCACGGCCGACGGTGTCGCGGTCGAGCGGCACGACCTCGGTGCCGAACTGAACGCCGCCCTCCGCGAGGTTGGACACGAACAGGTTCATTGCGGGGGAGCCGATGAAGCCGGCGACGAACACGTTGTTCGGGCGCTCGTACAGTTCGCGGGGCGTGCCGACCTGCTGGAGGATGCCGTCCTTGAGGACCGCGATGCGGTCGCCCATGGTGAGGGCCTCGGTCTGGTCGTGCGTGACGTAGACGGTCGTGACGCCGAGGCGGCGCTGCAGCGAAGCGATCTGCGTGCGGGTCTGGACGCGGAGCTTGGCGTCGAGGTTCGACAGCGGCTCGTCCATGAGGAACACCTGGGGCTGGCGGACGATCGCGCGGCCCATCGCGACGCGCTGACGCTGGCCGCCCGAGAGCGCCTTCGGCTTGCGGGTCAGGTACTCCTCGAGGTCGAGGAGCTTGGCTGCCTCGAGGACGCGCGCCGCGCGCTCCTCCTTGCCGACACCGGCGATCTTCAGTGCGAAGCCCATGTTCTCGGCGACGGTCATGTGCGGGTACAGCGCGTAGTTCTGGAACACCATCGCGATGTCGCGGTCCTTCGGCGGGACGTCGGTGACGTCTCGGTCGCCGATGAGGATGCGGCCGGAGTTGACCTCTTCGAGGCCGGCCAGCATTCGCAGCGAGGTGGACTTTCCGCAGCCCGAAGGGCCGACCAGAACCAGGAACTCGCCATCGGCGACTTCGAGGTTCAGCTTGTCCACGGCGGCGCGAGTGCCTCCGGGGTACAAGCGGGTTGCGTTGTCAAACGTGACTGACGCCATGTTCTCTTCTCCTTCACCGGCAGGTACGTGCCGGACGATCCGTAGTGAGGAATGAGCGGGGGCTTGCCCGCACGCCCGACTTCGGGCGCTCCCCTAGTATGGCACGGCCTGCGTGGAGGGTCCGTCTGGGCATTTCCCAGACTGGCTGGTTAGCATCGTCCACGGTCGCATTTCCTGCGGTCCATCGCCGATTTCCCGGCCCCCGCAGCTTCCGAGAGGTTCCATGTCGAGCGACGAGTCTCCGAACGCCTCCGCTCCGCGCGAGCGCAGAGACGCCGTGCGCGAGAAGGCGCAGCAGGTGCAGGCGCGCCAGTCGAGGGCACGGGTGGCCCGCCGGGCCACGCTCGTGATCCTGGTGGTCGCCGTGATCGCCGTCGCCGCCGTCGTGGTCACGTGGGCCGTGTCGTCTGCGGCATCCAAGCCCCTTCTGAAGCCGGCCAATGTCACCGACGACGGGTTCGCCGTCACCGAGGTGACCGGCGTCGGAGTCACGACGGGAGCGAAGCAGTCCGATGTCGACGCGACCCCGACGGCTGCGCCGACCGCGACGCCGAAGGCGGCCGCGAGCGACCAGCCCGTCGTCGACATCCGCGTCTACGTCGACTATCTGTCCTCCGGCTCGCACGACTTCCAGGTCGCGAACGCGCAGCAGCTCGCGGATTGGGTGACCCAGGATGCCGCGACCCTGTCGTACTACCCGGTCGCGATGCTGACCGCGAAGTCCAACGGCACGAAGTACTCGCTTCGGGCGGCGAGCGCAGCCGCATGCGTCGCGACCCACTCGCCCCACACCTTCTTCGCCTACAACAACGCCCTGCTGACGCAGCAGCCCGGCGTGGAGTCCGACGGTCTCACCGACGTCCAGCTCGCCGATCTCGCGATCGCCTCGGGCGCGGACGACCCGAAGGTCGTGCGCAGCTGCATCGAGGACCAGTCGTTCGCGACCTGGGCGAAGGACGCCACGGACCGAGCGCTCAAGGGCCTTCCCGGCACGAACGACGTCTCGCTGACCGGCACCCCGATGGTGCTCGTCAACGGCATGCCCTATGTCGGCGCCCTCGACGATCCCAAGGAGTTCGCGCAGTTCGTGCTCACGATCGCGAGCGATGCGTACTACAAAGACTCGGGCGCGACGCCGACGGCGACGGCGACGGCCACGCCCAAGCCCTGACGGATCGTCGCCGCACGGCGCCCCGATAGACTGGGGACTCTGCCGACTTGGCGCAATTGGTAGCGCACCTAACTTGTAATTAGGGGGTTACGGGTTCAAGTCCCGTAGTCGGCTCGTGGAGACCGGCGCCGACGCACGCGCGCGCGTTCCGGCCTGGATCGTCCTCGGCGGCGCCGCTCTCGTGGGCGTGCTGACCGCGGTGCAGGCCCGTATCAACGGCCAGCTCGGCATCCGTCTCGACAACGGCCTCGTCGCCGCCGCGATCTCGTTCGGCTCGGGACTCGTCATCCTGATCGTGCTCTCGGCGTTCCTGCCGGCCGGTCGCCGCGGCTTCGCGGCACTGACGAACGGCCTTCGCAGGCGCGAGATCCCGTGGTGGATGCTGGCAGGCGGGGCCGCCGGCGCGCTCACGGTCGCGACGCAGGGCCTTGCCGTCGGCGTGATCGGCGTATCCCTGTTCACGGTGGGGGTCGTGGCGGGGCAGGCGATGAACGGGCTGATCCTCGACCGCGTGGGCTACGGCCCCGCCGGCGTCGTGGCGGTGACGGTGCCGCGGGTGCTCGGTGCCCTCCTGGCGCTGACCGCGGTCGGCCTCGGGCTGCTCGGAGACGGAGTCAGCGGCATCCCGCTGTGGATGCTGGTGCTGCCGTTCGCCGCGGGCATCGGCATCGCGTGGCAGCAGGCGACCAACGGCCGCCTGCGTCAGCGAGTGGGAACTCCGCTCACGGCGACACTCGTCAACTTCGTCGGCGGGACGATCCTGCTCGTGCTGGTCGCCGTGGCGCACGTCCTCGCAGTCGGCGCCGGCCCGCCGCCGACCGAGCCGTGGCTGTACCTCGGCGGTGCGATCGGCGTGGCGTACATCATCCTGTCGGCCGCGCTCGTCGCCTACACCGGCGTGCTGCTGCTCGGGCTCGGCGTCGTGGTCGGCCAGCTGCTGGCCTCGGTCGCCATCGATGCGCTCTGGCCCGCCGCGGGCAGTCCCGGCTTCGTGCAGGAGTTCGCGATGGTGGTCGTAGCCCTGCTGTCGGTCGCCGTCGCGGCGGTGCCATGGCGCAGGCGAGCGCGGCGCTGATCGCGCCTACACGGAGCCCTTGGCCGGCTTGTCCTTCGGCATCCGCGACACATGGTGGCGGGCATCCACGCCCCTCCGACGCCCGAGCCGTGCACGCGGCGGCTTTCCGCCGACGTAAAGCCAGCCGAGCAGCTCTTCGTCCTTGCCCAGCCCGTGCGCCCTCGCGACGGCCTTGGATCGCGTGTAGTCGCCGGTGCGCCAGATCACGCCCCAGCCGGCTTCGTCCAGCAGCAGACTGAGCACGTGCGCAACGCCCGAGGCGACCGCCTCCTGCTCCCAGCGAGGGACCTTGCTGCTCTTGCGGTAGCTGGCCACGACCGCGATGAGCAGCGGCGCGCGCAGCGGCTTCGACGATGCGCCGGTCTCGCCGGTCGCCTTGTTGATCGCGCGTCCCAGGCGCTCACGGTCCGTCCCGCGAAGCTCGATCAGCCGCCACGGCCGCAGCGAGGAGTGGTCGGCGACGCGACCCGCGGCCGAGACCAGCGTGAGAAGCTCGGGGTGCGAGGGTGCGGCATCCGTCACCTTCGACCAGGAGCGACGCGCACGCACCGCCTCCAGGGCGCCTGTCATGCGTCGCCGTTCGGCGTGAAGTCCAGGGAGATCGAGTTCATGCAGTACCGGTCGCCGGTGGGGGTGCCGAACCCGTCGGGGAAGACGTGGCCGAGGTGCGACCCGCAGTTCGCGCAGCGCACCTCGGTGCGCTGCATGCCGTAGCTGTCGTCTTCGATGAGCTCGACGGCTTCGGGACGGATCGACTCGTAGAAGCTCGGCCAGCCGCAGTGGGAATCGAACTTCGTCCCGCTCTGGAAGAGCTCGGCCCCGCAGGCGGCGCAGGTGTAGAGGCCGGCGCGCTGCTCGTCGAGCAGCTCGCCGGTCCACGCGCGCTCGGTGCCTGCTTCGCGCAGCACCGCGTACTGCTGCGGCGTGAGTTCGTCGCGCCACTCTGAGTCGCTCTTGTCGATGGCGTAGGTCATGAGAGTCCTCCTGGGTCCCTACCATTCAACCCCAGGCGCGCGGCGCCCGCGCTCCCAGGGCTGCTGATCGCCCGCGAGAATGGGCGGATGACGACGATGGATGCCGCGGCCGCTGTCGCGGAGTGCTACGCGCGTTTCGCGGCCGACGAGGCACCTGGTCGCTCGCGCCTCTACGCCGGATGGGCGAGCGGGGTCGCGGGCGATCGCCTCGTTGCGGGCATCCTCGCGCGCATTCCCGCGACGCATCGTCAGCCTCCGCTCGTGTTCGCGGTGACCCGGCTGCTGGGGGCCCCGGAGGCCGGCTACCCGGCGTGGGCGGCCTGGCTCGCCGACAACGCGGACGCTGTCGTGCGCGAGGCTTCTCGGCGGAGCCTGCAGACGAACGAGCCGCGGCGGTGCGCGGCGCTCCTGCCGGCGCTCAGCGGCGTGACTGGACCCATCGCCCTGTTGGAGCTCGGCGCCAGTGCCGGGCTCTGCCTGTACCCGGACCGGTATTCGTATCGTTATCGCGGGGGACCGGATCTCGACCCGGCGGCGGGCCCATCCGCGGTCGTGCTGACCTGCGACCTGACTGGCGAGCCGCCCCTGCGTCTGCCCGAGGTCGTCTGGCGGGCCGGGGTGGACCTCGCGCCCCTCGATGCGTCCGATGCGTCCGATCGCCGGTTCCTCACCACGCTGGTGTGGCCTGGCGAGGACGGACGCGCCGAGCGGATCGAGGCGGCGCTCGATATCGCGGCGGCGGATCCGCCTCTGATGATCCGCGGCGACGCATCCGATCCCGCGGTGCTCCGTGATGCAGCTGGTCGAGCCCCTGCCCGCTCCACTCTCGTCGTGACGACGCCGGGGGTGCTGCCGCACATCCCGCGAGCCGGTCGCGAGCGGCTGATCGCCACCCTTCGAGACCTCGACGCCGTCTGGATCACGATCGATCCGCCGGCTCTGCACGACGCCTGGGACCCGCGCGTCGATGTGGCCTCATGGGGCGGTTTCGTTCTGGGACGGGACGGCATCCCGCTCGCCGCCGTCGACCCGCTCGGCGCATCCGTGGAGTGGCGCGCGGGCGTCCTGCCGAGGCAGCGTTAGCGTGGGCGGGTGCCCCTCAGCGACCGCGACCGCGCCATCCTTTCCTTCGAAGGCGAATGGTTCCGTCACGCGGGGGCGAAAGAGGAGGCGATCCGCGCCGAGATGGGGATGTCGCCGTCGAGGTACTACCAGCTCCTCGGGCGCCTCATCGAGACGGCCGAGGCGCAGGAGCACGACGCGATGCTGGTCAAGCGCCTGCGCAGGCTCCGTGATGTGCGGCTCGCCGCCCGCGTGACACGCGCGGCAGGCGACACGGGGTAGTCGAAGTCGTCGGCCCGCCGGACAGGAGCATCCCGCGGGGCCCGGTAGCATCATCTGGTGCCGCAGACGACCTTCCCGAGGGATCGCTTCGACGACCTCCCGGATGCGGGCCGAGTCGGCGCCCACCGGGCCGAGAACCCCCGCATGCGCGGCTGGGTCGTGCTGATCTGGGCAGCCATCGCGACGATCGTGCTGATCATCGTCGGGATCTTCGGCACCCTGATCGCGTCGGGCCGGATCGAGCTGTTCCCGACGCCGTCGCCGACCGCCACCCCCCTGCCGACCGTCGAGGCCGTCGTCGACACCTCGTACGAGGTCCTGATCCTCAACGCGACGCCTCAGGCCGGACTGGCCACCCAGCTGAAGGACGTCGTCGTCGCCGCCGGCTGGCCGGTCGACAGCGTGCTGGCCAGTGAGGCCGGATCGAACGACTTCGCCGAGACGACGGTGTACTACCTCAAGCCCGAAGACCAGGCGGCAGCGCTGGGCCTCGCCGGCGTGATCGGCGGCGCGAAAGTCGAGCAGAGCGACATCTATCAGCCCGCCGACCCTAGGACGCCGCAGCTGACGATCGTGATCGGGCTGGACCGAACGGCCGGCGCGGCCAGTCCCACGCCGACCCCCTGACGCCCTGACGGCGCGTGTTTCCAGCCGGTAAAACTTCGGCGTGTGTATGTCAACAGTTGGTTTCCGCGGCGGTCGACGGCTTCTCGCGGTGCATACGATGAAGCCCAGTCGCACCAGCAACAGGAGACGCGCAATGACCCAGGGCACTGTCAAGTGGTTCAACGCCGAGAAGGGCTTCGGCTTCATCACCGTCGCCGACGGTCAGGATGTCTTCGTCCACTACTCGAACATCGACATGTCGGGATTCCGCGTGCTCGAAGAGGGCCAGCGGGTGGAATTCACCGTCGGAGCCGGTCAGAAGGGCCCGCAGGCCGAGTCGGTCCGCGTCGTAGCCTGAATCGCCGCGCGCGGGCGGATATCCTGCCCGCGTGCCCTCTCCGCGCCGCCGAGCCGCATCGATCGCGGTCCTCGCCGTCGGTGCCGCATTGCTCGCCGCGTGCTCCGCGCCGGCCGCCGCCTCGCCGTCGGCGTCCGCCACCCCGACGCCGAGCGTGACCGCGACCGCGACCCCGAGCCGGACGCCGACGCCTCAGCCGCCCGCGACCGCGATCTCGCCGCTTCGAGGCACGGAGGTCCTCGCGTCGACGATCACCGGACCCGCGCTGTCGGCGAAGGTCGACGATCACTGGGATGCGCGACCGCAGTGGGGGCTCGAGCACACCGATCTGGTGTTCGAGGAGCTCGTCGAGGGCGGCATCACCCGGTATGTCGCGGTGTGGTTCTCGGACGTTCCCGCCGAGATCGGGCCGGTGCGCAGCATCCGCCCCATGGATCCGGACATCGTCACCTCGCTCGGCGGGATCGTCGCCTATTCGGGAGGGCAGCAGCGCTTCGTCGACATGATGCTCGACA
The DNA here is from genome assembly GCF_039530205.1 of Microbacterium deminutum. NCBI lineage: Bacteria > Bacillati > Actinomycetota > Actinomycetes > Micrococcales > Microbacteriaceae > Microbacterium > Microbacterium deminutum. The sequence goes on from NZ_BAAAOG010000008.1 coordinate 91,701, forward strand.
CCCCCGTGCACAATGCGATCCACGGCGGAGCGGACGACCGGTTCATGTACCGGACCGCGGCGAAGGCGGCGCCGCACAATGTGATCGTCAAGGCGCAGGAGCTGCGGGCGGCGTACGCGTCCATCCCGCCGCCGCAGCAGTTCGCCTACACCTCGATCCCGCGGGCCGCGTCGGCGGCGTCGTACGGCACTCCGGCCTCGCGGATCGATGTGCGGTTCGCGTCCGGGACAGCTCGCTCGTGGACGTGGGATGCCGCGTCCGGCGCCTACCTGCGTGCTCAGGACGGTGCTGCAGATCTGGATGCGGAAGGCGCCCGGCTGAAAGCGACCAACGTCGTGGCCATGAGCGTCGGCATCGACTGGTCGTACGGGATCATCCCGCGCACCATCATGATCGGCTCGGGTCCCGCCTGGATCTCGACGGGGGGACGAACACTTCAGGCGACCTGGACAAAGACGAGCCGGGAGTCGCCGATCCGACTGACCGATCAGCACGGCGTGCCGATCTCCCTGGCGCCTGGCAACACCTGGATCGAGCTCGTGCCGAACACGCAGCCGGTCACCGTCGTGCCCTGACGAGTTCCCTCGCACGATCCGCGTCGGTCCGTGTCCGCGCGGCTTGCACTCGATAGGGTCGAGTGCCAGAATGGGTTAGCACTCACTCCTGTCGAGTGCCAATGACCATCCTCACGTCCTGGAGGGACGAACACACATGGCAAAGATCATCGCTTTCGATGAGGAGGCCCGTCGCGGCCTCGAGCGCGGCCTCAACACGCTGGCCGACGCAGTCAAGGTGACCCTGGGCCCCCGCGGCCGCAACGTCGTTCTCGAGAAGAAGTGGGGCGCACCCACGATCACGAACGACGGCGTGTCGATCGCCAAGGAGATCGAACTCGACGACCCGTTCGAGAAGATCGGCGCGGAGCTCGTCAAGGAGGTCGCCAAGAAGACCGACGACGTCGCGGGCGACGGCACCACCACGGCCACCGTCCTCGCTCAGGCGCTCGTCCGCGAGGGCCTGCGCAACGTCGCCGCCGGCGCCGACCCCATCTCGCTCAAGAAGGGCATCGAGAAGGCCGTCAAGGCCATCACCGACCAGCTTCTCGAGGACGCCAAGGAGGTCACCTCGAAGGAGGAGATCGCCGCCACCGCCTCGATCTCGGCCGCCGACCCCACCATCGGCGAGCTCATCGCCGAGGCGATCGACAAGGTCGGCAAGGAAGGCGTCGTCACCGTCGAGGAGTCGCAGACCTTCGGCACCGAGCTCGAGCTCACCGAGGGCATGCGCTTCGACAAGGGTTTCATCAACCCCTACTTCGTCACCGACCCCGAGCGTCAGGAAGCCGTCTTCGAGGACGCGTACATCCTGATCGCGAACCAGAAGATCTCGAACATCAAGGACCTTCTGCCCATCGTCGACAAGGTGATCCAGGACGGCAAGGAGCTCGTCATCATCGCCGAGGACGTCGAGGGCGAGGCGCTTGCGACTCTCGTGCTGAACAAGATCCGCGGCATCTTCAAGTCGGCAGCCGTCAAGGCCCCCGGCTTCGGCGACCGCCGCAAGGCGCAGCTGCAGGACATCGCCATCCTCACGGGTGGCCAGGTCATCACCGAGGAGGTCGGTCTCAAGCTCGAGAACGCGACCCTCGACCTGCTCGGCCGTGCGCGCAAGGTCATCATCACGAAGGACGAGACCACGATCATCGAGGGTGCCGGCGACTCCGCGCAGCTCGAGGGTCGCGTGACCCAGATCCGTCGCGAGATCGAGAACACCGACAGCGACTACGACCGCGAGAAGCTCCAGGAGCGCCTCGCCAAGCTCGCCGGCGGCGTCGCCGTCATCAAGGCGGGCGCGGCCACCGAGGTCGAGCTGAAGGAGCGCAAGCACCGCATCGAGGACGCCGTTCGCAACGCGAAGGCGGCCGTGGAAGAGGGCATCGTCCCCGGCGGCGGCGTCGCGCTCATCCAGGCCGGCCAGAAGGTGTTCGCCACGCTCGAGCTCACGGGCGACGAGGCGACGGGTGCGAACATCGTGCGCGTCGCGATCGAGGCGCCGCTCAAGCAGATCGCCCTCAACGCCGGCATGGAGCCCGGTGTCGTCGCGAACCGGGTGGCCGAGCTGCCCGCGGGTCACGGCCTCAACGCGGCGACCGGCGAGTACGGCGACATGTTCGCACAGGGCATCATCGACCCCGCCAAGGTGACGCGTTCGGCGCTGCAGAACGCGGCGTCGATCGCCGGCCTCTTCCTCACGACCGAGGCCGTCGTCGCCGACAAGCCCGAGAAGGTCTCGGCTTCGGCCGGCGACCCGACGGGTGGCATGGATTTCTGATACGACGGAACTCAATGCCGCGCAGCGACGTTGAGTACCGGGCGTATCGGGGTTGAGCGAGCACCGCGAAGCGGAGCGAGTCGAAACCCACGTCCGACATCGTCAAGGGGCGTCTCCTTCGGAGGCGCCCCTTCGTCGTCCGCGGCCTCGGCTCCCCGCCGCTGCAATGTCCAGCGGTGCGGCGGTGCGCGGCCCGTGTGCGGGGTCTGGCGCGCCGCGGTGAGGGGCCCCGCTAGCGGAAGAGGCTCGCCGTCGCGAGTTCGGCATCGGCATACTGGCGTCCGGCGGCCGCCAGCGCCGAGTTGATGCTCGCGAGCGATTCCTCGACCTGACGCTGCGTCGCGCGCCACTGGTCGACGACGCCCTGGAACGCGAGCGACGCGGATCCGGTCCACGTCGCCTGTAGGTGCGAGAGCTGGCTCATCATCGCGTTGGTCTCGGCCTGCACGCGGTCGATGGTGCCGCGCACGGCGGCGGTGGTGGCGAGGACGGCGTCGCTGTCGACGGAGTAGACGGCCATGGGAGAGCTCCTTCGGATCTGCCGGGGGGGCTGGATGCCGCACCCGCTGTCCCGCAAAGCTACGCGTGATCTCGCGGTGCCCCGCGTCGGCAGTCGTCGCCCGTGGAAGACGCGCCCTGGCGGACTTCCTGGGGAGGAACGGTCAGGGCTTCGCGACGTCGAGGCGCTCGAGGGGCTGGGTTTCGAGGTACAGGTGCTCGGCGGTATCCCGTTCCCCTGCCAGCGGGAAGGCGACGCGGAAGGTCGCGCCGCCGCCGGGGGTGTCGACGACATCCACCGACCCGTGCAGCGCCTCGATGATCGACGAGACGATCGCCAGCCCGAGCCCGGTGCCGCCCGTCTCGCGGGCGCGTGAGGAGTCCGCCCGCCAGAACCGCTGGAAAATCTTCTCCTTGATCGGATCGGGGATGCCCTCCCCGTGGTCGACGACCTCGATCCAGCCCATGCGCGCAGCGGCATCCACTCCGATCCGCAGCTCGATCGGCGACTCCTCGGTCGTGAATCGCCGCGCGTTGCCGAGCAGGTTCGCCACGACCTGCCGGATGCGGTTCTCGTCACCGCGGACGATCGGGGCCAGCGGACCCGTCGCGTAGCCCTCCTCCTCTTCGAGCCCGATCGGCGTGAGCCGCGGCATCTCGCTGCCGCCCGCAGCGTCCGACGCCGACACCGGGCGGGGCTTGCGACGCAGCAACGAGAGTGTCGCGCCACCCGCACGGACGATGACGGATGGTCCGCTTGCGCCACGGCGCGGCGCCGCAGGCTCCGATGCGGGCTCCGGCGCCGGATGCGGCTGGTCGTCCGTCAGCGTCGTGTCGATGACGGTCACGGGCCGCAGCGGCGATGCCGCACGGACATCGAGTGCGGCATCCCGCGCGACCGGCCGCAGGTCGACCGGCCCGATGACGACGTCTCGCCGCTCATCCAGACGCGCGAGGGCGAGGAGATCCTCGACCAGGATGCCCATGCGGATGGCCTCCTTCTCGATGCGGTCCATCGCAAGGTGGACGTCGTCGTCCCCGGTGATCGCCCCCATCCGGTAGAGCTCCGCGTAACCGCGGACCGTCACGAGCGGGGTGCGAAGCTCGTGGCTGGCGTCCCCGATGAATCGGCGCATCTGGCGCACCGTGGCGTCGCGCTGCGAGATCGCGGCATCCACTCGCCCGAGCATCGTGTTGATCGCGGTCTTGAGGCGTCCGACCTCGGTCGTCGTCGGCTCGATGTCGGTCATGCGCTGCCCGAAGTCGCCGGCGGCGATCGTCATCGCGGTGGATTCCACCTGGCCGAGACTGCGGAAGGTAAGCGTGACGAGCCAGCGCGTGAGGAGGGCCCCCGCGACGATCGTGATGAGGGCCAGGATGCCGTAGATGCCGAGGAAGCTCGTGACGACCTGGTTGATCGGGGCGACCGGAAGGGCGACGAGCTGCGTATAGAGGTTCTCGGAGACGCCCTCGATCGGGAAGACGGCAACGCTCGCGTGGAATCCCGAACCCCCCGCGGTGCTCGGCAGCGAGAATGGGGTCACGCCCTGCGTCGCGGTCTCTTCGAGGGTGAACGATGCCGGAAAGACCGGCGGCGGACTCTTCGGGTCTCCGCCGGCACTGATCTCGAACGAGCCGTCGGGCCCGTACAGCGCCACGTAGTAGTCGGTGGGCGCGGCGTCTTGCTTCTGATGGAACACGACCTGGCCGTCGACGACCTGGATCACGATGAGCGTGCTCGCGACGTCAGTCGGTGCGACCTGCTGCAGCTGGTCGTCGAGGCTCACGATGAGGGCGTTGCGCAGGAACGCCATCGTGCCGACGCCCGCGGCGACCAGGCCGATCACCAGAAGCGCGACGGTGACACCCGTGACCTTGGCGCGCAGGCTGATGCCGCGCCACCATCGGGTGACCGCATCCGTCGTCTTCGCCAGGGCGGCACCTCCTGCGGATCGGCCAGTCTCAGGGGCCGCCGATCAGGCGGTCTTGCCGGCCTTGAGCATGTAGCCGAAGCCGCGCTTGGTCTGGATGAGCGCCTCGGACGAGTGCGGATCGATCTTGCGGCGCAGGTATGAGATGTAGCTCTCGACGATCCCGGCATCGCCGTTGAAGTCGTACTCCCAGACGTGATCGAGGATCTGCGCCTTGGACAGCACGCGGTTCGGGTTCAGCATGAGGTAGCGCAGCAGCTTGAACTCGGTGGGGCTGAGGTCGATCGAGACGTCGCCCACCAGGACGTCGTGCGTGTCCTGGTCCATCGTGAGCTCGCCCGCGCGGATCATCGACTCCTCGTCGGCCTGCATCGTGCGGCGCAGGATCGCCTGGATGCGCGCGACGATCTCGTCGAGGCTGAACGGCTTCGTGACGTAGTCGTCGCCGCCCGCGTTGAGTCCGGTGATCTTGTCCTCGGTCTCATCCTTCGCGGTGAGGAACAGGATGGGCGCGGTGTACCCGGCGCCGCGCAGGCGCTTGGTGACGCTGAATCCGTTCATGTCGGGGAGCATGACGTCGAGGATGATGAGATCCGGCTCCTCCTCGAGGACGGCGGAGATCGTCTGGGCGCCGTTGGACACGGCCTTCACCTGGAACCCCGCGAATCGGAGGCTCGTGATGAGCAGGTCGCGGATGTTCGGCTCGTCGTCGACGACCAGGATGCGAGGTGCAGTCATAAGCCCCATTATTGCGACCCAATGCCGGTGCGCGCGGGAAATCGGGCGGAATGGCTCGGCTCACTCGTGCGGGTGGATGGCCTCGGACGGGGGTCGGATCGCGACGCAGCACCGACCTGAGGCCGGTTCGAGCGCCGGCATCCGCTCGTCGCCGGTCGCCTCGACGACGCCCTGCAGCAGTGCCAGGTTGGCACCGCAGACCAGAGGGGTGTGGCGCGATGCGAGCACGTGGAACGGGCAGTTCTCGAGCGTGAACCCGCCCGCGCCGTCGTCGGCGGGCGCGTAGCCGCAGCCGGTGAGGGCGCCCTCGAGCGACGCGTGGGAGCGCCCGATCTTCAGACCGGTCTCGTGCGCCTCGGCGTCCAGCGCGTTCCGGATCGACACGGCATCCCTCTCGGCCCGCTCGATGGCGGCTGCGAGGAGCTCGCCGGCGAGCTCGTAGTGCCGCTCGGGCACGCTCGCGATGACGTCGGCCTGCGTCGCGCGGTACAGCTTCGTCGGCCGCCCGGCGCCCGGCCCGGAACGGCCCGTGAGGCGCCGGCGCTCCACGGTGAGGAGGCCGGCTTCGACGAGACGGTCGAGGTGGAGGGCCGCGGTGCTGCGCGGCATCCCGGCCGCTTCGGCCGCCTGGTCACGGGAGAGCGGACGATCGGATGCCGCCACGAGGCGATAGAGCTGGTGACGGCGCGGGTCGCTCAGCACGCCGACGGCGTCCAGTCGGTTCTCGGCGAGCATCTCCATAACTCGAGGATAGCTCTAAAACCAAAGATCTTGACAAAAGAATTTGCCGGAATTATGGTCAGACCATCGACGGCGAGGAGAAGCCGATGACACCGAACGTCGCGGAGCACCCGATCGCAAGGCTTGTCCCGCGGGAAACTCCCGGCTTCGACCGAGATCGCGCCGAGGCCGCCGTTGAGGACCTGCTGCAGGCGCTCGGACACGACACCGACGACGCGCACCTCGGAGACACACCGCGGCGGGTCGTCTCGGCTCTGCGCGAGATGCTCACGCCCGAGGAGTTCAGTTTCACGACCTTCCCCAACGAGGCGGAGTACGACGAGGTCGTCATCGTGCGCGGCATCCGCTTCACGTCGCTGTGCAGCCATCACCTGCTGCCGTTCCACGGCGTCGCGGATGTCGGCTACGTTCCGGGCGACCGGCTGGTGGGCCTCTCGAAGCTCGCCCGGGTGGTGGACTGGCACGCACGCGCCCCCCAGGTGCAGGAGCGCCTCACCGTGCAGATCGCCGAAGAGCTCGAGGAGCGCCTCGCAGCCCGCGGCGTCGGGGTGGTGCTGCGTGCCGAGCACATCTGCATGTCGATGCGCGGCGCGCGCGTGTCGGGGACGACCACCGTCACGTCGGCCTTCCGCGGCGAACTCGCGACGGATGCCGCCTTCCGCGCGCACTTCCGGGCAGCCGGCATGTCGGATCAGGAGGAGCCATGGCGCACATCGTGATCGTCGGCGGCGGGGTCGCCGCGGGAACGGCGGCCGAGACGCTTCGCGACGAGGGGTACGACGGCGACGTCACGATCATCGCCGCCGAAGCCCATCCGCCCTACCAGCGTCCACCCCTGTCGAAGGGCTATCTCGCCGGAGAGGAAGGGAGGGATGCCGCGATCCTCCACCCCGCGGAATGGTATGCCGATCGCGGCATCCAGCTGCGCACCTCGACCGAGGCGGTCGCCGTCGATCCTGACGCGCACCGGCTCCAGACGACCGGCCCCGATCTGGCGTACGACTCTCTGCTGCTGGCGACCGGTGCGTCGCCTCGCCGCCTTCCCATCGGGGGCCACGAACTGCCCGGCGTGCACTACCTGCGCAGTCTCGACGACTCGGACGCCCTCGCCGAGAGGCTCCGCGGCGGAGGGCGGCGTCTCGTCCTGATCGGCTCGGGCTGGATCGGCATGGAGGTCGCGGCGACCGCGAAGACACTCGGCAACGAGGTGACGATCCTCGAGCGTGATCCGGTGCCTCTCGCTCCGGCGGTGGGCGCCCGCATGGGCGAGGTGTTCCGGCGCCTCCATGAAGACCACGGGGTCGACCTGCGCACGAGCGTGCACGTCGAGCGCATCATCGGTGACGATCGCGCCGAGGGCGTGACGGTCGAGGGGGAGACCGTCCCGGCAGACCTGGTGCTCATCGGCATCGGCGCGGTGCCCGACGTCGCTCTCGCGACGGCCGCCGGCATCGCCGTCGACAACGGCATTCTCACCGACGCGTCCCTTCGCACCAGCGCACCCGATGTGTATGCGGCCGGCGACGTGGCCAACGCCTACCATCCCGTGATCCAGCGGCACCTGCGCAGCGAGCACTGGGCGAACGCGCTGAACGCCGGACCGGTCGCGGCGCGCGCGATGATGGGCGGCCAGGCCGTCCACGACGGCATCCCGTACTTCTACACCGACCAGTTCGACCTCGGAATGGAGCTGTCGGGGTATCCGCCGCTGATGGCGGACGCGGAGCTGGTGGTGCGCGGTGACCTCACGACGCGCGAGTTCATCGCGTTCTGGGTCGATGATGGGAGGGTGGTCGGAGGCATGAACGTCAACGTCTGGGATGTGCAGGACGACATCCAGGCGCTGATCCGCAGCGGCGACCGCGTGTCCGTGCCCTCGCTGACGGACACCGGCACGCCCCTCGCTAGGCTTCTGGGGTGACGTCGGACGCTGCCGAGACAGCTCTGTTCGACCTCTCTCGTCGCGTCGCGGTGATGGCGATCCTCAACCGCACCCCCGACTCGTTCTACGATCGCGGCGCGACGTTCGCGCTCGACTCCGCGGTGGCGGCCGGGCTCGCGGCCATCGAAGACGGCGCGGACATCGTGGATGTCGGCGGTGTGAAGTTCGCGCCCGGCCCGCCGGTGCCCGCCGACGAGGAGATCGCGCGCGTGGTGCCGGTCATCCGGGAGCTCGCGCCGCGAGTCGCCGTGAGCGTCGACACGTTTCATCCCGAGGTGGCACGCGCGGCGATCGAGGCCGGTGCGACCGTGATCAACGACACCACCGGCCTGCACGACCCCGCGATGGCGGACGTCGTCGCAGCGGGCGGCGCGACGATCGTCATCGCCCACAGTCGTGCCGCGCCGCGGACGCAGTTCCCGCTGCCGCGATACGACGACGTGGGAAGGGAGGTCGCGGACTTCCTCACCGAGCGCCGCCAGGTCGCGCTCGCTTATGGGGTGCCCCCCGACCGCATCGTGCTCGACCCCGGGCACGATCTGAACAAGAACACGCTCCAGTCGCTCGAGCTGACGCGCCGGCTCGGCGAGCTGACCGGCCTCGGCGCTCCGGTGCTGGTGGCGCTGTCGAACAAGGATTTCATCGGCGAGACCCTGGGGCGGGGCCCAGACGACCGTGTCGCCGGGTCCATCGCCGCCGCCTTGTACTGCGTTCTGCAGGGGGCGCGCATCGTGCGCACGCACAACGTCCGGCCGACGGTCGACGCCATGCGAATGGTCGAGGCGATCCTCGGATGGCGCGAGCCGGCGTATCTCCTCCACAACATGCGCCCCGAGGGGAATGACTGAATGCCGACTCGCCAGGAGCTGTACGCGGCTTACGAGCTGCCCGACCGCAGCCGGTCCCGCGTGCGCATGAACTTCGTCGAGAGCGCGGACGGCGCCGCGACGCTCGAGGGCCGGAGCGGACCGCTCGGCGGCGAGGGCGACCGAGATCTCATGCAGGTGCTGCGCGCGATGGCCGACGTGGTCGTGGTGGGTGCCGGCACGGTGCGCGCCGAGGGCTATTCATCGGTGGATGTCGCCGGCGCGGATGCCGGCTGGCGGCGCACGAAAGGCGTCGAGCCCCAGCCCGCGTTCGCTGTGGTGAGCCGTGCGCTCAACCTGGAGCCGGACGCGCCGGTGTTCGCCGAGGCGGATCGGCCACCCGTCGTGGTCACCTGCGCCGGCGCGCCGACCGCAGCCCGCACCGCGCTCGAAGCCGTCGCGGAGGTCATGGTGTGCGGCGACGGCGACACGGTGGATCTCGGCGCCATGCTCGCAGGATTCGCCGAGCGCGGCTGGACGCAGGTGCTCTGCGAAGGCGGACCGCACCTGTTCGGGACCCTGCTCGACGGCGGGCTCGTCGACGAGGTCTGCCTGACGATCGCGCCACGCTTCGTCGGCGGCTCGGCCGGCCGTATTGCACGGGGTGCACCGGAGTCCGATCGTCGCTTCGCGCTCGCGCACGCTCTCACCGATGACGAGGGCTTCGTGTTCCTGCGCTACGTCACGCCTTCGCCGGTCTATGCGGCGATGCCGTCGGCATCCAGGATCGTGTAGCTGTAGCCCTGCTCGGCGAGGAATCGCTGCCGGTTCTGGGCGAAGTCCTGGTCGACCGTGTCGCGCGCGATGAGGGTATAGAAGCTCGCGGTGTTTCCGGACTCCTTCGGCCGCAGCAGACGCCCGAGACGCTGCGCCTCCTCCTGGCGCGAGCCGAACGATCCCGAGACCTGGATGGCGACGGATGCCTCGGGCAGGTCGATCGAGAAGTTCGCGACCTTGGACACCACCAGCAGCGAGATCTCGCCCACCCGGAACGCCTGGTACAGCACCTCGCGCTCGTCGACGGGGGTGGCCCCCGTGATCTTCGGTGCGTCGAGGGCTTCTGCGAGCACGTCGATCTGGTCGAGGTACTGCCCGATCACGAGGATCCGCTCGCCCTCGTGCCGCTCCACGAGCCGCCGCACCACGCCGATCTTGGCGGGAGCGGTCGCCGCCAGCCGGTAGCGCTCGTCGTCCGCGGCGGCGGCGTACTCCAGTCGGTCGCCGGCGGGCAGATCGACGCGGACCTCGTAGCAGACCGCGGGAGAGATGAAGCCCTGCGCCTCGATCTCCTTCCACGGCGCGTCGAACCGCTTGGGTCCGATCAGGCTGAAGACGTCGCCTTCGCGGCCGTCTTCGCGCACGAGCGTCGCGGTGAGCCCGAGTCTTCGCCGCGCCTGCAGGTCTGCGGTCAGCTTGAACACCGGCGCCGGCAGCAGATGCACCTCGTCGTAGACGATGAGCCCCCAGTCCAGAGCGTCCAGCAGCGCGAGGTGCGCGTACTGACCCTTCCGCTTCGCCGTCAGGATCTGGTAGGTCGCGATCGTGACGGGCTTGATCTCCTTCATCTGACCCGAGTACTCGCCGACCTCTTCGGCGGTGAGCGACGTCCGCTTCAGCAGCTCGTCCCGCCACTGCCGAGCGCTCACGGTATTGGTCACGAGGATGAGCGTCGTCGTCTTGGTCTCGGCCATCGCTCCGGCGCCGACGAGCGTCTTGCCCGCGCCGCACGGCAGCACGACCACACCCGATCCGCCCTCCGTGAAGATGTCCACGGCCTTGCGCTGGTAGGGCCGCAGGCTCCACGTGCTCTCGTCGAGGTCGATCGGATGCGGCGTCCCGGGCGTGTATCCCGCTCGGTCCTCCGCCGGCCAGCCGATCTTGAGGAGCTCCTGCTTGATATGGCCGCGTGCCCATGCGTCGACGACGTACGTGCCGGGGGAGGGATGCCCGATCAGCAGCGGCTGGATGCGCTTGTTCTTCGAGACCTCGGCGAGGACCGCGGCATCCGTCGATCGGAGCACCAGGACGCCGTCGCCGATGCCGGTCACCGTGTCGCGTTCGATGACGAGACGGCCATAGCGCCCGACGGTCTCGCGGATGTCGATCGACACGGAGGGGGGGACGGGGAACCGCGTCCACCGGTCGAGCGTCGCGAGCATGTCGTCGGCGTCGTGGCCGGCTGCGCGGGCGTTCCACAGGCCCAGGCGGGTGATGCGGTAGGTGTGGATGTGCTCGGGAGCACGCTCGAGTTCGGCGAAGATGGCGAGCTCGTGTCGCGCGCTCTCCGCGTCCGGATGCGCTACTTCGAGCAGCACCGTCCGGTCGCTCTGCACGATGAGGGGACCGTCAGCCATAAGGATCGATCTTACCCGGGCATCCGCAGCGCAGGATCGAGCGGCCGCTCACGACACGCGTCGGACGCTCACGATGCTGGTGACGGGAAGGGTCCGCTCGATGTCCGCCATCCGATCACGGCCACGGAGCCGCCCGCCGCCGAGCCCTGCCGCCTCGAGGGTCAGCGAGCGCTCCGATCCGTCGGGCATCTTGACCACGACGACGATCTCGGCGCGTGCGCGGACCGCCTGCTCGAGTTCGCGGCCGAGCCACGCGGCCTCGCCGTCGGTGCGGTGGCCGGCGCGCAGGACCGCTATCAGCCGCGAGTACGTCTCGCGAGGATCCGCGTCGACGACCGCGCCGGCCGTGGCGGCGCGACGGTGCAGCGACTCCGGCGAGCCCGAGGCACCCAGCGCGACGACGGGGTAGCGCGCGTCCGCGAGCGACCAGTACACGGCATCCCGCGCGACGCGCGAGGTCAGGCCGCCGTCATCGTGCACGAGCCCCAGCGGGCGGAGCGCCTGATCCACCGCGATGGTGTCGAGCAGACCCGGCTCGGGGCTCTCCACGCGCGTGCGCGTGGTGGACGCGTCCGCTCGCACTCGCACGAGCCCGTGGCGCGTCGCGGTGCTCTCGATCAGGTAGTCGAGGGGCTGAGGGATGCCGGTCAGCGACAGCTGCGCGAGGAATTCGCGGATCGAGCGGGCCGTCTCGCCCTCGGTCATTCCGGCGCCGAGCGACTCGACGGTGAAGCGATACGTGGATGCCTGCGCCCGGGACTCGCGGCGTGCGATGCCACGCAGTCGCAGGTCGAGATGGGGTGCGAGCGGCCCAGGCGCGATCGCGGTGAGATCCGCCTGCAAGTAGACGCGATCGATCTCGGCGGGAAGGTGGGCGGCCAGGGGAGTGGGATCCGCCGCCACGCCGGCGCGCAGCGCGACCGTCCACGGCGGTTCCGAGCCGATGGCGTCGAGGAAGCCCCAGAGCTCGGCGATCCGGCGGAGGCGCGCCGCGTGCGCCGGCCACTCCGGATCGAGCGGGTAGGAGCCGGCCCATGACCCCGCCGGTATGAATCCGCCCCACGCCGTGCGCAGCCCCGCCGGCAGCGCTGCGCGAAACCCTTCTGCGATCGCCTTCCACCGCTCCGGCGTCGCCGACTCCAGCCACCGTTCGCCGGCGGTCGTGACGACCCACTCCCGCTCCAGCGCACGGATGAGACCCGCGCCTGCGGCGGACTCGACGAGGTCCTCGAGCTCCTCGGGCGACGCCACTGCGTGCACCTCGGTGAGGCGTTTGCGATCCGCGGCGCTGATCGCCCCGGTGCCGGTGCGCGAGAGCGGGGTGTGCAGGCATGCGAGAAGCACGTCCGCCAGAGCGCCGGAGGTGGTGAACGCGCGCTCCGCGTCCGCCGCGACCGACATGTCGCCCGCGACGGGCGGTGGGTCCACCGGCGACTCGACGGCGACGGCATCCGGACGCTCGGCCAGCAGGGCGGACAGGCGCTCGGTGACGGTACGGAAGGGGGTTCCCTCGGGGGCGATCAGGGCCAGCGCGACGAGATGCGGTGACGAGCCGGCCGCGACATCGCCGTCGTCGGCCAATTCGACGAGTTCGCGACGGGGGAGCCGGATCAGTGCGCGATCCAGGGATGCGCCATCCAGCAGCCCCGCGGCCGCGTCGAAGAAGTCGTGCCAGCCGACCGTCGGCGGCACGCCCCTGTCGGCCAGGATCCTTGCCAGTCCGAGGTCGTCGCGCTCGGCAAGCCAGGATGCGAGGGCACGCTCGTCGGAGACCACTCAGCCTCCTCGGTTGGCCCGAGCCCTTCGCACGAAAGTCATGATCAGCAGGACCACGATCAGGATGAAGGAGATGGGGAGCGCGATTAGCGGGAACACGAGGATCAACGGCCAGAGGCCCGCGGTGAAGTCCTTCACTCCGAGCGGTGCGGCGAGGATGACGGCGAAGAAGCATCCGATGGCCACGATGGCGAGGCCGAGCGATATGAACGCCAGGATTCGGTCGACGCGACGGATCGGGACGTTCGCGTCCGGGGTCGGTTTGCTCATCCGGTTCAGCCTACCCGCTGGCGCGCGTGCCGTAGTCTGGTGCAGGGGACCAGTCGATCCCTGTTCCGTCATGCCCGCGTTCCGCGGCACCACACAGCGAGGTTTCCATGCCCACCGGCAAGGTCAGGTTCTACGACGAGGAGAAGGGTTTCGGCTTCATCGCCGCCGATGACGGCCAGGATGTCTTCTTGCACGCCACCGCCCTGCCCGCCGGCACTGCCGCGCCGAAGCCGGGCACGCGACTCGAGTTCGGCGTGGCCGACGGCAAGCGCGGTCTGCAGGCGCTCTCGGTGCGCGTGCTGGAGGCTCCGGTGAGTCTCGCCAAGCGTGCGCGCAAGCCCGCCGACGACATGGCGATCATCCTCGAGGACCTCGTCAAGCTTCTCGACGGGATCGGGGGCGATCTGCGCCGCGGCCGGTACCCGAGCGGCGCCCACGCCAAGAAGGTCGCGGCGGTGCTGCGCAAGGTCGCGGATGAACTCGACGCCTGAGCCGAGCGAGTCGCTCGTCGAGGAGATGCCGCCCCCCGAAGGTGAGCGCACCGACGAGACGGAGACTGCCGGCGACGCCACCGCCGTGATCGCCGACCCTGCTCTGCTCGACGCGCATGACCTCGCGCTCGCGGCGCTGCGCGAGGTCACACCCGCGGCCACGGTCGGGGATCCCGCGGGGTACCGGGTCGAGCGCGACGGGGTGGTCTCGCTGCGTTTCGAGAACCTGCTGGCCGGATATCCCGGATGGTTCTGGACCGTCAGTCTCGCCCGTCTCGACGATGCCGAGCCGACGGTGCTCGAAGTGGAGCTGCTTCCCGGCGACGGCGCGCTCCTGGCGCCCGACTGGGTGCCCTGGGCCGAGCGGCTCGCCGACTACCAGGCCGCGCAGGCAGCGCTCGCCGAGCTGTCCCAGGACGACGGCGAGGGCGACGAGGACGTCGACCTCGACGACGTCGACGACCTGGATGCCGCCGACTTCGACGACGACGGATCAGCCCTCCTGCACGCCGGCGATGTGGACGGGGTCGACATCGACGAGCTCGACGCCGATGAATCGGACGAGTTCGACGCCGAGGAGTTCGACTCCGACGACGCCTCGGAGGACGGCGACGCCGACTCGGATGAGGACGACATCGAGGACGACACCGAGGACGAAGACGCGGTCGACGAGGACGACCTCGTCGACGACGCGGACGACGAGGACGCCGAAGAGGGCGCCGCTGTCGAAGAGGACACCGACGAGTACGACCCGTCCGAGGGCGACGACTCGGACTGAGGCCGTCAGTCCTGCGGACGCGGGAACGGCGGCGCGGGATGCCGTGTGGTCAGGCGGTCGACCAGTTCGTCCATGACCTTCTCGACGATGCGCGGCATGTCCACGGCATCCCGATCAAGCAGCCACTGCACCTGCAGGCCGTCCATCAGCGCGATGAGGGCGGACGCGTCGTCGCGGACCTCGCTCTCGTCCGCATCGCGGCCGGTGACCTCGGCCAGGACGCCGGCGATCTTGTCGCGCAAGCCGTCGAGACGATCGCGGAAGTAGCCCTGCGCCGGGTGACCTTCGGTCACCGACTCGGCGGACAGCACGGTGTAGGTCTGGACGACGCCGGGGCGCCCGGTGTTCTCCTCGACGGTGTCGAGCATGTGCCCGAGGAATGCCGGACCCTCGGTCTGGGCGCGGCCCGGCACGCCGGCGGCCTCCTCGCCGTCGCGATACTGCAGCATTGCGACCAGCAGCGCCTCCTTGCTGCCGAAATGATGCAGCACGCCGGCGTGAGTCATGCCCGCCTGTTCGGCCACCTCGACGAGCGCGCCCTTGTTGTAGCCGCGCTGTCCGAACACGCTCATGGCCGCGCGCAGGACGTCTTCGCGTCGCTGCAAGGTGCGCGCCTGTGGCTTGGGTTTGCGTATCGCATCGTGCTCGGGGGGAGCGGACGCACTCGTATCCGTCGCCATGGTGATCCTCTCGCTGCCGCTACAGCCCCGTTTCCCTCATCAACTTACTGACCTATAAGTAAATTTGAACGATAGCCGCACGCCTCGAGGTTGAGGTGTGAATGGAGTATAGGCGTGACCTCGATGGCGACCACCCGCCCCTAATGAAGTGACCGACCTCATGAGGGCGGCGACGCGGCTTCCGCTCCAGCGCCCCTCCGTCGGCGCCGCGATTCGACGTGCCTGTCAGACCACGGCACACGAGGCGGCTCGCGACCCGCGACCCGAGGAGTCGGTCATCGCCGGCCGGACAGGATCATGCCGGCTCCACTACGAGGACGAGTGGCCCCAGTCGCCCTCGGGCGAGTCGGCGACGCGGAAGCCCTCGCTCAACAGTGCGTCGTCCCGCGACGACGGCCCGACGAGCAGCTCGAACTCACCGGCTTCGATCCGGCGGTGGCCCGCGGCATCCACGATCGTGCACTCAGCCACCGGCACGACGAGGTCGACGCGCTCGGAGGCGCCAGGCTGCAACTCGACATGCCGGTATGCCTTGAGCTCCTTGTCGGCCCAACTCACAGACGTCACGCTGTCGCGCACATACACCTGCACGATCTCGTGCGCCAGACGCGTCCCGATGTTGCGCAGGGTGACGTGTGCGCGCACGACGTCGTCCGATCGCAGGTCGGTCGCCTCGACCTCGAGATCTTTGTACTCGACCGACGTGTACGACAGCCCCTCGCCGAAGGCGAAGGCCGGACTCTGCGTGAGATCGGCGTAGCGGTCGCCGTGCTGGCCGCGGATCTGGTTGTAGTACGTCGGCTGCTGGCCGGCGTGACGTGCGAACGAGATCGGGAGACGGCCGCGAGGCTCGATGAGCCCCAGCAGAAGCTCGGCGATGGCCGTCCCTCCGCGCATGCCGGGATTTGCAGCCCAGACGAGCGCGGCGCCGTCGACGACAGGGGGGAGGATGAGCGGCTTCGAGGCGATCAGCACGACGACCAGCGGCTTGCCTGTCGCCGCGAGGGCCTCGAGCAGTGCGATCTGACCGCCGACGAGCTCGAGCGTCGCCGTGGAGCGGCCCTCGCCGACCAGCTCGATGCGGTCGCCGACAACCGCGATGACGACGTCAGCCTGTTCGGCGGCGGTGACTGCTTCGGCGATCTGCGAGCGGTCGGGCGCGGTCGGCACGACGATCTGCGGGCGGGGCTGGCCGTCGGGAAAGAACGCACCGGCGGGGTCCTCGGCGAGAGTGAGGATGCCTGCCCCCTCCGCATGGGTCACCGTCCAGTCGGCGGGTACGTGAGCGCGCAGACCGTCGAGCACGGTCGCGATCTGCTCGCGCGGGTGGCCGTCGGGCATCCAGTCGACCTGGCCGGACGATCC
The DNA here is from genome assembly GCF_039530205.1 of Microbacterium deminutum. Taxonomy (NCBI): domain Bacteria; kingdom Bacillati; phylum Actinomycetota; class Actinomycetes; order Micrococcales; family Microbacteriaceae; genus Microbacterium; species Microbacterium deminutum. The sequence continues at coordinate 108,462 of NZ_BAAAOG010000008.1, forward strand.
TGCCCAGTCGCCGAGCTGCGTCTGCGCGTCGTCGGCCAGCGGGCCGACGACCGCGATGCGGCGCGGGCGGCCGCTGGGGAGCGCTCTGCCGTCGGATCCCGCTGTGAGCCCGCCGGCGAGCGGCAGCGTGCCGTTGTTGCGCAGCAGAACGAGCGACCGCCGGGCCACGTCGAGATTGAGCGAGGTGTGCTCGGCGCTGCCGATCACCGTGCCCATGCGGTGCGAATCAGGCAGCCGCGGGTCCTCGAACAGGCCGAAGCGGAACTTGAGAGACAGCACCCGTGCCACGGCGCGGTCGATGTCGGCCTCATCGAGCATTCCCGACGCGACGGCGTCAAGCGCACCCTGGAAGAAGCCCGGCGTCGACATGATCATGTCGTTGCCGGCCTTCACCGCCGCCGCCGAGGCGTGCGCATAGTCAGGCTGCAGCTTCTGCTCCCACACCATGCGGCCGACGTTGTCCCAGTCGGTGATGAGCGTGCCGCTGTAGCCCCATTCGCCGCGCAGGACATCGTTGAGCAGCCAGTCGTTCACCGTGATCGGCACGCCGTCGGTGGACTGGTAGCCGAGCATGAAGGTGCGGCATCCTTCGCGCGCCACGCGCTCGAACGGGGGCAGGAACCAGGAGCGCAGCTTGCGATGCGAGATGTCGGCTTCGCTGGCGTCGCGCCCGCCCTGCGTCTCGGAGTACCCTGCGAAGTGCTTCGCGGTCGCCAGGATAGCGTTCGGATCGTCGAGGCCGTCACCCTGGTAGCCGCGCACCATCGCCGAGGCGAGCTCTCCGATCAGATGGGGGTCTTCGCCGAACGTCTCATCGACCCGACCCCAGCGCAGATCACGGCTGATGCACAGCACCGGAGAAAAGGTCCAGTGGATGCCGGTCGCGGCCACCTCGGCGGCGGTCACCCGCGCGACCTGCTCGATCAGCGGCGCATCCCACGTCGCGGCCATCCCGAGCTGGGTGGGAAAGATCGTCGCCCCCTCCCAGAACGAGTGCCCGTGGATGCAGTCCTCGGCCACGAGAAGGGGGATGCGCAGGCGCGTCCGCTCGTTCAGCTGTGCAGCCTGCAGCACCTTCGCGGGCGAGGTGTGCAGGATCGAGCCCGCATGCTTGCGCAGCACGATGTCGTCGAGATCCTCCCGCGCGTCGAGCTGGAGCATCTGCCCGACCTTCTCGGCGAGGGTCATCCTCGCCAGCAGATCGGCCACACGCTCGTCGACGGGAAGATCGGGGTCCTGGTAGGGGAGCACGGAGAGCGCGGTCCTCAACTCTCCGCCTCGGCAGCGGTGCGGACGACCGTGACGGACGAGGTGGCGCTGAGCCCCTTCTTGCGGAGCGCCCGGGCGCGCTCGCCGGCTGAGCGCAGACGCGGATTGACGTACTCGTCGATGCCGAAGTTGATGAGTGAAAGTGACACTCCGAGCAGCGCGATGCACAGCCCTGCGGGGATGTACCACCACCAGTAATCCGGGAACGCGCTGTTCTGCTGCGCCCAGAACAGGATGGTGCCCCAGTTCAGGTTCGAGACCGGGATGACGCCGATGAACGCGAGGGTCGTGAGTCCGAGGATCGCGGCGGTCATCGTGCCCACGAAGCTCGAGGCGATGATCGCCAGCAGGTTGGGCAGCATCTCCACGAGAATGATGCGGTGCAGCGGTTCTCCGTTTGCCCGCGCGGCCTGGACGAAGTCGCGGTTGCGCAGCGACATCGTCTGCGCGCGCAGCACGCGCGCACCCCAGGCCCACCCGGTCAGACCCAGCACGGCGGCGATGATCCACAGCGGCGGATCCTGGAACTGCGAGGCGATGATGATCATCAATGGCAGCGCCGGAAGGACGAGGAAGACGTTGGAGAACGCCGACAGCGATTCGCTCCTCCAGCCGCGCACGTAGCCCGCCGTCACCCCGACCGCGATCGCCACGATCGTGGCCATGATCGTGGCGAGGAAGCCGACCACCAGGACGCCGCGGGTTCCCCAGACGACCTGGCTGAAGACGTCTTCTCCGATGTGGGTCGTTCCGAACAGATGCTGCCAGGACGGCGGCTGGAGAGTTTCGTCGAGGTTCTGCGCTGTCGGGTCGTAGGGAGCGATCAGCGGAGCGAAGATCGCCACCAGGATGAAGATGCCCATGATGATGAGCCCGGTCGCCGACTTGGGATTGGCGAACATCGCCAGCGACGCCCTCAACTGACTCCAGAACGTGCTCTTCTTCGCCCTCGGCTTTTCGGCTGTCAGCACTGTCTCGGTCTCGGACGTGGCCGCGCTCGCGGGCTGCACCAGCGTCGACGGCTTTTCTGCGGGAGAGTTCATGTTCAGGCCTCCGTCGCGCGAACGCGTGGATCGAGGATGGCGTAAGCGATGTCCGCCACGATGTTGGCGATCAGCACGGCCATGACCAGGACCAGGAAGATGCCCTGCATCAGCGCATAGTCTTTCGCGTTGGTCGCGCTCAACAGCAGCAGGCCGATGCCGGGATACGAGAACACCATCTCCATCACGATCGTGCCGCCGACGATGAAGCCGATCGCGAGCGCGAAGCTCTGAATCTGCGGCAGCACAGCATTGCGCGCGGCGTAGCGCCAGAGCACTCGCCGGTTCGGCATGCCCTTGGCCTGCGCCACGGTGATGTAGTCCTCGTCGAGCACTGTGAGCATCATGTTGCGCATGCCCAGCAGCCAGCCGCCGATCGAGGCGATCACGATCGTGATCGCAGGCAGGGACCCATGCGAGACCACCTGCGAGACGAACTCCCCGTTCCAGCCAGGTTCCACACCGACCTCGTACGCATGGCCTGCGGGAAACCACCCCAGCAGCGTGGAGAAGATCGCGATGAAGATCAGTCCGAGCCAGAAGTACGGAACTGTTCCCAAGAAAGTCGTGACCGGGACGAGCACGTCGAGTCGGCCGCCGCGCCTCCAGCCGACCACCGCGCCGACAACCGTTCCGACGAGGAACGAGACGATCGTCGCGAAGCCGACCAGGCCGAGTGTCCATGGCAGCGACGCGGCGATCACATCGCGCACGGGGGCCATGCCGCTCGAGATCGAGAGGCCGAGATCGCCATGCAGCAGCATCCCCCAGTAGTTGACGTACTGATCCCACAGCGACGTCGACTTGTCCAGGCCGAACATGATCCGCAGCGCCTTCTCGGCGGCCGGCGTCAGCTGGCCCTGCGCGCGCGCCATGTAGGAGTCGACGGCATCCCCCTTCATCAGCCGCGGGATGAAGAAGTTGATGGTGATCGCCGCCCATGCGGTGAAGGCGTAGAAGACGACGCGGCCGCCCATGAATCGCCAGGGCACTCGGATGCCGCCCCGCCGCGACTTGATCGCCGTCATTCCGACGAGCGTGGGGTCCATCACCCCATCAGCGGGTGCGGTGTCGATGGGGAACGTGAGGGGGGGTTCCTCTTGCGATGACGCGGGATCGTGACCCGTGGCCGTCGACATGTCGGCGCTCATCTCACACCTCCAGAAGTGGGTGCCGACCAGACGGGGAAGAACTCCTCCGGATCGGGCGAAGCGGCGCGCAGGTCGCGGGTGTACGGGTGCTGCGGACGGAGGATGACATCGTCCGCCGGCCCGCGCTCGACGACGACGCCCTGGTTGAGCACCATGATCTCGTCGCTGAAGTGCCGGGCAGTTGCGAGGTCATGGGTGATGTAGAGCACGCCGAGGCCCTCTTCGCGCTGCAGGTCGGCGAGCAGGTTCAGCACTCCGAGGCGGATCGACACATCGAGCATCGACACCGGCTCGTCCGCCACCAGCAGCGCGGGGCGGGATGCCAGGGCGCGCGCGATCGCGACGCGCTGGCGCTGGCCGCCGGACAGCTCGTGGGGACGACGCTCCATCACGACATCCGGGTCCAGGCGCACCCGCTCGAGCAAGCGGCGCACTTCGTCGTCGATCTCCCGCCGTGGGACGACCTTGTCCAGTCTCAGCGGGCGCTCGATGTGGTGGCGGATCGAGTGATACGGGTTCAGAGACGCGAACGGATCCTGGAAGACCATGCGCAGCTGCTGACGGTATGCGCGCAGCCCCTTGCCCCGACGCGGGATCGCGACGCCGTCCAGCAGCACCTCGCCCTGAGTCGGAGTCTCCAGCTGCGTGAGGATCTTGGCGATCGTCGACTTGCCGCTGCCCGACTGGCCGACGAGCCCGATGGTCTGCTGAGACCGAAGGGTGAAGCTCACGTCGTCAAGCGCCTTGATCTGGCCGGAACCGCGGACGTTGTAGATCTTCGTGACGTTCTTGAACTCGAGAGTAGTCATCGCACGACCACTCCCTTCTCGCCGGTGAGACGTGGGAAGGAGCGCAGGAGGCTGCGCGTGTACTCGTGCTTGGGGGCGGTCCAGATCCGCTCGGCGGGACCGAGCTCGACGATCTCGCCGTCGCGCATGATGGCGATGCGGTCGCTGATCTCCAGCAGCATCGGCAGGTCGTGGGTGATGAAGACCACGGAGAATCCGAACTCGTGACGCAGGTCGGAGATCTGCCTGAGGATCTCGCGCTGCACGAGCACGTCCAGTGCGGTCGTCGGCTCGTCCATCACCATCAACTGCGGGCGCAGCGCGAGCGCCATGGCGATCATGACCCGCTGCCGCATGCCGCCGGACAGCTCGTGGGGATACGAGCGCATCCGCGCACCCCCCACCTTCACGATTTCGAGGAGCTCGATGACGGCGGCACGACGCTCCGCGCGGTTCATCTCGGGACGGTGGACGAGGAACACGTCGTCCAGCTGCGAGCCGATCGTGCTCACGGGGTTGAGAGCGTTCATCGCCCCCTGAAACACCATCGAGATCTTGTCCCAGCGGAATCGGCGCATCTCCTCGGCGTCGAGCGCGTGCAGGTCGATGTCCTCGCCCGACGCATCGTGGAACATGACGCTGCCGCTGGTGATCACCGCCGGCGGCTTGAGCAGCCGCTGCACGCCATAGGCCAGCGTCGTCTTGCCGCTGCCGCTCTCGCCGGCAAGTCCGACGATCTCGCCGCGCTTGATGTCGAGGGTGACGTTCTTGACCGCCGCGACGGGCGGATCCACGTCGTACACGACCGAGAAGTCGCGTATGGAGAGGAGGGAATCTGTCATGAGGGAAACGCTACGCTTTCCGGCTCACAGCACAGTGCCTGGGGTGGACGGGGTGATCAGACCCACATCCACCCCAGGCGCGCTGGCTGCCTACTTGGCGGGCTGCAGCTTCATCAGCACCTGGACGGCCGACGGCTGCGTCGGGTCGGCAGTCGCATACTGGTCGTCCTCGCTCGGCCACCCGGTGAAGGTCCGGGTGTTGTACTCGGCCAGCTGGGGGTGGGTGCCGATCGGGATGGCCGGAACGTCGTCCACGAAGATCTTCTGGATCTTGTTGAGGGCGTCCGTTCGGCTCGCCTCGTCCGATGCGGTCGCGTACTGCTTCAGCAGCGCGTTCGCGTCCGGGTTGTTGTAACGTCCGAAGTTGTCGGAGACCTTGCCGCCCGAGGCCTGCTCGAGGTAGGCGCCGTTCATCACGTCGTCATAGATGTGCCACGGGTTGGAGCCGGAGCCCGACCAGTGCAGCGCGGCGTCGAAGTTGCCCGTCGCCATGTTGTCGAACCACGTGTTGGCATCCGGCGTAGCGACCTTCGCGTCGGCGCCGAGAGTGGTCTTGATCTGCGTTGCAACCAGCTGGATGCCGGTGACGTAGTCGTTCCATCCCTGCGGATCCTGCAGCGTGAAGGACACCGCCTTGCCGGACGGGTCGATCAGGGCGCCGTCCTTCCAGGTGTATCCGGCGTCGGTGAGCACCTTCTTGGCACCCTCGACGTCGATCGAGAAGGTCTGGTCCTGGTAGTCGGGAGCGATGTACTGGTCGCCCGTCGGCTGCGGGATGCCCGTGACGCTCGTCAGTTCGGGGCCCGCGTTGCTCCGGGCCTTCTCGGCGTGCGCCTTGCGGTCGACGACCATGTTCACGGCCTTGCGGAAAGCGACATCGTTGAACGGAGCCTTCGTGGTGTTCACGAGGATCATGTCGGGGCTCAGCACATTGGCGCCCCAGAAGACGTTGTGCTTCGGGTCCTTGTCGACGTAGTTCGTCTTGTAGTCGGTGATGAAGATCTGCGCCCAGTCGGTCTCGCCGGTCTGCAGCGCCCGCAGCAGGCCGGTGTTGTCGTTGTACTCGAGGTACTTCAGCTCGCCGACCGGAACCTTCCCGCCCCAGTAGTCGGAGCGGGCCTTGAGCACGACACCCTGCGAGGAGAAGCTCTTGATCGTGAAGGGCCCGGTGCCGACGCCGTCCTTGATCGGATCCTTCGACGGGTCGGAGACGCTCTTCCACAGGTGCTCGGGAACGATGCTCGTCTGCAGCACGTCTCCCTGCTTGACGAACTTCGACTCGGTGAAGGAGAGCACGACGTTGCCGCCGTCCTTCTTGATGTCGGCGAGCTTCAGCCCGGCCAGGTCGAGAGCGGGGGTGTTCTTGATCATGTTGAATGTGAACACGATGTCGTCAGCGGTGAACGGCTTGCCGTCGCTCCACTTGACGCCGTCGCGGGGCGTGACCGTGAGTTGGGTGTAGTCGCTGTTCCACTCCACCTTCGATGCCAGCCACGGGGTCGTCTCGTTCTTGCCAACGGGGTTGACCATGGCGAGCGGTTCGTAGATCATGCGGTCGTACCCGAGGGACATGCCCGAGCCGGTGCTGATGAACGGGTTGTTGATCTGCGTGGCCAGAATGGCCGAGCCGTCCGGCTTCGCGACCGTGAGCGAGCCGGTGCTGGCCCCGGCGCTCGCTGTGGGCGAACCGCCCGAGCCGCAACCGGTGAGCGCGAGCGAGCCGAGCGCGAGAACTGCGGCGCCCGCGATCAAATGGTTCTTGAACCTCATTGTTTCTCCTTGTCGGTGGACTCCAGGAACGGAGCGGTGCATGTCGCCCTCGCGCCGATTGGGTCGTCCGTATCAGCGATGGCCTCGGCATCGAGGTCGACGTGAAGTAACTTACTTGTCAGTAAGTCTCATCACAAACTGCGAATAGACTACGTTTCGATAACGAGCAACGGAGGGGCTGCCCGAATGCATGTCGAGAGGCGCCAGCCGCGTAATCGCCCCGAGACCGTTGTCCGCCGACGCGAGATCCTCGACGCTGCCGTCGAGATCTTCGGCAGCAAGGGTTACGCCGGGGGGACACTCGGCGACATAGCCGATCAGGTCGGGATGACCCACGCAGGAATTCTGCATCATTTCGGGTCGAAGGATCAGCTCCTGCTCGCGGTTCTGCGACATCGTGATGAAACTGATGTCGCGGGGCTCGAAGGGCAGCACATCCCGGATGGGATGGATCTGTTCCGCCACCTCGTGAAGACGGCCTTCCGCAACGAGGAGCGGCCCGGCATCGTGCAGGCGTACACCGTGCTGTCGGCCGAGTCGGTCACCGACGATCACCCCGGTCGCGATTTCTTCCAGACGCGGTACCGCACGTTGCGCTCCGAGGTCGACCAGGCGTTCCGCGCGGTGTGCGCGGAGCGCGGCGTCGACGCACCGGACACGGTAGACCACGCTGCGGCCGGCATCCTTGCCGTGATGGACGGGCTCCAGGTGCAGTGGCTGCTCGACCCCGACCGGGTAGAGCTCGCTCGGGCGTCGCAGTTCGCCATCGAGGCCCTGGTGGCCGCAGTGCTCAGCCCGCAGCCGTCAGATGTCAGTGCGTGATCGGCTCGTTCACACGGTGATCCGCTCCACCGTGTAGTCGATGCAGCGGATCAGCTGGCGCACGTCCTCGGGGTCGATCGAGACGAACGTCGCCACGCGCAGCTGGTTGCGGCCGAGCTTGCGGTAGGGCTCGGTGTCGACGATCCCGTTCGCCCGAAGGCTCGCGGCGACGGCTGCGGCATCCACCGACTCCTCGAAATCGATCGTCACCACGACCTGCGAGCGATCGGCGGGGTCCGCCACGAAGGGCGTCGCGAACTCGGTCGCGTCGGCCCACGCGTACAGCGCGCGCGACGACTCGCGGGTGCGGGCGTCGGCCCACTGCAGCCCGCCGTTGCGGCTGATCCACGCCAGCTGCTCGTTGAGGAGGAACAGCGTCGCCAGTGCGGGGGTGTTGAGGGTCTGGTTCAGACGCGAGTTGTCGAGCGCGTTCTTGAGGCTGAGGAACTCGGGGATGTATCGACCGGATGCCGCGATCCGCTCGATCCGCTCCACCGCGGCGGGCGAGACCAGCGCGAACCACAGACCGCCGTCCGAGCCGAGGTTCTTCTGCGGCGCGAAGTAGTAGACGTCCGCCTCGTGGATCGAGAAGTCGATGCCGCCGGCGGCGCTGGTCGCATCGATGACGGTGAGTGCCCCGGCATCCCCGTCCACGCGTGTCACCGGTGCCGAGACGCCGGTCGAGGTCTCGTTGTGCGGCCACGCGTAGACGTCGATGCCTTCGACGGGCTCCGGCGCCGTGCGCATGCCCCCGGCGACTTCGCGCACGTCCGGCGGCTGCAGCCAGGGCGTTTTGGCCGCAGCCGCGAACTTTCCGCCGAACTCGCCGAAGACCAGGTGCTGGCTGCGCGTCTCGATGAGGCCGAACGCCGCAGCATCCCAGAAGGCCGTTGAGCCGCCGTTGCCGAGGATGACCTCGTATCCGGCGGGGGCCCGGAAGAGATCCGTCATCCGCGCGCGAACGCGACCGACGAGGTCCTTCACGGGCCGCTGGCGATGCGAGGTGCCGAGGATCACGGACCCCGGGCCGGCGAGCGCCTCGATGTGCTCCGTCCGGATCTTCGCCGGGCCGCATCCGAAGCGTCCGTCGGAGGGCAGGATGTCACGGGGGAGCTCGACGTGGGGCATGGCTCGATTCTAGGGATCGGCCGCACCCGGCCCCGGCTCCGTGACCCGCGGTGTCAGCGCGGACGCGGGGTTCGCGTCATTGATCAAGGTCGCCGTAGAGCAGGCCGGTGTGCTGCGACCGCCGGTCGACCTCCATCGGGTCGAGCTCCTGGGGCTCGTCCGTCGGCACCAGACGCTGCTGCTCGGCCGCGACATCCAGCGGCGCCGGCTCGGCCTCGAGGCGCAGCCGCTCGTGTGAAGCGTGCTCGACGAGCACCGGTACGAAGTCGCGCACGCGCCCTCCGTCGAGCTTGTGCGCCTCCTCGCGCACGATCTCCTCGACGTGGGCGTGCTCGATGGTCGGGAACCGTCCGGCGAGTCGCTCGATCACCTCGTCGATCTCGTGCTGTTCATCCCTGCCGCCGGCACCGGGTGTTTGGTCGGTCATAGGTGAATTGTGAACGCGCGGACGAGTGCAGGCAAGGGCTCCGGGCCTCGACGTCCGCATGACTGGATAGGCTTGCCTCACCCCCTTCAACACCCCGAGGACGCCGCGAATGACCGATCTCATCGACACGACCGAGATGTACCTGCGCACGATCCTCGAACTCGAAGAGGAGAACATCGTGCCCCTCCGCGCGCGGATTTCGGAGCGTCTCGGCCACTCCGGACCTACCGTGTCGCAGACGATCGGCCGCATGGAGCGCGACGGCCTCGTCATCGTCACCGAGGACCGCTCCCTCGAGCTGACGAACGCGGGCCGCCAGAAGGCGATCGACGTCATGCGCAAGCACCGCCTCGCCGAGCGGCTGCTGTCGGACGTCATCGGCCTGGACTGGGCCTACGTGCACGAAGAGGCGTGCCGCTGGGAGCACGTCATGAGCGAGCAGGTCGAGCGAAGGCTCGTGGAGCTGCTGGGGCATCCCACCGAATCTCCGTACGGCAACCCGATCCCCGGCCTCGACCAGCTGGGCGATGTGCCTGCGGGCGGCTTCGACAAGGGCGTCGTCGGACTCGTCCGCCGGCTCAACGACGCCGGCACGCCCATCACCGGGACCGTGCGACGACTGGCGGAGCCCGCCCAGGTCGACCCCGAGCTGCTCCAGCAGCTCAAGGGAGCGGGCGTGCTTCCCGGCGCGACGGGCGACTACAGCTTCAGCGAGGGGTACGTCCTGGTCGAGATGCACGGCAGCGACGAGGGCCTCGAATTGCCCGTCGAGGTCGCATCGCACATCTTCCTGGTCGACGACCGGGTCGCTGCACTTCCTTCCTGAGTCTCGATCCGGATGCCGGCTACGCGGCATGCACAGAGTTCTGCCAGGCGACCAACGTGACAGATTCGTTATGTTCAGGTAGCCTCGAAAAGTCCACTAGGCGAGAAGCCCGCCAATCGGACCCCGCGCGGATTGCCTCCTCGGCTCGTCGTTCGCCTGGTGAAACCCGCATATCGTGCCCCGACACCGAATGCCGACGAGCCAGCGCCCCGGCGCAGAGGCGCCGGAGGACATATTGGCTGAAGCGATCGACCCGCCCGCGCACGACGCCCCCGAGAACGACGCGACGAGTCTCACTCCTCGGTCGCGCGTGCGGACCAGAGTCGGACGAGCATCCACCGCCGTCCGTGCCACTTCGCAGCGCTCCGCGGTGACGCGTCCCGTCAAGGCGAAGAAGCGCATGGCCAAGCCCGTCCGCAGCCTCGTCATCCTCACGATGGTCGGCGGACTCGTCGCCACCATGGCGATCCCCGCCTTTGCCGCGACCGGCACACTCGACGATTCGAAGACGCTGCAGCAGGTCGCCGCCGACAACGCGCAGACGCTCGTGGTGGCCTCCGACGCCAGTGCGTCGCAGATCACACGCGAGAGCTACTCTGCCACGACCCAGGCCGAGATCGACGCCAAGAAGGCCAAGAAGGCCAGGGAGGCCGCGGCCGCAGCCGCGGCCGCAGCAGCAGCCGCCCGTGCACGTCAGACCGCCAGCACCGCATCGTCGACGTTCTCCGGCAACTACGTCATGGTCGCACCCGGCAGCGGGCAGGTGCGGTGGCCCCTGCTGACCTTCATCAAGGGCCGTGGCCTGTGGGACTCCGGATACCACCAGGGGCAGGATCTGCTCGCTCCGGCAGGCACTCCGATCTACGCCGCGGCCGCCGGTGTCGTCCGCGTCTCGCAGGAGAGCTTCGGGGGCTACGGCGTCTGCATCTCGATCGACCACGTCATCAACGGCCAGAACGTGTCCACGCTCTACGGCCACATGACCTACGGCACCCGAATGGTGCAGTCCGGTCAGACGGTGGTGGCGGGCCAGATGATCGGGCGCGTCGGCAGCACCGGCAGATCAACCGCCAACCACCTGCACTTCGAGGTGCACATCAACGGTCAGGTCGTCGATCCGTGGATCTGGCTGACGACCAACGCCGGATAGTTCCCCGACACGCCACCCCTCGTTCACCCGGGCGTGCGGCCCTCGTGTCTGCGGCGTACGTTAGCCTGAAAGCCGACGCTGAGAGAAGCGAAGGGGAGCCGATGGGCATCACACCACGCATCCGCACCATGGATGCGCTCGGGCGCCTTGTCCTTCGGCATCACACGATCGGATGCCGCGGCATTGCCGTGGCGTCAAGGCGCTGTCTGTGAGACAGCGCCTTTTTTCGTGCCAATGAGCCCATCTCCTCGTCGAGTGAGTCGAATCACCGGGAAGCCGTCCCGGCCGTTCGAGAGGATGAGGAATGCGCACTCTGGTGCTGAATGCAGGTTACGAGCCGCTCGCCGTGGTCTCCTTCAAGCGGGCTCTCGTGCTTGTGATGAACGAGAAAGCCGTCATCGTGGAGCACACCGACGGCGATCCCGTCTGGGGCACCAGGCGCGCGTATGAGCGTCCCGCGGTCATCCTCCTGACCCGGTACGTCCGGGTGCCCGGAGGACGCCACATCCCCGTCACCCGGCGAGGGGTGCTGCGGCGCGACGCGCATCGGTGCGCCTACTGCGACAAGTCGGCGTCGACGATCGACCACATCCTTCCCAGGTCGCGCGGTGGGGCCGACTCGTGGGAGAACCTGGTCGCCTGCTGCCTGCGCTGCAACAACGTCAAAGGCGACCGCACTCCGCAGGAGATGAACTGGAATCTGCGGATCGTTCCGCGGCCACCCCGCGGCGTGCAGTGGACCGTGCGCGGCACGGACCGCACCGACCCGCGCTGGGAGCCCTACCTCGCCCTCGCGGCGTAGGCCGGACAGGCATTCGGCGCCTCTCGTGCACATCGCGTGATGGGATGGGCTCATGACCCGAGCCCTCATCGTGATCGACATGCAGCGCGGCTTCGACGACCTGGAGTTCTGGGGCCCGACGGCGAACCCGGAGTGCGAGGCGAACGTGGCTGTGCTGACCGCGGCCTGGATGGCCTCGGGCGACCCGATCATCGTGGTGCGCCATGACTCCGTCTCGCCAGGATCGCCGCTGCATCCGGGCAACCCGGGCAACGCGCTGGTCGACTCGGTGGCGGCGGTGCAACCCGACCTGTTCGTGACGAAGAACGTGAACTCCGCCTTCTACGGCGACCACGACCTGCACGTGTGGCTCTCGGCGGGAGGGATCTCCGAGCTGGTGGTGTGCGGCATCCAGACCAACATGTGCGTCGAGACGACCGCACGGATGGCGGGCAACCTCGGCTACGACGTCACGGTGGCACTGGATGCGACGCGCACGTTCGATCTGCGGGCGGATGTCGCGGGCCTCGGCGTCGTCACACGCACGGCGTCCGAGCTCATGGCGACGACCGCGCTCGACCTGCAGGGCGGGGGATTCGCCCGCATCGCGACGACCTCGGAGCTGACCGGCGCATGATCTGCGGCATCCGGAACTGTCGAACATAACTGTCGGAACCCTGCGGTATCCTCATCTCCTGCGGTTGACGTGCTAGAACATCCGTTCTAGCCTGTGGGAATGAGGGCGATCGTGCAGCTCACGACATCGCACGCCCAAGAGCCGGTCGACGAGCCTGAACAGGCCGACGAGATCCTGCGGCTGCGCACCCAGCTCGAGCGGGTGCAGGGGCGAAAGCTCGATGCGCCGGTGCTTCCGGTGCATCCCGCGCTGGCATCGCTGCTCCCCGGCGGAGGACTGCGTCCGGGCGCCGCCTACTCGCTCCCGCGTTCGACCTCGCTGCTGCTCGCTCTGCTCGGCCACCCGTCGCAGGCCGGTTCGTGGTGCGCCGTGGTGGGCATGCCACGGCTCGGCGCCGAGGCGGCAGAGGGCATGGGAGTCGATCTCTCACGGCTCGTCCTGATCCCCGACCCCGGCAGCCGATGGCTAGCGGTCACCGCGACCATCGCCGAGGTGCTTCCCGTGGTCGCCGTGCGCCCCTCCGGGCGGGCTGCGGATGCCGAGATCTCGCGCCTGGCCGCACGGCTGCGCGACCGGGGGTCGGTGCTGCTCGTCCAGGGACCATGGCCCCAGGCCGAGGCGGTGCTCGAGGTGGGCGACCCGGTGTGGACGGGCGTCGGGCGCGGTCACGGCTATCTCGAGGGGCGAGCGGTCACGATCACGGCGTCGAGCCGCCGCTGGCCGCGACCGCGGCGCGAGCGACTGCTGCTTCCGGACGCTTCCGGAGGACTCTCGGTCGCACCGGATGCGATCGGCCCGGTGCAGGCGATCCGCCCTGCCGCGCCGATCGACACCGCCCGGCGCGGCGGTCCTGAGCCGACGCGATTCTCGCCGCAGAGCTACGAGCCGGTCGGGGCGAGAGCGGCAGGCTGAGATGACCATGCCGTCTCCCACGCGGAGTCTCGTGCTGTGGTTCCCGGATTGGCCGGTGACCGCGCTCACCCGCGACGGCGCGACACCGCTCGACGCGGCGCTGCCCATAGCCGTGATGGAGCACAATCTCGTCGCGGCTTGCTCGGCATCCGCCCGTGCCGAAGGCGTGCGCCGTGGGCAGCGCCGGCGCGATGCGCAGGCTCGCTGCCCGGGCTTGAAGGTCGTTCCGGCGGACGCGGCGCGCGATCACCGCGCATTCGCCCCCGTCGTGACGCGGATCGAAGGGCATGCCCCCGGTGTGCAGGTGGTGCGGCCCGGGCTCTGCGCGCTGCGCGCCCGGGGACCGGCGCGCTACTACGGCGGCGAAGCCGAGGCGGCGCGGGTGCTGCTCGGAGTGCTGCGCGAATCCGGACTCGACGGGGTGCGGGCCGGGGTCGCCGACGGACCTTTCACGGCCGAGCAGGCGGCGAAGGCAGCCACCGTCGCGAGCGACCCGGTCTTCGTCGTGCCGGCAGGCGGAGCAGCCGGGTTCCTGGCGCCGTTGTCGGTCGCGGTGCTCGAGGCGTCATCGCTCGGCGGAGGCTCGGCGCTGGCTCCCGGAGCCGGGCAGGCCGATCTCGTGGGGCTGCTCGCCCGCCTCGGGGTCCAGACGCTGGGCGAGTTCGCGGCGATGCCGCCCGACCGGGTTCGGGAGCGCTTCGGGGAGCGCGGCATCCGCCTCCACGATTTCGCGTCCGGGCGCGATTCGCGGCCCGTTCAGCCGCGCACGCCTCCTCCCGAGCTGCACCGCGAGGTCGCGTTCGAACCGCCGCTCGAGCTCGCGGAGCAGGTCGCGTTCGGCATGCGGATGGCGGCAGACGCGTTCATCGCCGGCCTCGGCGCCGTCGACCTGGTGTGCACCGAGCTGCGCGTCGAGCTCATCGGCGACCGGGGCGAGCGCAGCGACCGAGTGTGGCTGCATCCCGGTTCGTTCGATGCCTCCGCGGTGGTCGACCGGGTGCGGTGGCAGCTGGCCGAAGAAGTTGAGGCCCTCCGCAGCGGGGTCGCGGTCGTGCGGATCTCGCCCGAGGCGGTGGATGCGGCATCCCATCACACTCCGGCGATCTTCGGCGCCGGCCCCGAGGAGCGCGTGCACCATGCCCTCTCGCGCGTGCAGGCGATGCTCGGCCATCGGGGTGTCGTGACGCCGGCGATCGGGGGCGGGCGCTGGCTCGCCGAGCGACAGGTGCTCGTGCCATGGGGCGACCGGGATGCACGTGGCAGGGACGGACTCGCGGCGGAGCGCTCCCGGCCGTGGCCGGGAAGTCTGCCCGAGCCGGTTCCGTCGACGGTGTTCGCCGAGCCGATCCCGGTCGAGGTGACGGCGCTCGGCGGGCAGCTTGTGGACGTCGACGAGAGGGGCAACGTGTCGGCGGTGCCCGCAATGCTCGCGGAGGGCGGACGCCGGCGTGCGATCGACGCGTGGGCGGGGCCGTGGCCGATCGTCGAGCGGGGGTGGGATGCCGCGCGCGCGCGGCGTGCGCATCGGTTCCAGGTCGTCGACGCCGACGGCAGCGCATGGCTGCTGGTGTGCGAGGGCGACTCGTGGGTGGTGGAGGCGAGCTATGACTGACCGGGCTTGCTGATGGGCTTCGACAACCCGTCCGTGCCGTGGTCCGAGATCGAGCGGCTGCTGAGCGATCGCCGCCGGCCGGGCGGCCCGCCCGCAGGTGCCGACGGCGGCGACAGC
This sequence comes from Microbacterium deminutum, assembly GCF_039530205.1. Taxonomy (NCBI): domain Bacteria; kingdom Bacillati; phylum Actinomycetota; class Actinomycetes; order Micrococcales; family Microbacteriaceae; genus Microbacterium; species Microbacterium deminutum. The sequence continues at coordinate 123,737 of NZ_BAAAOG010000008.1, forward strand.
CCGGCGTGGTCGCACAAGCGCGGCCCGTACGTCGCGCCGAAGATCGAGCGGCCCACCGAGGTGATCCCCTACGCCGAGCTGCATGCGCACTCGTCGTTCTCGTTCCTCGACGGGGCATCCTCTCCCGAAGAGATGGCCGAAGAGGCGGAGCGGCTGGGCCTGTACGCCCTCGCCATCACCGATCACGACGGGTTCTACGGCATCGTGCGCTTCGCCGAGGCCGCCGAGTCGCTGCAGCTGAAGACCGTGTTCGGCGCCGAGCTCTCGCTCGAGCTTCCGAAGCCGCAGAACGGCGAGCCCGACCCCGTCGGTGCGCATCTGCTCGTGCTCGCCCGCGGCGAAGAGGGCTATCACCGGCTCGCCGGCGCCATCACGCACGCGCAGCTGCAGGGGCAGGAGAAGGGCAGGCCCGTCTACGACCTCGACGAGCTCGCCGCGCAGGGCGGCGGGCACTTCGCCGTTCTGACGGGATGCCGCAAAGGGGCGGTGCGCCGCGCTCTCGCCGCCGAGGGCCCCGACGCCGCGGCACGCGAGCTCGACCTGCTCGTGCGGCTGTTCGGACAGGATGCCGTGCACGTCGAGCTGATCGACCACGGCAACCCGCTCGACACCCGCGAGAACGAGGCGCTCGCCGGGCTCGCCCGGGATCGACGTCTCCCGCTCCTCGCCACCAACAACGTCCACTACGCGGTGCCGCAGCGGCAGCTGCTGGCGGCCGCGGTGGCCGCCGTGCGCGCGAACCGCGGCCTCGACGAGCTCGACGGGTGGCTGCCGTCGCATGCCGGCGCACACCTGCGGTCGGGGGCCGAGATGGCGGAGCGGTTCGTGCGGCATCCGGATGCCGTCGCCCGCACCGCCGCCCTCGCCGACGAGCTCGCCTTCCCGCTCCGGCGTGCGAAGCCCGCGCTGCCGAGGCAGAAGGTGCCGCAGGGGCACACCCCGATGTCGTGGCTGCGTCACCTGGTGTGGGAGGCCGTGCCGCACAAGTACCCCGACCTCACCGAAGACGACCGCAAGCGCATCGAGAAGGAGCTCGGGGTCATCGAGCTGAAGGACTTCCCCGGCTACTTCCTCATCGTCCACGGCATCGTGCAGGAGGCGCGGCGTCGCGGCATCCTGTGCCAAGGCCGTGGTTCGGCGGCCAACAGCGCGATCTGCTACCTGCTCGACATCACAGCCGTCGACGCGATCGCGTACGACCTGCCGTTCGAGCGGTTCCTGTCGTCGCTGCGGGACGAGGAGCCCGACATCGACGTGGACTTCGACTCCGACCGCCGGGAAGAGATCATCCAGTGGGTCTATGAGCAGTACGGGCGAGAGCGGGCGGCGCAGGTCGCGAACGTCATCCAGTACCGCCCGAAGAATGCCGTGCGCGACATGGCCAAGGCGCTCGGGCACTCGCCCGGTCAGCAGGATGCCTGGTCGAAGCAGGTCGAGCAGTGGGGCGCGACCCTCTCGACCGGGCCGGAGCACGACATCCCCGACCGTGTCATCGAGTTCGCGTCCGAGCTGCTGAAGGCGCCGCGGCATCTCGGCATCCACTCCGGCGGAATGGTGCTCACCGACCGGCCCGTCGGCGAGGTCGTGCCGATCGAGCACGCGCGAATGGAGAATCGCACGATCATCCAGTGGGACAAAGAGGATGCCGCGTGGATGGGGCTCGTCAAGTTCGATCTGCTGGGACTCGGGATGCTGGCTGCCCTGCAGTACTGCTTCGACATGGTCCGCGCAGCGACGGGCGAGGACTGGGAGCTCGCGACGATTCCGAAAGAGGAGCAGGCGGTCTACGACATGCTGTGCCGGGCCGACTCGATCGGGGTCTTCCAGGTGGAGTCACGCGCGCAGATGGGACTGCTGCCGCGCCTGCAGCCGCGGCGGTTCTACGACCTCGTGATCGAGATCGCCCTCATCCGTCCCGGTCCGATCCAGGGCGGTGCGGTCCACCCGTTCGTGCGGCGCAAGCTCGGCTACGAGCCGGTGACCTACGCGCATCCCAAGCTCGAGCCCGTGCTCGAGCGGACGCTCGGCATCCCGGTGTTCCAGGAGCAGCTCATGCAGATGGCGATGGCGGTGGGGGAGTGCACGGGCGAGGATGCCGACCTCCTGCGCCGCGCGATGGGCTCCAAGCGCGGGGTCGAGCGGATCGAGTCGCTGCGCGAGAAGCTCTACGAGGGGATGGCACGCAACGACCTCGTGGGCGAGGATGCGGATGCGATCTACGCCAAGATCCAGGCGTTCGCGAACTTCGGCTTCGCCGAGTCGCACTCGCTGTCGTTCGCGCTGCTGGTCTATGCGAGTTCGTGGATCAAGCTGCACTATCCGGCCGCGTTCCTCGCCGGGCTGCTGCGCGCGCAGCCGATGGGGTTCTACTCGCCCGCGTCGCTCGTGGCGGATGCCCGGCGCCACGGCGTAGAGGTGCGTCGCCCCGACCTGCACGCCTCGGGCGTCGAGGCGGTGCTCGAGCCGGTTTCGTCTCGCTCCGCTCGCTCAACGACCGACTCCACCGGCATGGACTCGTGCACGCACCGCATCCAGCCGCCGGTGCCGCCGTTCGACCTGCAGGCGCCCGACGAGTCCGCCGACCACCGCCGTGACGGCCGCTTCGCGGTGCGGCTCGGCCTTGCAGCGGTGAAGGGGATCGGCGCAGTGGTCGCGCAGCGTATCGTCTCGGCGCGCGACGCCGATGGCCCCTATCGCGACCTGCGCGACCTCGTGCGACGCACCGGGATCACGGCGGTGCAGGTCGAGGCGCTCGCCACGGCCGGAGCGTTCGAGAGCATGGGACTCACGCGGCGCGAGGCGATCTGGCTCGCCGGCTCGGCCGCGCAGGACCGTGTCGAGTTCCTGCCCGACTCGCTCGTCGCGGTGCAGCCTCCGCTCTTCACCGACCCGACGAGCTATGAGGTGCTCGCCGCCGACCTGTGGGCGACCGGGGTCTCCACCGACGACCATCCCATGACGCATTACCGTTCCGGGCTCGATGCGCGGGGGGTGCTCACGTCATGCGAGCTGCGTTCGCACGAGACGGGCCGCCGCATCGAGGTCGCGGGACTCGTGACCCACCGCCAGCGGCCGGCGACGGCATCCGGGGTCACGTTCTTGAACCTCGAGGACGAGCACGGCCTCGTCAACGTGATCTGCTCGGTCGGGGTGTGGAACCGCTATCGCCGGGTCGTGCGCGATTCTCCTGCGCTCATCGTGCGCGGGATGCTGGAACGCTCCATGGAGGGAGTCACCAACCTGCTGGCCGACCGATTCGAAGACCTGCGGGTCGGCGTGCAGCATCAGTCCCGTGACTTCCGCTGAGGATGCCTCAGTCAGCCTCTCGACTCGGCGGCTTGTACAGCTCCTCGACGGCGGCGTCGATGTCACCTCCGCCGATCTCGACGGGTTCCAGGTACAGGCGCATTCGGGTCACCACGCCGTCGTGCGTAACCATGATCACTACTCCGCGCATCGCGAACTCCGAGCCGTCCGTATGGTGACCGCGCCAGTCCCATTCGGCCCACTCGACCTCGCCGTCCACCGCCGAGGCGAGCAGTTCAGCGGTGAAGTCGGGAACCCCTTCGAACACCGACGTCCAGTTCGACAGCACTTGAGCCTGCCCGCTGAACCCGCGCGCGGGGTGCAGCGGTTGGAAGCTCTCATAGTCGTCCGCGAACAGCGATGCCATGCGCTCGGCATCGTGGGAGTTCATGGCATCCAAAAAACGCTCGAGCATCCCGGCCATGGCACGAACGTAGTCCCGCTCCTTCGGACGCGAAAGACGTCCTCGCCGTACGCTTGCCCACGTGGCTTCGACGATGAAGGCGGTCGTGTACGACCGGTACGGACCTCCCGACGTGCTCCGTCTCGAAGACGTGCCCGTGCCGGTGCCCGGCCCGCGGGAAGTCCTCGTCGAGGTCGCCGCGACATCGCTGAACCTGAGTGACTGGGAGGCCCTGGTCGGGTCTCCCGCGTACGCCCGCTTCGGCGGGCTGCGCAGGCCGCGGCGTCGGATCCTGGGATCGGACATCGCCGGCGTCGTCGCCGCGGTGGGCCCGGGCGTCACGCGCTTCGCGACCGGCGACGAGGTGTTCGGCGACAATCTGCAGCGTCTGGGCGGCTTCGCGCAATTCGCGATCGCGTCCGAGTCCGCGCTCGCGGTGAAGCCCGCCGCGCTCACCTTCGCGCAGGCGTCCGCGATCCCGCAGTCGGGTGAGATCGCCGCGCAGGGAACCGTCGACGTCACAGCCGGAACGCGGATGCTGATCAACGGCGCGGGCGGCGGGTCGGGCGCGTTCGCGATCCCTCTGGCGAAAGCAGCCGGGGCCCACGTCACGGGCGTCGACAACGCCGGCAAGCTCGCATTCATGCGCGCCCTCGGCGCCGACGCGGTGATCGACTATCGCGCCGAGGACTTCACGCGGACCGGTCCCTACGACCTGATCCTCGATCTCGTGGCCCACCGATCGGTCTTCGCCTACCGCCGCGCGCTCGCGCCGGGCGGCAGATACCGCGCGGTGGGAGGCAGGGTGCGAGCGCTCGTTCGGATCCTGACGGTCGGCACCGTCATTGCGGGGGTCTCAGGACGCCGCATGGGGATCCTCGTCGTCCGCAGCGGACCGGCGCAGTTCGAGCCGCTTGCGCAGCGCTGCGCGCAGGGCGAGATCGACATCCACATCGACCGCACGTTCGCGCTCCATCAGACCGCCGAGGCTCTCGCGTACCTGGGCGAAGGGCGGGCGCTGGGCAAGGTCATCGTCCAGCCGTGATCACGGGTGGGTTTCGGCCGCCTGCACGCTCACCTCGGTCGTGCCCAGCCATCGGCGGATGCCGCCTGCCGCGCCGATCACGACTCCGCTGCGGGTCGCGGCATCCGCGATCCACGACAGGTCATCGATCCCCGCGACCACCGCCGTCGTGGCCCAGACATCGGCGGCGGCGAGACCGTCGGCCACGACGGTCGCGCTCACGACCTCACGTGCCGGCATCCCGGTCCGCGGGTCGACGATGTGGTGACCCCGCTCTGCGGTTCCGGATGTCGCGACCGCGCCGGTCGTGATGCCCAGCGTGGCGATGACCTCTCCGGGGCGAGCGGGGTCGGCGATGCCGACGTGCCAGCACCAGTCGGCGTCATCCGCGGTGAACAGCTGAAGGTCGCCGCCAGCGTTGATCCCCGCCGCCACGACCCCGGACCGCTCGAGGAGCGGCGCGAGGTGCCGCCGCGCCGCGGTCTCGACCGACCAGCCCTTCACGTATCCGGTCGGGTCGAACCAGCCCTGCCGGTTCGCCGCGAAGCGACCCCGAGTGGCCCGCTCCCACTCGTCGCACGCGACCACGACCTCGGCGATGTGCGGGTCGAGGTCGGAAATGCCGGCCTCGCGCCTGCGCAGCCGTGAGATGTCCGAGTTGCGGCGATACGTCGAGAACAAGCGATCCATGTCGTGCAGCTCGGCGAAGCATCCCGCGACCGCGTCGCCCAGGTCTGGCGCCCCGGGCCGAGTCAGGACGTGGACGCTGATGGCCGTGCCCATGACCTGATCGACCCAGACCGCGCGCTGCGGTTCGCCGGCGCGGTTCATGAGGATGCCTGATCGATCGCGCTCTGCAGCGATTGCAGATAGCCCTGGCTGGTGTAGGTGGCTCCCGTAACCATGTCCACGCTCGCGCTCTGTGCAGTCAGGGTCTCGGACACCAGCTGCGGAAGCGCCCGGGCGTTGATCTGCTGATCCCGCCCGTTGCCGCTGGGGTACTCCGGAACCGTGACATCGGCGATCCTGCCGCCCGCGACCGTGATCTGCACCTGGACGGGTCCGAACCGGGTATCGGCGGCCTGACCCGTGTAGCTGCCGTCCGTCAGGCCGGAGGTCGTCGCTCCGCCGGCTGAACCGCCGCCGGCGGTTCCCGAGGACGAGCCGGACGAGCCGGACGAGCCGGACGAGACGGACGAGCCGGACGAGCCGGACGAGACGGATCCCGACGAGACCGAGCCGGAAGACGGCGAGCTGGTCGCGGATGTCGTGTTCGCGCTCGTCGACTCGACGACGGACTCACCGAGCGAGGTGCGGTAGCTGAACAGCAGGATCAGGCCGCCGATCGTCGCGATGATCGCGTAGATGATCTTCTTCATGGGGGCTCCGGGGATCGGCGCGGCGCGCCTAGACGGTGAATGCTTCGGAGTGGATGCGCTCTGCCGCGACGCCTGCGGCGTGCAGATCCTTGCGCACGCTCTCCATCCACGGCATCGGCCCGCAGAGGAACACGTCGTGAGCGTCGAGGTCGGGCGCGAGGTGGCGGACGAGGTCGGCGCCCCGCCACGCACTGTGGGTCGCGGGCAGCCAGGTCGACCCGCTGTGGGAGCGGCCGCCGTTGAGCGTGAAATGCCGCAGACCGCGCGTCGCCGTCAGGCGGCCGATGGCACCGAGCCTCAGTGCATCGGCGTCCCGGTGGTCGCGCGTGACGAGGGTCGCGGCGCCGGGCGGGTAGGGCTCCGACTCGAGCAGCGCCACGAGCGGTGCGACGCCCGCGCCGGCCCCGAGCATGAGGAGCTTGGTGCCGCGCCGCGCTTCGCCGGTCAGGTGCCCGTACGGGCCCTCGAACAGAACGCGCGTGCCCGGGGCGACGGTGGTCAGTCGATGGGTCCCGTCGCCGATGATCCGCGCCGAGATCACCAGTTCGTCGCCGCGCGGCGCGCCCGCGAGCGAGAACGGATGTCCGCGCATCCATCCCGCGCCATCGAGGAAGCGCCACACGAAGAACTGGCCGGGCAGAGCGCCCAGCTCGCGGACCCCCCGCCCGCGCATCCGCACTGCGACACCGCGTGACCCGTCGCGCTCCACTCCGACGACCCGCAGGTCGTGGTGCCAGGAGCGCCATGCCGGGCGAGCGATGCGGAAGACGACGACGGATGCCGCCACCACCGCCCAGAGGCTCCACCAGTAGACCGTCGCCAGGAGTGACGCGATGAAGTCAGCTCCGGTCCACAGCATGTGCGGGATGGCGAGACCCACGCCGAGATACCCGTAGAGGTGGAGGAGGTGCCACGACTCGTACCGCAGCCTTCGGCGCGACCGCCGGATCGATGTGATGACGACCATGATGAGCAGCAGCGTGCCCGCGGTCGCGAGCAGCATGCCCGGGTAGTCCCAGATGAGCTGCCACAGCTGCACGAACGGGTTGATCCCGGCGGGGGTCGCGTAACCCGTCACCTGCAGGACGATGTGGGTCATCAGCAGCCAGAACGACCAGAAGCCGACGAGACGATGCATCCGGGTGATGCCCTCACGACCGAATCCGCGCTCGAAGAGCGGCACGCGTGCCATCAGCAGCACCTGGTACAGCAGCAGGTTCGCCGAGACGAGGCCCGCCAGCCGCCCGAGGGTGTTCAGCGTGTCCGCATTCAGGGCGAAGACGGCCTGGACGCCGCCATCCGACACCCAGAGCGCCATGATGGCGAGGCTGGTGGCCCAGATGACCCCCGCCGCGACAAGATGCCAGGCCTTCCGGCCCGCGGCCGAGCTCGAACCCGCCGCCGATGGTTCCGGGACCGCGGCGATCACCGGCCCGAGGGTGTGCATCCCCGTGCCTGAGGGGGGAGGTGAGATGGTTGCCATTCCTCCATCGTTCGGCGACTTCCTTTGAGAGTGCACCCATCATCCGGTGTTCGTGACACCCTCATATGAAACTCCAGGAAAGCGCCGGTGCCGCCGAGCCCGATCTCGCAAGCCGCGTTCACCCCGACCACGCCCACATCCTGGCGCGCATTGCGCTGGTGAAACGGCTCGAAGTGGTCGTTCCGATCCTCATGGTGCCCACCACGCTGCGTGCGCCGCGATGGTCTTCGTCAGCGGCGTCGGCGACGGCTTCGCCTGCGCGTCTCGGGCATCATCGATGCACGCGAGGGTCTACAGGCGCGCCAGGCCCATGCCGACGATGACCACGCCGATCAGCACCACGATCAAGCCCGTCATGGCCTCGCCGTTGCGCACCAGCCACTCGCGGGCACTCGCCAGTCGCGGCTCCATGCGCGCGGGGGCCGCGAGCGTCGCGATGATCGGCACCACCACGGTCGAGGCGGCGATGACGGTGTAGATCCCGATCACGATCAGGGCTTCGGTGAGCGACTCGGTGTCGCCGCGGATCGTGAGCCCCGCAGCGATCGCCAACAGCAGCCCTTTGGGCCGCAGGTTCAGAATGAATGCGAGGCCGAACGACTTCCATGGCCCCAGCGCCCGTTTCGAGTCGAGGAACTTCGGCACCGCGGGCGCAGCGGCGCGCCGCGCGCGGCGGAACGACAGGATGCCCAGCACGATCAGTGCCAGGCCGACGAGGATCTCGATGATGCCGACAGCGGTCTCGGGCCGACGCGGTCCGCGCGGAGTCGGCACGAGCTGCGCCGCCAGTGCGCACACGGACACGATCGCGAACAGGCCGACCACCCAGCCGATCGCGAAGGGAAGAGCGGAACGCGATCGGTTCGGCGACAGCAGGATATAGATCGTCACCATGATCGGCACCGAGCTGAGCGCGACGGCCAGCGCGATCGGAAGGACATGACCGATTGCCTGCACGCGCCCCTCCGCCCACGCGACGATGACGCCCGATCCGAGTCCGAAGCCAGGCTCGAACCGAGGCGAAAGCTTCGAGGCCAGTCTGCACGATGTGGCCTGGCGCGTGGGTGGACGCGACCGACCACCGGCCCACTCGTCTCGCGAGGCATCCGGGTTCAGCAGTTTCGGCGAGCCGCATCCACCGTAGCGTCGTCCACCACCTCGTCAAGGACTGACCGTCCACACCCGAGTCGACAGGTCGGTGATCTAGGGTCGGTTGCCATGGGAGCACTGCCGCCGTGGCTGACCACCGCCATCGCCGTCGTGGTGCTCGCGGGCATCGCGACAGCCTGCCTCCTCGCGATGAGGGTCCCGGCGCCGTGGGCCGGGGTCGGAGCTCTGGCGCGGGCGGCGCTGCAGCTCACCGCTCTGAGCCTCGTGCTCACCGGCGTGATCCAGGATCCGCTGCTGGTCGCGCTCGGGCTGCTGGTCATGCTCACGGCCGCCGTCTGGACGGCGGCGAGACGAGCGCAGACGTCGTGGCGCGGAGTTCCACCGCTCGCGTTGTCGATGCTCCTCGGGCCGCTGGCGGTGATGACGGTCGCGTTCGCGAGCGGGGCGATCGAGCTGACGCCCCGGTATGCCCTGGCCATCGGCGGAATCATCATCGGAAACACCATGACGGTCGCGATCCTGACCCAGCGGATCTACCAGGGCGCGGTCCACGACCACTGGGATGAGGTCGAGGGCTGGCTCGCGCTCGGCGCCACACCCTGGGAGTCGACGAGGGGGCTGGCGCGCAGCTCGATCCGGACCGCTCTGCTGCCCTCGATCGATCAGACGCGCACCACCGGGATCGTCGTCCTGCCCGGAGCCTTCGTCGGTGCGATCTTCGCCGGTGCCTCGCCGTTCGAGGCGGGGCGATTCCAGCTCGTGGTGCTCGCGGGGATCATCGCCGCCGGTGCGCTCACATCGACGACCCTGCTGCGCATGACCGGCGCGGTCGCATCGCGTCCTCCGGCCCCGGGCGCGCCGACGCGCGCCGCCAAGGGGTGAGAGCCCGGCCCTACTGGTCGTCGTGCAGTTCGGCGAAGTACGACAACCCGACCAGCATCCCCTCAGGGCTGAGGAGTCGCGAGATGGTCTGCCCCCACGGCTCCACGTGGGTGCTCGCGAGGATGTCGTATCCAGCGGCGATCAGCTCTTCTTCGCCGTCGGCCACGGCATGTGCCGACGCGAGCTCGAACTCGAGCCACGCCTGCGGAATCGTCCGGTTCGACGGCCACTCCGCAGTCGCGAAGGTCGACTGCGCGGCATCCGAGAGCCTCCAGAGCGCGAAGACCTTGACTCCGGTCAGCGAATGCGTGTCGAGGTACCCGGGGGTCGGTTCGGAGAGCTCGATGCCGAGCGCGTCCTGATAGAAGCGACGCGACTCGTCATCCCGCACGATCGGACCGAATCCGGCGACGAACTGCACATCCATGCGCTCACGATAGAGCACCGTAATCGGCGATGCCGGGGCTACTCCTCCACCGCGGCCACTGCCGCCAGGATCGCGGCGATCGCGACGTCGGGGTGCGAGACCATCGAGACGTGGGATGCTGAGACCTCGGTGATCGTCGCCCCGGCGCGCTCGGCCATGGAGCGCTGGACTGCGGGTGGGATCACCCGATCCTCCGTCCCCACGACCGCCCACGCGGGGCGTCCCTTCCACGCCGGCGGCCCCGACGGTGTGGTGTTCGCACTCAGGGTGATCGGCCGCTGGCTGGCGGCGATCAACCAGCGGTCGGCCTCGGGGAGGTCCTGCGCGAAGGCGCCGTGGACGGTGTCGGGCTTGAGGAAGGCTTCGAGGTCGCCCTCGGGCGCACCCGGGTAGGCGATCAGATCGAGCACCGTCGTCGGGTCGGGAACGTCGAGCGCCGACCCCGATCCGCCGAGGATCTGGAACACCACCTCGCCCTCGTCCGGGATGAACGCATCGACGTAGACGAGCGCCTTGACGTTGTCGGCTGTGCCGGCGTTCGTGATGACGAATCCGCCGTAGGAATGGCCGACGAGGACCACCGGTCCCGGGGCGCGCTGCGCGATGAAGGATGCGACGTTGGCCGCGTCGTTCGCAACCCCGTGCAGCAGGTTGGGCGGCACCAGCACCGTGAACCCCTGACTCTGCAGCTCGGTCGCGACCGGATTCCAGCTGGACCCGTCGGCCCATGCGCCGTGTACGAGAACGATCGTCGGCTTCGTCATGCTCTTCCCTTTCGTCCGGCCCTCCGAGGGCCTCTTCCTGGCGTGACAATAATCCCGCGGGTCATGCCGGCGCGGCCAGGACTTCGGCTGTTCTCACACCCTTCTCCTGTGCGTCACATAGCCCGCTCGCCGAGCCGGCGGGCATCCATGTGCTGCTCGTGCCACCACGTCGCGCCGCCGTCGTTCGAACACCACCCGTCCCACGCGAACGAGTCCTCGGCGACGGCGCTGAAGACCCATCCCACCAGCCGTCCGTCGGCTTGGATCCCGTCGAGGCGGATGTCGTCGCCATCGGCGCTCGCGGAGAGACTGACGTGCTCCGCGGCACGTGGGCAGAACCACACCACCCGCCATCCGGCGCGTACATCCCATGTGCGAACGGTCGTTCCGATGGCCGTTCCCGAGCTGTCGACCAGCACGTCCTGGATGCCTCGCCCCGCGATGATCCACGCGAACGTCCACATCAGCTCGGCGCGCGACCACTCGCCGCTGGCCTCCGAGAACAGCTCGTTCTCGACTCGCCAGCTGCCGACGAGGCGCCCGAACAGCGCCAGCTCGGCCGCGGCATCCGGCGCCGGCGCAGCGGCCACCAGATCGCGTTCGAAGCTCACCCCGCTGAAGGTACGGCGGGGCGCCGACATCCATCGGTGTCACATCGCGAAACAGTCCTCACCTGTGCAACCGTGCGGCGTAGCGTCGGCCACAGGTCGCACGGAGGGGATGGATGATGCCTGTACTCGATGAGGTTCTCGCCGCGAACGAGGCCTATGCCGCGTCGTTCGACAAGGGCGACCTGACGCTGCCACCGGCACGCGCGTTCGCGATCCTCACGTGCATGGACGCGCGCCTCGATCCGGCGAAGTACGCCGGACTGAGCGAAGGGGATGCGCACGTGATCCGCAATGCCGGCGGGCGTGCGTCGGATGACGCCATCCGCTCCCTCGTGATCTCGTACAAGCTGCTCGGCACGAAGGAGTGGTTCGTCATCCACCACACCGACTGCGGCATGGAGTTCTTCACGAACGAGGTCATCACGGGGCTGCTGGCGAACAGCCTCGAGACCGCGGCACTCGGAGACGAGGGGTTCTACGACGTCGGCGAGGGCCCGGGGTCCGATGCGGCGGCCGAGATCGACTGGCTCACCATCTCGGATCAGGCGCAGGCGGTCGTGGATGATGTCATCCGCATCAAGGAGCACCCGCTGGTGCCGAACTCCATTCCGGTCCACGGGCTGGTCTACGACGTTCGCACCGGCCGGCTTCTGGACGTGCCGGGGGCCGAAGAGGCGGGCGCCGCAGGCTGACAGCCGCCGGCTGACCACCGGCTGGATCGCCGCTCCTCCGTTGGCCGGAGGAGACGATAGTTAGAAACTTGACAGTTAGAATTCGAATGGTTAGAGTTCTAACTATGACGTCAGTGACCGAGCAGCTCAACACCCTCTTCACGTCGATCGCGTTCGCCGGGCGCGCGAGCGCCGATGACTGGGTGCGCGACAGCGGCCTCACGCGTCAGCAGGGCTTCGCTCTGCGCTACATCGAGGAGAACCAGCATCGCGATGTGATCGCCCGCGAGCTCGCCGTGGTGTCGGGAACGACGCCGGCCTCGGTCGCGAGTCTCCTGCAGGGGCTCGAAGACCGGGGCTACATCACGCGAACGCCGTCGCCCGACGACTCCCGCGTCAAGCTCCTCGCCATCACTGCCGCCGGTTCCGACCTCATCGAAGGATTCGACGAGGCGGTGTCCGCGGCGCAGGTGCGCCTGTTCAGCGGGCTGAGCCCCGCCGAGCAGGAGCAGCTCGTCACGCTTCTCGAGCGGATCATCGAGACCGCCGGGGTGCCCGTGATGGCCGCGCCCCCGCGCCGGGGGGGATCGCCGTCCGGTCGCCGAGGCCCCGGCGGGCGCTGACTCCGCACCCCACCCCGTACTTCCACCCGCGCATCGCGCGGCATCCATCATCCAGCCGTTCGACACAACGGAGGTCTTGTCATGTCTTCGAACAACCGCTTCTACCTCGCATCCGCGCCGATCTGGCGCTCGCTGCTGCACCTGTGCATCCCGATGATCGCCGGCTTCTCAGTGGGGGTCGTCTACAACATCATCAACGCGGGCTTCATCGGCTCGCTCCACTCGACGCCGCTGCTCGCTGCGCTCACGTTCTCGCTTCCCGTCTTCGCGCTCATCATGGCGGTCGGCGGCGTCTTCGGAGTCGGTGGTGGCACGTTCATCACGCGCCTGCTCGGCTCGCAGGAACAGACGACGGATGCCGCCGCCACCGCCCTGCGCATCAAGCAGGTCTCGTCATTCACCATGTGGGGCGCCATTCTGGTCGGTGTGGCCATCGGCGTGCTCGGGCTGCTCTTCGCAACGCCCATCGCGCTCGCCGTCGGCGCCTCCGGCGAAGCGCTCGCTCCGACCGCGACCTACATCGGCGTGATGTTCGCCTTCGCGCCGATCTATGTGGCGGCGTTCGCGCTCGAGCAGGTGGTGCGCGCGGAGGGCGCGGCCACGGCATCCATGACGGGTCTCATCGCCTCGACGATCGCCAACCTCGTCTTCGATGTGCTCTTCATCCTCGTGCTGCCGTGGGGAGTGTTCGGCGCCGGCCTCGCACTGGGGCTGTCGAACATCGTGATGGTCGGCTGCTACGTGTGGTGGCTGACGAGGAAGAGCGAATCGGTGTCTGTCTCACCGACCTTCTTCCGTGCCGACCGCGAGATGCTCAAGACCGTCTTCGGGGTCGGCGCCTCGGAACTGCTGATGTCGTCGTTCCTCATCGTCACGACCCTGATCGTCAACTGGGTCGCGATCGGCTACGGCGACGCGCTGCTGGCCGGAATGGGCGTAGCGCTGCGGATATCTCAGCTGCCGGAGATGATCTGCATGGGTGTGTTCATGGGCGCCGTCCCGCTGTTCGCCTACTCGTTCGGCGCGGGCAACCACGCGCGGCTGCGCAGGGCCATCACGGGTGCCGCGATCGCCATCGGCGGCTTCACCGTGATCTTCTCGACGCTCGTGTTCCTCTTCCGCGACCAGGTGTTCGCGCTGTTCAGCGCCGACCCGTCCGTGCTCGCGGATGGCACGCTGATCCTGACGGCGATGCTCGTGTCGACGATCTTCAACGGATTCACGGGGCTCGTGATCGCGGTCTTCCAGGCCACCGAGCAGATGCGCAACGCGACGATCATGTCGGTGGCCCAGGGCATCCTGTTCATCCCGATCATCCTGATCGGCAATGCCGTGATCGGAATCAAGGGGGTCATCTGGGCGATGACGGTCACCGAGCTCCTCACGTTCGGGCTCGGCATCCTGCTGTTCTCGCTCTCGCGCCGTGCATTGGCGGCCGCGCCGTCGACCGGGGCGCAGCAGGCTGCCGGCGAGGTGGATGCCGAGGCCCTCGCCGCGGTGTGATCGGGCGGAGCGCCCGTCAGCTGGACGTCGCCACTTGCGGAGACCGCGCCGCGCGGAGCATCACCGCTGTGGTGATGGCGAGCACCACGATGCCGATCGACTCGATGACGATCGTCCACGGAACGGGTGCGTAACTCCACCGCTCGGTGATTCCGAACAGTCCGACCGTGAGCGCGAGGATGAGCGCAAGCAGGGTTGCGATCAGGAACAGCAGACTGAGCACGGTGGTGATGAGCAGCAGTCGTCCGCGAGTCACCACCATCGCGATGGCCAGGACGATCCCCGCGATGCCGTTCAGAACGAACGCCACACCCAGGATGCCGCCGGTGCCGCTGAACACGAGGTACAGATGTATGCCGCCCGTCGCGAGAAGGAAGATGGCGCTAAGGATGCGCATGACCCACGGAGCGCGCTGGTTGCTTTCGGTCATTCACTCGCCCTTTCCGTTCGGTGACCCTCGATGACCAGGATCCTCCTTCCTCTAGACACGATCCAGCGACCGCAGGGGTTCACTCTGCATCCGATCGCGCATCGTCCGCCCCGTGCCCATCCGCCTGTGCGTCCTGCTGTGGGCGCGCGAAGGACGCCGGCAGGACCTTCACCGATATGAGGACTCGGTCCTCGCTCTCCTCGAGGACCATGGCGGCCGGCTGATCGTCCGCTACCGAGTCCGGCGGCAGGACCCGACCGACAGAGATCCAGATCATCGAGTTCCACGAGCAGGCGGCGATGGACGAATACATGGCGGATCCCGCCCGACTCGCGTTGCACAACGACCGAGACGCCGCCGTGGGCGCCACCCAGATGCTGCGGCTCGAGTAGGTGGCCGTCCGCCGCGTCATGGCGGAGGCGCTCGGTACCATCGGTGCTGTGCTCGACGACGATCGCATCCGCCGGTTCGCCGCTGAACTGTGCGCCGTCGACGGCGTGAGGGCGATCGCGCTCGGCGGCAGCCGGGCACAGGGCACGCATCTCCCGGATTCAGATGTCGATCTGGGCGTGTACGTCGATGCGACCGTCGATCTCAAGGATCTGGAGGGGGTGGCACGCCGGTGGACCGGCGGCGACGCCTCTCTCTCACCACGGGGAGGCTGGGGTCCGTGGGTCGACAGCGGCGCCTGGCTCGTGGACTTCCTCCTGGATGGCGCGAAGAAGGGAGCGAAGCGTCCGGATGTTCCGTATGTCGCCCTCTGCGCGGCGACCGCGATGATGCTCGTCGCGCACGGTTGGCACGCCGCCGCCGGCCGGTGGGTGACGAACGAGAAGGGGGTCATCCCGAACGTCGCCGGCCTGCCCATCGACACCGCGGGTTTCAGCTCGGCCGCAGCCTCGGTGCTCGGCGCCCTCGGAACCACGACGGATGAGCTCCTGACGTCTGTCGCGACGCTGCGCGCGCTGCCGCGCCCTGCTGCCGGCGGGTGACGCATCCCGCCGTTCGGCGGATGATGTGTGGGAGGGTGCTGGCATGGCTTCCCCGCAGACGTTGAGCGAGGCGGACCGCCGTATCGTGGCGGCGTGGGCCGCAGATTGCGCGGAGCGGGTTCTGCCGGCCTTCGAAGCGCAAGCCCCAGCGGACGACCGGCCGAGGGATGCCATCGCCCGCGCCAGAGCGTTCGCTCGAGGCGAGCTCAGTGCTGCCGATGAGATCCGCGAGCGGTTCATCGCCGGCCGCGCCGCGAGCGACGTGAAGACTCCTGTCGCGGTGGCGGCTGCGAGGGCGGCCGCGCAAGCCGCGGCCGTTGCGCACATGGGTGCGCACGCTCTCGGAGCTGCGGCCTATGCCGCGAAGGCTGTCGCGCTCGCGGCCCCCGACCGGCCCGAGGCGGTCTCCGACGAGATCCGGTGGCAGCTCGATCACCTGACCGCCGAGTCCCGGTCGGCGCTTCGGCGCCTGCCGCCGCTCGGCGAGGATTCCTCTGGTCCGTTGGGACCTGGACTTCTCACGTCCGGCATCCTCGCCACGGTGATCCGCGAGATTCAGGCGAACGTGACCGATCCTGACGGACCCGAGTCCAGCTGAGCCGACCGCCGCCTCGCAGCCGGTTCGTATGGCTTCCAAAATGCGGTCCGCGATGTGGCAGGCTCGGAGGGTGAGCGTTGGCGAAAGTGCGACCCGCCGCATCGAACTGACGCTGCACAGGCCATGGTTCGCGCTCTACGCCGGGGTGAAGCCGACGCTCATCATCGAGGGTCGCGGCCAGCCGGTCCAATGGGGGATCGGCACCTGGCAGGTCCCCTCCGACCGGACGGCGGTGCTCGGCGTGTTCCTCTTCAACCGGCTGTGGCGGTTCGGGGAGGCCGAGTTCGCCCTGGAACCCGATGACACGGCGTCGCTGGCATACCAGGCGCCGGCGCTCCCGTTCCGTCGCGGTCGGATTCGGCTGAAAGGTGCTCCCGGTCATTGACGCCCGGCGGCCCTCACTGCTCTGATGAGCGCATGGAGGCGATCGTGGACGTCGACTACCTCGTCGTCGGCGCAGGGGCGATGGGGATGGCGTTCGTCGACGCGCTCACTGCCGCCGCCGCGGATGTGTCGGTGGCGATCGTAGAACGCCGTCATGGCGCCGGAGGGCACTGGCTCGACGCATACGGGTTCGTGCGCCTGCATCAGGCGTCGGCGTTCTACGGCGTCGCCTCGACGTTGCTCGGCGGTGGCCGGATCCAGACCCTCGGCCCGGAGCTCGGGATGCACGAACGCGCGAGCGCAGCGGAGGTGTGCGACTACTACGACCGGGTGCTCGCGCGCCTGACGGCCACCGATCAGGTCGTCTTCCACGGCCGCAGCGAGTATCTCGGCGATCGCCGATTCGTCTCGCAGCTGAGCGGAACCCGCTATCACGCGCCCCGCGCGCGTGTCGTGGATGCGAGATACCTGTCGCCCGACATCCCCGTGCTCACCCCGCCGCCGTTCGCGGTCGAAGAGGGAGCCCGCGTCGTCGCTGTCAACGAGCTCGTCCGCATCTCGCACGCACCCGAGCGGTTCGTCATCGTGGGTTCGGGCAAGACGGCATCCGACACCTGCGTGTGGCTGCTGCGAAACGGCGTCTCGCCGACCGCGATCACCTGGGTGCGTCCTCGCGACCCGTGGTTCCTCAACCGCGCCGTCGTGCAGCCCGATCCCGCCGTCTTCCTCGGCATGGCCGCCGACACCATGGTCGCAGTGGCGGGCGCGACCAGCGCCGACGACGCCTTCGTGCGGATGGAGGATGCCGGGATCATGCTGCGGATCGATCCCACGGTGGCGCCGACCATGGCGAAGACGCCCACGCTCGCAATGTGGGAGCTCGATCGGCTCCGCACGATCGACGACGTGATCCGCCGCGGGCACCTGCGCGCCGTCGCCCCCGGCCGCCTCGTCTTCGCGGACGGCGACGTCCGCATTCCCGCCGACGCGCTCGTCGTGCACTGCGCTGCCGAGGGGCTGAAGTACCCGGGACTGCGGCCGATCTGGACGCCGGAGGCGATCACCCCCCAGCCGGTCCGGGTGGGGTTCCCGTGTTTCGGGGCGGCCCTCACCGGCCACGTCGAAGCCACCCGCGACGACGACGCGGACAAGAACCGAGTCTGCCAGCCGTCACCGTACTCGAACACGCCTGCCGACTGGGCCGCCATGCAGACGATCGGCGGTGATGCGTCGCTGGCGATGGCGAAGGAGTCCGACCTGCGCGCCTGGGCGAACACCACGTCTCTCAATCCCACCCGAATACCGCACGACCGCGTGGACGATCCGGCGGTTCTCGCGGCGGCTGCGCGGCTGAGGGAGCACATCGGCGCTGGACGCGCCCGCCTGGCGGAATTCGCCGCTCAGGGATGAGACACCGGATGCCGAGCGGCGCTGCGCTCCCGCCCTTCAGGCGTCGGGCTTCTGCGGTGGGGCGAGGTGCTTCACGCCGTGCTCGACGACGATCCGGACGAGCTGTGTGCCCGGGACGAAGATGTTGACGGCTTCCACCCCCACATCGAGCAGGAACTTCGGCTCGAGGATCTTGCCCAGGTACTGCTCGAAGGTGGCGCCATCGGGACGGATGCTGCCGGTCAGCCCGTCGAACTCGATCACGGCCTCCTTGCCGGCGTGACGGTAGCGGAACGCGTACACCGGCCGGTAGACGAGGTCGACGACATCCACCGTGACCCGCTCCTCGAGCACGCGGTCGGCGTCGATCCTGCCGATGGCGCCCGCCATCACCTCACGGACGAGCATCGACGCCTTCGCATCGGGGGGAACCACGACCGTGCCCGACGTGGCCTCCGCGGCGAGGGTCTCGGCGTTCGCGATGGAGCTCGCAAAGCTGTCGTACACGCTCAGAGCCGGGTTCTCGGCGCGGGTCAGTCCGTCGTACACGAACCCCCGCGCCGTCTCGTCGCGGCATGACTCGAGGCCGGACAGCACGATGCGTCCCTGGTCGGCGGGAATGCTCTGCTCGGCGACTTGGACGCTGCGGACGTTGGACGAGACCGGGATGGCGTAGCTCCGCGTCCGCTCGTATGAGGCCACCGTCGTCACATGCAGACGCCAGAACGGCTGCAGTCGACGTTCCCGGTAGACGCATTCGTAGTCCTCGGAGGTGGGGCGATTCAAGAATCCGCCGAGCTTGGCGCCGGTGCCGAACGCGTCCGCTCGTCGCGACCAGGCGCGCCCCTCCGCGTGGTCGAGGCTGAAGCGATCAGCGAGCAGGAGGATGCGCTCCTCCGCGATCTCCACCTCCATCGCGCCCCCTCTCGGTCGGGGTCAGCATACGACCGCTCGGAGCCGGAAGGGAGGGCACACCGGCGGCGACACGCTGCGGTACGGGATGCCGGATGGTTCCGTGAGCTCCAGCTCACCCGGGCGGAGGTTCGACCACGCTCACCTCACCGGCGATCTCGCGCCAGGCAGCACGGACCGATGCGCATGCCGCCTCGACGGCGGGTTCGCAGTCAAGCTGGGATCGCTGGACACTGTGCTGCCAGGCGCGCCACTCGATGCTTCGGGAGCGCGCGGTGTCGACCAGCTCGGCCATCGATTCGTATGAGCGCAGGTCCCGCCAGTAGCGAGTGGTGGATGCCGCGACCGCGGCATCGATCTTCGGCAGTCTCACCGGCAGCTGCCGGACGTCCGTGACGCGCCGCAGCTGGTCTGCGGCATCGTCGACGGATGCCTGGAGCGCGGCCACCTGCTCGCCGAGGTGGTCCACGACAGCGATCTCGCCGGCGGGCGGTCGATCCTCGACGGCGGTCAGCGCGAGTTCCGACACGACCTCTCGGAGGCTCGCAACGGCGTGTCTCATCTCCTCCAGTGCAGA
This sequence comes from Microbacterium deminutum, assembly GCF_039530205.1. Taxonomy (NCBI): domain Bacteria; kingdom Bacillati; phylum Actinomycetota; class Actinomycetes; order Micrococcales; family Microbacteriaceae; genus Microbacterium; species Microbacterium deminutum. The sequence continues at coordinate 143,205 of NZ_BAAAOG010000008.1, forward strand.
CGTGAGTGACATTTCTTACCGCCTCCACGAGTTCGCCCAGAAGTTGCGCATCAGCGTATGGCTGCTCGAACCGCGCGATCCGGCCGACGCAGTCGCGCTGCGAACTATGGTGGGCTCGTGAAGCGAATCTGGCCGTTCCTCGTCCCGGGTGTGATCCTGACCGGTGTCGGATTGGTGTGGACCCTGCAGGGGCTCGACGTGCTGCGCGGCTCGGTGATGAGCGGCTCCTCGTTGTGGGCCACCGTCGGGCCGATCGTGCTCGTCGTCGGGTTGGTGCTGATCGGGATCGCGATCGCGATCGCCCGCCGCCGCCGCCGCACTCGGTGACCGGCCTCTGAAGCAACCCCGTTCCTGATCCGCGCTGAACGGCGCGCGCCCGAGGTGGTTGTCCACGGCCGAGCGGAGCGGGTCGTGCGGTGATGCAGGATAGTGACAGCATCGCGGGGATTGGGGCTCGATGAGGACGACGGGGAGTGCTTCCGACGCGCTCGAAGAGTTCACGGAGCTGCTGCGCGACGAGCAGGACTTCCTGAGTCCCCGGCCCTCGCGGCACATGGATCCGGCTGTCCGGCGCAAGCGCCGTCGTCGTCGCCTGATCGCCGTTGCGGTGGTCGCCACCCTGGTTCTGGGGCTCAACGGAGCCTACGTCGGCTGGGCCTTGACCGCCCCGGTGGGCGACGCGGTCGCGACGTCCCGGGTACCGGCATCCACGACGCCGGCCGCCGCTGCCATCGTGCTTCCCAGGGAGGGCGCTGCGGCGATCTCGATCGGGGGAGCGGACGAGTACCTCGGCCCCGCAGCCCGTGGCATCTGGCTGTCGAGCGGATCGGACGAGCCTCGGGCGATCGCAAGCATCAGCAAGCTGATCACCGCGCTGGTCGTGCTCGACGCGCGGCCGCTGACCAGCGCAGACGACGCCGGGCCCACGCTCACCTTCGACAGAGCCGACCACGCTCTCTACGACAAGTACTACGTGATGGGCGCCACCATCGCGGCGATGCCGACCGGGAGTTCGATGTCGCTGCGCGACGCGCTCGCGACGATGCTGATCCCCTCCGCGTGCAACTACGCGGAGGCGGTCGCCGACTGGGCGTTCGGCTCGCAATGGGCCTTCGTCGAGGCGACCAGGCGCTGGCTCGCCGCCCACGGTCTCGCCCACACCACGATCGTCGAACCCACCGGGATCGACCCCCGCAACGCGAGCACGCCGAGCGACCTCATCGCGCTCGGCCGCCTCGCTGCTGCGGATCCCGCGGTCGCGCAGATCGTCGCGACACGCTCACTCGCTCTGCCGGGTCCCGGCGTGATGTACAACACCAATGCGCTGCTCGGCACGGAAGGGATCATGGGCCTGAAGACGGGCACCCTGCTGGAGAGCGGCTCGAACCTGCTCTACACGGCGACTCTGGATGTGGGTACGCCCGAGCCGCTCGCGGTCGTGGGCGTGATGCTCGGCGGCAGCTCCAAGGAGTCGGTGACGCGCAGCGTGATCGCGCTCCTCGACAGCATCACCCGTGGGTTCGTCAGGGTGCCGGCGGCGACCGAGGGCACGGATGTCGGCTCCTATTCGACACCCTGGGGCAGCAGTGCCCGGATGGTGCTCAGCGAAGACGCATCGATCTTCACCTGGTCCGACACCCCGATCGTCGCGACGATGAAGACGACGACCCCGACCAGGTGGAAGGACGGCGAGGTGGTCGGCTCGGTCACATGGACCGCAGGGCCGAACACGGTGACCGTCCCCATCGAGATCGAGGGCAGCATCCGCCCGCCTACGGACTGGTGGCGGCTCACGCACCCGAGCGAACTCGGCCGATGAGGCGGGGTGTCAGCTGAGCGTCACCACCAGGATCTGCCGCGCAGCATTTCGCCGAAGTCCTCCGGTGACCCGCGCCCGGTATGACGCGAGCCCAGGTAGCTCTCCACGACCGCTCGTCCGAGGTCGTCGAGCTCAGGTGCGACCACGTGGCCGCCCGCACGGCGCGCGAGTGCGTCGATGAACCGGGCGAGACCCGGATCGTCTCCCAGGCGGAAGAACGTCGTCTGGGCGCCGAGTCGCTGCACCGTGTCGAGCTCGCGCACCGTGACCGCCACCGTGCGGGGGTCGGGCGGGTAGGCGAAGTGCACGGAGCCGTCCGGCTCCAGATGCGACGTCGGCTCGCCGTCGGTCACGATGAGGAGCACGGGCTGCGCGGTGGGGTTGCGCCGGAAGTGCCGTTGGGCGAGCAGCAGGGCGTGGTGGAGGTTCGTGCCCTTGTCCCACACGGCATCCTGCGCCGTCAGCTGCTCGATGTCCATCACCTCGGCGTGGCGGGCGAACGCGATCAGCTGCAGGCTGTCGCCACGGAAACGGCTGGAGATGAGGTGATGCAGGGCCAGCGCCGTGCGCTTCATGGGCACCCACCGTCCGTCCATCGCCATCGAGAACGACGTGTCGACGAGCAGCGCGACAGCGGCCTGCGTGCGTTCCTCGGTTTCGACCACCTCGACGTCGCGCGTCTCGAGGCGCACGCCCGCTGACGTGTCGCCGCCGTCGGCCGCCGTTCGCAGCACGGCGTTCGACACGGTGCGCGGAATGTCCCACGGCTCGGTGTCGCCGAATGCCCATTCTCGGGTCGAGCCGTTGCGGTCGCCCGCCGCGCCGGCGTTGCGCGTCTCGCGGCGACCGGTGCGCCCGGTCTGGCGTGTGGCGATGTCCCGAAGCAGCGCACGGCCGAGCTGCCGCATCGCGCGGGGGGTGAGCCGCAGCGCACCGTCGGACGCACGTTGGAGCATCCCGGTGTCCTTCAGCTCCTGCTCGAGGTCGCGCAGGGCTCGGGCGCTGACCGCAGCGTCGTCGCCGACGAGGCGCGCGAGCCCGTCCACGTCGATGTCGTCCATCCGAGCGCCGGGGTAGGACTGGCCGAGCTGGTCGGACAGGGAGTCGAGGTCGGAGAGGTCCTGCATGATTCCGGTCGCCTCGCCGAGGCCGGCAGGCTGATCGCCCGAGAAGGATGCCGAGCCGGTCCAGTCCTCGCCGGGCCTGAGGGAGCGCAGGTTGTCGTCGAGTCGCGACAGCGACTGCATGAGGTCAGGCGAGCCGAAGGCCTGGGCGGCGAGGTTCATCAGCTCTTCGCGCTGCTCGGGAGTCATGGAATTGAGCATCCGCTGAGCCGCAGCGGAGCGTTCGGCGAGGGCATCCATCAGCTCGTCGAGGTTCCGGGGATTCTCGGGGAAATGCTCGCCGTGCTTCTGCATGAACTCGTCGAAGTCCTCGGGGGTGTCCTCGCCGAGGCGGCGCTTCTCGAGCAGGTCATTGAGATCGGCGAGCATCTCGCGGATCGCCTGGCGGTCGGCATCCGTCGCACTTTCGAGGGCGTTCTTCATGCCCGCGAAGCGCTGGCCGAGCAATTCACGGCCGAGCAGCTCCTTGATGCGCTCGTAGTCGGCACGCGCCGCGGGACTGCGCCACTCGTAGTCGGCCAGGTCGTTCACGGCGGCCGCGGTGCTCGAGGGCAGGTTCTCGAGCCGCATCTCGGCGAAGGAACGGTCGTCGTCATCCATATCGACGTCGCGGACGAGGTGCTTGCGCTCCTCGAGCACGGCGTGCTCGAGGAGCTTCCGAACCTCCTCGAGGGTGCCGTCGAGCCGGTGACGGCGCACGAGATCTGCGCGCCGTTCGCGCACTCGGCGCGCCAGGTCGTCCAGACCCAGCTGATCGCGGGTGCCGCGGCGCAGGTACTCGCGCATGGCGCGCTCGGCGGAGGTTCCCGACATGACGTCGCGCCCGATCGCCTCCAGCGCCTCCTGCACCGGGACGGGCGGGGCGAGCGGATCCGGCCCCCCGGCATAGCGTCCGTACCGGTTGGTGTGCGCCGGCACGCGGTGGAACCCCCGGACCATCAGCGGATGCCTCGTGGTCGGACCATCTGCGAACCGCCAGCCCGCTCAGCCATAGACCGTCTCCCCGGCGGCGCTGTCCTTGCTGATCCTGCGGTCCAGGTAGAGCGCCTCGAGGAGGAGCTCGAGCGCGCCCGCGCGCTCGCCAGGCGTTTGCGCTCCGAGCCGATCCGCGACCTCGTCGTAAAGGTCGGATTCGCCCAGCACCGGCATCGCCGCGAGGACATCGGCGGCCGGCACCTGCTCACCCGTCATCACCGTCGCCCCGTCATGCAGTGCATCCACCAGGGCTCGCGCGTCGATGCCGCGCAGATGCGTGCGAGCGGTCTCGGCGACCGCCGTGCGCAGGAGATGCTCGAGGATGACGCGCTCGCGGCCCTCCTCGCCGGTCTCGAACTCGATCTTGCCACCGAGGACGTCGACGGCGGTCTCGAGGTCGACCGGTCGAGCCACCCCGACGTCCTCGTGCTGACGCGTCGCGCGATGCAGCGCGGCGGCAGCGATCGTCTCCGCCCCGGCGATGGCGAAGCGGGCCGACACTCCGGAACGCTGATCGACGGCATCCGACTCGCGAAGGTTGCGGGTGAACCGCGCCAGTACTTCGAGCAGGTGCGGAGGCACTGCGGCGACGAGGTCGGCCTCCTGACGGATGACCGCGACCTCCTCCTCGATCGTCTGCGGGTAGTGGGTGCGGATCTCGGCGCCGAAGCGGTCCTGCAGCGGCGTGATGATCCGCCCGCGGTTGGTGTAGTCCTCGGGGTTGGCGGTGGCGACGACGAGCACGTCGAGGTTGAGGCGCAGCACATAGCCGCGGATCTGGATGTCGCGCTCCTCCATGACGTTCAGCAGCGACACCTGGATGCGCTCGGCGAGATCGGGGAGCTCGTTGATGGCGACGATCCCGCGGTGACTGCGGGGGATGAGCCCGTAGTGGATCGTCTCGGGATCGCCGAGGGAGCGGCCCTCGGCGACCCTGATCGGGTCGACATCGCCGATGAGGTCGGCGACCGAGGTATCGGGGGTGGCCAGCTTCTCGACGTACCGCTCCGATCGGTGCCGCCACGCGACCGGCAGGTCGTCACCCAGCTCCGACGCCCGCCGAACGGATGCCGGCGTGACCGGATGGAATGGATGCTCGCCGAGTTCCGATCCGTCGATGACCGGAGACCACTCGTCGAGCAGACCTGCGAGACTGCGAAGCAGCCGCGTCTTGCCCTGACCGCGCTCACCCAGAAGGACCACGTCGTGTCCGGCGAGAAGAGCGCGTTCCAGCTGTGGAATCACCGTGGTGTCGAATCCGTGGATGCCGGGCCATGGGTCGCGTCCCTCGGCGAGAGCCGACAGGAGGTTCTCGCGCAGTTCGATGCGCAGCGGCCGGTAGGTGTGCCCCGACGCGCGCAGCTGTCCGGTCGTGGCGATCGCGGATGGCGATGTTGTCATGACGAGAGAGTAGGTCGCCTCAGCAGGCATGAGGGCCGGATGCCGCAATTTGACGCCGCGATGGCCGCGCGGTGCCCTTGTCGCCGTCGTCTGGTTGTTCTACCGTGTGGCGCAATGTCGAGAGTCTCGGTGAGATCTCACCGCGAATTGCCCGTTCCGATTACGTGCTCTGTTCAGTCGTCCATCGCCCATCCGCGCCGGCCGTAAAGTTCGTCTGCCACCCGTGTGAAGTGGTCGCGATCCATGATGAAGCGGGTTCGGCGCGCGCCGCGGATGTGGACACTGAAGACCCGGTCGAGATCGACCCACGACAGCCGGCCGTGCGAGTCCTTCGGCCCGGCGCCGATCGCGAAGAAGCGGTGGTCGGCCTCGTGGGACCTGGTGCTGAGCCGCACTGCGTAGAACCGGTCAACGCCCTCGCTACCCAGGATCAGGACGGAACTGTACGCGCCGCCAGGTCCAGCCTGCCCGGCGCCGCTGGGTCCGGCCCCGGTCGGCCCGGCGGGGCCGGGCGCAGCCCCGATGGGCGCGGTGGCCCCGGGCCTAGCCCTGGCGGGCGCCCAGGTCCGCACGATCTCACCCGCCGCGAGTGGGCCGTCGGCGTCAGGGGCGTAGGTGATGCGCAGTCGGTTCCGAGTGGGGGGTTCAATCTCGACGGTGGCGGTCAGTCCCGAGTGCCCGGGTAGGAATTGATTCCACTGGTCCTGTTCGGCCTGCTCGCGCGCTATGCCGCGTGCGAGCGATTCGGCAACGCGCCCGTACGGGTTGAGGTTGTCTTCGAACATGCGCTGCAGCGCCGCGCGGACTGCATCCCTCTCCTCAGCATCCACGAGGACAACTTAGCTCCAGCGGCAACAAGGGGCTCCGGATGCCGCGGCGCGGGCGCCATTGCGCCAGTTCGGTCGATGGTCGTCAGACGCGCTCCCGGACCACCCGGGCAGTCGCGACCGGGTCTGGGCGGTGCATGACCGACTCCGGCACGATCACGAGCTCGGCTCCGTCGATCTCGCTCGCGAGTCGATCAGCCGCCGCCACCAGGATGGGGAACGTCTGCTCACCGCGCAGGATCGTAACCGGCTGCGTGACCGACAGCATCTCCCGCGGGGGTGTCGACACTTGGGCTGTCAATGTCGCGTCGTAGACCGTCGACTGCGCGAGTGGTACCAGTGGCACGAACTGGTCGCTGTTGCGGATCTGCTCCACCATCTCTGGTGGCAGCCCCACCCCCTCGAGCTGGAACGTGACGACCGCTTCGTCGCTCCTGCCATCGTCGACGAGCTGCTGCAGACGCCGCGGGAGATCCGCGGCAGGTTCGTCTGTCCCGAACCGAAACGGCGGCTCTGAGAGGAACAGGGAACGGATCGGCGCCCCTCTGGCGGCCGCGTAGAGGGCGAGGACCGCGCCGGAGGAGTGCCCAAGCACGATCGCCTCGCCGCCGGCTGCTTCGATCACCGCCGCCAGGTCATCGGCCTCGTCCTCAGGTGTAGACCCGCGCTTGTCGTCGCTGGAACCCCGCCCCCGCCTGTCGATCGTCACGACTCGGAAGCCTGCCTCGGCGAGCGCGCTCGCGAGCGCATTCCCGTCGGCGGCTAGAGAGAAGGCACCCCCCACGATGACGACGGTCGGCCCGGCGCCCACCTGCTCGAAGGCGATCCTGGTGCCGTCGGCGGAAATGGCTTGGTCCATGGCAACAACAAACCACGACCCACCGACAGTGGGCAAGACGGGGTCTCTCGCCGAGCCGATGGATAACGCGCGGATCGGGCAACTGAGTCGCAAAAACCCTGGAGGGACTCGAATGCGAAATTGAGCATTCTGCTCAACGGCATCAGACGACAACTTCCGCGGAATTACGCGGGTTTTCGAGAGTCGAGCTACGTTCAGCTACGTCCAAAAACAGCCAACTGCATGCAGAGTGCGGGCAAAAAGCGGGCAAAAATGGCGGTCCTACCCATGTGCCGTGGGCGATCTCAGGATGGGTCCCGTTCAACAGCATTCGCCAACAAATTCCTACCTCTCAATTTTGCGCACATTGCTTAGTGTCAGGCTTCTCGATCCGGTTGCGATGAGCAAAATGCTCAAATGGGAGTGAGTGCATCATGAAGGTCACGACATACGCGAACCTGATCGGCGCGGTTGTAGTGGTACGCTATTATGTACCATATTTAGGAGGCCGGGATGACCGCCATCACTGCCACAGAGGCGCGCAAGACGCTCTTCGGAGTCATCCAACGGGTCAACGAGGACCACACCGTCGTCGAGGTTGTCTCTCGGCACGGGAACGCCGTCATCCTCTCGAAGGATGACTACGACGCGCTCACCGAGACCGCCTACCTTCTGCGCAACCGGGCGAACGCCGAGCGGCTGCTCGAGGCGATCGAGCGCGCCCGGCGTGGCGAGTTCGAGCAGCACGATCTGCTCGACGCGTGACCCGCAGGCTCGCCTTCGACCCCAACGGGTGGGAAGACTACGTTTACTGGCAGACGCAGGATCGCAAGACATTGAAACGAGTGAACCTGCTCATCGCAGATGTGCTCCGCGACCCATTCGCCGGCATCGGCAAGCCCGAGCCCCTGAAGCATGTCCTGTCCGGAGCGTGGTCTCGCCGCATCGATGAGGCGAACAGGCTCGTCTATTTCGTGACGGATGAACATGTCGTCGTGCTGCAGGCGCGCGACCACTACTGAGTGCCGCGCGCGCCGAGAGAACGCGAGGACGCCGAGCGGGCACCGTCAACGCTATATCCGGGCCGTGTGTGAGGGGTACGGCTCCGAGCGAGGACAGCCGAGCGCAGCACACGCGACGCCGTGCCCGGCGGGCCTTCGCGCGAGAGGATCATCGGCCGATCCTTCAGGCGGAGCGTCGTCGTGAGGCAACGCGAGGCGCGAGACGCCGCTAGCGGTATCCCGCTCTAACGGTTGCGGTCGAGGGATCGACGTTGGAAGAACGCCGGTGCATAGGCGAGGACCATGATCAGCCCCATGCCGACACACACGCCGCCCAGAACGATGTTGGACGTGGGAGGCACCAGCCGCCAGAGCCCGAGAAGCATCCATCCGATGCCGATGAGGGACAGCGATCCGTAGGTGGCCTGGCTCGCAGCGGCCTGTCGTCGATTGAACGCCGCCAATGGTCTGCGGAACATGACCGCAAGCGCCGCCGCGACGGCAGCCCCCGTTGCGATCACTACCCCGGTCACGACGTGGCCGATCAGAATCTCCGCGATCGCCGCGGCCCCCCACAAGGAGAAGAGGGCAGGTGTGACCCAGCGCTGTGTGGCGACTCTCGAAACGTCGCTGACGTCGTCCGAGGATGACTGACTCAGTGCCATGCGCCACACCATAGTCGTGCGTCTCGCGTCCGCGGGGAGCTCCGCCAACACGGTTCCATTTCCGTACGGGACACTCACGTGGCGACAGAATCCGCCGGTGACGACCGACTGGTCGTGATCCCCCGGGGAGCGCACATCGTGACTACTCGCAACTGCTGGCGCTGCTTGCCGCGCTAAAGAGGGACGTCGACCGCATCGATACGCTCACGAATCGACTTGACGCCCGCGAGCATCATGACGCCGCAGGCTTCACGGTCGACCGCTGAGCTCAGATGTCTGGCTGTCTGCTGTTGCCTGGAAGCTCCCGCGCGAGACGGGCGGCGCGGTCTTCGGCATCCTGTCGGCGATGCATCCCGCGGTTGCCTCTTCGATCGTGATGCCCTCGTGGAAGTCGACGGGAGGATCATGCGGCGGTTCGCGTTCGGTGGAACGCGGTCGACGAGGCGGCTCCCTCGGCCTCTCGCATTGGGGTTTACGGGCCGAGGGGGCCTGGCCCACATACGGCAGCGCACACGTGTTTCCGACGCCCCAGTAGTCGGGTTGGATGCCACCATAGTCGCCGTGCTGACCTTCTGGACAGCAACGGACCAAACTGGAGTTGCACTCTACGGCGGCGGGCTTCGTCGTCCTCGAGTTCGCTGTCACCGAAGCCGGCACAAGGCAGGAAGTGTCGCGCCACGGTCAGCTCCTCGAACCGACGATGATGACATTCCTGAGGTTCCGACTCGGGCCGCGAGGCGTCGCCCGAACGACGCCGGTGGGGTGTCTCAGTCCCTCCGGTTGGGGGCTTGCGCGCAACGAGCCTCGGGTGAAGGGTGAGAGGTATCGGCGACGCCGATGGGGCGTCACCCTTGCCGAAGGGAGGCGGCCGTGTACGCACGTTCCACCACTATTATTGCCCAGCCTGCCCGCATCGACGACGGCATCGCGTTGGTCAACGACGAGCTGATGTCGATGATGACAGACATCGAAGGCTGCATGGGACTGTCTCTGCTGGTCGACCGGTCGAGTTGCCGCTGCATCGCCACGAGCTCGTGGGAGTCCGAGGACGCCATGCGCGGGAGCAACGAACAGCTCAAGCCGATCCGACAGCGCTTGCTCGAGACCTTGGGCGGGGACGGACTCGAGATCCAGGAGTGGGAGATCGCGATCCTCCATCGTGACCACGAGTCGCCTGCCGGGGCCTGCGCTCGTGTGACTTGGGCTCGACCACGGGCGGGTCAGCTGGACGCAGAAGTAGACGCGTTCAAGACCAACGTGTTGCCGCTCCTGGAGAACCAGGACGGGTTCTGCAGCGCGAGCATGCTCCTGAGCCGTGAGACCGGGATGCTCTGCGCCACGGTCAGCTTCGACAGCGCAGCGAGGCTCGAGGGCAACCGCGAGTTCGGCGCCCGCCAGCGGGCCATGATGACCGAGCAGACCGGGATCGAGTTCGTCGACGTCCTCGAGTGCGAACTCGCCGTCCACCACCTGAGGGTGCCCGAGTTGGTCTGACCGATATCTGTCACCGTTTCTCGCTGATCCAGTGCAGGGACCTCCGGGCCCGGTGACCCGACCCGATTCGACGCGCTCACATGCTGGCGCGAGTTGTCCGTCAAGTTCGAGACGACCGCATCGAGCAATACCGCGAGCCCGGAGTGGCGATCAGGTCGTTGTCGTGACAGATCTCACCACCGACGCACGTGCGTCGCCCATCCGCCAACGAGGATCGATGGATCAAGGTCACGCCACACTTGGTCGGATCCCCTGGCGGATGGCGCGCTGGACCACCAGGCGCGTCTGAAGGCGCAGCAGTTTGACCGCCCGTATGGATGGCCTCGTAAAGCGCCGCAACGCCCTGCGCGCCCCGGTCGCCGCTGACCGACCGCTCGTTCGCCAAGTCCATTCCGGCGCGATGGGGGAGTCCTCTCGGTACTCGCTAAGCGTCGCGTGATTGACGAGTTGGGCATGGTCGTGGCGATCGACAGGGCGCCCCCGGACTACGCCCGTTCGACCCGCGGTCGGTGCGGATCGAGTGGCAGGACACACCACCGAGGTCGCCCGGCTCCGCGCCGGGCGAAAGCAGGAGAAGCAGTCATGACCACCCAGTCCCACGGTCGCGGGTACATCCACGACAGCAAGCAAGAGCGCCGCCGAATTGGAGGAGCGCTGGGCCACGGCTCACCGCCGCCTGCACAAGGCGATCGAGGAGGAGGGCTGGGAGACGCCCAGCGTCGCCCGGCCTTAAGCCCAGGAGCAGGATGCCGCGATGCGGTTCCGTCGACGTGCCGAGAGTACGAACCGGTGAGCACCGACACGCCGAAGGAAACGACAACAGCCTGTTGTGGGTCGCCGGATGGATCGCACTGGTAATCGTCAGCGCGGGCATTGGAAGTGCCCGCCACAGCGACGACTGCTATCAAACCAGCTCCTGCCAGGACTACAGGGGGGACGAGGAGTACCGAATGGTGCCGGAGGAATGATGGAGCCTGCACACGACATGCCTGAGGACTCTGGTCCGCGGCCCCACGACGGACCTAGCCCTTGAGGGTGGTGCGTTGCCCAACCCGGACCGACTGCGCGTCGCGCTCCCGGAGCGGTTCCGACCGCCGCTCGGGCCTCCTCGCATCGTTGGACTACGACTGGACCGTGGTCTGCTTCGTTACGCCGACGACGATCGACGTGCTCGCCGGCTCACCGCCGGAGTTCATCGAATTGCGGATGTCGCCCGTGGTCGAAGATGCGCAAGCTCGCAGACCGGTGCACGATCGTGTTCTCCGGGATCGCTCGACGATCTCGTCGACGTCGCCCGTCTTCGTCCTGGGCAAGGTTTTGCCGGGCTGCCCCAGCAGCCATCCCGCATCCGGTCCTGGCGTGGAAGGGGGATCCACGCGTTGGGTCGCGATCCTCGAGCAGGCAGTTCGCGCGATGAGACCGGAAGGTGTTGCTGCGCCCTCGATCTAGGGCCAACATGTGGGTCACGTACAGCGATCTACATCGACCGCATCTGAAAGCGAGGACGCCGATGACGCAATATCCTGCGAGTTGGTCTCTCAAGAAGCAGGCGAAGAAAGATGCAGAGGCAGCCAGCTACCTGTTTCCTGGAGAACGGGTCTTTTACCAAGGGTCCGCGAACGGAGTGAAGCCCCTGACCACGGACTTAGTCGTCACAGACGTGCGGCTCTTCCGCTACAGCCCGTCTGGGTTCGGTGACGGCATCCGCCTCACCGAGATCGCTGAGGTGCTTGCGAAATCGAGCGCGCTCACCGGGGGCTCCCTGGTCATCACCGACAGGGCCGGAATCGTCGTCAAACTCAGCGCGATCGCTTCGAAGGACATTGCCGCACTTGAAACGGCGATCGCTTCTGCCCGTGCTGCCCAACCCGCGCCGGAAGCGATCGCTGCGGCCGAAGCCGATTCAGCCGCACAGAGGACCGAAGATGTTTCCACCACCGGTGATGTCAGTGGAGAGGCCAAAGCCGACGAGCGGAGGCTCCAGCAGGTCGAGAAGCGTCGAGAAGCGGCCGCAAGCATTCTCGAGCGGGCGCGCGCGAAGGCATCCAAGAAGGGAATCAACGTTGACGGAGCGCTGGCCGTGGCTCACACCTACGACGACGGCCAAGACCAGTTCCTGGTCCTGTTCCCAGATCGAGTCGAACTCATCAAACGACGAAAAACCGGCTCCCTGTTCGGCTCTGGAGCGGGTACCGAGGCCATTCCCCTGACGCGCATCTCGTCCACCCAGGTAGTCAACTCGAGCATCTGGGCCATCGTCGAAGTGTACACATCGGGCAACTCCATCAAGTTCAAAGCGGATCAGATCTCGGGGCCAGCGATGCGAGAAGCGATCCTGGACCAGATGAATCGATCGTCGGCCGGATCCGGGCCGACTAGCGCTGCGCAGCCGGAAGACCTCCCCGCAAAGATAAGGAAACTCGCGGAGCTCCATGCCGACGGCATCCTCACGGATGAGGAGTTTGACGCCAAGAAGACAGAGTTGCTCGAGCGAATGTAACCCCGCTCATCATCCGTTAGCGGGCCATACCCAAGCGACGCCCGCAGGCGGTCGCTCGGATACCTGTCAGCGCGGCGCGCTCGAGGGTGTCGGCGTGCGCCTGCAGATGCTCAGCGGGAGTCCTCGGGTCGCCCTGATGTGCCTCCGAGAACAAGACCATGATGGTGGCGCGTCTAGTCCCCTCCAACGACGGCCGCGCTATCGATACCACCACCCGACAAGCAGCACCGCTTCAGCGAGTGTGCATTTAGCGCTCGGGGGTAAGGACATGATGCGAATGGCGGCTCAGTCGGGTCGCAGGCCTAGTCGCTGAAGGTCACCGAATATCCCGACAGTCCGTCGATGCTGATCGTGAACTTGATCCCATCGAGCGTCGACATGCTCCATCCGCTCTTGAAGCCGTAGGAATCGCCGGGCGCGAGAGACTGAAAATCCACCGAGCTGGTTACCTCACCGTCGCTAACGGACAGCACGTCAGACTCGCCTTCTTCGGCATTCGTCGCATGAGCGAAAACGAAGTCATTGTCGCGCGCCAATGCCGGCGAAACGTTCTTGATGGTGACTGGAAAGTACACATTCACGGGCTTGGGTGCTTGCTGATCAGCGAAGTTGTCAAAGAACACCGCGCTGCCGCTTGGCGTGAACTCGACCGGCGGCAGGACCGTGATCTCCAGCAGCATCTCACCATCCCTTGTGCTGTCCGAATAGATCGCGGTCTGACCAAACTTGCAACTCGAGGATGCGGGGGCCGTGTCGCACGTGTCGTCGACAGTGGGCGTCGGCGAGGCGGTCTTGCTCGGTGCCGTCGGTGTTGCTGGCGGCACCGGGCTGCCGGAAGCCTGCGGCGCAGCGGCGCGCTCGCTGATGACTCCGAAGGTAATGATCGTCGCGAGTGCAACGACGACTACGCCGCCACCGATGATCCACGGAACGATGGGAGGCTTCGGCTTTGGTCGACGCATCGTGATGTCTGTCCGAATCGTCCCCGGTGTCTGAGAGATGACCTCCCAGCCGTCGTCCGCCCACTTCTTGATAGTTCGAGACTCCATCCCTCGAACTACACGAAATGTCCTCGTCTCGTAGTTGACCTCGGTGTCGGTCGTCATGTTCCATAGTTCCGAAAAGGTGGCTGGCCGATGCCTGGCCAAGCCGAGCCTATCGTCCACAGATCACCGTGTTCGCGGCACGCGATCCGTCAGACGTCGACGCCAGATTGATAGGTGGTTACCTCCCGCCGCTCGCTGTCGACGACAGTTCAACCTGAGGCTACGGCGACGGGCGCGACTGATGCGGTAAGCACAAGCGCGGCCGCGGCCCCAAGGCATCTCATGCGGCCGAGCATGGCGTAGCGATGCAGAGGCCGACAGTCCACCTTTCAGCGGACATCCGACTCTGGGGACTAATGCCGCGCGAGAAAGCCAAATGGCGGCCCCAAGTGGCATCCGTAGCCGGGCCGTGCCCGAATGCGCCTTTTCGGACGGTCGATCACGGGCCGATCCGTCTGCGGGCTGCGCCCGATTCGAGGTCCTTTTAGGGGTGCTTCACATGTTCCATGATGACTTCGAGGATTGCAGATGACCGGCCTCCCGAGTCCGCGTCGGAGCACGACGCCCTGGGGGCCCTCGCCGAGCCCCACGGCTGGTACCCCGCCAAAGCTGAAAGCGTCCCACGGCGGGCAGCCGTGCAGCGGCGTAGATGTCCAGCACATTGCAGGCAGCTCCGAGTGCGCTGCGCCACGTCACGATCTGACGATCTTGGTATGCCGATCGGGACGGCCGCGCTGGCTGGTCATCGTGGCGGTTGTGTGGCCGTGGAGAAGGGCCCACGCGAGAAGGCTGTCGATCCGCCGGACGTCCGCGCCCTTGGTCAGCTTTACCTTGATGTGGCCCGGGGGAGTCCACAGTTCGACTTCTGCGTCACGGTCGAGCATGCCCCCGGCGTTCTCGGTGGACCACATGTTGATTGAGCTGTACGGCAGCGAGTGGATCTCGACCTTCTTGCCGGTCATGACCTGCGCGTCGCGAACCATGAGTCGTTTCGTGGTGAACGTCGCGGAGTCGCGGAATGTCTTGAATGATGCGACGGGTTGCTCGCCCTCGACAAGCAGAGACTGTACGTCGTCGGGTGTCGGGATCTCCTTCTGCAGCGTCCAGGCGAGGATCGGCGCGGTCTCGGACATGAGGGTCTCCCAAGGAGTCAGGCGTGGCTCCAATGCCGCGCGCGGTCAGCGTATCGGAAGCGACCAAAGGTCATGGTCCCGGCGTGAGCTCAAGTCGCCGAGTAGCGACCCGTCAGCGCGACGTGTTCCGGTCACGAGAGATCTGATCGTGTGATGCCCAGCGGGCTCGTCCTCGGCGTCTCCGTTTCCGGAATGCGGAGCACGGACGTTCGTCGAGAACGATTGCCCGCACAACGGCGACCTCGCACCCTCGACATTGACCACGACCTGATCGTCAGGGGCGACCCGGCGCCTTCCGAGCCCAGCCAGACACAGGACCGGGTGAAACGGTGACGTCATGGCACAAGCACCTGCCACCCCGTGGAGCCGCGAGCGCTCGCCGTTGAGGGGCACTTGATCAGTGCCCATGGTGGCGCGATAGTGATCTCAGTGCGGAGCACGTGGCACGGCTCGGGGAGAGCGCAGATGACCAGCCAACGAGAGGGGCATCATGCAATCAAGCAATCTCCGACGACTTCCTGCCCGCCTGCTGGTTGTTCTCGGACTGGGCCTGGCGCTCACCGGCTGCGCCGGAGCGGGTGTGACTAACGAAGGTGCATCGAGCTCGGCTGCCCCTCAAGAGGCGGCGCCGGCGATCGGGGTACCGGTGACCGACGGTGACATCGAGTACACCGTGAACTCCGTGACCTGTACCGAGCAACCAATGGATGACGGCAATTACGATCCGCTTCCGCCCGACGGTCAATACTGCAAGGTCAACGTCGCAGCCACAGCGAACGCGAACGTCGGGATGTTTCTGGGAGAGATCACGATTACCACTGCCCAGATCAACGGCGAAGTCAAACCGGATGTCGCGGCGATGCTGTACGCCGGGACACTCCAACCTGACTACATCAAGAAGGGTCAGACCCTCACGGGAGATGTGGTTTTCGACATTGCAAAGGACGATTCCGTCAAAACGGTCGCTCTAAAAGAAACACCGCTGTCGGAAGGGGTCGTTGTTCCCGTCGATTAGGCCCTCGAACCGCCCTCTCCACGATTGTGCAGAGAGGGATCCCTGCGAGCGGCCGATTCGGATCGCTGATCGAGCATTCGTCGGCAGCCAGCATCTGCGGCGGCCGGTGTTTGGCGCCGAACCTGAGGCGGCGATCATGCAACTACGTGAGGAAAGCCGACCTCGAAACAAGCTGTGAGCTGAGCGGCATCGTCCAACCGCCAGCGTTGCTGAAGGAGCCTCAGCGGGCGGGCGAGGCCTCGGCACGTGCCCGCGACGCTGGGTGCCTTCGGTCGATGACGACTTCACGGCCGATGCCTGTGCTGTTCAGCGGAGTCGACTTTCCATCTCTCGATGTCTGGGTCGAGGATGGCAGGTAGGGCGGTCGCCCTCAGGTCCGCGTGGTCGGGGCCGGTGGTCCGATCGTGGGGTCTGCACCAACGAGAACTACACGAATAGGTTCGCGGGCTCGTCGGGGATCTCAACGACGAGACGAGTCGTCCCGAAGTCGTCGGTGTGGATCGTACTAGGGTCGGCCACCCCGCCTGAGTCGCGTGCCGTCGTGAATCGGTTCGACGTTATCCCGGCTTGACGGTCCAAGCTCCGTCGGACTGGACGACGATCACCGACGGGCCAGCGAGCATCGGGACAGTCCCGTTGTACGCACCGATCTCGTTGATGGCGAGGTTCGGGATGGATCCGCTGTACTGGACGACAACGAAGTTGCTCTGGCCGGTGTTGCTGAACGCCCAGTTTCCGGCGGCGCCATCGTATTTGTACACCTGGTCACCGGTTGCTCCGCCTGGCACGACGAGTGTAGGTGCGGAGGAGATCGGGGCGATCACGACGGACCAGTCCCCGTCGGCACTCACCTTGATGTTGGTGCCCGCGCCACTGCCGATGCCGCTCAGGCCGAACCCCGTGACACCCTTGTAGGGGCCGATCGTGTTGACGAGCAAGTCTCCGGTGGGCTGGTTGGCCGAGTCGAGGACCGACAGGACGAAGTTCGAGGATCCGTTGTGCTGTGCTGTGACGATGCCAGCTGTCGCGCCTGCCGGGATCGCGATGACGGAGTCGCCGGTACCCGTCTTGGTCACGGGCGCGAACGTCCCGTACGCGCTGTCGTACGCGGCGTTCGGGTTCGCTGCCGGCTCGGACTTCGAAGGCGACGCCGCTGAGGATTTGGACGGCTGATTCGCTGCAGGGCTCTCGTCCACAGTGCTGGACGTTCCGTTGCTGTATACGACGTTGAAAATGATCCCAAGGACGATTGCGACAGCGCCGAGGATCGTGCCGATCAGCGAAAGCCCGCGAGCCGAAGTCTTCCGGATGAGGGCGATGACTCCCAAGATCAACGCGACGACGCCGAGGAAGATCCCGAACCCGGCAGCAGGGGTGAACGAGAAGATGACGCCGACCGCGCCGAGTATGACAGCGGTAAGCGCCAACCCACGGCCCTTCTTCGGCGCGTTGGGCTCCGGTTGGGCGGGCGTGTTTGGGTCAACAGCCACAGTCGGGGCCGAGGGCGGGGGCGGTGCGATGTTCGCTGGCTGCCCCGGCGGTTCCGGTGGAACCCCAGCAGCCACCGGCGGCGGTGCCGGCAACTTACTCGCCGGATTGGGGCTGGATTCGTCGTGGGGCTCTGACGGCTCACTCATGACGGCTTGAGCATGGCACGTGTGCTGAGGTTCCTTCAGCGCAAAACGGTTGAACTGCAAGTTCCCCCGCGCCAGCTATCTCCTAGACGCCAGACTCTACCTCCGCTGAGCGGAGGTCAAGGTCAGCGTCGGATCGGAGCGTAGTCGCGGGGACCGAATGTTTCCGGTGCCGCGCACTGCCCGTCGCCACCGGATCCAGCCAACCCCGGTTCCGCACAGGCGACATGTTGGTCACACGGCGGCCAGCCCGAGCGGCCGGCGTTCATTGGTCAGTGGATGTGGCCGCCGGAGGATTCCGACGTGCCTGGCCAGGACTCCCACCTGCGACGTCAAGCATTGCCAAGTACGAGTTGAGTACGCATAGTGGGGACATAAGTTCGGTTTAGACACGCATAAGACCAACGCGCTGGGAAGGAGCATCGATGAAGCCTGAGCGGGACGCGTCCCGCTCACCGGACGGTGCCGTTCACGTCCGTGCTCTTTCGTGAACCTCAGCAGCTACAACACCCGATACGAGGAATCTTCTGTGACTACGCCCACCGAACAGCCGGTCTCGCTCGGCATCCCGCCCCAAGACGGTCGCTGAAGCCCCGCCCGAACAGCCCGCAACCAAAGAGCCCGCAGCCAAAGAGCCGGTGGCTCCGGAGGAAGACGGTTCGCTGGAGCATCCTTTTGCCGGCAAGGCTGGCATGGTTGTGAAGGGTCTGTTCGGCGGACCGAAGTTCGGCCTCACGGGTACGGTCCTCGACGCGAACGGCAAAGCGAAGGTTCATGGCTACAACCAGTTCATCGCCGAGCCTCCCGCGGGCCATAAATAGGTTCTGGTCGGTGTCGGATTCGTCGGAATCTACGCCGACGGCACGGAACCCTCGATGGAGTCCTACTCGGTTCACCCGGCCACACCCGAGGGCCATGTCTACGGCAACGAGTGGAGCGTGTACCCGGACGGGATGGCATCCGTTACCGACGGGCCTACCCTGTACGATGGCGACCAGTTCGCCGGGATGATGGCATTCATCGTTCCCGAAGCTAAGCAGACCTTTCTGCTGGAAAACAGCGGTCAATACCTCTCCATAGCCGAATATTCGGCGCCCGCCCCGACTGATGCGGGGCGTTCGGTATGGAGACGACATCTACCCTGTTTCGGGACTCACCTGGACCCGATCGCAGCCGAGGCC
This sequence comes from Microbacterium deminutum, assembly GCF_039530205.1. Lineage (NCBI taxonomy): Bacteria > Bacillati > Actinomycetota > Actinomycetes > Micrococcales > Microbacteriaceae > Microbacterium > Microbacterium deminutum. The sequence continues at coordinate 161,858 of NZ_BAAAOG010000008.1, forward strand.
GTGCATCACGAGTAGGACCCTTCCTCCTGTACGACGATCGATGTAGCCGGGTGCCCTCTCGGCGGTCCTTGGATTGTCGAGGTGACGGCAACACTTAATGAGTGGAGAGTGTTGTGGTGGCTTTCGTGTTGGCGTATAGGCCGGACCTGGTGCAGGCGTGTTGGGATTCGTGACCCCGACGGTCCGTGTTGTACAAGCATCGGCATCGGCACCTGCCGCGAGGGCCTTGCGACACAGTTGCCGCAACCTCGGCCAACTCCGAGATTCGGGTGTTCTGAGCGTCAAAGGAGCCTCGGCGTGCACAGCCTCGAATCGATACGCCGGCAAGTGCGCGGGATTGCGTAACGATTGCACGGTTCGCCACGCTGCCCCACGGTTGGCGGTTCGTCTGGCTCCGATCTAGCCAAGCCACCTGTCCAAGCCCGGTCTGTGCTGCCGCCACCAGGGATGCCGGTCGCCATGTCGTCAAGTACGGCGCTAGCGAAGCGGTTGGACCGCGAGGCCTGGTAGTGCGGGGCTATGCTCTGGGCATGAGCGATCTGATCCTGCACACCAAGAGCCGCATCTCGGGCAAGAACGCTGACGTCCACATCTACGGAAACCGCATCGAATGGGCGCGCGAGGGACGCGGCGCTGGGTGGAACATCACGGCAATTGTGCTCGCCGTGTTCACTGTGTGCATCAGCCTTATCTTCATGCGACCGTCGTTCAAGACCCAGGCCACCGAGGTTATCCCAGCTTCCAAGATCAGTTCTATCAAGACGCAGAAAGATGGCGCGGTCAATACGAAGGTCACGGTAATCACTTCAGGCAACGAGATAGAGTTTCGAACTTCACACGACAAGGCTGCGGCGATCAAGACGGCGCTCACCCAACTCGCGACCGGGTAGCGCGATAAGTTCCAACTGACAGAGGGTGAAATCGCAAACGTGGGCGAAGTTGTCCCTGTCCCTAGCTGGCGACCGCGATCATGGTCTTAGGCGTCGTTGGTCCATCACGGCCCAGATCGATCATGCGCGGTCTTGTTTGAATAATGGCACCCATCAGGAGATACGCAGGCGAACGCCCGGGGCCAGGCGAACGGCTTCACGCTGTCAGCGAGGTCCTCGTCGCGAAGCTGCTCCGGCGCGAGCGCCCATCGCGCCGAACGTGCCGGCGCAGATTCGACCTCAGCGGCGCAGGGAGATCCGATGCGAACGGGGGGGAGTCCGCTGTGACGCCGGTCGCGGCGTCCACCAACCCGGAGAGATCACCTCCTGCCGGGCCGAACAGCGCGGCTAGAGCCCGGCGCGAGCGCCGTCCAGATCGGCATCCTCGAGGTCGTCTGTGGCCCATGGTCCGAGCGCGGTGGCGATCCACTCCTTCGTCGATTGATGCTCGGATGCGAAGGGTCGGCGGCGATCTCGTGACAGCCGGCGATGCCGCCGGAGTCCTCGAATGGTGCGCGCCGTTCACCAGAGCAGCTGGGCGAGCGGCTCGCCGGCTCTCGCGACATCACGATCGATCAGGTCGATGCGGCGCCAAACGGCGTGCGTGGCGTGGCGTACCCTCGACGCGTGCGTTGGGTCGCCTTGCTTCGAAACGTCAACCAGGGCCAACGGGGGAACCCCTCGACGGCCGACATCCGTGCCGGCTTCACCGACGCCGGATGCCGCAACGTCGAACTGTTCCAGAGCAACGGGACTGTCCTATTCGACGCGGACGATCCGGTCGAAGCCGCAGAACGGGCGTCCGCGGGGATCGCTGCCCGATCGGGACATGAGCGCGAGGTGTACTGCATCGCGCTTGCTTCGCTCGCGGAGGCTGTTGACCGGCACCGCGACGCAACGGACCTCCGCCGATATGAGTTCACGCTCCATGGCGGCGGCGATCTGGACCCGACGGCTGCCGATGTGAGGAAGGAGACCGACCGGCACCGCTGCGAGATCGTCGACTCCGGGCCCGGCTGGGCGATCATCCACAACCGGATCGACGGCGAAGGTCACGCCACCCCCGTCCTCGAAAGTCTCACCGGCGGTCCGGCCACCTCGCGAGGGCTGCCGACCCTCGTCCGACTGGTCAGCCGATTCATCAGGTGAGCCGTTCGGGCTCGCGTGGTCGTGCAGGAGTGCGACACTGAGCGCATGGGTACGGTCTATGAGGCTGCGGGTGGTGCCGAAGGGCTCGAGCGACTGGCTGGCGCGTGGCACGACAGGGTGATGGCGGACGAGGTGGTCGGCCACGCCTTCAGCCATGGCTTCCATCCGGAGCACACCAAGCGGCTGGCGGCGTACTGGGCGGAGGCGCTCGGAGGACCGCCGGCGTACTCGGCCGAGTACGGTGACGAAACCTCGGTCGTCCGGATCCACAGTGGAAACGGCGTCCACGACGACATGGATCGTCGAGCCATCGCCTGTTTCGACCAGGCCCTGGTCGACGTTGCTCTGGCCGAAGCAGACCCGCTCCGACAGGTGCTTCACGACTACTTCGCGTGGGCCACCACGACGACGATGTCCCGTTACCACCGCTCCGCAGAGGATGTACCCGACCACCTGGACATCCCACATTGGTCGTGGGCCGGACTGGTCGACACACCATCACGCGACTGACCAGTAGCGTTCCACTCACGCGTCACGTGCGTGCGATGCCGGCGATGTGGGTGTTGAACGGGAGGAACGGGGTGTGGATGCGGTAGCGCTCGATCTCGACGCTTTCGAACCCAGCCGCGCGCACGTATCCTTCGAGGTCTCGTTCGCAGGAGCAGCCCTCGAAGGTCCAGGCCCAGGGGCGGCGGAGGATCCGCTGAACGGCTCGCGTCGGCGTCCCGGTCTCGGCGACGACGTGCTCCAGGAATCGAAAGGTGCCGCCCGGGCGCAGGATGCGTCGTACCTCGGCGAGCACAGCAGCGGGATCCTGCACCGTGCACAACACGAGCGATGAGATGACAGCGTCCGCGCTGCTGTCGGGCAGGCCCGTCTGCTCGGCCATGCGCTCACGCAAGGTCAGTTGCACGCCGTGCTGACGCGCCGCCTCTCGCAGCCGGCCGTGCATGTGACGGTTCGGCTCGATGGCCACGAGGGACGCACCGGCAGGGAGGTAATCGAGGTTCGCGCCTACTCCCGGGCCGATCTCGACGACCTCGCGGGGGAGCCCCGCGTACATTCGCTGTTTGTGCGACCGGAGGCTGTGCTCGATGTAGGGGTCCATCATCCGGAAGAACAAGGCATTGAAGGGGCCGCGCACGGCGTGCTGCTCGAACTCCGTCACGGCCGGCGTGGCCGTCGAGGTGGTGCTCTGGGTGGCATTCACTTCTGCTCCCGGGTGTTGTTGTCATCTGCAGCAGATCCCAAGAGTGCACGGTCGCGTTTGCCGTTTCAGGCGTGGAACTACCTCACTTCGCGGATGCCGACTCCTCTCGTCGAGCGGCGCACCAGGCCGCGATCTGGGCGCGCGATGTGAAGCCGAGGCGCAGACGGATCCGTTCGACATGGCCTTCCGCGGACCGTTCGTCAATGCCCAACCGCACCGCGATCTCGCGATTCGTGCACCCCTTGGCGACCAGAGCAGCGACTTCGGTCTGTCGCCCGGTCAGCGCTCGCGGGTCACGCGGCAGCCGGCGCAAGCCCAGGAAGCGGCGGATCGGGGTGACCAGGCTCTGCGCGTCGCCCGCGTAGGGAAGGTGTGAGCGCCCGGGCAGCACGACAAGCTGCGCATCGCGGATGCCGTCGGCGAGCGCCCGCGCCTGCTCGATCGGCGCAGCTCTGTCCTGCGCGCGATGCACCACCAACGTCGGCGCGCGAACCTCCGCCAGGAGGTCGCTGACGTCCAGGTCGTAGCTCAGCGCCAGCAGCGACCGGGCGCTGCCCGCGGTCGATGAGGCCCGCTGGTACCGACCGAATTCCTCACGGGACGCGAAGTTCGCATCGGGGGCGAAGATGTCGGTGAGTACGTCCGAGCCGAGACCCCAGTGCGACTCCACCAGTCCGAGGAGATGATCCTGCACGCTCGGCTCCGCGATCTGGGCGCCCGTCACCCAGCCTCCGTAGAGAACGAGCCGACGAACCGTCTCAGGGTGCGCTGCGGCCCACGCCACCGCGACGAGCGCTCCCATCGACGTGCCCATCAGGTCGAACGGCTCCGCACCGAGCGCCTCGGCGACAGCGCTCAGCTGCTCCAGTTCATACGCCAATGAGGGTTGACGATCGGATGCGGCGGACAGCCCGCATCCCGAACGGTCGTAGCGAACGAGCCGGCAGCCATCCGCGAGGCTCTCGTAGAACGCGCGCTCCGCGAGCACCTCCCAGCTCAGCTGCAGATGACTGAGCCACCCGTTGATGTACACCAGAGGCCTGCCGGTGCCCACCGAGGCATACGCAACGTCGGAGCCATCGGCCGTGGTGAGGTGACCAATGCGTTGCTGCACATCTTCATTATCGCGATGAGCTCCGGAGGGCGGCCCGATCCGCGCCGCTCCGCGCCGCTGCACGTGGGCGACGCCCTACGGAGCGTCGCTTGCCCTCACCTGATGGGCATCTGTCACGCCACGGGACCTGCGGTAAGGGTTACTGACGCCGAGTGGGTCGCGCCCGCAGTGTCGACCCAGGTCACCGTCACGGCATCGCCCGGCTTGTGCGATGCCATGATCGCCGAGAGCGAGCTCCCGTCTGTCACCGTCGTGCCGTCGACCGCCGTGATGGTGTCGCCGGCGGCGAGTCCCGCACTCTCAGCCGGGGTGCCGGCGAAGACCGAGCCGACGCTGACTCCCGAGCCCGTGACATTCTGCGATCCGTACCCGTTGTACCCCGAGTCGGGGCCGCCGATAGCTGCCGATTGGCCGATGCCGACGCCCAGGAACGCCGGATAGCCGATGGTCACGGAGCCCGACCCGTCGCCGTTCGCCATCTGCTGCGCGAGCGTGAGTGCCGTCCCGATCGGGATCGCGAATGCGGTGATGTCCGCACTGCCCGAGGAGGCGGCTGTGGTCATTCCGATGACTTCACCGTCCGCGTCGAGGAGTGCACCGCCGGAGTCGCCGGAGACGATTGGCGCGGCGATCTGGATGACGCCGTTGAGGGTCTCGCTCGCCACCGGTCCCTCGGAGGCGGTTGTGACACTCGAGTCGAGCGCGGTGATGGTTCCCGTGGATGCCATCAGGACACCGCCGCCCTCTGCGTTGCCGACCGCGGTCACGGCGTCGCCGGCGCTCTCGGTGTGGTCTTGGTCGATGGCGACGGTGTCGAGGCCGGTCGCCCCCTGCAGTTGCAGGAGCGCGACATCATCGGTGGCGTCCGTCCCGACCACCTTCGCCGTGTACGTCTGTCCGGTCGAGGCGATCGTGACGGAGATCTGGGTGGAGCCCTCGACGACGTGGTTGTTGGTCAGAATGAGCCCGTCGCTGCGGACGACCATGCCGGTACCGGCCGCGGCGGCGTTGTCGTAGCCGAGAACGGTGTCGATGAGGACGATTCCCTTCGACTCGCTCGCTGAGGCGGTTGTGGCGGGGGACTGCGTGGTGCTCCAGCCGCCTGCGTTCGGCGTGCCGTATCCGTATGCTCCCGAGTCGCCATACCAATCCGCATACGCGCTCCCACGATACGGATCGCGCGCGCTCGACTGTGCGAGCACGGTGGCACTCGAAGCGGATGCCGCGCTGGTCGGGCTGCTCGTGCTCGCAGCGGCAGCAACCGAGGCGCCGATCCCGAGCACACCTACGGCCGCCAGGCATGCCGCGACCCCGACGATCCGGCCGGGGCGTCGATACCACGGGTGACGCCCGACCACCTCTCGTTGGGGAGTCGTCCTCGGCTGCATCGACTCAGTCGACTCGACGGATTCATTCATGATCGGGTCCCTCTCTTTGCACCGATCTCAGCAAGGGTTCCCGAGCAACGACCATCCGTGCGCTTTGCTTTTGCTATGCGATTCGCGATTCGCCCCGGCTTCGGCGGGTCGACGGAGGATCTCACGCGTGCGGCGCGCGGAGCAGTGAGGGCAGACAGGGATCGAGCGCAAGCCGTCCCGCACGAGCGCTGCCCGACATCGGGTCAGCGGCGCCGGATCAGGCCACCTCGGCCGACCGAAGACGTTCGCGCTGAGCGGGAATGCCGTTTCGGATCGACATCCAGGATCCCTGGTGCTCGACGTCGTACCTGCGAAACGCACATGGGATGCCGCGAGCCGTCATCACGTCCAAGGAGTCCATGAGTTGGAAGTGCAGGTGAGGTGAGGTCGAGTTGCCGGTGTGGCCGACGCGGCCCAGCAGCTCACCGGACCGCACGATCTGTTCGGCGCGCACTGCTACGGAGCCCGGCGCGAGGTGGACGAACGCCGCGAAGACGTCGCCCGTCCGCAGGATCACGTGGTTGCCGAGGATGGCGGGGAGGTTGCCGGGCGTGAACGTCCAGGCATTGCGGATGAGCCGCGCGGCTTCGGTCACGGGATGGATCCAGGCTCGCTCGGCCACGCCGTCGACGGCCAGCACCACGACCCCGTCGCACGGCGCGTAAATCGGCGCGCCCCACGCGTAGCACTCCTGCACCCGGACGCCGACGAGGTTCGCACGCAGCATCCCCGCCGGATGAAAGCGCGTTCCTGCACGCTCGTCGACCTTGAGGAAGTCGAACGCGAACCGCTGCCCGAGCATATCGGTGCCATGGCTCGGGATCCGCGCGGCCGGCGTCGTTACGGCCATCCACCCCTCTCCGCGCAGCGGGAAGTCCACGACGACGGCGTCGTCCAGCTCACCGGCCACGCCCTGGAGACTACGCCGCAGGGCCGATCCGCAACCACCCCGGTAGCGGATCGGGCGGTCCCGTAGGGGGAGCCAACGAAGGTCACACCGGTGGTCGAGCGGGCATGCCGTGCGCCGATGCGGCGCCCATCGTCTCGAGGGTGATCGGATGCGACTCGATCCAAGACGGCACGTCCGCGTCGAGCCCGTCTGCCGGCTGAGGATCGTTCATGGCGATCCCGAGCGACACCTTCCGGGCGAGATCCGCGCGGAAGAGGGCGAGGGATGCCGCGATCATTCGCGCTAGCGGCACAGGAAGGTAGCGCGGCGACCCGTGCCAGGAATTCGCCTGCTGTACCAGCACGGCGAGCTGCGACACGGTAAGACCTTCGGGCCCGCACACCTGAAGGATGCGACCCCTGAGTGAGTCATCCGTCGCGACCCGAGCGACGACGGCCGCGACATCCCTGACGTCGACGAATCGATGCGCGGCTTCCCCTCCACCGATGATGGCGGGGCGACCCGAGCGACCTGCAGACCGGCTGAGGATCATCGCCCATGTCTGCGCGAACGCCGTCGCGCGCACGATCGTCCACGGGACGCCGGACCCGCGGACCACCTGCTCGGCGGACCATTTCGTTCGGGCGAGCGGCAGGGCGGCATCCGGGGCGGCGCCCACGGACGACACGAGGACGATGCTGCATCCGACTCGTTGCGCGGCAGAGACGACGGCACGGCTGCCGAGCTCGTCGACGGTCGCGAGGCCGTTGCGTTCACGGCTCTCAACTCCGTGCGAGGCGACCACAATGCACGAGACGCCGTGTGCCGCTGCGGTGACTGTGGCCGGATCGCGGATATCGCCGTCCACGAGGTGTACCGAGCGCGACAAGAGGGGAACGGATGCCGTCGCGTGCCGCGCGAGCACCCGCACGTCCGACCCCACGGCGAGATCCTCCACCACCAGTCGCCCGAGGCGCCCGGTCCCGCCCACGACGAGGATCACGGCCGCAGCCCCGAAATGACCGTTCGAACTGCGGCATCCGCATCGATGCTGTCGCGGACGACCGGTGCAAGGTAGAACGTGCCGGAATCAATGACGCCGCCCTCGACATGGAAGATCATCACTCCGCGCAGAACCTGCTCCGAGCCGTCACTTCGATGCCCGCTGAGGACGATCTCGGTCCACACCGTGGCTCCGTCGGCCACGAGGCGCCGTTCGTCCACCGCGAGATCCGGCATCCCTGCGAGGATCCCCGCCCAGTTGCGGCGCACCTGCTCGGCTCCGCGGAAGCTTCGATCCGGTCGAATGGGGTCGTCGAGGACGTAGTCGGCTGCGAAATGGGCGACGATCCGGTCGAGATCGTGGTCGGCGGTGGCGCGGTGGAGGCTTCGCACAACGTCAGCGGGCGAGCGGGTCGTGGGAGGTTCGGGGGTCATGGTGTCGCGTCTTTCCTGTTCGCGTCGAGAATCCGCGCGTATTAGATACAGTGATATGTATCTAATAAGGAGGATCCTCGTGCCGGAGCGCCCTGTCAAGAGAAGGAGCTACGACGCTGCTCATCGTCGGAGCCGCGCGGCCGAACGCCGCGCGCACGTGGTGGAGGCAGCATCCGGGCTGTTCTCGTCGCGGGGTTTCTCGCGCACCACCGTGGCCGCCGTGGCGAGCGAGGCCGGGGTGTCCTCCGAGACGATCTACAAGTCGTTCGGTGGCAAGGCCGGACTGGTCCGCTCGATCTGGGAGGACGCGCTCGCCGGGACCGCGACCGACCACGCGGAACAGCGGGCGGACGTTCTGGCCGTAACCTCGCAGAGCGGGCCCGACATTATCGAAGGGTGGGTGCGCCTCGGTCTCGAAGTCGCGCCGCGGGCCATCGGTGTACTCACGCTCGTGCGCTCGGCAGCCGAGGTCGATCCGGAGGCAGCCCGGCTCCTGGACGAGATCGAACGCGGCCGCGCGGCGCGGATGACGCACAACGCACAGGCCCTCTCCGACAGCGGCTACCTGCGCCCGGGTTTGAGCATCGACCAGGCCCGCGATCTGATGCTCATCTTCTCGGGCGAGTTCTACGACCGACTCGTCGTGCGGGCCGGATGGGAGGTCGAGGCCTACGTGACGACGATGACGCGCACAATGTGCGCCGCGCTCCTGCGGAGCGCCTGAGGACCAGATCGACGAATCCGGCATTTTGAACCCGTGGATGCCGGAGTTGATTGCCAGGCTGCGGGGTCCTCTTCTGGTGTTGACCTGGCGGTGGTTGCATGGGGTCGGGTGAGGTCGATACGACGGGGGGTGCGGGGATGGTTTCGACGCGGCGGGTGATCGTGTTCATCCAGGAGAACAAGACCCCGGATTTCTATTTCCCGACCCTGTCGGGCTG
>NZ_BAAAOG010000009.1:0-127392 GCF_039530205.1 Microbacterium deminutum
ATCACACCCGGCATCGGCAAAACGCATGAACGCCAACCCCAACGGGAGCGGCAGGGACGCTACGAGCCAGACACCAGGTGATCAGGATCCAACCACCGCAACGCGGCACTGTCACCCTGACACTGAGGTCACGCTATCGACCGCCGCCGACACCGCCCTAGAGCCAGCCCTTGCCCTTGAACACGGTGTAGAGCGTGAGGCTCGTCGCCAGCATGAGACCCAGCGCCATGGGGTAGCCGAACACCCAGTTCAGCTCCGGCATGTACCGGAAGTTCATGCCGTAGATGGTGCCTACCAGGGTCGGCGCGAAGAGGATGGCGGCCCACCCCGACACCTTCTTCACCTGCTCGTTCTGCTGGAGGCCCGACTCCGCCATCCGCCGCATCGCCTCGTTGTTCTCCTGCTCGACCATCGTGGCGTGCACGGTCAGCGCGCTGTCGAGCGTCGCGCGGAAGGTGTCGACCTGTTCGACGACGAGTCTGGCGTGGTCGTCCACATCCCGCAACGCGGGCGCCTCGGACTGCCCGGTCACCTCCATGACGATCTTCTGGAGGCGGTCGAACATCGACACCAGCGGGGTGGTGGCATGCTGCAGATCGATGACCTCGCGCTGCAGCCCGAAGATGCGCTTGGAGACCTTGGGGTCCCCCGAGAACAGCTCGTCCTCGATCTCGTCGATGTCGTTCTCGACGCCTTGGACCACGGGCAGATACTGGTCGATGATGTCGTCGCAGACCGCCCACACGACCGCGTAGGGCCCGAGCTTGAGCACGTGCGGGTTCTCCTCGAGCCGGTGGCGCACCGCCGCCAGGTTGGGATTCTCGGCGTGGCGCACCGTGATGACGTATCCGGGCCCGACGAAGATGTGCACCTCGCCGAACTCCACCGTCTCGGTGTCGTCCATGTACCGAGCGGGCTGCAGCACGAGGAAGGTCATCTCGCCGTAGCGTTCCAGTTTCGCCCGCTGATGTCCCACGAGCGTGTCCTCGACGGCGAGCGGATGAAGATCGAGTGCCTGGGCGATCTCGCGCATCTCATCGGAGTCGGGCCGGTATAGCCCGACCCACGCCATGCCGCCGAACGCCTTCGCCTCGTGAAGGACCTCGGCGGCCGTTCCGCTCAGAATCCGGCGGCCGTCCCGATACACGGCGGCATCCACGAGAGTCATGTGCCAACCCTAGGTCAGCCCGCGCGGGGCTAATGTCGAACGGTGACGAGTCGACGCATTCTCTACATCGGCGGTACCGGAACCATCAGCGCTGCCTGCGTGCGCAGATCCCTCGAGCGGGGGGACGACGTGACCGTGCTCAATCGCGGGTCGGCGCGCAGACCCCTTCCCGACGGCGTGCGCGAGGTCGTGGCCGACGTCCGCGACGCCGGGGAGATGCGTGCAGCCGTGGCGGGACGCGAATTCGACGTGGTCGCGGAATTCCTCGCCTTCACGACCGATCATGTCCAGCAGGACCTCGACGTGTTCGAGGGGCGCACAGCGCAGTACGTGTTCATCAGCTCGGCATCCGCCTACGAGAAGCCGCCCCGGCGGCTGCCGGTGACCGAGTCGACGCCGCTGCGCAATCCGTTCTGGCAGTACTCCCGCGACAAGATCGCCTGCGAGGACCTGCTCGTCGCCGCGCACCGCGACCGCGGGCTTCCGGTCACGATCATCCGGCCGTCGCACACCTACGACGAGCGGATGATTCCCACTCTCGGCGGCTGGACCGACATCGCACGGATGCGCGCAGGCCGGCCGGTGGTCATCCACGGCGACGGCACCAGCCTGTGGACGATCACCCACGCCGACGACTTCGCGGTCGCCTTCGCGGGACTGCTCGGAAATCCCGAGGCGATCGGCGAGGCGTTCACGATCACCGGAACGCACGCGCCGAGCTGGAACCAGATCTACGGCTGGCTCGCGGATGCCGCGGGAGTCCGCGAGCCGGATTTCGTGCATGTCTCATCCGACGCCATCACCGCGTTCGCTCCCGACCTGGGCCCCACGCTCATCGGGGACAAGGCCCATTCGATGCTGTTCGACAGCAGCAAGGTCACCGCGCTCGTCCCCGAGTTCCGCACCACGATCACGTTCGACGAGGGTGCGCGCCGCATCGTCGATCATTTCGACGCGCACCGTGAGGACCAGCGGGTCGACGCGGCGCAGGACGATCTCTTCGATCGCATCGCCGCGTACGCCCGCTCCGCCGGCTGACGCTCAGCGGGTGATGTCGCGCACCACGCCCTTCTCGAGGCGCAGCCGCCGTCGCGCCCGTTGCGCGACGGCCGAGTCATGCGTGACGACGATGAGCGTCAGCCCCTCGGTGCACAGCGACTCGAGCACGGCGAGGATCTCGTCGCGCATGCTCTCGTCGAGGTTGCCCGTCGGCTCGTCGGCGAGCAGCACGCGAGGGCGCTTCACGATCGCGCGCGCGATCGCGACCCGCTGCTGCTGACCCCCCGAGAGTTCTCCGGGTCGATGATCGCCGCGATCCGAGAGACCGACGTGATCGAGCGCCTCGGCGACGCGCGCCGCACGCTCCTGTTTCGGGATGCCGAGAGGCTCGAGCGCCATGGCGACGTTCTCGGCGGCCGTCAGCGTCGGGATCAGGTTGAACCCCTGGAACACGAAACCGATCTCGCGCGCACGCACTCTGCCGAGCTCGGCGTTCGTGGCGCCCCCGAGGTCGAGCTCGCCGAGCCGGACAGAGCCCGACGTGGGACGATCGAGGGCGCCGAGCAGCTGCAGCAGGGTGGACTTGCCGCCGCCCGTCGGGCCCTGGATCGTCACGAAATCGCCGGCGGCGATCTCGAGGTCGACGCCCGCGAGCGCCTTCACGATGCGGTCCTTCTGCCGGTAGATGCGGGTGACGTCGGACAGCCGGAAGAGCGCAGGGGTCGCGGCATCCGGATCCGTCGTCGGAGTCGCGTCGGTCAAGGTCATGGTGGTCTCTCCTGTCGAGTGGGGCGGGGCGGGCGGAATGGTGGGGGCGGTCAGGTCGGACACGTCGCTCACCCGACCGATCGCAGCGCCTCGGCGGGGCTCAGCCGCGCTGCGCGCCATCCGCCGAAAGCGCCTGCCACGAGCCCTCCGAGAACGGCGAGGCCGACCGCGGCGACGACGACCCAGAGCGTCAGGGGTGCGGATAGGACGATGTCCGTGCTGCCCTGTGCGAAGGCGCTCCGAAACGCTGGACCGCCGGTGCCGCCTGATCCCCCGGTTCCGGCGAACGCCTGCGGAGCCGTCGAGATCGTCGGCGAGATCACGTTGATGATCGCGATGCCGATGAAGCCCAGCACAAGGCCGGCCGCGCCTCCGACGAGACCCTGAGCGACGGATTCGCCGGCGACCTGGCCGACGACACGCCGGTTCGACCAGCCGATGGCCTTGAGCGTGCCGAACTCCCGCGTGCGGCGCGAGACGCCCGAGATCGTGAACAGCACGGCGAGCGCGAGCGCCACCGCGAGGACGATCAGCGAGAGCCAGGTGCCGAGGTTGGTGATGAGCGAGGATGCGCTCGAGAGCGACCCCGAGACCGTCGAGGCGAGATCGGACTGCGAGCTCACGGTCGCATCCGGCAGCTGCTTCTGAAGGGCGGTCTGCACGGCAGCGATCGCGTCAGAGGAATCAGCCTGCACATAGACGGTGGAGATCACATCGCCGGCGCCGGAGAGCGTCTGTGCGACATCCAGCGGGATGTACACGTTCGAGGCCGTGTCGGCACTGCTCGAGGCAGACGCCACGATGCCGACGATCTTCATGGTCTTCCCGCCGACGTCGAGCGTGTCTCCGACTGCCAGGCCCGCTGTCGAGGCGTAAGTCGCGTCGAGCACGGCGACATCCTTTCCGGCGTCGTCGGCGGAGAGTTCGCGCCCATCGCTGAGCGTGACGGCGGAAAGGGGACCCACAGCGCTCGCCGCGTCGTCGATGCCGAGGACGGTGAAGGAGTTCACGTCGAACGAGCCGCCGCCGAACCCGCCGGCGGCGCCGTTCTGCGGCGGCGTGCCCTGGGTGGTCGTGCCCTGCGTGGTGCCGGAGCCGGCGGATGCGTCGGGGCGCTGCGGAAGCTGACCCGAGAAGGTCATATTGGTCAGGCTGAGGGCGCCGGACGCCGCGGCGACGCCGTCGACCCCCGTGACGGTCGCGAGGGTGCTCGCGTCGAGCGTCTCGCGCATCGGGTCGGTCACGAGCCGGGACTGGCTGAGGTTCGTCGTGCCGTCACCCGCGGTCGTGCCGCTGTTCTGGTCGAACTGGAAGGCCGGACCGCCCCCTTGACCGGGCTGGGTCCGCGCGCCTGTCACGGTGAGGTCGGTGCCGACTCCGTACACCGACTGCAGCGCCTGCGCCTGCGCGTCGCGGACGCCGGCCGCGAGCGAGTTCACGATCATCACGAGCGCGATGGCGATCGCGAGGCCGGTTGCGACGATGATCGTCTGCTTCTTGCGGCCGACGAGTTCGCGCCGCAGATAAGTGCCGTACATGGGTCTCCTCCCGGCGGGCCACGCGCCTGCCGTCCGGGGCGACGCTAGAAGCGGCTGCGATGCACGAATCCAGCGAGAGCTATGAGAAGGCGATGAGCCTCCCGTCCACAGGGTCGGGAGACTCACAGGCGATGGATAGGTGCGTCCATAGGAAGCACATAGGGAGACGCGCACAATGGAGTCATGACCAGCCCTGCTCCCGCACTCCTCCGCCCCGACGGCTCCGCCCTGCGCGTCCTCGTCGTCGATGACGAGCAGATGCTCACCGACCTGCTGTCGATGGCGCTGCGGATGGAGGGATGGGACGTCCGCACGGCGGGTTCCGGGTTCCAGGCGCTGCAGACCGCTCGCGAGTTCGGCCCGGACGCCATGGTGCTCGACATCATGATGCCGGATCTCGACGGGATGGCGGTGCTCCAGCGTCTCCGGCAGTCGGGCGACGACGTGCCCGTACTTTTCCTCACCGCGAGGGACGCCGTGGTCGACCGTGTCGCGGGGCTCACCGCCGGCGGCGACGACTATGTGACGAAGCCGTTCAGCCTCGAAGAGGTCGTGGCGCGGCTCCGCGGGCTCATGCGCCGAGCCGGCACCGCGCACGCCAGCGGAGCCGAGCCCATCCTGCGCGTGGCGGATCTGACGCTCAACGAGGACAGCCACGAGGTGGAGCGCGCCGGTGGGGAGATCGAGCTCACCGCCACCGAGTTCGAGCTGCTGCGCTACCTCATGCGCAACCAGCGCCGCGTGGTCTCCAAGGCTCAGATCCTCGATCGCGTCTGGAACTACGACTTCGGCGGGCGTTCGAGCGTCGTCGAGCTGTACATCTCGTACCTCCGCAAGAAGATCGATGCCGGCCGCGAGCCGCTCATCCACACGGTCCGCGGCGTCGGGTACATGATCAAGGCCCCACAGTGACCGATCCCGGCCCGGCAGACCGCGGCGCGGCACACGATGCGGCACACGATGCGGATGCCGCGGCCGACGGCGAGGAGACGGTGGACGACGATCGGACGAATCCCCCAGCCGCCCCGCGCGACGACGCCGAGCCCGAGGCCGGGGGCGGGGCCATCCAGAAGGCGAAGGGCCGGCCGCAGCGCGAGCCGAAGCCCAAGCGCGAGCCGAAGCCGAAGAAGGCGAAGGGGCCGAAGCCGAAGAAGGCGAAGGGGCCGAAGCAGCGTCGGCGACGCCGACCGTGGACGCTGCAGCGCCGTCTCATCGTCACGGTGGTCGGCATCACGTCCGTCATCATGGTGCTGGTCGCCGTCGCGACCAGCGCGATCCTGGGCTCCGTGCTCGAGGGCCAGCTGAACGCCCAGCTCGAAGTGCTGAAGAATCACTCGGCCAACGCTCGTCCCCTCATCGAGGGCGGTCTCACCGCCGAGGAGATCATGCATGAGCAGCCGCAGCCGCCGGGCACGCTGCTCGCGTTCGCGACGCCGACCGACCCGCCGAGCGGTGCCGTCACGACGAGCCAGGGCGATGTGGTGGCACTGACGAACACTCAGATCCAGCAGCTCGCCGAGGGCCTCCGCGGTCACGGACAGCTCGTGGTCACCATCGATCAGTTCGGCACCTATCGCATCGAGGCGTATCAGCTCGGCCCGTCGGTCGTCGTTGTGGGCGTGTCCCGCTCCCAGGTGGCGGAGACGCTTACCCAGATGCTGGCCACCATCGCCCTGCTCACTCTCGGCGGGCTCCTGCTCCTCGCCGCGGCAACGGCCTGGACCATCCGCGCCGGTCTCGCCCCGCTTCGCTCGGTCGCTGACACTGCCGCACGGGTGTCGAAGCTGCCGCTCGACCAGGGCGAGGTCTCGATCTCAGAGCGCGTCCCGCCGCGAGAGTCCGACCCCCGCACCGAGGTGGGGCGCGTCGGCGAGGCTCTCAACACGCTGCTCGACCACGTCGACGAGTCGCTCGACGCGCGTCAGCGCAACGAGGCGCGCATGCGGCGGTTCGTCGCGGATGCGAGCCATGAGCTGCGCACGCCGCTCGCGTCGATCCGGGGATATTCCGAGCTGTCGCTGCGCGCACTCTCGCAGAGTCATGACCCGCAAACGCTCGAGACGACGGAGTCGTCGCTCGACCGCATCCAGGCCCAATCCCTGCGGATGACGACCCTCGTCGAGGATCTGCTGCTGCTCGCGCGTCTGGACGAGGGCCAGGAGCTCGTCTACGGATCGGTCGATCTGTCGCGGCTCGCGGTCGAGGCGGTGGGCGACGCCCGCCCCGCAGGTCCCGACCACAACTGGGTGATCGATATCGGCGAAGAGCCCGTGATGATCGCCGGCGACAACGGCCGCCTCCATCAGGTCGCGGCGAACCTGCTCGCCAATGCCCGCACGCACACTCCGGCGGGAACAACGGTGACCGTGAGCGTGGGCACTGAGGGGCGGGATGCTGTACTCCGCGTCCATGACGACGGCCCGGGCATCGATCCCGCGATCTCCGCCGAGCTGTTCGAGCGCTTCTCGCGAGCCGACCGGTCGCGCGCGCGCCAGACCGGCGGCACGGGACTCGGCCTGTCGATCGTCCGCGCGATCGTCGAGGCCCACAGCGGATCCATCTCGGTCCGGAGCCTCCCCGGCGACACGACGTTCGAGGTGCGCCTGCCGAGGCGGCCCGAGGATCCGTCCTGACCCGCGACCTCGCGAGGATCAGTAGCCGCTGAACGCGTCCGTGGTGATCGAGCGCGCCTGATCGAGAGCCGGTGCGAGGTCGGCGATCAGCGCAGCCGGGCCCGAGATGAACGCGTGGCGCGACGCGATGTCGGGGACCACACGCAGCAGGCCCTCGGCGTCCAGGCGCACCCCGCGCGCCCAGGACCAGTGCTGCGGCAATCCGCCCGGCTCGTCGCGCGTGAACACGACGACGCGCGCGTCCGAGGCTTCGAGCTCGGTACGGAAGGGCAGCTCGGATGCCTCGGACGCGACGTAGACGAGCACCACATCGCGATCCTCGCCCGCCAGGCGCGCATGACGCAGCTGCGAGACGAACGGGGTGATCCCGATTCCGGCCGCCACCATGAGAACGGGCGCGCCGCTGCGCCGGGGCAGCAGGAAGTCGCCCCAGACGCCCGTCACCGCCAGCCCCGACCCCGCCGTCACCTCGGCGAGGGCCCGCTTGTAGGAGCTCTGCGGCGCGCTGGACGCGCCCTCGCGGAACGCCACCGTCAGCAGCGGAAGGTCTTCGGGCGCGGACGCGATGCTGAACTCGCGCCGGGTGCCCCGCGCGTCCGGGTGTCGATGCGGCACCTCGAGCTCGAGGTACTGCCCCGGGATGAAGAACAGCCGGCTGTGCGCCCGGAAGGTCAGCTCGCGGACGGTCGGCGTGAGGTCGGCGCGGGACTCGAGCGTGAGGCGCACGGCGGTGCGCAGCGAGAACGCGAAGGCGACGAGGTTTCCGATGAGCAGCGCCCGCTCCTGGCCGAGGGTGATCACACCGAGGTCGATGGGCCAGCCCGCCAAGACTCCGACGACGCCGGCGACCGTGAACTGCTGCCAGCGCCGCGGCGGCAGCGTCAGCGGCTCGGACAGCATGAACGCGCCGAGGAACAGGAACGGCGACGACCAGAGGATCTGCCAGAAGACATCCAGGGCGGAGACGGAGACTCCCGCGGACTGGTACTGGACCATCGTCCGGATCATCGCGACCGCGACGGCCACGACGAGGAAGAGCACGATCATGCGGATCTTCTCGGTGCGCCACAGCACCGTGAGACCGAGCAGCATCACCGGCCCGGCGAGCGCCGGGGTTCCCACCCACCACGATGAGGATCCGAGCGCGGGGACCGCCAGACTCAGCAGCGTGAGGACAGCCGCCCCGATGGCGGCGGGGTTGAAGATGTGGCGGCCCTGCCAGGCGATGACGTACTTCGACAGTGCCGCGACGGCCCCGGCGATGGCGATGCCGCCGAGCGCCGCGAGGTCGATCGTGGGCCTCAGCACGAAGAGCAGGATCTGGGCCGTGATGAGCGAGGATTCGATGCGCCACGGCAGATGAAGCACGCGCTGGGCCGCGGCATCCACCCCGACCGACACCACGATGAGCACGGCGAGCGTGGCGATCAGCTCGAAGGGGGTGGGGGCGACCTGACCGAAGAACGACAGCAGGAGCGCGATGCCTGCGAGCGTCGCGAGTGCCAGGAACGCGAGGCGGTACATCGAGACCTTGCCGAGGACCGCGAAGACCCGGTTCCACATCGAGGTGAGAGTCGCCAACACGGTCATCGCCTCCGCAGATCGGTCACGGATCCACGCTAGCGGTCCGCACGAACAGCTCTGCCCGGCAGCCGGGCGACCACTGCAGAGTGCCGTCCGTGGTCATCCGGACCCACTGGGCTCCCCACTCGTACGCGAGGCGCGGACCGCCGTCGAAGAACAGCGCCGTCGCGAGGGCGTCGGCGCGCATCGCCGTGTCGGCGACCGCCCACGACGCCGCGATCGCGCGCACCGGCATCCCGGTACGGGCGTCGAGGACGTGGTGGAGCCCGTCTCCCCAGGCCCGCCGGTTGGTCGCGGACGCGCAGAGCGCGGCATCCGTCACCTCCCAGACGCCGATCGCGCGTCGCGTGTCGAAGGGATGCTCGAGCCCGACCCGCTGCGTGGCGCCTCGCATCGCGAGATCGCCGCTGGCGTCCACGACGACGTCGCCGGTGCTCACCGGCGCGACGATGTCCATCACGAGATCGACCAGCCGGCCCTTGCCGAGAGCGCCGACGTCCAGCAGGGCGGGCCGCGTGAGGGCGAGCCGGCCGGAATCCCACGAGACGATCTCCCGCCAGGCGGCCGGCGCCGGAATCGCACCGCGATCGAGGAGCGACCCATCGGCGTCGTAGCCGAGGCTCTCGAGCGACGCGCCGATGAGCGGATTCACCGCGCCGTCGGTCGCCTCGGAGAGCGCCGCGTACGCGTCGAGCATCGGCGCGGCGTCGGGCGGTGCGGCGACGGCGCCCGCGCTGCGCGCCAGCCGCGACACCAGCGAGTCGTCACGGAACCGCGACCAGTCCGCGTCGAAGGCGGCGATCAGCGCTTCGACCGCGCGCCGTGCCGGGTCTGCGAGGGGCTCGGATGTCTCGATCTGCCAGGACGTGCCGATCGCGTCGAACGCCCAGACCGACGGCCGCGCGGACATACTGCTCAGGCCGCGGCCTCGGCCTTGATGGTCTGGATGGCCTCGTTGAATCCGCCGCTCGTGAGCGATGAGCCGGCGACGCGACTGACGGCGATCTTGTCGATGTCCTGCCCGACGACGACGTCGGCGATTCCGCCGATGAACCTCGACTGGTACTCCACGGACTCGTGCTTCTGCGGATTCCCACTGACCTCGACGTCCGTGATGACGTCGTCCTTGAGGGTGACCGTCACGGAGAGGGTCTCGACGGACTCGGGCGTGGCGTAGGTGCCCTGCGCGGTGTAGGTCCCGTCGGTGTACGTGCCCCCGCCGGACGAGGAACCGGTGCCGGTCGTGGATGACCCGGAGGTGCCGGATGTGGAGCCGCTGGAGCCGTTCGACGTCTCGGCGACCGCTCCGGAGCAGCCTGCCAGGGCGATCGTGCCGGCGATGCCGACCACGGCGACTCCTGCGCGCAATGAGCGGGGTGCGGCGGTGTGGATCATGGGGGTCCTCCTTCTGCGGATCCTCGCGTCGAGGTGCTGCCACCCTAGGGACGGCTCTCAGCCATCCTCCCTATGTCAGCTATGAGTCCCCTTTGAGCGGTGATGTCGCCGCGACGCCGGATGAGCTTGAGCAGCTCGACGGCGAAGAAGATCCCGATCGACAGCACGATCGGGAGACCCCACGACCAGATCGCGAGCGGCCGCGACCCGAACAGATCGTTCATGAACGGCACATACGTGTACACCAGCTGCAGCAGGATGAGCGCGAGAGCGGACCACCAGATGACCGGATTGCCGCGCAGGATCTCGGGGGTGATGCTCGATCGGGAGAGGAACCGGCAGTTCAGCAGGTACGCGAGCTGACCGATGGCGAGGACCGCCACCGCCTCGGTACGGGCGTACGCGAGATCGCCGCCGGTGGCTGCCACGGCGTAGAACACGGCGAGCGTCGCCCCGCCGATCAGCAGCGACACGATGAGGACGAAGCCCAGCTCGCGCCGCCGGATGATCGAGCCGCCGGGCTCGCGCGGCGCGCGCGACATGATCCCCTTCTCGGCCGGCTCGTACGCGAGGGCGAGCGAGAGCGTGAGGGCGGTCACCATGTTGACCCACAGCACCTGCACGGGGGTCAGCGGCAGCGCGAGGCCGAACACGACGGCGACGAGGATCACGAGCGACTGCGCTCCGTTGGTCGGCAGCAGGAAGACCACGGACTTGCTGAGGTTGTCGTAGATCCGGCGTCCCTCACGGATCGCGCTGCGGATCGTGGCGAAGTTATCGTCGGCGAGCACGATCTCCGCAGCCTCTTTCGTGGCCTCCGTGCCCTTGATGCCCATCGCGATGCCGACGTCGGCGCGCGTGAGCGCGGGGGCGTCGTTCACGCCGTCGCCGGTCATCGCGACCACTTCGTCGTGCGACTGCAGGGCGCGCACGATGCGGATCTTGTGCTCGGGGCTCGTGCGCGCGTACACGTCGACGTCGCGGACGACGTCCTTGAGCTGCTCCTGGGTCATCGCCTCGAGCTGGGCGCCGGTCAGCACGCGGACGTCATCGCCGGTCGCCAGGCCGAGTTCGCGGCTGATCGCGACGGCGGTGCCGGCGTGGTCGCCGGTGATCATCTTCACCCGGATGCCGGCGGTGTGACAGTCCGCGATGGCATCGATGGCCTCGGGACGCGGCGGGTCGAGGATGCCCCACAGGCCGAGGAACTCGAGGCCCTCGAGGTCGCCGACGGTGATCGCGTCGACATCCGCTCCCACCGGGCGCCGTGCCGCCGCCAGCAGGCGCAGACCCTGTCCGCTGAGGTCGTCGATCACCGCCCCCCATCGCGGGATGTCGAGCGGCTCCGGCCCGGATGCGCCGCGCTGCGTCGTGGAGCGCTCGAGCAGCCGGTCGGGTGCACCTTTGACGAGCACGGCCCGCGACAGGTCGGGGCCCTGGTTGAGGGTCGCCATGAACTTGTTGGCCGAGTCGAACGGGACGACGGCCACGCGCGTGCTGCCCGCAGCCTTCACCCCGCCCTTCATCGCGGCGACCTTGAGCGCGCCCTCGGTCGGCTCTCCGACGAGCACCCACCCGCTGTCATCGCGCACGACGTGCGCGTCGTTGCACAGGTTCGCCACGGCCAGGATCGCCGCGAGGTCGTGACCGGCCGTCGAACCGGCATCCGGTTCGATCGTGCCGACGGGGTCGTAGCCGAGCCCGGTGACCGTGTACGACGTCACCGGCGTGACGACGCGGCGGACCGTCATCTCGTTCTTCGTGAGGGTGCCGGTCTTGTCGGAGCACACGGTCGTGACGGACCCGAGGGTTTCGACCGCGGGCAGCTTGCGCGTGATCGCGTTGCGCTTGGCCATCTGCTGCACGCCGATCGCGAGCGTGATCGTCACGAGCGCAGGAAGCCCTTCGGGGATCGCGGCGACCGCGAAGCCGATCGTCGCCGAGATGAGCTCGCCGAAGTCCATCCCGTGGAGGTAGCGCCCGATCGCCAGCATCACGACGGCCATGCCGAGGATGACCAGCGTCAGCACCCGGCCGAACTGGTCTAGCTGCTTCGTCAGCGGCGTGTCGAGGGATCCCGCCTCGCCGACGAGTTCCTGGATCCGGCCGATCTCGGTCTGCGGCCCGGTCGCGGTGACGATGCCGCGCCCCTGGCCCGCCGAGACGATGGTTCCCGAGAACGCCATGGACGACCGATCGCCGATCCCGGCATCCGGCCGCACCGGATCGGTCGTCTTCGAGGACGGCACCGATTCGCCGGTGAGCGCCGCCTCCTCGATCCGCAGCTGGAACGCCTGGATGAGGCGGATGTCGGCGGGCACCTTGTCGCCGGGCATCAGCCGCACGACATCGCCCGGGACGAGATCGGCCGCCGCGACCGTGGCCCACGCGCCGTCGCGCCGCGCATGCGCGTCGGCGGACAGCATTCCGCGGATCCCGGCGAGCGCCTTCTCGGCGCGACCCTCCTGCACGAAGCCGATCACGGCGTTGATGATCGCGACGGCCATGATCACCCAGAAGTCGAGCCAGTCCCCCATGATCGCCTTGACCGCGGCGGCGCCGAGCAGGATGTAGATCAGCGTGTCGTTGAAGTGCGAGAGGAAGCGCAGGATCGCCGGCGTCCGCGCCGGCTCTGGCAGCAGGTTCGGGCCGACCGAGGCGAGGCGCGCAGATGCCTCGTCGCCGGTGAGCCCACCGTCATCCGTCTCGAGCGCCCTCTCGACCGCGGCGACATCACTCGCGAACGGGGTGTCCACGCGGTGGCGGACCGCGACCTCGGGCTCCGTCATGCGCGCCTACGCGGCTCCGTCGAACATGCTCGTGACCGAGCCGTCCTCGAAGACCTCGTGGATGGCGCGGGCGAGCAGCGGCGCGATCGGCAGGATCGTGAGGGTCGGGAACTGCTTCTCGGGCGGGATCGGGATGGTGTCCGTCACGACGACCTCGTCGATCGCCTCGCTCTGCAGCTTCTCAGCAGCAGGATCGCTGAAGATCGCGTGCGTGGCGGCCACGATGACCTTCTGCGCGCCGTTCTTCTTGAGCGCCTCGGCCGCCTTCACGATGGTGCCGCCGGTGTCGATCATGTCGTCGACGAGGAGGCACACCCGGCCGTCGACCTGGCCGACGATCTCGTTGACGGTGACCTGGTTCGCGACTTTGGGGTCGCGGCGCTTGTGGATGATCGCGAGCGGCGCCCCGAGGCTGTCGGACCAGGTGTCGGCGACCCGCACGCGGCCGGTGTCGGGCGAGACCACCGTCAGGTGCGTGCGGTCATGCTCCGACAGCGTCCTCTCGAAGTACTCGAGCAGCACGGGCTTGGCGAACAGATGGTCGACCGGTCCGTCGAAGAACCCCTGGATCTGGGCGGCGTGCAGGTCGACGCTCATGACGCGATCGGCGCCCGCCGTCTTCCACAGGTCGGCGACGAGGCGCGCGCTGATCGGCTCGCGGCCGCGGCCCTTCTTGTCCTGGCGCGAGTACGGGTAGTACGGCGCGACGACGGTGATCCGCTTGGCCGACGCCCGTTTGGCGGCGTCGAGCATGATGAGGGTCTCCATCAGCCACTCATTGACGGGCGGTCCGAACGTCTGGATGAGGAAGAAGTCGCAGCCGCGGATCGAGACCTCGAAACGGGTGAGGATCTCGCCGGAGGCGAAGGTGCGGTACTCGGTGGGTACGAGTTCTGTGCCGAGTTCTTGCGTCACCGCCGCCGCGAGCGCCGGATGCGATCGTCCGGTGCCGACGACAAGCCGCTTCTTGGTCCGCGCGACCAGACCGGGAGCGATGTCGTTTTCACGGTCGAGGTCAACCGTCTTCACTTTCTTGCGCGCCATCGTCCGCCTTCTGTGCGGACCGAGCCTGCGCCGCGACGTGTGCCGCGGCGGTTCCCGGTCTGTTCGTCTCGACCCAACCCTCGATGTTGCGCTGAGGGGCGATGCTGAGTGCCAGAGCACCAGCGGGCACATCCTTGCGGATGACCGCCCCTGCCCCGGTCTTCGCGCCGTCTCCGATCCTAACGGGCGCCACGAACACGTTGTGCGACCCGGTGTGCACCTCATCGCCGATCTCGGTGCGGTGCTTGGTGATGTCGTCGTAGTTCGCCGTGATCGCCCCCGCGCCGAGGTTGACGCCGGTGCCGATGCGGGTGTCGCCGATGTACGAGAGGTGGGGCACCTTGCTGCCCGCCCCGATCGTGGAGTTCTTGGTCTCGACGAACGTGCCGATCTTGCCGTTCTCACCCAGGTATGTTCCCGGGCGGAGGTAGGCGAAGGGTCCGACGTTCGCGCCGGCGCCGATGACGGCGAGCGTCGCATCGGCGCGGGTGACGGTGGCGCCCGCCCCCACTTCGCAGTCCACCAGGCTCGTGTCGGGTCCGACCGTCGCGCCCTCGTCGATCACCGTGGCCCGGAGGATGTGCGTGTTCGGCAGCACGGTGACGTCGGGCGCGAGTTTCGCGGTGACGTCGATCCACGTCGTGGCAGGGTCCAGGATCGTCGCGCCCGCGAGCTGCCACTTCCGCACCGTGCGTGCGTTCAGCACGCGGGCCGCTTCGGCCAGCTGCACCCGGTCGTTCACGCCCAGGGCTGTCGCGGCATCCGGCGCCATCGACACCGCAACCGCCAGACGGGAGTCTCGCAGCAGCGCCACCACGTCGGTGAGGTACATCTCGCCCTGCACGTTCGCGGTGCCGATGAGCGAGATGTGCGCGCGCAGCGCCGGCGCCTGGAAGACGTAGACACCCGCGTTGATCTCGGAGACGGATGCCTCAGCCGCCGTCGCGTCCTTCTGCTCGACGATCCGCTGCACCGCGCCGTCGGGGTCGCGGATGACGCGGCCGTAGCCCGTTGCATCGTCGACCCGGGCGCTGAGCACGGTGGCCGCCGCCGCGCCGTCGCGGTGGGTCCGTACCAGTCCGGCGAGGGTGTCGGCCTCGATCAAGGGCACGTCGCCGCTCAGCACGAGGATGTCGCCGTCGAACCCGGGCAGCTGTTCGAGCGCCATCTCGACGGCCCGCCCGGTGCCGGGGACGTGGTCCTGGTCGACCACGACCACGCCGGGGGCCGCGTCGACGACCGCCTCTGCCACGAGGTCCCGCTCGTGCCGCACGACGACGACGACCCGCTCGGGCGAGAGCGACGCGGCGGTCTCGAGCACGTGCCCGACGAGCGACCGGCCGCCGATGCGATGCAGCACCTTCGGCACCGAGGACTTCATGCGGGTGCCCTGGCCCGCGGCCAGGACGATCACGGCGAGACGGGCATCCACGATGTTCTCGGTCATGCTCCGCCGCCAGGACTCGAACCTGGTCCTAACAGCTCCAAAGGCTGTCGTGCTGCCATTACACCACGGCGGACCGCGGCGCCCGAGGACGGGAGCCGCCCGTCAAGTTTGCCAGACGCGCACAGCCCCTCCTCGTCCCAGGCCTCCGGGTTTGGGGCGTCATCCGTCCGATGCGCCCCAAACCCACCGGACAACGCAAAATGGGGTCATGGTCAAGGAGACGGACGAGGTGGACCGGATCGTCGAGGCGTGGGTGGCGCAGCGCCCCGACCTGGACTTCTCTCCCCTCGGCGTGCTCTCGCGGGTCGATCGGCTCTCGCGCCACCTCGATCGAGCGCGTCGCGACGCCTTCCGCCGCAGCGACCTGGAGCCGTGGGAGTGGGACGTGCTCTCGGCCCTCCGCCGCGCGGGCGAGCCGTTCCAGCTGAGCCCCAAGCAGCTGCTGCTCCAGACGCTGGTCTCGAGCGGCACGATGACCAACCGCATCGATCGGCTCGTCGACCGGCGGCTGGTGAGACGCGAGGCCGACCCGGGCGACGGGCGCAGCATCCTGGTGATCCTCACCGGCGACGGAAAGACACGGGTGGATGCCGCGATCACGCGTCTCGTCGACGCCGAGGCCGTGCTGCTCGGCACGCTCTCGCGCGCCGACCGCGAGCGGCTCGCGGGCCTGCTGCGCAAGCTCAGCCTCGGGTTCGACGCCTGAGTCCCGGGGGCCGGCGCTGCCCCCGCCGAATCCTCCGCTCGCCGGAGGGTTGCGGCGCGGCGGAGGTCCGCCGTACCCGTCCGGAACCTCCCCACGCCGGTGACCCTCCTCCGAGCGGAGGACGCCGCCGAGCGGAGGACGCCGAGGGTGTCGAGCGCGGGGCTGAGTCAGCAGATTCGCCGCTGCGCGGCCTGCTCTGTCCGCCGAGACATTCCCCCGCCGGCCTGCGGCCGGCTCCCGCCAACCCGATGCCGGCTCGGCGGACAGAGCACACCCCTCCGCTGGTGTCGGGCGCTCAACGTCGCCGAGTCTGTCAGAGCCACCGCATCGATTCAGCCGAGCTGCTCCGTGAGGTCGAACCAGCGCAGCTCGGCCGCGTCGCGCTCGGCCTCGAGGCCGCCGATCCGGCTCATCTCGGCGCCGATCCCGACGTAGTCGGCCTGATCGTGGTCGGCCAGTGACGTGCGCGCGGCCGCGATGTGGCCCTCCAGCTTCTCGAGGCGGCGTTCGAGCGCGGCGAGCTCCTTCTGCGCGGCGCGCAGGTCGGCGCCGGCGAGCCCGGACCCCATCGGCACCGCCGACGCGGCGGCCGCCGACCGGACGGGTGTCTCGCGCTCGTGCCTGCGCAGCCGGAGATACTCGTCGACGCCTCCCGGCAGGTGCCGCAGGCGACCGGAGAGGATGGCGTACTGCTGGTCGGTCACGCGCTCGAGGAAGTACCGGTCGTGCGAGACGACGATGAGCGTGCCCGGCCAGCTGTCGAGCAGATCCTCCATGGCGGCGAGCATGTCGGTGTCGAGGTCGTTGGTCGGCTCGTCCAGGATCAGCACATTGGGCTGTTCGAGCAGGATCAGCAGCAGCTGCAGGCGGCGCTTCTGGCCGCCGGACAGATCCTTCACGGGAGTGGACAGCTGCGCGGTCGCGAAGCCCATGCGCTCGAGCAGCTGGCCCGGCGTCAGCTCCTGCGCCTTCGATCCGCTGCCGAACTCGTAGGTCGTGCGCAGACGGGCGATCACCACCCGGACCGGATCGTCCAGGTGGTCTTCCAGTTCGTCGAGGCGCTGCGTCAGCGTCGCGACCTTCACCGTCTTGCCGCGCTTGACGCGCCCCGCCGTGGGTGCGACGTCGCCCGAGATGAGCCCCAGCAGCGTGGACTTGCCGGCGCCGTTGACTCCCAGGATGCCCGTGCGCTCACCGGGGGCGATGCGCCACTCCACGTCGTGCAGCACGTCCTTCGCCGGCCCTGACCTCGTCGGAGGAAAGGACACCGAAGCATCCAGCAGGTCGACGACGTCCTTGCCCAGCCGGGTCACAGCGAGCGACTGCAGCGCCACCGAGTCGCGGATCTCGGGCTCGTCGGCGATGAGCGCATTCGCCGCATCGATCCGGAACTTGGGCTTCGACGTGCGGGCGGGGGGACCGCGGCGCAGCCATGCAAGCTCCTTGCGGGCGAGGTTCTGCCGTCGCGCCTCGATGACCGCGGACTGCCGGTCGCGTTCCACCCGCTGCAGGATGTACGCCGCGTAGCCGCCGTCGAACGGCTCGACGATCCGGTCGTGGACCTCCCACGTCTTCGTGCAGACCTCGTCGAGGAACCAGCGGTCGTGCGTCACGACGAGAAGGGCTCCGGATGCCGCGGCCCAGCGCCGTTTGAGATGCTCGGCGAGCCACGCGATGGCCTCGACGTCGAGGTGGTTCGTGGGTTCGTCGAGGAACAGCACATCGTCGTCGCCCGACAGCAGCGCGGCGAGCGAGACACGCCGCCGCTGTCCTCCCGAGAGGCTCGCGATGCCGGCATCCCACGGGATGTCGGCGAGCAGGCCCGCGATGACGTCGCGGGTGCGGGCGTCGCCGGCCCATTCGTGCTCGGTGCGCGCGCCGACGACCGCGGCGCCGACGGTGAGGGCGTCATCCAGGGTGTCCGCCTGGTCGAGCACGCCGACGTGGACGCCGCCACGGAATGTCACGCGCCCCGAGTCCGGCACGAGGCGCGCTGCGAGCATGGCGAGGAGACTCGACTTGCCGTCGCCGTTGCGGCCGACGATCCCGATGCGGTCACCCTCGTCGACGCCGAGCGAGATGCCGTCGAAGACGACTTTGGTCGGGTATTCCAGGTGCAGGGCCTCGGCCCCGAGAAGATGTGCCATGTCCCTCCCAGGCTAGGCGAGCCGGCCGCCTCACCCGTGCCGAGACCGGATCAGTACCAGATGCTCAGCCGCGGTGTGACATGCCACCCGAACACCCGTGCGGCACTCGCGGCATCCGTGGATCGCACTCGTCCGGCCGCCGCGAGCGTCGCGAGCGACACCCCGCCGAGATAGGCAGCGGAGAGCTCCTCGATTCCCAGCGAGACCGCGACGGCCCCGGCGGGCGCCTCCGAACCCTCCCACGTCGTCACCTCGCCCCGACCGGCGTCGTCCACGGTCAGCAGCCACCGGCCTTCGGCGAAGCCGAGCACGTCCGACACCTCGAGGGCGACGACCCCGGCGGCGCCGAAGGTGCGCGCTTCGAGCGCCGTCGGAACGTCGAGGATCCGCACGTACTGGTGATCGGCCACCATGACGGTCGCCGCTCGCTGATCCGAGATCATCCAGCGCAGCGGCTCGTCCACCGACAGCTCGTGCGCGCGCACCTCGCCGACCAGGTCGAGCTCGATGAAGAACCGCCAGAGCGCGGCATACGCGTCGTCGGTCTCGGCGAGCAGGTACGTCACCGTGACGGTCGACTTCGTGAAGTCCTTCTCGTTCTCGCGCACCGAGTAAAGCGCCAGCCCGCGGACCTCGCCCGCCTCATCCGTGTACTGGATCGCCCGCGTCTTGCCGGGATCGGTCGAATCGGGCCGCGTGCCCGCGAACGCATCCCACTGAGCGGCCGGAACGTCGATCTCCCCGGCGACGGCGAGCCGACGGCGCTCGTGCAGCGGGGCCACGAGCTCGCGCAGCCGATCGCGCGGGATGAAGTCCACCCGGCCGCCGGGGCGGGGACCGATCCAGACCGCGCGCTTCACGTCGACGTGCCACGAGGCGCTCGCGGCCGCCGGCGCGAATCCGTATCGCCCGTACAGCGGCGATTCGCTCACGGTCAGCATCGCGAGCGGGACGCCGACGGCCGCCGCCGTGCGCAGCTCGCCCTCGAGCATCGCGCGGGCGATGCCCCGGCGCCGGTGGGTGGGTGCGACCGTGACGGCCGAGATGGCGCAGGACGGGATGCCGCGACCGCCCGGCACGGTCAGCTCGCCGATCCACGATGCGATGCTCGCGACGGGCGAATCCGGCATCGGCGCGGACGGATCGTAGATGCCGGTCATCCGGCGGTAGCCGCCGCGTTCGCGACTCGCGGCGATCTGCTCGTCGGAGCGCTCGCCGTCGAGGAACCCGCGCGCAACCACCTGCAGCCACCGCGCATACGCCTCGGCGTCGTCGACGGAGACCAGTCCGGGGTGAAGGCCCGTCGCCGCGAGTCGCTCACGCGAGACCTCGTCGAGCGGCGCGACCAGGAAGGCATCGGCATCGGCGCGCACACCCTGGGTGGCAATCGGACCGGGGATGCCGGCATCCATCGTCATCTCTCATTCCTCCTCTTCGTCCAGCTTCGCTTCGCGCGCTGTTCGGCACCGACGTTCACGTCACGAGCCCCGCGGCGCGGAAAGCACGATCGTAGATCTGCCGGACGACATCCTGCTTGCGCGCGTTGTACTCCATGACGTGCTCGCCGCGCTCATTGGCGGCCGCCGCGGCAGCGCGCTTCGCGCGCGAATAGCGATCGCGATCCGCGTCGTCCTGTCGCAGCCAGTTTCGGAAGATGCGATGACGCGCGGCTTCGGCGCAGTCCGGCGAGAACACGTGGAGATTGCATCGCGGTTCCTCCCGCACGAGGCAGCGGTGCTCGTACCACCACGGCTCACGGACGCGCAGCACGAAACCCGCCGCCTCCAGAGCGGGGACATAGGATGCCTCGTCCGCCGAGTCCGCGACGACGAGGTCGATGTCGATGACGGGCTTCGCCGGCAGGCCCGGCACCGAGGTCGATCCGACGTGCTCGATTTCCAGCGCGCGGTCGCCGAGAGCACGCTCGATCATCGATGTCAGCGCCGTGAACACGGCCGGCCACTGCGGATCCCAGGGAACGACCGCGATGTCACGCGCGGGTTCGGCGCCCCCGACCCACGGGCTCGCCCCGGGCGGTGCGGGCGCATCGTCGAAGCGGACGATCTCGTCGGCGAGCAGCATCCGTCAGTTCCCCATCACCCTCGCACCGGTCACCGGGCCGTGGACATGCAGCGCCGTCAGTCCGCCGGCCGAGAGCGTGACCTGCAGCTCGAGCGCGGACTCGGGATCCGCCGCGAGGAAGGCGAGCGTCGGCCCCGAGCCCGAGATCATCCCGACGAGGGCTCCAGAGTGCTCGCCGAGCTCGAGGGCGTCGCGCAGCTCGGGTCGCAGCGACAGGGCGGCCGCCTGCAGATCGTTGCGGACCCGCTCGGCGAGGGCGACCGGGTCGCCCGCACGCAGCGCTTGCAGAACGCCCGGATCGACTGCGGGTGCGCGCGCCACGCCGATGTCCCGGGGGGCGAGCGCCCCGCCGGTCCGCTTGCGCAGCAGGTCGAGGTGTTCGTAGACCTCCGGGGTCGAGAGGCCGACATCCGACGGCACGATGACCCAGTCGAAGCGGCCCTTCGCGAGCGCGGGATTCAGCTGGTCGCCACGACCTGTGCCGACGGCGGTGCCGCCCATGAGCGCGAACGGGACGTCAGCGCCGAGGCGCGCCGCGAGCCGCTGCAGCTCGCCCGTTCCGACATCCGTCCCCCAGAGGGCGTCGCAGGCGACCAGCGCCGCGGCGGCATCCGCGGATCCGCCGCCCATTCCGCCTGCGACCGGAACGTACTTGCGGATGTCGAGATGCACACCGCCGTCGTATCCGGCCCGCTGCGCGAGCAGACGCGCCGCTCGCAGCGCCAGGTTGCGGTCATCGGCCGGGACACCCGAGACGTCGACCGAGCCCGCGATCGAGACGGTGAACTCGTCCGACGGCTGGGCCCAGACGTCCTCGTAGAGCGACACCGCCTGATACGCCGACGCGACGTCGTGGTACCCGTCCGCCTGCACGCCGCCGACCTCGAAGAAGAGATTCAGCTTGCCCGGCGCCCGCACGTGGACGCGATCGGCGGCGAGGGGGGCGGTCACAGCTGCGTCGACTCCGCCCAGAGATCGACGTCGATGCCGTCGGAGAGCGCGTCGATGCGTTCCAGCTCCTCGCTGGTGAACCCCGGTCCCTCGAGCGCGGCGAGGTTCTCGTCGAGCTGAGCGGGACGGGATGCCCCGATGAGCGCCGACGCGACGACCGGCTCGCGAAGAACCCACTGGATCGCCATCTGGGCGAGGGTCTGCCCGCGCTCCTTGGCGATGACGTCGAGGCCCCGCAGTGTGGCCAGACCCTTGTCGCTGAGCGAGGCCTTGGGAAGCGACGATCGCTTCTGGGCGCGATCGGCCGTTCCGTCTTCGAGGTACTTTCCGGTCAGCAGCCCCTGCGCGAGCGGGGTGAAGGCGATCGCGCCGATGCCGTCCTGCTTCATGACGCCGGTCAGGCCGTCCTCCACCCAGCGGTTGAGGATCGAATACGCCGGCTGATGGATGACGAGCGGGGTGCCGAGGCTCCGCGCGATCGCGACGGCGACCGCGGTGCGCTCGGCGCTGTACGACGAGATGCCGACGTAGAGCGCCTTGCCCTGACGCACCAGGGTGTCGAGGGCGCCGATCGTCTCCTCGAGGGGCGTCACCGGATCCACGCGGTGCGAGTAGAAGATGTCGACGTAGTCCAGGCCCATCCGGCTCAGCGACTGATCGGCGCTCGCGAGGATGTACTTCCGTGGCGCGAGATCGCCGTACGGCCCCGGCCACATGTCCCAGCCGGCCTTCGACGAGATGATGAGCTCATCGCGGTAGGGCGCGAAGTCATCGCGCAGCATCCGTCCGAAGTTCGTCTCGGCCGACCCGTAGGGCGGACCGTAGTTGTTCGCGAGGTCGAAGTGGGTGATGCCCCGGTCGAACGCGTGGCGCAGCAGCGTGCGCTGGTCGTCGAAGGGGATGTTGTCGCCGAAGTTCCACCACAGCCCGAGCGAGATCGGGGGAAGGTAGAGACCGGAGCTGCCGACCCGACGGTACTCGGTGCGGGAATAGCGGTCGTCGGCCGCTGTGTACGGGCGGTGGATGTCGCGGACATCGGGGCGGAACCGTGAAGCGTCGCTCATGCGTCCAGGCTATCGGCGGCGCCGCACCCGCGCAGGGCTGGTTCACGCGGCTCGGACCCAGAACCGCGGCGCAGTGTCAGCTCTGGGTCTGGCCGGGAAATGTCTTCGAAACACGCTCTGCATAGGGTGTGCCGACGGAGCGCGACACGCAGTGCGCGATCCATCGAAGGAGCATCTTCATGGCGAACCTCTCCGCACTGCCGCAGCAGCACACCTGGTCGGGCCTCGTCGACCGCGATGACGTCGTCTGGGATCGCGGGATGCTGCATCTCGTCCACGACGACGTCACGCCCGAACAGGCTCGCATCGACGATCTGCTCCTCGTCGCGGACGCCCTGGGGTCGGCGGGTGTGCCGGTCCTGCTGATCCGTCATGATCGCGTCATCCCGGCGCTCGTCGCGGACCTCGCCGACAGCGCGACCGCGCTCGCCGCCCTCGCCGACGTCGGCGCTCGGGAGCCGCTCTACCTCAAGGCCCGGCGACGGCCACCGGAGCTGGCGGCCGAGGCGGCCGTGCTCCCCGCGGCCCCGACCGCATTGCGGGTCTACCGGCCGCGGATCGTAAGGGACGGGACGCTGCGCTACGGGTCTGCGCTCGCCGCGCGGCTGGAGTTCTGGCGGTTCGGCGAGGAACTGGTCGAAGCGCCCGACGACAACGCGCTCATGCGCCGCACCACCCCTGCGCAGGATCTCGACTACACCGAGGTCGAGCGCTACGGGCGGACGTGGCGGACGATCTCGGGGATGTTCGACGTCCAGCCGGACGAGTTCACGCACGACGTGGACCTGGTGTTCTCATGGGTGGACGGCTCGTCGACCGACTTCCAGCGGGCGCGCGCGGCACAGCTGGCCGAGTATGTCGTCGGCGAGGGCGACGAGGGGCCGGCGCGCTACCGTCACGTGGACGAACTGCGCTTCGCGCTTCGCAGCGTGCACATGTACGCGCCGTGGGTCCGCCGCATCTTCATCGCGACCGATTCCCCCGTGCCGTCGTGGCTCGGCGAGCATCCCAAGGTCACAGTGGTGCGCAGCGAGGAGTTCTTCGCCGATCCGACGGTGCTCCCGACACACAACTCGCACGCCGTCGAAGCGCAGCTGCACCACATCCCGGGCCTGTCCGAGCACTTCATCTACTCCAACGACGACATGTTCTTCGGGCGACTCGTCGAGCCCGAGCTCTTCTTCTCGGCGGCGGGTGTCTCGCGGTTCGTGGAATGCGAGGTGCGCATCGGCGCCGGTGCCCCGACTCCGGCAAGGAGCGGCCACGACAACGGTCTGCGGGTGAATCGCGCACTCCTTCGCAGCCGCTTCGGCCGCACGATCCTGCGCGATCTGGAGCACTGCGCGACACCGCTGCGTCGCAGCGTCATGGCCGAGCTGGAAATGGCGTTCGCGGACGATTTCGCCCGCACCGCGGCATCCCGATTCCGCTCGGCGACGGACGTCTCGGTCACCAACAGCCTGTACCACCACTACGCGCTGATGACCGGGCGAGCGGTCACGACCACACGCCCCCGGGTGCGCTACGTGCAGACGACGCTCATCGACTCGCCGCGCCGCATGGAGCGGCTCGCGAATCGCACCGACATCGACATGTTCTGTCTCAACGACGGCGGGTCGGCTCAGATCCCCGAGGAGGTCCGCGTGAGCGCACTCAGCGCCGCGCTCGAGAAGATGTTCCCGGTGCGGCCGCCCTGGGAGCGGGACGAGATCAGCGAAGGACGCCGATCGGCTCTGTAGGCGCATCCGTCGAGGCACTGCTTGCGGCGGCGATCCCCGCCGCGGCGATGCGGCGGCGGGCCTCGTCCGGGTCGATGAACTCCAGTGTGCGGGGCGCGTGGACCGGCACCACCGTGTGGACGATGGTGTGGTCGTACACGTGGACGAGATTGAATGCCTGAGCGCCGTCCTGCGGCCGCGTTCCGCCGACCGGCACCGTGAGATCCTGCGCATAGCAGGTGGATGAGGCGACCGAGACGGGGATGCCGGCGAAGCTCGCGAACGTCGAGTAGTGCAGGTGGCCCGCGAGGATGGCGCGCACGTCCGTGCCGCGCAGCACTCTCGCCAACCGCGCCTGATCCCGCAGCTCCACTGTCGAGGCGAGGGGCAGGACGCTCGGAACGGGCGGGTGATGCATCGCGAGGATGGTGCCGAGCGGTGCGGGGGTGCGCAGCACCTCCGCGAGCCAAGCGAGCTGCTCGTCGCGCAGCTCGCCGTGATGAAGACCCGGAACCGTCGAGTCGAGGGTGACGAGCCGCAGCCCGTCCAGCTCGTCGACCCGGTCGATCGGCCGCATCGGGTCGCCGGTGTGCTCGCCCAGCAGCTGCGAGCGGAACGCCGTCCGGTCGTCGTGATTGCCCATGACCCAGAACACGCGCGTGTCGAGCCGCGCGGCGAGCGGCTCGACTACGGCCCGCAGCTCGGCATATGCGTCACTCTCGCCGAGATCGACGAGGTCGCCGGTGAAGACGATACCGTCAGGCGTCGCTCCCGACGCCTCGATCGCCTGCAGCGCGGTGCGCAGGCGAGCCGTCGCGTCCACGACGTCGAAGAGGCGAGACCCCGCCGCGCGCAGGTGCGTGTCGCTCAGATGGAGCAGCACTCGCTCCGGCGCGGCGTACTCTGCATGGCGCATTCGCTCGTTCCTTCGGCCGTGTCGAATCGCTCGCGCCGACCTGACCGAGCCCGTCAGATGTTACCGGCATGTTTCGTGAACGCCGGGAGAACAGCCGCGGAACGAACCGGTCCGCGTCACTGGACCGCACGCGCGATGCGGACGAAGTCGTCGATCGAGAGCTGCTCGCCGCGCGCCGTGGGTGCGACTCCGGCACGTTCGAGAACGGCGGATGCCGCGGCCGATCCGCCGTCGGACTGCTCGACAGGTCGGAGGACGACCGAGAGCGCCTGCCGCAGCATCTTGCGACGCTGCTGGAACGCGGCATCCACGATCGCGAACGTCCGGCGGCGCTCCTCCTCGCTGCCACGGGGCTCGGCGTCTCGCTCGAACGCGACGAGCACGCTGTCGACGTTGGGCACGGGCCAGAAGACCTGACGTGAGACGGTGCCCGCGAGCCGCCACGGGCCGTACCAAGCGGCCTTGACGCTCGGCGCGCCGTACACCTTCGACCCGGGCGGGGCGGCGAGCCGCTCTCCCACTTCGGCCTGCACCATGACCACGCCGCGCTCGATGCCGGGGAAGGTCTCGAGGAAGTGCAGCAGCACCGGCACCGAGACGTTGTACGGGAGGTTCGCGACGAGGACTGCCGGGTCTCCCGGCAGGGCGGTGACACGGAGGGCATCGGCATCCACCACGGTCAGCGCCCCATCGGCAGCTCCGTGCGCCGCCGCAGTCGCGGAGAGGCGCTCAGCAAGTCGATGGTCGATCTCGACCGCGGTGACCGTGGCGCCGGCCTCGAGGATGGCGAGGGTGAGGGATCCGAGGCCGGGACCGACCTCGACGACCCGGTCCCCTGGCTCGACCCCGGCGACGTGCACGATCTTGCGGACCGTGTTGGCGTCGATGACGAAGTTCTGCCCGAGTTTCTTGGTCGGTGTCACATCGAGGTCGGCGGCGAGCGCGCGGATCTCGCCGGCGCCGAGGAGGGTCACGGGCATGCGTTCACCCTACCGAGTGGGGCTCCGCCGCCTCATCGTAGGATGGCAGGATGCCCTCGCTCGGCGACATCATCGCACCCCGCCGGCTGGGAACCGATTTCCGCTGGCTTCTCGCGTCGTCGTGGACGAGCAATCTCGGCGACGGCATCGCCCTGTCGGCGGCGCCGCTGCTGATCGCGTCCATGACCTCGTCGCCGGTGCTCGTCGCCTCGGGTGCCATGATGCAGTTCCTGCCCTGGCTGCTGTTCGGACTGCTCGCCGGTGCCGTCGCCGACCGTCACGATCGTCGCCGGCTCGTGATGCTGGCGGATGGCCTCCGCGCCGTCATCGTGCTGGCGCTGGTCGTCTTCCTCGTCACCGGTCACGCGAACGTGGGGATGGTCCTGGCCACCTCATTCCTCTACGGCACCGCCGAGGTCTTCGCAGACTCGGCGGGCAGCACGCTGCTGCCGATGCTCGCGCGTCCTGCGGATCTGGGCGTCGGCAATGCGCGTCTCCAGGCCGGGTACCTCGTCGCCAATCAGCTCGCCGGCCCGCCGCTGGGCGCCTTCCTTTTCGCGATCGGGTCGTTCTGGCCGTTCGTCGTGCAGGTGCTCTGCGTGGCGCTCGCGGTGGTCCTGATCTCACGGATCGCCCGCACCCCGGTTCCTCCGCGCGAGACCACCGAGACGGGCGGAAAGGCGCATCCGATCCGCGAGGGTCTCCGCTGGCTGCGGGGCAGCCCGCCCGTACGCACACTCGTGCTGATCATCCTGGTCTTCAACGTGACGTGGGCGGCTCCGTGGAGCGTTCTCGTCCTCTACGCCACGGAGTACCTCCACATGGGCGCCGTCGGGTACGGCGCGCTCACGACGGCCGCCGCATTGGGCGGCCTGGTCGCGATCTCCAGATTCGGCTGGCTCGAGCGCCATGTGTCGTTCGCAACGCTCATGCGGGTGTGCCTGACGCTCGAGGTGCTCATGCATCTCTCGTTCGCCCTCACCACGTCGGCGGTGGTCGCGTTCGTGATCATGTTCGGATTCGGCGCCTACGCATTCGTGTGGGGAACGATCTCGACGACCGTCCGGCAGCGGCTCGTGCCGTTGGAGCTGCAGGGACGCATCGCCTCGGTGAACATGGTCGGCGTCTTCGCGGGACTGGTGATCGGGCAGCTGCTGGGCGGCATCATCGCCCAGACCTGGGGGCTCACGGCGCCCTGGTGGTTCGCCTTCGCCGGCTCTGCGATCACGCTCCTGCTCGTGTGGCGCTCGATCTCGAACATCGCGGCCGCCCCACCCGCGGTCGGCGCCACGGCGACTCACGACATTCCGCGGTAGCCCGAGCAGTCAGTCCTCGAACATCCCGTACACCGCGAGGGTGTTGGCGGCGAGCTGCGCGCACAGCTCGTCGAGGTCGACATCGAGCTCGTCGGCCATGAAGCGCACGGTCACCGGCACGAGGTACGGCGCGTTCGGGCGCCCGCGGTGCGGGATGGGCGTGAGGAACGGGGCATCCGTCTCCACGAGGATCCGCTCGCGGGGGGTCACCGCAAGCGCGTCACGCAGGTTCTGCGCGTTCTTGAAGGTGACGTTTCCGGCGAACGACAGGTAGTACCCGCGGTCGGCGGCGACATGGGCCATCGCCTCGTCGCCCGAGAAGCAGTGGAACACGGTGCGATCCGGCGGGCCGACGCGCTCGAGCGTCGACAGCACCGCCTCGTGTGCGTCGCGGTCGTGGATCTGCATCGCGATCCCGTGCTTCTTGGCCAGCGCGATGTGGGCCTCGAACGCCTGGAACTGCGCGCCGAACCCGTCTTCCCCGGTGCGGAAGAAGTCGAGGCCGGTCTCGCCGATCGCCCGCACCCGCGGCTGCGCCGCGAGCTCGTCGATCACGGCGATCGCCTCGTCGAATCGCCCCGCCTCGGCGTAGGCGGGTGCTTCATTCGGGTGGATCGCGACGGCAGCGAGCACCCGGGGGTGGGATGCCGCGGCATCCGCGGACCACACGCTCGACTCGATGTCGCCACCGGCCTGCACGACGCCGATGACGCCCACGCGGGCGGCGAGGTCGAGCTGCTCGGCGACGGAACGGGGCTCGTCGCCGTCGGAGATCTCGAGGTGCGCGTGGTTGTCATACACCGGCACGGCGAGCGGGGCGGGCGCGTCGGGCCACCGCACGTCACGGCCTTCCTTGTGGCGCTCCCGCACGTATTGGCTGGGGTCGGTCATCGCGTGCCCCGGCGCGTTTCGTCTCGCTTCGCTCGCTCAACGACCGGAGAAGGCGCGCCCCCGGTCGTCGAGCGAGGAGCGAAGCGACGAGACGAAACGTCGTCGGTCATACCGACTGCTCGACGCGGGGGAACAGCGGCGCCAGACCGTTGACCGAGGTGCCGGGCTTCAGTGATCCCCACGATCCCGCCTCACGGATCGGCTGGTCGACGAGGCGCCCGAGCGATTCCGCCGCGCCCAGCGCGACCCAGAGCTTCTCCGTCGAGATCGGCATGAGCGGAGACAGCAGCACCGCCAGCGCGCGCAGCCCTTCCGCGGCCGTGTAGAGCACGGTGCCGAGACGCTCGCGCTGGGCCTCGTCCTTCGCCAGCGCCCACGGCTCGTTCTCGGTGATGTAGAGGTTCAGCGCATCGACGATCGTCCAGATCGCGCTGATCGCCTCGTCGATGCGGAACCGCTCGATCGCGGCGTCGGCCGCAGGCACGGCATCCGCCACTGTCTTCTGGATCACGAGATCGCGGTCCGTGTATGAAGCCGGTGGCGGCACGACGCCCTCGAAGTACCTCTCGACCATTGCCGTCGTGCGCGACGCGAGGTTGCCGAAGCCGTTGGCGAGCTCGGCCTGATAGCGCGCCGAGAGGTCCTCCCAGGAGAACGAGCCGTCCTGTCCGAACGCGATCGCGGACAGGAAGTAGAACCGGTACGCGTCGGAGCCGAAGACGTCTGTGATCTCGGTGGGCGCGATGCCGGTGAGCTTCGACTTCGACATCTTCTCGCCGCCGACCAGCAGCCAGCCGTGAGCGAACACGCCGCGCGGCACCTCGACGCCGACGGCCATCAGCATCGCCGGCCAGATCACGGCGTGGAAGCGAAGGATGTCTTTGCCGACGACGTGGAGCGCCGGCCAGCGGCGCGCGAACTCGTCGGGGTCGGAGCCGTAGCCGACAGCCGTGGCGTAGTTCAGCAGCGCGTCGATCCACACGTAGATGACGTGCGTCTCGTCCCACGGCACCTTGATGCCCCAGTCGAACGTCGACCGCGACACCGAGAGGTCTTTGAGCCCCTGCTTGACGAACGACACGACCTCGTTGCGGGCCGACTCCGGCTGGATGAAGTCGGTCTTGAACAGGTCGAGCAGGCGATCCTGGAACTCGCTCAGCTTGAAGAAGTAGTTCTTCTCCTGCAGCAGCTCGAGCGGCTTCGAGTGGATGGCGCAGACCTTGAGACCCTCGAACGGTCCGGTGCCGTCGACGATCTCAGCCTCGGGCTTGAACTCCTCGCAGCCCACGCAATAGAGGGCTTCGTACTCGCCGGCGTAGATCCAGCCGCGGTCGTACAGTGCCTGGAAGAACGTCTGCACGTTGCGCTCGTGGCGCTCCTGCGTCGTGCGGATGAAGTCGTCGTTCGCTACGTCGAGGGTGTTCAGCAGCGGGAACCAGGACTCGCTGACCAGCTTGTCGACCCACTGCTGAGGGGTCACGCCATTGGCGCTGGCCGCTCGCAGCATCTTCTGACCGTGCTCGTCGGTGCCCGTCAGCATCCAGGTGTCATCGCCCGCCTGACGGTGCCACCGCGCGAGGGTGTCCACCGCCACGGTGGTATAGCCGTGGCCGATGTGCGGCACGTCGCTCGGATAGTAGATCGGCGTGGTGATGTAGAAGGACTGGCGGCCGGAAGTCACCCGAGGATTCTAGTCGGGCCGGATGCCGCGCCCGGCCGCGTGTCAGGAGGGCACTGCAGGGCCGTCGAATATGCGCCGTTCGTCATATTCGGGTGCCGTGCCCGCGGGTTGCCGACCGGTCAGGCCGTTTCGCGCACCACGAGCGAGGTGGGCAGAGTCACCGAGCGATGCGGCGCGCCGGCGATGACGTCGAGCAGGAGGCTGACCATCTCGTCGCTGATGCGGTCCCACGGCTGACGGATGGTGGTGAGCGGGGGCTCCTGGTTCGCGGCGAACCCGGAGTCGTCGAACCCGGCGACGGCGATGTCCTCGGGCACGCGCAGGCCCACCTTGCGAAGTGCGCCGATGGCTCCCGCGGCCATGAGGTCGGACGCGGCGAAGACGGCATCGATGTCGGACGTTCGCTCCAGCAGGCGCGTCATGGCCGCAGCACCGGACTCCTGGCCGTAGTCGCCCTCTTCCACGAGTGCGGGGTCGAAGTGCTCCCCCATCTCCTCCTGGAAGCCCA
Source organism: Microbacterium deminutum (assembly GCF_039530205.1). Classification (NCBI taxonomy): domain Bacteria; kingdom Bacillati; phylum Actinomycetota; class Actinomycetes; order Micrococcales; family Microbacteriaceae; genus Microbacterium; species Microbacterium deminutum. The sequence goes on from NZ_BAAAOG010000009.1 coordinate 30,326, forward strand.
CGCGCCGGAACCGGCCGCCAGGGGTGTCATTCGGCCCGGCGATCATTGCGATCCGTCGATGGCCCTGTCCGAGCAGGTATCGCGTCATGGTGCGCGCCGACTCGATCTCGTCGACGGACACGGTCGAGACCTCACCCTGGTGTCCGAGCGGGATCCCGCAGCAGACGGTCGGGATGCCGCCGGCCAGCAGGTCTGCCAGGAGCGGATCGGACTCGTGCGACGAGATGAGCAGCACGCCGTCGACGTGTCCTGCGCTGACATAGTGAGCGACGTTGGCACGTTCGCCGGGCGTCCCGGCGACGAGCAGTACCAGTGTCATCGAACGCTGCGCGAGGGCCTCAGCGGCGCCGCGGAGGAGGAGCGCGAAGGTCGGATCTGCGAACAGCAGATGCTGCGGCTCGGTGAGCAGGAACGCCAGCGAGTCGGCACGGCCGGTGGCGAGGCTCCGGGCGTGATGGTTCGCCGTGTAGCCGGTCGCGCGGATGGCCTCTTCGACGGCGAGCTGCGCGGCGGGCGAGACCCACCGCCCGCCGTTGATGACCCGCGACACGGTTCCGCGCGAGACGCCGGCAGCAGCGGCGACATCGCGTATCGTCGGCTTGCGCCGCAGCGTCGTCTCCTCCACGACGTGGACTCTACCCCGCGATGGGCACGTTCTCGCGCTCTGCCGCGAGAAACCTGTGACCGGTCACAGTTAGGTAACGGTCAAGACACGGTTCTAGCCCTCAGCACATCGGGTGGGATAGAACTGTGACCGGTCACAGTCGGAGCTTCCTCCGGATCATGGCCCGTCCCTTCTCGGATCCGATGGAGTGTCATGACCTCGACGAACGCCTGGCCCCCAGTCAGGGGAATCGCCTATGGCGGTGACTACACCCCCGAGCAGTGGCCGCGGGAGACGTGGGACGAGGATGTCGCGCTCATGCGCGAAGCGGGAGTCGACCTCGTCAGTGTCGGCATCTTCGCGTGGGCGCTCATCGAGACGAGCGAGGGCGTCTTCGACTTCGCGTGGCTGGACGAGCTGCTCGACCTGCTGCACGAGAACGGCATCTCCGTCGACCTCGGCACGCCGACCGCGTCGCCGCCCGCGTGGTTCTTCGCCGCACACCCCGAGGCCCGCGTCGTCAGGCGCGACGGCGCCGTGATGGGCTTCGGCGCGCGCGGCATGGCGTCGCATTCGTCCGCGGCGTACCGCGAGGCCATCGTGCGCATCGCGACGGCGCTCGCGGAGCGCTATGCGCAGCATCCGGCGGTCGTCCTCTGGCACGTGCACAACGAGTACGGCGTGCCCGTCGGCGAGGACTACTCCGAGCAGTCGGTGCAGGCATGGCGCGAGTGGCTGCGCGATCGCCACGGCAGCCTCGACGAGCTCAACCGCGCCTGGGGCACCACGTTCTGGGGGCAGCGGTACGGCGAGTGGGCCGAGGTCGGCGCTCCCGCGGCGGCGCCCTCCGTCGTCAACCCGGCACAGCGTCTGGACTTCGCGCGCTTCACCGACCACAAGCTGCGTGAGTGCTTCATCCTCGAACGCGACGCGATCCGGCGGTACGCCACGCAGCCGATCACCACGAACTTCATGGCGAACCAGAGCTGGACCACCGACCTGTGGGCGTGGGCGCGCGAGGTCGACATCGTCTCCGACGACCACTACCTCTGGGCGGCGGATCCCGACGGCGAGATCGGCCTTGCGATCGCCGCCGACCTGTCGAGGTCGGTCGGCGGCGGCAAGCCCTGGATCCTCATGGAGCACTCGACGTCGGCGGTCAACTGGCAGCCGCGCAACATCGCGAAGCGCCCGGGCGAGATGGCGCGCAACTCGCTCTCGCACGTCGCGCGCGGCGCAGATGCCATTCTGTTCTTCCAGTGGCGGGCGTCCCGGTCGGGCGCCGAGAAGTTCCACTCCGCGATGATCCCCCACGCCGGCACGGGGTCGCGTGTGTGGCGCGAGGTCGTCGACCTCGGCGCCGCTCTCGGCACCCTCGATGAGCTCCGCGGGTCTCGAGTGGTCGCGGACGTCGCCATCCTGTGGGATTTCGAGTCGTTCTGGGCGCAGGATCTGGAGTGGCGCCCGTCCGTCGACGTCAGCCACGCCGAGCGCGTGAGGGCCTTCTACGAGCGTCTGTGGCGAGACGGCGTCACCGTCGATTTCGCCCTTCCCGGTCAGGACCTCTCGGGCTACCGGCTCGTGATCGCACCGGCGCAGTACCTGGTGAGCGCACCGGATGCCGCGAACCTCACCAGTTTCGTCGAGCGCGGCGGTACTCTTCTCGTGTCGTTCTTCTCGGGCATCGTCGACGAGAACGATGCTGTGCACGCCGGAGGGTTCGGTGCTCCGCTGCGGGACGCGCTGGGCGTCCGCGTGGAGGAGTTCCTGCCACTTCGGGAGGGATCCACCTGCACCATCGCGCTGGGCGACGATGCATCGACCCGACTCACAGCGGATGCGTGGCAAGAGGATCTGATCCTGGAGGGCGCTCAAGTGATCGGCACGTACCTGGACGGCCCCGGCGCCGGGAAGGCCGCCATCACACGTCACGCTCGCGGCGCGGGCATCGGCTGGTACGTCAGCACGCGACTGGATGCCGATGGCCTCGCGAAGCTCATGCGCAGGGTCTACGCGGACGCGGGTGTTTCGCCATCCGATCTGCCCGAGGGTGTCGAAGTCGTTACTCGCCGAGGCGCCGACGCGGACTATGTTGTGGCCGTGAACCATCGCGAGGACGCGGTCGAGCTGCCTGTCACGGGCGTCGAGCTTCTCGCCGGACGGGAGGTCGCTGGTTCGCTCACGATCGCCGCCGGCGATGTCGCCGTCGTCCGGACCACTCACACGCGAGAAGGAGGTGGTCGCTGACCTTGTTCAGCGCCCGCGCGACCCAGAGGCACAGAACGACACGGGAGCGCGGACCGATATCGCAACCGCGTCGGGACCATCCGGCCCCGACGCTCCCCCACCACCGGTCGTGACGGCGCGACTCATCAGAGGCGAGCAGTGACGACCCCACTCTGGAAGGAAAACCCCATGCGCAAGAAGCTGGGAATCAGTGCCCTGGCATTCGCGTCGGTGGCTTTGCTGCTGGCCGGCTGCAGCGGCGGCGGCGGCGGATCAGCCACGCCGAGCGAGACGAAGATCAACGGAAAGGGCGCGGAGCTCGTGGTCTGGGTCGACGCGAACCGCGAGCCGGCCGTCAAGGCCGCTGCCGTGGACTTCGAGAAGGCGACCGGCGCAAAGGTCACGCTCGTCAAGAAGAACTTCGGCGACATCCGCAACGACTTCATCAACCAGGTGCCCACCGGCCAGGGCCCCGATATCACGATCGGCGCCCACGACTGGCTCGGCGCCCTCGTCGAGGCCGGGGTGGTCGACACGATCGACCTCGGCGACAAGGCCAGCGAGTTCAATCCCAAGGCGATCCAGGCGATGACCTACAACGGCCAGCTCTACGCGCTGCCGTACTCGCTCGAGGCCGTCGCCCTGGTGCAGAACGTCGACCTCGTCGGCGACACGGCACCTACCACCTGGGATCAGATGATCCAGATGGGCAAAGCCTCGGGCGCTGAGCGTCCCGTCGTCATCAACACGGGCGGCCAGGCCGGTGATGCGTACACGATGTACGGCAACCAGACCTCCTTCGGCGCTCCGGTGTTCATGCAGGACTCCTCGGGCGGATACACGAACGAGGTCGGCATGGGCGGCGCGGCCGGCGACGCATTCGCCACGTGGCTCGGCTCGCAGGGCAAGACCGGCACCGGATACATCTCCACGACGGTCGACTACGACACCAACAACCAGCTCTTCGACACCGGCAAGGCGGCCTTCACCATCCAGGGACCGTGGGCGATCGCGGCATTCAAGGACGTGAAGAACCTCAAGGTCAGCCCGATCCCGTCTGCGGGTGGCCAGAAGGCGGGCCCGTTCGTGGGCGTCCAGGGCTTCTACGTCAGCTCGCAGAGCAAGAACGCGCTGCTCGCGCAGGAGTTCCTCGTGAACTACCTCGCGACCGCTGACGCGCAGAAGGCGCTCTACGAGGCCGACCCGCGCATCCCGGCGTGGACGGCGCTGGCCCAGTCCGTGTCGTCCGACCCGATCATCGCCGGCTTCATCGCGTCGGCCGAGCAGGGTGAGCCGATGCCGAACATCCCCCAGATGGGCTCGGTGTGGGATCTGTGGAACGCCGCACAGGTGCAGATCATCAACGGCGCCGACCCGACGACCACCTGGAACAAGATGATCACGGATGTGACTGCGGCCACCGCCAAGTGACACAGCTGCCGGGGGCGGATTGGCAGCATCCCGCCCCCGGCACAACCCCGCCGACACCGCGGTCGTGACGAGAGGAAGAACAGATGTCGATCCCAGAGGGAAGACTCCCCGAGGTTCTGGATATGCCCGAGGACGGCAAGGCCACTCTGCCTCGGACCGAGTCCCATGCTCGTGGATGGCGGGGTCTGGGGTGGGGCTTCATCGTGAAGCTCCTCATCATGATGCTCATCAACGCGCTGGGAATCCTCACGATCCTCTCCGCCTGGCGGGTGCAATCGTGGATCATCCTCGGCGTCACGATCGCCCTCCTCGTGATCGCCGACGTCGTGTACTTCGTGCGGCGGGCGCTGCCGCTGAAGTACCTGATGCCGGGCCTGGTCTTCCTGCTCGTCTTCCAGGTCTTCATCTTCGGCTACACGGCGTACATCGCCTTCACGAATTACGGCTCCGGCCACGTCGGCACGCAGCAGCAAGCTGTGAATGCGGCGCTCATCCAGGGTGAACGGCGCATCGAGAACTCGCCGAGCTATCCGCTCTCGGTGGTCCAACGCGGCTCGGAACTCGGGTTCGCCATCGTCGATGACAAGGGCGACGTCCAGGTGGGCACCGAGACGCAGCCGCTTGAACCGTCGCCCAACGCTCAGATCGGCGATTCCGGTGCACCGAGCGACGTTCCGGGCTGGTCGGTCGTCTCCCTCAATCAGCTGATCAGCGATCAGGCGATGCAGGCCAGCGTCCAGAAGCTGCGGGTCCCTGTGTCACATGACCCGAACGACGGATCGATCCGCACCCGGGACGGCTCGACCGGTGCCGTCTACAAGTCGACGCTCGTCTGGGACGAGCAGGCGCAGACGATCACCGACACCCAGACCGGCACGGTGTACACGGCCGATGACAGCACGGGCAACTTCGTCGCCGAAGACGGCACGGCGCTTCCCACCGGGTGGGTGGTCACGGTCGGCTTCAAGAACTTCACGGCGCTGTTCACCAACCCCGCGCTGCTTCAGCCGCTCGCAATCGTGACCGGGTGGACGTTCGCCTGGGCGATTCTCTCGGTCGCGGTCCCCTTCGCGCTCGGACTGCTCTTCGCGCTCATCTACAACGACGCACGACTCAAGGGCCGAAGGATCACCCGGACGCTGTTCATCCTCCCGTACGCGTTCCCGGCCTTCATGTCGGCGCTGCTGTTCCGAGGCATGTTCAATGCCGAGTTCGGTGTGATCAACGATCTGTTCTTCGGCGGCGCGAACATCGACTGGCTCGGCGATCCGTGGCTCGCAAGAGGAGCCGTGCTGTGGGTGAACATCTGGCTGACGTACCCGTACTTCTTCCTGGTGTGCACCGGTGCGCTGCAGGCTCTTCCGTCCGACACGCTCGAAGCCGCGTCGATCGATGGCGCCGGGCGCTCGCGCGTGCTTCGCTCGATCATCCTTCCCCTCGTCCTCGTTTCAACGGCGCCGCTGCTCATCTCGTCGTTCGCGTTCTCGTTCAACAACTTCACGACGATCTGGCTCTTCAATGACGGTGGTCCTGCGATACCCGGCGCGCCATACGCGATCGGCTATACCGACATTCTGATCTCCACCATCTTCCGCATCTCGGGTCTGTCGGGCGGCAAGTCCGACTTCGGGCTCGCAAGTGCCCTGTCGATCCTCATCTTCATCGTCGTCGGCGCCATCTCGGCTCTGGCGTTCCGCCAGACCCGCAAGCTCGAGGAGTACATGTGATGTCTGCATCCACAGCGACCAGCACCTCCACGCGCGACGCGACGCGCGGGAACACGCCGGCTCCGACGAACCGCACCGCAGCCCGACGCAGGCGATGGCTCCTCGAGGTCGGCTGGAAGTACCTGCTGGCTCTCGTCATCATCTTCTATGCCGTCTCCCCCCTCGTGTACGTGCTGTCGGCTTCCTTCAATCCCAGTGGGACCCTCTCGGCGGCGAACGGACTGTTCAGCGTCGTCGACTTCGCGAACTACGCGGCTCTCGGCGGCACGAGCTTCTGGGTCTGGGCGGGCAACTCGCTGCTGATCGCGGGCGCCGCATCGATCGGTGCCGTGCTGATGGGCGCTGCCGCCGCCTACGCCTTCTCACGCTTCCGGTTCTCGGGCCGCCGCGCGAGCCTCACGAGCCTCTTGATCATTCAGATGTTCCCGCAGGCGCTCGCCTTCGTCGCGATCTTCCTCATGCTGTTCGCGCTCGGCGAGGTGGTCCCCGCCCTCGGCATCAACTCGAAGCTCGCACTCATCTGCGTGTACCTCGGCGGCGCGCTCGGTGTGAACACGTTCCTGATGTACGGATTCTTCAACACGATCCCGATCGAGATCGACGAGTCGGCGAAGATCGACGGCGCGAGCCATGCGGTGATCTTCTGGCGGCTGATCATCCCGCTCGTGACACCGATCCTCGCCGTGGTCGCCCTGCTGGCATTCATCGGCGCGTTCGGCGACTACATCATCGCGAAGATCGTGCTGGTGTCCGAGAACAACTGGACGCTCGCCGTCGGCATGTATCAGTGGGTGTCGAATCAGCTGTCGTCCAACTGGGGGCTGTTCACCGCAGGCACCGTGATTGCCTCGATCCCCATCCTCGTCCTGTTCCTGGCGCTGCAGCGCTACATCGTGGGCGGCCTCACCGCCGGGGCCGTCAAGGGCTGACCCTCAGAATCATCGATCGGAGAACCGTGGTATCTGGACGTCGCAACTTGGGACCGGTCACAGCCGTTGTGATCGCTGCCCTGTTCGCCGGGGCGGCTCCCGCCGCAGCCGCGGACGACGGACCGGTGCAGGCCGGAATCGTGGTGCAGAAGGTCGAGAACCTGCCCGCCGACTTCATCAACGGCGTGGATGTCTCGTCCGCGATCGCGCTCGAGGACTCCGGCGTGGTCTACCGCGACGCCGCAGGACACCCCGCCGACCTGTTCGCCGTGCTCGCCGGCCACGGCATCACCGACGTCCGGGTGCGGGTGTGGAACGACCCGTTCGATGCCGCGGGTCATGGCTACGGCGGAGGCAACGTGGACGTCGCGCGAGCTGTCGAGATCGGCAAGCGGGCGACGGATGCCGGGCTGCGCGTGCTCGTCGACTTTCACTACTCCGACTTCTGGGCCGACCCGGGCAAGCAGAAGGCTCCGAAGGCGTGGACGAGCCTCTCGGTGGCCGACAAGGCGACTGCGGTCAAGGACTACACCAGCGGCGCGCTGCAGCAGATGAAGGATGCCGGCGTCGACGTGCACATGGTCCAAGTGGGCAACGAGACCAACAACGGCATCGCCGGCGTCACCGGCTGGGACGACATGGCGCAGATCTTCTCTGCGGGCTCCGCCGCGGTGCGCGCCGTCTTCCCGGATGCCCTCGTGGCCCTGCACTTCACCGACCCCGAGACCGCCGGACGCTACGCGGGCTACGCCCAGGCCCTGTCGGATCGCCACGTCGACTACGACGTGTTCGCATCGAGCTATTACCCCTACTGGCACGGCACCCTTGGAAACCTCACCTCCGTGCTGAAGAGCGTCGCCGACACCTACGGCAAGAAGGTCATGGTCGCCGAGACATCCTGGGCGTACACGCTCGAGGACGGCGACGGCCACACCAACACGATCGACCTCGCGTCCGAGGCGACGCAGTACCCGGTGAGTGTGCAGGGGCAGGCGACAGCCGTCCGCGACGTCATCCAGGCCGTCGTCGACGTCGGCACCGCCGGAATCGGCGTCTTCTACTGGGAGCCCGCGTGGCTGCCGGTGGGGCCGCCCTCCGCCCTCGCAGCCAACAAGGTCCTGTGGGAGCGAGACGGCTCGGGCTGGGCCACGAGCTACGCCGGCGAGTACGACCCGACCGACGCCGGCGTGTGGTTCGGCGGCTCCGCGGTGGACAACCAGGCGCTCTTCTCCCACGACGGCACACCTCTCGAGTCGCTCAACGTCTTCGAGTATGCGCGGACGGGCTCCGTCGCGCCTCGAGCGGTGACGGATGTCGAACACGTCAGCCTGACGGTGACCGAGGGATCGCCCATCGAGCTCCCCGCCACCGTCACCGTCACCTACAACGACGGCACGACCGAGGAAGAATCCGTCACCTGGTCGGCCGCCGCCGACTGGATCGACGGTCCGGGCGAGTACCAGGTGAGCGGCGTCACGGCCTCGGGGCACGCGACATCCGCCGCGGTCGTCGTCACGCAGGAGAACCTGCTGCGCAACCCCGGCTTCGAAGGCGCCGACACCGGAATGTGGTCGACGACGGGTACCGGGCTCACGGAACGCGCCACCGACGATCCGCACAGCGGCACCTACTCGACGCACTTCTACTCGGACGGCGCCTACGCCTTCACCCTCTCCCAGGCCGTCACCGGACTCGCCGCGGGAACCTACGTGGCCCGGGCGGCACTGCAGGGCGACGGCGAGGATGCCGCGAGCACCGTCGTGCTGTCGCTCGCGAACTCGACGGGCGACGTGCAGTCGGCGCCGTTCGCGATGACCGGATGGCGCGTGTGGTCCGCTCCCACCACAGCCGATGTCACGGTGGCCGCAGGCGGGACCGCCAAGGTCACCTTCACGGGCAACCTCTCGGCGGGAGCGTGGGGGACGATCGACGACTTCGAACTCGTCCGGGCACTTCCCGCGGGAGCGGACACCAGCGCACTCGCAGCCGCCGTCGCGCGCGCTGGCGCGCTGAACCGTTCCGTGTTCAGCGCGGCCTCGCTCAAGACGCTCGACGGCGCCGTGGAAGTCGCCGACGTGGTCCTGGGTGCGATGAGCCCCGCGCAGAGCGCCGTCGACGGCGCCCTCGTCCTCTTCGACGCGGCCTTCGCCGGGCTCGAGCTCGTGGGCGAAGCGCCGCCACCGGTGGTCACCCCGGTGGCGATCACGGTGGTCGACGGCGACCCGATCGCGTTGCCGTCCACCGTTGCGGTCACCGCGTACGACGGCGCTGTCACCCACCCCGCCGTGACCTGGTCGTCGGCGGTGAAATGGATCGCAGGCACCGGTGAATACACGATTCCCGGGGTCACGGCATCCGGTCTCGCCGCCGCCGCGAGCGTGACGGTCACCGAGCGCAACTGGGTGCGCAATCCCGGCTTCGAGGACGCCGACGCGTCGATGTGGCAGGTCACCGGCGTCGGCGCCGGAATCGTCGAGTCCGCAGATGCCGCGGAGGGCAAGCACGCCGTCAGCTTCTGGCTGGGCGGCGCCTATTCGTTCGCGGTGACGCAGCAGCTGACAGGTCTTCCTGCCGGCGACTACATCCTGTCGGCCACCACGCAGGGCGGCGACTCGCCGGCGACGGATACGCGCACCCTCGAGGCGCGCGCGACCGGCGACGCCGCGAGCGCTCCGCTCGAGCTCGCCGGCTGGCAGACGTTCCGCACCGCGAAGACCGCGCCCGTCACCGTCGCCTCGGATGGCAAGCTCACCGTGTCCGTTTCGATGTCGCTGACGGGGGGCGGCTGGGGCACGATCGACGCGTTCCAGCTCATCCGGGGAGGTTCCGCGGACGTCCACACATCGGGTCTCGAGGCGGGCGTGAAGGCCGCCGAGGCGCTCGACCGCACGAAGTACACACCAGAGACCGTACCTGACCTCGTGGCGGCGATCGAGCGCGGCCACGTCGTCCTCGACGCCGACGCGCCGTCGCAGAGTGCTGTCGACGGCGCCCGTGCGGCGCTCGCGGCTGCGACCGAAGGCCTCGTGCTCAGGGATGCCGCGCGCCAGGCGCCGGCCAGCGGCGTGCTGTCGCACGACAACGGCTGGGACACGGGTCTGCAGGACGGCTCGTACAACGTGCGGATGAACCTGTGGTGGGGCGAGAACGCCACCAAGTTCCGGCTCTACGAGAACGGCGTGCTCATCAAGACGGTGCCGCTCACGTACGGCGGCGTCAGCGCGCAGTCGGCCGTGGTGCCCATCACGGGCAAGGTCAACGGCACGTATCTGTACACAGGTCACCTGATCAACTCGAAGGGCACGACCAAGGTGCAGCCGGTGACGGTCGTCGTGACCCAGGCGAATCCCGCCAAGCCCGCGATCAGCGACGACAACAACGACGGCGACGGCACGTACTCGGTCACTGCGAACCTGTGGTGGGGTACGAATGCCACGTCCTACCGCTTCTTCGAAAACGGCGTGATCGTCGGTCAGGGGACCCTGACCGCCGCTACGCCGGGCGCGCAGCGAGCGGTGCTCAAGGTCACCGGCAAACCCAAGGGCACGTACGATTACCGCGTCGAGTTCGTGAACTCTGCCGGGTCGACCTCGAGTAACGCGCTGACGGTGAAGGTCAAGAAGTAACGACGGATTCGGCGCGTTTCGTCTCGTCGCTGCGCTCCTCGCTCAACGACCGGGGGGCGGCGGCGGAGGGTTCCGCCCTTCCCCCCGGTCGTTGAGCGAGCGAAGCGAGACGAAACGCGCTCAGCCTCGCACGGCGAGGGCGGCCTGATACAGCTCTCGACTCGAGTGCCCGGTGTGGGCCGAGACCTCGGCGGCGGCATCCTTCAGCCGTGTGCCGGAACGCACGATCTCGAGCACCTGTGTGACGGCGTCCGGGAACGGAATCTCGCGCGCTTCGGCGCCGGCCACGACGATCACGAGCTCACCGCGGACGCCCGGCTCGGCCCATGCGGCCAGTTCGGCCAGCGTGCCGCGCGCGATCTCCTCATGAAGCTTCGTCAGCTCGCGGCACACCGCCGCGCGCCGGTCCGCTCCGAACGCGGTCGCCATGTCGGCGAGCGTCGTCGCGACGCGAGTGGGCGCCTCGAAGAACACCATCGTGCGCGGCTCTGCCGCGAGGGCGCGCAGTGTGGCTGCCCGCTCGCCCGGCTTGCGGGCGATGAAGCCCTCGAAGCTGAAGCGATCCGTCGGCAGACCCGACACGGCCAGGGCGGTGAGCACAGCGCTCGGCCCGGGGATCACCGTGACAGTGACACCGGCGGCCGCCGCCGCCGACACGAGTCCATAGCCCGGATCGCTCACCGTCGGCATCCCGGCGTCGCTCAAGACGAGCACATCGCGCGTCCGTGCGAGCTCGACGAGCTCAGGTGCGCGCTCCTTCTCGTTGTGGTCGTGCAGCGCGATCAGGCGGGGCCGATTCGCGATCCCGAGGGCGGCCAGGAGGCGCTGCGTCGTCCGTGTGTCCTCGGTCGCGACGACGGTCGCGCTCTCGAGCGCCTCGACGAGCCGCCGCGACGCGTCCCCCAGGTTTCCGATGGGGGTCGCGGCGAGGATGATCACGCGCCCAGCCTAGACTTGACCGGGTGACGCACGCCCCCGAGGTGGAGGCTCCCCCGCCCTCCGAGCCCCTTCTGCCGGCGACCCGTCCGAGCCTCTACGACCGCTTCTGCGAGCGTCTCCTATCGGATCCGCGCGCGCTCCGCCTCTATTCCTGGCTGGGTCCGACCCTCGTCGTCGTGCTCGCCGCGGTGCTGCGGCTGTGGGATCTGGGCACTGCCCACGATCTGATGAATCAGTTCGACGAGACCTACTACGTGAAGGACGCCTGGACGCTCTCGCGACTGGGGTACGAGGGATCGTGGCCGTCGCACGGCGACGTGACGGCGAACGATCGATTCCTCGCCGGCGATGTCAACAGCTTCTCGCGCAATCCGTCGTTCGTCGTGCACCCGCCGCTCGGCAAGTGGATCATCTCTCTCGGCATGATGGCCATCACCCCGACGAGCGGCTGGGGCTGGCGCATCATGACGGCGCTGCTGGGAACGGCGGCCGTGCTCCTGCTGATGCTCATCGCGAAGCGGATGACGCGATCGACCACGTTCGCGGTCATCGCGGGACTGCTCATGGCGATCGACGGCCTCGCGATCTCGATGAGCCGGGTGGCACTGCTGGACACCCCGCTGCTGTTCTTCGTGCTACTGGGCTTCCTGTTCGTCCTCAAAGACCGAGACCGCACGATGACCCGGATCGCCGAGACCGTGGCCGCACGCTACGAAGGCGACCAGCCACCGCTCTGGGGGCCAGTCCTGTGGAACCGGCCCTGGATCATCGCCGCGGGCGCAGCGCTCGGCGCCGCGTGCGCAGTCAAGTGGTCGGGCGTGTGGGTGCTCGCGGGCCTCGGCGTCTACCTCGTCGTGACCGACGCGCTCGCACGTCGACGAGCGGGCGTCCTCGTCTGGCCGACCGATGCGCTGCGACAGGGCGGCGCCACGTTCGTCCTCCTCGTACCCATCGCGTTCGCCGTGTACCTCGCGTCGTGGACGGGCTGGCTGGTGACGAATGGCGGCTACGACCGCCACGTCGCGGACTCGAACCCCGCGACCGGCGTCTGGTCGTGGGTGCCGCTGCCGCTGCAGAGCCTCTGGACCTATCACGTCACGATGTACAACTCGGCCGCGGGGATCGTCAGCCCGCATGTCTACCGAAGCCCCGCGTGGCAGTGGCCGCTGCTGCTGCGCCCGACCGGGATGTACTACCACCAGGATGCGCTGGGTCAGAACGGATGCCGGGCCGCGGACGGCTGCTCGGCCGTCGTCTCGAGCATCCCGAACCCCCTCATCTGGTACGCCGGCGTCGCCGCCGTGCTCTACCTGATGTACCGCTTCATCGTCGCGCGCGACTGGCGCTATGCCCTCGTGCTGACCGGAGTCGCAGTGACCTACGTGCCGTGGCTCTTCTTCCCAGAGCGCACGGTGTTCCAGTTCTACACGGTCCTCATCCTGCCGTTCATGCTGCTGGCTCTCACGTTCGCGCTGCGCGACATCGCGGGCCCGAAACACGCAGATGGGTACCGACGGCTCACTGGACAGCGACTGGTGTGGATCTTCCTGGGACTCGCGGTGCTGCTCTCGGCCTTCTGGTACCCGGTGATCTCCGCGATGACGGTGCCGTACGACTTCTGGCGGCTCCACAACTGGATCCAGGGGTGGGTCTAGTCGCGGGAGAGGCCCGCCATGTCGGTGACCGGCAGGCGACACGCGAAGTCGCGGCAGTCGTAGGCGGTAGCGACGCCTCCCGCCCGGGTCTTCGCCTCGAACAGTGAGAAACCTGCGGCCGACCACGCCTGCGCCTGCTCCTCGTCGACGATCGCGACGACATCGGCACGGATGCCGCGAGCAGCCGTGACGAGGGGATCCGAGGAGTCCGCCGAGACGACGACGATCTGCCGAGGCGGCGTGGCCAGCTGGGCGGCCACCCGCAGCAGGGCGCCGTATGCAAGAGGCTGTGCGAGCGCGTCCACGGCGTGAGCCGTGACGATCCGCTCGGCCAGGCCGCGGTACGACTCACCGGCACCCAGCAGCCACAGCGAGGCGGCGGCCCCGGCGAGCGCAGCGAAGCCCGAGGGCTCGTCGCCGTCGGAGGCGGCATCCGGAGCACCCACGCCCTGTTCTGCGAGGACCGGATCACTGCCCCCCGGAACGCCGATCCCGCCCGTCGCGTCGAGGCAGGCGTCGACGAGGCCGCGAGCCCGATTCGCGTAGGCGAGTTCGCCCGTCGCGACGGCCACCGCGGCAAGCCCGCTCGCGAGCTGTCCGTAGTCGGCGAGAGTCGCCCTGGCGCGGGAGGGGATCTCGTCGAGCGATGCGCGGACCAGACTGCCGTCGGGCGCCACATTGGTCTCGAGTACGGCATCGGCGGCCCAGCGCGCGGCCTCGAGCATCGTCGGATCGTCGAGCAGCGCGCCGGCGCGCGCGAGCGCGCCGATCGCGAGCCCGTTCCAGCCGGTGACGATCTTGCCGTCGACGGCCGGTGGCTCGAGCTCGGCGCGGGAGTCGGCGTCCCGCGCGTAGTATCCGCCTTCGCTGCGCGCCCCGTCGATCCACGACTCGGAGTCCTGCGCGGCGCCGAACCCCCCATCGGGCCGCTGGAGCACCGCGATCAGGAACTCCGCGAGGCCTCGGACGACATCCTCCCGGTGGGCGTCCAGGGCGACGTCGAGCAGCTGCGCGTTGTCGGTGAGCATCCGCTCGTAGTGCGGCACCGTCCAGTCGCGCCGCGTCGCGTAGCGGAAGAACCCGCCCTCGACGTCGTCGCGCAGCGGTGACGAGGCCATCGCGGCGAGGGCACGGTCCGCGACGCCCGTCGCCTCCGGGAAAGCGTCGCGCAGCGCCGGTGCCTGGAGGAATCGGAGCGCTGTCGCCACCGGGAACTTCGGCGTCGCGGGACCGCCGCCCCCGAACCCGCCGTACTCCGGATCCTCTCGAGAGGCAAGCGATGCCGCGGCCGCGGCGAGCTCGGCGACCGTGGGCAGCCTCGGCGCTGCGGCGGGGCCGGCTGCGGGGGCGCCGGCCTCCGCGAGAGCGGAGACGACGGCATCCGCGGTCTCGTCGACCTGTTCGCGCCGATCGGTCCAGGCCTCGCGTACGGCGGCGAGCACCTGCCGGAACGCAGGGAGCCCCGACCTCGGCTCGGGCGGGAAGTACGTTCCCGCGAAGAAGGGCCGACCCTGCGGAGTGACGAACACCGTCAGCGGCCAGCCGAGACTCGGGGTGAACGCGGCCGCGGCCGCCATGTACGCGGCATCGACTTCGGGATGCTCCTCCCGGTCGACCTTGATGGCGACGAATCCGGCGTCGAGGTCTGCGGCGGTCGCGGCATCCTCGAAGGACTCCCGCGCCATGACGTGGCACCAGTGGCAGGTCGAGTAGCCGATGGACACCACGACCGGGACGTCACGACGCCGTGCCTCCGCGAACGCCTCATCGCCCCACGGGAACCAGGCCACGGGATTGCCGGCGTGGAGGCGCAGGTAGGGGCTCGTCGCGCCCGCGAGCCGGTTCGGCATGGTGGCCTCCTCGCGTCAGTGCACTTCGTCAGGGTGCGCGCTGACACGGCCCGAGCCGTCCCCGGGGTCCATCGCGTCGATGGCGGCGATCTGGTCATCCGAGAGGTCGAAGTCGAACACGTCGAGGTTCTCTTCGAGTCGCTCGCGTCGCACCGACTTGGGGAACACGATGAACCCCTTCTGCAGGTGCCACCGCAGCACTGCCTGCGCCGGCGTCTTGCCATGAGCACGGGCCGCAGCGGCGACCGGCGCGGCGCCGAACAGGTCGTATTTGCCTTGCCCGAGTGGCCCCCACGCCTCGATTGCGACGCCGGACGCGACCGCCCAGTCGGTCACCTCCCGCTGCTGGTGCGCGGGGTGGAGCTCGATCTGATCGACGGCGGGGGTGACGCCCGTCTCGCTGACGATCCGCTCGAGGTGGGGCACGAGGTGGTTCGAGACGCCGATGCTGCGCGCGAGTCCGGCATCCCGGATCTCGATCATCTTCTGCCACGCGTGCACGTAGTTGTCGGCCGCGGGCGTCGGCCAGTGGACGAGGTACAGGTCGACCTGCGCAAGGCGGAGCTTGTCGAGGCTCTCGGCGATGGCGGCGTGCGGCGCGTCGCCGTCGTGGCGGTTGTTCCACAGCTTCGTCGTGATGAAGAGATCGCTGCGACGGATGCCGCTGGCCGCGATCGCGGCACCGACGCCCTCTTCGTTCCCGTAGATCGCGGCCGTGTCGATGTGCCGGTACCCCACTTCGAGGGCCTCGAAGACGGCACGCTCGGTGTCCGCGGGCGGGACTCGGAACACTCCGTACCCGAGCTGCGGAATGTGGTGACCGTCGTTCAGAGTGAGTTGGGGGATCGATGCCATATGGCCAAGCCTAAGAGGGTACGGGATGGGCGGGATGGGGAGGAGACCGAGATTCCATTCGCTCGGATGAGGCGGCACACCGACTTGCGTTCCGCGCAGAGCGCGACAATGGGGACGACCCGCGCCCTTGAAGGGGACCGTGGAAACCGTGGCCCACAGCGGAGGGACCGCGACGGAGTCGTGATCGCAGAGGTTCTCGGCACCCAACTCCGCCAGTTCGCCGGATGTGAACGCGAAGTTCATTGGCGTATACACAGGATGTCTGCGGCGGGCTGATCCCAGCAGACCAGCCCGGCCCTCGACAGTCGCCGCCGCGCACCGGCGCCCGCATGCCGGCGATCTGGACCCGGCGGCGAAGCCGAGGGCGCGACGCCGAAGGCGTCGGGCGGTTAAGATCGAAGGCTATGCCCGCGCCCGAACCCGTCATCGTCTACCCGCCGGAGCTGCCCGTCAGCGCCGCGCGGGAGGAGATCGCGCGCGCCATCCGCGACAACCAGGTCGTGATCGTCGCCGGAGCGACCGGATCGGGCAAGACGACACAGCTTCCCAAGATCTGCCTCGAGCTCGGCCGCACCCGCATCGCGCACACCCAGCCGAGGCGGATCGCGGCCCGCACCATCGCGGAGCGCATCGCCGAGGAGCTGCAGGTCCCGCTCGGCTCGACCGTGGGCTACAAGGTGCGCTTCACCGACAAGGTCTCGGAGGACACCCGCGTCGCGCTCCTCACCGACGGCATCCTGCTGAACGAGATCCATCGCGACCGCCTGCTGCGCCGCTACGACACGATCATCGTCGACGAAGCCCACGAGCGGTCGCTCAACGTCGACTTCCTCATCGGGTATCTCCGGCGCATCCTCCCGAAACGCCCCGACCTCAAGATCATCGTCACGAGCGCGACGATCGACCCCCAGAGCTTCGCGCAGCACTTCTCGGATGCCGCGGGCCGTCCCGCGCCGATCATCGAGGTCTCGGGACGCACCTATCCGGTCGAGATCCGCTACCGCCCTTCGACGAGTTCTGCGACCGAGGTCGGAGTCGCGGAGGCCGGCGAGAGCGACGACGTCGACGGCATCGTGGGCGCCCTGCGCGAACTCGACCGGGAACCGGCGGGTGACGTGCTCGTGTTCCTTCCGGGCGAGGCCGAGATCCGAGACGCCGCTGATGCCGTCCGGGGAATGTACGCGAAAGATGCCGCTCCCACCGAGGTCCTTCCCCTGTACGGGCGCCTCAGCTCGGCCGAACAGCACCGGGTGTTCGAGCGTTCGTCGGTGGCCGGCGTCCGCCGGCGTGTCATCCTCGCGACCAACGTCGCCGAGACGAGCCTCACCGTTCCCGGCATCCGGTACGTCGTCGACACCGGCACGGCGCGCATCTCGCGCTATTCGGCGCGCAGCAAGATCCAGCGGCTGCCCATCGAGCCCGTTTCGCAAGCGTCGGCGCAGCAGCGCTCGGGCCGCGCCGGGCGCACCGCCCCCGGAATCGCGATCCGCCTGTACGCCGAAGACGACTTCGACACGCGCGACGAGTTCACCCAGCCCGAGATCCTGCGGACGAGCCTCGCCTCCGTCATCCTGCAGATGCTGTCGCTCGGCTTCGGTGACATCTCGGCGTTCCCATTCCTCACTCCGCCCGACTCGCGCGGCGTCAAGGCGGCGCTGGACCTGCTCCTCGAACTGGGTGCAGTCGCCCAACCCCGGTCGTCGAGCGACACTTCGGCTCGCTCGCGCTCGCTCAGTGCGGGTCTTCGCGAGACGAAACGCGACCCCGCCGGACCGACGCTCACCGACCTCGGCCGCGAGATCGCGCGCCTGCCGATCGACCCGCGGTTCGCCCGCATGCTCATCGAGGCGAAGCGCGGCGGCGTGCTGCCCGACGTCCTGCCGATCGTCGCGGGCATGTCGATCCAGGACGTGCGCGAACGCCCCGAGGATCGCCGAGAGGAAGCCGACCGCCTCCACGCCCGCTTCACCGACCCGACGAGCGACTTCCTGAGCCTGCTGAATCTGTGGAACCACCTCCAGGAGCAGCAGGCCGTTCTCGGCTCGAGCGCCTTCCGGCGCCTCTGCCGCGCCGAGCACCTCAACTATGTGCGCGTCAGGGAGTGGGCCGACGTCCACCGGCAGCTCAGCGCGATCGTGGGCGCGCCCCGTCGGAGCGCCGACGCCCCGACGGCCGACCCCGACGACATCCATCGCGCGATCCTCGCCGGCCTTCTCTCGCATATCGGCATCCTCGACGAGCGCACGACCCCCCGCGCCACCGTGAACCGGTCGTTGGGCGAGCGAAGCGAGTCGAAACGCCGTCCCGACCCCGGCAGCGCGGACTACCTCGGCGCCCGAGGAGCGCGATTCGCGATCTTCCCGGGTTCGGGGCTCAGGAAGAAGCGCCCCGCTGCAATCATGGCGGCCGAGCTCGTGGAGACGTCGAGGCTCTTCGCCCGCACCGTCGCCGCGATCGACCCCGCGTGGGCCGAGGCGCTCGCCGGCGACCTCGCCAAGCGCCGGCTGAGCGAGCCGCATTGGTCGAAGGCGGCGGGGGCGGCATCCGCGTACGAGAAGGTGACGCTGTTCGGCGTCGAGATCATCCCGCGCCGCCGGGTGCAGCTCGCACGCTTCGACCGGCCGTTCGCGCGAGAGCTCTTCGTCCGCCACGCGCTGGTCGAAGGCGACTGGGACACCTCGCCCCTCGACAAGCGCCTCACCGCGTTCGAGCGCCGCAACCTCGAGCTGCGCCGGCGACTCGAGAAGATCGAGGAGCGCGAGCGGCGGCGCGACATCCTCGTCGGCGACGAGGCGGTGTTCCGGTTCTACGACGCCCGCATCCCGCGTGACGTGTTCGATGCGCGGTCGTTCGAGGCATGGTGGACGGATGCCGCGACCCGCACGCCGCGACTGCTCGACCTGACCGAGGCCGACCTGGTCGACGAGGCGTCGCGGGGTGACGAACGCGACTTCCCCGCCAGGTGGCGCCAGGGCGACCAGGTGCTCACGCTCGCCTACCGGTTCGAACCGGGCGCCGACGACGACGGCGTGACGGCGATCGTGCCGCTCGCGCTGCTCGCACAGCTGCGCGTCGAGGGCTTCGACTGGCAGGTTCCGGGCATGCGCGACGAGCTCATCACCGGGCTGCTGAGATCGCTTCCCAAGGCGATCCGCCGAAATGTGGTTCCTGCCGCCGACTGGGCGGCGAAGTTCTCGGCGGAACTCGCGGGCCAGGGCCCCGAGTCGGGCGACGGGGTGCCTTCCACACACCTCGCGGACGCGCTCGCGGCGCGCGTGCAGCGCGTCGCCAACCAGCCCGTGACAGCCGCCGACTTCGACCTGGAGCGCGTGGCGCCGCACCTGCGGATCTCGTTCCGGGCCGTCGATGAGCGAGGACGCGGCGTCGGGACTGACCGCGACCTCGCGGCCCTGCAGGATCGCCTTGCCGGTCGGGCCCGCGACTCGGTGGCGAGATCGCTCGGCGGCGCGGGCGACGTTTGGTCTCGCTCCGCTCGCTCGACGACCGATAGCGCCGCCCGGTCGTCGAGCGAGCCGCGCAGCGGCGAGCCCAGGTCGTCGAGCGAGCCGCGCAGCGGCGAGACGAAACGCCCTGCAGCACCGGCGCAGCCCGGATTCGCCGAGCGGACGGGGCTCACCGAGTGGACGTTCGGCGACCTGCCCGAAGTCGTCGACACCCGCGTGGCGGGTGGGGTGGTGCGCGGCTATCCGGCCATCGTCGACGAAGGCGGGTCGGTCGCGCTGCGCATCGAGTCGACGCCGGATGCCGCAGCCGGGGCTACGCGCGCGGGTGCGCGCCGACTCCTCCTCCTCTCGGTCGCCTCGCCCGCGACGTATGTGCTCGGCCACCTCACCGCGAACGAGAAGCTCGCGCTTGCGGCATCCCCGTATCCGTCCGCGAAAGCGCTCGTCGAGGATTGCCGGGTGGCGGTCGCTGATGCCGTGATCGCCCGCAACGCGCCCGCAGGCGTGATCCGCACCCGGGCGGGCTTCGACGCCGTGCGGGACGCGTTCTCGGCCATCGTCGTGGAAGAGCTCTTCCAGACCGTCTCGCTCACAGCAGGGATCCTCGCCGCCTCCCGGGAAGTCGACCGCGCGCTGCGCGCGCAGAACTCCCTCACCCTGCTGGGCGCCCTTGGCGACATCAAGAACCAGGTCGCCGGGCTCATCTTCCCCGGCTTCGTGGCGCGCACCGGCGCCGGGCGCCTGCCGCACCTTCACCGCTACCTGCAGGCGGCGCTGGAGCGGGTGCGCAGGCTCGCCGACAATGCGGGCCGCGACCGCCAGCGGATGTCGGACTACGAGCGGGTGCACGAGGCCTTCGCGGAGGCCGGCGGGGCGATCCCGCTGCCTGCCGACGCATCGCCCTCGCTCGCTCGCGCGAGGTGGCTGCTCGAGGAGTACCGTGTGAGCCTGTTCGCCCAGGATCTCGGCACCGCCGAACCCGTGTCGCCGCAGCGGATCCAGAAGGCGCTGCGGGAATAGCCCGCATCGACCCGGAGGTTCATCCTGCCATGGCCCAAGCGATCGTCTACACCGAGTTCGGCGGACCCGAGGTCCTCCACACTGCCGACATCCCCGATCCGGTGCCCGGCGAGGGCGAGATCGCGGTGCGGGTCCAAGCCGCCGGGGTCAACCCGATCGACGCGAAGCTGCGGGCCGGGCTTCGTCCGTCCGGGCCCATCGACGAGCCACGTCGCGTCGGAGGCGACGGAGCAGGTGTCGTGACGGCCGTGGGCGAGGGCGTCGACGGGTTCCGCGTAGGCGATCCCGTGGTCTTCTTCGGCGTGCCGGGCGCGTACGCGACCGATCTCGTAGTTGCGGTGGCGCACGCCCACCGGCGTCCGCCGCAGGTGAGCGCCGCCGAAGGAGCTGCGCTCGGCATCCCGGTCGGCACCGCGTATCAGGCGCTGCGCGCACTCGACGTGGGCACCGGCGACACGCTGCTCGTGCACGGCGGGTCCGGAGCCGTCGGTCAGGCCATGATCCAGTTCGCGGTGCTGTGGGGCGCAACGGTCATCGCGACATCGTCCGAGGCGCGGTTCGATCGGCTGCGCGCGCTCGGCGCAACACCGGTCGCCTACGGCGAGGGACTCCCGGATCGTGTGCGCGCCGTCGCGTCGAACGGCGTGACCGTGGCGATCGACGCCGCAGGCACCGACGAGGCATTGCAGGCTTCGCTGGACCTCGTCGCCGATCGCGGCCGTATCGCGACACTCGTGCGCGGAGGGGATGCCGCATCCCTCGGCATCCGTGCCTTCGGGGGCGGTTCGCCCACTCCGCTCACGCCGCAGCAGCTGGCATGGCGGACGGAGGCCGTCCCGGTGACGCTGGCGCTGCTGGCAGCCGGGCGATTCTCCGTCGAGCTCGGACCGTCGTTCCCGCTCTCGGACGCCCCCAAGGCGCACCGCGTCGTCGAGGAGGGCGGTGTCGGAAAAGTCGCCCTCCTGCCCTAGAGATCCCTCCCGGACCCCGCCCCCTCCCCCGCCCGGTCGTTGAACGAGCGAAGCGAGACGAAATGCGTACGCAACAGTTCGACACACGAGTGGGGCGCGTGAGTCCGCAGCCTGGACAATGGACGAATGCCCGAGACCCCGCGTTCGTTCGCGACGACGCAGGTGCAGGCGGGGTACCGGATCGGTGTCGCAGAGAACACCGCGGTTCCTCCGATCCACCAGTCCAACGCGTTCGAGTTCACATCCCTGAGCGAGGCTCGCGACCTGTTCGCGCTGCGGCGCGACGGCAACATCTACAGTCGCACCGCCAACCCCACAGTGCTGGTGTTCGAGCGCCGGGTCGCGGAGCTCGAAGGCGGCATCGCGGCGGCCGCGGTGGCATCCGGCCAGGCGGCCGTCGCCCTCGCACTGCTCGCCCTCGCCAAACAGGGCGAGCACATCGTCGCCGCGCGCCAGCTCTACGGCGGGACCGTGGACCTGCTGCAGGACACGTTCGCCGACTGGGGCATCGAGGTCACGTTCGTCGACCAGGACGATCCTGAAGCGTGGTCCGCAGCCGTGCGGCCGCAGACCCGGGCCTTCTTCGCCGAGTCGATCACGAACCCGATCGCCCAGGTGCTCGACGTTCGCACCGTCTCGGACATCGCCCATCGCGCGGGTGTGCCGCTCGTCGTCGACAACACCGTCGCGACGCCCTATCTGCAGCGCGCGAAGGATGTCGGCGTCGACATCGCTGTGCACTCGGCCACGAAGTTCCTCGGCGGCCACGGAACCTCGCTCGGCGGCGTCGTCGTCGACCTCGGCACGTTCGACTTCGCCGCGGATCCGGCGCGCTGGCCGCAGCTGACCGAGCCCTATCGGCGCGTGCCCGGAGGAAGCCTGGTGGACCGCTTCGGCGAAACGGGCTCGCCCTACATCACCCTCGTCAAGACGAAGTACGTGCACGACCTCGGCCCATCACTGTCGGCGTTCAACGCCTTCCAGCTGCTGCAGGGCCTCGAGACGCTCGATCTGCGGGTCGCACGCCACTGCGAGAGCGCACTAGGCGTCGCTCGGTTCCTCGAGCAGCATCCCGCTGTCGCGCGGGTGCACCATCCGGGCCTGGAATCGAGCCCCTGGCACGACGCCGCACGCACCTACCTGCCGCGCGGCACGGGGTCGGTCTTCTCCTTCGACCTCCACTCGACCGGAGACCCGGACGAGGACTTCCGCCAGGTGGAGGAGTTCATCGCACGACTCGAGGTCGTGCGGCTGGTCGCCAACATCGGCGACGCGCGCAGTCTCGTCGCGCACCCCGCGTCGATGACCCACAGTCACATGTCGCCGACGCAGCTGGCCGAAGCCGGCATCGGACCGACGACGGTGCGGCTCTCGATCGGGCTCGAAGGCCTGGGCGACATCATCGCCGATCTCGAAGGGTCGCTCGCAGCCGCGCGGATGCCTCAGCTCGAGGCGATCAGCGCCCGGTAGAACCCGATCCCCCGCAGCCACACCTCGACGCGGATGCGCTCGTCGTGGGCGTGCAGCGCGTCGCGTTCCGACCGTGTCAGGTGGAACGGCGTGAACCGGTACACGTGATCGCTCAGCGCCGTGAACCACCGGCTGTCGCTGGCTCCGAGCTGCAGATATGGCGTCGTCACGATGTGCCCGCCCAGCGACGTCGCCACGGCCGCCGCGAGTCGCTGCCACGCCTCGCCCTTCCACGGCGACACCGGCGAGGGCTCGGACGCGTGACGCACGTCGAGTTCGACGGCGGGGTCCGCGATGACGCGGCGCGCGCGCTCGACCACGCCGGCGACGGTGTCGCCCGTCAGCAGGCGGATGTTCACCGCCGCCCGCGCCGTCGTGGCGAGGACGTTCTCGCCGGGTGCACCGCTCAGCTGCGTCACAACTGCAGTCGTGCGCACGACGGCGTTCATCTCGGGTCCGAGCCTGGAGATGACGGCCGCGACGAGGTGACCCGTGATCGAGAGGGTTCGCAGCAGCGTCCGCAGCGGCTGCGCGGCGTGCGGCGCGACCGTCGTCAGCATGGCACGGACAGGCGGCGCGAGACGTGTCGGAAAGGGATGCCGGTGCAGCCGGTTCACGGCTCGCGCCAGTCGCGCCGTGGCCGGTGTCGCCGGCGGCGTCGAGGCATGGCCACCCCCTTCGCGCGCGGTGAGGAGCAGCGTCATCACCCCCCGCTCGGCGACCCCCACCATGGCGGTCGAGACGCCGACGCCCGGGATCACGCCGTCGACGACCGCGCCGCCCTCGTCGACGATGAGTGCGGGACGCACACCGCGGTCACGCAGCAGCGCCGCGATGGCACGGGCTCCGCCGCCGGCGGTCTCCTCGTCGTGGCCGAACGCGAGATACACGTCGCGAGCCGGCACGAAGCCCTCGGTCACGAGCTCCTCGACGGCCTCGAGGATCGCGACGAGCGACCCCTTGTCGTCGATGGCGCCGCGCGCGTGGATGGCGGCATCCGTCCCCTCGCCGATGATCTCGGCCGCGAAGGGCGGATGCCGCCACTCGTCCTCGACGACGGGTACGACGTCCATGTGCGCCATGAGCACCAGCGGGTCGCCCGAGGCCGCGCCGGGCCACCGATAGAGGAGCGAGTACCCGTCGACGCCCTCGCGCTCGAGTCGGGTGTGCATCGCGGGGTAGAGGCGTTCGAGCGCGGCATGGAAGGCGGCGAAGGACCCCCAGGCGACCTGCGACTCATCGACATGCGACACGGTCGGGATGCGCAGCAGCTCACGGAGGCGTTCGACGGCGGGAGTCACCCGACGAGCCTATGCGCACCCGCTAACCTCGGAGCATGACCGAAGTCCACGCTCCCGGCCTGCGCTGGGGGATCCTCGCGACCGGTGGGATCGCCCACGCCTTCACCAAGGATCTGCGCACCGCCGGCCGGGATGTCACAGCCGTCGGCTCGCGCCGCGCCGAGGCCGCCGACGCCTTCGCGGCCGAGTTCGGCATCCCGCGCGCCCACTCCTCGTACGAGGATCTCGTAGCCGATCCGGACGTCGACATCGTCTACGTCTCGACCCCGCACCCGATGCATGCCGAGAACGCGATCCTGGCGCTCGAGGCCGGAAAGCACGTGCTCGTCGAGAAGCCGTTCACGCTGAACGCCGCCGAGGCCGCCCGCGTCCGCGACGTCGCCGCCGAACGAGGCCTGCTCGCCATGGAGGCGATGTGGGCCCGGTACCTGCCGCACATGGTGCGCGTGCGCGAACTGCTCGCTGAGGGCGCGCTCGGCGACATCCGCGCCGTCATCGCCGACCACACCCAGCAGATCACGACCGACCCCTCGCACCGGCTGAACGCCCTCGAACTGGGCGGCGGAGCGCTCCTCGACCTCGGAATCTACCCGGTGTCGTTCGTGTGGGACATGGTCGGCGAGCCGGTGACGGTTGCGGCGAGCGCCACCCTCGGGCCGACGGGCGCCGACACCGAGGTCGCGACGATCTTCACGCACGCCTCCGGCGCGGTCTCGACCACCCTCTCGGCATCCCATGCCGCCGGCCCCAACACGGCACACGTGATCGGCACGGATGCCCGCATCGACATAGACGCCGTGTGGTACAGCCCGACGACGTTCCGGCTCGTCCGCCCTGACGGATCGGTCGTCGAGACCTACGAGTCGAGGATCGAAGGTCGCGGCATGCAATACCAGGCGCTCGCCGCCGAGCGTTATGTCGCCGAGGGCACGAACGACAGCGACATCCTGCCCATCGACGAGACCGTCGCGATCATGGGCACGCTCGACACGGTGCGCTCCCTCATCGGGCTTCGCTATCCGGGCGAGGACTGACATGCCCGACCTCGAGAATCAGCGCGTCGCCGTCTACCTCGACTTCGACAACATCGTGATGAGCTGGTACGACCGCGTGCACGGCCGCAATTCCTACTCTCGCGACCGGCAGCGCATCGCCGAGAAGCCGAGCGAGCCCGAGATCGCCGAGCGCCTGGTCGCCGCGACGATCGACGTCGGCGCCATCATCGACTACGCGGCGTCCTTCGGCACTCTGGTGCTGACCCGCGCGTACGCCGACTGGTCCGCTCCCGTCAACGCGGTCTACCGTTCCCAGCTCGTGGCCCGTGCGATCGACCTCGTGCAGCTGTTCCCCGCTGCCGCCTACGCGAAGAACGGCGCCGACATCCGGCTCGCGGTGGATGCCGTCGAGGACATGTTCCGCCTCCCCGACCTGACCCACGTCGTGATCGTCGCGGGCGACTCCGACTATGTCCCGCTCGCGCAGCGGTGCAAGCGGCTCGGGAGGTTCGTCGTCGGAGTGGGGGTGGCCGGCTCGACGGCGAAGTCGCTCGCGGCGGCGTGCGACCAGTTCGACGCCTACGATGCGCTGCCGGGAGTGGCTCGTCCCACGATCGAGCAGAAGAAGACGGATGCCGCGGCCTCGCGGACCCGTGTGCGCAAGCCTGCCGTCGATCCGTCCGCCGACCTCCTCGAGCGCGCCCTGCGTCTGGAGAGCGACAAGGAGGATGCCGACTGGCAGCACGCGTCCGCCGTGAAGGCCCTCATCAAGCGGCTCGACCCGTCGTTCAGCGAGAAGGCTCTCGGCCACAAGGGCTTCTCGGACTTCGTGAAGGCGCATCCCGACGTCGCCGAGGTCGACGAGTCGGGCAACATCGTGCTGATCCGCCTCGCTCCCGCGCGCCGCTGACCCGAACGGCGCTGACCCCGCGGGGGACGGGTGCACGATCCGACCGGTTCGTTCATTACCTGAATCCGGTAATGTGTGGCCTGTGGCACGCCGCAGAGTCCCTCCCGGCTCGCAGTCTTCACTTCGTGAAGCCAACCGAGCCCGGCTCGTCGAGTCTCTGAAACGGCATGGCCGCCTGACGCAGGTGGAGCTCGCCGGCAGCACCGGCCTCTCGCCGGCGACGGTCTCGAACATCGTGAAAGAGCTGACGGCGTCCGGTCTTCTGCACACGTCGTTCACCTCGCGAAGCGGACGTCGCGCCACCCTGGTATCGCTGGCTCGCCAGCTCGGCCTCGTCGCCGGAGTGCATTTCAGCTCTCGGCAGCTGCATGTCGCGATCGCGGATGCGACGCGCACAGTCGTCACGCAGAGCTCGATCCCGCTCGCCCTCGACCATCGGCACGACGCCGAACTCGACCGCCTCGCGATCCTCCTGAGCGACATGATGGAGTCGCTCGGCGGATCGGTGAGCGACCTGCTGGCGGTCGGACTCGCGCTTCCCGCCCCGATCGACCCCCGCACCGGCATGGTCTCGACCCCCGGGCTGCTGCGCGGGTGGGAGGGTGTCGACGTGGCCGAGAGTCTTCGCGCCCGGATCGGGCGCCCGGTCTTCGTCGACAGCGAGGCGAACCTGGGCGGCCTCGCCGAGGCGCGCGAGGGAAACGCGCGCACGGTGTCCTCCGCCGTGTTCATCCGCGTCGGGCACTCGATCAGCGCCGGCCTCATCGTGGGCGGCGACCTGTTTCGCGGCGTGAACGGCAAGGCCGGCCAGATCGGGCACGTCACCATCGACGAGAACGGTCCGATCTGCCGCTGCAGCAACCGCGGCTGCCTCGAGACCTATGCCGGCGGACCCGCCCTGCTGTCCCTCTTCCCGCCGGGCGAGGGGATGCAGCGCCTCGGCGACCTGCTGCAGGCCGCGGAGGCGGGTGACGGCAGCGCCCGACGCGTCATCGCGGACGCCGGCCGCCACATCGGGGTCGCGCTGGCGAGCCTGTGCAACCTCTTCGATCCGGAGCTGATCATCGTCGGCGGGGAGCTCTCCCAGGCCGGCGAGATCCTCATGGCGCCCATGCGCCATTCGCTCGAGCGGTCGGCGCTTCCCGCCCAGGGCGGGCTTCCCGAGATCATCGGAGCCTCATTCGGCGAGTGGGCCGAGACCCGGGGCGCCATCGCCATCGCGCTGGATCACGTCACCGTCGAGGCCGAAGCCCTTCCCGTCTCTGCGTAGGTCCGACGTGTCGACATCCGCGTCGCGACGACGCTTCCCGCCGCCCCGGCGAGCCCTCGCGCTCGCCGCTGCCGCGGGGCTCGCGCTGTCGCTCGCGGGCTGCTCGGGCATCGCCGGCGGTGACGGCAGCTCGGACGGAACAGGCGGAAAGGTCGCCCTCCTCCTGCCCGACGCCAAGACCGCGCGATACGAGACCTTCGACCGTCCCATGTTCGAGAACCGGATCGCCGAGCTCGGGCCGTACCAGGTGCTGTACTCGAACGCCGATCAGGATGCCGCCAAGCAGCAGCAGCAGGCGGAGTCCGCGCTGGCAGCCGGAGCACAGGTGCTCGTCCTCGACCCGGTGGACTCGGAGGCGGCGATCAGCATCGTCAGTGCCGCCAACGCACAGCACGTCCCGGTGATCTCGTACGACCGCCTGATCGGCGGCGGAGACCTCGCCTACTACGTGTCGTTCGACAACGAGAAGGTCGGCCGCCTGCAGGCGACCGAGTTCGTGAACGCCCTGAAGGCCGAAGGCGACGCCTCGGGCGGCATCCTGATGGTGGACGGCTCGCCGACCGACAACAACGCGACGCTGTTCGCGCGCGGTGCGCACAGCGTCATCGACAAGACCGGGCTGCACATCCTCGCCGAGTACCGGACGCCGGACTGGAGTCCCGACAAGGCGCAGGCCTGGGTCGCGGGCCAGATCTCGCAGTATGGCGACCAGATCAAGGGCGTGTACGCCGCCAACGACGGCATCGCCGGCGGGGCGGTGTCGGCGCTCCACGCCGCCAACGTCGAGCCGTTCCCGATCGTCACGGGGCAGGATGCCGAGCTGTCCGCCATCCAGCGCATCCTCACCGGCGACCAGCACATGACCGTGTACAAGGCGATCAAGCCCGAGGCGGAGCTCGCGGCCGAGGTCGCCGTCTCGCTCCTGAAGGGCGAGACGGTCACTGCACCTCTGGAGATCCAGGGCACGCCCGCCACCCTCCTGGACCCGGTTGGGGTGACGATCGACAACATCGGCGAGACCGTCGTCGCCGACGGGTTCTGGACGCTCGACGACATCTGCACTCCGGCGTATCGCCACGCCTGCGTGGCCGCGGGCCTTCGCTAAGCCTGAGACTATTGAGCATGACCTCGCTGACACACGCGCGAACGGGGCGAGCGCGAGAGCGCGTGCTCACGATGCACGGCATCGGCAAGCACTTCGGCGCCGTGAAGGCGCTCACGGATGTCGACTTCTGGGTCAACGAGGGCGAGGTCGTCGCCCTGATCGGCGACAACGGCGCGGGAAAATCCACTCTCGTGAAAGTGCTGGCGGGCGTCCACGCTCCCGACGCCGGATCGATCGAGTTCGACGGCGAGGTCGTGCAGATCGACAGCCCCGCGGACGCCCAGGATCTGGGCATCGCAACCGTCTTCCAGGATCTCGCGCTGTGCGACAACCTCGATGTGGTGGCGAACCTGTGGCTGGGACGCGAGCTCATCGCCGGCAACCGGCTCGACGAGGTCGGCATGGAGGAGCGCACCTGGACCCTGCTGCGTGAACTCGCCGCGAAGATCCCGTCCGTGCGGATCCCGGTCGCGTCGCTCTCGGGCGGCCAGCGCCAGACGGTGGCGATCGCCCGTTCGCTCATCGGCGAGCCCCGGGTGATCATCCTCGACGAGCCGACCGCGGCCCTGGGCGTCGCCCAGACCGCCGAGGTCCTGAACCTGATCGAGCGGCTGCGCGAGCGCGGCCACGGCGTCATCCTGATCAGTCACAACATGGCCGACGTCATGGCCGTGGCCGACCGGGTCGTCGTGCTGCGGCTCGGACGCAACAACGGCGTCTACAACGTCGTGGACGTCACCAGCGAGACCCTGATCGCGGCGATCACCGGGGCGGTGGACGGCGCCGGCTCCCGGCCGCCGGTGCGAAGGCACCCGCCGAAGCCCCCCGCCGAAGCCGGGGGCGGCACCATCATCCCCATGCCCTCCGGCCCTCGCCGGATGGCCGACGCGAACGACGGTGACGCATGAGCCCCGGACGGAAGCCCGCTACGACGTTGCCCGTGATCGAGAACGCCGAGGAGGGGATCCTGAGCCCCGGCGGCATCCGAGGAGCCGTGACGAGCCTGCTGGCGCGCGTGCGCGGCGGCGACCTCGGATCCGTTCCCGTCATCGTCGGCCTTGTCGTGATCTGGAGTGTCTTCCAGCTGCTGAACCCGGTCTTCCTGTCCAGCCGCAACCTCGTCGATCTCACCATGCAGTGCGCGGCCATCGGCACCATCGCGCTCGGCATCGTGCTGGTGCTGCTGCTCGGTGAGATCGACCTGTCGGTCGGGTCGGTGTCGGGATTGGCCGCCGCGGTCCTCGCGGTCGGATTCGTCGAACTGCAATGGAACCTCGTCGTCGCCCTGGTCGCGGCCGTCGCGGTCGGATGCCTCGTGGGGATGCTGTACGGATTTCTGTACACCCGCTTCGGCGTTCCGAGCTTCGTGATCACCCTCGCCGGGCTGCTCGGCTTTCTGGGGCTGCAGCTCTGGGTGCTCGGCGAGACCGGATCGATCAGCCTGCCCTTCGACTCCTGGATCGTCGAGTTCGCCCAGCAGCTCTTCCTGCCGCCCTGGGTGTCGTACGTCGGCGTCGCCTTGGTGGTCGGAGCGTATGCGTGGACGCTGACGCGGAAGGCGCAGCGCCGCACCGCGGCCAACCTGGTCAGTCAGAGCTATCGCGAGATCGCCGTGCGCAGCGTCATCCTCCTCGTGTTCCTGCTCGCGGCCGCGTGGTATCTGAACCTGTCACGCGGCGTCGGCGTGATGTTCCTGTTCTTCCTCGCGCTCGTGGTGATCATGAACTTCGCGCTGACGCGCACGAGGTGGGGTCGAGCCGTCTACGCGGTGGGCGGCTCGGTCGAGGCGGCTCGCCGTGCCGGCATCCGGGTCGACCGCATCTACCTCTCGGTCTTCGCGCTGTGCTCGAGCCTCGCCGCCATCGGCGGCATCCTCGCGGCTGCCAGGCTCGCCTCGGCCAACCAGAGCTCAGGGGGCGGCGACACCAACCTCAACGCGATCGCCGCCGCGGTCATCGGAGGAGCGAGCCTTTTCGGCGGGCGAGGAACCGCGTTCTCGGCAGTGCTCGGCATCATCGTGATCCAATCGATCTCGTCAGGGCTGACTCTTTTGAACCTGGACTCTTCCGTTGCGTTCATGATCACGGGTATCGTGCTCGTGCTCGCAGTGATCGTGGACTCGATTTCGAGGCGAACCCGGGCGGCGTCCGGCCGCGCGTGATTCTGGCTTCATTGGAAAAACTCGGAACCGGGTTCCACCCCCGGAATAGACCTCACCACCGAGCACATTCACCAGAATTCAGGTGGATTGTTGAGCAATGTGACACGCGTGGGCAGATCCGCCGCCGGGGTGTGAAGCCAACCGGATGCCGCGATCCCGGCGTTGCCAAAGCGTTACGTTCATAACTTGACGCCAAGGTCGATACTCGGGAGGATCGCTTTCAAGCGCGAAGTGCGCCAGGACGATCCTGGAACTCGCACCTTCAAAGACGAAAGGCGAAAGATGAAGAAGTCTGTTCTGCTTCCCGCAGCCGCACTTGCCGGTGCCGCTGTGGTGATGCTTGCCGGCTGTTCCGGCGGAAGCGGTGGAACGCCGAGTACGAGCGGTTCGGCCGCCGCGGCCGGCCGCGCATGTGTGATCCTCCCCGACGCGGCGTCCTCGCCTCGCTGGGAGAACTTCGACCACAAGTACCTGGAAGAGGGCCTCACCGCCGCAGGCTTCACGGCCGACATCCAGAACGCCCAGGGTGACGTCAACAAGTACTCGACGATCGCCGACCAGCAGATGACCCAGGGCTGCGGCGTGATGCTGCTCGTCGACTACCAGGGCGCAGCCGCGGCGGTGGCCTCCAAGGCCAAGGCTCAGGGCATCCCGGTCATCGCGTACGACCGCCCGTTCACGGGCGCCGACTACTACGTGTCGTTCGACAACGTGAAGGTCGGCGAACTCGAGGGCCAGACGGTCCTCGACGGACTGAAGACCGCCGGCAAGGATCCCAAGAAGGCAGTCGTCGTCTACATGGGCGGCGACCCGACCGACGGCAACGCGAAGATGTTCCACGACGGCGCGGACTCGGTCCTGTCGGCCGCGGGCATCAAGCCGGCGGCTGAGCCCCCGGGAGCCTGGAACCAGGCCAAGTCGCAGACCAACTTCGAGCAGGCCCTCACCTCGCTCAACGGGAAGGTCGACGGCGTGTGGGTAGCGAACGACACCAACGCGGCCGGCGTCATCAAGGTCCTGCAGGACAACAACCTGAAGGGTGTCGCGGTCTCGGGCCAGGACGCCAACGTCGCAGGTCTGCAGAACATCCTGCTCGGCTGGCAGACGGCCACCGTCTACAAGCCGGTCAAGGACGAGGCCACCGCTGCGGTCGACACCGCGGTCGCGCTGCTGAAGGGCGAGAAGCCCACCGCCAGTGCGAAGCTCGATGACGGCACGCCGTACATCCAGGTCACCCCGAAGCTCGTCGGGCCGAAGGAAGTCAAGGACGTCATCGCCGCCGGCGACGCGGCGTACTCGGACGTCTGCACCGCCGATGTGAAGGCGGCTTGCGACGCGAACGGCGTAACCCAGTAACGTTACGTTCAAGCCGCGAGGGCGCCGCGCTGTCGAAGGCGTGGCGCCCTCTGCGCGCTCGGGATACGGACACCGCAAGGAAGCGAGCATGTCAGACACGACAACATCCACAGATCCGATCATCGAACTGATCGGCGTCAAAAAATCTTTCGGTCCGGTCAGCGTCCTCAAGGGCGTCGACCTCAAGGTCTATCCCGGCAAAGTCACCGCCCTCGTCGGCGACAACGGCGCCGGAAAGTCCACTCTCATCAAGGGCCTCGCCGGCGTCCAGCCGTACGACGAGGGTGAAGTCCGCATCGACGGCATCCATCGCGACCTGCACACCCCTCGCGAGGCCGCCGCGATGGGCATCGAGGTCGTGTATCAGGACCTCGCGCTGTGCGACAACCTCGACATCGTCCAGAACATGTTCCTGGGGCGCGAGGAGCTCTCGACCGGAACGTTCGACGAGGGCCGCATGGAGAAGGACGCCTCCGACACGCTTCGGGGGCTGTCCGTCCGAACGGTGAAATCGGTGCGCCAGAAGGTCTCGTCGCTCTCCGGCGGTCAGCGCCAGACCGTCGCGATCGCCCGGGCCGTGCTGAAGAAGGCACGCGTGGTGATCCTCGACGAGCCGACGGCGGCTCTGGGTGTGGCCCAGACCGAGCAGGTGCTTCATCTCGTCGAGCGTCTGTCCGAACAGGGCGTGGCGGTGATCCTCATCAGCCACAACCTGGCGGATGTGTTCGCCGTCGCGGACGACATCGCCGTCTTGTACCTGGGCCAGATGGTGGCGCAGATCAAGACGGATGAAACCACACGCGACGACGTCGTCGGGTACATCACGGGAACCAAGACCCTGGGCGGAGTCCAGCACATGGGCACGACGACGATCGTGACGGGAGGAGCGGCATGAGTGCCACGACCAAGACCGAAGCCGGCCCCGATCCGGTCGCCGGAGACCTCATCGGCAGCGGCGTAGAGGGGGGCCTCGGTGACCAGATAGGGGCATGGTGGCACCGCGTCCGCGGCGGCGACATGGGGGCGCTCCCCGCCGTCGGCGGTCTGATCGTCCTCAGCCTGCTGTTCGCCGCTCTCAGCCCGTTCTTCCTGACCGAGCGCAACCTGGCGAATCTGCTGAACCAGGCGGCGACACTCGTCGTGCTGGGCATCGCGCTCGTCTTCGTGCTGCTGCTCGGCGAGATCGACCTGTCAGCCGGTGTCACCGGCGGCGTGGGCATGGCCCTGTTCGTGGTGCTCAACCTGCAGTTCGGGCTCCCCTGGCCGATCGCGCTGCTGCTCGGCTTCGGGTTCGGCATCGCCATCGGCGCCCTGATCGGCTTCTTCGTCGCGAGAGTGGGCATCCCCTCGTTCGTCGTGACGCTGGGTCTCTTCCTCGGTCTGCAGGGCCTCGCCCTGGTCGTGATCGGCCCGGGCGGCCTGTACCGCGTCGAGGTGCCCGAGCTCATCGCGCTGCAGAACGGCAACCTGCCGGTGTGGGGCGGGTGGGTCATGCTCGTCGTCATCCTCGCGGTATCTGCGGCGACCTCGTTCTGGGATCGCCGCCGTCGCACGCGAGCCGGCGTGCCCAACCGCGCGATCTCCCTCGTGTGGATCAAGCTCGGTGTCATCGCGGTGCTGGGCGGAGTATTCGTGTACATCCTCAACCAGAACCGCGGTCAGTCCGTCGTCGACGTGGAGGGCGTGCCGATCATCGTCCCGATCGTGCTCGTCATCCTGTGGATCGGCACCTTCGTACTCGACCGCACGAAGTTCGGGCGGTACATCTACGCGATCGGCGGCAACGCCGAAGCCGCGCGCCGCTCCGGCATCAAGGTGCGATGGATCAAGTGGTGGTCGTTCGTCATCTGTTCCACCCTCGCGGTCGCATCGGCGCTGCTCAGCGTCTCTCGTGTGGGATCGGTCGACGCCACGGTCGGCCGCGACATCGTGCTGAGCGGTGTCGCAGCAGCGGTGGTCGGTGGCGTCAGCCTCTTCGGCGGACGCGGCCGGCTCATGAACGCGGCGATCGGCGCGCTCGTGATCGCCGTCATCACCAACGGCCTCGGCCTGCTGAACCTGCCGGCAGGCGTCAACCTGCTCGTCACGGGCGGCGTGCTGATCCTGGCCGCCACGGTCGACGCACTCTCGCGAGTGCGCTCGGGCGGCGGGGCGCGAGTCTGACTGATCGGAGCGCCGGGACGGATGTCGCATCCGTTCCGGCGCTTCGTCATGTCCGGGCGGCGATCACCTCGTCGACCCACGCCGGGACGCGTACGCTGGCGAGCCCGGTCCGTGCATCGTCGAACGGGATCAGCGCATCGCTCGGCTCCAGGTTCAGCTCGACCGTCCGGGCACCGAAGGCCGCTGCGAGCGCCGCGTAGCCGGCCGCGGGATAGACGGCGCCGGAGGTGCCGATCGAGACGAAGGCATCGCACGCGACCACGGCGTCTTCGATGCGGTCGAGTTCATACGGCAGCTCGCCGAACCACACCACGTCGGGGCGCAGCGACGGCTCTCCGCACACCGGACACGGCGGGCGATCGATGAGGTCCTCGGTCCACCGCACGTGGGATCCGCACGCAGTGCACAGCGCCATCCGCAGCTCCCCGTGCATGTGGACGAGGTTGCGCGTGCCGGCGCGCTCGTGGAGGTCGTCGACGTTCTGCGTCACGACCAGCAGGCCCGGCCCGATCGCACCCTCGAGTCGCGCGAGCGCGCGGTGGGCGGCGTTGGGAGCCACAGCGGCGGCGCCCCGCCGTCGCGCGTCATAGAACCGCAGCACGGTGTCGGGGTCGCGCTCGAAACCCTCGGGCGTCGCGACATCCTCGACCGCATGGCCTTCCCACAGTCCTCCGGCATCTCGGAACGTCGGCACACCGCTCTCGGCCGAGATCCCGGCTCCGGTGAGGACGACGATTCGCACCACACCATTGTGGCCGCGCGCGGTCGCCGGGCGGCGGCTCCTTCGCCGCGGACTCATGCCGCGAACCGGCCCTCACTCCCCCGCCGCTGTGGTTGGCTGGTCGGATCGGCGCCCAGACGCGGGAAGGAGCGCGGATGTCGGACGGAGTGGGTCTGCGCTCGGCTCGAGGTCCGATCCTGCTCGCCCTGATGCTGTCGACGTTCCTGATCGCGATCGACGCGACCGTGCTCGCGACGGCGGTGCCGACCATCGTCGGCGAGTTCGGCGGGTTCGAGCAGTTCCCGTGGCTGTTCTCGATCTATACGCTGGCGCAGGCGGCATCCGTTCCGGTCTACGCGAAGCTCAGCGACATCGTCGGCCGCCGTCCCGTGATCTACACGGGCATCGTGCTCTTCCTCATCGGATCGATCCTCTGCGCATCGGCGTGGAACATGGCGGCGCTCATCGGCTTCCGGGCCGTCCAGGGTCTCGGGGCGGGTGCTATCACGCCGGCCGCGCTGACGATCGCGGGCGACATCTACACGGTGCGCGAGCGCGCCAAGGCGCAGGCCTACCTTGCGAGCGTGTGGGCGTTCTCCTCTGTGGCGGGTCCGACGATCGGCGGCCTGTTCTCGCAGTTCCTCTCCTGGCGGTGGATCTTCTGGATCAACGTGCCGCTGTGCCTCCTGGCGCTGTGGATGCTGTGGCGCAACTACCGGCAGCCGTTCGAGCGGCATCCGCACCGCATCGACTACGTGGGCGCGATCCTGCTCACCGGCGCCCTGGTGCTGATCGTGCTGGCCCTGCTCGAAGGCGGGCACGCGTGGGGCTGGACCTCATGGCAGAGCCTCAGCGCCTTCGGTCTCGGCGCGGCGCTGCTCGTCGCCTTCGGGTTCGTGGAGCGACGCGCGGAAGATCCGATCCTCGCCCCCTGGGTGTTCTCGAGCCGGATAGTCGTGACGACGTCGATCGTCGCGCTGCTGGTCGGGGTCGTCCTGATCGCACTGGTGTCGTTCGTCCCGACGTTCCTGCAGTCGACCACGGGGGCCGTGCCGCTCGCCGCCGGTCTCGCGGTCGCCGCCCTCACGCTCGGGTGGCCGATCTCGGCGGCCATCGCGGGACGGTTCTATCTGCGCATCGGCTTCCGCGCGACGACTTTGATCGGGAGCGTCCTTGCGATCCTCGGCGCGGCACTGCTCGCCGTCTTCGCCTTGTCGCCGTCCATCCCGCTGACCGCGGTGGCATGCTTCGTGGTGGGCCTGGGTCTCGGCCTCGTCGCGGCGCCGAGCCTCATCGCCGCCCAGGCATCGGTCGAGATGCGGCGTCGCGGGGTCGTCTCGGGCACGAACCTGCTGGCGCGCTCGATCGGCAGCGCCGTCGGCGTGGCGGTGTTCGGAGCGGTGGCGAACGCCATGATAGCCGCGCACGGCGGTCCCGAAGTGCCGTCGGCGATTCAAGCGGGAACGATCGCGGTGTTCATCGGCGTCGGGGGCGCCACGCTCCTGATGCTCGCCGCGTGCGCGTTCATCCCACCCGTCCACATCGCCGAACCCGAGGATGCGGCTGCGGCCGACCGCGCGACCGTGCCACCGAGCGAGGAGTGAGCGGATGCCGCGCCCCGGCGTGCGACGTCAGCCGCGAAGCATTCCGCGCAGCGTCTGGATCGTGTCGGCATCCTGGGGGCGCTTGTCGTCGCGGTACCGCTTGACGCGCGCGAACCGCAGCGCCACCCCGCCCGGGTAGCGCGTCGAGCGCTGCACGCCGTCGATCGCGATCTCGACCATGATCTCGGGCGCGATCCACACGGTGCCGGGCGTCTCGCGCACCGCGAGCTGCTGGAAGCGTTCGGTCTGCCACGTCAGCAGCGCGTCGGTGAGCCCCTTGAACGTCTTGCCGACCATGACGAACCCGCCGCCGAACTCGCCCGTCGCGTCGAGCGCGCCGAGGTGCAGGTTCGAGAGCCACCCGGTTCGTCGCCCATACCCCCACTCCGCGGCGAGCACGAGCAGGTCGAAGGTGTGCACCGGCTTCACCTTGATCCAGCTCGAACCGCGACGCCCGGCCGCGTACACCGAGTCGATCGCCTTGACGACGATGCCCTCATGCCCTGCGGCGAGCGCCTCGTGCGAGATCCGCTCGGCGTCCTGCGGATCCGCCGTGACCTCGCCGGGGATGCGATGGCCGGGCGCGATGCGGCCGAGCTCGTCGCGCCGCACTCGCAGCGGCTCGTCGATGAGGTCGCGGCCGTCGACGTGCAGCACGTCGAAGAACCAGGGGTGCAGGACCATCTCGCGCGCGAGGTCGGCGCCGAATCGCGACATCGTGTCCTGGAAGGGCCGCGGGGTGTCGTTTTCGTCGAGCGCGAGCGTCTCACCGTCGAGGATGACGTCGCGCACCGGCATCGCCCGTACGACTTCGACCACCTCGGGGAGCCGATGCGTGATGTCGGCGAGATTGCGGGTGAAGACGCGCACATCGTCGCCGCGTCGGTGCACCTGGATGCGGGCGCCGTCGAGCTTGAACTCGACGGATGCCTCGCCGACCGCCACGATCGCCTCCGAAGGCGTCGCGGCCGTCGAGGCGAGCATCGGCAGGATGGCGCGACCCACGACGAGTCCGACGGCATCGAGCTCTTCCGCTGTTCCGGTCAGGGCGAGCAGCGCCGTCTCGCCCAGGTCCCCTGAGAGCATCGCCGCCCGGCGGACGGACTCGCCGGGCCGCTCCGACGCGCGGGCGACGGCATCCAGCAGCACGCCCTCGAGCGCACCCGTGCGCAGCTCGCCCAGGATCACGCGGCTGAGGAAGTCCCATTCCGCGGCCGTCGCCCGCTCGGCGAGGGCACGCAGGCTTCCCCCTCGCGCGGCGACGGACCCCGACCCGGATGCCTCGGCCAGGCCGTCGAGCGCGGCATCGACCTCGTCGATCGTCAGCGTCGGCTCGTCGGCGTGCACGGCGTCGAGGGAGGCGAGGCCGCGCCAGCCGACTCCGAGACGGCCCTGGCGAGGACTCGCCGTGAGGAAGCCGACGGCCGGACCGACCTCGCCGGGCGCGAGCCGCCGCAGCAGGGCGGCGAGCGCCTCGATCTTGGCGAGCCGGGAACGCGTCGCCGAGACGGCGCTGACGGTGTCGACGACCTCGGCGAGCAGCATTCTCGCATTCTCGCAGGAGCCGGAGACATCGAGTCGCGGTCCGCGGCCGGCACGGTGAGGCTCAGCGACGCGAATCGGGCCGTGTACTCCACAGCGCCCACGCCACGAGCGGGGGCTGCAGGAACAGCCTGATGAGCCGAGCACGGTCGGTACGGAGCAGCGGCGCGGATCTGCCCGTGCGCCACTGATGAACGTTCCCTGGGAACACCGCGACGAAGAACGCGGCGACCGCGGCGCCCACACGCCGCTTCTCTCCGGGCAGCGCCACCAGAGCGGCGCCCAGCATGATCTCGACCGCACCCGACGCGATCACGATCGCGTCCTTGTCGAGTCCGGTCACGCGCGGCGCCCAATCCGGCACCACGATCCGGTACCCGCGCCGCCCCCAGGTCAGGTGCGACGCTCCGGCGACCAGCAGCAGGGCGGCCAGCAGCCAGCGGGCGATCGCCCGGAGGATCGGCACCCGGCGTCGATGTCGGCGGCTCATCAGGCCAGTGTGACAGCCGCGTCCGGGGGACGGCTCCCGGCGGCGGGCAGCGACCCGGTCAGAGCGAGAAGCCGTTGCGGAACCGCACGATCTTCTCGCCGGCCCGAACCGCGAACGGCAGCCGGTTCTGCGGCGGCGGCAGCGGGCAGTTCATGTGATTCGAGAAGCCGCACGGCGGCACGATCGCGCGATTGAAGTCGATCGTGATCGGGATGCTGTCGCCCACGGTCATCCCGGACGCGGCCGCCGGGTGGTCGAGGAAGAGGAATCGTCCCGCGCCGTAGGTCTCGACACCGTTGGTGGGATCGCCGAACACCAGCTGCAGCTTGGCGACCCGGCCGTTGTCGGTGTCGAACGCGCTCATCCGGTACTCGGTCCCGTCGAAAGTGAACACGAGATCGCCGGACGCCGGGAGCGACCGGAGAGCGCCGTCATCCTTCGCGTGCTCGAACGGGACGACTCTCGCGTCGCCCATCCACTCGAACCTGCCGGGGATCACCCATGCGGGGTCGAAGTCGTAGTACTCGATCTCGTCGAATGCCCGCAGCGCGGGCGAGCCCGGATCCCACACCCGGTAGCCCTGCTGGTGGGCTCCGGAGTGGATGTCGGTGCGCTCCAGCCGCGTGATGGTCGCATCGAGCGGCTGCCCGGCCCGGGCGATCGCGTCGGCGGCAGCGGGTGCCCCCGGCGGCTCCCAGTGCGTGAGCACCAGCGACAGCGCCCCCTGCGGAGCGGTCACGGCCCTGCGACGGGCCTGGATCCATGTCGTGTGCGCTTCAGGCGCCTGCATGCTCACCATGTCAGCAGACCAGAACGCGGGCGGCGCCGGGAAATTCCGTGACACCCGGTTTCGCCGCTATAGGCTGTGCGCGCGAGCGCGACCAGCCGCGCCGGCGCCACGGATCGAGGAGCATCATGTCCGACCTGCCCGTCTTCACCCTGGAGGATCTCGAGCGGATGCCGCGATTCGAGGTCGCGTCGTTCGACAACGATGCCGCCGTATCGCTCGGCGAGGTCGCCGTCGCCGTGATCCGCGAGCGCGGTCTCAACCTCGCGGTGCGGATCATGGTGTCGGGCGATGTCGTCTTCGTCGCGAAGCTCGGCACCACCGGTCCCGGCAACGACCCGTGGCTGCGCGGCAAGGCGCTTGTCGCCGAGAAGTTCGGCGAGCCGTCGCTGCTCGTGCGCCGCCGCCATGAGGCTGCCGGAACGCCGTTCGAGGACCGCGACGATATGGATCACGAGACGATGCGGGCGCATGGCGGATCCATCCCGATCTTCGTCGCGGGCGTGGTCGCGGGATCGATCACGATGTCGGGCGAGCCCGATGTCGTGGATCACGACACTGCCGCGGAGGCGCAGCGGCGGTACCTCGCCCGCTGAGCGAAGAGCGCCGCAAGAAGGGTCAGCTCGTCACGCCGGCGACATCCGCCACGGCACGGAGGAAGCCGCGGTGATCGGGGTCGTTCGGCAGCGGGACGAGGATCACGGCATCCGCACCGCTGTCATGGAACCCGGCGACACCCGCCGCCACCCGTTGCGCGTCGCCGGTCAGGATGCGCTCCACCCCGTCCGGCATGCCCCACTGCTCGAGCTGGGCTGCAGCTCGCGATGGAGCATCGTCTCCGAATGCGGCGGAGACGAACACGACCACTTCGTGCTCCGCCGGGCGTTGCGCGCTCGACCTTCCTCCGGCGATGAGCTCGCGGGCTGTCGCGAGCTGCGCGATGGTGGTGCCGGGCGTGAGGATGGACCCGTCGGCGACTTCGCCGCTCAGCGCCAGCGTCTTCGGACCCTCGCCGGCCGCGAACACCAGAGGCGCCTGCGCCGGCGGCCAGTCCAGCCGGACGTCCTCGAGGCGGACGTATCGTCCGCTCGTCGTCACGGCGTCGCCTGCGAGCAGAACGCGCAGCGCCGGCACGTACTCGCGCATGAGCGTGAGCGGCGACGCCACGCGAGCCCCGATCTGCCCCATCCACGAGAGCACTCCGTGCCCGACCCCCGGGAGCAGCCGCCCCGGGAACATGCGCTCGATCGTGGCGATCTCCATCGCCGTCAGCGCGACGTTGCGCATCGGCATCGGCGCGATGCCGATGCCGACCCGCAGCCGCTCGGTCCAGGCCAGAGCGGCGGCCGCGCTCGAGAACGCGCCCTCGCGGAAGCAGTCCTCCCACAGCCACAGTTCATCCACGCCCGCGGATTCGGCCGCCTGCACGTATCCGCGCAGCTCTTCGGGCGGGAAGTCGGGAATGAACACGGCCCCGACTCGCCGAGATGTCGTCGTCATGCGGTCATCCTGTCACCCGGCGCCGACAGCCCGAACGCAGGCGGGGCTCCGCCGGCTGACACCGGCGGAGCCCCGTCTTCGCTCGAGCTGTCAGGCGGCGGCCGCGACGCGCGACGTCGCCGACACCGCGAGGTCGCCCGCGGCGGCATCCACCGTCACCGCTCCCCCATCGCCCAGGCGTCCGCTCACGAACAGGTCGGCGATGCGGTCGTCCACCTGGCTCTGGATGAGCCGGCGCAGCGGACGAGCACCGTACTCGGGCTCGTAGCCGTTCTCGGCGAGCCAGTCGATCGCGGCATCCGTCACCTCGATCGACACCTCGCGCGCCGCGAGTCGCTTCTCGGTCGCCCGCAGCAGGAGCGACACGATCTCGCGCAGCTGCGGCCTGTCGAGCTTGCGGAACAGCACGATCTCGTCGATCCGGTTCAGGAACTCCGGTCGCATCGCCTCGCGGAGCCTGCCCATGACCCGGTCGCGCAGATCCTTCTCCGAGCCGAAGCCCGTCGGTCCGCCGCTGTCGGCGATGAAGCCGATCGCCCCGGAGCGCGACGCGAGGAATTCGCTGCCGATGTTCGAGGTCATGACGACCACCGTGTTGCGGAAGTCGACCGTGCGCCCCTGTCCGTCGGTGAGCCGGCCGTCGTCGAGCACCTGCAGCAGCAGGTTGAAGACATCGGCGTGCGCCTTCTCGACCTCGTCGAACAGCACGATCGAGTACGGGTTGCGGCGTACCCGCTCGGTGAGCTGGCCGGCCTCGTCGTAGCCGACATAGCCCGGAGGGGCGCCGATCAGCCGCGACACGGTGTGCCGCTCGCCGAACTCGCTCATGTCGAAGCGGATGACGGCGGTCTCGTCGTCGAACAGCGACACCGCGAGCGCCTTCGCCAGCTCGGTCTTGCCGACACCGGTCGGCCCGAGGAACAGGAACGACCCGACGGGCCGGCGTGCGTCGCCCATGCCGGTGCGGTTGCGACGCACGGCCTTCGCGACGGCGCCGACGGCATCATCCTGGCCGATCACCCGGCCGTGCAGTTCGGACTCGAGGGTCGCGAGGCGATCCCGCTCGGTCGCAGTCAGACGGTTGACCGGGATGCCGGTGGCCCGGCTGATCACGGCGGCGATCTGCTCCTCGTCCACGACGGTCGCAGCTGTCCCCGAGCCCGTCGACGGGTCGGCCGCAGGACGGGCGGTGGCCTCCTCGAGGCGCTGCTGCACCTCGGAGATCTGGTCGCGGATGCGCGAGGCCTCTTCGTAGTGCTCCGCCGAGACCGCCGCGTTCTTGTCGGCCTCGAGCGTCGCCAGCCGCTCCACGAGCGCACTCACGTCCACCTTCACCCCGAGTCGCAGCCGAAGGCGGGCACCGGCCTGATCGATGAGGTCGATCGCCTTGTCGGGAAGGACGCGTTCCGTCAGATAGCGGTCGCCGAGCTCGACGGCGGCGCGCAGCGCCTCGTCCGTGTAGGTGATGCCGTGGTGCGCCTCGTACGCGTCCTTCAGGCCGCGAAGAATGAGCACGGCATCCTCGACCGACGGCTCGCCGACCCTGACCGGCTGGAAGCGCCGCTCGAGCGCGGGGTCCTTCTCGATGACCCGGTACTCCTTGAGGGTCGTCGCGCCGACCAGGTGCAGCTCACCGCGAGCGAGGCGCGGCTTCAGGATGTTTCCGGCATCCATCGCTCCCTCGCCGCCGCCGCCGGCGCCGACGACGGTGTGCACCTCGTCGATGAACACGATCAGCTCGGCCTTGCGGGCGGCGATCTCGTCCATCGTCTTCGTGAGGCGCTCCTCGAAGTCGCCGCGGTAGCGGGTGCCCGCGAGCATGGCCGCGAGGTCC
Source organism: Microbacterium deminutum (assembly GCF_039530205.1). Taxonomy (NCBI): domain Bacteria; kingdom Bacillati; phylum Actinomycetota; class Actinomycetes; order Micrococcales; family Microbacteriaceae; genus Microbacterium; species Microbacterium deminutum. The sequence goes on from NZ_BAAAOG010000009.1 coordinate 72,832, forward strand.
AGCGCGATCACGCGCTTGTCGCGCAGCTGCTCGGGCACGGATCCCGCGACGATCGCCGCCGCGAGTCCTTCGACGATCGCCGTCTTGCCGACTCCCGCCTCGCCGACGAGCACGGGATTGTTCTTCGTGCGACGGCTCAGGATCTCGATCGTCTGCTCGATCTCGTCCTCGCGGCCGATCACCGGGTCGAGGTCGCCGGCGCCGGCGCGCGCCGTGAGGTCGGTGCCGTACGTGTCGAGCATGGGGGTGCCGGATGCCGCGGCATCCGTCGTTGCGGATGTCGGCGTCGCGCCGCTCGGGGTTACCGTCTCGCGCATGCCCTGCGTGAGGGCCTCGGCGGTCACGCCCGCCCGCGCCAGCACCTGACCGGCGGGGGTGTCCTGCGCGAGCACGAGCGCGAAGAAGAGGTGCTCGGGGTCGACGTAGGTCGAGCCCGACGAGCGTGCGACCTGGAAGGCGTGGAAGAGGGCGCGCTGGACCGACGCTGCGATCACGGCGCCGTCGAGGTCCGCCGGCGTCGAGGCAGAGGGGAGCCGCTCCTCGGTGGCGCGGAGGATGGCGGCTGCGTCGGCGCCGATGCGCTGGACAGCCTCTTTCGCGGGGTCCTCTGCGACGAGGATGCGCAGGACATGGAGGGCGTCCAGTTCGTGCTGACCGCGCTCGAGGGCGAAACGGCCGGCCCGCTGGAGCACGTCCTGCGTGCGTGCGCTGAGGAACCGGCTGAGGTCGATCGACCGCTCTGCACGCGCGCGTTCGCCCGCCATGTAGCGAGCGAGGAACTCGTCGAACGAGCCGCCGTTCTCATCGGCGCCGTTCGGTGACGAGAAGTCTTCGGGCATTCCATCTCCTAGGAACTTGAGTCGGGACCTGTCAATATACAAACTTGAGCAGGCTCGTATCAAGTTCAAACCCTGAGCATCGGTGGATATTCCCACAACCGCCACTCAGATGATCGAGGGATTCACCTCGTCCCATTTCTGGGCGGTCTGCGCCAGCCAGAACATGGCGAACAGCGCGAGTGCGATGCATTCGCCGATGAGGATGAGCGGCGCACCCGTCGCCGCGACGAGATCGACGCCGGCGAGGTTGAGCACCGAGACGGCGGTGACGAAGAGCAGACTCAGGACGAACAGCACCCCGATCACGAGATACAGCGATCGGTAGCTCGTGCCCCCGGCACCGGCCGCCGCGGCGACCGACACGATGGCCATCAGCCCCAGCACAGCCCCGGTCGCGACGAGATGCCCCCACGGCACGAACGTCTCGGGATTCAGCGCCCACCACAGCGTCATCCCCAGGACGATGGCCGCCGCGACGGCGATCGTGGCGAGCAGGGCGCGTGACACGGTGCGCTGGATCAGCGCGAGGATGACGGCGACCACCACCCCCGCACCCCCGACGATCGCGAACGTGACCATGCCGTTGGCGACATCCGCCACATAGGCGGTGGGCACGCACGGCGGTGACCCCGGGCAGTCGACCGTCAGGCCGGGCACATCGCCGGTCGCGATCACGGTGGGGACGATGGCGATGAGCGGAGCGAAGATGGCAGCCAGGTCAAGGAGCGCCTGTTCGAGGCTGTGGCCCGAGAGGGCGAGGAGTCCCAGCGTCACCGCGAACAGCGAGCCGACGAACACCGTCCGCCCCGGCGTGTAGAAGAGCGCACTGATCGACGTCGGCCAGCCGAACGTGGTGCCGTACGCGATGAGCGACACGAAGATTGCCACGACGGCGCCGATGATCGCCAGCCGCACGTAGCGGTAGGTGCGCTGGGTGGAAGTGCTCGCGAGCTCCATATCGACACCCTCGTTCTCGTCGCGGGCGTCTCCGGTGAGCCGCTCGGGCTCGATCATCTCGCGCGTGCCGATGCCGCCGACGTCAGCACCGCCGCGTGTCGCTGCACGCCGGACTCAGGCCTGGTGCGGGCCGCCCGGGATCCGCACGACGACGCTTCCGCGCTTGCGACCCGTGTCGACATAGCGGTGAGCCTCGACGATGTCTGCCAGGTCGTAGGTGCGATCGACGACGGCACGGAGGTCGCCCGCCTCGGCGCGGGCGGTGATCTCGGCCATGACCGGCGCACCGAAGGCCGTTCCGGTGTGGGTGACCAGCATCCCGCTCCGGCGCGACTGGATCCGCTCGCCGAGCATGCCCCGCAGGTCGGTGATCACGAGCAGCAGCGCCCCGCCGGGCTTCATGACGCGGCGCGAGCGGGCGAACGGCGCATTCCCGACGCACTCGACGATCACGTCGTAGCGCTCGTCGCCGGCCGCGAAGTCCTCGATCGCGTAGTCGATCACGCGCTCGGCGCCGAGCGAGCGCACCAGCTCGGCGTTGCCCCCGCTGCACACCGCCGTCACCCGTGCCCCTGCCGCTGCCGCGAGCTGCACGGCGGCGGTTCCCACGGCACCGGACGCGCCGTTCACGAGGACCTCCACCCCGGGGCCGAGGTCGACCCTGTCGAAGAACGACAGCGCCGTGTACCCGCCGAAGACGAGGGCCGCGGACTCCTCGAACGACAAGCCCGCGGGCTTCCGCGCGATGCTGCCCTCGGCGCGCACCGTGACGAATTCGGCGTGACACCCCATTGCCCCGCCCTTGAGCACGATCACCTCGTCGCCCGGCGCGTAGGTGGTGACGTCGTCGCCGACGGCCTCCACGACTCCGGCGCCTTCCATGCCGAGGATCGGGGTCCGCGGACGGAACACTCCCAGTGCGGCGATCGCGAGGAACCCGAGACCTCTCGGCAGGTCTTTCGAGCGGATGCGGTGATCGGCGATGCTCACCGTCGAGGCGCGCAGTCGCACGAGGACTTCGTCCGGGGCCGGCGAGGGTTTCAGCACCCGCTCGATCGAGACGACCTCGGGGGGCCCGAATCTGCGGGCCACGGCCGCGGTCATCGTCACGCCGGTGGCGGCATCCGTCGTCTGCTGAGCCATGATGGCCTCCTTACGATGTAAGTATTACGCTGTAAGGTACCCCTTGGCGCGTGCCTTGTCCAGACCTTCACCTGACGTTGTACGGTGAGGGAGAGGAGCCCTGAATGACCGTGTCCCGCAAGACCGCCGAGCGCGTCCCGCTGACGCGCGAGCGCGTGCTGGCGGCCGCCGGCGCCATCGCCGACGCGGACGGACTCGACGCCCTCACCATGCGACGGCTCGCCGAAGACCTCGGGGTGGAGGCGATGTCGATCTACTACCACCTGCCCAACAAGGACGCGATCCTCGACGGGCTCATCGAGTCCGCGTTCGCCGAGATCGGGGCCGAGGTGGGCGGTTCCGCCCTGTCAGCCCTCGCCCCGGCAGGTTCCTGGCATGGCGCCCTTCGAGCGCGCATCCTCGGAGCGCGGCGGGTGATGCTGCGGCATCCGTGGGTTCCGGCTCTCATGGAGTCGCGCTCCGTCCTGGTTCCGACGATGGCGCGCTACATCGACGGCACCATCGCGATCATGCACGACGGCGGACTCTCGTTCGACCTCATCCACCATTCGCTGCACGCGCTGGGCAGTCGCATGTACGGGTTCGCGCAGGAGCTCACGATGGACGGCGACTCCGACGCCGCGCCCGGCGGCGATGACCTGGCGACGATGCGCGAGTTCGTCCCGCATCTCGCGGCGATGCTCGAGGACGTCGTGCACGACGACCCCGACTCCACACTCGGGTGGTGCGACGATCAGACCGAGTTCGAATTCGGTCTCGACATCCTGCTGGACGGCATCGCGCGCCGAAGCGTCGACGAGCGAGCACGTCGATGACCGCGACCGATGCCGCGGACCCAGTCCCTCATGCGCGGCTGCAGCTGCAGCCGCCGCCGCCGGAGATCGATGAGGCCCTCGCCGCCCGCATCGCTCTCGACGGCTGGAACATCGCCGGGCGAGCGCGCGCGCTCGGCAGTCACCAGGACCGCAACTTCCGGCTCGACCGAGACGGCGAGCCGCCGCTGCTGCTGAAGGTCGCCAATCCGAGCGTGAGCGCGGGCGAGCTCGAAGCGCAGTCCGATGCCGCGCGGCTGATCGCCGACGACGGCAGACTGCGCGCCCCGCGAGCGCTGCCACGACCGGACGGCGCACTGGTGGGGACCGTGGTCGTCGACGGTGTCACGATGCATGCGCGCGTGCTCCAGTTCCTCGAAGGCGAGACGCTGTCGGGCAGCGGCTACCTCTCGCCCGCCGTCGTCGCGATGCTCGGGTCGGGCGCGGCGACGGTCGACCGGCTGCTGGCCGGGCTCCAGGCCGCCGGCGCCGTGCGCGAGCACCAGTGGGACCTGCGACTCACACCGGGCGTGCTGGCCGAGCTGCTTCCCTACGTCCAGGACGTTGCGCTGCGCGACCGGCTCGCGACCGCCGCGGCCGGGGCGTGGGAACAGGTCGAGCCCGTCGCCGGCGCGCTCCCGGTGCAGTTCATCCACGGCGACCTCACCGACGACAACGTCGTGACCGGCGATCCACTCACGCGCGTCCCGGACGGCGTGATCGACCTCGGCGACCTCAATCGCACCTGGACGATCGGCGAGCTCGCCATCACCCTCTCATCGCTGCTGCATCACGACGGCATGACCCTGCCCGCCGCGATGCGCGCCGTCACCGCCTACCACGCGCTCCGGCCGTTGAGCGAGGCCGAGGCGACCGCGCTGTGGCCGCTCGTGGTGCTGCGGGCAGCGGTGCTCGTCGCGAGCGCCCATCACGTGCTGACGACGGATGCCGAGAACCTCTACGCGCTCGAAAATCTCAGCCATGAGCGCGCCATCTTCGACGCCGCGGTATCGGTGCCGAGCCCTGTCGTGACGGCTCTGGTGAGGGCGGCCATCGGGCAGGATGCCGAATCGTTCACGCCGCCGCCCGGCCTGCCGCTCTTCCCTGGGCTCGAACCGGCGGACGTCGGCGCCATCGACCTCTCGGCGACGAGTGCCGCACTGCACGACGGACGCTGGCTGTCGGCATCCGTCGAGGACGACCTCTTCACCGAGGCGCTCGCGCCGGGAGGCGCGAGTCGCGCTCTCCGCACGGACGGCGGAGGGAGCGCCGTCGCATTGGCCCGGTTCGGCGAGGCGCGGCTGACCCGCTCCCGGTTGCACGACGCGGAGGAACCGGCCAACGTGGCGCAGGGCATGGAGGTGCGGCTCGCAGCGCCGCAGCCGCTCGCCGCGCCGTGGCGCGGGATCGTCGCGCCCACGGCGACGGGACTCACCCTCCGCGCCGACGACGTGACGCTGCGCATTGACGGATGCCGCGCCGCGCACGCCAGCGGGACGTCGGTGGCAGCGGGCGATGTCGTGGGCCACGCAGACTGGCGCGCATGGATCCAGGTGACGCGCACCGGCGTCGAGGCGCCCGACTTCGTGCCACGGTCGCTCGCGGAGGCTTGGCGGGCGGTCGTGGCGGATCCGTCGAGCCTGGTGCCGGGGCATCCCGCCGCGCCCTCCTCGCCCGATGCGGCACGGCTGCTCGCCCGCCGGGAGGCGGTCTTCGCCGACGTCCAGGAGCACTACTTCGAGGAGCCCCCGCTGATGGTGCGCGGCTGGCGCGAGCACCTCATCGACGCCGACGGCCGGGTCTACCTCGACACGCTCAACAACGTCACGTCGGTCGGCCACGCGCATCCGCGGATCATCGAGGCCGTCGCCGGGCAATGGCGACTGATCAACACCAACTCGCGGTTCCACTACCCCTCGGTCGTGGAGTTCTCGGAGCGCCTCGCGGCGCTGCTCCCCGCCCCCCTCGACACCGTGTTCCTCGTCAACAGCGGATCCGAGGCCGTCGACCTCGCCCTGCGCCTCGCGCAGGCGTGGTCGGGAAGGCGGGATGTCGTGGCGATCCGCGAGGCGTACCACGGCTGGACGTACCTCACCGATGCGGTGTCGACCTCGGTTGCCGACAACCCGTCCGCGATCGAGACGCGACCGGAGTGGGTCCACACCGTCCCTGCGCCCCACCGCGGGAAGCCCGAGGCGGACACCACGATGCTCGCCGCGGAGGCCGTCGCCGAAGTCGACCGGCTGGCCGGGGCCGGCACTCCGGCCGGGGCGTTCCTGGCCGAGCCCTTCTTCGGCAACGCCGGCGGCGTCGCCCTGCCCGACGGCTACCTCGACGCCGTGTACCGGGCGGTGCGGCGGCACGGCGGCCTCGCGATCGCCGACGAGGTGCAGGTCGGCTATGGCCGGCTCGGCGAGTGGTTCTGGGGGTTCGAGCAGCAGGGTGTGATTCCGGATGTCGTCGCCGTCGCGAAGGCGATGGGCAACGGGCATCCGCTGGGGGCTGTCATCACGACCCGCGCGATCGCGGAGCGCTATCGCACGGGAGGCTACTTCTTCTCGTCCGCAGGCGGCAGCCCTGTCTCGAGCGCCGTCGGGTCGGCGGTGCTCGACATCATCCGCGACGAGGGTCTGCAGCAGAACGCCCGCGACACCGGCGCGTATCTCAGGTCACGGCTCGAGGTGCTGGGTCAGCGGCATCCGCTCATCGGCGCAGTGCACGGCTCGGGCTTCTATCTCGGACCGGAGTTCGTGCGCGACCATCGCACCTGGTCTCCTGCGACGGAGGAGACCCGCGCGATCTGCGATCGGCTGCGCGAACTGGGCGTCATCGCCCAGCCGACGGGCGATCACCAGAACATCCTCAAGGTGAAGCCGCCGATGTGCTTCACGCGCGCCAGCGCAGACGCCTTCGTCGACGCCCTCGATCGCGTGCTCACGACCGGCTGGTAGCGGTCCACGTCCAACTCGGCGGCTAGCGTGGTCCTGTGGAGTACACCCCCGACGCGCTGCGGCGGCGGCCGGACATCGAGGCTGCCGATCTGCCGGCGACGGATGCAGCGGATCGGCTGATCCTCGACGAGTCGGCCTCGGCGCGCGAGGCGTGCCCGTCGGGCGGACTCGTCGTGATCGGCGACGCATACGGCGCGCTGACGCTGGGCGCCGCCGCGACCGGTGCCCGCGGCATCCGGGTGCATCAGGATGCGCTCACCGGCGAGCGGGCACTCGCCGCCAACGCGGCTCTGTTCGGGCTGTCGGACTCGTTCGCATCGCTCGAATGCGCTCCGGAGCTGGTCGCACGGGCACGCGTCGTCCTGCTGCGCCTGCCGCGCTCGCTCGACGCGCTCGCCGATCTCGCGGGGCTCATCGCCGCCCACGCGGATCCCGACGTCGTCGTCTTCGCGGGCGGGCGCATCAAGCACATGACCGTGGCGATGAACGACGTCCTGCGGGCGCGGTTCCACACGCTCGACATCTCCCATGCGAGGCAGAAGTCGCGCGTGCTGGTGGCGCGCGGGCCTCACGACGGCCAGGATCCGCAGCCGCGGCGTGCGACGCACGACGGCCTCGTCGTCTGCGCCTATGGCGAGGCCTTCGCCGGCACATCGATCGACATCGGCACGCGTCTCCTGCTCGAGAACCTGCCGGATGCGATCGACGCCGGCGCACCCGCCATCGACCTGGCGTGCGGCACCGGAGTCGTCGGCGCATGGCTTGCTCGACGGCATCCGCGACTGCGGGTGCATGCCACCGATCAGTCGGCGGCAGCCGTCGCGTCGGCCCGGGCGACAGCGGAGGCCAACGGGCTGAGCGACCGGATCACGGTCGTACGAGATGACGGGCTGGCGCTCGTGCCGGACGCGAGCGCGACGTTCATCGCACTCAATCCGCCGTTCCACCTCGGCGGTGCCATCCATGAAGGGATCGCGCCTCGGCTGTTCGCCGACGCCGCGCGGGTGCTGGGGCCGGGGGGCGAGCTCTGGGCGGTGTGGAACTCGGCGCTGTTCTATCGCCCGGTGCTGGAGCGCCTCGTCGGCCCGACGCGCCAGATCGCGCGGAACGCGAAGTTCACGGTGACGGCGTCGGAGAAGCGCTGAGCCGCGCTACCCGTTCGAGCCCGAGTCGTCGGTGGGTGTCGGCGCGGGCAGCTGCTCGGCCGTCGGCCCGAACAGCGTCCACGTCCCGCTCTCACACTGGTAGTACTGGTTGACGGCCGTGTCGATGTACACGTCGCCGTCGGTCTGGCAGGTCTGGTCGTCCGGGGCGCCCACCCCGAGGAGTACCTGAGTGCCCGCGGTGCCGGGTGCCCCCGGTGCGCCGGGGGCTCCGGGCGTGCCGGCCGGCCCCTGCTCTCCGGTGAGGTTCTCGGCCGCGTTGGCCTTGATGTTGCCCACCCATACCCAGTCGTCCTCGAAGACGTACACGTCGGCGTTCGAGCGATCGATGTACACGTCCCCCTTGTAGCCCTTGCCCGACTGGGGAGCACCTGTTCCGGCGCGCACCGCCGACCCCGCCGGGAGGAGGTCCTCGACGATGGCCTGATAGTCCGGCGGCGGTGTCTCGCTCGGCGTCGTGGTCGGCGTCGCGGATGATGTCGGCGCGGGCTGCGGCTCCGCGGCGGTGTCGACCGACCTCGCGAGCCACGACCCGAGGAATGCGGCGACGAACGACAGCACGACCACGCCCACGCCGATCCAGATCAGCGCCGCACGACTCACGCCGGCGGGCGGCGGAGCCTCGGGCGCCGCCGGAGCGGCCGTGGGGTTCGGGGTGGTCTGGCCATCGCTCATGGGAGGGGTCCTTCCGGTCTGGCACTGCGCCACAGGGGACAGGGGCGATCGCGCACAGCCTAGGGTCCGCCCTCGCGCCGGCCATCACCCCGGCTGGATGATCTGCCCGCACCCGCGGCCCCTTTCCAAAGTCGCGCATCCGGTGTATTTTCCTCATATGGAAAATACGACGGATGCCGAGATCGGCGAACTCTTCGGCGCCCTCGCGGATCCGACCCGGCGTCGGCTCGTGCTCGAACTCCGCTCGGGCGACGCCACCGTGGGTGAACTCGCGGCCGGATTCGCGGTCGGCGTCGCCGCCATCTCGAAGCATCTGACGATCCTCCAGCGGGCCGGGGTCATCTCTCGGCACAAAGAAGCGCAGTGGCGCCGCTGTCGCCTGGAGCGCGAACCGTTCGATCGGCTCCGCGAGTGGCTCGACCACTACTCCGCCCTCTGGGACGGCAGCCTCGATCGACTCGATGACTACCTGCGCGAATCCGCGCCCGAGCGGCCGCACGACTCTTTGCACCGGCCGACGGAAGCGGCGACGCCGTGACCGGATCGACCGCCATCACGCGAGAGGCGCTGGGGCTGACCCTGAGCCGCACGTTCGATGCGCCGCGGGAGCGGGTGTTCCGTGCCCTCTCACTCGAGTCCGAGCTCATGCGATGGTGGGGACCGCCGTCATACCCGGTGGTCGCCTGCACGGTCGACTTCCGTCCGGGAGGGATCTGGCACTACTGCCTGCGTGGGCCGGCCGGCGACGAGGTCTGGGCGCGCGCGGTCTATCGCGACATCCGCGAGCCGGCCCTCGTCTCCTACGACGAGACGTCTTCGGATGCCGCCGGCACGGTCACGACAGACCGACCTGGCGCGTTCGTCACCATCCGTCTGTCGCCCGCGCCCGATGGCGGCACCCGGTTCGAAGCGCGACTGCAGTACACCGACGCGTCGGATCGGGATCGCGCTGTCCGCTACGGCGTCGAGCGTGGATTCTCCGCCGCACTGGGTCTCCTCGAAAACCATCTCCGCATGACCACCACCGCAAGCTGAGGACGACATGCCCACTCTCACTTCTGCCGACGGCACCCCGATCGCCTTCGAACTCGTCGGCGACCACGGACCCGCCGTCATCCTCGTCGACGGCGCCATGTGCTTCCGTGGTGGGGGGCCGATGCGTCCGATCGCCCGTGCGCTGGCCGGAGGGCTGACCTCGGTCCTCTACGACCGCCGGGGGCGCGGCGAGAGCGGTGACGTCATGCCGTTCGCGGTGAAGCGCGAAATAGAGGACATCGGTGCACTGATCGACACCGTGGGTGGCCGAGCCGCCCTGTTCGGCATCTCGTCGGGCGGCGCACTCGCGTTGCGGGCGGCGGCGGCTCTCGGGCAGCGTGTGAGCGCGCTCGCCGTCTACGAAGTGCCTTTCATGCCGCCGGGCGCGCTCGATGGCGCGGCCGCGTACACAGTTGCCCTGGATTCAGCGCTCGCTGCCGGGGTTCCGGACGACGCGGTCACCGCGTTCCTCCGCCGTGTCGGCACGCCCGAAGCCGGCATCGACGCCGTTCGGCACTCCCCCGCCTGGGCGGGGATGGTGGCGCTCGCCCCCACGCTCGCTTACGACGACGCCGCAATGGGCGACAGCACGGTTCCCGTCGATCTCGCGACGGGTCTCGGCATCCCGACCCTCACCTTGGTGGGGGGCGCCAGCCCGGAGTTCCTCTCCTACGGCGTGCACACGCTCGCCGATGTGGTGCCCGGAGCGCGGCTCGAGGTAATCGATGGGCAGCAACACGACGTCTCGGCCGAGGCGATCGCGCCGCACCTGCTGCGGTTCCTCGCTCGCGCTGACGCTCGGCTGTGAACCCTCGGATCAGACGGCCGCCGTCAGAAGTCCCAGTCCTCGTCGCGACCCGGGGAATCCCGCGGAAAATGAGGTCAGCGGGCAGCTCGTGCCTGCCGCGTGCCACGTGCGGCAAGAATGGCATCAGCCTGCCGACCCCGGCTTACGCAGTTGTGAGCCTAGTCGACTCGCTGGTCGACGCGCAGGGCGGTCTAACTCGGTCGACCAGGTGCGATTCCAGGCCGCCACCTCAGGATCCGGGGTCGTGAGGCACATAGGGCGCGGCGCGTCATCCGGGCATATCACCGAACCGGCATTCGGGCACGCACTTCCTCCTCGGCGAGTCACGCGATCCCGGCGACGGGCCAGCCTCAGGTGGACCAGCTCACGCGCGGGTGGTCGAGGCGATACTGGGCTCATGTCAATTCACCGCGGAACCGTCATCGATGTCGTGGACCCGGCCGGGCTTGGGCGTTTGAGCGTCGAGATACCAGCAGTCGGCGTTGAGCCGATGTGGGCTCCGGTCGTTATCCCGTTCGGTGTCGACGGCTTCCAACCACCCGAAATCGGCATCGGAGTGTGGGTCGCGTTCGAAGCAGACGATTCCACGGCTCCGGTCGTGCTGGGCGTCATTCCGCAACAGGCCACGTGAGCTGGTTCCCGGGCCGGCTTCAGCACCAATACACAATGCGGAAGGGGGCCGGGCCCCGAGCGGTGGTCGAGAGCCCTGCGCGCTGGCTGGGGCGCATGGTGACGCCGGATGACCGCCGCGCTGTCGGAATACGACCCGCGGGGCCAAGTTCGAGCGGATCAGCGGCACGCCGCGATTCAGGAGCGACTGTCCGGTTGACCGGCACCTCGGCGGCATGATTCGATCACATCGGTTCGACCTCGGTCCCTGGGCCGCTACGCTCCCCCCGTGCCCAGCACAGCACAGCAGGTCAGTGTGAGCCTTCTCCGGACTGATCGATCGCCGCCGCGGGGGTTGCCACCTTCACCCAAATCGGCGGATGTGGTTTGCGGCGCTCGCGATAGAGCACAAACGCAAACGGAGCCCAGATGATCACCGCAAGACCGACTCCGACCAGCATCCCACCGACGGTGTCGGATATCCAATGCGCTCCGAGGTAGGTGCGGCTCAGCATCATCAGCAGTGTGTAGGCGGCCCCCACGATCCATATCCACATGCGCCAGAAGATGATTCCCAGCGTCGTGGCGATGAGCGCTGCATTCGCGCTGTGGCCGGACGGGAACGAGCCGACGTCGGCCGCGACGAGGATATCCGTCGGACGCGGACGACCCACGAGGTTCTTCATGACGAGGACCACCAGCTCGCTCGCGATCGCGGCGCAGACGAAATACAGCGCCGCCCACGGCCTTCGCCAGATCAGCAGGCCGGCGATGATGACGAGCGGAACGATCGCGATCGCGCTGATGCCCCCGCCGATCCAGTTCAACACGAGCGCGGGGACCGTGAACACCGGCGCGCGAGCCTCGACCAGTTCCCCCATCCACTCCACCTCGAAACCGAACGGCTTGTCCGCCTGGCGATAGAAGATCACCGCGCCGAGCAGGACGACAAGCAGCAGCGCGGCAGCCGCTGAGACCACCCACCACAGGCGGGCGATCTTGACCGGCGCGGGGGCTGCGCCGCTGACCAGCTCCGAGACGTCTTCGTCATCCATCTGTCGATAGTACGTTCAACGGTCGCGACGACGGCCGGCGAACACGCACGACGAGCCACCCCACGACGTCCACGTTCCGCGGTGAAGGACCCCCCGAGTGCGCGGTACCCGACCCTCAGGGGCGGGTGCTGCCGCATTTCGCGTACCGCTGGAGCCCGGTCATACGGGCCCGCGTTGGCATCTCCGCGATCTCGCCGTGGTGGCTGAGTATCCGGGGGTCTGGCTACCGTCACGTGGGTGGCAGTATGTGATGCGCTGGCCGGGCTGGATCCGGCGCAGCGTGAAATAGGGCTCGCAAGCGATATCGTGCGCCAGCCCGACTCGCTGGCGAGCGCCCCGAAACTTGTACCAACTCGCGGAGAGCGCCTCGTCGGCCGCAATGGCGTCAGCCTTTTCGTCAGTGAGGTCGAGGCCCATGCTCCGACGGGCGATTGACCTCGTCAGGGCCTGCCGGAACTGCTCGAGTGTCGTGCCGACATCATTGTCCGGCGGAATCTCAGAACTCGGAATTGTCATTCACTCGCCCTTCGAAAGGCTGACCCAGAGAATACTCGCGTGCGCTGGCGGGAACCTCGGTCTCGGTGAGGACCCAGCCCAGGGCAAGGGTCGACCACACGAGCACATCCAGATCTGGACCCTCACTTTGCTCTCTGCAGGGTCCGGTTCCGCCCGCTAGGGCTCGACAGGGTCGAATCAGTTCGGCGACTCACCGGAGGGCCGGGTTGCCGGGTCCGGGTGAAATGACCCGATCTCCGAACCGCCCGGTTTCGTCGGCGGGCCGGGACCGACGATTACGCCGACCCAAGACACGCCGAGCCGGATTTCGGCGAACACGTCATCCTTCTTCTCCTTGCCGCTCGCAGACGCCGCCAGACCAAACACGCGCGAGACGTTCAGGATGACACTTGTTCTCTACTTAGTCCCTAGGTAGAATACGACTGTGACCTCGAAGGCACCGAGAATGACCATCCCGACGCAGCTGGTGCTGCGTGCGTTGCTGAGCGACCCGAACCATGAGCTATACGGGATGGAGATCGGTGAGGCGGCGGGGCTGCCAAGCGGCACGGTGCACCGGATTCTGGTCCGGTTGGAGGGGCTCGGCTGGGCGACCTCGGAGTGGGAGGACGTCGACCCCTTCGTTGTCGGCCGCCACGCACGCCGCTACTACAAGATTGACGCCCAAGGCGCGGAGGCCGCCCGCAACGCCCTCGCCAGGGCGTACCAGACCCGCCGCACGCCCCGGCGGCAAACCGGGCACGCACTGCAGATCGCGGCATCCGCGTGGTCGCTGCGTTCGGCACATCCCATCCGGACCGAGGAGGAAGAACCATGCTGACCGTGCTGCGGACCAAACCGCTGCTGTGCACCCTGAACATGTGGCACCACTGGCATGTGGAGAGCTCCCCCGACGGGGAGCGGCATCAGCGCTGCATCACGTGCGGCAAGGACCGCACCGACGTGTTCAGCTGGCGCTGGGACGGCAGCGAACCCCACATCGGCAGCAAATGGTGACCCAAATTGACGTCGAGCGGCCCAGAGCGCGGCCGACCGGTACGCGCAGCTCCCCCCGCGGGGCTGGTGCCCCGCTCCCGGCAGCCGCGGTGATGCGCGCTGATAGCCCCGACGTGAAGATCGCCCGCATCCGCGATGAGGACCGGATGGGCCCCAAGCGCCCGGAGGGCTGGACAGCAGACGACTGGTGCGCGGGCGCTGTCTGGTACGGGCTCACCTACGGCGGCGAGGTGCCGACGTCGGGCGTCATCTACGTCTGCGAGTGGACCGGCTCTGACCCTGGCCATCGTCAGAACATCCTGCATCGCGATAACTGCCCAGAACTACTGAACACCGAGCCACTCGAAACCATTGACACGTGGGAAGCCTTTCGGCGCCTCCAGGTCGCCCGCGAGTTGTCCGAGAGCGGATACTTCCGCCGCGACCTGTTCTGCGAGCTGTGCATGAGAACGCAACACCGTTAGCCCGGCGCGCATGGGGCACGCAGCGATCGGCTACGGACCTCGTCTGGCGCCGCGATGGGCTACTATCGCCATTCGCGGCGACGTTGGGCTGGTCGCGGGATCTCGGATACGTGCAGATCAAGGATGCCGTTGGCACGGTGTCTGCTTGCCGGCAGTAGGGTCGGCGTCGTGGAACCTCTGGCCCCAGGGATGCGGCGTGTCGACAGAGTCATGCGCCGTCTTCCTGGATCGTCCGTGTCGAAGGCGACGCCGGAGCAGATAGAGCGAAGCAGTGTTCTGGTGCGCCGGAAGTGATGGCGTCGATCTTGATGGGCAGCCGCCCGAGGGGGGTGGCCGTCGCGGATCGCACGATCGAGGGGATCAGGGTCCGCGTGCACGCGCCGACCATACCTGGCACAGCGCGCCCCCTGATCATCTACTTCCATGGTGGGGGTTTCGTAATCGGCGATCTGCGTGGCGGCGACTGGATGTGCGGCACGGTCGCGAAGGGGTCGGATGCGATTGTGCTGTCCGTCGAATATCGCCTGGCTCCGAAGCATCCGTTTCCTGCCGGTGTCGAGGACTGTTACGCGATGCTGGTCTGGGCCGCAGACGACGCCGCTGAACTCTGTGCCGACGCGGACCGGCTCGGTGTCATGGGCGAAAGCGCCGGAGGAAATCTCGCTGCCGTGTCGCGCTGATGGCCCGAGACAACGCAGGCCAGCTGATCCGTCACAAAGCCCTGCTGTATCCCGCGACCGGTGCGGGGGACACCGAATCCCGTCGCGCGAACGCGGACGCGTACATCCTCACGGCCGGGGACATGGCCAAGTTCGGTGAACTCTACGGCGGGGATGTCGACGACTGGCGAGTGTGGCCCCTGAAGGCGGAATCGCTGGCGGGTTTGCCGGCAACGACGGTCGTCGTCGGTGGCACGACCCCCTCCACGATGACGGCGTGAGCTGCGCGGCCGCGCTCCGCCAGGCGGGGGTTGACGTTCAGCTCATCGAATACCCGGCAATGCCGCACGGGTTCCTCGACTTCCCGCGATTCGCGAGGGACGCGGACACGGCCATGGCAGCCGTCGTCAAAGCGCAGCGATCGGCCTTCGGTTAGCACCGGCGTTCGGCCACCCCGTGAGGCGCAACTCCACGCAGCTCGCGCAAGGGCAGCGTCGGAACGAGGACTTCGCACTTCGTGCACAGCCCGTCGATCCAGCCGTGCACGCAGAGGGATCGGTTAGCGAACGGCGTCCCGGACGAAATCTCAGAGGTCGCGGTGGGCGTCCGGGTCGTCTGCGAGCCGGTCTGCCTCGCGCGCCACGGCCTCCTGCTCGGCCTCGCTCAGCGGCGGGAGGCCGACTTCGTCGGCCGGGATGCCCGCGTACGGGTCGGCGCCGGGGAACTCCTGACTGAACGAGCCCGCGATGACTCCCCCGGGGGGAACCTCGTCGCCTGCGGCGCCCAACAGTGTCTCCTCGTCGGGAGCCTGCTCCGGTACGTCGTCTCCGAGGTGCTTACGATGCCACTCGCCGCTCATGTTCACTCCCACCAATACCAACAGCGCCACCCCGATCATCATCGAGACGATGAGGATGTGGGCCAGGTTGCAGACCGCCGGCATCATCCACGGCGTGTTGATGAAGTCTACGACGTGTCCGACCGCGAACCCCGGCCCGCGCGAGCGGCGGTCAGACGCTGCGCACATGCTCCAGCACCTCAGGGCGCGCTCCTATCTTGTCTGGTGCCATGAAAGCTGACCCTGGCTGGCATCGGCAGGATGTGCGCTCCTCTCTTCCGACGAACGGGGCAGCGAGGAGCTTTGACATGACCGACGCACGGTTCGAGCACTCGACTTTCACACCAACCGATGCCCCCACTCGGCGAGTGGGCCTGTGTCCCGACGTTGCCTGTCGAGGCAGCCACCACAGATCAAATCGCAGCCAGCATCAACGACCGGCTTCTCACCACGGACGACTGACCCGAAGCGGCCCGCCAACTGCGAGCATCCTCCGTGGTGGTCGCCGCCGGCCGTCTGGGCCGCCCGCAAGGTCCCCGATACCGGCACGGCCGCGTAGGGATCCACCCTGCGCTGGTCAGTGCCTGAATGCCTCGAGGTTGAGCCCGACCAGATCGGGGCGAGTGGGAGCCAGCCGGGCAGGGACCACCATTCCGACCCGCGGCCAATGCTTGCGCGGCAGGACCGCCTCGACGCTGACGGTTCTCGACTCCATGTCGGGCGCCTCGGCGAGGACCTCGAGCGTGCACCTCGAGTACGGCGCCCGGCCGACGGGCTCCGATACCGAAAGGATCCTCGCAGTCCCCTTGACGGCCGCGTCCATGGGATCGCTGAGGAACGTCTTCAGCCACCCCGCGCCGGTCTCACCCACACTCATGCCTACAGCCTAAGGCGGTCCCGGACGACCCGATCCGGCATCCGCTCGGAGGGCCATCCGAATCGGCCGCCCGGAAGAATCCCTTACTGGGGCCAATGCCCGTTGGCGGACCACAATCGCATGCGCTCGGGCCCGCACGCCGCCTACCCCACGCGCGCACTGCCCCCTTAGCGATCGCTCACGCGCGGCTGGATGCACGCACCGACATGCTCGCGCGCTTGGGGCGAAAGATCCCGCTCGACGCACCGTCCCGGGTTCGGGCCGCTTGGCTATCGACTCGCGGTTTGCTTCGGCCACAAACGGACCAGCTGCAGTCCTCGGGTCTAGGAGCTGCTCCGTTGTCTCCGCGGTTCGGGCCCTTCCTGCTGACCGTTGGAACAGCCCCGCCAGTTCCTGGGCTTGGGACGCAGCTGGGCGACCCGAGCCCAGGTTCTCCATCTCAGAGGGTCGAGGCGAAGGGGTCGAACCCTGCGGGAAGGAGTGGAACAGGCGCGACAGTGCTCTGGATCTTGACCGTCTCACCGCTGGAGACCGATTCGGCGGCTGACAACAGGACGTCGAGCACATGGAATCCGAGTTCCCCTGAGGCGACGTGCGGACGCCCTTCGGCAATCGCGCGGACCATGTCCAGAGCGCCGAGCCCGCGGCCGATCTCGATCTGGTCGTGCTCGATCTCGATCCATGGCTGATCGAACGACATCCCGTCACGGAGGACGCCCAGCGGTTCGACGACCGCGATGCGGCCGGCGAACTGATTCGGGTCAGGGATTACGATCGATCCCTCGGTGCCGTGGATCTCGACGACGCCGTGCCGCTCGAGTGCCGAGTCGAAACTGAGCAGACTCTGCGACTGGGCACCGGAGTCGAACGCCGCGATGATCTGAATCGTCGAGGGCACCTCGACGGGGAAGGTGTCGCCCACGTTCGGGCCGGTGTGGATCTGCCGCTCCTCGCTCGCCTTCAAGCCGAAGGCCGACACCCGATCGACCGATCCGAACAGGCTCACCAGGGCGGAGAAGTAGTACGGACCCATGTCCAGCAGCGGCCCCGCGCCGTGAGCGAAGAGAAAGGCAGGGTTCGGATGCCAGAGGTCGGGTCCCTGTGTCTGGAACGCCGTCTGCGCGAACAGCGGGCGTCCGATGCGGCCCGCTTCGATCGCGCGGCGTGCCGCCTGGAAGCCTGGGCCGAGGAGCGTGTCAGGTGCCGACCCGACGCGGAGCCCCGCGGCCGCCGCCTCGCTCAGCAGGAGAGCGGCGCCGTCGCGGTCGAGGCCGAGCGGCTTCTCCGTCCAGACGTGCTTACCCGCCGCGATCGCGGCCCGCGACACCTCGACGTGCGCTGCCGGGATCGTCAGGTTGATCACCAGATCGACACCTGAGTGCGCGAGGACGTCGTCCGCGGTTCCGTGTGCGGGAACCCCGTACTTCTCGGCCTGCTCGCGGGCCCGCTCGACGACCAGGTCGCCGAGTATCACGACCTCGACGTCGGGGAACGACGCGAGGTTCTGCAGGTACGTGTCGCTGATGACTCCGACGCCGATGATGCCGATACCGACCGCGCTCATCGGACGAACCCGCCTTCGGTGAGGAACGCATAGCTCGCGGCGATGTCCTCGAACACGTCTCCCGGGGCGTTGTCGTACTCGATGACCGCGTACTTCACGGCCGTCCCCGCGCGCAGCGCGTCGGCGAGTGGCACGTCGCCCTCGCCCGGGCGGCGCTGGTCGAGGCTCGCAGAGCCGAATTCCCCGGCATCCGGACCGAACGGGTTCACCGCAGGGGCGATGCCGTCCTTCACGTGCACCGCGACGAGCCGGTCGCCCAGTCGCGAGACGAGGCCGACGCCGTCCTGGCCGCCGACGAGCGCCCAGAACAGGTCGAGTTCGATCGCGACGCGCGGGTCGGTGAGCTCGACGAAACGCTCGTACGCGGTCTGCCCGTCGAAGTCCGCGACGAACTCCTGTGCGTGGTTGTGGTAGCCGACACTCAGCCCGAAGCCTGCGGCTACGTCGACGAGGCGGTTGAGGCGGTCGGCGATATCGGTGACACCCTCGATCGTCAACCACCGGTCCGGAGCGACGAACGGGTCGATCACCGTCGTGATTCCGATCGCCGCGGCCGCCTCGAAGACGATCTCCGGCGCCGGCGTGGGGATCGAGCCGTCGGGCGTCCACAGCTCGTCCGAAAGCAGAGGCGCGTGCCCGGTCGGCGAGGACAGTCCAGCTGCGCCCAGAGCGCTGCGAATCTCATGCGGACGGCGGACGAAGTCGAACGCCTCCACATTCTTCAAGCCGATCGCCGCAAGCTTGTCGAGCGAGCCGCCCATGTCGGCGGAGAACGCCTCCGCGAGCGTGTAGAGCTGGACGGACGCTTGGGGCTTAGATGATTCAGGCAGGACCACGATGACCTTTTCTTCGGTGAGTGCGGGCAGCGATCGCGTGCCCGGGGGTAGACGAGCGAAAACCTCCAGATGGAAGTTTATGTGCAGGGCACCTCGCCGGTCAACCGTCAGCCAACGAGCGCGCGAGCAGGTGGTCGAGCATCGCGAGTGCCGCCTCGTGGTCGACTGCCGGGTCGAGCAGCCATTGGGTCTGGAGTCCGTCGGATGCGGCGACGACCAACGCCGCGACGAGCTCCGGGTCGACGTCGTCGCGAAGCCGCCCCACAGACTGCAGGTGCCGCACTCGATGAGCGAGGTCCTCGCGCACACGTGCGAATCGCTGGGTGGCGAATTCCTGCGCGGCGGAGTGGCCATCTTCGAGGGCCTTCGCGACGAGCGCCGAGTAGAGCTGGACCAACCCGGGAATCTCGCGATTGTCCTTCGCCGAGATGCGCATCAGCTCAGCTGGGCTCACGTCCGGCGCTGCCGGCCCCTCACCATCCGCCCGCAGTTCCGACTCCCGGTACACCGCGACGAGCAGTTCCTCAAGGGAACCGAAGTAGTGCGTGAGTGCGGCGTGCGTGACGCCGACCTCTTGCGCGATCGCCCGCAGGCTGGTTCTCTGCGCGCCCCGCTTGGCGAACACCTCGATCGCCCGGTCGAGGATCTCCTTGCGTCGTGCGACCCCTTTCGGATAGCTGCGCCGATCGGAAGGCAATTCGGGTGGAGGGGCGCTCATCGTCGAATTCTAGCCAGCGCGTGGCATCCGGGCTCTTCGGCCATCGGCTCCAACCAGCCGGGGTCGTCCCACACGGTGGGATGGAGCACAATGAGCGGCGAAGATCCCTGGCGGCCGAGGAGTCCGCCTCCTGGAGGTCGGCGGCACGGATGACCTCAGCAGGGGGCCGTCAGCCCATGCTCAGTGGTCGTCAGTGAAGGGTCTCGCCTCGTTTGAGCACCTCGACGTAGTCGGCAACGCGCGCGACTCGCGAAGCTGGCCGCTTGAGATTGGCCACGCGGAAGGCCATTGCGAACCGGTTCTGCGCGGACTGGGCCGCGAAGGCCTCGGCGATCTCCGGGTCCGCGTTCAGGGCTTCCTGCAGCTCCACCGGGAGGTCGCCGTCGCGTTGCCGATAAGCGCTGTCCCATCGCCCGTCCGCCTTCGCGCGGTCGATCTCGTGCTGGCCACGGGGCCGCATGCGACCTTCCTCGATCAGCCGCGTCACGTGACCGATGTTGACCTTTGACCACACGCTTCGCGGTCGCCGTGGCGTGAAGGTCTGCAGGAAGTGGTCGGCGTCAATGGATTGCGACTGCCCATCGATCCACCCGAAGCACAGCGCGACATCGAGCGCCTCTGCGTACGTGATCCCCGGTTGAGTCGACGCCTTCTTCCGCAAACGCAGTCGGACCCCGTTCGGATCGGGGTCCGAGTTCAACCAGGCTTCCCACTCCGCGACTGTGTGCACATGCAGCTCGGGCTTGATCACGTGGGTGGGCATGAGGGGAGGATAGCTCTTGCCCTCGGACCGACGCCCGCCTGCCCGCCCGAAGATGATCGATGACCCAATCGGTCGAAGCAATTGAACCGCGTCGGTGAGTACGAGGTGCTCCACGACCTTGCCCGCTGAGGGATCCGCTGTGCGCCTTGAGCGGCGTGGCAACACAGTGGCAGCAACTGAATGAAGTCGCGGCGGACGGGTCTGATCGAGGCGCGTCCATCCTGTCGACTGCAATGGTGCAGTATTGCTGAGCGACGATTCATTGACCTAGGAGGGCGTCGTTGGTCCAGCCCGTTGAAGCCCCTCCCGCACCGTCGGCCATGAGGGCCACTTGGGCGTCGCCCCTATACCGTGGCGCGACCATTGCGTTGTTCCTGTCCGGACTCGGGTTTTCAGCTGCCGCCCCGCAGATCGCGCTGTTCCTCGTCAATGTGCTGCATGTGTCGTTGTCGACGGCGGGCCTCTACTACCTCACGAACCTTACTGCGCCGGTCGCCGGGTATCTGATCGGAGCTCGATCCGACCACACAGGCAAGCGCCTGGGCCTGTTCCGACTGTGTGCCGTCGCTGGTTTCGTCGGCTGGCTCGGGATCGCATTCTCGACAGAGGCATGGATGCCGTTCGTCATCAGTGCAACCGTCCTCGCCTTCGCCGGGGCGGCGAGCTCCCAACTCTTCGCCGCAATTCACGACGATCTGAAAGCCAGCGAGAGTCCCGTCGCCGATGGTGTCACCTCGATCGTGCGGATGGCTCTGACCGCGGGCTGGATCGTCGGACCCGTGCTGGGTGCGTTCCTGACCGCCGAGTTCGGGCCTCGCACAATGCTGATCAGCACGGCGATCTTCACTCTCGCCCAGATCGTGCCGCTCGGCTTCCTGCGCTCTTCCACGACATTCGAAGCAGACTTCACCGTCGACGCAATGACGGCGGAATCCGAACGGAATGTCCGTGGCCGCGGCATCCGCATCATGCTGCCGCTGCTCACCTTCACCGGCCTCTACGTGCTCGTCTATGCCGGCGAACCGATCAAGTACGCGTACCTGCCGATTTACATGAACGACTACCTGCACCTGCCGGCAGTGGTCAGCGGCGCCGTGATCGGCATCCAACCGCTCATCGAGCTGATCCTCATGCCCATCGCCGTGATCGTCGCCCGACGCATCGGCATCATGCGACTGATGGTCATCGGCGCCGCATTCGGCGTCGGCGCGAACCTCTGCTTCGCATTGACGGATTCCGCGGCGGGGATGTTCGCGGGCCAGATCCTGATGGGCGGCGTCTGGGGCATCTTCGCCGGCCTCGGGATCATCGTCGCGCAGCGTCTGCTTGCCGAAGCGGTTGCCACGGCATCCGCCGTCTTCATGAGCTCCACGGCGGTCGCGAGCGCGCTCGGAGGACTCACAGGCGGTCTCGGGGTCGCCTTCCTCGGACTCCCGACGGTCTTCCTCGTGCCCGCCGCATACGCCGGTCTGGCCACAATCGGGATCGCCATCATGAGCCGCTCCCGCCACTCGGTGAACTGACGCGGATCCACGGGCTCGGGCAGCGACGACCAGACGAGCCACCCGCACCGACCCACGTGCCGCGAGCAGCGCACGCTGCGGGATCGGCTGCTGACCAGGTGGTCGATGCCGGTCGTGGTTCGACGGTTTCGGTGGGAAGGGCGTGCACATTGATGCTCACCACCGTGAGGATAGGCACCATGACTATCACTCGTACTCTCACCGGTGAGGGGCTGCCGACGGGATTCCCGTTCAGCCTCGCCGCTGCAAGCAACGGCACGTGCTTCATCAGCGGTATGCCCGCGCTCGGACCGGACGGTGCGTACAGGCCGGGCACGTTCCAAGAGGAGGTCGCCCTGGCGTGGCACAACATCGCCCGAATCGCCGCTGCCGCCGGGTACACCACCACGGAGATCGTCTACGTGCAGTGCGTCGTGGCCGACATCGACGACTACGCCACCCTCAACGACTGGTGGCATCAGCAGTTCCCCGACATCACAACTGCGCCGGCACGATTCACGTTCCAGGCCGCCGCGCTCCCGTTCGGCTGCAAGATCGAGATCCAGGCTGTCGCTGCTCACGGCGACTGACTCCGCCGTCAGCGCGGCCGAGACCGCCATCAATTCAGGTGATCCGACCAGAGACCGTGACGATCCATCCGCTGTCACAGTGCCCGCATGGGGATCCTCGATCGACTGCGCGGCTGGCCTTGCGTCCGAGTCGGCCCTGCAACAGTCTCGAAGTGGGAGGGCGAGCGTGGAGGCCCTGCCAGCTGGTGCGCAGGTATGGAGTGGTCTGGCGTGAGTCGCGTGGTTCGAGCTGATGGCGGGTGAGCTGATCTCCGAGACGCTGGACTATGACGGCGGCCGAGGCGTCACGGTCTACCTTCCAAGGGCGCCGATCGAGGCAGTGGTCTTCGCCGGAGATGGTCAGGAAACCGCCCAATGGGGCAGCCTTCTAGATACCGCCGACGTTCCGACGACGATGATCGTCGGTGTCCACGGTCTGACGGATGAGACGCTGCGGCTGCAGGAGTACTCTCCTGTGTTCGACGCGGGCCGCTTCGCGGCACACGAGTCCTTCTTCACCGGCGATGTCCCCCGATGGGTGCACTCGCAGTTCGGCATCGCTCTGCCAGCGGCGCGCACCGCGGTGTTTGGCGCATCTGCGGGCGGAGAACTCGCCCTCGCCCTCGGGCTCCGGCATCCCGACCGATTCGGCGCCATACTGTCAGGCTCGCCCGGGGCAGGCTACCAACCGGGTGACGAGATGCCGGCACGAATCCCCCGCACGTACCTCGTCGCCGGCACACAGGAACCGTTCTTCCTCGAGAACGCGACGCGGTGGGCGCTCGCCCTCAGCGATGCCGGCGCCGACGTCGTGCTGCAAGAGAGAGTCGCCCAGCACGGACCCGACCTGTGGCGGGCGGAGCTGCCGACCATGGTGAAGTGGGCATTCGGCTGACGCGATGCAGGTCCCATCGAGCAGAGCCTCGACCCAATCAGTTCGGACGACAAGACCGGCAATCTTGGATCGAAGCTACCGGACGACCATGCCCGATAAGGGATCCGCGACGGTCACCGCGCCGGACCACGATCGCCGCGCCACCACACCGCGACCCACAGACCGCAGCGCCGGCAAATCCGCGCTCGTCCAGCCTCGAGCTCGTGAACCTTTGCCCGCGGCAGTTCGCGGCCACAGCACGAGCACACCACCCGTTCACCGCTCATGCGCCCCCGATTGCCTCCGCCAACTCGTCGACTGTCGGCATCCCCGGCAGGCCGTCCGGCGTGCGATAGATCCGGCAGGCAAGGTCCGAAGTGCCGACCGCGGGGGGAAGCGATCTTCGTCGTCGAGGGTGATCGTGGGCGAGCCGGCGAACGGCACGGCAGCGGCTTCCCCGGGAGTGCGAAGGAGCTGACTCTCCATCCGCGTCATCGTGCCCTCGAGTCGAACCAGCGCCAGACGAACACGGTCGCCAGCATGCTCCCAGTTTGGGCACTCGCTGATGTGAAGCACCTCAATCTTCATGCCCACATTGTCCCCCGCGACTCTCTCACGGAATCGATGGCCCCAGCCGCCTGGTGACGCGCCTGCGACCCGATGGAAGCGCATGATCTGTGCGCACGAGGAAACGGCTCCGCTGACCGCCCGCAGCGGCGCCAATCCGCGCGGTGCGTCTGCTCCAAAGGCGAATTCGACATCGACGTCATCCACGTTCATCACGGTACGCGCACGCGCACCTTCTCACCCATGGCCGACGAGCTTCACGACGAGCGCGACGCCATCGCCCGCGGCGATCGGATGCGAGATCTTCGACGCCGCAACCGTGAAGGGTACTGGTGAGACCCGGTGGTACGCCACAGCCGTCGGACAGTCCTGGATGTGGAGAGTTGTTCATCCAGCACGCACCTGAGCACGCTGTGGGCGGGGTATCACCGTGCGCGTGCACCGCTCTGTCCTTTCGAGTGAGGATCTCACCGCCTCGCGTTCACCCTCGAAGAAGGGCTCAGAAATGGCGACCAGCGGATTTGCGGTCAGCGTGTACGTGGACAATCGGGAGAACGTGACGACGGCTATCACGGGGACGACCTCACCCGTCGTTCCTGTGGGGAAGATGCTCGTCGTCGAGCACATGTCCGGCTACGTCGCCGTGCGAGAAGGTGACGCCGTCGATCAAATCTCGGCGACAGGTCGCGACGATCTGTCGGGCACTACCGGGACCGTTTACCTGCCTGTGCACTTCGCCTCCCGCCCGCTGAACTTCGGCGGACAACTCGGAGTCGCGTGCATGCATCAGTTCGGAGGACCCGCCCGGCTTTACGTGTCGGCGGGGAACGGCGTCGACTTCCGTGCTGACGCAAACTCGGCCGGCATCCTCAAGGCGAATCTGGTGGGGTCCCTCATCGACGCCACCATCGCGTGAGATCCAGATGATGAAACAGCCAACCGACAAAGTTCGGCAGGATCGCGCTCCATTCCCGAACGCGTGCTGGCCCCGACCTCGACGAGCGGGAAGCGTCGATCAGCCAAGCGACACCGAGAATCGGATCGCCCGGTGCGTACTGTCAGGGACCGGGTTGTGGGCGGCGCTTACGCCGCAGATAGTCCATCACCCCGACGCCGCATCGTCTCCCTGCCCCGGGCGGCGACGTCTATGGTTAGAGCGCAATCCGATCGCGGGAGCGACCAATGTGGGGTGATATCCCGACCTGGCTGGGCTTGGCACTGGCAGCCGCAGCCCTTGTGTACGCCGCAAGACAAGTCTCGTTGGCCGCGAAGCAGCGCGAAGATTCGCTGACGGCGCAGCTCGCGACGGAGCGGAGCGTCGAGGGGTCACTGCTCCTGCAGATAGACGATCGGCTGAACGATTTCGCGGACGTGCACGTACTCCTTCGGCCCGGAGGCGCGTGGCAAGCCGAACTGGGAGGTCCCGCTTCGGCAGAGGAGTGGTCACGAGTGGAGGGATACCTTGGCGCACTCGAACGTGTCGGGGTCATGGTGGAGAGTGGATCGCTCCGTCCCGAGATCGTTGCGAAGCTATACGGATATCGCCTCCGCAACATCTACGCGAACGCGCAGATCAGA
Organism: Microbacterium deminutum; assembly: GCF_039530205.1. Taxonomy (NCBI): domain Bacteria; kingdom Bacillati; phylum Actinomycetota; class Actinomycetes; order Micrococcales; family Microbacteriaceae; genus Microbacterium; species Microbacterium deminutum. The sequence continues at coordinate 98,200 of NZ_BAAAOG010000009.1, forward strand.
GAACAGAAGTTGGTGAGACGGGCGGACGGATGGCAGGACCTGCTGCGGTTGATTGACGTCGTCGAGGCGACAGGGTATTCCGTGCGAGCCTGAGGGAGAACGATGTGTCAGCGACGTGCTCCCAGATGAGCAGCGATCGGAGACTCCACCAGATAGGCGGATCGAGCGGGCTGTCGCAGAATGGCACGGATCCGCGGCACTCGGGTTGAGCCCGCCGGACACGGGATGAGTGCGCTGCCGGACCGGCATCCGTACGCGGCTCGACCCGCGAGGATGCTCGAACCCGGGGACCGCCAGCTGCATCCGGCTGCGGAGCGTGATTGATTGCAGGGAACACCCAGCCCACACCGACTGCGGACGACCTACACTCACTATCGGGAGCCGCGCTACAACGCGCTCATGGAGGTATGGCTCGATGAGGTTTCGCAGAGGGTTGATTCCCGCGATCGTTGCTCCGATCGCCGTCGTGGTCGCGGCTATCGCGGTGCCGTCGATCGCCTACAGCGCCTCGCCGCCTCCCGACAAGACGCCTGCCCAAGTACTGACTCTCATCGCGGGCAGCCATGACGCGCACTATTTCGGAACCGTGCAGCAGACCTCAGATCTAGGCCTACCGCCGCTGCCCACCTCGATGGCGCCCGATTCCTCCTCGCAGGGCTTGGACGCGGTGAGTCTCGTCGCACTCGTGACGGGCTCCCACTCGGCGCAGGTCTATGTCGACGGTCAATCGAAGCAGCGCGTGCAGATCCTCGACACTCTCAGTGAGCGCGACCTCATCCACAATGACACGTCGGTGTGGACGTACGACGCGAAAGCCCGCACCGCGACGCATCTGACTGCCTCACCTCACGAGCCGAACGCGCAGACCGACCAGGCGCTGACACCTGCGGCGATGGCCGACGGTTTCATCGCTTCGATCACGCCCACGACGTCGCTGACGGTCTCGACAGACACGTTCCACGGGCGTGGCGTGTATGAGCTCACGTTCGAACCGCGAACCTCGGCCACCCTCGTCGGTAACGCGGTCGTCACCGTCGATGCCGAGACCGGCGTGCCGCTGGGTGTCCACGTCACGCCACGCGGGCAGACCGCGTCGGCTTTCAGCATGGCGTTCACCTCGATCGACTTCTCGCGACCGGATTCGAGCGTGTTCTCGTTCACGCCGCCGACGGGAACGACGGTTCACGACCTGACCCCGCCGGCCGACGGTTCGAACTCGATGCATCCCGGCAACGGTGACGTGACGGCACCGACTGTGACGGGGTCCGGATGGGAATCCGTGGTCGAGGTCGCCGCCGGTACAGGAACCTCAGCAACGACAGACCAGACACCGCGCGACCTCTCTCTGCTGAACGAGCTCACCCAAAGCGTGAGCGGCGGACGGATGCTGCGGACCTCGTTGTTCACGGTGTACCTACGTGACGACGGGACCGTGTTCGCCGGGGCTGTGCCGGCCTCGACGCTGCTCGCGACCGCGAAGTGAGCAGCCCGCCCGTCGATGCTCAGGATGCTGCGACCGCCGATGCGGTGATCGTCACGCGCGGCCTGACCAAGAGGTTCGGCCGGTCGGGCGGGCGCGCCGCCGTGGACGATCTCGACCTGGAAGTGCCTCGAGGCTCGGTATTCGGCTTCCTGGGCCCGAACGGCTCGGGCAAGACCACGACGATCCGCATGCTGCTGGGACTGGCCACCCCGACGGCCGGCAACATCCGGCTCCTCGGTGGCGACATGCCTCGCGCGACCGCGACGGTTCTGCCGCGAGTGGGCGCGCTCGTGGAAGGACCGGCGTTCGCGCCGTTCCTGAGCGGCGCGGCCAACCTCGCACGCTTCGATTCCGCGGACCCGACGTCCTCGCGGAGCACCCGTGGCGAGCGCGTGCGCCACGCGCTGGAACTGGTCGGACTCGGCGCCGCAGCGCACAAGCGTGCCGGCGCCTACTCGCTCGGCATGAAGCAGCGGCTCGGGTTGGCGTGCGCGCTTCTCGGCCCTCGCGAGCTGCTCGTGCTCGACGAGCCGACGAACGGCCTCGACCCCCAAGGAACCCGCGAAGTGCGGACGCTCATCCGGGCGCTCGCCGACCACGGGACCACCGTGTTCCTCTCGAGCCACCTGCTCAGCGAGGTCGAGCAACTGTGCACGCACGTCGCCGTCATGCGGTCGGGGCGCCTTGTGACCAGCGGCACGCTCGAGTCGCTCCGCGCCGAGGGTTCACCACGTGTGCGGGTGCGCACTCCCGACGCGGAGGCCGCGGCATCCACTCTGCGACGTCTGGGACTCGAGGGTGAACGCGCGAGCGCAGATGAAGTGGATGCCGCGCTGCGGCCTGGTCTGCCGGTCGAGCTCGTGACGGCGGAGCTCGTCAATGACGGTGTGCGCGTGCGCGGCGTCGCAGTGACCGGCGCGAGCCTCGAGGAGAAGTTCGTGGAGCTGACGGGCGAGGGCTTCGATGTCGACGGTTGAAGCCTCCGTGCGGGATCGAGACGCGGGCGCCCGTCGCCGGCCCTTCGCGCTGCTCGGATCCGAGCTCGCGACAGTGTTCCGGCGCTGGCGCACGATCGTCATGCTGGTCGCGCTCGCACTGGTTCCGGTGTTGATCGGGGTGGCCGTGCGGCTCACGGGCGCCGGATCTCGCGGGCGGGGACCTGCATTCCTGAGCCAGATCACCGACAACGGCCTGTTCATCGTATTCACGGCGATCACGATCTCGATCCCGCTCTTCCTGCCGCTGACCGTCGCGGTCGTAGCCGGCGACTCGATCGCGGGCGAGGCGAACTTCGGCACGCTGCGTTATCTCCTGATCGCGCCCGTCGGTCGCGTGCGCCTGCTCGTGGTGAAGTTCGTCACAGCCTGTGCGTTCGTCATCGCCGCGGTGCTCGCGATCGTGGTCGGCGGCGTGGCTGCGGGCTCGGCTCTGTTCCCCGTCGGTCCTGTCACCCTCCTGTCGGGCGACACGGTGAGCCTCGGCGAGGCGTTCATCCGGATCCTGCTGCTCGCCGGCTACGCGGCCGTGTCGCTCCTCGGCCTGTGCGCGATCGGACTGTTCATCTCGACGCTCACGTCACTGCCGGTCGGCGCAATCGCCGCGACCGTGGTGATCGCCGGCGTGTCACAGGTGCTCGATCAGCTCCCGCAGTTCGACCTCATCCACCCGTATCTGCCGACCCACCCGTGGCTCTCGTTCGGCGACCTGCTGCGCAGCCCGATCCTGTTCGACTCCTTCGGCCAGAACCTCGTGCTGCAGCTGGCATACGTCGCGATCTTCGGCAGCTTCGCGATCGCGCGCTTCACGACGAAGGACATCTTGAACTGAGGGTCGTGGATGCCCACCCCCTCCCCCGCCGTGCCCCCGTCGGAGCGGGCTGATGGACCTCGTGTCGCGCACGGCGTCGTCCGACAGCATGTGTCGACGGCGGCGCCGATACCAGCTCCCCGCGTTGCGAGAAGTCGGGTTCCCCCGCCTCGAGCTGGCACAGGATCTTGAGACTTGTACTCTACCTAGTCCCTAGGTAGAGTACAACTGTGACTGCGAAAGCTCCGAGGATGACCATTCCGACCCAGTTGGTCCTGCGCGCCCTGCTGAGCAACCCTGATAGCGAGCTCTACGGCGTGGAGATCGGCGCCGAGGCCGGGCTGCCCAGCGGAACCGTGCACCCGATCCTGGCGCGGCTGGAGGGACTCGGCTGGGTGACGTCCCGATGGGAGGACATCGACCCATCGGTTGCGGGCCGCCCCGCCCGCCGGTACTACCAGGTCGACGCGCAAGGCGCTGAAGCTGCGCGAAACGCGCTCGCCATGGCCTATCAGTCCCGCCGCGCGCCGAGGACGTCCCTGATTCCACAGCCTGGGGAGTGAGGCACTGATCATGATGGACCGTGAGGCGCCGGAACTTCAGACCCCGGCGTTCGTGCCCTCGCTTCTCATCTCGTTGGCGGGACGGGTCCTTCCCGGCGGCTCCCGGCGTGATCGCTACCGGCAGGAGTTCCTGGCAGAGCTGTACGGGATGACCCCCGCGCGCCAGACCGCCCACGCACTCCAGATCGTGGCGTCTTCGTGGTCGTTGCGTTCCGCCACGTCACACCCACAGCGGGAGGGGAAGACAATTCTGACCATTCTGCGGAGCAAGCCGCTGCTATGTCTGCTCAACATCCGACACCACTGGGAGGTGCAGAGCACCCCCGACGGCGAGCGCTACCAGCGCTGCACCAAGTGCGGCAAGGATCGGATGGAGTATCCCTGGGGCCCCGACCCCAAGCGCTCCGCCCCCATAGGGGGGGTTGGCTAGGCTCGCCGATCGCGCACCGCGCCACGGGCCTCGATCTGCGGGCTCACGCAACGCCGCTCCACGCTCTCCAGGACCCGGCGCGCGTGAGCCGCCTCGGAAGCGCCCAGCAAGTATCGTGGCGCGACGCAACTCGACAGCCCGATCACGGGTCGCCACGATCACGCCGACCCCAAGACACGCCGAGCCAGACTTAGCCGGTGTCAGTCGCCGGATCGAAGGGTCGACTCGTCCGCCGGTTGAGCGAGCTGCTCGAGCAGTTCGGCTGCTCGTGCAGCTCCGCCGAGCGACCGCAGTTGTGCGCCGACGCGGGCTGCGACATCCCGGTATGACGGGTCTGTCGTGACCCTGTCGAATCCGGCTGCGACCTGATCCGCGGTTGGCGTGCCGGTCTTGAGGTTGACGGCTGCTCCGGTCCATGCGACGCGGGAGGCGATCTCGGGTTTGTCGAGGTCCCCTCCAGCGATCACGAGGGGGATGTCGTGGGCGAGCATCGCGAGCGTCCCGCCCCATCCTCCATTCGTCAGGGCGACATCCACTCGCGGAAGGAACTCCGCGTAAGGCAGGAATCCTGCGACCCGCGTGTTGGAGGAGACGGGGAAGGGCAGCTCATCATCTCCGGGGACGCCCGTCGCCACCACGACGAGCAAGTCGTCGCGGTCGGCCAGGGCCTCGAGCGTCGGCACGATGAGGTCGGCGGGATCGATGTTCTGCGTCCCCTGCGTGACATGTACGACCCGTCGGCCTTCGAGTTCGCTCCACCATGCCGGCAGCGCAGGCGACGCCTGCGGAGGCATCCGGAGCTCGCCGACGAAGTGCAGGAAGTCGGGCCGGTCGGTGCGCTCGAAGTCCAGCAGCGGGGATCCGCTCGCAACGATGAGCTGTCGTGAGAAGGCGATCTTCTCCATGGTCAGCCCTCGCGGCCGGAGGCCGATAGATTCCTCGGATCTCGCGATGGCCTTCACGAGCGATCGGGCGATGAGCGGCGCAGTCGCGCGGAGGGCGGCATCCCTCGCCTTGGTGAACGGGTTCGTACCGGGCCACAGACCCAGTCCGGCGGGAGGACCCTGCGTCCCGGCGAGATTGAGCGGGATGATCGAGATCGTTGCCCATGGGCCGCCGTTCTGCTCGGCGTACAGCGCCGCGCCGATCGAGACGTCGTCGCCGGCGATGGCATCCCACGGTTCCCTGACCCACTCGTCCCGAAGATCCTGCACCTGCGCGGCAGAGGTGTTGATGAAGACGTCTTCGACGTTGATGAGGAGCTGGCTGAGCCCCTTCCTGCCCCGGAGCCGAGGGAACGTCGCGGCGAGGTCAGTCTCATCGAAGTCGGGAGCGTGATGCCAGGGGACGAGCCGGGCACCCGTCGACTCGACGGCCGCGCGGAACGCGTCGCCCGAATAGACGCGCACGTCGTGTCCGCGGGCGACGAGCGCAGTCGCCATCGCGCGAATGGGATTGATATGCCCCGTGAACGGCATTGCCGAGAGCAGGAAGCGGGCCATGCGACCCAGGATGCCGTGTGGAATCAGGATCCCGCGAGCGCGAGCCCGGCGCGGCGCCGGCGTTCACAATCCGCACGTGCCCACCGCCAGTACGCCGTCACCGCGGCCAGAGGCGCGGCCCCTGGTGGGCTCAGCACTCCCCAACGCAAGCCGGTACTCGAACGGGGAAGCAACCAGGCACGCGAATACCCGCAGCCGAGCCCCCTTGGTGCATTGCCCGAGTACGGACCCGCTGCGGCAAGTCAGTAGTCGATCCAAGTCCAGCTACTCACCTCATGCCCTCGCGCGTAGGAGGATCCTTATGCGTGCCCGAGGCCGAGGTTTCCGACCTGCTTCATCCCAGGTTGTGAGCGGACGCCTGATAGCCGACATGCCGGCAAGCGTCGTGCGCTGAGTCGCATACTCCTTGGATCGCGTCGATAGGCAGCCGTGGTCGCTGAGGGAGTCGCTGCGGCTCGGCTATGCGTCCTTGCCGAACTCCGCAGCAACGTCCGTGAGGTGTGGGATGGCCCGGTCGATCATCTCCATCGTCGCGGTGAGCGACACCCGGAAGTGATGCGGTTGATCGAAGAGACTCCCGGGCATCAGGTAGACGCCTCGCGCCTCGAGTGCGCCGCAGAACGAGAGCGCATCGCCGCCAGGTGCTCTGCCCCACAGGTAGAAGGTGCCCTCCGGGCGGGTGACCTCGAATCCGGCATCATCAAGCGCCCTATACAGCCGATCGCGCTTGCGGGTCAGCTCGGCGATGTCGATCGAGAGCGTCTCCAGCGCCGGCACCGCGAACTGCATGACCGCATCAGGGAATCCCCATCCGATCGCGATTCCCAACGGCAGGAGAGCAGCGCGCAGCTCACTCCGCTCTTGCGCGGGAAGGAGCGGGGACAGCGCGAGGTACCCCAGCCGCTGCCCGGGGGCAAGGAGCACCTTGCCGTAGCTGTAGTCGATCGCGGTCCACGGGTACGAGGCGGCCGGGCTTGCGAACGGGATCCCGTCGAAGCGGATGCGCCGGTAAGGCTCGTCCGAGAGCAGCCAGATACGTCGCCCGTGAGTGCGGGAAGCTTCCTCGAGGATCTCGGCCAATGCGTCCCAGTCCGCCCTCGGGTAGACACGACCGGTCGGATTCGCCGGCGAATTGACGATCACGATCCGCGTGCGCGGCGTGATCGCCCGGGCGATCGCGTCGACATCCAGGTCGAAGTTTGCAGGGTTGAGTGCGGCGCGCACGGGAATGAGGTTTGCAAGGCGCAACATGGGCTCGTACGCGAACCAGCCGGGGATCGGGATGACAACCTCATCGCCTGCGTCCGCCAGCAACGCCAACGCCAGGGAGATGGCACCGAACGCGCCCTGCGTCATCGCGGTGTCCTCGGGTTCGAAGGCCAATCCCAGCTCGGCCCGTAATCCGGCCGTGACAACCTCCTGCGCCTCACGCTCGCTGGTCTTGTAGGCGAACCAGTCGACCGACCGTGGCTCCACCTGGGCACGGAGGGCCGCGGAAAAACCGGGCAACGCCATCTCGTGCGGATTGCCGAACGTGAAATCCAGCGCGTCGGGATTATCCCCGAGCGCCTGGATCCGTGCGAGGAACCTGGTCACCACCTGCACCGAAGCCATCGCTCCGGTCGCGCGAGCCGACATCAACACCGCGATCACCCCATCCCCAGCACCGCGTACGGGACTCTGCCAGCTTCCCAAGGCCCGCGACATGCGTCAATCACTCCCAGGACGCCGAGCTTGCGACGGGCCGGGCTGATGCTGACGGTTACTTCATCGGGGGCACAGGGCGGTCGGGATTGAGCTCCTGCATCGCGCGGTCGTCCCGGCGCTTCATCAGAAGACCGAACAGCCGAACCATGCGTTCGAGCCCATCGACGTCCGCGCAAATTCGGCAGAACTGACTGCTTACTCCGGACGCGGGCAGTCTTGGCTGGCTTCGTTCAGCGTCTCAGATGGGGATCAAGACCGCCCGCGCCGACCTCCCTTTGGCGTTCGGCGCCCGGATGGGGTCCAGTCACGCGAGCGAGCAAAGATGGACTTCCCAAACCCCTCCCAGGCGGGCAGTGTTGCTCCTAGTCCGACCTGACCGAGGAGAGCCCCCATGTCGATCTTTCGCCCGCGTCGGGCCGCCGTTGCCTTCGTCGCCGCCCTGGCACTGGTCCTCACCGGCGCTGCCACCGCTGAGGCCACGGGGGCGGCCCCGAAGTCGGCGACCGTGACCGTCAATCTCATCGCCTTCAACGACTTCCACGGCGCCATCGACCCTCCCACGGGCAGTGGTGGGCTGGTCAACGGCACACCGGCGGGCGGGGTCGAGTACCTCGCCACCGCGGTGAAGAAGCTGCGGGCCGTGCAGAAGGCGGAGTCGCCGTACAGCTTCACGGTGGCGGCCGGAGACCTCGTAGGCGCGAGCCCGCTGGTCAGCGCGGCGTTCCACGACGAGCCCACGGTCGAGGAGATGAACAGCCTCGGGCTCGACGTGACGAGCGTCGGCAACCACGAATTCGACGAGGGCGTCGCCGAACTCCTCCGCCTGCAGAAGGGCGGCTGCCACCCCGTCGACGGTTGCCAGGACGGCGATGGGTTCGCCGGGGCGAAGTACCCGATGCTGGCGGCGAACGTGGTCTACAAGAAGTCTGGACTGCCGATCCTCCTGCCCTTCACGATCAAGAACGTGGGCGGCGTCAAGGTGGGCTTCGTCGGGATGACACTCGAGGGGACTGGCGGCATCGTCAACCCGGCCGGCGTCGCCAACGTCAAGTTCCTCGACGAGGCGACGACGGCGAACTTCTACGCCCACGCGCTGCGGTTTCTCGGCGTGAAGTCGATCGTCCTGCTGCTGCACGAGGGCGGCCAGCAGGGCGGACCTGCTCCTCAGGACCCGAGCGGCTGCGTCGGCTTCTCGGGCGCAGTGACCGACATCGTCTCGAAGCTGGACCCGGCGTACGGCGTGGTGGTCAGCGGCCACACGCACCGGTCGTACACCTGCGCGTTGCCCAACTCCTCGGGCGCCAGCACCGTCGTGACCAGCGCCGGGAGCAACGGCACCCTGCTGACGGACATCAGCATGACGGTCGACAAGAAGACCGACAAGATCGTCGCGGCCGACGCGCACAACCTGATCGTCGAGAACGGAGTCAAGAACGCGGACGGGACATGGCAGCAGTCAGCCCCGGGCGTATACGTCCGCAACCCCGTGACGGTCGACGCCGCCGCCAAGGTGATCGCAGACAAGTACCGCATCGCGGTGGCGCCGCTGGCCAACCGGGTCGTCGGGTCGATCACGGCCGACATCACCCGGACGGTGAACCCTGCGGGCGAGAGCGCACTGGGCGACGTCATCGCCGACGGCATGGTCGCCTACACGTCGGCCGCCGGGGTCCAGGTCGCGCTGATGAACCCCGGTGGCATCCGAGCCGACCTGGTGTTCGGGAACTCACCGGGTGGAGAGGCACCGGGTCAGGTGACGTACGGCGAGGTGTTCACGGTGCAACCGTTCAACAACCTCGTGGTCACGGTGACGGTCACCGGCGCCCAGCTGAAAGAGGTCCTCGAACAGCAGTTCGTGGGCTACGCCGGGCAGACCGTGACGAGGATCCTGCAGGTGTCGAACGGGTTCACCTACCAATACTCCGCATCCGCGCCGCTCGGGAACAAGGTCAGCAACCTGGCGCTGAACGGCACCCCGATCGACCCCGCAGCGACATACCGGGTGAGCACCAACGACTTCCTAGCGAACGGGGGCGACGGGTTCACCAACCTCACCGCCGCCACCGACCGTGTCACTGCACCGGGGTTCGACGTCGATTCGCTCGCCGCGTACCTCGGCGCCGCACCGCGGGGGCCAGGACCGCACAACCGGGTCACAGTAGTTCCATGACAGCACCCTGACGACAACAGTCAGATCAACACCGACCCCAGCACCTTGGTGCACGGACAGGGATCCGTTGGGGGCGGGTTGAGTTTCGGGGTGGTGTCGCTTCGGCGATGTTCTACTGTCGCGTCATGCGGGTGGTCCTATCGGGGACTCACGCGAGCGGAAAGAGCACGCTGATCTTTGATCTCGTTCTCCGCCATCGTGGGGTCGCCATGCCGCCCGATCTGTGCGCCGTTGTGACGAGACGGGGGAAACCCACGGGCCATGTTCGCGTCGCACAGGCCCACCTTCGGGTCGCGACAGTCGGCTCGGCGCACTCGAGTCAGCCGTCCCGTGGATGCCTCGGAGCCTTGACGTGTCGACAGTTGACGTGGATCATCAGACCCAATCGCCGTCCTGTGGGAGGTATCGTGCCGCATCCACGTCTCGAACCCCCCTATGATCTCAGCCCGCTCCGCACGGTGCTGATCGGTATCGATTTCCAGCAGGCCTTCGGTGAGGGGGCCTGGGAACATGTCCCTGGTGCGTCCGCCGCTATCGACAACTTCCGCGTCGCGGCACGAGCGTGGCGTTCCGCAGGAGGGCGCGTCGTGATGATTCGAGAGGCATACACCCCCGACGACTTCCCCGCAGCGATCCGCGACGAGATCGTACTCGTCCACCCGCTCATGCTCGGAAGCGCCAACTGCGAGTTCCACCCCGACCTGCTCGTCGACGGAGACCTGAGCATCGTCAAGAAGGGTTTCTCCGCGTTCGCCGCGAGCGAATTGCCTGCCCTGCTGGACGACCGAGGCTGGGACACGGTCGTCATCGGTGGCCTGACGACACCGATCTGCGTCACCACGACGGCCGATGGTCTCAGCATGGCGGGCACCAAGGTCGTCATCCTCAGCGACGCGTGCGCGTCCCAGCCCTTCGACGGGGTGCCGGGCGAACTCGCCCACAACGTCGCGCTCGCACGCTTCCGTTACCAGTTCGGGCAGACCCTCACGACCGAGGAGTTCCTCACGCGCCTCTGATGGTCGCGGGCGAGGCTCGTCGGGAGGACATTCGTGCGTCGGCCGCCCGGCCTGTGTCGTCTGTTGGGCTCACAGCGCAGGGGTCTTTGGCGTCGTCGCGGCCACGGTGGGACTCTGCCACGACGTCGATGGCAGGGTTGCGCAGCCTCGTCGCTCGCCACGAGCGGAATCCTGAACCGTGATGGCCCACTCTGAGCAGGCGCACTGATCCCCGCCTGAGCCGCCCTCGCCCGACCCGGCCAGCGTCGAGCTCGCCGCAAGTCGCTCCGGTCGAGACGGTGTCGCTTACGCCTTCAACGTCACATCGCCTCAACTCTGGCTCTCATGGCGGACAAGTAGGCAGCGTAGCTCCATGTCAGGTTGTGAACACTGCGCTCAAAGCCGGTTGCGCCGTCGAATTGCTCCGAGAGCTCCAAGTTGTCACTGTGGTAGATAACGGCACGCAGCATCGAGTCGCCGGTCGCGACCAAGGCGGCGGCAGCGGACGCGGGGGCGGTCGACGCGCCGATGCCGGATTGGGCGAAGAATCGTGTTGACAAGTCATCTACGGGGACGTTCCCGTTCGCCCTGATATCGGCGGCGAGCTGGTAATGCAGTTCAGCAACGTTGCACGTCGACAGGGCCCAAGGATGACCACCTGGTATCGGGTGCGAGGTGTCGCCATCGTAGACATCGCCGGGGTAACGGCCGAACAGCGGCCCGATGCCGTACTTCTCCTTATCCGCCTTGTTGATCGGGTAGAAGACGATGCCGCCCTCCTCCCATTGCGATCGCAGCTGGGCCGCCGTGGCCAGCAGTTTGGTGTCCCCGACGGGAATGGCGCCGTAAATGGCTGACTGGACGACGTCGATGTTCGGGTCATAATCGCTGACGACCGGATTGTGGGGCGATGGCGGGACCCCGTTACCGGAGTCGGCCATCAGACTCACGTACTTGCCTCCGTCCCAGTGTCCTGCTACGGCTTGGCGGAGCCAGTCAATCGCGGGCTGCAGCCCAGCGGGCTTGTCGATACCGGCGATGGTTGATGCTTCGATGTCTTCGAAACAGCGAAGCTGGGCGGACCTGGCGAAGAGGCTGTAGCCGGTGTGCTCCTCCCAGAGATTTGTGGTGGGAGCCTTGTAGACCTCGAGGAGGAAGGCCACATTCGCATTCACCAGCCCGGCTGCCTGACTCTGGATGTCGGGATCGAGCTGATCATACGCGGCTAGAAGACTGGTCGATTGCAACGCCGGACCATCGTTCTGCTCGGTCCATGGGCGGGGGTCTCCGGCAATGGTGAAGCACGCGTGACCCTGGCTCAACGGGGGTTGGATGTTGGACCGGCAGAGGCCCGCGAACCTTACATAGTTATTGAGCGTCTCCACGGTCCCTCCTGGGCCTGGGGGCATGCCGGCCTTAGCCACCTCCATGGCCGCGATAGCCGCATCGCGCACCCAGTTGAAGACATAGTCCTCGTCGATGCCTGGAGTATCAGCCGGGAAGGATGGGGCGGCGATCACGCAGCCCGGCATCGAGTCCCTGGAAATGTCACCCGGCGCCTGCGGGTCGCTGAAGATGAAGCCGTCACTGGCGATGTTCCGAAACATGAATGTGTACATGAGCGGCACCAGCGACGCCAGATCGACCCCTCCTGGGGCGAAGGAGTTTTGCACTTTCACCCGTGCCCGGGAAATGCCGGCAGGCCGGTTCGTCCGGGCACGAATCGTGGCTGCACTGGTTCCGGACAAGGACATCTGCAAACTCCATTCCCTTGAAGAGGCCTAGGTCAACTCGCGGATCAACGGAAGGTCTTCGCGGCGCTTCTCCCCTACGCCGACGACGCGGCCGCTGTCGTCATGATTGTCGCGAATTGAATGGGGATCAAGTGCGCAAGGCCGGCAGAACGGTCGGTCTCGACCTCTGTCGTCGAAGGGCCGGCATCCCCGTCCGTCCGGCGACGACCTGCGTCCCCGGCACCGAGGAACCGTTCTTCCTCGACAACGTCACCCGGTGGGCGCTCGCGTTACGCGCGGCGGTTGCCGACGTCGCGCTGCAACAGAGAACCAGCGACCACGGCCCCGGACTGTGGCGAGCCATGCCGCTGAGGGATCATTCATCAACTCAGCCCTGGATGATGCTTGGCCGCGCGCCCGGGACGCTGGAGAAGTGGCTTTTCAACAACAGCACTTAGCCTGGGCGGATGCTCAACGTCACCTATCGCGAAGTCGGGGCCACTTCCGGCGAGCTGCCGGCCGGGTACCACCACGTTCGCGCTGAGTGCGTCGTCGGCCATGGTCGGGAAGAGTTCGAGCGAGCGTCCGACGATCTGTTCGCCGGAATGGTGCAACGTCGGGCTGGTGCAACCATCCACCTGTCCGACATCCCGCTGCGCGAGGGCACGCACGTGCGGATGCTGTTGCGTCTCGGGCCGTTGACATTCAGGATTCCCTGCGAGGTGGTGTGGGCAGAAAGGACGACCGGCCTCTGCGGCTTCGCCTACGGGACCCTGCCCGGCCACCCGGAGCGTGGCGAAGAGCGCTTCGAGCTCCGCCTCGACCCCTCCGGCCAAGTGATCTTCCGGATCGTTGCGTTTTCTTCGCCCGCGCGTTGGTTCACCCGGCTCGGAGGACCGGCCGCTCGCCGCGTTCAGACGCGAATGACCCGCCGCTACCTCAAAGCCCTCGTCACGACGCCACCAACGGGTGGATAGCGTTTCCGTTCGGGAGCTCGGTCTTCGCGACGGGACCCCGCCCTCAAGCGGATCACCGACTGTGTGCCCTAATCGGGGGTCGCTCGCGGCTTGAGCCGGCATGGTGGCAGTGGCGATGCGGTACCTGGCGTTGTCAAAGCTGCTCCTGCTGGCTAGATTCGCCTTGTTCCCTAGGGAAGGACAGATTATGAGCAGCCGCGATCGTTGAAATACCAAAGCGAGCCCCCGCCGACTGAGTCGCGCGGGGGCTTCGTCTTCCCCGCGACCCGACTCTGATCACGATTGTCCCGGGAGAGCGCCGCAGAGGTCCCCGTTTCGAGGACGGCAGGCATAGGGATCGCTTGGCGGCCGTTTGGAACGCGGGTCGCGGTGTCGCGTGTATAGGTACTTAGCGCCGATTGAGGTACAGTCTCGACAGAAGTCTGGTGAAATCGACTTTCACTAAGCGAAACCGTCCTCGGCCTTGTTGCGAGCGGGTGTACCGCTGCCAGTGGCCATAGCAATCGGGTTAGCAGTTTGGCACGCGAGGATAGGAGTCCCTATGACCAGCAAGATCTCCGATGTGCGCATGCGGGACCCCTTCATCCTGGAGTCACCACCAGGGCGTTTCACTCTGGTGGGAACGACGGATGCAAACCTCTGGGGCGGTCCCGCAACCGGCTTCGACTGTTACACCAGCGCAGATCTCGAAGACTGGGAAGGCCCGATCCCGGCCTTCCGACCGCCGCCAGACTTCTGGTCGGACACACAGTTCTGGGCCCCGGAGATTCACCCATACGAGGGTCGGTTCTACATGTTCGCGACGTTCGCCAACTCGAGCAAAGGAGCCGGCCCCCGTGGCGTAGCGGTACTGGTCTCGGGTCATCCCACCGGGCCGTTCACGCCATGGAGCGATGGTCCCCTGACGCCTCGACAAGTGCCGTGCCTGGACGGCACACTCTTCGTGGACGACGGGTTGCAGCCATGGCTGGTCTACAGCCGCGGCGCCGAGGGGCTGCCCGGCGGTGCGCCCGGAATTTCTGATGGCGAGATGTGGGCAATTCGGCTCTCGTCCGACCTGAAAACAGCCGTGGGTCAGCCTGAACTGCTGTTCACGGCATCGAGCGCTGGATGGAGCAAGCCACTGTGGTTCCCCGAGGGAGTGGAACCACCCGAGCAGCTTAACCTCGGCAAGGACCCCCTCTTCACCGACGGACCGTTCCTGTTCCGATCCTCGGACGGTCATCTCCTGATGCTCTGGTCCAGTTTCGGTGAGGAAGGATACGCGATGGGAATCGCGAAGTCCGAAACCGGGACAGTCCTAGGTCCCTGGACCCAAAGACCTCGACCCATATGGGCGCGCAACGGCGGCCACGGCATGATCTTCACCAATGCCTCCAAGGCATACCTGGTCTTCCACTGGCCGAACGACACCCCCAATGAGCGCGTCAAACTCGTGGAGGTTGAAATCGGCGCCGATGACGTCCACATCGTCGGTTAGCCCCTCGCGATACAGACATGCGAGCCGATCACATCCGACGCGGCAATGCGCAGTCGTTTCCGCGAGTGGATGCGTTCTTAAGCTAGGCCGAGACCCAGTTGCGATGCGACGATTCCCGTCGAGCACGTTGCGGTCATGACTCGTCCAACACACGATCGACCACTGACCTCACGACTCCTGCCTGCTGCTGGAGTCGTGAGTGGCGATCGGCTCTCGAATGAACGAGCTGCTCGCAAGACGACCGGCTATCGGATGCCTCCGGGGAGACCAGAGACTCGGCGTAGTGAGGGTCAGATGCGCCGACGTGGTCTTCAGCCGTGCGCGGGCAACTGCTGCAGAGTCCAGGTGTTGCCATCCGGATCGGCGAAGGTGACAAATCGCCCCCACTCCTGCTCGTCTACGCCGTTCGCATCGACGCCGGCTTCGCGAAGCTGCGCGAGCGCGGCATCCGCATCAGCCACAACGACCTGGATGTTGTCCAGGCCGCCCGCCTCCATCTTGCTGCCCAGGCCAGTGCCAATGGCGATCGAGCACGCGGAACCAGGGGGCGTCAGCTGCACGAATCGCAGACCCTCGTACGGCTCGGAGTCGAAATCGGCGTGAAAGCCGATGCCGATATAGAACTCCTTGGCGCGGTCGACGTCCGACACGGGTACGAAGATCAGCTCGATCTTCCAGTCCATGATGTTCCTCTCGGTCGTGGCTTGCACTCTCAGGTTAGGAGGCACTTCGGACAGAGCACGTCCGCGATGCGCCCCCCAACCGTAGACCGACTGCCGCGGCGGGCCCCCACGCCTTTGATGCCGCTGGCCCCGCGCTCAGCCCGTTCGCGTCCGCGTCGACGCCTCAACTGGTCGAGGTCAAGATCGCTGCGACGATGACGACGGGCGTCCAACCGTCTAGCCTGCACAGCGACCGACGTACGGACGCGAAGCGACCGTCCCGTCTGAACGAGGAGACGAGTCTCACATCTGCGGGGCGAGCAACCTTGACCGCGGTCAGTAGCGGATGATGGCGGTACATCGGTGCGACTGGCGCGTTCGACCGGCAGTTGCCCAAGCGCGCGGATGGCTTCAGCCGAATCACGGAGCGTCTTCGCGGACGACTGCAGGACACGACCGAGACCGACACCCTGGACTGTGCGCACGTCTGCCGAGCTTGTGCAAATGCGGACCCCCCGTCTGCCTCGCGTCTGATGCTCCTGACGATGACGAGCGTGAGGTGAACGAGTCACTCGAGCGCCCGCTGAGAGTGGATGACGAGACCCGATCGGTCGTGGCGATCCGAGCTAGCCGGTGAGGACGCGGTCCAGTTTCGCGAACGTACGTCGCCAACCTTGTGCGTAATCGTGATCCGACCCGCCGCGGAGCTCGCCGTGCACGAAACGCATTCGCGTCCCGGTTTCATCCGCCGCGAAGAGCACCTTCACTCGTGATGGGGGGTTGGTTTCGGTGACCCACGACCAGGTGAAATCCAGTTCGGTCATTTCCTCGACGCGGAGATACTCGCCAGTGCAGGTGTGCAGGTCACCGCTGGAATCTTGAAATGAGATGACGAAACGGCCACCTGGTCTCACGTCGAGTGCCGCCGATGTCACGACGCCGTCGGGGTCCGAGCCCCACCAGCGACGCACGAGCGCCGGATCCGTCCATGCGTCCCAAACGACTTTCTGGACAGCATCGAAGTGGTGATGGACGGTGATCGATGATGCGGGCTCCTCGGCCATGCGACGAATGCTATCGCCGCGGTCCCCCCTGGCGCACCGAAGGCGACACGGCCGATCGACCGTCAATTCTTCACGAGCTTCGTGGCGAGCCTCCGTCGGCGCCCACGCTCGCAGAGGGACCCCGTGCGGGCGAACGGTGTCGTTCATCACCTCAGGGCGCGCTCTCCAGGATCGGGTCTGGACGCGGCTGTGCGGCGCTGAGTGTGCACCGTCCGGCACCCCGCCATCCATTCGCCCTAGCGTCGCGCCGCGCTGGGTGGCGGCGTGCTACCCCCAGCCGAGCTCCCGCAGCCGGGCGTCGTCGAGCCCGAAGTAGTGCCCGATCTCGTGCACGAGCGTGATGCGCACCCGAGTACGCAGCGCGTCGAGGTCGGCGCTGTGCTCCTGCATGTTGTTCTTGTACAACGTGATCCGGTCGGGAAGCTCCCCGAAGCCGTAGACCCCGCGTCTTGTCAGCGGATGTCCTCGGTACAGCCCGAACAGCCGCGGCCGCTGCCCCACGGGCTGGTCTTCGATGACGATCCCGACGTTCTCGAGCCCGCCGACCATGTCGTCGGGCAGAGCGTCGAACACCTCGGACACCATGCGCTCGAACTCGTCGTCCGAGATCTCGACCATGGTCCCATCTTGCCCGCTCTCGGCGCAGCGAACGACCGCATCCTCATCCCGATCGCACGCGCTCATACCCGCACACAACGAACCCCTTGAGAGCACTGCCCTCATACGGATCGGTATGGGCACGCCCGCCCCCTACGCGATACGGGCATCGCCGATTCAGCGATCGCACGCGAAGGTCTCCCTCCGCTCAGCGCGCATCGCGCGGTGCACGACCGGCCTGCCTTCAGCGCGCGTGGGGATCAACGTCCTTACCCTCACCAGCCGTCGATGTGCAGGACGTCGTCGAGCGGCGCACGGTGGGCGGGTCGGAAGTCCGTTCCAACGGTGTACGCGACGGGCAACAGCACGCCTTGGCGCACGCTCGGCGGGATGCCGAGGAGCTCTGCGACCTCGCGCTCATACGCCAGATGCAGGGTCGTCCAGGCGCTGCCGAGACCGCGTGCCCGCAGCGCGAGCTGCAGGCTCCAGGCGGCAGGGAGAAGTGACCCCCACAGACCGGCCTGACTTCCGGGCTCGAACTCCTCGTCGCCCGTGAAGATCGCGCCGATCACGAGGACCGGGACGTCGCCCATGTGCTCGGCCAGGTAGTCGGCGCTCGATGAAACCCGCTGCTGCACCGCCTGGCGCGTGGGGTCGGCGTAGGTGCGGGCACTGGCCGCGCGATACCGGGCGAACGATCGCGCGTACAGCGAGGCGATCGCCTGGCGCTTCTCCGGGTCGGTGACGACGATCCAGTGCCATGTCTGCGCGTTGCTCCCTGTCGGCGCCTGGAGCGCGACCTCGAGCGCTTCTCGGACGACCTCGACCGGGACGGGTCGTTCCAGGTCGAGCCGTCGCCGCACGGAGCGGGTCGTCGTCAGCAGCTCGTCGGGGCTCAATGGGAGTACGCCGGTCATAGCCCGACATTATCGGGCGCTCGGAACCCTCGGCGCTCCTTCGTCTCGCAGCGCGGCACGCCGGTGTCGCAGCGAGCGAGCCAACCTTTCAGGCACGTCCGCCGTAGACCCACCGAATCCTGTCGGTACGCCGGCGAACGTCCGCGTGATCGTGACCACGGCGAACATCCCCACCTCGGGTGCATGCGCGTCCCGGCCGATCGGATCGCATGACCACCGCCAGCGGGCATCACCGCGAGCGTGCCGTGCACGATCCGGGCGGACCAGCCCGGGTAGACCGATCCGGCGATCTCGGCTTGTCGGAACTCTTCCCGGTTTCGTCCCTCGCAGGATTCCGGGGCGATCTTCGCCGGCGACGAAGGATGCCATGCTGGGATCTGTGGCTGCGGGACGGCGGAGACAGATCGGATGGCTTCTCGCCGGGTACGGCGGGCTGGCAGGGTTCCTCGCGCTCGAGGCACTTCGCGGGTCTGGCGGCGCGGCCAGCTTGACTGCCTCGGAAGATGACCAGGGAACCACCCGCATGATCGCGACCGCGTACGGTCTGGCGATCAGCGCCCCCATCCTCGCGCGGCCGCTTCCCACTCGTCCGCTGCCGCCGCCGGTCGCCGCTGTCGGGCTTGTGCTCCAGGCGACGGGTCTCGGCGTGCGTGCCTGGTCGATGCGAACCTTGGGCCGGTCCTACTCGCGCACGCTTCGCACCGAGGACGATCGACAAGCTGTTGTCGAGACCGGGCCCTACAGGTGGATTCGCCACCCGGGTTATCTGGGGTCGTTGCTCACTTGGGTCGGGTTCGCTCTCGCCTCCCGCAGCCTGCCCGTCGCTATCCTCGTGCCGTCGCTCCTCGCTGCCGTCTACGTCCGCCGTATGCAGGCGGAGGAGCAGTTTCTGCGCCGCGATCTTCCCGGCTACATCCCGTACACCTCCCGGACATGGAAGCTGCTCCCGTTCGTCTGGTGAGCGCGGTATTCCCTCCCGTCAGTGCGTCCAGCAAACGCGACAGCTGAGCGAGCGCCATGCTGCGAGGACGCGGTCTATTCGGGCGCTGCGGTTTCGTCTCCTGCCCCCAGCTTCGGTACGGAATCCACGCCCGAGCCCGACGGTCGCTGGTCATCCCGCCCTTGAGTGGATGATGAACACATCCGCACGGGACGGTCGGAGGCCGACTTGGTCCCCGATCCGAGGTGACCCCTGTCGTCGGACCCGCCGACAGTGATCCCGAACAGATCCTCGTTACCGCGAAGTGCGATGCAGCGGGTCCTTACCGGTGGGCGGGTTTGAGGCGTTGACCGGCGCGAGCGATTCCAGTTCACGCAGAGCGCAGAGCATGGGCCGGGGCTAACCGGGCCGCTCGCGCCGCCGGGTAGATCCCGGCGATCGCGCCGACGACGATGGTGGCCAGGACGGCCAGTCCTGCGACCCGGCCGGACACCACCGGCGAGCTCCCCTGCGCCGTGGCCACGATCCAGGTCACGGCTGCCCCGATGGCGACCCCGGCGACACCCCCGCACGCCGACAGCAGGATGGACTCGAGGAAGAACTGCACCGCGACGTGACGCGACCGCGCACCGAGCGCCCGTCGCAGTCCGATCTCAGTTCGCCGCTCGAAGACGGCGATGACCATGATGTTCGCGATCCCGACGCCACCGACGAGGAGCGCGACGCCTGCGAGCGCCACGAACAGGTCCACGAACGTATTGCGCGCCTCGAGCCGTGCGGCCAACACGTCGGAGGGGCGACGAACCTCGACCTGGTCGGGGGCGGCCGGGGACGCCGTGAACGGGAGCACTGCGGCCACCGCTGCGGTGCGATCCGGGTCGGTCCTGACGTAGATCCGGGTCGGTGTGCCGTCGAACCCGAATTCCGCATTCGCGAGCGGATAGCTGACGAGGACCGCGTCGTCGAGTTCGGGCGCGACCGTGATCGGGCCCAGTATCCCGATGACGGCGAAGTAGCGTCCGTCGATGAAGACCTGCGTCTGCGGGCCGAGCCTGTCGATCCCGAGGTTCTGGGCGGCGCTGAAGCCCAGGACGACTTCGGGATACGAATCGGCCACCTGGCCCAGGTACTGCCCGTGCAGGAGGCGCCCGTCCAGCGCCGACAGCAGGGAGCCTTGTGCCGCGACGACGCTGATACCCGACGTGTCGATGGACGGCACGGCCGCGCTGCGCCGCACCGTCGCCCCGGACAGGATCGCCACAGCCGTCACATGCTCGACCGGTGGGATCGCCCCGATCATGGTTTCTGCTGTCGTGGGCAGTGGCGTGATGTTCCCGGTGAACGTCTGGCCGGTTGCGACCGTCAGGAGGTTCGCTTCCGCGCCCAGCTGCGCCAGCAGTCGCGCCTGCGAGGAATCCGACAGACCGAGCACCGCGACAAGGGCGGCGACGGCCACCGCGATTCCGAGCGCCGAGAGGATCGACCGGGTACGCCGCGCCGCCAGCCCGACGCCCGCGAGACGAATCGCCTCGCCGGCACGTAGCCGCGAGCGGAGCCCTGGGTGCGCTGTCATTGCTCGCATCATCGGGCCCCGGAATCGTCTACGATCCGTCCGTCGCTCAGCACGACGCGACGGTGCATGGAGGCGGCCACACGCGTGTCGTGGGTGATCACCACGACGGTCGTGCTCGGGCCGGCGAGCCCCCGAAGCAGTTCGATGACCGATTCGCCGCTCACCGAGTCCAGGTTCCCGGTCGGCTCGTCGGCGAGCACGAGCGAGGGGTTGCCCACGATCGCGCGCGCGATCGCCGCACGCTGCTGCTCACCGCCGGAGAGCTGGCCGGGATGGTGGCCGCTGCGCTCCGCGAGCCCGACGCGTTCCAGCGCGTCGCGAGCCGCCGATCTCCGCTCCTTCCCGGCGATACCCCGGTAGAGCAGGCCGGTCGCCACATTGTCGAGGATGCTGAGGTGGCGGAGCAGGTGGAACTGCTGGAAGACGAAGCCGATGCAGTTGGCGCGCAGCGCAGACAGTGCATCGTCGGTGAGGGTCGAGGCGTCGATGCCGTCGATGGCCACGCTTCCGGTGGTGGGCACCTCGAGCGTCCCCAGGATGTTCAGCATCGTCGATTTGCCGGACCCGGACGGACCTGTGATCGCCACCGTCTCACCCGTCTCGATGCGAAGGGAGATGTCAACGAGCGCATTCACGGGCGTGGGCGAAGGGTAGGACTTGCTCACGTCGGCGAGGAGCACCGCCGCGCTCATGGTGCCGGCACCTCGACGATGTCGCCTTCGTGGAGCCCCGCCGACGTTACCTGCACCAGCGTTGACGCGAAGAGGCCGGGGGTTACCCCGGTGAGCTGTCGGGCACGGCCGTGCATAACGTAGACCGCGTAGCCGCCCTCGCTGAGCGCGACAAGGGCAGTGATCGGCACGGCCAGGACATTCTCGACCGTCTTGTCTGTGACGTTGACAGTCACGGGCGCCTGGTCGAGTCCGGCGGCGGCCGTCGGTTGGTCGAGCGTAACCGTGACGGGCAGGGTCACGTCCGCCCCGCGTCCTCCTGAAGACTGCTGGCCGCCGGTACCGGACGAGTCGGTGTTCGCCGTCGCGACGTCCCCGAGCGCTGCCACATGACCGTTCAGCGACGCGCCAGACGGAAGAAGGACCGAGACAGCGTCTCCCCGGTGCACCAGGTAGGTCTGCGACGTCGGCACCTCCGCGATGACCCCGACGGCGGACGAGTCGACCATGAGCACGGGGTTTCCCGGCTGCACCAGCGCGCCCAAGGGGGTTGGGATTGAAGCGATGCGGACGCCTGACGGCTCGAAGACGACGGCGCCCAGCGCGACTACACCCGTCTGGGCCTGCCCGGTCGCGGCCTGCCAGTGCAGCACAGCCCTTCGCGTGATGGATGTGAATGTGCTGTCGACGGTGAGGTCGAGTCCAGTGGCATAGCCGAGAGCGACCAGGTTGCGTTCGAGCTGCGCGACATCCGGGCCATCCGTCATGCCCCACCGGAAGTCGCGCCAGGCCGGACGTGCCCCGTACATCAGCGTCACAGGCGAACCGTCGACCTCGACCAGTGAGGACCCGCGCTGTTCGTTCGTTCCCGGAATCGGAAGCGCTGTGACCGTTCCGCCGGGAGATCCCCCGAACACGGGGGTCGGAAGCCCGTGCCCAAGGATTCCCGACAGCTGGGTCGAGCTCGACAAGGTCGTACGTTTCACGACGGCGGTTGCCACCGGGACGTCGGTGGCCGATGCCGCACGGGATGCCTGACCGTGCAACATCAGGAATCCGGCGAGCGATCCGCCGACGACCACAGCGGTGGTGACGATGATCCCCAGCAGGGCGCGCTCAGCCACGAGCGAGGGCGCTCAGCGACGACGCCCGCACCTCGGCGTCCAGCAGCTTGCGGCAGGCGTGGAATGCCCTCTGCAGCGAGGGGTCCTGCTTTCCGAGCGCACCGTGGTTCGGGATCTCGTCGGCGCTGAGGCCGAAGCCGTGGCCCGGGGTGAAAGGCGTGGAACTGTTCGGGTCGCGGTAGTCGGGCAGACCATTGGCGCGCAGGCACTGCGCAGCCTTCACACCCGCGGCCACGAGCGCGGGAGGCGCCGGGGGCTCGTCCGTGGGCGAGAATCCCGCCGAGGCGATGAGGGATGAACACGCCTGTTCGAGCGCCTGCGATTGCGAGTCGCTCAGGTTCTGGAGGCTGCGGGAATCTGTATAGACATGCCCGGACGCGTCGACGACCGGATCCTGGTAACCCGGGACGCCGTGCGAACGGATGCATTCCGCCGCCGCGTGCAGCTTGTCGGGCTGGGCGGCACCTGCCGCGACGTGCGACGCCCCGCCCCCGAGGTGCGGCACGTCGCGGGACGTACCAGCGGCGCATCCGGTGAGCAGCACAACGAGGGAGCAAACCGCTGCGGCCGTGACGATGATCTTCATGATCGACCTCCTGAGCTCGAGCTGTCGACCGAACACGGATGCATCCGGTCCTGATCCCGTTGTACGAGGCGATCGGTTACACCAGCCGAACAGACCGTGTTAGGCCGTTGTCATCCCGGCAGACGCACAATTGGTCCGTGCGAATACTCGTCGTCGAGGACCACCAGGTGCTCGCAGATCGGATTGCGGAGGGCCTGCGCGATGCCGGTATGGCCACCGACGTCGTCTACGACGGCGCACGCGCGCTGGAGCAGGCGGATGCAGTCCCCTACGACGTCGTGGTCCTCGATCGCGACATCCCGGTCGTCCACGGGGATCGCGTATGCCGCGAATTGACCAGGGATGGTGGCGAGACTCGCGTGATCATGCTCACCGCCGCGAGCGAGATCTATGATCGCGTCGCCGGCCTCGAACTCGGCGCCGACGACTACCTGTGCAAGCCGTTCGCGTTCGAGGAGCTGATCGCGCGGGTCCGGGCCCTGGCGCGGCGCGAACCATCACGGCCGGCTGTCGTCGTGCGCCACGACCTGACCATCGATCGTGCGCGCCTGCGGGTCTCCCGCGGCAGCAGTCTCATCGTGCTGACGCACAAGGAGTTCGGCGTGCTCGAATACCTGGCCTCGGCGGACGGCGCCGTCGTCAGCGCGGAGGAGCTCCTCGACCATGTCTGGGACAGGAATGCCGACCCGTTCACCAACACCGTCGCGGTGACGATCGCACGGCTGCGCAAGAAGCTCGGCGAGCCGCCGCTGATCACGACCGTCGTCGGGGCCGGGTACCAACTATGAGAAGGGTCCGGCTCACCGCCCGTACGCGGCTCACCCTGCTCTTCGCGGGACTGTTCGCCGTCGGTGGTTCGATCCTCCTCCTGATCACGTACGCTCTCGTCGCGCAGAACGTCAGAGTCGCCGACATCAACAACCCGGCATCCGATCTGACTTTCCAGAAGGCCTGTGCCAACCTGGGCTCGTCCACCAAGCCGATCGACGAGAACCTCAAGTTGAAGTGCGCGGCGAGCGTCAAGCTCGGCGCTGCCGCGGCAGCCTCTGCACAGCGACAGGCGATGCTCGACGACCTCCTGCTGTACGCAGCGCTCACCCTGGTCGTGACCACCCTTCTCGCCGCCTTTGTCGGCTGGCTGATCGCCGGACGCATCCTCAGGCCCATCCAACGCCTCACGGAAGCGGCGCGGACTGCGAGCGAGAACAATCTGAGCCAACGGCTCGGACTGTCGGGGCCGCACGATGAGATCCGTGAACTCGGCGACACATTCGACGCGATGCTCGACCGGCTGGAATTCGCGTTCCTCGCCCAACGCCGGTTCATCGCCAATGCCAGCCACGAACTGCGCACACCGTTGACGGTCATGCGCACCACCCTCGACGTCGTACTCGGGAAGCGGTCGCCGACGAACGCCGAACTCGTCGCAATGGGCGAGGATGTCAGGGCAGAGGTCGTGAACGCGGACGCACTGATCACCACCCTGCTCACACTCGCCCAGAACGAAGGCACCATCCGCTCCCCCCAGCGCGTCGAGTTCGGCGCTCTCGTCGAAGCGGTGGTGGAGCGTTCGGACTTCGGCGGACTGACCCATGAGGTTCGGATCGAGGAGACGACGGTCGACGGGGATCGGCTCCTCCTCGAGCGGCTGGTGTCGAACCTGGTCTCCAACGCGATCCGCTACAACATTCCGCACGGGGATGTCCGCATCGAAGTCACCTCCTCGGACCCTTTCGCAACCATCCGTATCGTCAACACCGGCAAGCCGGTGCCACCGGATCGGTTGGGCGACATCTTCCAGCCGTTCACGCGGCTAGACGAACGGGTCGGAACCGAGGGCTTCGGGCTCGGCCTCGCCCTCGTCGAGACCATCGCGACAGCCCACGGCGGAACCGTGGGAGCGATCGCGCGTGAGCAAGGCGGTCTGGACATCTTCGTGCGCCTGCGCTTAGCGTCCGCCCCCGCATCCGCTGCGACCCCGCCCGCAGTCGAACTCTCAGACGCCTGACACAAGCAGCCCGTTCGGTACGTTCCCCGTTCCGAGCGGAGTCGCGCACGTCGCCGGGCTGGACCGGGAAGCGCACCACGCGTCGACCGACACGACCTTCGGCATCTTCAGCTGGGACGCGTCACCGATTCAGAGCCGATAGCCGTACCCAGCCGTGAGGTTGGTGGCGGTGCGGGTCTTGTGAATGCCGAGCGCCTCTGGGCTTGGTGGAGATATCTGAGTTCTCTCTGCACCGTGGAAATCCATCCTCGCCGCGGGCACGCCAGCTGTCACAGCGTCTCCAACTCTTGTGCGAACTGCGCAACCAACAGCGTGTGAATGGCCGCGTCCATTTGAGCTATCGCCCTCGAATACTCCGACCGGGCAGCACCCGCCACAGTCAACCGGACAATCTGGAGCTTGCTCCTCTGGTCCTCCAGGACCTGTATCGGGTCCATCAGTGGTTCCTCCGTTCTGCACATTCATGAGCTTTGAGGTCTCTCCGGATCGTGCTGATACGCCCCCGCCACGGTCGATGCCATCCACATCGACATCAACCCCCGCACAGGCCCGATGCCGACCTGGGCTGGGTGGCGCGATTCTCCGCCCCCGCGCCCAGTGCGTGCGACCAGGCCGTACGGATCCAACTCGTCACACGCGACGCATCCGCTCCGTTCGATCCCGTGGCGTCGATCTTGACGCCGGACGTCACCGCGGCCTACGCAGAGGTCAAGCAGCGCGGATACGAGATCGTGTACCCGCTGACCCACGAGGCCTGGGGGGTGCACCGATTCTTCGTCCGCGCCCCCGACGGCAATGTCTTCAACATCGTGCACCACGACAAGTGAGGTGCGCGCACCCCGACCCTCCACCGCTCGTCCACGGAAGCGTCCAGTTGCCGATGTATCACGGCGCGCGCGTGCGTGCTCCTCCGCTGCGGCGCAATATCGGCGCGAAGGACTGGAGGGCATCATGGTTGGCGCGACGTACGACATTCTCATCCCGATCCAGACGCCGCTCGCCCCGGGCGCGAACATCAGCAGCGTCGTCTTCGACGTCGCAGACGCTCGCACCGTCGAGCTGATGTTCTCGATCACCTCACCGCAGGCGGACGTGCATTGGCGCGTGCACTTCGGACCGACACCGAACAACGGCTACGCCACAGCCCGACAAGGTGACTTCGGCCGGTTCAACACGATCGCGATTTCTGTGCCGGTGTTCGGCACGGGCGTGTTCGTAGCCGTTGAAAACAACGGGGCGAACGCCACCGCCGTTGACGGCAACATCAGGGTGATCCACGGTCTCGCGTGAATCCTCACGCGCCGACGCCACGTCTCCGCCCGGGTCTGGAACTCCTGCTGTCCAGCCGCCCGCTCCGGCGAGGCTGGGGCACTGCCTTGTCCTCGAGGAAATCCGGAACGGTGTTGGCTTCGAATCAGTTGCGTGACCTCCGACATTCTCTCGAACAACCCCCCGATGGAGCGGCGAAGCCCCGCGCTGACCGCGAATGACCGCGCGCTCGGGCTCCGCCGGCAGGTGGTGACGACGTCCTGGGGACGCGTCATCGTGCGGGCGAGTGCGGCCACCGGCGGTACCGCGACGATCCTGCTTCACGGTGCTGCGGGGTCATGGACGACCTGGACGCCGCTCCTCCTCGCAGCGGAGCGGTCGGGGAACCCGCTCACCAACGTGGTCGCGATCGACCTGCCTGGATGGGGTGAGAGTCGTGCCCCGGCATCCGGGCTCGACGCAGCGCGGCTGAGCCGCGTGGTGTGCGAAGTCGCGGGGGCGCTGGGCTACCGACGCTGGATCGTGGTCGGCCACTCGCTCGGCGGCTTCGTCGCCCTCGATCTCGCCGCCTGCGCGCCCAGCCACGCGGCGGGGGTGCTCCTCATCTCACCCTCGGGTCCCGCCGTGATCGACGCGATCCGTCACACGGTACGCGGCTGGGTCACCCTGCCCGGATTCGCCGGGATGCTGCTGATCATGCACCTGCTCGCACGTTTGGGTGCGGTGGGCGCTCACTTGGTGCGCGCGCTGAACAGCGCGGGGATCCTCCGCGTCCTCAGCGCCCCGCTGTTCGCCGAACCGGCGCACGTCCACCACAGCGTGATAGATGCGTTCTCGGAAGAGTTGCGACCGCGTGCGTTCATCGACGCGGCGCGCGCCGCCGCCGCGTACGACGTGTCGACCTGGCGCGCCATCACCTGCCCGGTACTGGCGGTCCGCGGCGGACGAGACCTCTTCGTCCGCGACTCGGACTGCACCGAGTTCGCGAAACTCATCCCGGACTTCACTCAAGTGACCGTCCACACCGCCGGACACTTCGCCGCTATCGAGCAGCCCGATGCAGTCCTCGACACCATCCGCTTGCTCGCACAACTCGACAAGAGACCGTCTACGGCTGAGACCGTACCTGGAGGCGTTGACAAGCGTTGGGATGTGAACAGCTGACATCGCCTGCCGCCGCGCGTCAGCGTAGCGCGGAGGCCCTTGGCGAAGGTCATTGACGAAGCCCGAATCTGCGCGCATGGACCGGAACAGTCCACGGGCCTCGTCTCTGTCGGCAGCGCTCATCTGCCCCCACCACTGGCTGACGTTCGCCCGGCACGTGCACGATCTCAACCTTTCCAGCGCTCGTGGATATGAGCCGCACCCGGACCACGGCACCGGTGTCGCCCCCATCCGATGCGGCACGGTGACAGACCGCCCGTCGGCGGGCTGACTCTTCTGGAACAACCGCCGTACTCAACCTGCCTGGCGATGAAGGCTGTCGGCGGGCAGACGAAGACTGACATTGCGGCGCCTCCAAGTGAGAGCGAGACTTGCTGCGCGATGCGGATCAGTGAGGGGATGGTCATGGTCGACGAAGGGCTGATGGCCAGCGCCGTGTGCCTGATCTGGCGAGCGCCGGCTAGTGATGGCTGAACAGCTGCGGCGAGGTGCTGCCCGATTCCTGTTGGCGTTGATCGACGCGGGCGGGACCGTCCCGCCCGCCATCGGTCTCGCCGCCGAACTCGTCCGGCGGGGTCATGCCGTGCACGTACTGGCGGATCCGACGATCGAAGCGTCGGCCAGATCGGCGGGTTGCGCTTTCAGCCCATGGCGGGATGCGCCCCATTTCGACTCCCGATCCGAGCAGACGGCAGTGATCGCCGCGATGGAGGGGCGCAATCCGGTGCGCGCCTTCCGGGCGGTCAAAGACTTTGCTGGGAAACAGATGACCAGGCGCTACGCCGACGACGTCGTGGCGACCGTTCGCGAGTTCCCCGTGGATGCCGTCCTGGCCGATGCCCTGCCCGGAATTCTGATCGGCGCCCAATCGACCGGCCTGCCGACCGCCGCTCTGCTTGCACAGACCTACCTGCGGCCGACACCCGGCCTGCCGCTGATGGGAACCGGCTGGTCGCCAGGCCCGGGTGTGCTTCGCCGGGCGAGGGACTCGGTGGCGCCGAAGACCGCTTCGTGGCTCCTGGACCTCACCCTGCCACGGCTCAACGTCGTGGTGGCAGGCTACGGACAGCCGCCGCTGCGCGACGTGTTCGAGTTGTTCGACCGATGCATGAAGGTGCTGGTCATGACCAGTCCGTCGTTCGACTTCGTCGCCCCGCGACTGCCGGCCAATGTCAGATACGTCGGGCCACAGCTGGAGGACCCCGGGTGGGCTGCGGGTCAGTGGCATTCTCAGGGCACCGACCCGCTCGTGCTCGTCGCCACCAGTTCGATCTTCCAACACCAGGTCGACCTGCTGCAGCGCATCGCTCGGGCACTGGGCCAGCTGCCGGTCCGTGGGCTCATCACGACCGGCCCCGCGCTAGGTCCGGACGAAATCGAGGCGCCGCCGAATGTCGAGGTCGTTCAGGCGGCGCCTCACAGCCGGATACTCCCCGAGGCATCGGCCGTCATCACTCACGCCGGCCACGGCACCCTCATCAAAGCTCTCGCAGCCGGTGTCCCGCTGGTGTGCATACCGATGGGCCGCGACCAGAAGGACAACACGGTGCGAGCTCTTCGGCACGGTGCCGGCGTACGCCTGAGCGTGAAGTCGACGCCGGACAAGATTGCGGCGGCTGTCGCCGACATCTTGGACAATCCTCAGTACACGGCAGCGGCTCGCCGTTTCGCGCACATCCTCGCGCAGGAAGCCGCAACGACGCCCAGCGCGGCTGACGAAGCTGAAGCCATGCTGCGAAGCTGACGGCATGGTGTAACGAACGCCCTCACGA
>NZ_BAAAOG010000010.1:0-119931 GCF_039530205.1 Microbacterium deminutum
CCCACCACATCGACCCCGACAAAACCTACTGGCGCAACCAACAACGAGAGCCCGGCCGATGGCCGGGCTCTCGTTGAATGTCACCTATGTCGCGACTCAGATGACTCCTATGTCGCGACTCATCACAACGCGGAGGATAGGGGATTCGAACCCCTGAGGGCTTTCACCCAACACGCTTTCCAAGCGTGCGCCATAGGCCACTAGGCGAATCCTCCTGGGGCCCCGGAGGGCCACAGACATCCTACCGTGCGAGTGAAGGGCGATCTGACGCCCCGGCTTCACCCCGCCCGCGACTTCGGCGCGCCCGCGGCGTACATGCTTCCCGGGCGTACGATCAGCGAACGCGGCGCAAGGAGTGCCAGCAGCCGGCGCGAGGCGGGGGCGTTGCGCAGGAGCGAGGCACGTACGGCGAGCGCGGCATCCGTCACCTCGTCGGACTCGAGGAAGCCGCTCGCTCGTCTCGGCGCGTAGCTGGCGGTCTCGATGGCGACCAGGAGCGTGTTCACCTCGGCGGGCGGCACGCCGTACTCGCCGACGAGCCGGTACGCGAAGCCGCGTGGAGTCTCGCTGGCGGCGACCGGAATCGCGAGGTCGATCGCGGCATCCTGCACGATCGTCCAGGCCGAGGCGGTGTCGCCTGCCCGCGCGGCTGCGGCCAGCTGCCGATTGCGGACGTTCCGGGCGACGGCGGGCAGTGCGAGCAGCAGCAGGATGCCGAACACGATGCTCAGGCTCGGCCATGGGTTGGTGCTGCCGGTCTGCGTTCCGGATGCCTCGTGGTCGCGGACGAGGTTCGGGTCGTTCGGGTTGGCGGCGGCGCTGTCGGTGGGCTGCGGCGTGGCGCCCGGGGTCGCGCCGGGAGTCGGGCCGATGGGATTCGACGAGGCGGGCTGGAACGCGGTCGGCACGCCCAGGCTCACGGTCGGCTCGAACGGCACCCATCCGAGGCCGTCGAAGTAGACCTCGGGCCAGGCGTGAAGAAGCTGGCTGGAGACGGTGTACACCTGCTGATTGTCGACCTTGTCGCCGGTCGCGCTGCCCGGCAGATATCCGACCACGATGCGGGACGGCATCCCGAGCGTCCGTGCCATCAGTGCGAAGGCCGACGCGAAGTGGATGCAGTATCCCTCGCGCTGCTGCAGGAACTTCGCCACGGCCTCGGCGCCGCTGCCATCGAAGCCGTTCTCCACCGGAGCGTTGAGCGAGTACGTGAAGTCACCCCCACGGAACCAGCGCTGCAGTGCGGTCAGCCGGTCGTAGTCGTCGGTGGCGTCGGCCGTCACCTGCTTGGCGAGCTCGCCGATGATCGTGGGCATGTGGTCGGGAAGAGCCGTCGTCTGGTCGAGCGGGTCGGGGGAGCGCGCCTGCAGCGCCCGGATCTGCTGCAGGGTGGGACGAGGCACATCCGTCACGACCTCGTATGTCTGGCCCTGCGTCGACGCGGTCTGCGAGAGGACCGTGCGGTTGTAGGGCACGGCGGTCCATGCTCCATTGAGCCCGGTCACCTCGACCGCGGGATACGCGACCGGCGCCCAGCGGGACCCGAGATTGGTCACCTGGACGGTGGTCTTGTACTCGCTGAGCTGGATGTCCGCAGCGACCGTGACGGGACCGAGTCCCGGCCCGGTGGCGAGCGACACGCTCCGCAGGCGGTCGGGCTCCCAGACGGCGCCGTCGAAGCGGGAGAGCGTGGTGGCGCGCAGGTACGGGGCGCCGGGTGCATCGGTCCACACGCGGAGCACCTCGACGGATGCCGGTCGCCGTAGGTCGTCGCCCAGCTGCAGCGTGGCGTCGATCCCGCTGCCCGGTCCGAAAGCGCTCGTGGCACGCACGCCCGGGGCCGGCAGCAACGGCGTGGCGACGAGCGCGACGATGATCGCGATCGCGCCGATGCCGATGGCGGTGGCCGGCACGCCGACGGTGCGCTCCGCGGCGCGCTCGACCGGCTGCTCCCGCGAGCGCGTCTCTGCGCGCAGCAGTGCGAGCACGGCGACGGCCAGGTACACGAACGCGGGGACGTCGGCTTCGCGAGGGACGGCGATGGCGGGGATGAGCGACACCGCGACGATCCCGATGCAGGCGAGCAGCGGCATCCGCGCCGTCACGATCACGTGATCCACGATGATCGCGAGCAGACCCATCGCCCCGACGATGAGGAATGAGAGCGACTTGGTGCCCTGGAGGGGTGCGGCTCCGAGCGCGATCTCCTGCATCGCGGTCGTGAACAGATCGGGAACCTCCCGGATCGTCTCGGGCGTGGGCACGATCCAGAACAGCGCTGTGCCGTTGAGGAAGATCAAGGTCATGAAGGCCGCCCACACCGCGGCCTCGATGAGGGTGACGGCGACGGCCGGCAGGCGGAAGCGGCGCGCGACGAACCCCGCGGCGAGGACGAGCGCCGCCACCACCACCGATCCCACCAACCATGCGCCGGGGCGCGCGACGCGGACCACGGGAAGGAGCGCTGCGACCAGAGTCGCGAGCACGGCGAGGGTGAGCGCCGTCTCGCCGCCGCGGGCCCGCTTGACCGAGCCGGACTCAGACGAGGGCATGGTTCGTTCCCCGCCCGACGGCCGAGCTCCACGCGACGGCGAGATCCGCGCCCGGATCGATCACGCCGATGTGCCAGCCGGAAAAGGCGGCGCGCTCGAGCGCATCGCCGACGGGAGCCACGGCGAAGACCAGCGGCAGGCTGCTGTGCTGCGCGACGGGCGCGACCGCCTCGGCGTCCGCAAGATCGAAGCGCCCCACGATCAGGATGATCGGCCCGGTGAACACTCCGCCGAACAGGCGCGGCAGGCGCGCGAGGGTGTCGTCGCGGCGCGCGATCAACGTCGCGAACTGGGCGAGCATCACGTCCACCTCGGTCATGTCGCCGCCGTCGATCCGCTCGACGAGGACGGTGCCGTCGGTGTCGAGCACGTCCACGGCGTATCCGTCGTGGACGAGTCGTGCGACGACAGAGACGCACGCGACGACCGCGGCCTCGAAGCCCGGGTCCTCGCCGGGCGCCGACATCGCCTCGGCGCCCCATCGCAGTGCGCTGCGATCGATCACCACGCTCGCCTCGGGCGTCGACTCCTGCTCCTCTTGGCGCACCATCAGGGCGTCCCGATGCGCGGTGGCGCGCCAGTGGATGCGCCGCATGGAGTCGCCGGGCACATACGGTCGCGCGACGAGGTTGTCGGCACCCTGGCCGAGCTGGTGGGTCGTGGTGTGCAGCGTTCCGCCCGCGGCGCCGGCGTAGTCGATGAGCGGGGGCAGGTCGACCATGGCCGGAGCCACCGTGACCGCGGTCCTCTGACCGAACACGTTGCTGCGGCGTGCGAGCCCGAAGGGGTCGGTCGAGCGGACCGACAGCGGGCCCAAGTAGTGGACGCCGCGCTTCTCGCCTCGGACGGGGTACGAGAGCTCCACGACCCGCTCATTGCCCCGCAGACCCGACCCGAGCGCCGGGAAGATGCCCTCGGCGCTGCCCGAGAGGCCCTTCGGGATCGTGTCGATCCACCATCCCGGTGCGGTCGGCACCGCCGTGCGCACGCCGACCCGCACGTTCACGAGCGTCTCGCGCCCGACCGATGCGACATCCGGGATCAGCGCCCGCGCGACGACATCCGAGCGGCGTGCGAAGTACAGGGACCCGATGCTCGCCCCGAGAACGGCGAGCAGCAGGATCCCGAAGTAGATCAGCTCCTCCACGGCCGTCTCACCGGCGACGACGAAGCAGGCGAGGGACAGGATGAGAGCGCCCGTGCCACGCACGGTCAGCGGCCACAGGCGTCTCATGGCGTGCTCAATGCCGTGGCGCGATCGGCACGCGGACGCTTGCCGCGATGCGCTGCAGGATCGAGGTGATCGCGTCGGTCGTGCCGCGAGCGCGGGCCCCTCCGGCGGAGCGGGTCGGGATGAGGCGGTGGGTGAACACCGGTGCGAGCAGCGCGGCGATGTCGTCGGGGATGACGAAGCCCCGGCCGTCCAGCGCCGCCCACACCTTCGCGGCACGGACGAGCTGCAGGGTGGCGCGGGGGCTCGCTCCCAGCCGCAGGTCCGAGTGCGTGCGCGTGGCGTGCGAGAGGGCGACGGCGTAATCCTCGATCGGAGGCGCGACGTGAACCGCACGGGCCCACGCGATCAGGTCGGTCACCTGCGCGGAGGTGACCACGGCGCTCAGGTCCTCGAGCGGGTTGGCGGAATCGCGCTGACGCAGCATGAGCGCCTCGGAGCGACTGTCGGGATACCCCATCGAGATGCGCATCATGAATCGATCGCGCTGCGCCTCGGGCAGCGCGTACGTGCCCTCCATCTCGAGCGGATTCTGGGTCGCGACGACGAGGAACGGCCCTGGCAGCGGATGGGTGAACCCGTCGACGGTCACCTGTCCCTCTTCCATCGCCTCGAGCAGCGCCGACTGGGTCTTCGGCGACGACCGGTTGATCTCGTCGGCGATAACGATGTTCGCGAAGATCGCGCCCGGCTTGAATTCGAACTCGCGGTCCACCGGGTTGAACACGCTCACGCCGGTGACATCGCCGGGGAGCAGGTCGGGCGTGAACTGGATCCGGCGGACGGTGGCGTCGACGGATGCCGCGAGCGCGCGCGCGAGCATGGTCTTGCCGACCCCGGGCACATCCTCGATGAGCAGATGCCCTTCGGCGAGCAGGCACAGCAGGGCGCTGCGCACGGCTTCGGGCTTTCCGTCGATGACACGCCCCACGGAGGCGAGGATGCTGTCGGTCAGGCGGGCGAAGCGCTCCGCGGTCATGGGACCCGCCGGAGCGGGCCCGGCATCCGTCATCGCGGTATCGACCACTGCGACCTCCTCAGACCGCCCATCGGGCCGGTCAGCCGGCGAGCAGGGGCTGCGCCGCCCCCACTCGTCGATCGTAACAATGCGAACGGGTGCTCGGGCCTGGAGATCGCTGACCATCCTCGAGGGCGATGCGCCCTGCTCCGGCGTGGCGGAACGAGCGGATCGGGAGGCCATGTGCATCATTTGCCATGAGCGAAGACGCCCGACGGCCACGCTGGGCGCTGATCGTGTTGCTCGCGGGGGTCGGACTGGTCGTGGTGATCGCGCTGATCGCGGTGTTCGCACACGGTGCACCGGCACAGTTCGCCGCTGACACGCCGGAGGGCGTGGTGCAGCGGTACTCGCAGGCCGTGGTCGCCGGCGACGTGGACACCGCCCTCACCTACGTGGTGCCCGACGTGGCCGGCTCGTGCGAGCAGACCGGCACCAGTGGCGACATCCGTGTCACGCTCGTCAAGACGGTGGAGCACGACACCACGGCCAACGTGGACGTCCAGGTCGTCACGGTCTCGGGCTCCGGGCCGCTCGGTACGAACGAATACGCGAGCGACGAGGTCTTCCGCCTCGTGAAGCACGGGGACACGTGGCTCGTCGAGTCGGCCCCGTGGCAGCTCGCAGTGTGTTACGGGCTGCAATGACCGCCGACTCCACACGACGGGCGGGCGGCGCGGGCACCGTCGTGCGCCGCATCATCCTGTTCACGATCCTGTACGCGCTGGTGGTCGTCGCGGCGATCGGTCTCAGCGGACTGATCGAGCGCGCCATCGGGACGGATCGCACCATCGCCGGCGACGACGCCGGGCTCGCTCGCTCGCTCGCCTTCACCCTGATCGGCGTTCCCCTGGCCGCCGGGCTGTGGTGGTGGCAGCGGCGCCGGCTCGCCGATCCCGCCGAACGGGCGTCGCTCGTCTGGGCGCTGTACGTGACCGCCATGAGCCTGACATCGCTCATCGTCGCCACGGTGTCGCTGGCGTCCGCCGCCGGCGCCGGCATCGACGGCGAATGGCGCCCCGGCGAGCTCTCCGCGGCGATCGTGTGGAGCGGGATCTGGCTGTGGCATCGGCAGATGCGACGCAGCCCCGCCACCGCGCCCGCCCGGCTGGTCGCTCTGCCGGTCGAGCTCGCAGCGTTCTACGGGCTGGTGATCGGGGCCGTGGGGGCCGTGGATGCCCTCGCGTCGCTCATCTCCGAGGCACTGTCCGACGTCACGGTGCTGCTGATGGCGTCCCAGCATTGGGCGGTGCCGGTGCTGCAGGCGCTGGTCTGGTTC
Organism: Microbacterium deminutum; assembly: GCF_039530205.1. Classification (NCBI taxonomy): domain Bacteria; kingdom Bacillati; phylum Actinomycetota; class Actinomycetes; order Micrococcales; family Microbacteriaceae; genus Microbacterium; species Microbacterium deminutum. The sequence continues at coordinate 6,081 of NZ_BAAAOG010000010.1, forward strand.
GCGATCGGGGCACTCGTCTGGTGGTGGCACTGGTTCCGCGAGCGCGCTCGCGATGCGCCCGGCAAATTCGCGGCCGTGCTGATCGTCATCGTGGTGGGCCTCGCGGCAGCGACCACGCTCTTGTCGGTCGGCACCCTGCTCTATGTGGTGCTGCGACTCCTGTTCGACTCCGCACCCGTCGCAGAGGTGCTGGCTCCGCTGGACACCTCATGTGCCGCCGCCCTGGTCGGCGCGATCGTGTGGGTCTATCACGCTGAGGTGATCGCGCGCCGGCCGGAGACGACGCGCAGCGCCGGTCGGCTCGTGGTCTCGGGCGTCGCGCTGATCGGCGCAGCCAGCGGATTCGGGGTCGTCGTGAACGCGCTCCTCGCGACGCTCGGCCCGACGCTCGTCGACGAGAATCCCCGGGCCCTGCTGCTCGGCGGCATCAGCGCGCTGGTCGTCGGCGGTCCGGCCTGGTGGCTGGCCTGGCGGCCCGATCGCGCCGCGACGGATGCCGCAGACCCGGCCAGGCGCGTGTACCTCGTCGCCGTGTTCGGTGCGAGCGCGATCGTCGCCCTGGTGACGCTGCTCATCATCGGGTACCGCGTATTCGAGTTCGCGCTCGGCGTGGCAGGCGGCGGCGGCCTGCTGGAGCACATCCGCGCGCCGCTCGGCCTGCTCAGCGCGACGGCGATCGTCTTCGGCTATCACTTCACGATCTGGCGTCACGATCGTGCGCGCGCACCGAGGACCGCGCGGAGGGAGATCGGGCGGGTCATCCTGGTCACCGCGGGTGACGCCGCACCGCAGGCGGCGGCGATCCGGGCCGCGACCGGGGCATCCGTCACCGTCTGGTCCGCCGCGGATGCCGAGGCGCTTCTGGCTGAGCGCGACATCCCCGCCCTCCTCGAGTCGCTCCACGCCCTCTCGGCGGCTCGCGTGCTGGTCGTCGCCGAGCCCGGCGGGGGAGCGCGAGTGACCCCTCTCGCCGACTGACGCGTGGGCAGGTGCACCGTGCGCTGCGGGTTAGAATGGTGTCAGCTCTCCGCGAGGCGGCATCCAGGCCAACTCCCCCAGGACGGAAACGTAGCAAGGGTAACCAGGCTCTGCCGGGTTCGCGGAGAGTCTTTCTTTTCCCCGGCGATCACCCTCCGCCCGTAGTCTGAACTCGTGGCGCAGAGCATCTTCATCACGTCGGCAGAAGGTCACTCGGGCAAGTCGACGGTCGCCCTGGGCGTCCTGGATGCGCTGAGTCGCGCAACCCCCCGGGTCGGAGTGTTCCGCGCGATCGCGCGCTCGACCGTCGAGCAGGACTACGTGCTCGAGATGCTGCTGGCGCACGACGGCGTCGACCTCCCGTACGACGAGTGCATCGGCGTCACCTACGACGACGTGCGCGATGATCCGGATGCCGCCCTCTCGACGATCGTCCAGCGCTACAAGGCGGTCGAGGCGCAGTGCGACGCGGTCGTCATCCTCGGCAGCGACTACACGGATGTCGGCAGCCCTGCCGAGCTCGCCTACAACGCCCGGATCGCGGCGAACCTCGGTGCGCCGGTCCTGCTCGTGCTCGGCGGCCGCGCGGCCCAGGGCCAGCCCGAGCAGCTCGGCGCGACGATCCCCCGCACGCCCGCGGAGATGGGACAGATCGCGTCGCTGGCGCTCGCGGAGCTGGAACACGGACGCGCCGGGCTGCTGGCGGTGGTCGCCAACCGGGCCGATCCGGACCAGCTCGACGCGATCGCCGAATCACTGCGGGCGGTGGTCTCGGCATCCCACCTCGCCGACTCAGCCGGGGCAGGCGGATCGGTGCCGGTGTGGGCGCTCCCCGAGGATCGCTTCCTCGTGGCACCGTCGGTGCGGGGCGTCCTGCGGTCGGTCGAGGGACGCCTCGTCAAGGGCGACCCGGAGCTGATGACCCGCGAGGTGCTCGGAGTGGTCGTCGCCGGGATGTCGATGGTCAACGTGCTGCCGCGCCTCACCGAGAGCGCGATCGTCGTGATCCCGGCGGACCGCACCGAGGTGCTCCTCGCGACGCTGCTGGCCAACACCTCGGGGACGTTCCCGTCGCTGGCCGGCATCGTGCTGAACGGACCGTTCCCCCTTCCCGACGAGATCGACCGGCTGATCGACGGCCTCGGGTCGGCGCTTCCGATCATCGCGACGGATCTGGGCACCTACGAGACCACGGTGCGGGTCATGAACACCCGCGGTCGCCTGGCCGCCGATTCGCAGCGGCGGTACGACACCGCGCTGGCGAACTTCGAGCGCTTCATCGACACGCAGGAGCTCACGCGCCTGCTCGGCGTCGCGCGGTCGACGGTCGTCACTCCCCTCATGTTCGAGTACGAGCTCATGGACCGCGCGCGCTCCGGCCTACGCCGGATCGTGCTGCCCGAGGGCGACGACGATCGGGTGCTGCGCGCAGCGGGGACCGTGCTCAAGCGCGGCATCGCGGACCTCGTGATCCTGGGCGAGCCGTTCGAGGTGCGCGCACGGGCGATCGAGCTCGGCGTCGACATCCAGTCCGCCGAGGTCCTCTCGACCTTCGACCCGGTGCACGTGCAGAAGTTCGCGGAGGAGTACGCGCGCCTGCGGGCCCACAAGGGCGTGACCTACGAGAAGGCCGCCGACACCGTCACCGACGGCTCGTACTTCGGCACCCTCATGGTGCACCTGGGACTCGCGGACGGGATGGTGTCGGGCGCGGCCCACACCACCGCGCACACGATCCGTCCGGCGTTCGAGATCATCAAGACCAAGCCCGGTGTCTCGGTGGTGTCGTCGGTGTTCCTGATGGCGCTCGCCGATCGGGTGCTCGTGTACGGCGACTGCGCCGTCATCCCCGACCCCACCGCCGAGCAGCTCGCCGACATCGCCGTCTCGTCAGCCGCCACTGCGTCGCAGTTCGGCATCGAGCCGCGCGTGGCCATGCTGTCGTACTCGACGGGGGAGTCGGGGTCGGGCGCCGAGGTGGAGAAGGTGCGCACCGCGACGGCGCTCGTCCGCGAACGCGCCCCCGAACTGCTCGTCGAGGGGCCGATCCAGTACGACGCCGCAGCGGATGCCGCCGTCGCCGCTGCCAAGATGCCGGGATCGACGGTGGCCGGCCGTGCGACGGTGTTCATCTTCCCCGACCTCAACACCGGCAACAACACCTACAAGGCCGTGCAGCGGTCGGCCGGCGCGGTGGCGATCGGCCCGGTCCTGCAGGGCCTCAACAAGCCCATCAACGACCTCTCGCGCGGGGCCCTCGTGGACGACATCGTCAACACCATCGCGATCACGGCGATCCAAGCGCAGGGGCAGCCCCGCGCATGAGCACGCGGCACGCACCCAGCGCGCGCAAGCGCGCCGATCGCCCGAAGGGGGCGAACAAGTGAGCATCGTCCTGGTCGTCAACAGCGGTTCGTCCTCGTTCAAATATCAGCTGATCGACATGGATGCCGAAGCCGTCCTGGCATCGGGCCTCGTGGAGCGAATCGGCGAGCAGGCGGGTTCGTCCAAGCACACCGTCTTCGCCCCCCCGCCATCGCCGGGCGCGGGGATCGCGACCTACCTGGACGCCACCTACTCCCGCGAGCTGCCGATCCCCGACCACACCGCCGGGTTCGCCGTGATGATCGAGGCGTTCGCCCAGCACGGGCCCTCGCTCGAGGACCGGCCGCCCGTCGCCGTCGGGCATCGCGTCGTGCACGGCGGGGCGCGTTTCTTCGAGCCGACGCTCATCACGCCTCGCGTGGAGGTCGACATCGACGAGCTGTCCGTACTCGCCCCGCTTCACAACCCCGCGAACCTGCAGGGGATCATCGCCGCGAAGCACGCCTTCCCCGACGTCCCCCACGTCGCGGTGTTCGACACCGCATTCCACCAGACGCTCCCACCCGCGGCGTACACCTACGCCATCGACGCAGCGCTGGCGGAATCCCATCGCATCCGCCGGTACGGATTCCACGGAACGTCGCACAAGTTCGTGAGCGAGGCGGCCGCGGCGTTTCTCGGCCGCCCGCTCGCCGAGCTGAAGCAGATCGTCTTCCACCTGGGCAACGGCGCGTCGGTCACGGCGATCGACCGCGGGCGCTCGGTGGAGACGTCGATGGGCCTCACACCGCTCGAGGGGCTCGTGATGGGCACCCGGTCGGGCGATATCGATCCGGCCGCGCTGCTGCACCTCGCGCGCCGCGCGGGCATGTCGGTCGACGACCTCGACGACCTGCTCAACAAGCGCAGCGGCCTGATCGGACTCGCCGGAGTGTCGGACATGCGCGACCTCCGCGCCGGAGTGGAGCGGGGGGATGCCGGTGCGACTCTCGCCTTCGACGTCTACGTGCACCGGCTCCGGGCGTATGCCGGTGCCTACCTCGCGCAGCTCGGCGGAGTCGATGTGATCTCGTTCACGGCCGGGGTGGGCGAGAACGCACCCGCTGTCCGGGCGGGCGCCCTCGAGACGCTCGGCTTCGCCGGCGTGCAGATCGACCCGGAACGCAACCTCGCCAGGGGGCGCGGCATCCGGATCATCTCGACGGATGCCTCGCGCGTCGCCGTGCTCGTCGTCCCCACGAACGAGGAGCTCGAGATCGCCCGTCAGACCCTCAGCGCCGCGGGCTGAGTGTGTGGTTCACGACATCCGCGCACACTACGCTTGCAGAACGGCGCGACGAAGAGCCGCACTCCGTCAATCCGCACCTCTCTGGAGGTCATGTGACCCCGTCTGCCCTGCCCGACCTGACCACGTACGACGCTGTTCTCTTCGATCTGGACGGCGTCATAACGCCGACCGCCGAAGTCCACATGCACGCGTGGCAGCGGATGTTCGAGGAGCTCTTCGCGGAGTGGAACATCACCCCGCCGTACACCGAGCGTGACTACTTCGACTATCTGGACGGCAAGAAGAGGTACGACGGGGTCGCGAGCCTGTTGCGCAGCCGGGATGTCGAGGTGCCCTGGGGCCAACCGTCCGACCCGCTCGAGGCGGACACGGTGTGCGGAATCGGCAACCGCAAGAACGCCTACTTCGAGCGCGTCCTGAGAGCCGAGGGCATCGACCCCTACCCGGGCTCCATGGCCCTCCTCGACGAACTCGCACGGGCCGGGACGCTCGTCGCCGTCGTGTCGAGCTCGAAGAACGCCGAAGAGGTGCTTCGGGCAGCCGGCATCCGGGACCGCTTCCCCGTCGTGATGGACGGCATCATCGCCGAGCGAGACCACCTCGCGTCGAAGCCGGCCCCTGACGTCTTCATCGAGGCGGCGCGGATGCTGGGAGTCGACCCCACCCGCAGCGTCGCCGTGGAGGACGCCCTGAGCGGCGTGCAGTCCGCCGTGGCCGGAGGCTTCGGCCTCGTGGTGGGCGTCGACCGTGGCGTCGGACCCGAGGTGCTGCGCGAAGCCGGCGCCCACGTCGTCGTGACGGATCTGAAGGAGTTCACCGCATGATGGACCGCGACCGGTTCCCCATCGACCCATGGCGTCTCGTCGAGACTTCGTTCTCGCTGGATGACGTCGGTGTCACCGAGACCCTCTTCTCGATCGGCAACGGCTACCTCGGCCTGCGGGGCAACCACGCCGAAGGACGCTTCGCGCACGAGCACGGCACCTTCGTGAACGGGTTCCACGAGACGTTCCCGATCCGCCACGCCGAGCAGGCGTACGGATTCGCCGAAGTCGGGCAGACGATCATCAACGCCCCCGACGCCAAGGTCATGCGCGTCTACGTCGACGACGAGCCGCTGTCGCTCGACGTCGCCGACGTCCGCGAGTACGAGCGCACGCTCGACCTGCGCAGCGGAGTGCTGCACCGCCGCATCCGGTGGTACACGCCGTCCGGGAAGGAGGTGCTCGTCGAAGACGACCGGCTCGTCTCGTTCGAAGAGAAGCACCTCGCGATCCTGCGGCTGGAAGTCACCGTGCTCAACGCGGACGCGCCGGTGACCATCAGCTGCCAGCTGATCAACCGGCAGGACGGCGAGGACGTCTACGGCGGCACCCCGGCCGCCCCGAAGCGGGCCGGGTTCGACCCGCGCAAGGCCGAGCGCATCCACGAGCGCGTGCTGCAGCCCCAGGAGTACTGGCAGGATGCCGGGCGGTCCGCGCTCTCGTATCGCGTGACCGAGTCCGCCATGACGATCGCGGTCGTCGCCGACCACATCATCGAGACCGACAACGAGTACACCGCGCGTCGCCTCATCGAGCCGGACATCGCAAAGAACGTCTTCCGGGTGCAGGCGAAGGCCGGTGTGCCCATCCGCCTCACCAAGCTCGTGAGCTATCACACTTCGCGCGGCGTCCCCGCCCGAGAGCTCGTCGATCGGTGCCGCCGGACGCTCGATCGCGCCGGGGTGGAAGGCGTGGAGTTCCAGTACGAGCAGCAGCGCCGGTGGTTCGAGGCGTTCTGGGAGCGATCGGACGTGCGCATCGCCGGACACGACGACATCCAGCAGGCTGCCCGGTGGTGCCTGTTCCAGCTCGCGCAGGCTGCTGCGCGCGCGGACGGCCAGGGCGTGCCTGCCAAGGGGGTCTCGGGGTCCGGGTACAGCGGGCACTACTTCTGGGACACCGAGATCTACGTGCTTCCGTTCCTGGCGTACACGACCCCGCTGTGGGCGCGGAATGCGCTGCGCATGCGGTACCTCATGCTCCCGGCCGCCCGGCGCAGGGCGCATCAGCTCAACGAGGCCGGGGCGCTCTTCCCGTGGCGCACGATCAACGGGGAAGAGGCATCGGCCTACTACGCCGCGGGCACCGCGCAGTACCACATCAACGCCGACGTGTGCTTCGCGCTCGCGAAGTACATCCGGGCGACCGGCGACAACGAGTTCCTCCACCGCGAGGGCGTGGACATCGCGGTCGAGACGGCCCGCCTGTGGAACACACTCGGGTTCTGGCGGTCGAGCAACGGCAACACCTTCGAGTCGTTCCACATCCACGGGGTGACCGGGCCCGACGAGTACACGACGGTCGTCAACGACAACCTCTTCACGAACGTCATGGCGCGCTTCAATCTCCGCTTCGCGGCGCGCACGGTCCGGGAGATGGCCGAGGACGATCGCGATGCATACCGCGCGATGGCCGAGCGCCTGAACCTCGATCCCAGCGAGCCCGAAGCCTGGGAGCGGGCCGCCGAGGCGCTGCAGATCCCGTACAGCACCGCGCTGGGCATCCACCCGCAGGACGAGGTGTTCCTGGAGCGGGAGGTGTGGGACCTCGAGCAGACGCCGGACGAGCAGCGGCCCCTGCTGCTGCACTTCCATCCGCTCGTGATCTACCGCTACCAGGTGCTGAAGCAGGCGGATGTCGTGCTCGCGCTGTTCCTGCAGGGCAACCACTTCACGGCCGGGGAGAAGCTCGCCGACTTCGAGTACTACGACCCGCTGACCAGCGGCGACTCGACGCTCTCCGCGGTCGTTCAGTCGATCCTCGCCGCAGAGGTCGGGTACCAGGACCTGGCGCTGGAGTACTTCCGGCAGTCGATCTTCGTCGACCTCGCCGACCTGCACCACAACGCATCCGACGGGGTGCACGTGGCATCGGCGGGAGGCGTCTGGACAGCCCTCGTCAGCGGGTTCGGCGGCATGCGCGATCACTTCGGCGAGCTGTCGTTCGATCCACGGCTGCCCGCCGACTGGCCGGAGCTGTCGTACGTGCTGCACTGGCACGGCACACGTCTGAGCGTCACGGTGTCCACGCACGAGCTGCGAGTGAAGGCGGATGACGGCGACCCGGTGGTGTTCAGCGTACGCGGTCAGCCGTTCGCTCTCGGCTCGGGCGAAGAGGTCATCGTGCCGCTCGACGGACAGGGCCCGGTAATCGCGGGCAAGCCGTCGCTCCAGCAGTTCATGGACGCGCGACGCGAGGACGGCACCCGGCTCTCGGCCTCTGTGCCGACGGTGACGACGTCGATCCCGATCATCGGGGTGGAGGCGGATGTCGAGCACGGCGCCGATGTGTGAATGCGGCCCCTCCGCCAGGGCGCAGCGGCCGGGCGGGATGTCGCGGGCACGCCGTAGGCTGGGGGCGTGACCACAGCCCTCTACCGCCGGTACCGCCCCGAGGCGTTCGGCGAGATGATCGGTCAGGCGCAGGTCACCGAGCCGCTCATGACGGCGTTGCGCGGTGACCGCGTCGGGCACGCGTACCTGTTCTCAGGTCCCCGCGGCTGCGGCAAGACGACCTCGGCGCGCATCCTCGCGCGGTGCCTCAACTGCGCGCAGGGCCCGACCGACACCCCGTGCGGCGAGTGCGACAGCTGCCTCGAGCTCGGCCGCGACGGCGGCGGATCCCTCGATGTCGTGGAGATCGACGCGGCGTCGCACAACGGCGTCGACGACGCCCGCGACCTTCGCGAGCGCGCGGTGTTCGCCCCCGCCCGAGACCGCTTCAAGATCTTCATCCTCGACGAGGCGCACATGGTCACGCCGCAGGGCTTCAATGCCCTGCTGAAGCTCGTCGAAGAGCCTCCCGACCACGTCAAGTTCATCTTCGCGACCACCGAGCCCGAGAAGGTCATCGGCACGATCCGCTCGCGCACGCACCACTATCCGTTCCGGCTCGTGCCGCCCGCCGCGATGCTCGAGTACGTCGACAAGCTGTGCGACGCCGAGGGCGTCTCGGTCGAGGCGGGCGTGCTGCCGCTGGTGGTCCGAGCCGGTGGCGGCTCGCCGCGAGACACGCTGTCGCTGCTCGACCAGCTCATCGCCGGATCGGAGGACGGCAACGTCCGGTACGAGCGTGCGGTGTCGCTCCTCGGCTACACCCACGCCGAGCTGCTCGACGAGGTCGTCGACGCGTTCGCCGCACAGAACCCCGCGGCCGCGTTCGCGGCGGTCGACCGTGTGGTGCAGACGGGGCAGGATCCGAGGCGCTTCGTCGACGACCTGCTCGAGCGCCTGCGCGACCTGATCGTCGTCGCCGCGACCGGTCAGGGCGCCGCGGCGGTGCTGCGCGGAGTCTCGGCCGACGACCTCGCGCGCATGACGCGCCAGGCCGACGCCTTCGGCTCATCACGCCTCTCCCACACCGCCGACATCGTGATCGCGACGCTGGACGACATGACGGGCGCCACGTCGCCCCGCCTGCAGCTCGAGCTCATGGTGGCCCGTGTGCTCGCGCGCACCGGAGCCGCGTCCGCCGCACCGGCCGTGTCCTCCGCCCAGCTCATCCCGGCGCCGGAGACCGCGGACGCGAGGGCGACCGCGGAGGCGAGGGCGACCGCGGAGGCGAGGGCGACCGCGGAGGCGAGGGCGACCGCGGAGGCGAGGGCGGAAGCGGAAGCGGAGGCGACCGCGGAGGACGCGAATCCGGCGGTCGCCAAACCCGTCGCGCCGCCGCGGGGTCCGGTATCGCTGCAGCGGATGCGCGACGCGTGGCCCGAGGTCCTGGCGCGGCTCGAAGAGATCAGCCGCTCCTCGTGGCTCATCGCGTCCGCGGCCCGCGTGACGGCTCTCGACGACGATGTGCTGACCCTGTCGTTCCAGAGCCAGAGCGACGTCGCGAAGTTCAAGCAGCTCTCGGCGGGCGCGGGCCCGAGCGAGGATCTGCGCCAGGGGATCCTCGCCGTGCTCGGCATCCGGGTGAAGTACCTCGCCAAGCACGATGCGGGTCCTGGCGGAGCAGGCCCCGAGCCGTCCGCACCGAGGCCAGGGTCCCGCGCAACGGCGCCGGCCCGCGTGACCGCGTCCGCCGCGACCGCACCGGTGACCGAGTGGGCGGTCGCGTCGATCCCCTCCGACGCCGGCGAAGTGGTCGACGACCCGGGCGGCCCCGCAGCGCTCGCCGTGGACGATGAGCCCGAAGAGGCTGTCGGCATGCCGGCGGCGGCGCCCGCTCCCGTCCGCGAGGGCGATGTGCTGCCCGAATCCGACGTCGCCCCCTCCATCGAGCCCGATGAGGACGAGGCCGAGGCCGAAGCCATCGACCTGCCCGTCCCGCCGGTGGTGGTGCGAGCGCCGAGCACGACGTCCGCCCGAAGCGACGGCGGGCAGCGCTACGGCGAGGCGGTCGTGCGGCAGGTGCTCGGAGCCACTTTCGTGCGAGAAGAGCCGTACGAGCCGCCGACGAGGTTCAGCTGACGCATGTACGACGGAATCGTCCAGGATCTGATCGACGAGTTCGGGCGACTGCCCGGCATCGGGCCGAAGTCGGCGCAGCGCATCACCTTCCACATCCTGCAGTCGCCGTCCTTCGACGTGTCCCGTCTCGCGCTGCTGCTCAGCGAGGTTCGCGAGAAGGTGCGGTTCTGCGAGGTCTGCGGCAACGTCTCCGAGCAGGATCGCTGCTCGATCTGCCGTGATCCCCGCCGCAACCAGACGCTGATCTGCGTCGTCGAAGACGCGAAGGATGTCGCAGCCATCGAACGCACGCGAGAGTTCCGCGGTCTGTACCACGTGCTCGGCGGCGCGATCAGCCCCATCGCAGGCATCGGGCCTGATGACCTGCGCATCACCCAGCTCATGCAGCGGCTCGCCGACGGCACTGTGCAGGAGGTCATCCTCGCCACCAATCCGAACCTCGAGGGCGAGGCCACCGCGACGTACCTCAGCCGGCTGCTGCACACGCTCGAGATCAGCGTGACCCGCCTGGCGTCAGGCCTCCCCGTCGGCGGTGATCTCGAATACGCCGACGAGGTGACGCTCGGGCGGGCGTTCGAAGGACGCCGCTCGATCTGATGAGCTCCACGATTCAGCGGTTCGACACCCGTGCCTGGGTGCTGTTCGCCGCCATGGCGGTGCTGTGGGGCATCCCGTACCTGTTCATCAAGCAGGCCGTCGACTCGTACTCACCGGCATCCATCGTCGCCGGCCGCACCCTGCTCGGGGCCCTGCTGCTGCTTCCGTTCGCGCTGCGGCAGAGGGCACTGCGCCCGGCGCTCTCGAGGATCGGCTGGGTGCTCGCATTCGGCGCGATCGAGATGGCGGGGCCGTTCCTCCTGCTCGGCCACGCGGAGCAGACGCTTCCGTCCGGCCTCACCGGGCTGCTGGTCGCGACGGTCCCGCTGTTCGCTGCGATCATCGCGCTCACCGGCGGCGACCGCTCCGTCCTGAAGCCCTCGCGCGCGATCGGGCTCGTCGTCGGGTTCGCCGGTGTCGCGATCATCGTCGCTGGACCGGGTCTCGCCGTCGGCGGCGTGGGCAGCCTCGTCGCGATCGGCGAAGTGCTGCTCGTCGCGATCTGCTACGCGACGGCGCCGTTCATCGTCGCACATCGGCTGGACGGCATCCCGGCGCTCGGCACCGTGACGCTGTCGCTCTTCGCCGTCGGCCTGTTCTACCTGCCGATCGCCCTCCTCACGCAGCACGAAGTGCCCACCGCGCGGAGCACCGTGTCGCTCGTCGCTCTGGCGGTGCTGTGCACGGCGGTCGCCTTCGTCGTCTTCTTCGCCCTCATCGCGCGCGTCGGTCCGGTGCGCGCACCGCTGTTCACCTACGTCAACCCGGTCGTCGCGATCCTCCTCGGGGTCATCATCCTCGGCGAGCAGGTCACGATGGGGCTCGTCATCGGGTTCCCGCTCGTGATCGCGGGATGCTGGCTCGCAGCCACCGGCGGGAGGATCCGGGCGCAGGCCCCGGTCAGCGAACTGCCGCCGATCGCGCCGGGCTGACGGCATCCACCGACCGGCCTGCGGTCAGCGCAGCACGCGATCGGCGCGAAGCCGAGGGCGGACTTGAGGAGCCGCCCGCTGTGCGCGGGCTCGGGATGGCCGCACATCATTCGCGTCGCATGCACCTCGCGGCCGCGCGACGCGCGGTGAACGTCTAAGGACGTGATGATCTCGGCGATGTTGACGCTGCGGCCACGATCGCGAGTCGGGCCAAGGCCGCGGTGGCCCCACGAGGGCGACATTAGGCGTCCGATCACGACTGGAGAACGCCCGCCATGCTGGGGATCGCAGCGCGGGCGGCACATCTGTGACGGCATGCCCCTGGCGTGGATGTGCGGTGACAGGGCACGATGGTCAACAACTCACACCGGCGTGGGAGGCCACATGGACTCGATCCCCAGTTCGACGCACCGCACTGTCGCCCTGGTGGGCGGCGCGGGCTCAGGAAAGACCACCCTCGCGGAGGGGATGCTCTTCCGCGCGGGCGCGATCCAGCGCCGCGGGACAGTCGAGCAGGGCACGACCGTCTGCGACAGCGATCCCGAGGAGGTCGCACGCCAGACCACGCTGGGGATCTCGCTCGCGTACCTCACCTGGAGCGATGACGGCGATGAACGCACTGTCACGCTGATCGACACGCCGGGCCATCCCGACTTCATCGGGAGTGTCGACACGGCGCTGTCGGTGGCGGATGTCGCGGCCGTGGTCGTGAGCGCCGTCGACGGCGTCAGCGCGGGGACACGCGCCGTATGGGCGGCGGCCGAGCAGGCGCGTGTGCCGCGCATCATCGTGGTCACGCAGGAGGATCGCACCCGGGCTGATTTCCGCCGCGTGCTCGCCGACCTGCGAACCGCGTTCGGCGAGCATCTGTGGCCGCTCGAGCTGCCGCTGGGCGAGGAGCAGGACTTCCGCGCCATCGCCGATGTGCTGGGCGAGCACGCGCTCGTCTACGACGACGACGCCGGCCATCACCACGAGGAGCCGGTGCCCGCGGCCGCCGAGGCCGAGGAGCACGATCTGCACGTCAGCGTCACCGAAGAGATCGTGTCGCACGACGATGCGCAGCTCGAGGCCTATCTCGAGGGCGCCGAGCCGTCGCCCGGTGAGCTCGAGCACACGCTCGCCGCCGAGGTCGCAACGGGGGAGGCGGTGCCCGTCCTGCTCTGCTCGGGTCTGACCGGCACCGGAGTCGACCGCATCCTCGACCTGATCTGCGCGCTCGCACCCTCTGGCGGTGATCACGACAGCCGGATCGTGGTGGGCGCCGCCGAGGACGGCAGCGGCGGCGCGGATGTCGAGGTCGCTCCGAATCCGGACGGCGACACCGTCGTCCATGTCTTCCGCACGGTGGCCGACCCCTTCGTCGGCCAGATCGCGATGCTCAGGATCCTCTCGGGCACGCTGCGACCGAGCGATCGCCTCCGCAACGCCACGACCGGCACGGAGGAGCGGATCCCCGCCCTCTTCCGGCTGCGCGGGGCCCAGCACGTCCCGGCCGACGCCCTGGCGACCGGCGAGGTCGGGGCTGTCGCGAAGCTGACGGGCTCGCCGTCGGGCTCGGTCCTGTGGTCGCGTCCGCACGGCAGCGCGCGCCCCGCGACGCTTCCGCGCCGGGAGCCGGTGTACGCGGTGAGTCTCGCACCGGCGACGCAGTCCGACGACGCGAAGCTCTCCACGGCTCTGGCCCGGCTCCTCGCAGAGGACCAGACCCTGCTCATCGACCGGGCAGGAGGCGAGACCATCCTGCGTGGCCTCGGCGAGACGCACGTCGAGGTGGCGGTCGAACGGCTCGCCCGCGTCCTCGGTGTTCACGTGACCACCGGCCCGGCCCCGGTGGCCTATCGCGAGACGATCGCGGGGTCCGCGCAGGCCGAGGGGAAGCTGAAGAAGCAATCGGGCGGGCATGGCCAGTTCGCGGTGGTGCAGCTGCGGGTCAGCCCGCTGCCGCCGGGCGGAGGCTTCGAGTTCGTCGACGCCGTCGTCGGAGGCGCGGTGCCACGCTCCTACATCCCTGCCGTCGAGAAGGGCGCCAGGGACGCCCTGGCCGCGGGCGGCCCGCAGGGACACCCCGTCGTGGACGTGCGCGTCGAGCTGTACGACGGCAAGTCGCACTCGGTCGACTCGTCCGAGATGGCTTTCCGCACGGCGGCTTCGCTGGGGGTCAAGGCGGCGCTGGCCGTGGCCGGCACGGTCGTGCTGGAACCGGTGTCGATCGTGACCATCACGGTGCCCGCAGACCTGCAGGGTCCGGTGCTGACCGACCTCTCGTCGCGGCGCGCGCGCGTCAACTCGACCGAGTCCACCGATCACGGCGACACCCGGATCGTGGCGAGTGCTCCGGATGCCGAGCTCGGCCGTTACGTCCTCGAACTGCGCTCGCTCACCGGAGGACAGGGGCAGCTGACCATCACACCCGACCGATACGAGCGCGCGCCCAGCAGCCTCAAGACCTAGCGAGCCTCCTGGAGTCCGGACGGACACATGGCGGGTGCGGAATGACGTCGTCCGTAAGATGGACGTTCGGGCGCGGCATCCGCCCGCTCACTCACCATGGAGTCTTCATCGTGGCGCTGATCGTCCAGAAGTACGGCGGTTCGTCCGTCGCCGACGCGGAGAGCATCAAGCGCGTCGCGAAGCGGATCGTCGACACTCGTAGGGCCGGCCATGACGTGGTCGTCGCCGTCAGTGCGATGGGCGACACGACGGATGAGCTCCTCGACCTCGCGAACCAGGTCGCCCCGATCCCGGCGCCGCGGGAGCTCGACATGCTGCTCTCCAGCGGCGAGCGCATCGCGATGGCCCTGCTGGCGATGGCGATCCATTCGATGGGGTTCGAGGCTCGCTCGTTCACGGGCAGCCAGGCCGGCATGATCACGGATGCCACGCACGGCGCGGCTCGGATCGTGGATGTCACGCCGATCCGCCTGCGCGACGCGCTCGACGAGGGCGCGATCGTCATCGTCGCCGGATTCCAGGGCTTCAACCGCGACACCCGCGACATCACCACGCTCGGCCGAGGCGGATCCGACACGACGGCGGTCGCCCTGGCGGCGGCGCTCGAGGCCGACGTCTGCGAGATCTACAGCGATGTGGACGGCATCTTCACCGCCGACCCGCGCGTCGTGCCACGCGCCCAGAAGCTGACGCATGTCTCGAGCGAGGAGATGCTCGAGCTCGCCGCGAACGGGGCGAAGGTGCTCTACATCCGCGCTGTCGAATACGCGCGCCGGCACGGCGTGCTGATCCACTCGCGCTCGACGTTCAGTTCGGGCGTCGGGACCTATGTGCTCGGCCCGGGGATGAGCCTCCCCGATGGCGAAGAGGGAGAAGAGATGGAAGAGCCGATCGTCGCCGGAGTGGCGACGGACCTCAGCCAGGCCAAGATCACCGTGATCGGGGTCCCGGACGTCCCAGGCAAGGCCGCCGAGATCTTCAAGGTCATCGCCAAGTCCGGCGCGAACGTCGACATGATCGTGCAGAACGTGTCGGCGGCTTCAACGGGGCGCACCGACATCTCGTTCACGCTCCCCAAGACCGACGCGGCGACAGCGCTGCGAGCGCTTTCCGGCGACCAGGCCGAGATCGGATTCCAGAGCCTCGTCCACGACGACCAGATCGGCAAGCTCTCCGTCGTCGGCGCGGGAATGCGGACCCACTCGGGGGTCTCGGCGACGCTGTTCGAGGCGCTGTCGATCGCGGGTGTCAACATCGAGATGATCTCGACCTCCGAGATCCGCATCTCGGTCGTCGTACGCGGCGACGACCTCGCCGAGGCGGCCCGCGTCGTCCATACGGCCTACGGACTCGACGGCGATACCGAGGCCGTGGTGCACGCCGGCACCGGCCGCTGACACTTCTCCCCGAAGGTAGGATCCAACCCATGACCCGCATCTCCGACTCCGGACTGTCCGTCGCCGTCGTCGGCGCCACCGGCCAGGTCGGCACCGTCATGCGCGAGATCCTCGCGGAACGCGCTTTCCCGATCCGCGAGCTGCGTCTGCTCGCGACCGCGCGCTCGGCCGGGACGTCGATCGAGTTCGGGGGACGGACGGTCATCGTGGAGGATGTCGAGACGGCAGACCCTGCCGGCATCGACATCGCCCTCTTCTCTGCCGGAGCCACCGGCAGCCGCGCCCACGCTCCTCGATTCGCCGAGGCCGGCGCGACGGTGATCGACAACTCCAGCGCATGGCGCATGGATCCCGACGTCCCTCTCGTCGTGAGCGAGGTCAATCCGCACGCGATCGACGAGGCGCGACGCGGCATCATCGCGAACCCGAACTGCACCACCATGGCCGCGATGCCCGTTCTGAAGGTGCTGGATGCCGACGCCGGACTCGAGCGGCTCATCATCAGCACCTATCAGGCCGTCAGCGGGTCGGGGATCGCCGGCGCCGAGGAGCTGCTCGGCCAGGTCGAGGGCGTGCTCGCCCAGGGCGACACCCTTCGCCTCGTGCACGACGGTTCTGCCATCGACTTCCCCGAGCCGGAGAAGTACATCGCGCCGATCGCGTTCGACGTCATCCCGTTCGCAGGCAACCTCGTCGACGACGGCCTGAACGAGACCGACGAGGAGAAGAAGCTCCGCAACGAGAGCCGCAAGATCCTCGAGCTGCCCGACCTCCGCGTCGCGGGCACCTGCGTGCGCGTGCCGGTGTTCACGGGGCACTCGCTCAGCATCCACGCGGAGTTCGCCCGTGACATCACGCCGGAGCGGGCGCGGAGTCTCCTCTCCGCCGCTCCCGGTGTCACGCTCGAAGAGGTCCCCACGCCGTTGCAGGCCGCGGGCAAGGACCCCAGCTTCGTCGGCCGCATCCGGGCCGACCAATCCGCGCCCGAGGGCAAGGGTCTCGTCCTGTTCATCAGCAACGACAACCTGCGAAAGGGTGCCGCGCTCAACGCCGTCCAGATCGCGGAGGTCATCGCGGCGCGTTCGCTGAGCGGGGCGAAGTCCGCCGCCGACTGACCCTGTCGAGCGGCATCGCGACCCCGCCTAGACTTGGTGTGTGACCGAAACCGTCGACGCGAGCCTCCCCCATCCCGACGACAGCGAGTTGCCTGCGGGCACCGTCGACGTCCTTCTGATCGGCGGCGGGATCATGAGTGCGACCCTCGGCACCCTCCTGTCGGCGTTGCAGCCCGATTGGAAGATCAGCGTCTTCGAGCGGCTCCACGATGTCGCGCTCGAGAGCTCGAACGCCTGGAACAATGCCGGAACCGGGCACGCCGCCCTCTGCGAGCTGAACTACACGCCGGAGGGCGAGGACGGCTCGGTGGACCCCGCCAAGGCGATCTCGATCAACGAGCAGTTCCAGCAGAGCCGCCAGTTCTGGTCGGCTCTGGTCGACCAGGGCGTGCTGGATGCCCCGTCCACGTTCATCAACTCGGCTCCCCACATGACTTTCGTGCGCGGTGAGAAGGATGTCGCGTTCCTGAAGAAGAGGTACGAGGCCCTCAAGCAGCAGCCGCTGTTCGCGGGGATCGAATACAGCGAGGACTCGCGGATCATCAACACCTGGGCGCCGCTCCTCATGCAGAAGCGCCGCAAGGGCGAGCCGTTCGCGGCGACCCGGGTTCCCGCCGGCACCGACGTCGACTTCGGAGCTCTCACCCACCAGCTGTTCGAGCATCTCGCCGACAGCGGTGCCGAACTCAGGACGAACACCGAGGTCCGCAGCCTGAAGCGCCTCGACGACGGCACGTGGCGAGTGAAGTACCGGCGCTCGATCGGCCGGACGCCTGGCGAGATCCGGGCCAGGTTCGTCTTCGTCGGCGCCGGCGGCTGGGCCTTGAAGCTCCTGCAGAGCTCCGGCATCCCCGAGATCTCGGGATACGGCGTCTTCCCGATCGGCGGTCAGTTCCTCAAGACCACGAACCCCGCGCTCGTGGCGCAGCACAAGGCGAAGGTCTACTCGCAGGCGTCGGTCGGCGCTCCGCCGATGTCGGTTCCCCACCTCGACACCCGCGTGGTCGACGGGCAGGCATCCCTGCTGTTCGGACCGTTCGCGACGTTCAGCCCGAAGTTCCTGAAGAACGGATCGATCTTCGACCTCGTCTCGCAGGTGCGGTTCGGCAACCTCGGGCCGATGCTCAAGGTCGCTTGGGACAACCCGTCGCTCATCACGTACCTGGTCGGTGAGCTGCTCAAGAACCACGCGAAGAAGGTGGACAGCCTTCGCACCTTCATGCCGACGGCCAAGGACGAGGACTGGGAGCTCATCCAGGCCGGTCAGCGTGCCCAGGTGATGAAGAAGGACCCGGACAAGGGCGGCGTCCTGCAGTTCGGCACCGAGGTCGTCACCGGCGCGGACGGTTCCATCGCCGGGCTGCTGGGCGCCTCGCCAGGTGCCTCGACCGCGGTGTCGATCATGCTCGGTCTCATGAAGACGTGCTTCCCCGACCGGATCGAGGGATGGGAGCCTCGACTGCGCGAGCTCATCCCGAGCTACGGCGAGACGCTCAACGGCCGCCCGGCCGAGGCGCAGGAAGTCCTCACCGAAACCGCGCAGGCGCTCGCTCTCACCGCCTAGCCCTAGGGTGGGCTCATGCGGCTGCGGGGACGGCACGTGGAGCGTGCGATGGCGCTCGTGGCGGCGCTCATCCTGCTGGTCGGGGTCGCGCCCGCCGCCGTAGCGGCCGAGCCGCCGCACCGCTCCCGCGCAGTCCCGGCAGCCGTCGACGACTTCACCTACGAATCGCTCGATGCCGACTACTGGCTCGTCCGGTCGGCCGCAGGAACGAGTGAGCTGTACACGACCGAGACGATCGTCGCGCTCTTCCCGGAGGGCGACCAGAACAAGGGGATCGTGCGCCGGATACCCAAGGCGGACTCCGGCATAACCCACGACACCACGGTCGTCAATGTCACGGGAGCGGGCGGAGCACCGATCCCCTGGTGGACCGAAGCTGACGATCAATGGGTCTACGTCCTCACCGGCGACGACTCCTATGTCCACGGCGCGCACACGTACGTGATCTCCTACACGATGGACGATGTCGTGGTCCGGTATCAGGACACCGGCGCTGACGAGTTCTACTGGGACATGGTCGGCGCCGACCACGCGCAGCCGTTCGGCACCGTGAAGGGCAGGGTCCACGTCGCCGGCGACGCCGCGCACGGCCAGATGGGCGGCCGCGCGTACTGCTATCGCGGGGCTCCGGGGTCGACCGACAGATGCGAGATGGCCGGACCCGAGCCCGACACGGCGTGGCCCGACGAGGTGGCGCTGTGGGCGTCGTCGAAGAGCGGTCGGGATGCCGCGGCATCCGCCATCGTGTTCACGGCCGCCGATACCGACGTCGAGGCGAACGAGGGAGTCACCGTCGCGATCGGCTTCGCCCAGCGCACGTTCGCCGCGCCGACCGCCCCGCCACCGCCGCCGTACCCGTGGTGGGAGTGGATCCTCCCTGTGCTGGGTCTCCTGGCGGGCCTCTGCGGGCTCGTGTTCCTCGTCGTGATCAGGGCCTTCCTGCGACGCAACCCCGACGATTCGCCCGTCATCGTGGAGTACGCCCCACCCGTCGACGAGTCGCCGACGCTCTCCGCGGGTGTCCTCGGTGTGCCCGCGCGCGCTTTCGCGGCCCATGTCGTGGACCTGGCCGTCCGCGACAAGCTCCAGATCACGGCATCCGGAGACCGCGGGGATGCCGACGACTTCCGCGTCATCCTGCGCGACGACTCCGGCCTCGGACACGACGACCGGCGCATCGTCACGACCCTCTACGGAAAGGACGCCGCACCGGGCGACAGCATCGATCTCGGCGTGTTCGCCGCGAACCCGCCGGTGCGCGCCGTCACCTATGTGCGCCGCATCGACGCCGCCACAGTGGACCGCGGGTACCGCAGCAGGCGGCCCGGCTGGATCGGCGGCGTCCGCGCCGCGCTGCAGTTCGGAGGGTTCGTCGTCGCCATCGTCATGCTGTTCTTCATCGGCGCGGTGCCGTCGGTGCTGACCGCCCTGGGGGCCCTCGGGGGTTGGATCTACCTGCTCTCGATCGTCAGCGCCTTCGCCGCATTCCTCGTCCTGCCCTTCATCCGCCTGCCTGAGACGACCCTCACCGTCGCCGGCGGCACGCACCGGACGTATCTCGAGGGGATTCGCGAGTACCTCGGTCTCGCCGAGGAGGATCGGCTGCGCGCCGCGCAATCGCCGCGGACTGCCGATCTCGTCTCGGGCGGCCGCAGGCCATACGGCGACCGGCCGAACGCGCCGGGCGCCGACGTGGTGAATCTGTACGAACGGCTGCTTCCCTACGCCGTGCTGTTCGGGATGGAGCAGCAGTGGGTGGAGGTCATCCGTGCGGTCGCGCACCCGGTGGCCATCGGGCCACGGCTGGCCCTGTTCGACTCCGTCACCTCGAATTCGCTGTCGCGTGCCTCGTCGTCGATCGGCCACCTCGCCGCGACGCCGGTCTCGGGGGGCGGTTCGAGCAGCTCGTCGGGCTCGTCGTTCTCGAGCAGCTGGTCATCGTCCGGGGGGTCCTCGGGCGGCGGCTTCTCGGGTGGCGGCGGTGGCGGCGGGGGCTTCGGAGGCCGATGAGACTCTGGTCCCTGCATCCTGCCACGCTCGACCGAGTGGCGCTCGTCGCCTGCTGGCGCGAGGCGCTGCTCGCGCAGAAGGTGCTCACCGGCGCGACCCGCGGGTACACCCGCCACCCGCAGCTCGACCGCTTCCGGGCGTGTGCCGATCCGCTCGATGCGATCGGGCACTACCTGGCGGCGCTGCAGGCCGAGGCATGCGTCCGCGGCTATCGATTCGACGGCTCACGCGTGCTGCGGATGGATGCCGTGAGCCCGGGCATCCCCTTGACCGACGGACAGCTCGCCTTCGAGCGGGCGCATCTTCGGGCCAAGGTCGCGGTCCGCGACGTGGCGTGGCTGCCCAGGATCCCCGAGGTCGCGGTCGCCGCGCCCAGCTTCGTCGAGATTCCCGGGCCGATCGAGCCGTGGGAGCGGATCTGAACGGGGACCGCGGGCATCCCGGGTTCCGTAGACTCGCCGAGTGTCGAAACTGTACTTCCGCTACGGGGCGATGAACTCCGGCAAGTCGACTGCCCTGCTGCAGGCGGCGCACAACTACGAGGAGCGCGGCCAGCATGTGCTGCTCGCGAAACCCCGGATCGACACCAAGGGCGCACATCAGATCTCGAGCCGGCTGGGGATGACGCGTCCCGTCGACTTCCTCATCGGTCCCGGGGACTCGGCGCGCAACCTCTTCGCCGAGCATCGCGCGCACGTGCGGTACACGCACGATGAGCTGGTGGGGCTCTCGCGCCCTCCCGCAGACGTCGCTTGCCTGCTCATCGACGAGGCGCAGTTCCTCACGCGCGAGCAGGTCGACGACCTGCTGCGAATCGCGGTGCTGGATGACGTGCCGGTGCTGGCATACGGCATCCGCACCGACTTCCTCACCGAGGCGTTCCCCGGGTCGCGCCGTCTTCTCGAACTCGCGCACACACTGGAGGAGCTGAAGACGATCTGCCGCTGCGGACGGAAGGCTCTCTTCAACGGCCGGCTCGTCGACGGCCGCTTCGTCTTCGACGGCGACCAGGTCGCCATCGACGGTGCAGAGGTCAGCTACGAGTCGCTGTGCGCCTCGTGCTACCTGAGGGAGTCGGGCGGTCGACTCGGCGCCACCCGCCCCTAGCGGCCCGTCAGGCGCGCGATGCCGCTTCGCCTGTGCCGCGATGCCGGCGGGGGAGCGGGACGAGCATCGAGGTCGTCCGCTGATAGTCGGCGTACGCGGGATACTTCGACGACGTGATCGATTCGGTGAAGATGGTCGACCCGATGAACAGCAGGGTCAGCAGCCCGGCGCCGAGGATCGTCCAGTTGACGGCGCCGCCCCAGACCCCGAGACCGGATGCCGCGGCCGCGGCCGCGCCGATCGCATAGAACGCCCACCACTGCGCCTGCTCGAAGAAGAAGTTGGGATGCCGGCTGAACGCGAACAGCCCCGTGGTGACGAAGCCGGGCTCGAGCGAGCCGCCCGCGGCCTTCTTCGCCTCGTGGAAGTTCCACTGCTGCTGATCGGCGATGAACTCGCCCACGAGGAACGCGGCGAAGAGCACTGTGAACACCAGGTCCCAGGGGCCGAACGGTGCGCGGTTCTGCCACGCGATGTATGCGGGCGTGGTGATCAGCACCAGCAAGGCGTTCTGGTACAGCACGATGAAAAGGAGGTTGAAGACCTGGAACTGCCACGGCGTCATGCGGCCCCGCAGCACCGCCCAGCGGTAGTCCTCCATGCCGGTGTACCCGCCCTTGCGGGCGAAGTTGAAGGTCAGGCGGGCCCCCCAGGCGGTGACGAGCACCGCCATGACGACCACGCGCGCGGCATCCCGGCCGTCGACGATCGCCGAGACCGCGAAGATCCAGACGTAGACGACCGGCACGATCGACCAGATGCGGTCGACCCACGAGGTGTCCTTCGTGATGAGCGAGGCGATCCAGCAGAACCCGCAGGTCACGGCGGCCACGATGAGGACGAGGAGGAGCGGATCCATGTCACCGAGCGTAATCGGTTGCATGTGGTCAGACCACGCGCTACTGTGGTCAGACCATACTCGAGGAGGACTGTGACCGACACCGCGCGCGCGTGGCGAGTCGTCCTCGAGAAGATCGAGACCGATCTCCTCGACGGCCGCCTGGTTCCCGGCGACCGGCTGCCTCCCGAGCGCGAGCTGGCCGCGACCCTCGGGGTCGGGCGGTCGAGCGTCCGCGAGGCGCTGCGGGTGCTCGAGGTGATGGGACTGATCCGCACCGGCACCGGCTCGGGTCCGACATCCGGCGCCATCATCATCGCGACGCCCGACGGCGGCATGTCGACCCTGCTGCGACTGCAGGTCGCCGCTCAGGGCTTTCCGCTCGACGACGTCGTGCAGACGAGACTGGTCCTCGAGTCGGCGGTCGTCGACCGGCTCGCCGGCGATCGCGTGCACTCCACCGCCGATGCGCACCTCGTGCTCGATGCGATGGATGCCGCAGACCTGACCACGGCAGAGTTCCTCGCCCTGGATGCCCAGCTGCACCTCGCCCTCGCCGAGGCATCCGGCAATTCCGTCATCGCGGCGATGATGGGGGGACTTCGGACCGCGATCGAGTCGTACGTCCAGTCTGGTGCAGCCCGGCTGCCGGACTGGGAGGCGACCGCCGCACGCCTGCGCCGCGAGCACCGCGACATCCTCGACGCCGTCGACGCCGGTGACGCGGCTCGTGCCCGCGGCCTGGTCGAGGCCCACATCACGGACTACTACGCCGAAGCGGGCCTCGCCCGCACCACGCCCTGAAAGGACCACCATGGTTGCGCGTCAGATACCACGGCCCGCTGAGCTGCTCGAGCTCATGCAATTCAAGAAGCCCGAGCTCGACGGACGCAAGCGCCGCCTCGACGCCGCGCTGACGATCTACGATCTGCGCGCGATCGCGAAGCGCCGCACACCGAAGGCGGCCTTCGATTACACGGACGGTGCCGCAGAGGGCGAGCTCTCGCTCGCGCGGGCGCGGCAGGCATTCGAGGACATCGAGTTCCACCCGGGCATCCTGCGTCCGGCCCCAGAGGTCGACACGTCGGTGCAGATCCTCGGCGGGCCGAGCGCGCTGCCGTTCGGCATCGCACCCACCGGCTTCACGCGGCTCATGCAGACCGAGGGTGAGACGGCCGGAGCGTCCGCGGCCGGCGCCGCCCGCATCCCGTTCACGCTCTCCACCCTCGGCACGACCTCGATCGAGGATGTCAAGGCGGCCAACCCGCACGGGCGCAACTGGTTCCAGCTCTACGTCATGCGCGACCGTGAGATCTCGTACGGGCTGGTGCGGCGCGCGGCGGCGGCCGGCTTCGACACGTTGCAGTTCACGGTCGACACGCCCATCGCGGGGGCCCGGCTGCGGGACAAGCGCAACGGGTTCTCCATCCCGCCGCAGCTGACTCTCGGCACGATCATCAACGCGATTCCGCGCCCGTGGTGGTGGTACGACTTCCTGACCACCCCCAAGCTCGAGTTCGCATCGCTTTCCTCAACCGGCGGGGGCACTGTCGGCGAGCTGCTGAATGCGGCGATGGATCCGACGATCAGCTTCGACGACCTCGCCGTCATCCGCGACCTCTGGCCCGGCAAGATCGTCGTGAAGGGCGTGCAGAACGTCGAGGACTCGGCGCGCCTCATCGACGCCGGGGTGGACGGCATCATCCTCTCCAACCACGGCGGGCGCCAGCTCGACCGGGCTCCGATCCCGTTCCACCTGCTGCCCAAGGTCGTGCGCGAGGTGGGCAAGGACGCGACAGTGATGATCGACACGGGCATCATGAACGGCGCCGACATCGTGGCATCCATCGCCCTGGGCGCGAAGTTCACGCTCATCGGCCGCGCGTATCTCTACGGGCTGATGGCCGGCGGACGGCAGGGCGTCGACCGCACGATCACGATCCTGCGCACCGAGATCGAGCGCACGATGCGGCTGCTCGGAGTGTCGAGCCTCGCCGAGCTCGAGCCGAAGCACGTGACGCAGCTCGCGCGGCTCGTGCCGATCGCGCAGCCCGCAGCGGTGGCTCGGGCCCCTCGCGCCCGGCCCGTCGCCAAGGCCTGACGCGAACCGCGTCTCAGCGCTCGGGCAGCGTCGGGATGAGCGTCTCGAGGAACGCGGCGGTGTCCTCCCAGCCGTCGACGGCGTGGCACTTGACGCCCATCGCCAGCACCGGGTAGTCGTTGCCGTCGGGATCGAGCCGGTCGCCGACGAAGAGCATGTCGGAGAGGGGGATGCTGGACTGCTCGGCGAGCTGCCGCATGCCGTACGCCTTGTCGATACCCTGCTGCGTGATGTCCACCGAGGTCGAGCCGCCGGAACGCACCTCGAGGTCGGGAAGGCGAACCGCGACCGCCGCGCGAAGGGCGTTCTTCTTGTCGCCCGTCGGGTCCCACGCCGTCTTCGCCGCGAGCGGAGCCAGCTGGCCGAGCGCCGAGAACGTGATCTGCGAGCCGCGATCCTCCAGGATGTCTCCCCACGTCTGGGACTCCCACAGCCCCAGTCGCTTCGCCTCGGTCTCCACTGCGCCGAGCGCCCGAGACTTCTGGTCGTCCGTCAACGAGTGGGCATAGACGGTCTCGATGCCGGTCGCGGTGAGCCGGTAGTACTGCGTGCCGCACGTCGGCAGCAGGTGGATCCGTGAGCGGACGGCGGGGGCGGCATCCGGAAGCCGATCCACGACCTGCGACGTGAACTGCGCGAGCTGGCCGCCCGAGATGATCGCCACGTCGACCCGCTCGGCGAGGGCGATGAGCAGGTGCGCGATGCGCGGATCGACGGGGCTCTTGGATGGCGCGAGTGTGTCGTCCAGATCGAAAGCCACGAGCCGCGGTGTCGTCATTCGTGATCCCCTCATCGGACGGCGAAAGGCCCCGCCGTGGTGGCGGAGCCTCTCTGCTGTCGGGGTGACAGGATTTGAACCTGCGGCCTCGTCGTCCCGAACGACGCGCGCTACCAAGCTGCGCCACACCCCGTGGCAACCCCCCGAGTCTACCCGATGGCGGACCCTGCTCCGAACGCGTCGGGGTCGCGGGGGACGAGCGTGATGAGCGACGCCTCCGGGCGGCAGGCGAAGCGCACCGGGGCGTAGATCGACTGCCCGAGACCGGCGCTCACGTTCAGCGGCACGGTGCGGGCGCGATGCGACCAGGTGCTGAGTCCCCTCGCCTGGCGGAGAGGCAGGTCGCAGTTCGCGACCAGTGCGCCGAAGCCCGGCACCCGCACCTGCCCGCCATGCGTGTGGCCGGCGAAGATCATGTCCGCGCCGAGGTCGGTGAAGGTGTCGAGCACGCGTCGGTAGGGCGCGTGCGTGACCCCGAGGGTCACGACCGGGTCCTCGTCCTCCTGCAGATCGGCGAGCGGATCGGCGAGGGCGTCCAGCCGATCCCAGCGACGGTGCGCGTCGCTCACACCGAACGCATCGACGCGCGCGCCCGCGACATCCAACGACCCGACCTGGTTGTTGAGATCGAGCCATCCGAGCTCATCCGTCAGGTAGCTGTCGAGCGCTCGGGTGTCCAGCGGTTCGGCGATGGTCTTGATCTTGGAGGGGCCGGTGAAGTACCGAAGCGGATTGCGCGGAGAGGGCGCCGCGTGGTCGTTCGACCCGTGGACGAAGACGCCGGGGATGCCCCGCAGCGGGTCGAACGCCCTTCGCAGCCCGCGCAGCCCATCGGTGTGGCCGAGGTTGTCGCCCGTGTTGACGACCAGATGCGGCTCGAGCGACGACGCGAGCGAGGCGATCCAGCGCTGCTTGCGGTGCTGCCACGGCGCCATGTGAGCATCCGACAGGTGCAGCACGCGGATCGGCGCCGCCCCCGGCGGGAGGAGCGGCAGTTCGTGGACGCGGATCGCGAAGAGGTAGCGCTCGATGCCGATGCCCCAGATCGCGGCCCCCGCACCGACCGCCCCCACCGCGGTGAGCGCGGTGAGGGCGGTGCGAGATGCGGATGTCGGCACTAGCCGTTGTTGCCCTTGCCCTTGCCGCCTGCGCAGACCTTGGAGGCGTAGTCGACCGCGATCCCGGAGTTGCGGTTGACGACCGTGCCGGCGCTCGGCGACGTGCCCGTGGCCACCGGCTTATCCGCCGAGTCGTCCTGCTTGCAGGTACCAGGCTTGACATTGCCGAACCCGGCTCCGCGCAGGGTGCTGATCGCGTCTTGGATCGGCATGCCCGACACCTCGGGGATCGCGATGCCCTGGCCATTGCTCGGGCTGATCGTGACGGGCGTGCCGCCGGCGACCTTGCCCGCGCCGGGGCTCTGCGCCGCGACGATCCCGTCCGCCTCGGAGGAGTCGACAGGGGCGCCCAGGATGACGTCGAAACCGGCGGCGTTCAGCGTGTTCGTCGCATCGGTGACGGACATGCCCACGACGTTGGGGAGATCGGTCAGCACCTGGCGAATGAGGTTGCTGTCGGGGGCGGGGAAGTCGCCCGCGGGATAGGTCCAGTCGACGTATCCCTGGATGGCTTTCGCGAGGCTGTACCGCATCTGCGACAGCACCATCCCATTGGCGTATGTGTGGAACAGGTCGAGGCTGCCCTCGACGTTGCCGACCCAGTTGGCGGTCGCAACTCTCGTGTTCGCCTCGATGAGCCACGTCTGCAGCGCCTGGTGCGTACCGGTCTTGCCGATGAGCGGCGTGCCGTCATAAGGGTTCCCCTGCGAGCCGGTGCCTCCGCTCGCCATGACTCCCTTGAGCGCGTAGGCGGCGGTGGCCGCGACCTTCGGATCGACCACCTGGGTGCACGTGCGTGCCGGAAGTGTGATCTCCTTGCCGTCGGAGTCGGTGACTTTGTCGATCGCCCGCGGCTGGCAGTAGATGCCGTTGTTCGCGATCGTCCCATAGGCGCCAGCCATCGCGATCGGCGAGACGTTGTCCGAGCCGATGACCTGGTTGGGGCCCTGCATCTGGATCGGGTCCCCGTCTCCGCGGGTGACGCCCATCTTGCTCGCGACCTTGCCGATGTCGCACAGGTCGAGCTGCGACGCCATCGCGATGAATCCGGAGTTGAGCGACTGCGCGGTGAACCGCATCGGCGTGCCGAAGAACCCTCCACCGCCGCCGAAGTTGCCGGGCTTCCAGTTGTCGACGTTCACGTACGTGCCGCCGTTGTAGCAGCTGTCGGGGAAGGTCCTGATGACCCGGTTGCGGCCGTTCAGGACCTCGTTGAGGGAGTGACCCTTCTCGAGCCAGTCCACGAGCGTGAACAGCTTGAACGTCGAGCCCGCGTTGAAGCCCTGGGACTGTCCGAACTTCTTGTCGCCCGCGAAGACCACCGCCGAATAGTTGTCGTCGCCGGTGACCGTCTCGCTGAACTTCGTGTTCTGCGCGATGGACAGGACACGCCCAGTCGAGGCCTCGATAGAGACGGACGTCGAACCGAACCGTGCGCCCGGTACCGAAGTCGGGGTGACCTCGTTCATTCGGCTCTGCGCTATCGACTGCAGATTCAGGTCGATCGTCGTGTACACGTTGAGGCCGCCGCGGCGGAGCATCTCGGTGCGCGCCTCAGGAGTTGCGCCGAAGGCCGGGTCACGTTCGATGATGTAGCGCACATACTGGCAGAAGTACTCCACACCGGTCGCTGCTGCACAGCCCGTCTTGGGTGACGTGATCTTCGGGCTGATGGGCGCGAGCACCGCCTGCTCGTACTGGGCCTGGGTGATCTTGCCGTCGTTGAGCAGACGGCTCAGCACGTAGAGCTCACGACCCTTCGTTGCGCTGTAGCCGTCGGCTGCCTTGAGGTACTGATCCTTGTCGATCTTGCCCTGCGCGAGCATTGTGTCGAGAGCGGCCAGCTGTCCCTTGGGGACATCCTTGATCGAGCCGTCGGGCGCCTTGTTGTACGTGTTGCCCTTCGAGTCGCTGATGGATCCACCGGGCTGATCGATGCGGTATGTGTTGGGGTTCTGGACGATGCCGGCGAGCGTAGCCGCCTGCGCGAGATTCAGGTCCTTCGCCGCGACGCCGAAATAGTACCGCGATGCCGCGTCGATGCCGTAGGTCGTGCCGCCGAAATTGGCGATGTTCAGGTACCCGAGGAGGATCTCGTTCTTGGAGTACCTCTGCTCGAGGGCGATGGCGTAGCGCATCTCCTGGAGCTTGCGCTGGACGCCCTCGGTGCCGACCGCCGTCGTCGCGTCGGTCCAGCACTTGTAACGCGCGTCGTCGGTCTTCGCGGTGGCCTCGCATCGCTGCACGAGGATGTTCTTGACGTACTGCTGGCTGATCGAGGATCCGCCCTGGGTCTCGCCGCCACCCTTGAGGTTGGTGAGAATGGCACGCGTCGTGCCGATGAGGTCCACACCGCCGTGCTGGTAGTAGCGGGGGTCTTCGCTCGAGAGGATCGAGTCGTACATGACCGGCGCGATCTGGTCGAACTGGACCGGAGAGCGGTTCTGATCGTAGAACTGCGTCATCACGATGTACTTGCCGGTCGCGGGGTTCTTGGCGTACAGGGTCGTCGGAAGCATCAGCTTGTCGATGTTGAGGACGCTGGGAAGCTGGTCGAACATCGTGATGGCGCTCGAGGCAGCGGCACCGGATAGGGCGACGGCAGGGGTCACGGTGGCGGCGATCAGCACACCCGCGACAGCGCTCAGGCCGACGAGGCCGGCGATACCGCCGAGCACACCGCTAGCCGTTCGTTTCGTATCAGGCATAGGGTTGATCGTAGGGGAGATACCTGGGCGATCCCTTGACGGACCCGCGCCAGAGCGCCGTTCACCCCGCATCCGCCGCGATTTCCGGAGAATCCATGACCACGTGGGAATACCTCACCACGCCGCTGCTCATCCATAACACCTCCGCCATCTTGAACAACTGGGGCAAGCAGGGGTGGGAGCTCGTGCAGGTCGTGCAGGGCCCCGAGGGCGGTCTCGTCGCGTATCTCAAGCGACCCGCCGACTCGAGTTCCAGCGCCTCCGCGAACGCGGGCCTGGATGCCGCGGCCCAGGCCGCCAAGCAGTTCGAGGAGCGCTGATCCGATGACCGTGTCGCAGCGACTCGCCGAACTCGGCATCGACCTCCCGGCTGTCGTGCCCCCGGTGGCCGCCTACGTCCCCGCCAAGGCGCACGGCGATCTCGTGTTCACCGCGGGACAGCTGCCCGTGGTGTCGGGCTCGCTGCCCGAGACAGGCAAGGTCGGCGACGGACACGGTCTCGTGCCGGCATCCGACGCGAAGGATCATGCGCGCCAGTGCGCCCTCAACGCCGTCGCCGCTGCCGCGGCTGCGGTCGGGGGCGTCGACCGGCTCACCGGCGTCGTCAAGGTGACCGGGTTCGTCGCATCCGTTCCCGAGTTCACCGGGCAGCCCGGCGTCATCAATGGAGCGAGCGAGGTGCTGGGCGAGATCTTCGGCGAGAATGGCCGGCATGCCCGCTCGGCGGTCGGGGTGCCGGTCCTTCCGCTCGACGCTCCGGTCGAGGTCGAGGTCGTCTTCTCCTACGTCTGACGCGCCCACTCGAGCGCCGCGACGAGGGGATGCGGCATCCGCTCGAGCGGCGCAGCGTCGACGAGGATCCGGGCGTACCGGAGCTTGCGGCGAGCACCGCTCGCGATCCAGCGCCGAGCCTGTTCGTCGAAGGGGCGACCGCGCCACTCCTGCTGCTGCTGCAGCCTGCGGAACGCGGTGAGGTCGGCGTTGACCGCGAGGCACTCCTCGACGAGTGCCGGCCCGCAGGCGCGGAGAAGCTCGTCCTCGAGGTCGGCGGCGCACGCGAAGAATCCCGCATCCTGCGGCCGGCCGCCGTGCTGCAGCAGACCCGAGTCCTCGAGGGCGCGCCGGACGACGTCGGCCTCGGCGATGTCGTACAGCCCCCCGAGGCGGGCGTCGGGGAACCGGGCGACGATGGTGTGCAGCATCCGGCGAAGTCCCTGCGCGCCGCCCACGGGCAGGGTGGCCGTGCGTTCGACGTCGATGCCGAGTCGGCGGGCGAGCGCATCGACTGCGATCTGGTCGCTGACGCCCTCGACCAGGATGATCGCCCGAGGCTCGTCGAGCGCTTCCAGCGCTTCCAGCGCGGCGCCCGCCGCGAGTGCGGCGGCCGGGCCGTGCGGGTAGCCGTCGGGGACTCTCCGCACTACCTCACCTGGGCGCTGATCACGCTCATCACGGCGGTGTCGGCGAGGGTCGTGGTGTCGCCGACCTCGCGGCCCTCGGCGACATCCCTGAGGAGGCGCCGCATGATCTTGCCCGAGCGGGTCTTGGGCAGCTCCTCGACGATGTAGACGTCGCGGGGCCGTGCGATCGGGCCGATCTGCTCGCCGACCCATGCCCGCAGCGACTGGGCGAGGCCGTCAGGGGAGTGCTCGGCCAGATAGGACTGCTTGACGATGACGAACGCGGCGACCGCCTGACCCGTGGTCTCATCCGACGCGCCGACCACCGCGGCCTCGGCGACGGCCTCGTTGGCGACGAGCGCGGACTCGATCTCGGTCGTCGAGAGGCGGTGCCCCGACACGTTCATGACGTCGTCGACCCGCCCGAGCAGCCAGACCTCGCCGTCCTCGTCAAGCCTCGCGCCATCGCCCGCGAAGTAGAAGCCCTGCTTCTGGAACTTCTGCCAGTACGTCTCGACGAACCGCTCCGGGTCGCCCCAGATGCCGCGCAGCATGCTGGGCCACGGCTCGGTGACCACGAGCAGTCCGCCGTTGCCGTTGCCGACGTGCGTGCCGTCCTCATCCACCACATCGATCGAGATGCCCGGCAGCGGCACCTGGGCTGAGCCGGGCTTCGTCTCGGTCACGCCGGGCAGGGCCGAGATCATGATCGCGCCCGTCTCGGTCTGCCACCACGTGTCGACGATCGGCGCAGTCTTGCCGCCGATGACGTTGCGGTACCACATCCATGCCTCGGGGTTGATGGGCTCGCCCACCGAGCCGAGCACCCGCAGCGATGACAGGTCGAACTTCTTCGGGATCGCGCGGCCGAGCTTCATGAACGAGCGGATCGCCGTGGGCGCCGTATAGAGGATCGTCACGCCGCACTTCTGCACGATCTCCCACCAGCGGCCCGGGTGCGGAGTGTCGGGGGTGCCCTCGTACAGCACCTGGGTCGCCCCGTTCGCGAGCGGGCCGTAGGTCACGTAGCTGTGCCCGGTCACCCAGCCGATGTCGGCGGTGCACCAGTAGACATCGGATTCCGGGTGGATGTCGTGCACGACCCGGTTGGTGAACGCCGCCTGCGTGAGGTACCCGCCTGAGGTGTGGAGGATGCCCTTGGGCTTGCCGGTGGTGCCCGACGTATAGAGGATGAACAGCGGGTTCTCGGCGGGGAACGCCTTCGCCTCGTGTTCTGCGGACGCAGCCGGCACGACGTCGTGCCACCACAGGTCGCGTCCCTCGGTCCATTCCACGTCGTTCCCGCCCCGGCGGACGACCAGCACGTGCTCGACCGTCTCCTGCACGCCGGACCCGTTCCGGTCGGCGAGGGCGAGGTCGACAGCGGGCTTGAGCGGCGAGACCTTGCCTTTGCGGTAGCCGCCGTCGGCGGTGATCACGAGCTTGGCGCCGGCATCGTCGACGCGGGCGCGGAGGCTGTCAGCCGAGAAGCCGCCGAACACGACCGAGTGGATCGCGCCCACACGGACGACGGCCAGCATCGCGGCGATGGCCTCGGGGATCATCGGCATGTAGATCGCGACGCGATCGCCCTCGCCGATGCCCAGGCCCTCGAGGACGTTCGCGAGCCGCTTGACCTCGTCGGTGAGCTCCGCGTACGTGACGCGGCGCTCGTCGCCGGGCTCGCCCTCCCAGAGCAGCGCGACACGGTCTCCGTTGCCGGTGTCGAGGTGGCGGTCGAGGCAGTTGTACG
Organism: Microbacterium deminutum; assembly: GCF_039530205.1. Taxonomy (NCBI): domain Bacteria; kingdom Bacillati; phylum Actinomycetota; class Actinomycetes; order Micrococcales; family Microbacteriaceae; genus Microbacterium; species Microbacterium deminutum. Next base: position 37,999 of record NZ_BAAAOG010000010.1, read on the forward strand.
CGACGTTGAGCGCGCCGTCGTCGAACCACCTCGCGAAGGGAGGGTTGGACCAGTCGATCACCTGGGTGAACGGAGTGTGCCAGTGCAGCGCCCGCGCCTGCTCGGCCCAGAACGCCTCGCGATCGGCGGCGGCGGATTCGTAGAGTTCGCGGGTCGCGACGGCGTCTGCCGCGAACTGCGCGGACGGCGCGAAGCGGCGCGTCTCGGTGAGGAGGTGGTCGATCTGGCTGCTCATGGGCGCGCTCCCTTGCGGCGGAATGGGTGGTCTCGATGCACGGCTGCGCCGCACTCGATTCGGCGGCCGGATACCGGCGAGTCTGTCACGCAATGTACCCACGGGGGGGTCCTCGGCACTACCTCCGTTAGTGGGTGGTCGGGGAATTTGGACCCGACTGATATATCGCGCGGCGCGGCTTGGATTTGTTTGGAACGATGCATGAATTCGCATATGCTCTTCAGCGGCCGAACATTCGATTCTGGCATTGCGGCACCCGAATCACCCCCCGAAGTGTGGTGTCGCGCGTGGCGGCATCCCATTCCCCCCATGGGATGCCGCCCTCTTTCTTGAAGCCTCCTCCCCAATGCGGAGATTCGCCGCCGTCATCCACCGCCGACCGCATGCCCGCGATCGGCGGCGTGCACGGCGCCTAGCGTCATGACATGCCTCATCCGTTCGTCGTCCAGCAGCGAACGGCGCCCACGCCGTCTTCGCCTTCGACGCCCGAGCCTGCACGCATGCCGGCAGAACGCGCGCCACAGACCCAGCCTCGACCGGATGCCCCGCCCGCCCGCTACCGTCGTCATCCCGCCCTCGCATCGCTGTCGGCGTACCTCGATGACCCCCACGTCACCGACGTCTTCGTGAACGGCGCATCCGGCCTGTTCGTCGACCGAGGCGGTGGCGCAGTGCCCGTCGCCTCGTGGCGGGCCGCAGAAGAAGAGGTGCGCGCGCTCGCTGTGGCACTCATCGGGATCGGCGGCCGCCACATCGACGACGCGACGCCGTGTGTTGACGTCCGCTATGAGGACGGCGTGCGTGTGCATGCCGTCCTCTCACCGGTCGCCGCGGAGGGCACCGCGATCTCGATCCGCGTCCCGCGTCTGGGGCTCGTCTCGCTGGATGCGCTGCAGGCACGCGGAATGTTCGACGCCGCTGCGCGCGTGCTGCTTGACGACGCCGTCCGCCGGCGCGAGAACCTGCTGGTCACGGGGGCGGCCGGAGCGGGCAAGACCACGCTGCTCGCGGCACTGCTCGCGGCGGCGCCGTTCGGGGAGCGGATCGTCACGATCGAGGATGTCGCCGAGCTTCGCATCGACCACCCGCACCATGTGCGCCTCGAAGCTCGGCAGGCGAATCTCGAGGGCGCCGGCGGCATCGACTTGGCTCGGCTCGTGCGCGAAGCCCTGCGGATGAGGCCGGATCGGCTCGTCGTGGGGGAGTGCCGCGGGGAAGAGGTGCGCGAACTTCTGGCGGCCCTCAACACCGGCCACGACGGCGGAGCGGGCACCCTTCACGCGAACAGCCTCGACGACGTTCCCGCGCGACTGGAGGCACTCGGCGCCCTCGCGGGGCTCGGCGATCAGGCCCTCGCCCGCCAGGTGGTGAGCGCGATCGGGCTGGTCCTCCACGTCGCCCACGATCCCGGCGGCATGCGCCGGCTCGCCGGCGTGGGCCGGCCCGTGCTCGACGGGGCAGGACGACTCGGGATCGAGGAAGTCGCATGGTGAACCGCCTGACTGCGCGCGCCGCTGCCGCAGGGGTCGCGGTGTCTTCCGCGTCTGCGGATGAGACCGTGCTCAGGCTCGCCGTGCTGCTGCAGGCGGGGATCCCGCCGGCCCGCGCATGGAGTCACCTCGCCGACGCGGGGGATGCCGGTGCCGCGCGGGTGACGGACGCTGTGGGCCGCGGCATCCCGCTCTCCGACGCGATCCTCGAGGCCGCGCCGCCGTCCCCGCCGCGATCGAGACGGCGCAGGGCGCAGAGTCGGAGCACCTGGCCTGAGGTGGCCGCGGCGTGGCGGGTGGCGACGACGGTCGGCGCACCCCTGGCAGAGAGCCTCCGCGGGCTGGCGGCGGCGCTGCGCGACGCGGCGGAGGCGGTCGACGACGTGCGCGTCGCACTCGCCGAGCCGGCGGGCACCGCGCGACTGATCGGCTGGCTTCCGCTGGTGGGTCTCGCACTCGGGGCCTGTCTCGGGTTCGACACCATGGGTGTCCTGCTCGGCACGCCTGTGGGACTTCTGTGCCTGCTCGGCGGCGTGGCGCTGAGTGTCGCCGCGCATCGATGGAACGCGGTGCTCGTTCGACGAGCAACGGCGGCCGACGGCATCCCGGGCCTCGACGCCGAACTGCTGGCGATCGCCGTCAGCGGCGGAGTCTCACTGGACCGGGCGACCGCGATCGTCGAACAGGCGACCGAGCGGGGGGTGGATGCCGAGTCCGCGGCCGTCCTGTCGCTCTCGCGCACCGCGGGCGCGCCGGCCGTCGACCTCCTGCGTGCTTCGGCCGCGCTTGCGCGCCAGCGCGCCCGCATCGACGGGCGACTGCGGGCCTCCCGACTGTCGTCGCGGCTGCTGCTTCCGCTCGGAGTCTGCACGCTCCCCGCCTTCCTTCTGCTCGGCGTCGCACCGATGCTCCTGAGCGTCATGGCGACGATGTCGCTCTCGCTCTGACACGACCGTGCCCATCACCGCCCACGACAGGAGCTGACATGTCCTTTCCCCCTCTCACCCGCCGCCGCGCGGCCCGGCTGTTCACCGACGACACGGGTGCCGCCACCGCCGAATACGCCATCGCGACGATGGCCGCCGTCGCCTTCGCGGGCCTGCTGGTCGTCATCATGCGAAGCGATGAGGTGCGCGGCATCCTGACGGATCTCGTTCGCCGCGCTCTCACGGTTGCGTGATGGGCGTAGTCGACGACCGTGGATCGGTCGTCGCGGAGTTCGCCGTCGCGCTGCCCGCCGTGGTGCTCGTGCTCATGCTGGGGGTCGCTGCCCTCGGCACCAGTGCGCGCCAGGTGCGGCTGCAGGACGCCGTGGCCGATGCCGCCCGGCTCGCGGCGCGCGGCGAGGCCGACGCGCGGGTGCGGAGCGCGGTGGGCGAGGCGGTGGCCGGAGCTGTCGCAGGGATCCGGCAGCGGGACGACCTCGTGTGCGTGACGGCGACCGCACCCGCTGTCGGCCTTCCGCTCACGGTGAGCGTCTCGAGCTGCGCTCTGGCCGGCGGCCTCTGATGCCCGGCACACTCTCCGCCGTCGGGCTGATCGGCTGCGCCACCGCGCTTACGTTCGGGCTCGCCACCGTCGGATCCGCCGCCGTCTTCAGCCAGCGTCTGGCAGCGGGTGCGGATGCCGCGGCACTGGCCGCGGCGGACGCGGCGTCCGGTGCGGTGCCGGGTGTACCGTGCGAACTCGCGGCGCGCCTCGCGACCGTCTCGGGCGGCGTGATCGACGGCTGCGAGATCGATGGCGTGACGGCGACGGTGAGCATCTCGGGCCGCTTCGGACTGGTCACAGCCACGGCGTCGGCACGTGCGGGGCCCCCGGGCTGATCTGGTGCTCACAGCTTGAACCCCGGTGTTCGGCGTGTATGGTGTGCGTCGAAGAAAGGAAGCCCCGTTGGCAGAAGGAAAGAAGCTCGTCATCGTCGAGTCCCCGACGAAGATGAAGTCGATTCAGGGCTACCTCGGCGATGGCTACGAGGTGCTCAGCTCGGTCGGGCACATCCGCGATCTGGCGGACAAGAAGGACATCCCTGCCGACAAGAAGCAGGCGTACGGCAAGTACTCGATCGACATCGAGAACGGCTTCGACCCCTACTACGTCGAGAGCGAGCGCGGCCGCAAGACCGTTGCCGAGCTCAAGCGAGCGCTCAAGAGCGCGGACGAACTCCTGCTCGCCACCGATGAGGACCGCGAGGGCGAGGCCATCGCGTGGCACCTGCTCGAGGCGCTCAAACCCAAGGTGCCGGTGCGGCGCATGGTCTTCCACGAGATCACCAAGGACGCGATCCGCGAGGCCGTCGATCACACGCGTGATCTCGACCTCGCCCTGGTCGACGCCCAGGAGACCCGCCGCATCCTCGACCGCCTCTATGGCTGGGACGTCAGCCCTGTCTTGTGGATGAAGGTCCAGCAGGGCACCTCCGCGGGCCGCGTGCAGTCTGCCGCGATCCGCATGATCGTCGAGCGCGAGCGCGACCGCATGGCATTCGTGTCGGCGTCGTACTGGGACATCGAAACCCTCGCGGTGAAGGACGCGGCATCCTTCGCCGCTCGTCTCGCCCGCGTCGACGGCGCACCGCTCGCGCGCGGCACCGATTTCGACGACCGCGGCGAGCTCAAAAAGGCCGTGCTCGTCCTCGACGAGACCGCCGCCCGCACTCTGGCGGCGGCGATCGAGACCGCGGGGCCGGCATCCGTCTCGAATGTGGAGTCGAAGCCCGGCACGCGCAGCCCCCGCGCACCGTTCACCACGTCGACCCTTCAGCAGGAGGCCGGGCGCAAGCTCTCGATGAGCGCCAAGCACGCCATGAACGTCGCCCAGCGTCTCTACGAGAAGGGCTTCATCACTTATATGCGCACCGACTCGACGGCCCTCAGCACGCAGGCCGTCCAGGCCGCGCGCGAGCAGGCCGTTGCGCTGTTCGGCGAGAAGGCCGTGCCGCTCAACCCGCGGGTCTACGCCAACAAGAGCAAGAACGCGCAGGAGGCCCACGAGGCCGTCCGCCCGTCGGGCGAGACGTTCCGCACGCCCTCCGAGGTGTCGGGTGAACTCGACCGTGACGAGCAGCGCCTGTACGACCTCATCTGGAAGCGCACCATGGCGAGCCAGATGTCGGACGCGAAGTACGAGACGACGACTGTCACCATCGCGGTGGATGCCGGTGGCCGCAAGGCCGAGTTCACGGCATCCGGCACCGTCTACACGTTCCGCGGATTCCTCGACGCGTACGAGGAGGGCCACGACGAGAAGCGCGGCGACGCGGACAAGGCGGAGGACCAGGCGCTGCCCGCGCTCGCGGTCGGTGATGTGCTGCGTCTCAAGGACGTCGTGCCCAAGGGCCACGCGACGAGCCCCAAGCCCCGGTTCACCGAGGCGAGCCTGGTCAAGGCTCTCGAAGAGAAGGGCATCGGCCGGCCGTCGACCTTCGCCAGCATCATCGACGTCATCCTCAACCGGGGCTATGTGACCAAGCGCGGTCAGGCGCTCATTCCGAGCTGGCTCGCGTTCAGCGTCGTGCGCCTGCTCGAGGAGCACTTCGCCGATCTGGTCGACTACGACTTCACGGCCGCGCTCGAGGACGATCTCGACGCGATCGCCCGGGGCGAGCAGAAGCGGGTCGACTGGCTGAAGGACTTCTACTTCGGGTCCGAAGGGCAGGTGGGCCTGCGCAACATCGTCGACAACCTCGGCGAGATCGATGCGCGCGCGCTGAACTCCACGCCGATCGGCGACGTGGCGACCCTCCGCTTCGGCAAGTACGGGCCATACCTCGAGATCGCCGACCCATCGAATCCCGACGCGGATCCGCGGCGGGTGAACATACCCGAGGATCTGGCTCCCGATGAGCTCACGCCGGCCAAGGCGCAGGAGCTCATCGACGCGCCTGTCGCCGGTGATCGGGTCCTCGGTGAGAATCCTGCCAACGGCAAGCTGGTCGTCGTCAAGGACGGTCGCTACGGGCCGTACGTGCAGGAGGTCGACCCGCCCACTGCTGAGGAGATCGACGACGAGACCGGCGAAGTGATCGAGGCGCCGGAGCCCGCGCCGAAGAAGCGCGGCGCGAAGAAGGAGGTCGCGCCCAAGCCCCGCACCGCCTCTCTCTTCAAGTCGATGTCGGTCGACACCGTCGACCTCGACACCGCTCTGCGCCTGCTCGAGCTGCCCCGCATCGTCGGCACCGATCCCGAGTCGGGCGATGCGATCACCGCCCAGAATGGGCGCTACGGTCCATACCTGAAGAAGGGCACCGACTCGAGGACGCTCGCCAGTGAGCAGCAGCTCCTGGACATCACCCTCGACGAAGCGCTCGCGGTGTACGCCCAGCCGAAGTACGGCGCCCGTGGCGCGAGCAGCGCCCTGAAGGAGTTCGAAGCGGACCCCACCAGCGGCAAGCCGATCAAGCTCAAGGACGGCCGCTTCGGACCGTATGTGACCGATGGCGAGACCAACGCGACGATCCCGCGCGGCGAGGACGCCATGGAGATCACGTTCGAACGCGCCGTTCAGCTGATCGCAGACAAGCGGGCAAAGGGTCCGGCGCCCAAGCGTGCCACGGCCCCGCGCACGACCACCCGAAAGGCGCCGGCGAAGAAGTGACCCACCGGGGTCTGTTCGTCACCTTCGAGGGTGGCGACGGCGTCGGCAAGACGACGCAGGCGGCGCTGCTCGAGGAGTGGCTGACCACCGAGGGCATGACGGTCGTGCGCACCCGCGAGCCGGGAGGAACCGACGTCGGGCGGCTCATCCGCGACATCGTGCTGCATCATCGCGGCGAGGTGGCGCCCCGCGCCGAGGCGCTGCTGTACGCGGCTGATCGTGCCCACCACGTCGAGACGGTGGTGCGCCCCGCCCTCGCCCGCGGCGACATCGTGATCCAGGACCGCTACCTCGACTCCTCGGTTGCCTATCAGGGAGCCGGCCGCGTCCTCGGCCGCGACGAAGTCCGTGACCTCTCGGTGTGGGCCACCGGAGGGCTGCTGCCCGACCTCACGGTGCTGCTGGATCTGGATCCGGATGACGCACGCCGGCGCCTCGACGCCGACGACAAGCCCTTCGACCGGCTCGAGTCCGAGCAGGACGAATTCCACGTCCGCGTACGCGCCGAGTTCCTCGCCCTGGCCGCAGCTGAGCCTGAGCGATTCCTGGTGCTCGATGCCGCGCGCTCCGCCGACGAGCTCGCAGCCGAGGTGCGCGGGCGGGTCTCACTGGTCATCGGATCCACGTGGACCGGGCACGTCCCAACCGCGGATTAGGCTGAGTTCATGGACTCCAGGGCGCTCGACGGGGACGCCGCTGAGAACGGCGCGGTTGCCGTCGCCACTGCCGCCGACATCCCCTGGGGAGCCGTCTGGGGGCAGGCCGACGCCGTCACGGCGTTGCAGGAGGCGGCATCCGACCCGTCCGCCATGACCCATGCTTGGCTCATCACCGGTCCTCCAGGGTCGGGTCGCTCGACGCTGGCATATGCATTCGCAGCAGCGCTCATCGCCGAGGCGGACGACGAACCGGCCATGCGCCAGGTGCTGGCGGGCACGCATCCCGACCTGACCGCGCTGCGCACCGAGGGCGTCATCATCTCGATCAAGGACGCACGCGCTCTGGTCGAGCGCTCCTACTTCTCGCCGTCGCTCGGCCGATACCGCGTGATCGTGATGGAGGACGCTGATCGCATGTCCGAGCGGACGTCCAACGTCCTGCTGAAGGCGCTCGAGGAACCTCCCGAGCGCACCGTGTGGGTACTGTGCGCGCCGAGCGACGCCGACCTGCTGCCCACGATCCGCTCGCGCGTGCGCACGCTGCGCCTGCGCGAGCCCGAAGTCGCGGATGTCGCGGCCCTCATCTCCGAGCGCACCGGGGTCGATCGCGCCATCGCGGAGCAGTCCGCTCGCCATGCCCAGCGACATATCGGCATGGCGCAGAGATTGGCGACGGATGCCGCGGCCCGCGCGCGCCGCGATCACACGCTGCGTGCCGTACTCGGAGTCCGCGGCGTGGGCGACGCCGTCGAGGTCGCAGGGCGGATCGTCCTCGCGGCGACCGACGATGCGAAGGCCCTCACCGCGGAGCGCGACGAGGCGGAGCGGGCGAGCCTGCTCCACACGCTCGGCCTCGCCGACGGTGCGCCCGTGCCCCCTGCGGTGCGTGCACAGCTCTCGGCCCTCGAAGACGATCAGAAGCGGCGGGCGACCCGCAGCCTCCGCGATGGACTCGATCGCGTGCTCACCGACCTCGAGTCGATGTTCCGCGACGTCCTCATGCTGCAGTTCGGCCGCGGCGATGAGCTCATCAACACCGAGCTCGCAGCGGAATTGGGCGCGCTTGCACGCGGCTGGAGCCCTGAGCGCACGCTGGCTGTCGTCGACCGCATCGCCGAGACGCGGCGCAACCTCGAACAGAACGCCGCCCCCGCCCTCGCCCTCGAGAGCATGCTCGTGACCGTCGCGAGCGGAAGGACCCCGTGAATCACCGCCCCCGCCGCGCCTCCCGCCTCCTTGCTGTCATCGCGGGACTGGCTCTGGCGTCCCAGGCGATGAGCGGGTGTCTGTACTCGCAGATCCCCGAGGCGGCGCCCCGCTCGACCGAGAGCAAGGCGCCGGACACCACGGCTGTCGACTCCGGTCTGCTCCCGTTCTACGAGCAGAAACTCGACTGGTCCGTGTGCCACAAGACGTTCGAGTGCACGACCGTCCGAACGCCGCTCGACTGGTCCGACCCGGCGAGGGGAGACATCCAGCTCGCCGTGATCCGCCATCGTGCCGACAGTGGCCACGCCATCGGGTCGCTTCTGACCAACCCGGGCGGACCCGGCGCGAGCGGCATCCCCTATGTCCGCGATTCGCTCGACTTCTTCGTGGGCGACCTGCGCGCTTCGTACGACGTCATCGGTTTCGACCCGCGGGGCGTGGGCAAGTCCACGGCCGTGAAGTGCTACGACGCGGCGGAGATGGATTCCTACCTGTTCGACATCCCGGCTGCTGCTCGTGGCTCGAAAGCCTGGACCGACGAGGTGACCCACAGCAACCGCGCCTACGTCCACGCGTGCGACGCGAACAGCCACGGAATCCTGCCGTACATATCGACCGAGAACGCCGCGCGCGACATGGATCTGCTTCGCGCAGTCCTCGGCGACCGGAAGCTCAACTACCTCGGCTACTCGTGGGGGAGTCTCCTCGGAGCGACCTACGCGAAGCTCTTCCCCGAGCGCGTCGGCAGACTCGTCCTCGACGGCGGCATCGATCCATCGGTGTCGCTGCTGGACTCGGCCGTAGGGCAGGGCATCGGCTTCGAATCGGCGCTGCGGGCGTATATGAGCGATTGCCTCGCCGGCAACGACTGCCCGTTCCGCGGCTCGGTCGATGAGGCGCTGGCCGATCTGGGCACGCTCTTGTCGAGCGTCGAACGCGACCCGCTGCCCAGTTCGGATGGCCGCATGCTCGGCGCTTCGAGCCTTACGCAGGCCATCGTTGAGGCTCTGTACGTGAAGGCCAGCTGGCCGACTCTCACCGTCGCCCTCGGCAATGCGCTCGCAGGAAACCCGGATGTCGCATTCCTCCTCGCGGACTCCTACTACCGGCGCCAAGACGGCAGATACGTCGACAGCCTGCTCGAGCCGTTCTGGGCGTACACGTGCATGGACTATCCGCACGACGCGACGGCCGACCAGAAGGCCCAGGCCCAGGCCGTCCTGGACGAGAAGGCGCCGACGATCGCCCCCTACTGGTTCGCTCCCGATCCGTGTGCGGTGTGGCCCTACCCAGCGACCGGCGTCCCAGGGCCGATACATGCCCAGGGCGCCGCGCCGATCGTCGTGATCGGCACGACCAACGACCCGGCGACTCCCTACAAGGAAGCGGTCGCTCTCGCAGACCAGCTGTCGTCCGGTGTGCTGATCACACGTGTCGGCGAGGGCCACACCGGGTACAACAAGGGCAACAAGTGCGTCGACCGCGCTGTCGTGAACTACTTCGTGGACGGGACCGTCCCCGAAGACGGCCTCCGCTGCGGATAGGGCCTCCGGTCCTCAGCCGGTTCGCGAGCGCTCTCGCGACACTGTAAGATCGTTGATCGTGCAACTCGCCGAGCGAGGCACGCCACCTTAGCTCAGTCGGCAGAGCGATTCACTCGTAATGAATAGGTCAAGGGTTCGATTCCCTTAGGTGGCTCCACACTCACCTGATCATCTGGCATTTCCTGCCCCCGGAAGGGGTTGGGCCATTGGCCGACGGGTCATTTATTCGCCATATTGGCGGTCTCGGCGGCGATCGTGCGTGTCTGGGGCGGGTGTGGATGGAGTCATTTGGGCTCGCCGCGAAGCACCTGGCGCACCTCCTTGCCATGAGGGATTACGCCGCAGACGGACTCGACCGGATGCTCACGACAGCGAGCTCGCGGAATACCTCGGCGTCAAGCCGCAGGTGATCTACGATCTGCGCAGAGGCGGTGAGGGGCCGAGAGGATTTCACGTCGGCAAGGAGCTTCGCTACTGCGTCCCGGAGATCAAGGCGTGGCTCGAATCGCGCTCCGATCCGCTTCGCGAACGTGCGGCTGATGCCCGGTAGACCGACGGGAATGGGTGTTGTCGGCATCGCTCAACGGTGAAGGCTCCTGCCCTCCTGGAGCTACTCCGCGTCTCTGAAGTACTCGCCGCGGAAACTGAGCATCGGGTCCTTCCGGAACGCCACATACTCGACGCCTACTCCGACGAGGCCAAAGCCTGCAACCATCGCGCCAATTGCGCCCCCGGGCCACGCACCCTGCCAGCCGGACGTGACAGCAATCGCGACACATCCCACGAACGCAAAGCCAAGGAAACCTGCCAACGTTCCGTAGAAGCGCCGCTTTCCCTGCACCCACTCGGTCCAGTGGGGATCCTGGGGTATCCACCACTCCCAGTTCACGGGATAAGCAGTTGGCGCTCCTGGCGGCCTCCGATAATCGGCCATAGGCAACCCGATGTGCTCCATTACCCAATCGTGACTAGGATCTGGCCAGCCGGGCGGAGCATTGAAGCGCATCGGCAGCGCTCGTCGCCAGGAGGCTTCCTGCTCGTCCCCGTTCGATCGACGCCTCTCGGTCGAGCCGCCGGGAGAATCGTTGCTCGTCTTGCTCGCGAGCCACGCGTCGTAGCAGCGAGCGCACAGGGTCTCGTCCGCCGCGATGGACGCGGCATCCTCGTCGCTGATGTCGATCCCCAACTTCAGGCGGGACAGCGGCCTGGTCAAAGCCTGGCGAAACTGTTCCTCACTGGTACCCGCACCGAACTCCGGGGAACCCGCCGAACCAGTGACGTCCCCGCTCGCATCGGGCATGCCCTCACCTCCCCTTAGGGCCGCCTGGTTCAGAGATTACTCGCCGGACACTCCCCAGGCCACGCATCGCTGCTCACTACAAAAGACATACATGCCGGATGCGGCCTGCGACCACTGCTGCCGATCAGGTGGTCGGTGCCTTCGCGCCCTGTGCGAACCAGCACTTGGTGAACGCTCCTTCCAGGGGGCTACGAATCGCACCCATCCCACCCTCGCCCGTGAGTAGAGCGTGGTCGGTGCCGTTGCCGGCTGCGCCCGGCGAGAATTATCGGGCCCAATCCGGCAGAGGGCGACGGAGTGACCATCTTGGGCACGCACTCCATGCACGGCGGCGCATTCAGAGGAGTCCACTCATCCGACCTTCCCTGCAGCGATGACCCTGTTCAGTAGGCTCGCCCAGCTCAATGTGGTCACACGAGTATTACCAAACTCTTCACGCGGCGCTCCTATGAGTCACCAGGAATCAAACGTTCGCGGCCCAGTGGACATTTCCGCCCGTGGCCACACAATGGAAGCGAGGGCGGCAGAACGCGCCAGCCCGTCGACAGAGGTCAAAGGAGGCGCGATGGATCCCAGTGAAACTCAACCCATCGCGGACATCCGCGTGCGCGACCCATTCCTCCTCACCGTGAGCAGCGAACGTGCGTACTACCTGTTCGGCAGCGGACACGTCGAGTTCATGGACTCCCTGGCCTCGGGATTCGACTGCTACCGCAGCACCGACCTGGAGTCCTGGCAGGGACCATTTCCCGCGTTCCGTTCGCCAGCGGGATTCTGGGCTGATCGCAACTTCTGGGCACCGGAAGTGCACGCACACGCGGGCCGGTACTTCATGTTCGCGACATTCGACGCGAACGGAGTCGCCCGCGGGACGCAGGTTTTGGTTGCGGACCGTCCCGCGGGGCCGTATCTGCCGTGGAGCGACGGCCCACTCACACCGGTCGAGTGGGATTGCTCCGGCGGCACGTTGCACCTGGACGACGCCGGTGACCCGTGGATCGTGTTCTGCCACGACCGGACCCAGTTCGGCGACAGCGAGATCGTGGCCCAACGCCTCAGTGCAGACCTCACACATCCCGTCGGACAGCGCATCCTGCTGTTCCAGGCTTCGGATGCGACCTGGGCGACGCGCGACGGTGCCGGCCCGTTCCTGCACCGCCTCCGGTCGGGACAACTCGTCATGCTGTGGTCCAGTCCCACCATCAATGGATCCGCCATGGGCATAAGTCGGTCCGAAACGGGCCGCATCACCGGCCGGTGGATCCATGATTCGGTGCCGCTTCTGACCCGCCACGGCGGTCACGGCATGATCGCCAAAACACTCGACGGCGGACTCCTTCTGACCTGGCATCAGCCCGACATTCCACCGTACGAGCGTGCCGTCATGCGCCCTGTCGTCGAAACGCGCAAGAGCCTCCAGGTGCACGGTCGCACACGGATTAGCGCTTCTTCCAGCAGCGACGACCCTGACCTGCTCCGTGGACGGTTGGCGCAGATCCAGATCGAACGGGCGCGGGTGCTCGGCGGGTCGTTCGTCGACCCCAATCACGAAGACGCGAGCGAGGGCCGTTCGGACGCGCTACATGACCTGGCCACAGAGGAAGCCCGCATACACAAGGCTCTCGACCTCCCGCCAGGCCCGTGGGACCCCGGGAAATGGCCGGAATGGGGAAGCTGGCTACTGCTGACAGTCCTCGTCGCCGGGATCCTGCTGCTGGTGTTGGCGGCGGGCTAAGCTCCCGGACCAACATCGCCGGGCCTCGTAGGCGGGTCCCTATCCCAGCCATGCCCGGATATGGGCACCGGTGGGCGGACGGAGTGGACGGGTGAATGGATGCAGCAGACGCGGAAGACCGCACGCCACACATCTTTAGGGACGCCTAGGTCTGGCCCCGCGACCCCAAAGGGGCACGATAGGAATCAATCGCCTGAGCCGCCGCCGAAGCGGAGTCAGGTAACGTCGCCCCCCATGCGGCGCGCTCGCCTACAGCCGCCCTGGTCTCCGGGATCAGAGTCGGATTCATTCAGGATCGGCATCCATTCGTCCCGGTGTTGCTCGCGGAATCGCGCCACCGGGTCCCTACGGAACTGACTGCGTCGTGTGGCGATCACCATCACGCCGCAGGCGAGAGCCAGCGCCGCGAAAGTGGCGACCACCGTCGCTCCCGTCAGGGGGAGTAGGAGGACTATCACGACTGGTGAGGCGACAAGCGCGGCGACGAGCCACGGCAGGCCCCGGAAGGAGCGCTTCTCCCTCTCGATCCAGGCAGTCCACGCGGGTTCCTGCCGGACCCACCACGGCCAGTCAACGGGCGGATCCGGCGGGGCATCCACAGGTTTCCACGCGTCGGACATTCCCCGTCCCATGTGCTGCAGAATCCATGCGCGGCTCGGTATCGGCCAGCCGGGCGGCGGGTTGAACCGCATCGGGAGCTGGCGCTGCCATGCGGCGTTCGCGGCCTGACTCGCGGCTTCCGAGCTGGGGCCCGCCACCTCGGCGGTGTTGTCAGAACTTGGGGTCGCCATGCGCTCACCTTTCCCGCGCTGGCGCAGACGCTACTCGCCTCTCAGTTCGTGCGCCAGGCGACGTGGTGACTCCTCGAGTGTCTCCGCACTCTGGTGGTTCGTTGCCGGTAGGGGAACGCGCAGGGGTGGGTACGTCTCATGGCACGCCTGGGCGCGTGATGGCGTCGGCTTCGTCGGCCCCCGACGCCGACCTGCCGGCGATGCTCGCCACCCACCTCGACATGCGCAACCTCATCACGCGCACAGAAGACGCCGCGCGATAGGAATCACTCCGTCTGCCGTTGCCGGTGGTGGCTATGCTCGCCGACATGGGGATGATCGGTTTCGGCGTTGTGCTGGCAATCGTCCTCGTCATCTTCCTCGTCTCGTTCGTCGTAACCATGATTCGCATCGTGCGGCAACATAAGGCGGCGAACGTGTCAGATGGCGTCATCGCGACGCTGTCGACATGGAAAGTGACGCTCCGGCTCACGAGCACGTCGCTGATTGAGGGGTACGAGAACGGCTTGGTGCACCCTCTCGCGGGACTGAGGGCGAGCATTGACGACTCGGACACTGTAAACCGACGGCTCACGGTCGGGCGAGCAGGAGCTATCGGGATGACGACGTCGGCGTTGCCCGAGCGGGTGGATGATCGCGATCTGTATCTCATCGTCGAGGGACCGACGACATTCCTCGTTTGTGCGGTTGCGCGAAAGAACAATCGCACCGTCGTGGCCAGCGCCCGCGGGTTCGCTGCCCTCATCAACCAATCGGCAATCGCGCTGGCGGCGGCCGATCGACCCACCGCGGCGTCTCAGTCATCGCAAGCGGCCCCAGGTGTTTCCCGCTGGGAGCGGGAGGACGAGGCTGCACCGTCGCGGCCGGCCTCGGAAGATTCCGATCGCGACGACCGTGGCGACACGACGCTGGAACAGTTCCGGCTCGCGCTGACACACGACGTGACCCGACGGAACATGGGTCTGCTCCTCGATGATGAGAAGGCCGCGGAAATCGCGGCCGATTCGGAGCTCTCAGCGAGCTGGTACAAACTTTGGCGGATGGGCAGGCGCGCCGCGGCGCCTTCCAAGGCCTTCGAGGCCGAGACGGGTACGTCGGAGCAGGGCTGGCGGGAGGAGCTGCCGATGCGGTTCAACCCGCCACCTGGGTGGCCTCAGCCAGGCCAGGAGTGGGTGTCGGAGTACATCGGGTTGTCTGTCACCGAGTACCGAAGACCGCCTGGATGCCTGATGCCGCTCCCCGCCGACTGGGAGTGGTGGTTGCCACAAGAACCCCAGTGGTCGGCATGGCTGAACAGCAAGCGGGACTCGCAACGCAGGATGGGGATCACGCTCATTGTGGTCGTCATCCTCTGCGTCGCCATTGCGGTGCTGACCGCAACGGCGGGGCTGTGGGTGCTCCCACTGCTTTGCACAATGGGAGCGATCATCGCGAGCATCGGCCTGGTAGGCACGATGATCGCACGCCGGGACTTTCGACGCGATCCGATGAGCGGCGTCCGCGCCCGGTACGTCCGCGCCGAGGAGAACAGCTGAGACATGACCATTTCCAGCTCCGCCTCCCGTCTCGACGACTCGGCGCTCGCGTCACCGTCCGCAATTCGGTGCGGTGCCACGACCACCGTAAGGCGCGCAGTGAGGACGAGCGTAATTGTCTCCGCGCGCGGCTGACACTGATACACGTCGAACGATCGGAAGTCCTCCATAAGAGGATGGCCAGGGCGCGAAGAAGACGGCGAAGTTCGATCCCACGCACTCCACGACCTCGCTGTGGGGGAAGCCCGCATTCGAAGAGCGCTCGACTCCTCCTCTGATCTCGACCATGCCGGTTGCGCTCAGCCGTGGGGTGAATCGTTCGGAACTGAAGTTCGGGTAGTCATCGTGGAAGTAGAACGCCGTGCCCATGGGGCCGGTCAGGGTCACGACACCATCGTGCAGTGTTCCGGTGGCGCCGTTCGCGTCGGCGGTATGCCAGTGGACGAAGTCGTCCGCGGTCGGCTCGGATGCGATGGTCAGTGGTGCGGACGTCGTTCCCGGGGGGCCGACGTGTTCGGGGCCGTGCCAGTTGAAGTTCTCGTCGCGCCAGAAGAAGTCGAAGCCATTCTGGTCGAAGCGGCGCGCGACCAGTTCCAGGTTGCCATGGTCGGCGTTGCCGAAGTTGCTTTGGATGAGCGAGACCTCGTCGTAGAGTTCTGACCCGATGAGGGTGGCATAGCGCCAGATCCTGTCGAGGGGCTCTGACGCGTACGGGGAACCGCAGTCTCGCCACAGGTGATGGATGCCGCCGGTCTTGTTGGGGGCGACAAGCTCGATGTTGCCGAAGTGTTTGCCGTTGTCGACGGGGAAGAACACAGTGTCGTCCAAGTCGTAGTCGCCTTGGAACATGCTGGGACGCCCACGGCACGGTCGCAGCACCTGTCCAGGGGCTCCGTCGCCGGTTTCTGGGGTGGTGATACTCAGTCCTTGCTGCCATCCGAGCACGACCCCGCCCGGCGCGCCCAGTACCTGTTTCGGTCCCCACTCGAAGAGTGTCAGCGCCCCCCGATCCGACACCACGGCGACCAGCACCCCGGCCGAGAGGATGTTGCTGTTCTCCCGAAATTGGCTCCAGCTGGCCGCGAAACGGGCGCTGGGCCAGGGCGGCAGGACAACGGCCGCGCCCACGAATTGACGGTCGCTCAGGATCTCCGGGCCAGACGGCAAGGGAGCCTGATGGTTCTTCCATGCCGACAAATCGGGGAGCGCCATGGCCGCCGGTGAAAGCTCAGTGCCGTTGACATCCAATTTGCTTTGGTACGCGAAGCCGCCGCCCGCCAAGGGGCAGATGAGGTGCATCTCACCGCTGAGGTGTTGGTCGAGATCGATCCCCAGGACGCCTTGCTTCAGCTCCGCGCCGCCATAGACCAATGCGGGGACACCAATAGCGCCGGAGAGAACGGTCTCCGCCTGATGCCAGACGAAGCCGCCACCGTTCTCCATCCACCAGTGCTCCACCGTGCCGTTGTCGCGGACGGCCGCCACTTCGAGGTTCTTGACATCGGAGTAGTTGAATGTGCTGTTGTCTGACTCGGTGACCGATGCTCCCAGGTAGTGACCGTGGCCGAAGCGTGTCGGTCCAATCCATCGCGGTGGCACCGGGCCGTTGTCCCGCGCGAAGTACGCCAGCCCGCCGTGGGGCCATGCGACAACGACCTCGAAGTTTCGGTTCCCGCTACGGCGTTGGATCAGGAAACCACCCGCCGGGGATGCATCGGGGCGCTCTGGCCAGTCGAATGTCGAGGGTGTGAAGAAGTCGGCCATCGCGCGATGGTCATTGATGCGCGCCGTGGGCGCTGGGACGCCTATAGGGAGGGGACGCGCATGACGCGTGCAACCCGGCCAAACAAGGGAGCTTCGTGTTCGTCATTGACAACACCACCAGGCGACTCACTTTACGCCGCCGCCGCCGCCACGGCACTTGCTCAATCGCGTAAAGGACCCAGCAGCAAGCACGACAACGAGATCGCCCGCGGTTCCGCGATCCTCCCGTCAGCGAGCCCGCCGGTGCAGGTCAAGACCTTGGCCAAGGGTGGTGAGTCGGAGGATGGACGCATCAGGCTAGACGTGAGCTCCGTAGGAAGGGGGGTCCGGACGCGGGCTGGTTCCGCAGATCGCGACGGTCATGGTTTGAGTTCCACGATCAGGCCGACCATCTCCGTGTCTCCGGTGTTCTGTCCCGTATGCGATGTGGCGTCGATCCAACGAACGTCCCCGAGTCGGCTTGCGCGCTCGGTTGGCGCGTAACCGGGAATGGTGTTGCGGATGCGATAGTCCGACAGGGAAACGGCCACGGAATCCGGATGCTGATGCAACGGCCACGCCTGACCCGGCTGGGTCACGAAACGAAGTACGCGCACACGCTCATTCTCAAAGACGATCTCGTAAACCTCGGGAGCGCCCTCAATGGCATCCATGCAGCCCATTGTCGACCAGCCCGACAACCGAGCATCCGCCCCGCACGTCACGGCTCGATTGCCGGTCCTTCTGCGGGCGGGTGCAGCCACTAATCGCGCGCTCGCCGAGCTTTGGTCGGTACCACCCGGTTCCGGCCGCCGCGAGAGCCGAACCCTGAGCACCGATCGTGAAGAGGAGCGCGGCCGCGGCCCCAAGTACGGCGCCAACGATTGTCAACCACCAGCCGAGCGCGCTTTCAGTTCCCACAATCCGTGCCACTACCGCTTCCACCAGGGGTCTGGCGTGGATGCCCGGGTGCGACCCGGGAGTTCTACGGGCGCGATGACCCGCGAGCGAGCGGGATCGTGTACATCAACCACCGCAACGGCGGAGGCCATCCAATATCCGGCGGCGACCGAAGTCACCGCCCAAATGGCAAGGAGTCAACGACAATGTCCATCCAGAACACTCTCACCACCGACATCCGCACCGACCGCGTCACGGCCGAAGGCGACGAGATCGTCTTCGACGTTCGCGGCGACGGCGCACCCATCGTCCTTCTCCCCGGCACGCCGGGCGATGCCTCGGTCTACTCTCTCGTCGCCGGCCCGCTCGCCACCGACCACACGGTGATCACCTACGATCCGCGCGGGTTCGGACGCAGCACAGGCCGCGAACCGCGCCGCTACGAAATCGGCCAGCAGGCCCGCGATGTCGCTGCCGTCCTGCAAGCGGCCGGGGTGGAACGAGCCACTGTCTTCGGCAACAGCGCAGGAGCCGAGGTCGCACTCGAACTCGGCAAGAACATCCCCGACGTCGTTGCGGGTCTGGTCGTCCACGAGCCACCGGTGATCCGTGTGCTGCCCGATGCGGGCGAACTGCAGACGAAGATCGCCGAGATCTACCGCACGGCGTGGACGGAAGGACCCAAGCAGGGCTTCCTCGACTTCCTTCTGCTCTCGCAGCTGCCGTTCAACGCCGGCAAGCCGTTCACCCAGGCCGAAGTCGAGGCCTTGCGGCCGAACGCCGACGCCATGCCAGGACTCGAGTTCGCCGACTTCTACGTGAAATACCAGATGCTGCCGCTCACGAACTACAAGCCCGACCTGGCCGCGATCGCCGGGAACGGCGTGAACGTCGTCGTCGGTGCCGGCGCTTTGAGCCTCGGCCTGCCGTTCGGTCGCACCTCGCGCCGGATTGCCGACGAGCTCGGGGTGCCGTTCGTGACCTTCCCGGGTCACCACGGCTCGCACACCGACCCCGCCACCGCCGGTGCGTGGACCGAGACGCTTCGCAAGGCGCTTGCCGCGCTGGGCGAGGCCTCAACCAAGGAGAGCTGAAATCTCAGAAGTCGGCGGCTCATGGGCCGCCGTAGAGCAGGCTGAACCGACCGGATGATTCGTACGACTCGACAACGTCGATGCCGTCCGCGATGGCTCGTCAAGGATCGCGGCGTAGGTGATCTTGCAGATTGAAGTAAGCGCTCGAGAGCGGTCCGCGAAGGGACGCACAGGCGCGAACATGGGTTGGTTGGATATCGAGTCACCGCATGCTCGTGGCGATGGCGATCCTCGCCTTCCGGTCAGGGCGCGTCGCGCAGCAAGACGGTGTCACGCCGACGCCGGCGCGTCCTGGCCACACCACCATGTGAACGCCCGCCGCAGGGCAGATGTGTAAGGAGCGGACATGTCGAAAATCGACGAGGCACAGCCGGGTACCCTCACTGAGGAGAGGTCGGCCGTCACCCGGGCTCGCATCGCTGAAGCCTAGACGCGGCTCTTCTCAGAAACGGGGCGGACAGTGAAAACGGGCCCGGTTGTCGTGGACCCGAGCGTGTTCGCATCCGACCTCACCTGGACGTGCGACTCGCTGCAGACCTTGCCACTGTCCTCAGCGACGTGGCACACGGCTCCGACGTTTCCTTCAGAACGTTCATCGATCTGATAGACCTCGCCCACATGTATCAGCAGGCACACGACGCGCAATGCACGTCACCTGGGAAAGTCTGACCATCTCGATTCCGCTCGAAGGCATCAGTGGTCTCTTTCGTCGAGAACGTCGGAGCGGAGCCAAGCGACTCGCCCTGTGAGGTCACGCTGGGGCGCACGGCGACTACCGAGTACGGTGGAGTCCGCGCGAGGTCCTCGCTGGTCGGCGGGTGTCTTCGTGCCGGCCGACCAGGCTCGGGCGCGGGTGGATGCCGCACTCGCCGCCGGAGGCAGACTCGCCGACGACTCGTGCGCTCCTGCCTGGTGGTCGCTCGCGTCGCCCGACAACAAGGGCGTGGACATCGCATCCTGGACCGACACCACCGACTGACACCTGCTCGTGCCGTCGAGTTCCCGGATGCCGCTGTGACTCATCAACGGATCCACCACGGGCGAGCCATCACGCATCGACGTCGAAGACGACGACCTCTTCTGCCCATCGAGAAATCAGCTGTGCGACGGGTTGATGCGCCGGGTGCGGTAGATAGTCGTCTCGCGCTGAACTGCTCGCAAAGTTGACGATGAGCGCCTGTTCGAATCCGCCCTCGAGGCCTTCGGGGCTGGTGCTCGGCCCGCAATGAACGGCTAGAACTCCGGGGTTCGTTCCCGAAAATGTGCCTGCCATGTCGGCGAGGTCTTCCAGCGCGGCCCGGCTGACTTCGGGCTTCCAGCGGATCGCACCGATGATGGTGAGCGGGATGTCGAGAATGCCTCTAATCCGTGGGAGGCGGTCGCGTCGAGTCCGAGGGCGATCGCGATCGTGGCCACGATCGCGTTCACGACGCTTGCGAGCACCGCGACAAGCACGGCGCTCACAGCGATTGCTGGCCAGGGCGGTAGGTGAGAGGCGAGGTCGGCGATGACATGCCCACATGATGGCACGCGCCGTACGGATGACCGGCGTCGCGTGCTGAGTCAGCTGAAGCGGAGACTCCCGCCCGTGGGGACCGACACGGACCCCCTCGCCGGGCAGGTCCGATCACCGAGGTGTGACCGAGGTTGAATACTTTGCTTTCCAGGCGGTAAGTGGGGCCACTATGGTGGTGGCATCCCGGCTATGGGCGTCGGCCACCCCCGAGCGCCCTGCGGTGTGCGGGCCAGGCTCTCTCGGCCACGCTTCCCCCCGCACCCGGCTGACCGAGGGAGCCGTCAGCCTCGCGTCGGCCACCGAAGTCCCGCGGCGGGCTGTGGGACATTCGCCAGAACGGTGTCGGCCAGCGCACGACCACGATCGCTCTGGGTGCGCGGCTTGGTCGACTACGGTCGGTCGGGTGGAGGATGCCGTGACCAGAAGGGTGAACCTGGGGCCGCTGTATCTTGCGGGGTTCACCACTGCGTTTGGCGCGCACGGTGTCGCAGCGGCGATCGGGACCGAGACCGCCGAGCTCGGCCTGTCGTTCCTCGGGCTCGGTGTGATTCTCGCTGTCTACGACATCGCTGAGGTGATTCTGAAGCCCTTGTTCGGCGTGCTGAGCGACCGGGTCGGTGTCAAGCCGGTGATCGTGGGGGGTCTCGCGGTTTTCGCCGGGGCTTGCCTGCTCGGTGTGTTCGCGTCGACACCTGTCCTGCTCGCGCTTGCCCGGTTGGGGCAGGGCGCGGCGGCCGCCGCCTTCTCGCCGGCGTCTTCGGCCGCGGTGGCACGGTTGGCGGGTGCCGGCGCGGCCGGTCGGTATTTCGGTCGGTATGGGTCGTGGAAAGGGCTCGGTTACGCGGCCGGGCCGCTCCTGGGGGCTGGTCTGATCATGTGGGCCGGGCTCCCCGCATTGTTCGTCGCCCTCACGGTGCTTTCCGTGGTCGCGGCGGGATGGGCTGCGTGGGGAATCCCACAGATCACCGTGCTTCCCAAAGCGCGCGCCACACTCGCCGAACTCGTTCGCCAATCCACGGCCCGATCCTTCCTCGGCCCCGTGATCTTGCTCGCTACGGCCACTGCGGTGCTTGGCGTCGCCGTCGGATTCCTCCCGTACTTAGGCACCCAGATCGGGCTGGAACCGCTCGCCAGCATGGCAGCTGTCACCGTCCTCGCACTCATCTCCGCCATCATCCAGCCCGGTATGGGTCGCCGGCACGACACCGCCCCGCACCGATCCCGCATCCTCATGACCTCCGCCGGCGTGCTCCTCACGGCTGGACTGGCCGCCGTCTCAGTCACCCCCGGTCTCGTCACGATCTACATTGCGGCGACCCTCATCGGAGTCGGGGTCGGAGTCATCACCCCGCTGGGATTTGCAGTTCTCGCCGCCGCGACACCACCCAACCGCATGGGACGAACAATGGGAAGCGCCGAACTCGGCCGAGAAGTCGGAGACGCCGGAGGACCCATCCTCGTCGGCGCCATCGCCGCAGCAGCCTCCCTGCCCCTCGCTCTCGCCACGATGGGTCTCGTCTCCCTCCTCGCCACAGGCGTCGGCAGCACCCTGCTACAAAGCCCAAAGCCCAAGCGCCCTAAGCCACGTGAGTCAGATCCTCCGCCCGCCTGAATACAGTCCTCTGGGTCGGCCCTAGCACGATGGATCCCTTTGCGGGCGGTGCACTAATGCGGCACCGTCGCGCGCGCGTCGCGTGCGCACGTTGAGCCTTATTGGGTGAACAACGAACGGGCAGGACCGTCGTCGACACTAACCGATCGTGTCCGCTGCGGAGCGTGAGTTCTCAAGCGTGCGCGGCGTCACTTGGGGGACGCGTGATGTTTGAGCCGGCGCAGCGGGTCGGAGTCGCCCAAACTCAGCGGCGGCAAACGCTCTAGTCCTCCGAAGCGAGTAGGGCTATCTTGACGCCAACGGCGTGAATTCCTGACAACCTCAGTCGACACTTACGCCGGAGTTCGGCACACATTCTGGGGGATTCGTCCATGTCGGATGCTGCACAGCGCACTCACCGGTATCTTCGCGTCGCGCTCGTCGGAATCGTCATTGTCATCCTGGCCGGGGTGGTGATCGAATGGATCCGCTCCGGCGTGCTGCCTCCTTCGATCAGCCACTCCTACTACACGTCGGCCCGAAGCGTCTTCGTCGGATCGCTCGTAGCTGCGTCTCTAGCGCTCACGGTCCTTTCTGGCTCCGACGCCGAGAGCGCCTTCCTCGACATGGCAGCACCATTTGCCCCACTCATCGCGCTGATCCCTGCTGCGCTGGACCCCGCGTCAATAAAGGTAGAGGCAGACGGAGTGATCACCGGCGTAACGGCCTACCTCGTAGCGCTACTGCTCATTCTCATTGCCGGCCTCATACTGTGGCGAACCAAGCAGCTGGAAGGAAACTGGGTCCGAGTCACAATGATCGTTGCACTCGGAGTGTTTCTCGTCGTCCTCGCCCTCATCATCCCAGCATGGGTCAATCCGGATGACCCGAATCTGTGGATCTTCTCGATGCACTACCCTGCGACGATCGCGTTCTTCATCGCATTTGCGACCGTTCCATTCATCAATTTCTTCCGCAAGACGAGCAACATCGAACCGCGCCCCTGGCAGCGGGCGATCTATGCGGGCGTCGTAATAGTCCTTGCCATCGACATCCCTTTGTCACCGATTCTGGGGTTCGCGTTGCCAAACACTCACGCCGTCCTTATCTGCGAGGCCGTCGCACTGCTCGCCTTCGCGCTGTTCTGGCTGGTTCAGACCATCCAACGCTGGAACGAAGAGCCTGGCCTCGTCAAGCTCACGCCGAGGCTTCCTCGGGCGACGGTCGCGTCGGATCCATCGGAGGCCTGACAAGCGAGTTGGCCGCCCCAGCCCGATTACCAACTCAGTTCACAGCGGTAAACGGACAGCGAACGAACTCGCCTCCGATCCGCGTGATCCCGAATGGGCGCGACCGGCCAGGGTGCATGTTCCCTCCCGTCAGCAACTCCAGATCGATCGCCCCACGAATCTGCACTGTCCCCTCCCGACGTCTGCGCCTCGGCGGCATATCGCGTGCTGAGGATCCCTAGCGGGCAATGCCCGTTCGGGGCTTGGCCACGTACGCGTCTATGCGCGTGCGATTGTGATACCTATCGGTGATGTCCGCGGGGCGCGGGCGGTGGGCAGGCTCAGGTGCGAATGTCTCGCCCGACCGCTGGTCGTCATGAGCTATTTTGCGGTGGATCTCGGTTGTGTCTCGGTGGTGGGGGAGCCGCCGAGTGACAGTGTGCTGCCGACTCGGGCATATAGACAGCGTGCGCCGAAGACCTTCTTCAGTGCGATCAGCGTCGGTTCGCCGGTGCAGTGGCCCGGCGCGATGTACTTGACGTGGTACGTGTCGTGCAACAGGGCAACGGTGGAGGCGATCTCGAGGTCGCCGGCGACCAGCAGATGCAGGCCACCGACCACGCAGAGAATCTCAGAGTTGATCGGCCGGGCGGCCTCCACGATGTTCGCGATCCCCGGGTGCGAACATCCCACCACGAGGACAATGCCATCGGGCGTGTCCAAGGCGAGGGAGAGCTCGCGAAGCTCAACGGTCCCGGGCCGGTCAGAGACCAGCGCGATCAGTGTGATTCCCGGGGCGATCTCGGTGATCGCGCTGACCAGGTGGAAGTCGGCACGGGGCCACGCGCTGCCGGTTTTCCATATCCCGTCGCGATTCCCGTCGAAATAGCGTTCATGCGGCGCCAACGAATTGTCAGCCCTGGGGAAGGTGGCATCCAACTGGGAGCCAAAGACACCGAATGGCTCGTCGGGCGCCCATACCGTGAGCGTGGGATTCACTGTCAGCAGGTGTGCCAGGCCGCCCATATGATCACCGTGTCGATGAGAGATCACCGCGAAGTCGAGGTTCTGCAGATCGATGCGTTTGGCCGCCGCGTTCGCGCCCAGAACCTCACCATTGTGCCCGTGTCGAAAAGTATGCGCCGATCGGCAGCCTCGATCAGGGTCGAGTAGCCCCAATCCTTGACCATCGCCGCGTCTGCGCCGAACGCGTCATTCAACACCGTGATCCGCAACCGCCGTTCAGCGTTCCCGTCTCCGAGCCTCATTGACCGCTCTCCTCTCGGTGCGGCGAACAGGGTACACCTCCCGCAAGCAGGATCGATCAGCGTCGTCCCATGCGGCCGCGGTCCGACCGCCCCAACGGATCCCTATTCGAGCAATGCGCGCGAGGGTAGCGGTCGAGGGCTGTCGCCCCGCCCCGCGGATCCCCTAGCGAGCACTAGGCTCAAGGCGCCTGTCTCGTTGATGTGCCGCCTCAAGTGCGACTGATTGGGTTTCGACTCGTTTCTCGATGCAATGTCCGGCGTGCGAGCGCTTACGGGTCGCGCCTCCGCGAGGCTGTGGGAGCCGTCAACCTAGACTTCGTGCGTGAGTCAACACCAAACGCGCAATGCCCGCATTGAGCACCGGTGGCCGGCGGTCTTCGCGCTGGTTGTCGCGCTCGCCCTTTACGGCGCATTGCCGAACGATCTCATAACGGTCCAGCGGTACGTGACCGTCGCGATCGGCATCCTGCTGCTGATCCCGCTCATCATCATCAACCCGCACCGCTTCAAGAAGCAGACCACGTGGTCGCGCGTTGCCTCGCTCACCCTCGCCATCATCGTGGTGCTCTCCAACCAGATAACTCTGGTCTCGCTCGTCTTCGTACTCGTCGACGGGACCGGCGACGGGCCATCGTTGCTGCAATCGGCGCTCCAAGTCTGGGTGGTGAATGTGATCGGCTTCGCACTGCTGTTCTGGGAGATCGATCGGGGTGGACCCGTCGTGCGCACGATGGCGGAACGCTCGGACCTTCCGGCCGCCGATTTCCGTTTTCCGCAGGACGAGGATGACGACACCATCGTCGAAGTAGCAGCCGGCTCATCGCTGAAGTCGGACTGGACAGCGGGCTTCGTCGACTACTTCTACTTCTCACTGTCCAACTCGATGGCGTTCAGCCCCACCGACACCATGCCTCTCACCGCTCGATCGAAACTGCTCATGTCGCTGGAGTCCTTCGGAGGGTTCGTCCTCCTCGCCCTGGTCATCGCACGGGGCGTCAGCCTCATCGGATAACTCAAAACCGCGTTCGGTCACGCACTGGGGAATAATGCACACCTACGACGGTAGGTGCTGCATCGCTGACGATCCCCATGCGGGCGGTCTATCGACCGGCTGTGCACGAAGTGGGAAGGCCTTTCATCCGACGCTGTCCTTGCGCGAGCGTCGTCATGCACCAGGCCAGCCAGGAAGCGCTCCGAATCACCGCTGAGCTCAACAGCAGCTACCACTCGCCCGAGCGGGTTCGAAACCTGCTCGCCGAACTGACCGGGACGCCCATCGATGAGTCGGTGACGGTGTTCCCGCCGTTTTACGCGGACTTCGGGAAGAACATCAAGGTCGGCAAGCGGGTCTTCATCAACGCCGGATGCAAGTTTCAGGACCAGGGCGGCATCGTCATCGGCGACGACTGCCTCATCGGACACAACACGGTGCTGGCGACGCTGAATCATGACCTCGACCCGAGCAAGCGCGGCGACCTGCATCCCGCCCGGATCATCATCGGCAGAAACGTCTGGATAGGAGCGAACGTCACAGTCCTGCCAGGCATCACGATCGGTGACAACGCTGTCGTCGCAGCGGCAGCCGTCGTCACCAAAGACGTCCCCGAGAACACAATCGTCGTCGGCTCGCCGGCTCGCGCAGTTCGCACCGTCACGTCCTGAATCCCACCATCCCGGATGCCCGCGGCGACCCCTGTCTGAGCGTCCCTCGCCGCCCAAACCGGTCCGTGACCGTTCGAAGGAAGGTGGCTCGATGGCCCACGGATTAACGTGTGTGCCAACAACCGCCGCGTTATCGAGTGCTCTCAACGAACCGCAGCTCCCTCATCACCGTGCTCGCAGAGAGCGGGTGTCGCGAGTTGCCTCACCGCGATGAAGGACGGCCTTCAATCCTCAGCGTTGGAGCGCTGCTGCGATCTGTCGTCCGCTGCGGATGGGATCGCCGACTCCCGCTTCGTAATGGGTGCGGCGTGCAGTGCGTGCTGCAGTCGATGGTGTCGCTGGCGGGCGAAGTCTTGGGCGCGTGGACCCGCTGCGAGGGCCCGGGAAGAGATGGCGAGCACGATTCGGGTCGCGGTGATGACAGGAAGGCGGGTTCGTCGTAGACCGAGCAGCTTGCGATATTGCCTGGGCAGGCTCGCGACAGCAGCGGCGAACAGCACGCGGTAAGCGAATCGCATCGATCCGGTGAAGGGGACGTCGCGGAGGTACTGCACGACCTCGGCGACGCGCGCGTCGTACCGGAGCTCACCGCGGTCGCGGTACGCATCCATCCGCGACCTCAGATCGGCCTCGGTCTCGGGCGGACTCGGTACTCGCATCAGTCGACCCGCCTGCGCCCACTCGCGCACGTACGCGTCTGCGCCGCCCGGGATCGGGCCGCCCCAGCGCTGGTGGGCGCCGAGGAATGCCTCCGTAAAGGCAAGGTGGACCCATTCCAGAAGCGACGCGTCCGACGCCGAGTACGTGCGGCGTCCGGTATCCGTCGAGTAGGTGCCGGCAACCCGCTGATGAAGGCGACCCACGCGGGCCGTCTCCGTGTGAGCTTGCTTGGTTGACCCGTAGGTGACGCAGATGACCCAGCGCACCGTGCCGGTGAGGCGTCCGATGGGGTCCTCCCGATAGCGCGAGAAGTCATGGATGCCTGCCATCGCGCCCGGGTGCAGAGCCTGGATGAGGAGCGCCCGTATCCCCGCGACGAATGTCGCCGTGCCGGCATGAACCGTCCAGACGGCGCCGCCGTCGGCGAAGTAGCCGCCATCGTCACCCTCAGCCAAGGCTCGCACCCATGAGGGCGTGCCGTCCGGATCACCCGCCAGCGCCGTGAGTAGTCGCGCGCGTAAGGGAAGTCGGGTCACTGCTCAAGCGTGCCACGGCCCAGTGGGGGTAGGCGCGACGAGCGGTTCGGAACACGGTCCATGAACGCGCATGACGATTGTGCTCGACTCGGCATATAACGTCTAGGATCGCAGCCGTCCCTGGGAGCACGGTGGTGGCGCAGGCGATGGGAAACTCAGCTGGCGAAGATGGCTTGCGAGTAGCCGCGGGTTTAGATCGCCGGGCTCTGGCGCCGCTACTTCTCGAAGTCGACCAACCTCTCCATACACAGCCACCGACGTCGCCCACGTCGAGGACGACCTCAACCACCGGCCACGATTCACACCCTCGGCGACGGAGCCCCGGCGGACCTGTTCACCACCCTGCTAGCCTCCCAGAATCACCCCTGTTGCGATGACTGCCGGAATACAAGATATGAGGGTGCGACCATGACGCCGCTTGATACGACAGATGTCGATCTCAGTGGGCAGGTTGCCATCGTTACCGGTGGTGGACGCGGTCTGGGACGGGTAATGGCTCAGGCATTGAGCGCCGCCAAAGCGAAAGTAGCGGTGGTCGCCCGCACCGAGGCAGAGCTCGCCGAAACGGTTGATTTGATAGAGAAGGTCGGGGGACGAGTTCTTGCCGTCTCTGCGGATGTTACCGACCACAGAGCGGTAGAGAAGATGGTTGCAACCGTACAGCGAGAACTCGGCGAAATTGGTGTCCTGATCAACAACGCAGGTGTGACCGGCAGGCCCGCCCCCATCTGGGAATCGGATCCCGAAGATTGGCGGCATACGGTCGACGTGAACCTGAATGGCACGTTTCTATGCAGCACAGCAGTTGGCAGAACGATGCTCAAGCAAAACACGGGCCGAATCATCAATGTCGCTAGCGGGGCCGCATTGGGCCCCATGATGAATGGCAGCGCATACGCTACGTCCAAGGCCGCCGTCTTACGCTTGACCGAATGTCTTGCGGCTGATGGCCGTGCGCACGGCCTTATGGCCTTCGCCATCGACCCGGGCTCGGTGCGTACAGCCATGACGGAATATCTGATTGAATCGGTAGAGGGTCGAACCTATCTTCCGTGGTATCGGGAATACATTCTGGCGGGCGAGGATGTACCAGCAGAACTTTCGGCGAATTTGGTCACTTTCATCGCATCGGGGAGATTGGACGCGATGTCGGGGTGCCTTATACGGGTAACCGATGATGTGGAACGGATGGCTCTTCGCGCGGAGCAGATCAGCAAGGATGATTTGTATACGCTGCGACTTAGAACGCTGTAGTCGGTCAGCCTCGAAGGGCGCCCTCCAGCGGCGGTGACCGTCATTCAGCGTCTGTCGCTGGCGATCGGACCCCCGACCGCCCACGTGACAATCGGCGCGACAAACACGGCGACTCAGGATTCCTCATGCCGCGCCGGACCCGCCACCAATTGGTCGCCGGTGCGATGAGCGCCAGCCGATCAAAGGCTCCCGCTCTGGGCGCAGCAGCTCGGGTCGAGGCAGGGACTGCCGCGGTGTGACGCTCGTGGAGATCGCCATCGATTCAGCGGACGCGGGATATGCCATAGACGGATGCCCGCAAGTGATTCCGACCCATCGCAATCAGGGTGTAGGCGAGACCTGAATCCGCCGCTTCCGAGGAGTGAGCGCGCTGTTGTAAAACAGTCTTGCGAACGGCGACTCTACACCCCGAAGTCGGCTCGGGTCTTCGCCCACAAGCCGGTCGCTGTCGGGGCCGGCGCACAGTAGTCGCGGCGGCACCGGCTCGGCGCTCGAAAGTAGGATTCCGGCATGGACGAGTGGAAGCTATTCGGCGGTTTCCGGTCGATCTCCAAGCCGACGGATCGATCAGGGCTGCGAATGGCCGCAGCTATCGACAATCAGCGGAGCGGGTGAAGCGGGCCAACGGGAAAGCGGCGATCGAGTCCGGCGCCCCCATCGTGACTGATGTGTACCCCGAAGGAATGTATCTCTTCGAGGACGAAGCAGCACGGCGGGCGTGGCCCACCCTCTTGCCCAGACTCATCGTGGGCAAACCACCGCCGGTGAGAGACCTGCGATGGGTCGGCCACATCTGGACCGCCGAAGACGGCTCAAAGATGCTCTTCTTCAACGGCTCCCACTGACAAATGATGAGTCGCACAAGGCGGTCGTTCACTGCAACAGCATGAGCCGCGAATTCGATTGTGGCGAGTCCGTCGCTGATCGTCGCACTGCGGATCCCTGTCAGGGCGGACCGGGTTGCGCGAGAAGGAGCCGATCGCCTCGCTGGCCCGGATCCGGCGGTGGGACGGCAAGACCTGGTTCGGGATCAACCTGGCGCCCGACGCCGCGGGCGTCACGATCCGGGTCGGCGACGAGGTCGAGGTGCTCGAGGCGGTGCCGCCCGGCGGCGGACCGATCCGCCCCGTGTCCTGATCAGGCGCGGCGCGCCCGGCGCTCGCGCGCCGCCGCCACGGCATGCTTGATCCGGCGCTGTTTCTCGGGCTTGCGGGCCTCGTCGTACAGCTTCTTGGCGACGCCGATGTGGGCCCCGGTGCGCATGATCTTCATGATCCGGCGGTACCCGTCGTCGCCCGGCTCGTTCGGCTCAGGACCCGACGATGTCCTGCTGCACCCCGTCGTCGCGCGCGGCCACCCGGGCCCGGTTCTCCTCGCGGCGGTCGACGAACTTGGTCGCCTGGGCGTCGAGCCCCTGGAGGAATGCCGCCAGCTGCTCGCGGGCCTGCTCGCCCTCCGGTCCGAAGTCCGTGCGGTCCAGGACGTCCCAGTGCCGCAGCACCGGCATGATCACGTCGTCGTGGTGGAGGCGCAGGTCGTAGATCCCGGCCTTCGCGATCATCATCGAGCTGCGCCGGAAGCCCGCCATCGTGGCTCCCGGCATCTCGAAGCCGATGACCTCCTTGGCGATCGCCTGCATCGTCGCGTCGGGCGCGATATCCAGCGCCGCGGAGACGATGTTGCGGTAGAAGATCATGTGGAGGTTCTCATCCTTGGAGATCCGGGCGAGCATCCGGTCCGCGATCGGGTCTCCGGTGACCTTGCCGGTGTTGCGGTGCGAGACCCGGGTCGCGAGCTCCTGGAAGGACACGTAGGCCACCGCCTCGAGCACGGTCTTGTCGCCGGAGTCGTAGCCCGAGGTCATGTAGTCCATCCGGGCCCGCTCGAGCTCGACCGGGTCGACGCCGCGGGTGACGACGAGGTAGTCGCGCATCGCGATGCCGTGCCGGTTCTCCTCCGCGGTCCAGCGGCCCACCCAGGTGCCCCACGCGCCGTCGCGGCCGAACCGGGCCGCGATCTCGCGGTGGTAGGACGGCAGGTTGTCCTCGGTGAGCAGGTTGGTGAACATCGCGGCCTTGGCCGTCTCGGAGAGCTGCGACTGCTCGGGCGCCCAGTCCTCGCCGCCGAGGAACGCGAAGTCGCGGCCCCGGCTC
This sequence comes from Microbacterium deminutum, assembly GCF_039530205.1. Taxonomy (NCBI): domain Bacteria; kingdom Bacillati; phylum Actinomycetota; class Actinomycetes; order Micrococcales; family Microbacteriaceae; genus Microbacterium; species Microbacterium deminutum. The sequence goes on from NZ_BAAAOG010000010.1 coordinate 68,699, forward strand.
CACGGGACGTAGTCGTGGGGATGCCACTCCTGCGCCATCGAGAGGTGGCGGTCGAGGTTCTCGGCCACCACCGGCTCGAGCTCCTCGAGGAGGTTGGTCGGCGTGCTCGTCATGGCTGCTCCCTCGGTCGCACTAGCCCCGTGACCGAGGCTACCGGCACCTGGGCCCGGTGCGCCCGGGGGCCGCGCGGCCGCCTACTTCTTGACCCGGAAGGTGGTGCTCGCGGCCGGACCAGTGCCCTTGCTGTCGACCGCCGAGACGGACACCTTGTCGACCCCGTCCCGATTGGCCAAAAGCCGTGCCCGAACTCGCTGCGCCGGTGAACACGCGAAGCGAGTTCGGGCAGCCCCTTAACGGGTCGCTCACGCCCGCGGGCCGGTCGTTCACTGCGACAGGCCTCCCTGCCTCGAAGGCGGACCGACTGCCGCGACGTCGAGAGCGATGGGAGCGGCGAGCGCGGCGCAATGATCCGGCGCCTGCTCGGGGCGACGGCCCGTTCGGCGTGCTGGTCCCAGGTCGACGACTGCAACACGGTCAGCACTGAGAGCGGGTCCTACTCCCTGCCGTCCTCGAGCGGAATGAGCATAGTGCGGAACGGACCCGCAACGGCGTGGAGGTCCCAAATGCGATCGGCGACGTCGTCGATGCCATTGACAAGCTGAAGCTTGGGAATGCCTCCCGGGATCACGAGTTGCGCGACTCGGACGCCCTCACCCTCGAGTGCGTCGTGGAGCATCTCACCGTAGGCGCTCTCGGCCGGGAACGCGACCGATGTGCCTGCAAAGTCGGCGCGTGCCTTCACCGATGTTCCGCCGTTGATCAGGATGACGCTGCCGTGTCCGGTCTGCCGCATCGCCGGCAGCACAGTACGCACCGCGTGGATGAGCCCGAGGGCCGAGAACCGCAATGCTTCCAGCGCCAGCTCCGGAGTCATCTCGAGCACCGGCTTGAGGTATTCACGCGCCGGGAGCGGGCTGTACTGCAACGCGGTGATGGACCCCAGCTCTGCCGCGGCACGTGCAAGGGCATCCTCAAGCGCGGCCGGTACCCGCACGTCCGCGGCATAACCACGTGCGATCAAACCTCCGGCGTTCAGCTCCGCAGCCATGGCGTCAAGCTTCGACTGGTTCCTCGAGATCAGGGCTATCGAGAAGCCTTCGCGCCCGAACCTTCGGGCAACTGCCGCTCCGAGTCCCGGTCCAGCTCCGATGATGGCGATAACAGGCACGGTAGATTCCTTCGATTCATCGTCTTGTCTTGACCATAGCGCCGGCCCCTCCCACGATGACCTAGCGTCTTGTCTGCGAGAGGGCGCTGGCGACGACGCTCTTGGTGCGGGCAGACCACCAACCTTGCGCTCTTACTCGTCATCCCGTTCGATGACTGGCCATGTCAGCGGCGACGGACGGCCGACGTCGGATGAAGGCTGGCCAAGGATCCGCGGTCGGAAGCCGGTGGTTCAGCGTCCGTCTTGAGCGCGTGCGGTCAGTGGTTCACGCAACCGGGCGGCTCGCGATGGGTCGTGGAGTTCGATCTCGGCGAGGAACAGGTCGATGAGTTGTCTCTGCGAGTTCTGGAGCGCGGCGGCGGTAACCTGCGAGGCTCGCGCGTCGGCGAGTGCGGCCAGTTCGGCTGACGGCAGCCGGTCGACCTCGCGTCCGTGCCAGGGGTTCAGGCCGTGTCGAGCACACGCGAGGGCAATGATCTGGTTCCGGAGTTCGTCGAGCATGAGCGCCGCTTGCCAGAGCTTTCCTCGAGCGAGAGCGGATCGCGCGTGGACGGCGTACAGCCAGCCCGTGCCGATCGTCTGGTCGAGATTGGGTCCGACAGGGGAGGTTGGTGAGTTGACGGTACCGAAGATGAGGTGGAAGCCGTCGTCGGTCGCTCGGAACTCGTTGTTGGCCAGAAAGAGACATCGATCTGCAGTGACGATCGCAACAGGAACACGCGATACCGGACACCGCCCGACATCACGTCGAGCGTGTCCGCGACTCGTTGTTCGGTGTCGATCCAGCGCGTCCACCGTTCCACCACCGCCGGTTCATCCGCGGCCGATCTCAGCTGAAGAACCAGATCGATGTCCGACCAGGCATCCTCCGTTCCACGCGCCGCGGAACCCACGAAGGCGGCACCATCTACGTCTGCGTCGGCACGGGCATGTGCGACGAGCGCATCGCGGAATCGGGCTCGATCGGTGGGCGCGAACATCTCCCCACTTCAGTCCGCGGCACAGCGCCCTGTCAACCGTCGCCGCATCGCATCAGCGCCCGCTGGCCGGTCGCTCAGCGTTCGTTGTTCTCGACGGCCCAGAGCTCGGGTCTCGAGAGTGCGCGGCTTGATCACGTGCGATCCGGTCGGGATGCTGTCATCGGCTATTGCGCACTCCTCGCGTGATGCCGGCAGTCTGTCGACCGACGCGGACGTTCGACAAGGTGGTTGCGGGAGTCGGTGCCTGATGGATCGTTGTCGTGGCGATCGCCCTCATCCCGGCAGCGTTCGCCTTCACTCTGACATTCACTTTCCGGCTGTCCTCGGGCTCAGGGAGGCTCTGCTCCTTCGCGCCGGGGACCGCGGCCAGTGACTCGGGATGCCGTCAGGCGGCGGGCGCGGTGGCCGCAGTCAGCACGATGAGCGGACTGTGCGCGATCATGTCGTCGACATCGTCCCTGCGCCATCGGCGTGCGGCGGCCTCGATGAGCGGCCGTGCTTCGTGGGGATCGGTGATTACCCGCGCCGTGGCAGGAACGTCGGCCTCGATGCCCTTCTTCAAATGCACGATGACGTTGGGGTCTGCGGTGATGTTGTGTATCCAGTCCCTTGTGCGGTCTCGACGCGGCATCCCGGTGATGAACAGCACGCCGTCCTCATCGTGCAGGAAGATCTCGATGCGGCGAGGCAGCTTGCTGCGGCGACCGGTCGTCGTCAAGTCGATGAGCTGACTTCGGTGCAGGGCCGCGCTGACGTCGTTGTTCACACCTGTTGAAGCAATCTCGCTGCTGCAGACATTCCACGCGATCGGTGAGACTTTCCGTGCGCAACGCTGATGGCCAAAGCCCCCGGCAGCAACGCCAAGCCTGTCGCCAGCGGGTCGTTGAGCGCTCGATCACCGCGCTTAAGCCGGTCCTCGATCGTGCGGCGCACGGCCCGGGGCGCACCAGCGCTCGGCAGCTCGCGTCGGTTGTGCGTCTCGCGACCGTTCACGGCGCCGGCGGCTTAGCTTCGCCAGGCGCTCACACTCTCTGACAGGGCGAACTCCTTGCCCCCGAGGTTCCAGGTTGACGGGTCACCGACAGTGATGCCGAGTCGACTGGTGATTCCGAAGTTCATTGTCACGTCGGCGTCAGAACCGTGTCCGCAGGCGGTGTTGGGGGAACCGTTGTCGGCTCGGCTCGTTACGACGATGCACGTTCCGTTGTACGCCGTCGGTCGGGCGAGGTAGATGTCGAACCCGTCGACTCGCGCGATGAACCGGGTTGATAGTGGCTGGACTTGAGCCTGCGTCGCGACAGACAGAATGTCTTCGTCGGTCTGGGGCCTCGCGAACTCGGGGAGCACAAGATCCGGCTTGGGCGTGGATACCGCGGCGCCTACCGCGAAACCTGCGATCAGGGACCCGCTGATGACCGCCACAGCCCAAGGGATCAGCCGGACAGAAAAGCGGTGCCCATCCTCGGCGGGACCGCTCGGGCCCAGGTCAGCGAGGTCGGGTTTGTCTGGCTCTTCCTCAATCGCACGGACCTCAACACTCGGCGGAGCTAGACCGATGTCTTGGGACTGCGCTGCCTCAAGCTCCAGAAGTCGCGCGATTTCGTCCTCGGTCGGGGGAGGCTCCGGCGTAGGCCCGTAAACCCGAGCGCGAAGCTCGTCCAACTCGTCGCTGCGACCCGTTCTCAAATCCACGGTCACAGTATGCGGTCGCCGTGCGACCGGCCAGGGATGGAAGGTCCCGATGTCATGGTCTCTCTCTCCGTTCGTGTAGATCCGAAAGTCACGGCGACCGCGCCCGGGCCGTACCTCGCTCGAATCCCGCAGCCCGATGGCCGATCCCATCCGGGCCGTGTGGGCACGTGTCTATGATCCCGAAACGGCCATTCCTACCTCGGCTGGTCTTGGCGTTGCCAGGGCGGCCGCTTCGGGCGGCTCCGGGACGATGCTCAAGCCGTGCGGACCGCTCGCAGATTGCATCAGATCTTCGATCCACTGCCGGTTGATGCGAGGTGCACGGCTGCCGAAGAAGTGGAATTGCGTCGGGACTGATTGGTGCATCCAGAAGCTGCGGCGCCCGCTGCCATCGCCCATCTCCACGTCGAACATGAACGACTCCGATCAGCGCAGCTTGTTCATGACGACGATGCACAGGTGAGCGAGCGTCCGATCGTCGATATCGACAGAAATCCCCGCCGAATCGTAGATGAACCTCCCCATGCGAGGAGCATACGACCGCGGTGGAGCGCGGGCCACGACGAGTCTCGACACCACGGCCGACGTGTGCCCGCCCGGGACCTGAGCAGGGTTTGCGGCTGTCCCGAGCACTACGGGCGAAGAGGATCCAAGACACCCACTCCTCATATCCAATCAGATGCAAGGGTCAGCCTTGTCGGACATGCTTCGCTTCCGCGGACCGCTACGGATCCATTAGCGGGCGGGAGGTCGGTGACTCGTCTCACGGCTACAGCAAGCCTTCTTGACGGTATTGCTCGACGCGTGCCTGGAACGACTCACGCCGAGCACGCTGATAAGGCGTCCACAGTGCGGGCTCGTCGGTGATGTCACGCCCGTCGCGGTAGGGCCGCTCCCAATGCGGGTCAACGCCGGCGCGAAGGTAGGTCAGCTCAATCTCGACGTTTACCGCCCCAGCGTTCGCCGCGCGCATGTCGAGGTCGGTGATGTGATGCCTGTTGTAACTCATCGGCCGGGCTCCTTCCGCCGGCCGAGACACAGAGTACGCCGGGGGCAACGACTTTTCACCTGCGATCAGCTTTCGGCCGCCGTTCATGCTCCGCTGGCGTCATCGAGGCGGCTGCGTTCGCGATAGCGAGGCGCGGTCCCTGCGTACACAAGGCATACCCTTGCGCGCGAGTGGAGGGGTCCCGCCGCCGATGAGTCAGCCGCAAGCTGCCTCGTGACCAGATTGCGTGCCTACTGGACGGCGGCCTTCAGCTTCGAGCCCGCGGTGACGTTCACGCGGGGGCCCGCAGGGATTCGGACACGGCGGACTGGGTCTGCCCGGTCGCGCCGGCGGGGGCGGACGGCGGTTCTACTGCGGGTCCGCGTGATGGGCTGTCTCGCTGAAGATCTTGTACCCGGCGAGGATGTCCGCCTCTACCGCGGCCTCGGATGCGGGTCTACACTCCGGTCGGGGGCCACGTTCGCGCGCCCGAATCGCCGATGCGCTGCGCTGGGCCGGCGCGGGGATGACAACGCCCCCGGACTGGAAATCATCATGTTCGAGAACCTGATGGCGACGGCTGTCCTTCCGGCCGCGGACATCGATCGAGCCAAGGCCTGGTGGCACGACGTGCTCGGCCGCGACCCGGTCTCTGCCGACAACGAAGGCGGCAACCTGTTCTACGACGTCGGCGGAACCATGGTGCTGGTGTACCGAACCGACTTCGCAGGTACGGCTCAGAACACCGCGTTCAACCTCGTGACGGACGACATCGATCGTGACACGACGGCGCTGCGCACGCACGGGGTCGTCTTCCACGATTACGACATGCCCGGACTGAAGACCGTCGACGGCATCGCCGACCTCGGCGGCGAGCGCACCGCGTGGTTCAGCGACAGCGAGGGCAACATCTTCGCGATCGGCCAGCCGACACCCGAGATGATGGAGATGGCGAGGAGGATGCGCGCCGATACAGCGAGCTGAACCCGAACCCTGCACGCTCTGACGCGACGCCGGTGTCGACCAATTGCCGACGCCCAGGATGGGTCCTCCCACACGTGTCCGGAGAGGCAATTCGCCTCTTGAGAGGTGTGCGCTGCCGCCCCAGGCGTCCCGGGTGGGTCGGACCTGCAACGATCCGTATTCGCGCACGGGATGAGGTCCCAGTGCCGAGGGAAATCGGCTGCAACGGCGCGACCGGTTGGCGCGGCATTGACGCGCAGAGCCGCGCCTTCACGATGTGAGATGATCACGCGATGGGCGCTGGTGACCGCGGTGAGTTGCATGCCCTCCGTGCTCGCGCGTACGGTCCGGCCGCCGACATCTACGAGGACCCGGCTGCGCTACGGCGCCTTCAGGAGCTTGAGCGTCGCCTGAGCGCCTCGTCGCCGTCATCTCATGCCGAGCTGCACGAGAGTGACGTCGCGAGTGCATCTGAGGAGTCGGCGCCGCGGCAGGGCGGTCACACTCCTACCGCGGGCGAGGACGAGTCCGCGTCGAGTGGAGTCGACCATGTCGTCTCCCCAGCCAGGGCACCCCGTCACCGGTGGATCGGTGTCGGTGTCTTGTGGTTGCTCTCGGTCATCGTTGCCGCCGGGGTCGTATGGGCTGTGACATTCACCACCACGTACGTGCCACCTGTGTCTGCTTCCGGGGCTGAGCGCCAGGTCGCGACACTGGAACCGTCCTCTATCCGCACGCTTCCCAAAGAGTGGTTCGGTACGTCATCGAGCTCGTTGGTCTTCGACTTCTACGGCCTGACTGTCTTGACCACCGACAGCGGACTCGGTACCGGCACGAACTGCTTCATGGTCGTTCCTACGGATGAGGTACCCGACGACAATGCGGACGTCGATTCCTGGTCCGGTGTGGGGATATTGCTGACCGGATGCAAGGCGGGCGGGTTTCCGGCCGCGGCGCAGACGACCGTGGACGAAGCGTTCCCAGCGGAACTCCGAACCGTCTTTCCACCAGGCTCCGCATTGAAGTTCGTGCTCGAAGGCGACCGGGTCCGCGTGTTCTCGTCCGCCCGCTAGGGCGTCACCTGGAAGAGCATGTGTGCGTGTTCAATCGCACCCCGGGCAACCGCAGTCGCCGCAACCTGGCACGGAGGTGCGGGCGGCACAGCGCACCCACATCCCGCACGCCAGCGATCCGTTGCTGTGACTACCCGCGAGAGCCGAATCGCTTCGACTGATGGGGTTGACGAGTTCTCCGTCTCGAAGCTGAGGAGCAGCGTCACCGACCACGAGCGGATGCGGATACGGTGGGCTGGACTCGACGTAGGGGGCGTCACCCGCATGACCGCCGAAACCGACAACCAATCGTTCTCCGGCGGCTTCGGCCGCCTCACCGCAGATGATCGCGACCTCATCACCCGCGCGGAGACCCTTCGCTGTCTCCCGTCGACGCGCAGCGGCCTCGGCGACGAGATTGAGCGCGGGCTTGCGCTCATTCGCAACGGAGATCCCGCGGGGGCCGGCGTCCTCGAAGATGCGGTCGAAGCGGTCGCCAACTTCAAGCACATCGTCCATGCAGCCGGAGACTTCTACCTGAGCATGCATGTAAGGGGGATGCTGGACAGTGCCTACTGGGCACTCGAATCGTCGTCCACACCGCCCGAGGTCGCCGAACGCATCCGCGAGGCCGAGCGTCACATCGGACTCGCCGACGACGCCGGTGTCGCGGCCCTCGAGACCGCCCTCGCGGAAGCTCGGTAGTCTGCCCTTAGCCCACCGGAGAAGCCTCGACTTCCTGACCGGACGCGATCCCCGTGCGAGCACCGGAACGACTAGGGGCGTGCCGCGCGCCATGCGCAGCTGTCGCGAATCGACCAGGTTCCATTGCCGCGGGTCCATAACCCGGCTATGGGCGTGGCCGCGCGCGCAACGCTGCCCTTCGCTGAGATGGATCCACTGCCCGTGTGCGGGGATCGAGCGAAGCGGTCGCACCCAAGGTGTCGACAGCCCACAGCGCATGTGGGAGCGTGATGATCGATCATCGTGCGGACTAGGTTGTGCTCACAGGGAAGGGTTGACGCATGAGCGACGGCGATGGTGACGAAACTGCGGACCGCCGATCGCGATCACAGTCCGACAGCGCGGATCGACTTCATGACGATCTGCGGTCCGAGTATTTCGTAATCGTCGGGATCGTCGAGGGCTTTGATCAGCGCCTCCTGACCATCAAAAGCTGGGGCGTAACGTTTGCGCTCGCGACTCTCGGTTTCGGGTTCCAACAGGGTCACTACGGTCTCTTCCTCGTCGCCGCAGCCGCTGCCCTGGCGTTCTGGCTGATCGAGGGCTCCGTTAAGCGACACCAGATGCGCTACTACCCACGAATGGGCGACATCGAGGTGATCAGCTTTCAGCTCTGGTCTGAGAACACACCGAGCGGGCCTGCGTCGTCGCCGCTCATCGACTGGGGTTTTTTCACTGCTCCGCCCCGGCTGCGCGGCGGAAAGTCGAAGGGCGATCCGCGAAGACCCAGCCCGTGGAAGGACATCAACGATCAACCCGGCGCAATTCGTTGGGTCCTCCTCTGGCCGCACGTAGCGTTGCCGCACGCCATCGTGGTCGCGGTGGGACTTGCACTCTTCGTGGTCGGGCTCACCACCGGCGCGCTCGGCCGGATCTAGGACACTTCCCGCTGCGGGGTCCGTGATCGGGCGCCGCCATCGTGGGGTTTAGATGCTTCCCGTGCGGCTGAAGCGATGCTCCATGGGCCACCCGACGTCCCCGAGGGCGGGTCCTTTGACCGGCCGTCAACGCTCGGTGACCGGGGGTTCAGCGTTCGTCTTGAATGAGCGTGGTCAGGGGTTCACGTAGGCGAGCGGCTCGGGAGGGGTCGGCGAGTTCGACCTCGGCGAGGAACAGATCGATGAGTTGTCTCTGCGAGTTGTGGATTGCTGCGACGCTCACCTCATGGGTGCGAGCGCGGGCGAATGCGGCCAGTTCGCCTGACGGCAGCCGGTCGACCTCGCGCCCGTGCCAGGGGTTGAGTCCGCGGCGAGCGCATGCGAGCGCGATGATCTGATTGCGGAGTTCGTCGAGCATGATGACCGCTTGCCAGAGCTTTTCTCGAGCGAGAGCGGATCGCACATGGAGGGCGTACAGCCACCCCATCCCGATCGTCTGGTCGAGGTCCAGGTCTGCAGCGGAGGTCGGTGCGTTGGCGGTGCCGAAGAGCAGCTGGAATCCGTCTTCGGTTGCGCGGAATTGATCGTGCGGCCAGAAGGAGACGTCGATCTGCAACGAGGACCGGATAAGGAACACGCGATAACGGACGCCGCCCGACCAAACATCCAGCGTGTCAGAAACACCCTGCTCGGCGTCAATCCTTTCCGTCCACCGCTCCACCACCGCCGATTCATCCGCGGCCGGTCTCAGCTTGAGGGCCAGGTCGATATCTGACCAGGCATCCTCTGTCCCACGCGCTGCGGAGCCCACCAAGGCAGCACCGGTGACGTCTGCATCTTCACGCGCATCGTCCACGAGCACATCGCGGAAGCGGGATCGATCGGCAGGTGCGAACATCTCACTACTTCAGTCCGCGCCACGGCGCCGTGTCAATCACACGGCTTCCAGTGTGTCCAGTCCCCACCCGGTCCATCAGCGCCCGTAACCCGGTCCACGGGCGCGGATCATCTCGCCGTTTGAGGCAGCCCAGCTCGGTGCGTTTGCGCGTTCCGGGTGTCGGTGATGTCGGAATGATGTCCGCGTGTCGATGATGTCGGCATGGAGAGCCCGAGGATGCGCGAAGGGTTCGCGCACGACGCCACGGTGACGATCGCACCGGATGGTGATGCAGACGCGCTGGGCGCGGCCATCACCGTCGCGCTCTGCGGCCGCTGGGATCACGACCCGCCGTGTCCGCTGGCGCCGCACCACACGCGGGCGGAGCGGACAGGCGATCTGGTTCGGCTCCGCACGCTGTTCGCCGTCGAACCGGAGCTCGAGCGTCGCGTCCGCGACCGCATCGATGACGCCTTGCATGATGCACGGTTCGTCGCTCCTGGCGGGGTGACGACCAGGTGGCGGTTCGAGGCGAGCGAACGGGGGGAGATTCGCGAGCAGGAACGGGATCATCTGGGTCGTCTCATCGGCAGCTGAGCCTCGAGCCGCCCGCCTGAACCCATAGCGGCGTGCGTCTCTCGACGGTCCGCACTCGCGCATCTCGGAGGCCTGATCGCGGAAGGCTAGAGCGCCGGGAAGGTGGTCACCCGCCCGCCGGCCCTTCATACGTTCCGCCGAACCGGCGTGGAATGAGATCGGCTCGCTCGACACCTGTCCGAAGGAGGTCGAGTAGGACGGCGGCAACCTCGCCGGCAGATTGGGGCGCCGGGGCGTTGCTGGACCGAACCGCGTCAGCGCCGGCACGAAGCGATGAGTGGAACTCGGTCGCGGTTATGAACGGGTAGAGCGTCGAGACGGTGATTCCGTCCTCGGCGAGCTCCACTCGGGCAACCTCGGAAAGCTTATTCAGGGCCGCTTTCGATGCAGCGTAGGCGCTCACTCCGGGAAGCGTCATCAGCGATGTTCCGGAGCTCACGTTGATGATGCTGCCCGCGCGCTGGCGCCGCATCGCGGGCAGCACCGCCTGCATCGCCACCAGCGGCGCGATGAGATTGAGATCGAGAATCGCACGAAAGTCGTCGGGATCGATCTGGTCGATCGGCACGTGCAGTCCCTGCCCGGCGTTGTTGATGAGCGCGTCGATCCGGCCGTACTCGTCGAGCGCCGCGGCGACCGCGCGCTGGATGTCCTCCGCTCACGTCACGTCGCCTTCCACCGCCCGCGCATCGGGTAGCTCTGCCGCGAGGCGGGTCAATCGCTCCCCGCGCCGCGCGATGAGGACGAGCCGGGCGCCCGCTTGGGCCGCCGCCCGCGCCGTCGCCTCTCCGATGCCGGAGGAAGCGCCAGTGATCAGAATGACGCTGTTCTCAATCTTCATTACCGCCTCCTCGCGCGGGTCGAAATGCAGTCTCGCACGCCCACCCACGCGCTCGTCAAAATGAGGAGAAACCGGTCGGCGGTGAGGGGGCGCGACACCAGTGGCGACGTCGCGGCGCTCAGCTCGCATGCGGGTACCCCTCCCGGGCGGTCGATGGCCGCAGGATCCACGATCGCGCGGTGCGGTGCGGCCCCGCGATTGTGTCGGCACCCGCTGACCACCGAACAGGGAGGGTACGGCCACCTCAGGTTTATTCCCCGGACAGCCGACAGGGCGATAATCCCTCGCATGAGGCTTCAGATACTGGTACTCGCTGCGGCATTCCTTCTGCTGGTCACGGGCACCGTCGTGGTCTTCATTGCGTTCGACTCGGGGTCACACTCGGTAAGCGACACGATTCGGCCCTTTGTCATCGCCATGGCACCTATCTGGGCGGCATTCGGGCTTGCCGTTTGGGCAGCGACGCGAACGGGATTCAGACGGCGCGACGACCAGTAGGCGGCGCGTGCCCGCCGGACACTGGCTGCTGGCACAGCGCCCGAGACGGATCCCTCTGCGGGCAGGACGGACGGATGCGCTAACGCTCGCGTATCTCGGGGCTCTCGTCGGCGACCCGACGCTCCAAGCCCTCCAGCAGCAGCTCCAATCCGTAGTCGAACTCGTCCGCGAATGCGTAACCGCCATCGCGGAACAGCTCGGCGCGGGAGCGCGCAATGTGGGGATACAGCTCCGCCGACGCCGCAACCTGGACGGCGAATGCCTCCTCGGCGCCGTCCCCGGGTTTGAACGGCAGGCTGGTCTCGGTCAGCGCGAACCCGTACACGTAGGCGTCGATCGCCGAGAACGCGTGTGTGGCGAGCGCGGCGCTGAAGCCCTCGGCCATCAGCACGCCAAGCAGCCGGTCGTGGTCCTGCAGCAGCGCTGGGCCGGGGTTCTGGCGCACCATCATCCCGAGCGCCCACGGATGAGCGGTGAGCACCGACCGTGCCGATCGTGCCCGGCCGGTCAGCGCCTCCCGCCAGGGATCGCCGACCTCGGGCGGCTCGATCCTCTCGAATACCCAGTCGACGAGGTCGTCGAGCAGCGCCTCCTTGCTTTCGACGTGATGGTAGAGCGACATCGCCTCTACGCCGAGCACCTTCGCGACACTGCGCATGCTCACGGCGGCGACACCTGCCCGGTCGGCGACGGCGGCGGCCGCGGCAATGATCCTCTTCCTGCTCAGTGGTTCGCGCCGCGTCATTTTCCCATCCTTGCGCACTTACGCCCGTAAGGCTATGGTGGGGACCGGTCCTTACAACTGTAAGTCCCGAGTCTGACGAATCAAGCCAAGGAGCATTGTGATGAGAACGCCTCAATCCCACACCGCACTAGGGAATCCGCCGTCCCAGCGCACGCTGGAAAAGCTGCGCATTCCCGTGCAGGCCAAGCTCGCCGCCGCATGGACCAGCTTCATGTTCCTCTACGTCTACGTCGACATCTTCAACTTCTACAAGCCCGGCGTCGTCGACGGCATCCTGAGTGGCCTGGTCTGGAGGTTCGACGTCAGCTCGACGTTGTTGACCGTCATGCTCGCGTCCGTGGCGATCCCCGCCCTGATGGTGATGCTGTCCATGACGCTGCCCGCCCGGGTGAACCGCGCCACGAACCTCGTCGTGGCATCGCTCTACATCCCCTACTCGGTGTTCAACGCGGCAGGGGCGACCTGGGAGTGGGCCTTCTTCTACGGCCTCTCGATCGGAATCGAGGTGCTGCTCCTGGCCTTCATCCTGCGCTCCGCCTGGGCCTGGCCACGCCGCACCACGCCGCCGGCGACCCTGGCGGCCAGCCTCGACAGCGGGCCACTCCGCACGCCGCAGCAGGCGTGACTTCCCGCCCCGCGCCCGACCATCCTTCGCTCGCGCCACCCGCGGGCACGGTCACCTGTCTCAGCGTTCGCTGTTGAGCACTCCGTCCCACCCCGTCCCGAGAACGGTCCCGGTCATGATCGAGGCGCACGAGCTCCCCAAGCGCAACGGCGACACCACCGCCGTGAACTCCCTCAGCTTCACGATCGCGCCCCGGGACCGTCACCGGGGTCCTCGGCCCGAACGGCGTCGGCAAGTCTCCGACAATTTGCATGATCATGGGACGGGACCGGCCGACGTCGTCAGCGAGGTCATCGAAATGACCGGCCCGGCCGGGTCGCGACCAGGCGCGTCGGAGGGTTCTCCCTCGGCATGGGCCCGGCCTGGGCATCGCCGCCGCCCTCCTAGGCGACCCCAGGACGCGCATCCTCGACGAGCCGGTCAACGGGCTCGACCCCGAGGGGCGCTGAAAAGCGGGTCCAGTCGGGCGTTCAGCTCAGCACATGCCTCGGCGACTCGCCCTCCGAACTCGTCGCGCATCACGCCCTCCAGCAGGCCGGGAAGGATGGACGCTAATCGCTCGAGTCGGATCCGCCCGCGGGCATGCCCGAAACAGGGACCGTGGCGTGCACCGCCCTCCGGCGATCCGGCAGCGGGCCGGACCGTAGTACTGGTACCGGCGCCGGGGTGGCGCGAGTCGGCGGGAGGTACGTCGCTGAGCGGCGTCAGATATGGCGCGAGGTGAACGATAGTGTCCCGCCATGGGCGATATCGACATCACGGGGGTCCGGATGGATGCCGGCAACAAGGAGACTCACCGATGAGCTTCACCACACCCAATGGAACGCGCGGTGGCCGCCGGCCGAAGGCCGGCGGCCCGGTCATGCGCTGGATGACCGAGCGCGCGATCTCCCACGTCCGTCGCAAGGGGAGCCGATTCATGGGCAGCAACGTCCTGGTACTGAATACCGCTCATTGCACGCGAGAGCAATCAGTTCTACGGTGTGGTCATCCGATCTGGGAGGTGACGCGGTGGACCGGCAGTACTACGGCGCGGACATTGACGTCTTCTACGACCTGGATCGGTGCATCCACGCCCAGGAGTGCGTTCACGGTCTTCCGAAGGTCTTCGACCGGAGTCGCAAGCCATGGGTACTTCCGGATGAGGGCACCCCGGACGCCATCACTGCCACGATCCTGCGCTGCCCCTCGGGCGCGCTGCACTACCGCCGCGCCGATGGAGTCGCCGAGACCCCCGACGCGACGACGACCATCACTCCCATGCCCGCCGGCCCGATCTACGTGCGCGGCGACATCACCGTGCGCCTTGCCGATGGGTCGACCGAGACCGCTACCCGTGCGGCTCTCTGCGGTTGTGGGCGATCGGCGCACCAACCGTTCTGCGATCTCACCCACCTCACGCCCAGCCTTTGACCAAAGCGATCCGGAGACCGCCCCAGCACAGCGCTCTTACCCTGACGTGGAACCTACAGCGACGCCAATACCATCAACCGCTGCCTAAAGCCGACGCAGCATACCCGCTCCAAGCTCGGCGGTCAGGAGTGAGGCACCCTGAGCCGATCCCCATGCGGGCGATGCACCGGGAGACTGATGCGTTGGTGCATCTGCAAGGGGCGCGACTTGCTGCGAGCTCGATGCTGGCCTAACCGTCGCGTCGGGAGGCCAGTTGGCGTTTGCGCGTCACCTCCGCTACGGGGCCGGCGCCACCTCCCGTGCGGGCTCACTCGCCGTCGAAGAAGTCGGAGATGAAGTCCGCGACATCGAGGAACCCCCCGTCGCGCACAGTGGTCCCGTAGTTGAGCTGGGCCGCTGCCTGGGTGTGGTTGTCGCGCAGTTCGCCCAGCGGATCCCGCCGGAAGTGCCGAACCTCGGCGATCGTGAGCGCCGCACCGGTGGCGGACGCGAGGGTGAACCCGCCCGCGAGAACGGCTTCGGCCACCGACCCCGCGAAAACGAATGCGAGGGTGATAATCAGGAACACGAACGCGGCCACAACAAAACCGCGTAGTCGTTTCGCGGGTTTGCCGTGGTGTTCGAGCCACGCTGTCCACTGTGGATTCTGTGGTAGCCACCACATCCACCCAGGCGGATCATCGGTTGGGGCTCCGGCCGGCCGCCATGCGTCGGACATCTCCAATCCGATGTGCTGCAGAATCCAGCCCTGGTCGGGCATTGGCCATCCTGGAGGCGGGTTGAAGCGCACAGGCAGTTGGCGCTGCCAGTCGTCGGTCTGGGCTGCTGCTCCCTCTACCGGAGCCGGTGTGGCGGTGTCCGGGGTAGGACTCGGCGTCGCACGGATGCTCATCAGCCAAAGCTGATACCACCGCGCCGACAACTCGGAATCGTCCGCAATGGCGGCGGCCCTTTCATCGCTGATGTTGATTCCGAGGTTCCGGCGACCGACCTCTCTGGTGAGCGCCTGACGGAACTGGTCCAGAGTCGTGCCGATGCGTTCCTCGGGAGGACCATCAGCGCTCGGGATCGTCATGCCCTCGCCTTTCGCCGGGCTGGCCCAGACGCTAATCGCCGCAACGCCCGCCCGCCAGAAGAACGGCTGTTCCGGAGCGAGCATGCGGATCCTCAAGCGGGCGCCGCGATGGGGTTCTGCATGGAGATTCAGGGTGGGCGGCAGCCTAGAGTCCGGTGTCCCCGTCGGCTGTGAAGGGCCTCCGCTTTGTGCTGGGCCGGGGCGCTCGGCTGATCCCATAGTCAGTGTCGGAATGGCAGGTCGTAGCGGCGGTGTGCTCGCTCAGAGCGCGACCAGGTCGACCTCGCGAAGACGCGCGTGATCCACCGCTGCCATCATCATCGTGCACAGGGGCTGCCGTCGCCTGTCGGTCGGAGAGCCGGGATTGAGGAGCCGCATGCCCCGAGGCGTGACCGTATCCCATGGAATGTGGCTGTGCCCGAACACCAGCGCATCTACATCGGGGTAGGCAGCATCCATCCGCATCTCACGCCCGCTCGCTTGCCCGGTCTCGTGCACCACCGCGAACCGCACACCGTCGATCACGCGGCGTGCGACCTCCGGCAGCCGGCCTCTCAGGTCAGCGCCGTCGTTGTTGCCCCACACGCCGAGCACGTCGGCGTGCTGCTCGAGTTCATCAAGAACGGATGCCGCAACCCAGTCGCCGGCGTGAATCACGAGGTCCGCCATGTCCGCCGCTTTGAGCACCGCGTCTGGCAACCGTCGAGCACGTCCCGGGATGTGCGTGTCGGAAATGAGGAGTAGCCGGGTTGCCATGTGTTGATTCTCCCGGGACATGGCCACCCGACACCGGAAGGCCCAGCGCTAAAGTCCCGAGCCGTGTCATCTAAGACCAGCATTGAGGCGGGCCCCCGCGTCCGGGATCCCTCAGCGCGCTCGCTGGGGGAGAGGGGCGGGTGGGATTACGCGACGGCAACAAGCCGATGAGCGGCAGCCAACCAGCAAAGGGCAGGATAACACCCCTCAGGGGCTTACTAGGCACTCTAAAAGCACGCTATCAGGTTGCTATCGTATCGTTATCGCCGTGCTTACTACCTTCGCGGACGCCGGCGCTCGGCCCTGGTCTTACCTCCAGACCACTACGCGACCCCGCCACCGCGCGAGTTGCGCATGCACCAGTTGAGGAGCCATTTTCGTGTCTGTTGTCATGTCCGCTGTTCCGCCTGCTCGCGCGCCGCGACACCATAGGGTGATCGTCGGCTCGACGTCGGCGATCTGGTTCATTCTGGCGCAACTGGCGCCGATGGTGCTGATCTCGTCCGCTTTCCTCGCTAGCGGAGATGTGCTGACGGAGACCCTCTGGGGCGGCGTGCCTATCATCACTCATCTGGCGATCACCAGCGTGATCATGCCCCTCGCCGCCCAAGCATCGTCCGGGGCGGTCTACAGCGCGATCGAAGGCCTGCCACCAAGGGATTTCGGTGCGATCGCTGCGCGGTGTATCCGCGTCGCGCCCCGCTCGCTCGCGATCGGGGCACCCCTCGCGGCGGTGTTGGCTCTCATCCTCGCGAGTGCGTTCGGCTTGACCCCCGAAGGCACAGTCGCATTGCTGGCGTACGTGGGCGTGAACTTCGTCTTCGCCGCCGCCATATCGTTCGCCTACGTTGTGCGCTCGACGCCGATTATCGTGTCGAGCTGGGCGGCGTTCGCGCTCGGGTTGGCGATCGGGCCGACACTCTGGTGGCTCGCCGCCACGCTGGCAGCAGTCGTCTGCATCTTCGCGCTGGTCATCGTCGCATGGCGCCAGCCGAAGGAATCTGACAGGCTGCCGTCGATGTTCACGGCAGTGAAACACAGCGCTCGCGGCGTGCTAGATGCCCTCCCGCTGTGGAGCATTCCGTACCTGGTGTTGGTCAGCAACCCAGCCGAGACGTCCATGGGTACCCTTTTCCTGGGCATCCTCCCCGCACTCATGCTCTACCAGCTCTATTTCAGCCTGGTCGCCAGTCCGATGTGGACAGAGCTGCACCTTTTCCGACTCGAGCTCGAACGAGCGACGTTGACGGATGCCGTTGACATCGATCTGCCGCTTCGGCGAGTTGCCCGCTTCGGCCGAATGGTTCTGCTGCTCGGCGCGATTATCGGGATGTCGATCGCCGTGATCTTGGCGGGTCTGGATTTCGAGACGTTCTCGATCGCGATCCCACTTGCGGCGGCGAGCATCGCTGGAACGATCGTCATCGCAGAGTCCACCCGAATGATCGCGGTCACGGGCAGCTGGGCGGTAAGCGCAGTGGGTGTGTTCGGCCCGCTCACATTTCTCATTGTGTGGCCGATCTCCGGCGAGCACGCCGCGCTCTGGGCATTCGCATTGATCTCGACCGTTATCGGGGTGGCGCTCGCCACGACGAACGCGCGGTTGTGGCGAGACCTGCGGTACGAGCTCTTCTGGCGGAAAGCGGCCCGCGCGTGACGAATCTCATCGTCTACTACGGAACTTCGATGCCGGACCCGGGCCGTTCACAGATCGTGACGAACACCGACGTCGTTCTTCAGCCGTACCACTCGATCGTGACCCAGGGTGAGTATCGCCGGGCGTTCCCGAACGCACGTCGATTCGTATATGTGAATCCGACATCGATCGATCCGTGGAGACTCGACCGGGCAGCCGTGAAGCCGCCCTTGCTCGACATCGACGATGAATGGTCATTGCCACGCCTTGATCTCACAACGACAGAGGGCTGGCGCACGGCTATCGACGAGGCTGCGTGGGCACTCGCTTCGGGGCCGGAGCAGATCCACGGAGTGTTCATCGATGATATCGATCGAGTGAGCGCCGCGACGGCGCACGCCTTCGTCGCTGGGTTGCAGGAGGCGCTCGGATGGAGCCCGGAGCTCTTCGTCAATCGCGGATTCCACGCATGGGCGGGGTTGACGCTCGGTGCTGTGCTCATCGAGGACGTTCGCGGTGGCCGCGTGGCCGAGGATGACCCCGACGGCCTCAGCCGCTGGGTCTCGGAGACCGTGATTCCAGCCCTCGTCGGCGTGCGGACGAATGGCGCCGCCGTGCATCGAATCGAGTATCTGGATACCTCCGCGCGCCACGATCACCCGGAGGATCAGCTGGCCCCGGGCCTCTTCGATTCGACATGGATAACCGCACCTCGCTCACTTAACCAGTGGCCGGCGCAACTGAAAAAGAACAAGGACGAGACGAATTGAGCCATTATTTTGTGCGCGTGGCAGAAGCGCCGCGCGCGTTGGGTGCAGACGAAGAAGTGCTCGATCTCCTAGGCGGCCAGGAAACGCCGAAAGTCTATGAAGATGTCGACGTCGCCATCGTGTGCGAGTCGACGTATCCCTATCTCACCGGCGGTCTGTCTGCGGTCGTCCATCAGATCTGCGTTGCGCACCCTGGAGTAAAGATCGGGATCATCCACATCACCTGGGATTCCTCCTCTCCTGAAGTTCCTCTGTACGACGTACCGGACAATGTTCTCTGGGTCATGCCGATCTACCAGAGCATGCAAGAGCACCGCGAGCTGACCGCATCGCGTCCGAGCGACTCCGGACTGTCCAAGCGTGCGCAACGCGAGACCGTGGATCGCTTGTTCGCCGCGCTCGATGACCACATGGCGGGGGATGACGGCCCACTGTGGTCGCTCTATGACGACGGCATCAACCCACTCACCCGCTCCTTCCGGCTGTGGCCGCTGATGAGCACTCAGCGATTCATGGCACGCGCCTTGACCCAATTCGCGGCCTCTGGGATGTCTGTCACCGACCTCTTCTGGAAGATTCGTGAACTCGGCTCGCTCGCTTTTGCGGCAACTGACGAACGGTTCCCCATAGCGCGCGTCTACCACGCTCACACGACCGGCGCCGCGGCGCTTCTGTCGGCAGCGGCCGCACGCCAGAACGGTGGGCAGTTCCTGCTCACCGAACACAATCTCTACACGCGCGACACGATCAACCACGCGCTGGGCCGGAGTATGGCCACTGTGGTCCGGGAGAACGACTGGAAGACAGAGTTCACGTACCCAGAAGTGAGCACCGGAGAGACACTCAGCCCGACGCGCGACATGCGCGCGTGGATGTTGTGGTGGACTCAGCTCGGCAAGATCGCGTACCGATCCGCAGACCTGATCACCTATCTGTACCCTGAGGCGATTGGAGAGGCCGGCGGGCTTGGGGGCGATGCCAGCAAGTCCATCGTCGTGCCCAACGGCGTTACACCCGAGCACTTCGATGCTGCTCGTGCGCAGTTGGTGGAGCGGAATGCCGCCGCGAGCGAGGACCGCGTGTGGCAATTCGCCTACGCGGCGCGCGTCGTTCCCATCAAGGGTCTACTCGATCTCATCGATGCGCTCGCATTGGTCGTCGAGGCCGGATTCACTCAGTGGCACCTCGACGTCATGGGCCCCGCAGGCGAGGCTCCCGCCTATGCCGCACGCTGCCATGAGGCAGTGATCGCCGCGGGCATGTCCGAAAAGATCACCTTCCTTGGAAGCGTCAATCTGCGCGAACGACTGGGTCTTTACGATGCGCTGCTGCTTCCGAGCCACAACGAAGGTCAGCCCATTGTTGTCCTTGAGGCCATGACCATCGGGTTGCCAACCATCGGGACCCGCGTGGGCGGCATGCAGGAACTCGTTGAGGACGAGCTTGTCGGCAGCGTGTCTGGGGAATCGATCGGCGCATGCGGCCTGTTGGTCGAGCCGCACCAGACCGACGCTATGGCGGCGGCGCTTTTGCGATTCATCGAGAGCCCGGGACTGGCCGCCCAACTCGGTATTAACGGCGAACGCCGTGTGATGGAGTGCTTCCACATCGACCAGGCGATGGCGCACTACGGCGGACTGTATGAAGGCGGCATCCCGGATGCGTTGCAGATGGTTGCAAAGCAGCGGCGTGATGTCGACGTCGCCCTAGCGCTGGCCAACGACGAGGAGGCTTCATCGCGTCCTGCCGTGAATTCATCGGCACTCGCGGCGATGTCGACTGTCGTGATTCCTGTGGTGAACGGGCGTCGAGTTCCTCGTCACGCGCGCAGGTCGATCTCGGTCTAAAACCCGCTTCTTATACGCGCTCGAGTGGATTCTCCGCGAGCTTTCGGACGAGGCCGCCATCGACGAGGCGACGGGCAGAGGTATCCGGCTTCCGTTCGGCCTGGTCCACGACGCACGCACCGAATTCCTCGGCGAGGGTGCCGCGCGGATGGGCGACGAGAACCTCACGCAGGAAAGCTTCGGGGAGGGCATCGGGTCGCGCGCCAGAAATATCGAGGCCGATCGCGATCGCGAACAGATAGCCCTCGACGTCGATATCCGGATCCACGCTCGGCCAGTTGTGGCGCACGATCACGTCGAGCCCGTGGGGTCCGCTCGCGACGAGCATCAGTTCCTCGACCGATTCCCGGTTGATGCGGGGCGGGCGGCCGCCGAAGAACTGGAAGTGGAACGGCACGGATGGGCTCAGCCAGAAGCTGCGACGCCCGCTGCAGTCTTTCATATCCACGTCGAACATGGACGGCTCCGCCCGGCGGAGCTTGTTCATGATCACCAGGCGCAGGTGCGCGAGGGTGCGGTCCTCGATGTCGACGGAGTTGCCCGTCGTTGTCGTAGATGAACCTTCCCATGGGGGTCTCCTGAATCAGTTGATGGGTTGCAGAATGCGTTCGCTTCGACCGGTGTCTGCGCGCCATCGATGGGCTCGGCGACCAGGGAGATGCCACCCGAGGAGTTGGCGGACTGCGCGAGCGGGCGGTCCTCGATGTCCACGGCACCCCGAGTCGGAGAGGATCGTCCCAAGTGGTTCCCGATGTCAGATGCCGCCGGCAGACGCGTGATGCTTGCGACCTTCGTGACCACGTCGGTGAAGAATCGCCGGGACTCGCAATTGAGACCTGCCGAAGCAAGTCGCGTGGCCGACGATGACGTCAGCGATCCCCAGTGATTTAGCCCGAACATTCCCCAACGTCGGACAATCAAATCTGACACATGAATTTCCGGCACCGTCAGCGCGGGCAACCTTACGGGAGACGCAAATCTATCGAGATCGTTAAGCCGACGTGTACCCCGCTGGGTTCGCGGTTTGCCAAGCCCAGTACGAGCGACACGATTCCGCGATCGACTTCTCCGCCCGCCAGCCCCATCTCGCCTCTGCCTTCGACGGGTCAGCGACACTCACGGCGACGTCCCCGGGACGCCTCGCCTCCACGCGCCGTTCGATGGATCGATCCGCCGCACGCTCGAACTCAGAGATCATCTCGAGCACGCTGACGGGGATGCCTGTCCCCAGATTGAAGATTTCGTATCCTTCGCGAGCATGGATGATCGCGTCAACATGTCCCCGTGCAAGATCGTTGACATCGATGTAGTCCCGCAGACCCGTGCCGTCGGGGGTCGCGTAGTCGGCGCCGAATACGCGCACGAATGGCAGAGTCCCCGCCGCCGCGCGAGCGACGATCGGCATCAGGTTGGTCGGTGCTGACTGCGGATCCTCCCCGATGAGGGCGGATGTATGCGCGCCGACAGGGTTGAAATAGCGCAGGATTGTGATCTTCATCGTCGGGTCTGCCGCGGCGGCATCCGCGAGGATCTCCTCGATGATGCGCTTCGTCTTTCCGTACGGGTTGGCCAGATCCAGGCTCGTGGGGCTGCTCTCGTTGACTGGAAGGTCGGCCGGTGATCCGTAGACCGTTGCAGAACTCGAGAACACGACGTTCCTGATCGACAGCGCTGCGGCGACCTTGAGAGTAGAGATCGCGGCGCCGATGTTCACGTCGTAGTAGCGCAGGGGGTCGGCAACGGACTCGGCGACGGACTTGAGCCCGGCCAGCAGCACGATCGCGTCGATCGGCGGCTCTTCGGCCAGCGCAGCAAGGACTGCATCGTCGTTTCTGGCATCCATGATGACAAGAGGCACATCGCGACCCGTGATCTGTCGCACGCGGGCGATGGCGACTGCATTCGAGTTCGAGAGATCATCGACCACGACAACATCATGGCCCGCCTCGACCATTGCAATCGCGACATGAGACCCGATGTACCCGGCACCACCGATAAGCAACACGCGCATAGTCAGAGCCTAATCGGCCCATCACAACGACCCAGCGTGCGCAAATGCTGCACCGAAGGAGACGGCGAGCTCAACGACCGATTGCGCGAAGCGCGCGCGTGCCGCCGCGGAGGATGTCGCGCACGCCGTACGACGGCTGACTGTGATCCGTCGTTTCCCTTGCGAGAGCGACGGATGGCGGCGAGCATTGCGCCATGTCCACGCGGACTCTGGTAGCGCTCGAGAACGACGCCGATGCCGACGAAGTGGCTCGTGCGCTGTATGAATCCGGGGCCGAGTCGGTTACCACTCCCCAACCGGAACTACCCGATGTCGCCATTGCGACTTTCGACATGGACGACCTCGAGCCGAGGATCGCGTCCCTCCGTACGATCGCCGGGGTCAGCAAGGCCGAAGCCGACTCCTGGCATGATGCGTTTTCCGACTCAGCCGGAGACTTCGATCTCGGGATGCCCAGCCCCGCGGTGAACGAGGACTCGCCAGAAGACCGAATCCCGATTGTCCATCCTCTCGCGGGCGGCCGCGGCCTACGCCCGGAGCCTCGCCTGCCACCGCCGATGTTCGCGCGCGACGAGCACCGCGAGGGTGGCCCGCACACCGATGTCATCTGTCAAACCCAGCGTTGAGAAACGGCGATCCGCTCGTCGTGATGAAGTCGGGATCGCCTCACACTTGGCTGCGGATGCGCGGGACATCGAGGATGAGTTGACGACGAGAGGCGTGTCGCTTACACGTTTTGCGCGACTTCGCCTCGGCGCGCTGATGAGACGGCAGCGGTTGCGGCGACCTCAGCTTCTTCCTGGGAGTGCACGGGCAGGTCGGTCGACGGTTCGCTCACGACCACCGCAGATTTGCGCGCATCGGGCCGGCGCCTACTCGGAACGATCATTTCCTCGAACCATGCACGCTCGGGGAGGACCACGTCCGTCCCTAATATCGCGTGGCATGACACCAGCGCGCTCACGTACCCGTGAATGAGGAGCTGAACCGTGGCAGCCTCGCCGATCCGGCTAAGTTTCGTGCGCGTGCCAGACGATCCAATTGCGATCTTGTCGAGGTAACCCGAGAGGCTGCTTTCGCCCAGGGTCTTTGCCAGCCCCTTCGCCCGTTCCTTGATATCCTCGTCGAGGGAACTGCAGAGAGTCCGCGCGGCCGCCCCGGTCGAGAATGCGATATCGATGACAGCGACCTGGCCTTCGTCCGCGCTTGATTTCAGAGCGTCCAGTCGCGGTGCGACAGTGTTTTCGTACATGACACCGAAGATCCGCATGAGACTGTGAATGTTTCGTGCGGGCCACCACCCCTGAATGCGCCGAACGCGTCGCGGAGCCGAAGCGTTGACGATGATCTTGCGCGCGACGGGTGTCGTGGCGCCAAAATCGTGAATCATGCTCAAAGGACGCGTGGAGTCCTCGAACCAGTCGGTGCCCAAGTTGTTGTATACGCCTCCGTCGGCTAACACGATTTTCGGGGGACGCACGGGTTCCTCCCCACCCCGCAGGCCCAATCTTTTCGTTCCTAGGCTTAATGGGGGGAATATCGCAGGAAATGCGGCTGACGCGTAGATCACCCGTGCCAAATCAATTTCCGGTTCGCAAGTTCCAAAGGCGGGCGAGGTCAGTCGTCGGGCAGACATGTAGAACGGGCGCCCGGAGACCAACTCGGTGGCACAAAAGATGTGTTGCACTCCCTCGTCGGAAATGTCTGCCAACCGCGTTCCGCGAATCTCCTTTGTCCGGGCCGCCTTATCCTTCCCGCGCAGCGATTCGTCCGTGAACACGTGCGCAAGAAATGCGCTATATGCGCTTATCTGGATTGCCTTGCGACTGAGCATGAAGATCACGAATAGGAACACGACGTAGGACAGCACCGCTACCATGATTATCCACCAAAGCGATACGGCTTCCGTTAAACCTCCCTCGCCTGAGAGAAGTCCATCGATTACGACAAAAGACCCCATAGAGACGACGAAGCCCACCGTAAGTCCGACCCAATAGCCAACACCTGGCAAGAAGAAGGTCCCTTCATTCGCAATTCTCCTCGCCGCGCGGCCGATGACCGACCTCACTCGCTCAGGAGAGGCAGTACTGAAGTCACCCAGCAACGCAAGAATTGCATTCGTGATCGATCCCCCGGACACGGAAGAAATGAGTCGGACCCGCCGATTGGCCCTCGAGTCCGCGAGGTAGAGGACGACGCCCAGCGAGAAGAGCGTCGCCCTTAGACCACCGCCTGAAATTGCAACCCCGATAGAGTCATCTGGGCGGACAGCATTATCGTGCACCCCATTCCCCATATCCCACAGAGTAGGCTTCGAGTTGCCCATCAGCAATGGCCGGGCAATTCAGGTCCTCCGAGACTCCCAGCCCGATCGGAATTTCGCGCGGCCCGTCGGCTGCTCGCCAGTGGTTGCTCAATTGCGGCTGGGGAATTCCAAGGATTCCGACGTCAGTCCGTCCGCAGCCGGCCCGACGCGCTCGACGTCCGAAAGCTCGATTGTGTTCTCCCCGATCGTCGAAAACACGTGCGACTGCACTCACGCCGCCTCTCCTCGCGGCCGGGTGCGACATCTCATCGCCTCCGATGAAAGGCGCGGATGCGGGTGGCTCATCGGTCGTCTCCGGGGCGGGTGTCGCCTCGTTCTCGCTCTGGAAATGCATCTGTGGAGAGTTCTCGTGCGATACCCCACGGCATGCGAGGCTTGCGCTGATGAACCGCACAGCCAAGGTCACCGCCGCGGTGTCCGCCGTAGCCATTGTGAGTTTGCTTGCCCTCGCTGCGCCCGCGGTCGCCGGGACGGTGACCGAACTGGCGTCCTGGCCCATGTTCCGCGCACAGGCGGAGCCGAAGGCCGACCCGACCCCGACGAACGAGCACGCCGCCGGGGCTCGCGCGGCCGATGAGAAGGACGGCCCGGTCTACCTGGGTGACGGGATCAGTCGCCCGGCGGGCGGTCCCGGCAACTGCACGACCAGCGCCTTCATCAACATCACCGGGTCCGACAACAGCCCGTCCTACGGCAAGCTGCTGGGTGAGCTGACCGACATGGGCGCAACCGAATACGCGGACGGGCCGGTCGGCTACACCGCCGATGGCCTGATCGAGACCTACACCGTTCAACCAAACGACTCCCTGATCAGCATTGGCGAGCGGTTCTGCGTCGACTACGTCACGGTCGGGTCCTACAACCACCGGTTCGGGTCGACCGCCATCCAGCCTGGCGATGTCCTCGTGCTGCGCCCGGATCCGTCCGTGCCGTGGTTCGACTACTCCTCACCTCGAGACGCCCCGGGCGGGTTCGTGACCGCGACGTACCGGGAAGCGATCGGCAAGATGCGCACCGCCGCTGTCCATGGCGACCTGGTAGCTGCTCGCGATGTCTGGGACAGCTACCTCGCGGACGTCATGGGCCCGACCGCCGCAGTCGTCGGGCAGGCGATCAGCGACAGCAACGTCACGCTGTTACGGAAGATGTTCCCGTAACCCCTGTCAGCATGCCGAGAGATCGCCGCGATCGCGGGTGCGCGTAAGGCCCCACGGAGCCTTTCGGTCGCGGCAACCTCGGATCAGTGTGACCTCGAAGCCACCGACGCCCCCGCTTACTTGACGCCCGAAGCCGGTCCCTCATAGTGCGAAGGGCGTCAGTTTTCGCGGATCCACTCGTCGCTGCCTGATAGGCGGACCCACTGTTGGCGCGGCCCCTCCCACTCCCGGGCGACATCCGTGAGCCACAGCGTCGAGTCTGGTGCCCATCCGCCGATCACCGTGGCGTACTCCGCGTCGATCGCGATGAGGGTCGTCGCGGCGCAGAGGTAGGCGAAGGTGGTGAGGTGGACGGCATCCCATTCTTCGGCGATGCGCGGCCAATCCGGGATGAGCCAGCGTCCATCGCGTCCCGTGACCCGAAACCAGTCGTGACGACGGGATGCCGTGACCGCGAGCGGGTACGCGCGACACAGTTCTGCCCAGTCGTGGCGGGAACTGATCTCCAGTTCCCGGCCGGTACCGCGGACCGGGATAACGGTAGCGGCGTCCCATCCGGCCGAATCCTCGACCAGTTCTAGTGCGTCCTTCACGCGCCCTCTCGTGCTCAGGATCGTTTGCGGCACCGACCACCACGTGCCTGACCAGTTCGCGTGCGGGTCCCGTGGACGTTCGCTCTCGGCACGGCGCTCCTCGTCGCGTTGCGCTCGGTCCCAATCCACGAGGACACTTCGCGCGCCTGACGGGAGTGGCGACGTATCCCCTTCTGCGCGCCAGTCTGCGGCCCACTGCTCTACGCCCCGTGCCGCATTCCATCCGGCTGCGGTGGTCGACGACAGGATTGCCTCGGCGACCTCGTGCAACGCTGCGGCGACCTCGCGGAGTCTCGCGACGACGTCCTCGCCGTCGGGCTCTTGCCAGCACCGCGCGGAATCGACCGTTGCACGCAACGCCGCCACCACCGCCAGATCGTCGGTGAGCTCCCCGTCGAGTTTTTGGAGCCTGGCGACAAGATCGGCCGGCGCGTACGTCGGTATCTCCGGTGGCTCCCTTGGTCCTCCGGGTGGGAGCACAACCGAGACACCATGCCCCGCCCCGTACCCAAGCCAGAACACCATCTGCCGAATGTCTGGGTCGAGAGCCATCGCATACTCCAGGCACAGTCGTCGCCCGCGAGAGCCACTGAGTAGGGCGTTCGCGGCCGCACTCACAGTTCCGCCCGCCACACCACAACAATGCCCGACAGGGCGCTAGCGGACCACCAAAGCAAGTCTGCTCGACGCTGATCGTGGCCGCAGGTTGAGGGGCCACCTTCGCCGGTGAGCCGGTCGATGATGGAACAGGGACGACACAGACCTCGCACCGCGGTGTTGCGCCAGCTCTGGCGCCCGTATAACCCGGACGGTGAAATGCTCGATGCGCGCGGGACTCTCGGGCGGCGTCAACGCTTCTCGGCTCGAACCCGCTCGTTGTTCTTTTGTTGATCACATATGGGTAAGAGCGGGCCCAGACGAGTCCAGACGTCCGGTAGCATCGAAGTTCATCAAGGGGCAGAAGTCCCAGGTGGATACAGGTGAGTCGAGACGTATGTCTCGCGGAAGCCGCCTCCGGACAGCGGGCGGAGGAGCCCGTTCGTAATGAATAGGTCAAAGGGTTCGATTCCCTTAGGTGGCTCCGCATTCACCTGTCACACGGGCTTCGTCTGATTCCGGAAGGGATCAGGAAGTGGCCGACTGGACATTTGAAGGACACCTTCGGCGTTCGGACCGGGCCCGCTCCGCCGTTACATGGTTCTGCTCGCGATCCTTCAGCCGTGCGGGCACTCATGGCGGCGTAGGGTCCTCGTGTGCGCAGTCGGGGGTTGTTGCTGGCCATCTCGGTCGCTCAGCTTGCCGTGGGCGTGACGGGTCAGGTCGTGGCCATTCGCCAGGGTCGATCCTTCGACATCTTTCGATGGCATGGTGACCCGAGGCGCGTCGCGAAGGACTCGTGGTTCCTGGGGACGGGGCTATCGGCCCCAATCCCCATGATGGCCGTCCACGCGTGCGCTATCGCGGTTCTCGGGATGCGACCGAGCCGGCGTGCCGCGGGCACGCTGGGCACACTGGGGGCCGCCATGACGGCCGGCTACCTGATCGAGAACCAGTTCCGCACCGCGATGCGGCACCCGGGCCATGATCGCGTCGTCCCCATGGTTGGTGGCGGGGGATTCCTGTTTGCCGTAGTCATGGCGGTCATCGGACTGCGCGAGGCGAGGAGCACGAGGTTCTCGCAACGCAACGGGTATTTCCGGCCCTCAGCTGCTCCCTGGTACCGAGCCGATTGTCCGGTCCCGCCAAGGGGTCACGCGAGGAGTATTGCATCGGACTGCACCCCATGACCGGAGCGCATCGCGGGTGCTCTGTGGTCAGAGTCCTGGGAGGGTCGCGGTGCCTTGCGTGCGCACGGCCTGCAGTTCCCGCGGGTTGATGCCGAGGAGGCGGAGGATGCTGGGCGCGATCTGGGTGGTCTGCACGGGCGTGCCGATCACCTTGCCGTGGGGGACACTCGTACCCGCCACGACCAGGGCGACATCGCGATCGGCGGGGGCGGCGCCGCCGTGTTCGGCGATCTTCTTCACCCCGCCCGTGTAGACGACGCCGATCTGCGCGATGCCGACGAGGTCGGGGGCGTGGGAGTCTCCGGGGGTCGCCCTGAACAGTGCGTCCGCCGCGGCTCCGACGGCGACGGATGTCAGACCGGACGATGCCACGGTGGTGGAGTAGGTGCCCTTCGGGTCGGTGACCGTGTTGGCGGGCGCGGTGTGGGTCAGCAGGAAGCTCTTCGCGAACGCGAGCGCTTGGGCGCTCCGGTCGGAGAGCCAGAAAAGCATCCCGTCATCGTCCAGCGAGAACGCGACCAGCGGCGCGGCGCCGGGATGCTGGGCGGTCCACGCCGCATCCAGCGCGGTGATGATCGCGCTGTCGTCCACCCGCCGCAACGTGGACTGGTCGATGGGGGACTGGCCGTGCTTGGCGGACACGATGACGGTGAACTGCCCGGCCATCCCATCGCGCGCGATCTGCTCGAGCATCCGACCCAACTGGGCGTCGACGTAGTCGAGGGCGCGTGCGACCAGCGGACCCGGCGCGCCGCCGGCGAGGTAGCCGCCGGCGAGACCGTCCGACAGCGGCAGCTTCTCGGCCGTCGAGAGGGTCTGGAAGTTCATCCCGAAGACCGCGGGGGTGCCGACCTTGTGGGTGCGGGAGTGGTCGTACCCGTCGATCTGGTTCAGGATCGCCTGCACCTTGACGCTGTCGTACACCTGGGTCAGCGCATTGTCGGTGGTCCAGTCGTCGCCCGCGTTGTCTGCGATCGAGTTGATCTCGGGGGTGAACAGGTCCTGAACGCCACTGCCGGACGGGCCGTTGAGGATCTCGTAGGCGGGGTGCTTGTCCGACCACGCAGTGCGCAGCCCGTGCGACCTGGCGACCTCGAAGACGGTGTTCGTGGTCAGGTACTGGCTGGGATACACCGGCAGGCAGCTGTGCGGGTCGACGGGCAGCGCGGCGGGGCTGAGCAGGGTCTGAGGCGTCGCGGTCATCTTGAGGGCTGCGGCCGTGATCGCCGCGGTGGAAGCGATCGTCTGGGCTTTGGTGTTGGTCGGCAGGTCTGTGAGCGCCGCGTCGGTCAGCCCCTGGCCGGCGTCGAGGGTGATCGGGTTCTGCGAGCGGTCGATTCCCTCCGTCCAGGGGATCTCCGCCCCAGGTGTCGCGGTCGAGCAGTCGAGCGTTCCGGGGGCGAAGAACGTGCGGTTGTAGGAGTCGTCGTAGTAGACGCCGCTCGCGCCCGGCGTCGCGCCGGTCAGTTGTGCCAGCATCCCGGGGAAGGAGTCTGACGGAAAGGATGTCCTCGCCGATGTGTACTCGACACCGCCTGCGACCATTCCCGCCATTGCGGAGTGCGGGTGCGTCGACACGTAGCGGCTGAGATCGGTCTGATGCAGCCCGTCGACCGAAACGAGCAGAACGTGCCTGTTCGCCGCGGCGGTCGGGTTCGCCTGCGCCGGCGAGGCCACGGTTGCAACGGCGACGACGAGCGCAGCCGCAGCGACTCCGCCGACGACGGCGATGGGATGACGAGACATGATCCTCCTCTGAGCTCGCGTCGACGTGTCGCGGCGCCCCCTCAGGTTTAGGCGAGAGTCGCCAAACGGCAGGGTTGGGATGGGTGAACGGTTCGGGTCCGATGCACGACGGGAAGATGTCTCACAGGTTCCTCAGGGCCATCTCAGCGGCCGATCAGTCCGACGAGCTCGCGGCCACCGATTCCGGGGTCGCTCGCGGAGGAAAGCAAGTCTGGGCGGGCCACGGTGAAACCACCGGGAGCAGCGAAGGGAGGGCCGCCTGGCACTGGCTGACCGTCGATGGCATGACTGCGATCCTGGCATCCGCGGCCCGACCGTCCGCGGCGATCGCAATAGTCAGTCGTCCGCCGGGGGAGTCCAGTCCTCGGCCTTCCAGCGATAGAACACGTTGGCCACCGAGTCCTTTGCGGTCTTCCAGTGGTCCGGCCCGTACGGCGAGAGGTACGGACTCAGGTCATTCATGGTGCGGGCGGAAGCCGGCCGGTGCGACTCGGGATTCTGCCGCACGGCGTCCGCCTTGGCCTTGTCTTCCTCCAGCAGGTGCACGAAGACATCGTCGATCGAGTACAGCCAACGCCCGGTCACGCCCGTCTCGATCGGCAGCCGGCCGGCGTCGGAATCCGAGAACACCCGAGCGATGTCGGACTCTGCATCGTGCTTCATCCGCTGGATGATGACGGTCAGTGTCCGGTCCGCGGGGACATCCCCATCCGGAACCCACCTGTAGAACTCCTTGGCCACCGAGTGGGACGGGTTCTCCCAGTAACGCGGGTACGGCGTGACGAACGGACCGATCTCCTGCGCGATCTGCTGGAATGCCGGCAGCCCCCGCCGCTGGCCGGACACCTCCGGGTCCTGCTTGCGATCAAGGACGTGGATGTAGAGGTCGTCGTGGGACAGCAGGGTCCGGCCGATGACACCGAGGTCCTGCGGTCGGGTGATCTGGTCGTAGTGGCCGAAGACGGCACCGACCTTTTCCTCGCTGCCTGGAACCAGGTGGCAGACGATCACGTTGCGGAAGGGGCGGAAAGTCATGGCTCTTCTGTCTCCTCGGTTGCTCGGAAGGGTCGCTTGCTCGATTGACCGGTAGTCGGCTTGGCATCGATGAAGATGTGCCGAAGGTGATCGTTGATTCCGGTGAGCGTCGCTCTCGCACTGCGATACCCGACGTGACCGTCGGGGCGGATCAAGTAGCCCGTCAGCCCCTGGCCGTCATAGGTTTTCCGGAAGTTGCCGGCGCTGTCCCGGAGAACGGGAACGTCGAGGTGCGCCGGCACATGGGCGTCCGTGCTCGTGATCAGATAGGCATCGACCTCGCCCGACGATTGTCGCCACACCGCCGCGGCGAGCTTTTCCAATTCCATGATGTCGTCCTCACTCACTGTTTCGTCGGCGTAGAGCAGCAGCGTTGATCTCGTTCCGTGCGTGACTTCGAACAGGCGAAGTGGGTGGCCGACTCCGAACCTGGTCAGACCGTGCACGTCCGGTGCCCGCTCGCCCGGAGCCGGGCCACCGAGAACCGCGTCAGTGCCGATTTCCTCGCCGACCAGGGCGCTTTCGGAGTAGTTCATGGTCATCTGCATTTCGAGCAGGAACTGCGCTTTTTCGTCCTCCATGTCCATCTCGTCTGTGAAAGCGAGCGCGACGGCGCGATCGACGATCGCCTTGCCTGCCGGACGCCGCTCGGCGTCGTAGCTGTCGAGCAAACTGTCTGCAGCGATTCCGCGGACGGCGAGTGCGAGCTTCCAGCCCAGATTCCAAGCGTCCTGGATTCCAGTGTTCATGCCCTGGCCACCGGCCGGTGGATGCAGGTGTGCTGCGTCGCCGGCGACGAAGACGCGGCCGGCCCGGTATCTGTCGACGATGCCGTGCTTGATGCGGAAGGTCGATGCCCACCGCAGGTTGCTGGCGGTCGTCGGCTCGGGTGCGAGATCGTCGAGCACGGCTTGGATGTCGGCGAGGTTCGGGGGCGTGTACTCCTGCCAGAATCCCGCCGGGACGATCCCCGACCCGATGGTCTTCTGCAGCGGCTGTGGCGCCAAGGTCGCAACGCGGTAGCGCCCCGGGCCTTGCAGCGGGACGCAGACCAGCATCCCGGTGAAGTCGCCATCGTCCTCGATCCGGACGAAACGCAGGAGATGGCCCTGCGGCATCGTCCAATCGAGTTGCACGTCGCCCAACATGAACAGCTGCGGGAACATCGACAGCCCGCCCTCGAACTTCAGCCCCAGGCCCGCGCGGACCACGCTGTGTCCACCGTCGCAGCCGACCAGGAACTGCGCTCGCGTCACACTCGCGGCACCGGAAGAGCTTCTCAGCGTCGCGGCCACCTCATCCGCGTCCTGCTCAAAGGAGACCAGCTCGACGCCGCGTTCCAGGGTGATTCCGAGGGAGGCGAGCCGGTCGCCCAGAATGCGTTCCGTGTCGTATTGCGGCAGGCCGAGGTGCGCGTAGGGAAGATCGCTCATTCCGGCCCAGTCGACCTGATGGGTCAGTTTCCCATTCACATACACCGTTTGGCCGTGCAACCAGACCCCTGCGCGGATCGCCTCCGCGACAACGCCCTGGTCCTCCCATATCTCCATCGTCCGGCAATGGATGCCGATCGCCTTGTCGGCCTGCGCGGCGGCTTCCGGTCGCTTGTCGATGATGCGCACGGAGATTCCCCTGCGAGCCAACTCGATGGCACAGGTCAGTCCCACTGGCCCGCCGCCGACCACCAGCACGTCGACATCGCTTCCCCTGCTTTTCCGCGTCGCGGAGTCGTGAGCCGCGGGGCGTGCTGACGTCGCGGCGGCTGCCACCGCCGGTACCGAAGATGGAGCCGCCGCCGGCATCGGCAACGGCCCAGCTGAGGGTGAGTGCGTTGCCGTTGCGTCGACCGCAAACGTCGGCGCAGCGGCAACGACCGCCGCCGGCGCCGTCGCCCGCGCGGCGATGGTCGGCCGTGCGGAGGAGCGTTGCACGGCCGGGAATTCCGGCGCGCCCGGCGCCGGGTTGTGCTGAGCCGGGCGGTAGCGGATCTCGAACACCCGCCGCGCGAATTCGACGGACAACCACCGGGCCAACGGGCCACTCTGGTCAGCATGCGACGGATCCTCGACCCAGTTGATGAAATCCTGCTCGGACTCCCATTCGGCGAAGATGTGGTACACGAACGATCCCGGCTCCTTGAGCAGTTCCTCGCGTACCAGGCCTGGCGTCCCCCCCAGCCGGGACGCAACGATCTGGTATGCGTGCTCGAATGCCTCCTCCTCTCCTGGGCTGACCCTGGTGGTCAGATCGATGCGGATCGGCAGCGGCTTCGTCGCCGGGACGGTACTCAACAGCTCGTAGGTGCTCCTGGCCGCATCCTCGCGCAGATCACGCAATCCCGCGGTCAGCGCCTCCCGCTGGTCGCTGCGGCCGAACGCATCCACCGCGGCGCGGTCGCTCCATTCGCTGGTGATGACGAACGTGCGCGAGTCGTCGAGATCACGGGATAGCTCCTGTCGCACATTGCCCGGCACGCGACTGATCTCGGCAGCCGCGCGGGCCCAGGCCTCTTGGAACTCCGCCTCCTGGCCCTGGCGGGCGCGCATCCGGAGCACCGTCCTGATCACCGGCTCGGTCACGGCAAGCCCTCCTTGGCAATGCCTTCGAGATCCGCAGCGGCGATGTTCCGCAGCACCATGGAGCTGTTGAATCCCCCGAAGCCGCGGGCGTTGATCAACACGACGTCGAGGTCGAGTTCGCGCGGCACGCGCACCAGATCGAGTCCGTACGCCGGATCGGGCTGGTCGAGGTTGCCGACCGCAGGCGCCACACCGTCGCGAATGGCAAGCAGCGCAGTCGCCACACTGAGCGCCGAACCGCCGGCGTTGAGCCGACCGACGAAGCCCTGGGGCGCGGTGACCGGTACGGCGCTGATCCGGTCGCCGAAAACCATTCGCAGCGCGGATGCCTCCAGGGCGTCCAGTTGGGCTACTCCCGCCCCATCGGCGACGATCAGGTCGACGTCATCTGCCTTCAGGCCCGCATCCGCGATCGCCAGGCTCATCGCCCGCGCCATGTGCGTAGCGTCCGGCGCCGGTGCATTGGCGTCGAACGCGTCGTGGGTTGCGGCATAGCCGACGATCTCCCCGTAGATCTGAGGACTTCCGCGTTCCACAGCGGTGCGGAAATCCTCGACCAGAAGCACAGCACCGCCCTCACCGGGTGCATAGCCGTTGGCCTGCTTGTCGAACGGCTTGTAACCGGCACGTGGGTCAGCCGACGTGGTCAACCGGCCACTTGTGCCCAAGCAGGTCAGGGCGTACGGCGACAGCGGGGCTTCGGTTCCGCCGGCGATGACTGCCGTGGTACCCCGACGGACCACCCGGCGCGCATGACCGAGGCTGTCCAGGCCGCCGGCTCCCTCGGTCACCAGCACGCTGGCGGGGCCTTTGGTGGCGTGCCGGATCGAGGATTGTCCGGTGCTGGCCGCATAGAACCAGGCAATGGACTGGTAGGCACCGACCGCTCGTGGGCCTCTTGTGTACAGGCCCGTCATCTCACGCTGGCCGAACTCGTTGCCGCCGGAACCAGCTGCTAGAGAGACTGACGTTGCATACGGATTGTGGTCGGCGGGGTTGTACACGGCGTCGTCGAGGGCCATTTGCGTTGCGGCCAGCGACATCCAGGTCCAGCGGTCGGTCTGCACAACCAGCCGCGGGTCTACCCGGTCGGTCACCTCGAATCCGTCGACCTGGCCGGCAATCGTGGTGGCGTAGCGGGTCGGATCGAAGGCGGAGATGCGACGCACATTCAGTTCACCGGCAAGGATGCTCTTCCAGTGCTGGTCGGCGCCGATACCGCTGGGCGCGATCACGCCGATACCGGTGACCACCGCACGTGTCATGCCGCCACCTCGGGCTTCGCGAGCACGATGGCCGACTGGAACCCGCCGAAGCCGCTGCCCACTGAGACGACGACGTCCACCGGCATGTCCCGAGCGGTCTTGGGAACGTAGTCCAGATCGCACTCGGGGTCGCGGTTCTCGAGGTTGGCGGTGGGCGGAACGACACCGTGCTCGATGGCGAGGCTGCAGGCGACCAGCTCGATGGAGCCGATCGCACCCAGCGAATGCCCGACCATGGACTTGATCGAGCTCATCGAGATGTCGTAGGCGTGCTGGCCGAGACTGCGCTTGACGGCGGCGGTCTCGTGCCTGTCGTTCTGCTTTGTGCCCGAACCATGGGCGTTGACATAGTCGACCGTCGTCGGGTCGAGTTCGGCCTGGCCGAGTGCGGCGTCGATGGCGGCACTCATTTCGACGCCGTCCGGCCGCAGCCCGGTCATATGAAACGCATTGCACCTGTTGGCGAAGCCGCCGATCTCGCAGTAGATATGGGCGCCCCTCGCCCGAGCGCTGGCGTACTCCTCCAGGATCAGCACCGCCCCGCCCTCGCCCATGACGAACCCGTCACGGGTCGCGTCGAATGGCCGTGATGCGTGTTCGGGATCGTCGTTGCGCTCGGACGTCGCATGAATGGTGTCGAAACACGCGACCGAGATCGGCGAGATGGGGGCGTCACTCGCCCCCGCGATGACGATGTCCGCGTCGCCGTCCTGGATCAGCTGCGTGCCGTATCCGACGGCATCGATGCCGGACGTGCAACCGGTCGACATGACCGATGCCGGCCCGTGCGCGTGGAATCGGACCGCGAGTTCGGTGGCTGCACTACTGGGGATCAGCGAGTTGTACAGAAACCTGGACCCATACGCGGGATCGACCAGCCAGTCCCGACCATGGTTGCTGACGTTGACGTACTCGTCCTCGAGCCGCATCGTCGCGCCGACTGCACTGCCCACGCTGATGGCGAGCCGGTCGTGATTCACACCCACTCCCGAGCGCAGGTCCAAACCACTGTCCGCGACTGCCTCATCTGCTGCGATCATGGCGAACTGGATGAATCGGTCGTTGCGGTAGATCTCCTGCGGCGTCAGGCCGGAGGCCCGCGGGTCGAAATCAACTTCTGCGGCGATCTGCGATCGAAACCGCGCCGGGTCGAAGAAGCTGATCCTGCGGGTGGCGGTGCGACCCTCGGTCAGCAGGGTCCAGAACGCCTGCTTTCCGACGCCGCCAGGTGCGACAACTCCGATACCGGTGATGACGACCCGTCTCCCGGCGCTCATCGAACCTCGCCGAGGGATCCCGGTGATGGTTCGGTGTCGACGTGGCCCAACTCCGGGCGCGGCGCCAGCGGACCGCAGGTGAAGACGAAGAAAGCAGGCAGGGCGCCATCATTGACAATGCGGTGACGCACCCCGACGGGAATATGGATTGCTGACTCCGCCACCAATCGGCGCTCGTCACCGTCCACGGTGATCGAGACGTCACCGGAAACGCAGTACAGGAACTCCTCGGAGTACGGGTGCCAGTGTTCGGTGACGATCTCGCCGGGCGCGAGGCTGAGCGTTCCCATGAAGGCCGCAGTGGCTCCGACACTTGCCGGTGACAGCAGGGTGCGGATATCCCCGCCGCGCCGGTAATTCGGCTGGGTTTGGTCGCGATGCACGGTGGGGCCGCACCTGACTGTCGAGGTGGGGTGCGCATTGGTGGTCAACGGAACTCCTTAGCGTTGTTCGATACGAGGAGCGGCGGGATGGACAGAGCCGGGGGCAGTGATTCTGCGTCGGTCATCAGGTGCGTGGGCAGGGCACGCGGCGGGATCGACGCTCCGCTCATGACACCGGTGCGGACTGCCCGAGGGGCAGCGCCCCAACCGATCCGGTGGCGACTGCCTGTACCTTCCGCGCGATGATGGCCATCTGGATCTTGCTGTTGGCATCGATCCGGCTCGTCATGTCGGCGGTGTCGACAGGGGCCGTGGGTCGCATCCGGAAGTCCTGCACCCACCGCATCATGGTTCCGCCCTCAACGTGCCGGTACGTCCACTCGATGTTCATGAACTCGAATGGGCCCGGCTCGACCCGCCGTGCATTCACTCGGTGGGCGATCGGGTCGAGAGTCCGCTCAGAGACCCAACTCCAGACCGTCCCGTTGGCGTCCGGATGCATGGCCAGCCGGAACAGGAAGTAGCTGTCGTCCCGATTCTCCA
Organism: Microbacterium deminutum; assembly: GCF_039530205.1. Taxonomy (NCBI): domain Bacteria; kingdom Bacillati; phylum Actinomycetota; class Actinomycetes; order Micrococcales; family Microbacteriaceae; genus Microbacterium; species Microbacterium deminutum. Next base: position 105,606 of record NZ_BAAAOG010000010.1, read on the forward strand.
GGATGTCGACCGATGCGTACTCAGTGAACAGCGTCGGCCAATTGCCGAGGTCATTGGTCATCTGCCACACCAGATCCAGCGGAGCGTCGATGACGATGGAGTTGTCGGTGTGCCCTTCCGTTTCCGCGGTCGGGGACACCGATGGCGTCCTGGGCGAATCGATGCTCATCGGTCAGACTCCGATCGGCGTATCGAGTTCATCGGATCACGACGCTTGTTCGATGGAACTCAACGCGAGATGGCTCTGCACCACGTCGACGATCTCGCCGAACGTGTATCGCTCGGTCCGATCGTCGGGCATTTCAATCCCATAGGCGGCCGCCAGTCCGGTCTGCATCTCGAGGAATGCCAGCGAGTCGAGGCCGACATCGGAGAACCGTGCAGACGGGTCGTCGGTCTGGTCCGCTATCGGCAGACCCGCCTTCTTGGTGAGCAACGTCATCAGATCGCCGATCGTGAAGGTGTCATTCATGCTGGGGTGACCTCCTCTAGGGTGGGGCGTGGGGGTAGACCGCGGGGCCCGATCGGCTCCGCGGGGGCTGGGACGGCACAGACGTAATCTGCCGTCAAGGAGGGAACGCGGGGTCCCTGCTGATGGATTTCGGCTGCGCTGGCGAGCAGGCTCGGCATCACCCGGTCGAGAAACTGGATGTCATGCCGGTCGGCGCGAAAGTCGGGATGCCGTAGCAGTGCCCGGTGCAGGGTCGCCGTTGTGGACAGGCCCGGGCCGTCCACCGCCATTTCGGCCAATGCCCGGTCCATCCTGGACATTGCCTGATCCCGGGTGGGCGCCCATACGATGAGTTTGCCCAGCAGAGAGTCGTAGTGCGGACTTACCTGATCGCCCTCCCGGTACCCGGTGTCCAGTCGCGTCCATGGTCCGGCCGGCGCTCTGTAGACGTCGAGCCGACCTGGAGTCGGTGCGAAACCCCGCGCTGGGTCCTCCGCGTTGATCCGGCACTCGATGGCGGCTCCGCTGCATCGGACATCCTGTTGCCCGAACGCGAGCGGCAGTCCATCGGCGATCAAGATCTGTTCGCGGATCAGGTCGATACCGGTCAGCATTTCGGTGACCGGGTGTTCCACTTGAATTCTGGCGTTCATCTCCATGAAGTAGGGCTCGCCCGAGCCGTCGACCAGGAATTCCATGGTCCCGGCGCCGGTGTAGCCGACTGACAGCGCACCGTGAACGGCCAACGCGCCCAGGCGTTCGCGTTGCGCGACCGTCATGTGGGCGGCAGGCGCCTCCTCGAGGAGCTTCTGATGACGGCGCTGCAGCGAGCAATCGCGCTCCCCCAGAAAGACGCCGTTGCCGTGCTGATCGCACAGCACCTGCACCTCTACATGGCGCGCACCGGCCAGGTAACGCTCCACGTAGACGGCGGGGTCGTTGAAGACCGCCCTGGCCACCTCGCGGGTGCTGACATACGCGTCGCTGAAATCCGCTTCGCTGTGGACGACGCTCATCCCGCGACCACCACCGCCGGCGGCAGCCTTGATGATGACGGGATACCCGATGTCGGCGGCAATCTCCTGCCCATCGCGTACCGAGCGCACCGGTTCGACCACCCCGGGCAGCATCGGCAGCCCGGCCTTGTGCATGAGCCCACGCGCCGTCGCCTTGTTGCCCATGTCCTGCATCACCGACGGTGGAGGACCGATGAAGATCAGTCCCGCCGACTCGCAGATCTCCGCGAAATCGGGGTCCTCGGAGAGGAAGCCGTAACCGGGATGGATGGCGTCGGCCCCCGTCTGCAGGGCCGCCTCGACGATGTTGGGAATGTTCAGGTAGCTCCGTCGCGGTGCCGGCGGGCCGATGTTCACGGCGATGTCGGCCAACCGAACGACTTCGGAATCCCGATCGGCGGAGCTGTGCACAGCGACGACCTCGATGCCCAACTCCCGGCACGTCTTGGCGATCCGAACGGCGATCTCGCCACGGTTGGCAATGAGCAGTTTCCGGATCATGCTGCCTGCTCCTTCGGGCGAAGGCGCAGGAGAATCTGGTCATATTCGACAGATTCACCGTTGCTCACCAACACTTCGGCGACGACGCCCGACTCGCCTGCCACGATCGGATTCATCAACTTCATCGCCTCGATGATCGCCACCGTGGTGCCGGGCTCCACCTCGTCGCCGACCCGCACGAACGGTTCCGCACCGGGTGACGGCGCGGCGAAATAGCAGCCGACCAACGGTGCCCGCACTGCTGTGAACGCATCGTCCACCGTTGGCGGGGACACCGCGGTCGTGAGGTGCCCTGCCCCGCCGGGGTGAGCCGTCCTCCGTTGATCGACTGCCGATTCCGGGGTTCCCACCTGGTCGGCCCACTCGACCTCGATCTCGCGGTCCCCGCCGCGGACCCGTACTCGTCGCAGATAGCCAGGCAGCGTGCGGGCGAGTTCGGCCACTTCCTGCCGCAGTTCGGGCATGGATTCCGCGTTGCCGGGGGGCGGGCGAAGCGCGGCCGCCCCAGGAAGGTCGCCATTCCTTGACGCGATCGCATCGTTTGCTGTCATCTCGGCCCGCCTCAGCTAGCGATGTCGGTCGTCAGCGGGACCATCAGGGCCGCACCGCCGAGCCGGGAAAACCGTTGCTCCCGACCCGACAGCAAATCCGCGGGAGAGATATCGTCCAGCTCGTCGATCTCACGGATGATGATCTCGCGGAGCGTTTGCGCGCAGGCAGCCGGGTCCGCTTGCGCCCCGCCGACCGGTTCGGGTACCACCGAGGTGGCGATGCCGCTGTGCAGCAACTGCGGCGCGCCGAGTTGCAACGCCCTGGCTGCGGCCGGCGCTGACGATGCGCTCCGCCAAAGGATTGCCGCACACCCCTCCGGACTGATCACGGACAAGAAGGCGTTCTCCAAGACAACCAACCGATCCGAGGTGCAGAGCGCGAGGGCGCCACCGCTGCCGCCTTCACCGGTGATGACCGCAACGACCGGAACGCGCAGTCGCGAACTGCGCATGATGGTTTCGGCGATGGCGATGGACTGCCCTCGTTCTTCAGCGTCCGGGCCGGGGTGAGCGCCCGGAGTGTCGACAAAAGTGACGACCGGCAACCCGAACAGTTCGGCGTGCTCCATCAGACGCATCGCCTTGCGGTAACCCTCCGGGTGCGCCATCCCGAAATTGCGAGCAACGAGATCCTTGACCGTGTGGCCCTTCTGGGTGCCGATGACGACAACAGATCGCCCGGCGAGAGATGCCACCCCGCCGACGACCGCAGGGTCATCGGCATGCGCACGATCGCCATGCAGCTCGACGAAATCGTCGAAGACAAGCCGAAGGTAGTCCGCTGTGGTCGGCCGATCAACGTTGCGCGCGGCTTGGACCACCGCCCAGGAGTCACGCATCGCCGGAGACCCGATCGACCTCGTCGCTGTTGGCTCGGGAACGGGATCAACTGCGGTGCGGTCACCTCGACCGGTGTGCAGATCTATCAGCCGGATCAGCACGGACCGCAGATCGGCTCTGTTTTCCACGCGGTCGACCAGGCCGTGCACGAGCTGCGATTCCGCGGCCTGAAAGCCGGCGGGCAGCGCCGCACGGATGGTCTCCTGCACGACCCGCGGGCCGGCGAACCCGACGTGCGCGCCCCTCTCTGCGATAACCACCGAACCCAAACTGGCGAAGGATGCGGAGACACCCCCGTACGTCGGATCGGTGAGCACACACACCGACAGCACCCCCGCCTCCCGAAGCCGGGCGAAGGCGACCGCCGTGCGGGCCATCTGCAGGAGCGAAAAAACACCCTCCTGCATTCGTGCCCCGCCGCTTGCACACACGACGATCAGTGGCTCCCGCATCCGGAGGGCCAGGCTGGCCGCCTCGCTCACCCTGCGGCCGACCTCCAGTCCCATGCTCCCGCCCATGAAAGTGAATTCCATGACGGCTAAGACCGCCCTCCGGCCACCGAGAAGTGCGTCGCCGAAAATGACCGCCTCTGACTCCCCGGAATTGGCGGTCGCGTCGGCCAACCGGTCTCGATACGGACGGGAGTCGGTGAATTCGAGCGGATCGGGCATCACCGCGTCGAAGTCGGCCTCGCGAAAACTTCCTGCGTCGACCAGCAATTCGATCCGGGCTCGCGCCCCCATCCGCACGTGGTGCTCACACTCGGGACACACCCGCAGGTTTCGATCCAGTCGCTTGAAATAGACAAGGCAACCGCAGCCAGGGCACTTGGTCCATTCCGCCCGACCGGCGGGCGACGCCACCGGCTCCAATGTAGATGTCATCGGGTCCCTTTATTCGCAAATATGTTCAACCGGAACGGCGAAGGGGTGGCTCCTCGTGGTCGAACCGAGTCGTCCAACGAGTTGGCGGGTGGGTGCGCTCAGCCTTGCGGGGCCGGCGACGTCCAGTGGTAGAAGCGGTCCGCCATGGCATCGAGGGGTGAACTCCAGTTCGGGTCGTAGGCTCCGATGTACGGGCGGAGATCGTCACTGACTGCACGGAAGGACGGCAACTTCTGCGCCGTCCGCATTGCGTCTGATGCTGGCCGTGAGAAATCGATCAGGTGCACGTAGATCCCGTGAAAGCGGTACAGGGACCGACCGATGACGCCGATGTCCTGAGGCATCGAGGTCGCGTCGGAGCGGGTGAAGATCTCCGCTACCGCTGGAGCATCGTCGGCGCGCATCTTCGCGACGATCATGATCTGCTGCATGGCTGACTCCATCCATCGGAACGTTGCGATCGAACGATTGTCGTCCCGGTCTACTCGCGGAGAGCCGGCCCCAGGGACAATCCATACGCTAAGTCACTCACAGCCAGCACGCGTCCGCCGGAGGTATGGACCTGGTGCCTTTCCTCACCCACCCAAGGAGTTGAAAGCCACCTGTCCTCTGGAGGAGCCATCCCCTCCCGTAGGTTGAGGCGTCTCATCCAAAGTCGGAACCCTGGACCGCACGAGAGTCGACGGCCGGAAAACGAACGAGTGCCGGATGCCGGGTCGAGCGTGAGGCCTGCGGCCAGCATCCTCCTGCACACTGGCAGCACCCATCCGGCGGCTCCACGGCGGTCGATGTGACGGTCTGTAGCGCGGTTTGTTACTATCCGCTACACTTCGTAGATTTGTTTGGGTTCTCGCGGTAATTTTGCTGCAGGTGTCCGCCACTGACCTGTTCGTCGGGGCGGGCTGGTGAGTGACGGTGAGCGAACGGGCCGGGGGGTCCGTTCACGGTGACGGATGCAATATCGATGTCCTGCCACTTCAAGGGGAGCCTGATGACGTTCCAACCTGACCCGGATGCGACCTCTCATCCCGCTCGATCCCTGCACCAAGTCTGGCCCGTCCCTGTGCCGGAAGCTGTTCGGGTGTTGCTGTGCGAAGACAACGAGATCTACCGCATCGGACTGCGAGTGCTGATCGAGCTCGAACCCGACCTGGTCGTGGTGGGCGAGGTGGTGGACGTCGCTTCGGCATGCTCGCTGGCGGACCTGGTGGACCCGCACATCGTCGTCATCCGTCAGGGCCTGCTACCGCATATGCAAGAGGAGTCCGTCAGTGCGTTGTGCAGTCGCGACCGAGCGGTACTGATCCTTGCCGAGACCGAGTCAAAGCTCGATCTGGCAGGGGCGTTGCGAGCCGGGGCGAGGGGTTACCTTTCTCGGTGGGTCGCCGCGCCGCGGTTGGTCGACGGCATCCGCGCTTTGGCCAAGGACGAACTCGTCCTCGACCCTGCGTTCGCCCGCCACCTCCTGCAGTTCCTGACCACCGGACCGACCGGTGCGGCGGAGATCCCCGCGCAGCTCAGCGCCCTGAACCCACTGACCGACCGCCAACGGACGGTGGCCCTCCTTGTCGCCGAGGGAATGACCAACGGCGAAATCGCCGCCCGGCTGTCGGTCAGTGATGCGACGGTCAAGAGCCACATCACGGCGGTCTTACGGCGCCTGGGCGTCCGGAGCCGCACGCAGCTGGCCATTTTCGTGAACAACGACACCGCTCGACAATCCTGAGTCGTCGCCATCTGACCGCGCGCGGCGTGAAGCAGCTGGTCGAACGTCGAGATGCCGAACTCGATGCCCGCGATGCCGTCTCAGCGAACGATGCGCCCGGTGCGTGCAACCACGCCACGATCGGCACGACGATGCCCGCGCGGCGCAGCCCGTCTGACGGATGTTCGCGGGGGTGATCGCAGACGTGGATCAGCGCTTCGCGCCTCACCCCGGGGCGGGGATGCGTCACGGGAGCGACCCGTCCGCGGATTCGGCGACGACGTACGCGACCGCGAAGCCGCCCTCGTGGGTCATGGAGAGATGGATGGCCGTGATCCCGCGGTGCGCTACGACCGCGGCCGTCGATCCGCAAAGTCTGAGCCATGGGTGTCCGGACGTCTCGGATGTGACCTCGATCTCGGTCCAGTGCACGCCGTCCGAGCCGCCGAGAGCCTTGGTGAACGCCTCTTTCGCGGCGAACCGCTCTGCGAGGGATCGCATCGGCAGGGAGCGCTCGCCTGGCGAGAAGAGCCGCTCCAGCAGCCGAGGGCTCCGCGCGAGCGAGCGCTCGAACCGAGAGATCTCGACGAGGTCGACGCCGATGCCGGTGATCACGTATCCCTCCCCGCCCGGGTGGGCCGCGGCTACTCTAACCTGATCGACTTGGCGAACGGCGGGCAGTGGCGGGTTCTCGCCGTTCCCGGAACCGTCGATTCCAGTACCGGAACCGCCCCCGCTGGCCTGGTCTCATGTCGCGGGCGGAGTCCTCGGCCGGGCAATACGCTTCAGCCGCTCCCGCGCCTGCCTATCGCGGGAGAGGCCTGTGGCAACACGATGTCAACGCCTGAACCAAATCGAGCTGGCTAGGTCGAGCCCATCGAAGTGCATGGTGGGGAGCACGGCGAACTTCACGCCCAGGGCTCAGGCCGCGTAACTGGCGGCCAGGCGGCTGAGTCCCTCGTCGATGGACACGGACGGCGACCAGTCCAGTGCGCGGCGCGTCTCGCGCTGATCGAACCAGTGCGCCGTTGAAAGCTGCTGTGCGAGGAAACGAGTCATCGGCGGCTCGTCCCTTCCTGGGCGAAGCGCCCACAGCCTCTCGATCACGGTGCCGGCTGCCAGCCCCAGACCGGCGGGAATGCTCCAACGAGGCGGATGCACACCGGCGGCGCGGCAGATCCCGGCGAGCAGTTCGCCCACCGGGCGCGGCTCGCCGTTCGTGAGGACGTACGCGTTGCCGTGCGCTCGATCGAGGCGGTCGAGTGCCGCGGTGATGCCGGTCGCAGCGTTGTCGATGTAGGTGGTGTCGATAAGGGCGGTGCCGCCGTTGAGCAAGGGGAGTCGTCCACGGCGGGCCCGCTCGACGATCCGCTGGATCAGCTGCGTGTCACCTGGACCCCAGACGATGTGCGGACGGATCGCCACGACATGCATCGCGGCAGAGTCGCGCGCAAGCGCGAGCAACTCTGCCTCCGCCTTCGTGCGCGCATAGTTGCCTTGCGCACGCCGCGGCGATGCCGGTTCTGCTCCGATACCGGCCAGGGCAGACCCCTCGTATGCGACCGACGGAGAGGAGACGTAGACGAACCCAGTGACCCCGGAGCGCTCGGCAGCATCCAGCAGGGATCGGGTTCCCTCGACGTTTACCGCTCGGAACTCCTGCGCAGGACCGGTCAACGAGACCTTCGCGGCAAGGTGCACCACCGACGACGCACCTTCGATCGCACGTGCGATGCGACTCGGATCGGTGACCGAGCCCAGGATGTCGGTGACGCCGCCGACGCCGGAGGGTCGTCGCTGCAGGGTGCGCACATCGTGGCCGCGGGTGACGAACTCGGCTGCGACGGCGCGGCCGAGGAATCCGGATGCTCCGGTGACGAGCACAGTCATGGGGCGGTCGGCTTTCCACCGGCGAGGACGCCCTCAGCCCAGTCCGACAATCGCGTCCGATCGATCTTGGAGTTATGTCGGACGTCGGTGGGGAGTCGGGGAACGGCGAGCACGGCGACGAGCGGCAGTTCCGTCCTGGAGCGCACAGCACGGGTCACGTTCGGATCGGCGAGTCCCGGACGATCCGTCGGCGGGACGGTCTCGACGACTGCGACGGCCTGCCGCAGGCCGTCGGGTCCGATGCCGACGATTGCCGCGCGTCGCACGGCGGCGACCGTCTCGACTTCCTGCTCCGCTCCTACCGGCGCGATCGGTCCCGCCGATGTGACGAGCACGTGCGGCAGCCGGCCTTCGACCCAGAGGCGGCCGTGCCTGTCGAGGTGCCCGACATCGCCGGTTCGATGCCACCGGCCTGGGGTCGAATCCGCCTCACTTTGTGTCTCACGTTCAGCGGCGCGATCCGCGAGCCAGAGCCGATCGTAATGATCTTTCAGATGGGGAGCCGAGACGACGATCTCGCCGAGAACGCCGGGCTGCGAGCTCAGCGGCCCTGTCGCTGCCCCTTCGACGTCCAACGCGCTGACGACCACGCGGTTCGTGCCGATCGGCGATCCGACGCACACCCCGGCGTCCGCGTCGGCAGCAGCCGCGGAACGGATGCCGTCCAGCGTCACGTCTGTCACCAGAAGGCACTCGGTCATGCCGTAGGGCGTATGGGGTGTGGCATTCGGCATGAGTGCGGCCGCGGACGCGAGAAGCTCCGCGCCGATCGGGGCTCCGGTCGACAGGAAGGTGTGCACGCCCGCGAGCGCCTCGCGGTCCTGCCGTCCTAGTTCTCCGGCCGTTGCGACGACATTGAGAATCGCCGCCGGCGAAAGGAACACGATGCCGGCATCGGACTCTCTGACCGCCGCCGCGACGGCGGTCGCAGTGAGGGTGCGGGGGGATGAGACATCCATCTCCGGCGTCACCGACCGTGTGCCCAGGGCGGGACCTAGCAGCGCGAACGGTGCGAAGCCGGTCACCAGCCCGGTGTCTTCGGTCACTTCGAAATGGCTCGCGAGCGCGTCGCGGAGCGCGGACAGCTGGCCGTGGGTGTACACGACGCCTTTGGCGGGACCGGTGGACCCGGAGGTGAAGAGGATCGCGGCCTCGTCGCCGGCATCGGGCGGCTCGGGAATGGCCAGGCCGCCGCCGATTGTGACGATGTCGCCGAGGGTGTGCGAGACGCCGAGCACCAGCTTGGCAGCTTTCGACAGACGCACGGTGGAGATGCGCACTCCCGGCCAGCCGAGGGTGCGTGCCGCGACGAGGCCGGGCGTCTCGCCGATGACGAAGTCGGGCCACGCTCCGCGCACCGCCCGGGTCAAGCCCCTGACCCCGAGGCCCGCGTCGGCGACGACGACGACCGCACCGATTCGCAGGCATGCGTAGACCAGGGAGGTCAGGGTGGCGCCGGGTTGTACGAGCAGGGATACTCGGTGGCCTTTTCGCACGCCGATTCCGGAGAGACCGCCTGCGATGCGGCGCACCTTGTCGTCCAACTGCCGCCAGCTCACCCGCCGTGGTCCGCCGCGCGTGGACATGTCGATGACCGCGATCGCGTCGTCCGACCGACGCTCGTCGAGTCCGTGCCACAACGGCACGAAGCGTGAAGGTTCCCGTTCCGACGAAATGGGCACGAGCGATTCCGGCGGTGCGGCCTGGCCGCGTTCCTGCACGAGCCCGAAGTTGTCGCTGAGCCACGCCAGTACCGCATCCGCATATGGACGGTCTTCTGTGATGAGGTGCCCCGCACCCTCGAAGCGATGCACGTCGGCCTCCGGCAGCCGGTCGACAAGGTCGTCGAGGTAGCGGTCGCTGAAGATCGGGTCTCCGGGTCCCCATAGCATCAGCGCTGGAACCCGCAGGCTCTGAACCGCGGTCGCGATCCGCTCCAGCTCGGCAAAGCTCTCGTGTGCCGAGTCGACAGGTATGTCAGCCACGAATGCGCCTATGCCCCGGCGCCGCGCGGCTGAGCGATACGGCGCCCGGTAGGCGTCCTTCACTGCCGGTTCCAGAGCAGGCGAAGCAAGTTCGAGCGTCGCTGAGAGGAACGCCGTGGAGCGGACGGTGGATGCGGCCAGCAGGCCGCGCGTTCGAGCGATCCGCAACGGGGCGGGTATCGGGATCCCGGCGGGCTGGTGAACCGCAGTGTTGAGCAGTATCACGCCCGCGGTGGTAGACGGATGGTCGACCGCCCAGCCGAGGGACACGACGCCGCCCCAGTCGTGACCGAGGGTCACGACGGTGTCGTCGAGCGCCAACGCATCGGTGAACGCCCCGAGGTCGGCGACACGTTGGGCGAGTGGGCGCTCCACAGCTGTGCGCTCAGAGAACCCCATGTCGAGCTGGTCGACCGCCACCACCCGCCAGGCCGGGCCACCCTCGTCGGCGATCCGCGCAGATTCCGCGACGAGGCCCCGCCACAGGTACGACCAAGTGGGATTGCCGTGAACCGCCAAGATCGTTCCTACGACCGGCACGCCGAGCCGCGAAAGAGCCGGCCCGGTATCGAGGTAGTGCCACTCGCGGCTGAGACCCTCGTCCAAGCCGGTGCCGCGTACCGAGGCGATGCGGCTGAAGCGTCCCTCGAGCCCGGGGAGGTCACGGGGCGGAAGCGCTGCTGCCTGCGTCACGATGTCGGCGCCATCACCACGCCAGCTCCATCATCGCGGTGTTGAGACCGGAGCCCACGCCCATCAGCAGCACGCGATCGCCCCGGTTGAGCGTCGTCTGCTGCTCGACAAGTGTGATCGGGATCGACGCGGGTCCGACGTTGCCGAACCTGGCGAACGTCGTCGGCACGCGGCTGCGGTCGAGTCTGGCAGCCTTGATGATGGCGTTCGTATGCACGGAAGAGACCTGGTGCGTGATGTAACGGTCCATCGAGGACCAGTTCCACTCCGCACCGGCCTCTTTCCACGCGGAGACCACGAGGTCGAGGCCACCCTTCAGCAGTGCCTTCGCATCCGTGAACATCCCGTCCACGCTGCCTACACACAAGTCGTGGAATTGCGTCGCGGCCCGCGTGATCCCGCCGATGATGTGGTGCCCCGCGGGATGGTCGTCGCTGCGACCGAGGACCGCTGCAGCTGCCCCCGAACCGAGTGTCAGCGTCGCGAATTCGCTCATGAAGGCGTCTCGGTCGACGTTCGGATGCAGCAGGCGCTCGATCGTGTTGATCTGGATCTCGTCCGCGTCTTCGCCGTTCACGACGATGGCGTACCGGATCTGACCTGAGTCGATCATGCTCGCCGCGAGGCTCATGCCACTCACAAAACCCAGACACGCGTTGGCGACGTCGAAGTTGATGGCGGAGCTGGGCAGTCCCAGGCCGTGGTGAATGCGCACGGCCACGGAGGGCTCGAGATGCTTGCGGGTCACTGACGTATTGATGAGAAGGCCCACATCGGATGGATCGACCCCCGCCTCAGCCAGCGCTCGAGTTCCTGCCCCGATCGTGGCGGTGTCGGAGGACTCACCCGCCGCCCAGTTGCGGCGTTCCCGCACTCCTGCGACGCGCTGCAGCAGACCGCCGGGCAGTCGGAGTCGGGCAAGCGCGACCGCAAGGCGAGACTCGATGTCATCGGACGTCGTCACCCGACCGGGCAGGGTACTCGCAACCGATAGCAGAGATACGTTGTCGAATCGGGTAGTTGCATTTCCGGCCACGGAACCTCCGTCGAAACGAGCCGGTCGGGCTCGCCTCTCTTCAAGGGCAGTCACTTTACGCCCGTAAACCCCCGGCACGCAAAGGCCGGGAACCATCATCATGCGAGGCCTCCAGCGGAGTCACGCTGGGTCGGAGTGCCTCAGTCAGAGGACTGCGCCTTGGGCGGTGCGGGTGGCTGACGCTTGTCGCGAGCGCGTTGCCGCACCGCTCCGAAGACGAGTGTGCCGACGAAGAGGACGATTCCGATCACTGCCAGCCAGAGCAGGCCCTTGAACGCGAAACCAACGACCGACAGGATCGCCCACACCACGAGCAGGATCACAATCACTGTCCACATACCGTTACGTTACGGTACGCAAACGCCGCGAGCAGGGGCGTATCCTCGCGGGCCAATCGGTGCTATGCGATCCTTTCGCCGGTGCGCACGCCAACTGGTGCAGCTCGCCCGCCGACCGAGCCGAGCATCGCCGGGGGTGGTCGTGCTCGTCGCTCTCCGACGTCTCCGGCTCGTCGTCATGAGCGCCGTGCGACACGTTCGCGAAGGCGCGAGGCTCGTCCCTCGAGGTGTGACCGTCGCAACGGTCTCTCGACCTTGCTGGACGGGGGATCTATGCTGAGTGCGTCAAACCCTCGCCCGCTCGGTCGCGCCGCTGCCCGGTAACTGCACCCGCGCCCAACGATCCACGCCCGAGTCGCTCGAGGAGGGCCGATGAACAAGAGGAACGCAGCCTCGCTGGAACTGGCCAGGACCGTGACGGGGTGGTGGTTCATCTGTGACCGCGACTACCGCCGGGATGACGCCAGGTTCGTTGTCGCGTGGATGCACGAGGTCGATATCGACGATGTCGAGGTGATGTGGACGGGCGCTGTCCCGCTGCCGACACGATATGTCAGTGCGGACACCGTGTTGGACGACCTGATCCACTTCTGTGCTGGTTCGGGTAGTGAGCGCCCTATCCCGATTCCTCACTTCCCGCCCCTCGTCGCGGCGTGACGATCCCTGCTGCTTGAGGAAACGCCGGCCGGTCAGGCCCGCGTGGTGTCGACACCTCGCGATGCGACCTCCCGCGACATACGCAAATACCCACGCAGTTCTGTGTAGTCGGGGGTGTCGTGGACTGCGACTTCCGAGAACTCCTCCAGACCGGCGGGCCTGCACCGCGAGCGGGTGCCTGAGTGGGCTCGCCGTTCGGTGGGGTGGACCAGCCGGCGAGGCAGGGCTAGATTCTGGTCAACGAGGCGATCTGCCGCTTCGGGCCGTGGTCGCCGGATTTTCACCAGATTCGATTGGCGTAGTCGGCTCCATCTCCGAAAGAGGGTACGAATGGCGCGATCCACTGCGTGGACCCTCATGCGCGGCCTGATGGTGATGCTGGTTGCGTTGGCGGCGGTGTTGTTGTCCGCGTTGCCGGCGCAGGCGGTGCCGGGACCGCCTGGGGCTACGCCGCGGACGGGGCCGAATACCGACATCGTCATGACGGGCGTCGGCCCGGGTCAGGGAGTCACGGGTGGGATCGCGCCGGTCGGCAGCGGCTTCGATCCGACGGCTGGGTATCCCGCGGATGTTCCTGCAGGGTTCGACCCGCTCAATGAGGGTTTCGCGGGAGTCATCCACGCGCAGTCGATGACCTCTGGCGCGACGCTGAACATGTTCTGCATCGACATCCGAACGCTGACGTATCCGGGCCTGGGCTACGCGAACGGAACATGGGACGCGTCGAACGTCCCCAATGTCGGTTACATCGCGAGGATCCTCGACGAGTACTACCCGAACACCGGTGAGCCCTCCGGAGCACCCAACGACAGCGCGAGGGCCGCCGCAGTGCAGGCCGCGATCTGGTTCTTCAGTGACAGCTACGTGCTGCAGTCCACCGACCCGGTCCGGCCATTCACCGCAGCCATCGTGGCTGCGGTGCTGGCGGCGGGCCCGCTACCGGAACCCAGTCCACCGAACCTGGTGATCGATCCTGCTGCGGCTTCTGGGCCGTCTGACACACCGCTTGGCCCGTACACCGTGACCTCGGATTCTGTCGACCCCGGTCTTCAGATCACAGTGCGAGCCGCCGGCGGCACCATGTACGCCGACGCTGCCGGTGCCACACCGATCGCCGATGGCTCCACGGTGGCTAACAACACTCAGATCTGGCTCCTACCCAATGCGGTCACCGGGGGGACGGTCACCTTCACCGCTCGAGGGGTCGCCAGTGCGCCCAGCGGCAACGTCTACCTTTACGACGGCAATACCGGCGGCGTCAACGATGCCCAACGGCTCATCCTCGCCCAGGACGCGAATGTATCGACCCTGACCAGTGCGACAGCAGACTTCTTCCAGGTCGGTTCGCTGCTGGTGACGAAGACGATCGCGGGGTCGGCGGCGGGCGCTCAGGGTGCGGTGACGGTGCATGTGTCGTGCGACAACGGGTTGGAGCAGGACGTCGCGGTTGCGGCGAACGCGCCGGCGGGGGACACCTCTGCGACGATCGAGGGTCTTCCGGTGGGGACGGTGTGCACGGTGACCGAACCGGTGGACGGCTCGTCGGCGTCGGTGTCGGTGACGACGACGGTTGCGGGCAGTCCCGCGACGATCGCCGCCGACCAGGTCGCCGCCGTCACCGTCACCAACACGTATCAGGCGGTGTTGTCGTCGCTGCTGGTGACGAAGACGATCGCGGGGTCGGCGGCGGGCGCTCAGGGTGCGGTGACGGTGCATGTGTCGTGCGACAACGGGTTGGAGCAGGACGTCGCGGTTGCGGCGAACGCGCCGGCGGGGGAC
>NZ_BAAAOG010000010.1:120029-122013 GCF_039530205.1 Microbacterium deminutum
GGTGTGCACGGTGACCGAACCGGTGGACGGCTCGTCGGCGTCGGTGTCGGTGACGACGACGGTTGCGGGCAGTCCCGCGACGATCGCCGCCGACCAGGTCGCCGCCGTCACCGTCACCAACACGTATGCATCGTCCTCGGATGCAGGTCCCCTGGCGGGCACCGGTGCATCGGTCGCGTTCGGCATCCCGCTCACGGTCGGCTTGATCCTTCTCGGAGTCGGCGGTGCATTTGTGTCACTGAAGCACCGGCGCCGGGGCACACACTGACCTGAGCGTCGAATCCGAGGCATCCGCTTTCCGTTTTTCCCGGGGTCGCACCCAAGCCGACCTCATGCCGTGGTCTGCCCATGACACGGCAGCGAGTTCTCGCTCGCAGACGGGTCGGTCGTGCACGGGCCGGCGACCAGTTCCTGCAGAGAGGGTCCAGGGCTCAGGCGCCGGATAGGGCGCGGCCCAGGATCCTTGATCCTGGGCCGCGCAGCACAGGTCTACTTGAACGTGTCCTTGACGTCTTCGCCGACCTTCTTCGCGCTGGCCTTGGCCTGGTCCATGTCGCCCTCTGCCTCGAGCCGCTCGTTATCCGTGGCCTTGCCGACCGTTTCCTTGGCCTTGCCTGTCAGATCCTCAGCCGCGTTCTTGATCTTGTCGTCCACGCCCATGCTTGTCTCCTTTTGTATCCGTCGCATCGGGATCACCGGTGCGACTCCTACGGTGATCCCACCCCGCCGGGACGTTCGCGTACAGGGGGTTGACGGCCGTCGACATCACCTACCTCGGTGTTCGTCGGTGGTCGAAGCCTTGCGAGTCAGCAACGCCCTCAGGCGCTCCCGGACCGACGCAGCTCGTGCACGATCTGCCGGGTTGCGCCAGCCCTGGCCGGCGGTGGGCTCCGATGCCACGATGTGCGAATGACACCGACATCGGACTTCAGCCACTGGCACGACACTCGCCTCCGCCTGCTTCTCATGATCGCCACGGGTGTGATCGTCGGAGTGGTCGTCAGCATCACCGCCGGCCCCCAATATGGCATCACATCCGGGTGGGCCGCTGCCTGCGCCCTCTACATCGGCTGGACCTGGGTGTCGGTGGGGCGGCTCGATGATGCGCAGACGGAGAAGTACGCGACTCGCGAGGATCCGAACCGCGCGACCGCCGAGGTGCTTCTTCTGATTGCGAGCGTGGGGAGCATCGTCGCCGTGATCTTCCTGCTCGCGGGCGCGAGAAACGCGCCCGGGGCGGGCAAGGAGATCATTCCGATCCTGAGCGTGTTGAGTGTGGGACTGTCGTGGTTTCTCGTGCACACCCTGTTCACACTGCGGTACGCGTCGCTGTACTACACGGGATCGAACGGCGGAATCGACTTCAACGAGGACGAACCTCCTCGTTACGTGGACTTCGCGTACGTCGCCTTCACGCTGGGCATGACCTACCAGGTCTCCGACACCGACCTCGAGACGCGAGCGATCCGCGGCACGGCGTTGCGGCAGGGCCTCCTTTCCTATCTGTTCGGGGCCGTCATCCTCGCGTCCGTCGTGAACCTCGTCGCCGGCCTCGCCAGCTGAGGCAGGACACGGAACGTGGACTCGACGCATCGGGACGCCGGCGCGGTGGCGTTTGATCATGATTATGTCAACCCGGCGCGGCGAGTCCGCTCGGGTCATGGCCCGGCGCCACGCGTAAGCCCAGCGGGTCCTTCCTCAGCCTGACGAGTGAGGGTCGTGCAGCCGCAGGATTTGTTGGAGAGGAACCATTCCCGATGGAGGGTCGTTCCCCGACATCCGCAGCAACGCGCCCTACTCCGCCCTGGGGAGCTCCGCAACCCCGTGTTCCCCGGAAGCCCCGCGTCTAGCGTTGCATCAGTGTCAGGGTGACAGTGCCGCGTTGCGGTGGTTGGATCCTGATCACCTGGTGTCTGGCTCGTAGCGTCCCTGCCGCTCCCGTTGGGGTTGGCGTTCATGCGTTTTGCCGATGCCGGGTGTGATG
>NZ_BAAAOG010000011.1:0-84398 GCF_039530205.1 Microbacterium deminutum
TCGTGAGGGCGTTCGTTACACCATGCCGTCAGCTTCGCAGCATGGCTTCAGCTTCGTCAGCCGCGCTGGGCGTCGTTGCGGCTTCCTGCGCGAGGATGTGCGCGAAACGGCGAGCCGCTGCCGTGTAGTGAGGATTGTCCAAGATGTCGGCGACAGCTGCCGCGATCTTGTCCGGCGTCGACTTTGCGCTCAGGCGTACGCCGGCACCGTGCCGAAGAGCTCGCACCGTGTTGTCCTTCTGGTCGCGGCCCATCGGTATGCACACCAGCGGGACACCGGCTGCGAGAGCCTTGATGAGGGTGCCGTGGCCGGCGTGAGTGATGACGGCCGATGCCTCAGGGAGAATCCGGCTGTGCGGGGCCGCCTGGACGACCTCGACATTAGGCGGCGCCGCGATTTCGTCCGGGTTTACGGCAGTGCCGGTGGTGATGAGGCCCCGGACGGGCAGTTGGCCCACTGCCCGAGCGATGCGCTGCAGCAGGTCGACCTGGTGTTGGAAGATCGAACTGGTGGCGACGAGCACGAGCGGGTCGGGCCCCCGAGAATGCCACTCGACGGCTGCCCAACCCGGGTCGTCGAGCTGTGGCCCGACGTATCTGACATTGGCCGGCAGTCGCGGGGCGACGAAGTCGAACGACGGACTGGTCATGACCAGCACCTTCATGCATCGGTCGAACAACTCGAACACGTCGCGCAGCGGCGGCTGTCCGTAGCCTGCCACCACGACGTTGAGCCGTGGCAGGGTGAGGTCCAGGAGCCACGAAGCGGTCTTCGGCGCCACCGAGTCCCTCGCCCGGCGAAGCACACCCGGGCCTGGCGACCAGCCGGTTCCCATCAGCGGCAGGCCCGGTGTCGGCCGCAAGTAGGTCTGTGCAAGCAGAGCGGCAGTAGGCAGGCCGGTCGATTGGGCCCCGATCAGAATTCCGGGCAGGCCATCCGCCAGGACGGCATCCACGGGGAACTCGCGAACGGTCGCCACGACGTCCTCGGCGTAGCGCCGGGTCATCTCTTTCCCGGCGAAGTCTTTGACCGCCCGGAAGGCGCGCAGCGGATTGCGCCCCTCCATCGCGGCGATCATTGCCGTCTGCTCGGCTCGGGAGTCGAAATGGGGCGCATCCCGCCATGGGCTGAAACCGCAACCCGCCGATCTGGCCGACGCTTCGATCGTCGGATCCGCCAGCAGGTGCACCGCATGGCCGCGCCGGACGAGTTCGGTGGCGAGACCGATGGCGGGCGGGACGGTCCCGCCGCCGTCGATCATCGCCAACAGGAACCGGGCACCGTGACGCCCCAGCTGGTCAGCCATGAACGGCGACGCTCGCCGGATCGGGCACACCGCGCTGGCCATCAGCCCTTCGTCGACCATGACCATCCCCTCACTGATCCGCATCGCGCAGCAAGTCTGGCTCTCCCGTGGAGGCGCCGCAATGTCAGTCTTCATCTGCCGCCAACTCAGGCTTCATCGCCGTGCAGGGTTGAATACGGCGGTTGTCCCAGAAGAGTCAGCCGCCGCCCCCTGACGGTGGTTCAGCGAACAACCGCAGCTTTGCCTGACGAGAGGCCCAGTGCTGTGGCTCGGAGGCGTCTATAACAGGAAGGGGAGCTGCCAAGCTCAGTCACTCACGTACGGGATCTCGGAGTTCTCGATCGGGATGGTGCCAAGACCTCGTGCGGCTAGATAGCGGCGGAGACCGTTCATCCGGCGCTCGGCGGACATGCCTGTTGGCGGGCCCACCGTGATCTGGTCAACAGGCACCGGAGCCACCTCGTCGGAAGGAAACAGTGCTTCGCCCGTTTCCCTCGCCGCCGGCCGCAACTCGACGTACGGGACGATTTGATTTCCGCGAATCCGAAAGTTTGGGTGACCTCTCGATTCGAGACTGGCGATGAGTCGCCACTCATCCTCGGCAGCGAAAGCGTGGTGCTTCAGCACGGCGGCGAGAGAGGTGATCGCGCGAAGCGCATCCTTCGACGCCAGTCCTGGTAGTTGCCCAAATAGACGTTGAGCCATCCGATGTTGAGACCTACTGTCGTACAAAACGCGTACCCACTCGGACGAAGCGAGCCGCCCTTCGGATCCAGCGGGGGCAAACGCGACGTCTGCTCGGATCGTCAAGCAGTAACCAGAGGACTGGGCGTACCCGGTCCACTGATTCATCAGGTAGGACGACGAGCTGGCACTCACGATGTACGTGTTATCAACGAGATCCTGCGTTGCTGAGGCCTGGTCGATGAGGTGGCCGACGACGGCTCTGATCAGCGGATCGGGCTCGTCCCACATTTGTAGTGCAACACGGCAGACCTCGAACCCGTGCTTGACCTCGGATGAATCATTCAGCGCAGTCGCCGATGTGGCCCACAGCTGGTTGCTCTGCAGTATCCCGCTCATGCCCGCCGCGTCGGTGTAGTGATACACGTGCCGCCGACGGTATGCCCCACCGCTCTCCTGAGCGCCCCAGAGATTGGCGGTCCGATCAATGCGTACCTGGCCCGGAACGCTGTCATCTACCATTCCGCGAAGGTATCGCACCATTGCTCGGGCGTCCGGGAATATGGACGACGTCGAGTAGCCGGGCATGGTGCCCGCGCTCGCAGAGCCGATCCCTGACTTCCTTCGTCCGTTACCGTGACCGTGCGTAAGCCGGTCCCTGGGTGGGCGGCCGCGAGCCCACATCAGAGCTCTTCGAGACACCGAATTCGGCGCCCCCGTATACCGGCACGACGCCCTTTTCGCGTCAAGTCGGGGAACGATGACCGCTCGCCAATAGCATCTTCGCAAGGGGGCGCTGATGCAGACGGAGATGTCGTTTCTCATCGACTCGAATGTCGTCATCGCCGCCGAGCCTTTCAATGGGCAACTTGAAGAACTCCAACCGGTCGTCAGCACATTCCTTCGTATCGCAGGCGAACATGGACACAAGGTCTACGTCCACCCCGCGACCCTCGACGACTTCAAGGAGACCGCCGACCGGGTGCATCGCGAGCAGAACCTCGCGGCGTACGCGAAGTACCCGGCACTTCACGAGGTCACCGTCCCGCAACACGTCCTCGAAGTCTTTCCCACCCCGCGGTCCCCCAACGATGACCGGGACTCGCGAATCCTCGCCGCACTCGACATCGGCGCGGTGCACTTCCTCGTAACCAACGACTCGAAACTCCGCCAGAGAGCAGCTCGGCTCGGGCACGAGTCCAGAGTGCTGCGACCCGACGATGCCGCCGCTCAGCTGGCGACCTGGCATCCCGGCGCACCACCCCCGCCGCCGTCCGTGGAGGCTGTCAAGACCTACGAACTCGACGCCCGCCAGCCTATCTTCGAGAGCCTCCGCGACACGTACGCCGACTTCGACGGCTGGATCGCCAAGGTCAAGACTGAGTCGGCATCTCGCCGTGCCTGGGTCGTCCGTGCGGCAGACGGAAGGTACGAAGCCCTCGCCATTGTCAAGATGCGCGACACCCATCCGGTCACGGTGGGCAAGGACGCCATCAAGCTCTCGACGTTCAAGGTCGCCGACTTCGCTGCCGGACGACGTCTCGGTGAGCTGCTGCTGAAGGCAGTTCTCCGCTGGGCGGCCGAAGAGCCTGGCCGTCCGAGCGAGCTCTTCGTGGAGTCGACTCACGAGCGCCTTCTCGACTTCCTTCCCGAGTTCGGCTTCACCATGGTCGGCGCAAAGGATGCTACGCACCTTGACGAACAGGCCTGGGTCAAGGTGCTCGACCCGCCCGCCGGCGCCGACCTCGATGGGCTGGCGCACCACATCGCATATGGGCCACCGGCCATCCGCGCGGGCCAGCCAATCTTCGTCATCCCCATCATCCCGAAATGGTACGAAGACCTGTTCCCCGACGCGGAGGTTTTCGGTCCGTCCGGAGCCATCCCGCTGCCAGGCACTGATCCCGAGCCGCGGGCGCACGGCAACGCGATTCGGAAGGCTTACCTATGTCGCAGCCAGACGAAGAGCATCCCTGAGGGGTCGACGTTGCTGTTCTACCGAAGCCAGGGCGGCAGAACCGGTGATGGCGGAGTGGTCGCCGCCGGTGTCGCCGAGATGTCTCACAAGTCGACCGACCCCATCGAGACCATCGAGCTCTCGTTCAAGCGGACGGTCTACTCGGAGGAGGACGTCGCAGACCTGCACCAAGATGGCACGGGCGTCCTCACCATCCTGTTTCGACACGACCGATTCATCGTGCCCCCTTGGCCGCGGGAGGTCCTCGTGGCGCATAAGGTCGTAACAACCTGGCCGCAATCGATAACTCGGGTGAGAGACCAGGAAGGAATCGCATGGGTAGAGCATCAACTGAACGCGTGGCCCTGATGGCGATTCACGAGCGCTACGCAGACGCCATCATGGACGGCATCAAGCGCGTTGAGTTCCGCAAGCGTCGCCTCGCGGATGACATCGAGACAGTGCTCGTCTACGCCACCGCACCCGTCAGCAAGGTCATTGGGAGCTTCACCGTTCACGAGGTCGTATCGGGCACGCCTGCCGACATCTGGGCGCGCTTCGGCAAGATCGGTGTCATCGACGAGGCGTCGTTCTTCGAGTACTACGAAGGGCGCGATACTGCGGTGGCCATCGTGGTCGGCGGTGCTGAACGTCTCCCGGACCCGGTCGGACTTGATGAGCTTGAGCCGCGGCCCGCGGTTCCCCAGTCCTTCGCATACATTCCCGCGACGTCCACACCCGCCCTCGCCTTGGCGTAACAACTGTGCTTGGGCGCTCGTCAGCCGCGCAACGCGAAGGTCCATTGCAGACCTCACTGGAGAGAGTGCCAACGGGGTCGGTGCGGCAAGCCAGGACAAGCATCAACGCGTGCGTCGGATGCTGAGCGCGTGCCACAGACGAACAACGGCGGAGGAGTGCCTCGCACAATCACGCGAGAGCAGCTAGGCCGCGAATTGCGGGCCGCTCTAGCGCAAGCTCGCGTACCCCGTCATCGCCCCGATGGGTCATGGCAACGGGTGCTGACCTGGAAGCCGCCGCACGTCGCCTCGGACATCGCAGCGGCTGAGGCGGGACCGGTTGAAGCGGTGACTGCGGCGGGCGCCGGTCAACTCAGCGGACCCGAGTGCGGTTCAGGTATGGATCGAGGAGCAACCGTTCGGCTATATCGAAGCTTGGGACGCCGCGCACGTGCAGACCGCGTTCGAAGGTTCATCGGAGCCGGTGATCGTGCGGGTTTCGTCGATCGAGGCGCAAAACTTCACCGCTATTCGAAATCTTCCTGCCTGACGTTCACCCGAACGAGGAATCACTCTGCCCCGTCTGCAGGACCCAGGAGGCGAATCAGCGTGACCGGCAGTTCGGACCCATCGATGCGGCAGCGTGCGCGTCGGCGGTTGTCTGGACTCGTCGCGCGTGGAAGTCGGCCCAGCAAAGCGCGTGCGGTAGCCGGTCGTTCACTGCAACAGCATGAGCCGCGAACTCGAGTGTGGCGAGTCCGCCAGTGATGGTCGCACTGCGGATCCGATTGCGTTCCGCGTCGGCGCTCACCTGATTATTGGCATTCGCTGCGAGTTCGCTCAGGACGTCGTAAGCGTGACGGTGGCATTCATGACCTCGCCGGCGCGAACGAACGTCACCTCCACCCTGTCGCCGGCATGCTTTCTGAGCAACGTCAAGACCATGTCGTCGACGCTTCGAATCGTCGCGTGGTCGATCTCGGTGATCACGTCCCCGGTTTGCAACCCTGCTTGCGTCGCCGGCCCGCCAGGCTCGACGCCGGCGACGAACACGCCGCGGAGCGGCGAGGCGCCGACAGCCGGCACCGTGCGCGCCTCAATGCCCAAGCTCGCGTGTCCTGCGCTGCCGGTTTCGATCATCTGCTCTGCAATCGGCATCGCGATCGCCGCGGGGATGGCGAATCCGATTCCGACGCTTCCTCCGCCAGTATTGCCTGCGGCGTCAGGGACCGTGCTGATCGCCGAGTTGACCCCGACGAAAGCGCCGGAGCAGTTCACGAGCGGACCGCCGCTGTTGCCGGGATTGATCGAGGCATCGGTCTGAATGGCGTCGAGGAGGTGATGGTTGATCGGCCGGCCGGAGGGGACGGTGACACTCCGGCCCAGCGCGCTCACGATGCCTTTGGTCACCGTGCTGTACAGACCGAGCGGCGCGCCGAGCGCGACGACCGGTTGGCCGATTTCCAAGTTGGTCGACGATCCTTGGGTGATAAGCGGCCGCCCGTCCGCTCCGTCGTCTGCCTTCAGGACGGCGAGGTCGGTCGCGGCGTCGGCTCCGACCAGCGAAGCGGCTGATGTGGACCCGTCCGTGTAGCGAACGCTCAGACTGCCGCCGTCGAGCGCGGCAGCGATCACATGCTCGTTGGTCAGGATGTAGCCGCCGGACTTGATGATCTCACCCGTCCCGGTACCGCCCGCCGAGCCATCGCGACCGACCGCTGTGACGGTCACCACCGACGGCAGCACGTCACGGGCGACGCGGACGGCGTCGCACGCCGTTTCGGAAACGGCAGCCTTGACGACGAGCCCGCCGACGAGTCCGCCGAGCACAGCGGCAGCGACGACGCCGACCGCCGCACCTATCCACGAGTTGCGCGACGGCGAGTGCCTGACCGGCTCTGCCAGACGGACCTGAGGGGTGTCGGCGGAATCGGGGACTTCGGCACGGCCCGGTACGACTGATGGGTCATCCACGTGGCAATCCTCATGGAGCGACGTGGAACCACGCAACAGGGTGTCCGGGACGCCAGGGATGCGGCGGCTTCCGGCCACGACCGTCTCCGGGCCGTGGAGGAGCGCCCCGTCCAAACAGTGTGCCGTCGAACGCGTCTGGCGCGGCCCGTTCACGCCGACCAGGGACGCGGTCACCGTTCAGGTAGCCCCGGATCGTCCTGCGGTCATTGTCGGTACGGCGGGCGATCTCGCTGATCGTCATCCCCTGCCGTCTGAGCGCGTGGATATCCACGTCGGCCTCCTCCGAGAGCATGAGAACCGGGCCTCTCTCGAGCTGGTGTGGTCAGAGACCATCAGCATCGAGGGAGGCCCGCCGCACGCGGCGGAACGACCCAGGGTGGGGAACTTCGATGAGCAGACTGGGGAACTTCAGTGAGCGCCGTCAAGGGAGTGGACGGTGACGGTCGATCATGGAACAGGGACGAGGTGCTCTGGCGCCGAGTCCTCATCGGCCGGCGAGGCGCGTAGGACCGGCCCGCTGAATGGCCCGCTGGCGGCGCGCTATGCGGGCGACGTACCACGACTTTGGCGCTGAGATTCAGAACGCTCGACGGAACCGACGCGAAGGCCACGTGTCGCGCGCCATCGCAGCATGGGGGCCCTGTGAGTCCTCTCCACCAACGACCTCCAGCGAGCAAGCATCGGGCCGATCACGACCCAGACCCGCCACCCCAAGACCACGACGAAGACCACGACGAAGACCACGACCACGACCACGACGAAGACGACGACCACGACCACGACGAAGACGAGACCACGACCACGACCACGACGACCAAGAAAAACGCAATGCACGCAGGCACTTCTGTGTAAGCACTCGATACTTAGACACAACCGGCGTACCCTGGTCGCATGCGTGGCGGCCTCGAGCGCTGGAAGCGGGGTGTCGAATCACAAGGGGTTCGGCAAGCAATGGCGTACGCATTCAAGGGAACATGCGATTCTCACCTTCGCAGCGTCACGGGTGTCGAGGCGCTCGCCGGCTACAGCAACGTAGATGCGACGCGAGCCACGCGCTTCACTGTGGAGGACGGTGCGATCACGGTCGACGGGCTCCGTCCCGAAGAGCTGCGCCGGTGGGTTGATGGGCACGACCCTCTCACTGACGCTCACCGAGGCCGCGAACTCACCTCACCGACCGCGGACCTCATCCTGGATGGCACGATCAACGCGCCAAAGTCCTACAGCATTGCCACGCTCATCAACTCCGATCTCGCGTTCGAGTTCGAAGCGCTGCAGGATCGTCTGCGCGATCGCATCATCACCCTCTGGCAAGAGGAGTTGAACGCGCGTCGGGGTGCAGGAGGCAGGGTCCGCGAGGCGCTCGGCCGGATCGAAGTCGTCGAACTCCGGCACCGCCGGTCACGGGCGCTCGACCCGCACATTCATCGCCATCTCTGGCTGAATGTCAAAGTCCAAGGCGAAGACGGCAA
The DNA here is from genome assembly GCF_039530205.1 of Microbacterium deminutum. Lineage (NCBI taxonomy): Bacteria > Bacillati > Actinomycetota > Actinomycetes > Micrococcales > Microbacteriaceae > Microbacterium > Microbacterium deminutum. Next base: position 8,131 of record NZ_BAAAOG010000011.1, read on the forward strand.
GTGGTCGAACGTCGACTCGCGAGTAGCGATGAAGATGCACACGCTGATCAACGCCGAGGGCGAGCTTGCTGCCCGGACGGATCCGACTTGGATGGCAGCGCTCGCGCGGCATGGGTACTCGCTGAACTCCGATGGTGAGATCGCTGAACTTGTCGACGCGGTCCGCCCGCTGTCGCGGCGATCGAATCAGATCGAAGCGAACCGGGCCACGCTCCTGATCACATGGAGGGCAGATCACCCGGGGCAGGAACCGAGCCACGAGGTGCTTCAGCACATCGATCGCTTGTCATGGGCGAAGAACCGTCCCAACAAGCCAGGAGTGATCGATGAATCGGAGTGGGAGCAGCTCATCGCAGACGAACTGCTTGCCGTCGATCCGACGCTCCTGCGGACGAGGCGGGCAACACAAATCTCCCAAGTTGGTATGGAGGCAATCGACCGAGAACTGCTCGCGGCGAAGGCGATCGTCGACGCGGACACTCGATCGTCTGCCTGCGGAGGACGATTCAGCTCGTACGACATTCGGGCCGGCGCCACACGTGCGGCGGCGGCATCCGGACTTGTTGCGTCGCGGGTAGATCTGCAGGAACTGATCGACGATGTCGTCCGACGCGCGGGTCAGCACACCGTAGACCTCCTCGAAGAGTCGAGTCGGCCGTCGCACATCAAGGGCTACATGGCTGCATCGACGGCCGCGCTGAAGGTCGAACTCGCAGCGAGGTTCGCAGGCCTCACGTGTACTGGAGAGTGGGCTGTGCAGACAGAGATCGTGAGGATCGCCGGCGCGATCCTCGCCGAGCACCTAACTCTCGACGACGCGCAGATGAGCGCGGCTGCGGCAATCTCGGGGACTGACCGCCTGGTTTCCGTGACCGGTCCCGCCGGCGCTGGCAAGACCACCATGCTCCGGGTCGCGCGTGTCGCCTTGGCCAGGCAGGGTCGGCGACTTGTCGTGGTCGCACCCACGAAGAAGGCGGCCACAGTGGCGGGCCGAGAGATCGGCGCGACGGCTTCGAGCGTCCACGCCCTCCTAGCAGACCACGGTTGGCGGTGGGGCCGTGACGAGTCGGGCGCCGAGTTGTGGACTCGGCTCTCCCTTGGTCAGACAGATCCGCAGACCGGGTACAGCTACGAGGGTGCGCGTCGCTTCATCCTGCGGCAGGGCGATCGGATTGTGGTCGACGAGGCGGGGATGGTCGATCTGCACACCGCCCTCGCACTTGCGACTCTCGCAGCAGAGACCGGAGCTGGCGTAGCAATGGTCGGCGATCATCTCCAAGCGATGCCGGTTGGTCACGCCGGGGCGATGGCATGCATGACGCGACGCGCAACCGCCGTCGTGGAGCTTGCCGTCGTACACCGATTCCGTGATCCCGAATATGCCGCGCTCACCCTGCGTATGCGGGAGCCGGCATCCAAAGAACACGCGCTGGCGGTCGCGGACGAACTGGACCAGCGCGGACTCATACACCGGGTCGCGGATGCGAACCAAGCCCGTGATGCGATGGTCGAGGCGTACTTCAGGTGGGCAAGCGACAGGAAGCGAGTCGCCCTCGTAACCGGTACCAACGAGGAGGCCGACGCGATCAATGAGGCGATCCAGCAGCGGCGCATCGATCTCGGCCAGTTGATGCAGACTCGGCTTGCAATCGGACAAGGGGAGCAACGCCTGCTCGAGGGCGACGTTGTACAAACCCGGCTGAACGACACGAATGCGGATGTGGAGAACCGCGCTCTCTGGGTGATCCAACGCATTCTCCCTGACGCGCTCGAACTCGCGAGCATCAGCGACAGTGGCGACGTCCGACACGTGAATCTCGAGTACACGGCGGGACACATTCACCTCGCCTACGCCTCCACCGTGCACGGAATCCAAGGCGAGACGACGGACGCTTCGATCGTCGGACCCGGCGTCGACGCGTCGGGGTTGTACGTCGGAATGACGCGCGGACGGGTACACAATGAGACCATCGCGATCGCCCACACGTCTGCAAGCGCACGTGACAAGGTGGCGGATTCGATGATGCGTGGCACGCTCGAGGTGAGCATCGAGGACTCGACGCGTGCCGCTCGAGTGGAGCTCGGACGGGCTGCGCTTGCGCCTCACGTTGGCGATCGGGTCCCGCCTCCGAACGATCGTGCGAGGCGGCCGTTTGGAATGGTGGCAGACATCGAGCACGCAATCGCGACGTGGTCACGCGACACCACAGCGTTGGCTCAGTTTCTTACCGAACTGAAAGCTTGGATCGAAGCGAGCCGGGCGGCGCTAGGAGCGAACGGCGCTCGTACGCGCTCGGCGGAGGCCAGGTCGCATGGTCGACACAACTCGGCTCAGTGGTCGGACGGGCCGTCTGCTCCGGTCGACGTGCTCGAGGCGAAGCTCGCCGCGGCGCAGCCAGAGTATCGGGAACTAAGCGCTCAATTCGCGATGGCCTCGCAGTCGCACGACGGTGCCATTGTCGAGCGGTTTATTCGGGATGCCATGTCGGATGCTGAACGAGAACGCGACCACCGCGTTCGAGCCGCATCACCGGCGGCTGCGGCTCCGCTGCCCATCACGCCCCGTCAGGGGCCAACCCGAGGAATCTAGATGGCCTCGACACCGCCCGTGTCTTGCCTGCGGGGCAAGGGACCTACACAAGCGTCACGGCATTGGCCCAGACCCAACACCGGAACTGCTTGTCGCCGACATTGAATTGGATGCCGCAAGCCCGGTCATTCCAGACAACCACTGCCGCATCGACGAGCATCGCATGCGGGCCGAACCGCACCCATGCTCGACATGCCTTTGGCCGCGGGTCACGAGTCTCTGGGAGTTCGTCGCGCTGCAGTTCTTTCGCGGTGAGCGTCTGCAGTGGGAAGTCGGCCGCGATGCGTTGCAGCACCCGAGCGTCCATAAGTCCGTCGTAGTGCGCTGCGTAGCGCTTGCTCGTGCCCACGACCGGCATCCCCTCATCCGATCCTGGATCTGAGGGTAGCCGGATTCGAAGATAAGTTCTATTCTTGATCTCCATGACGGATGTCGATGTAGAACATGAAGCAACGGTGTGGCTAGTCGACAACGTCCCTGTGCGCATGTTCTATGTCGGGCGCCGCTGGCGGATCACGGACACTCCGACCCGGTTGCGGGAGTCGATCTGGACAGCGCCACTGACCCCGCCGGGCGGCCTATACGGATGGCGGTTCCAGGCAACCGATGAGGGAGGAGAGTCATTCGTGTTCGACGTCTACAGGACCGAGACTGACTGGTATGTCCACCGCTCATATGTGTAGCGCGACTGCTCAATCTCACATTCAGACGAAGCGGGCAGGAGTAGTGTGACTCCTGCCCGCTCTCCTGTTGCGATGGGTCAGCGAGCAACTCCGGCACCGGTGTACGAAACCGGCGTCGCCACCGGCCCCGAAGCGTCAGCTCCGGGGCTCGTGGCTTTTGGGGCGCGCTCGATGTCGACGCTCGCGAACTTGAGCGAGGCACCGACGTTGTCTGCGACAATGTCGCGCGTCTCGCGCGTCTGGCCGGTCTCCTTATCGGCGTACGTGCCGAACCGGAGATCGCCGGCGACGATCACGCTGTCGCCCTTTCGGAGTGAGTCAGCCACGTGGCGTGACTGCTGGTTGAACACCACCACGCGGTGGAACACCGTGCCGGCATCCTCCCACCGCTGCGTCGTGTCATTGAGACGGCGGTCGTTCACGGCAACCGTGAATCGGGCGTACTCGTTGCCCGACTCCGAAGCGCCGTGCTCAGGGTCACCAGTGAGATTGCCCTCGATGGTGACGGGGATTCTTGTCGTCATCCTTCTTCCTTCCGTTGAGAGGCAGCCGTGGATGCCTCAATGAGCGTGGGCCTGTCTGGTCCACGCGTCCCACTCCTGCTCGTCGGTCGCCCTCGACCACGAGCGGGGCCTCGTCTCGCTGTGCGAGCTCGCGCAACCCGCGCCGGCTCGTGTGAGCCGCGGAATCGCGAGTGAGAGGTGTTCGTGCCATGTGATCGGGCCAAGACCGGTATCGGCCGAGTCGAAGCTAACGACGTGGGCGACATGCAATGCGGACAGTTCCTCTACCAGCGCTCCGTGCCTCCACCAGCAGGTCGGAACGACGCTGACAGGGATGCCGTAGCGAACCGTGAACCACTCCACCCATCGACGAAGGATGACCCAGTGGTGGCGAGCCTCATCGTCAGGCAGCCGACGCCAGTCGACGACCTTAATACCGAGTGGCTCCGACGACCCTGCGCGGGCATCGGGGTGGTACCCGGTCAGCTCGGCGGAGGCGAGCCGCTCGACATCCTTCTCGTCACGCTCTTTCACAGGGACTCCTCGAAGGCGGTGATCTTGATCCGCAGTCTTTCGAGGGCCAGCGCCGAAGCGTCCCTCCTCGATCGATGCCGAGCGAGCACGGCGTCGCGGTCGATCAGGCGGTGCAGCAGGTCGTGGCAGAAGGGATGGAGCGGAACGAGATCAGCGTGGCGCTCGAATGCGCGCCACGAGCCGTCCGCGAACCGAACACCGGTGTAGTCGAGGTGGTGAAGCTCCAGTTCACGCTCGCTGGCTGGTCGCCCGCACGCCGCGCACGAAAGGTTGCGTCCCAGTCTCTGCTGCTTCTTGAACCACCGGTCTCGCCGTGCGAACCACGCCGCTGAGTGGAGGAACTCCGACCTGTAGCGATTGAGCCTGCCTGGCTTGCGACGGTTGTTCACTCCTCGCTCACCACCTCGGTATTCATTTCGGCGTCGGAAGCTTCGACGGGGGCCGGCGCAGGGTGGTAGGCCTCGTCGAACACCGCTCGCTGGTCGATCTCCGTGTCCCGCTTGCCACGCTGGATCGTCATCGCGTCGCGGCGCTGGTCCCAGCCGGTCACGTCGAGCAGTACGGCTCGCCGGTTCCTGTACGCGAGGAGGCCCACTGTCGGCGGCATACGGCGGATCTCGTCGACCGACATCAGTGGAAGGCGTTCATGCTGCTCGCTGGTCGAGTGGCCCGCATCCCGGGTCGACCATGATCGCTGGGTGCGCCTCGTCTGGCGTGTTCCGAGGAGTGCCTCTACGTCGCGAAGGTGGTCGACGTGTGACGCGCCGCCGAGGAGGACCTTGGCGGTAGCGGCCGCCCAGATCGTGTCGGCTTCCGCGCGGGACCACGACGTCTCGGCTTGTGAGAGTGCCTGTAGGACGACGAAGGTACAGATCCCGCGACCGCCACCGTCCGCCATGATGCGCGGCAGATTGCCCCACCGGAACATATTGGCGATTTCATCCAGGATCAGTCCGAGGGGGTGGGGAAGGCGCGATCCTTGGGAGGCGAGCGCGCGGTTACGAGCGACTTCGACGATGTCGTCGAGCAAGGCGCCGAGGAATCCGCCCATCGCCGATGCTCCGGACGCGGATCCGATCAAATAGAGCGTGTTTGGTGCATCTAGGAACTCGCGTGGATCGAGTACCCGGTCGCCGGGGCGAGGCATGAGCGCCTCGCGGATCTTGGGCACGGCGAGGGGGGCCACAGCGTTCTGCACACCGAACCAGATCGACGAGACGAGTTTGTCGTCACCAGCAAGCGTCGCCTCGAGGTTGTCGCCCCATCCCTCTGCGCCATCAGCGCGAAGAACCTCGACCGCTTTGCGCGCAACGACGGGGCTGGTTCCCCAGTTGTAGAGATCAGCGATGGTGCGATCTCCGACAGCGGCCGCATGGAGGAGTCGACCCAGTACGACACCGGATGCCTGCGCCCATTCGCCATTCGTGCTCGAGGCGCCCAGCGCAGTACCGGTGATGATCGCTGCCCCGCGCTGCATCGCGACGAGAGGATCCTCGCAGCCTGCGATCGGCGAAACCCGGAGCGGATGCCTGACGCCCGAAAGGCCCTGAGGGTCGAAGACATGCACGTCTCCGCGTCGCTCACGCATGCGCATCGTCGCTGTCAGGTTGTCGTTGGTCGTTGAGGTGGTCACGAGCGGACCGGACCAGTCGAGGATTGCCGAGATCAAAACCCGGTAACCCTTGCCAGAGCGGGGCGGTCCCTCGAGGGCGACCGAGTCTTCGATAGAGACGTAGACGTCCTGACCTCGCGCGCGACCTACGCGCCACCCGACGTCGGTGGCACGAGGACGCGCGATGTCGGGCCGGAGCTGGCGTGCCCGCCGCCACACCGCCCGTGCGGAGAGATGCGCGCGGATCTCGGACGCCTCGGCAAAGCCCGCTCGTGCTCGCAGGTCCGCGATGAACGCCGCGTCCGACTGTCGATAGCTGCGATACGCAATGAACCCGGCGACGGCCACGCCGAGGATCAGAAGGATCGAGACCAGATCTACGACCCGGATGGGAATGACGGGAAGCGCGCACTCCCTCCGCGCGGTGAAGCTTGCCGGATCGCCGCTGATGGCGAGCCATAGTCCCGAGAAGATGTTCTTCGCCTCAGGCCGCGTGCCACAGACAACCTGAGCGACCGTGCCAGCGACGAACGTGAACACGACGCTCAACACCAGGGCGATGGCGAGGCCGATCGCGATTGCCTTGCCGAGGGCTGCTTCGTTCATGCGCAAGCTCCTCTCCTACAGTCCGCGCGCGACGGCAGCGGCGACCCGGAGCCACGCGGCGTTCGTTGCAGGGCGGAGGTTGTTCAACCGGAGGTGGCCGGACTTCAGCGCAGGGTCGAACGGGACTCGCTCGACAGCCCGCACCTGATCGACGAAGCCGTCGACAATCGCTCGGGCCGCCTCGGACCCGGAGCGCTCAGCCTGCGTGACCACAACCACGGTGTTGTCGGCGAGGTTGCGGGAGCGCGCATCCCTCTGGCGCAGAGCATCGAGCAGCAAGGCTGCCGACTCTGCGGATTCGGGAGAAGTCGTTGTTGGGACCACCAGCTGGGAGGAAGAGTCGACCATTCGTAGCCACCTGTCCGCGGACTCGTCGTTTCCGGAGTCGAGGATCACGATTCGGTAGTAGCGTGCCGCCACCTGCATCAGCAGATCGAACTCCGGCTGCGAGATCTTCTGATCCGTCGCGAGCAGCTCCGGGTTCGAGCGCAGCACGTCGTAGCGATCAGCCGTTTGGTGGTGGACGAACCGGGCGATGTCCGAAACCGATGCCGTCGGTTCCAGCAGCTGGTTTGCGGAAGGCAGAAGATCGCGAACGGTGGTGTCGTAGAGTCCCTGCTCGGTTCGCCACCCCAGCGTCCCCCTCGTGTCGTTGTTGTCCCAGGCGAGCACGTTGCCGCCGCCATGCCGGCCGAACATGGCCGCGATCATGGCGGTGGTCATCGTCTTCCCCACGCCACCCTTGCCGTTGACGACGGCGATCGTGCGGCATCCGGCCCACTGCAATGAAGCGCTCCGCTCGTCCTGCGCTCGGGCGACTTCAGCAGGGGCGGGCGCAATCAAGATGCCGATCCGTGCAAGAGCCGCGCGCCATCCCCCGGTCGGTCGTTCCGTTACGGGGGCGCTGATGAAGGACTTGCGAGTGTGAGGCTCCGGGACACGGTCTGATCGGTCGTATCCCGGAACCTGTTCACTCACCTCCTCTCTCGGTTGTGATGGCTGGATTCGCTCGCGGCGGGGTACGGGGGAGGCCGCGATCGTGCCGTTCGTCCCTACAACCAGGTGATGGTCTCCGCTATCGCCAGAGGTAACGAGCTCGACGGCGTTTCCCCGGCGTTGCGCCTCGGCGGCGGTGCGCTCGAGGATCTTCTGTCGGATGTCTTCGCCTGGCGCGGCCATGAGAGATTCGCGGTGTCCGTCTGGCGTCGTGAAGGTCGCATCGGAGCCAGCCACGGTCGCATAGACGCGCGGCATCATGTCGAGGCTCATTGCGGAGTCTCCTTTCCGGAGGGGGTCCGCCAGCCTTCGATACTCGTGTCGGCGGCTGCGGGCGAATACCAGAGCCGGTCGAGTTCGTCAGCCTTGATGAGCTCCGGTGTGGACTGATCACGTTGCTGCATCGCGTCGTCGGTCTTGAAGAGCTCGTACTCCCACTCAGTTGAGGTGGCGAAGCAGTCGACCGCGTATGCGTACTGGCCGACATACGCGAGGAAGACACCCATTCGCAAGCGGCGCGCATCCTCCACGTGAGTGGATGGGATGTTGAGGCGCTCGCGGAGGCTGGCGGCCTCTTGATGATTCACACGAAAGACGAACTTGTTCTCGATATCGCCGACGATCGAGTACGCCAGATTGCGTTCCTTCGAGTCGGTGTCCCCCACGGCGTCGAGGTCGCTGAGTTTGTGGAGGATGACGATGTTGCTGATGCCGTAGTGACGGGAGAGCTTCAGCCACTGCTGGAACATCTGTAGCGAGGCGAGGCTGGTCATGTCGCGCCAGCCCTCCTCGCGGATAAGGTATCGCGTGCGCCGAGCGGATCGATCCGAAACCACGGCTTGTATCCACGCGGTCGTGCACACCTGAGTGAGCTGCGCCACCAGCTCGCTGCGTGCGAACAGCTCCGATGTGTCGACCACGACGATGGGCGCATCCGCGTCGAAGGCAACCGTCGACTCGTCCTCGAAGAGGCCCGACAGGTCACCCTCGACGAACCGACGCAGCACGAATCTGGGTTGCACGGCGCCGTCCGACAATCGGAAATCCGAGCCCGCGTCCTCCACGATCGCGCCCAGTTTCTCGTAGACGCCCCTCAGCGTCGGACGATCGGCTGTGGCGGCGATGCATTGCTCGAGCGCGTCATGAATGGCTGCGTGCTCGACGGCTGTGAGGCGAGTGCTGCCTAGAGCCATCTCGACGAGGGATATGAGAGTCGTAATGCGCCGCTGGTTCACCATCTTCTCGTGCTGCTCATCGTCGGCATCGGCGCGGCGTGGTCCACGATCGAGTGGATTCAATCGCGCACTGCTTCCACCGCCGATCCGGATGACGACACCTCGGGGGACCGCCTCTGCGACGGCAACCCACTCACCTTTGGGGTCGGAAGGAACCACCGCCTGATGGCCGAAGGCGATGGACCTCGTCACCAGGGTCTTGACCGTGCCGCTCTTGCCCGCCCGATAAGCGCCGAGCACCAACAGGTTGGTGGAGAACGTTCCTCGCTCACTGACGTCCGCGTACGCCTCCCATGGTGAGAAATGCCAGAGTGCGTCGGCGTTGAGATCCACACCGAGGATCGGTCCCCGATGCCCCAGCCCGCCATCTGCGATGAACGGATAGATCCCGGCGATCTGGCGAGACGTCGCCTGGTGTGACGGGATGGACGGTCGCGCCAGATTCCAATAGGAACCCCGACCCATACCGGGGCCGAAGGGCCCGGTCACCGCCGCGTCAGGGAGAGTACGATCGCGACGGCGCGGCTTCGCCGGTTCGATCTCGCGACCGGATCGGGCGGCATCCTGGTTGAACTTGCGCCGTTGGCGCCGGGATAGATCGTTGGGCTCGAACACCGCGATGTGACGCACCATCAGTTCATCCCCAGTCCGATCGGGAAGGCGTTGACCATGAGTGCCTCGGCCTGCTGGCAGTAGAGAATCTGAGGCTCCATGCCAGCTCGAGCGAGTGCGTTTCGCATGCCAGCAAGAGCTTGATCGAGGAGTTCTTCATCAGGCGCTGTGACGGTGAGGTACGCGCCGTATCGGAACTCGCCGTGGCCCGCCACGATCTCCTCCTCCTGTCGTTCCAGTGCATCCCAGTCCGCCGCGTCGGCAGCGGACCCATCTACCCCACGCTTTGCTCGGAGCTTCTCGTTGCCGCGCCAGATCTTCTTGTCGTCTTCGATGCGCTTCATCGCCTTCTTCACTGATATCGGGGTAACCACGATGGAAAAGATGTGCGTGATGGCCTCACCGGTGGCGGGCATCCGGGCGAACACGATCGGCTCTACGAAGCCGATTGCCGCATCCGAGCGCGGCCACTCGTGGATCCACATGGTGGTGTGGACACCCGAATCAGTGAGAACGACGCCGTTCCTGCCTCGGGGCTCTTCGAGGTACATAGGCCCGATCGCGCTCAAGTCGACACCCGTCCGGTCGTCGGGACGGTTCTGCACGTTCGCAGCGAACTCGGTGTCGAATGCCACCCGGGTGAGTGCGGCGATCTCGCGCGGTGACAGCCAACGGCGAACGGTGATGCGAGCAGCACGGAGGGCATCGGCAAGGTTGCGTGCTTCGAGTGCGGCGAGTGACTTGATCGCGCTCTCACCACCGCCCAAAGACTTCAGTTGACGTCCGAGGGCGATCAAGTCAAGCGTGAACGTCAGATAGTTGCGGTGCGATACCGCGAACCGTTCGGAACCGTTCATGACCTGCTCGTAGTTCTGGTTTACCGGCGATGGGGCATCCAGATCGCCGTGACCAGTTGCCGCCTCGTAGTGCTCCCGCGCCGCGCGAATCGTGGTCGGGATGGTGCGCTCTTGGAGCACGGCGCGTTTGATGCCGGGCCGTTGTGTGAAAGACGCGAGCACGGGTGACCACTGTTGGGCGAGGTCGTATCGCTCGGGAATGTCCTTCATGAGAAACCCGCCGACCTCGACTTCGGCGGTCACTGAGACGGAGCGATCGTGCGGGTTATAGATGCACGCGGCACCGTCGACATCCCATATCTGCACCGACGCCCGGATGCCGGGAAGGTTGAGGGTCCCCGCGATCGGTGGCTTCTCGGGGCGGAAGACGTGCTTGGTTGCTCCCATCGCGTGGCGGATTTGCTTCATCACCCAGAGACCTGCCTGTCGGGGCGCGGAGTCTCCGTGAACAGTGATGAATGCCACCGCCCCGATCGGAAGGTAGATGGGCGCCGCGTAGAGCAGTCCTGGAGGGCCGAATCGGTTCACGGAGATGAGGATCACCACTGCAGCGGTCGCAACGCACGTAAGTTGCCACGCGTCCATACCCATCACGACGCCCTGCCGAGAGCGGCGTGGCAGTCGCACGGGACGCGCCAAGTCATGCGTAGACATCACACGGTCCTTTCAGTTCGCGGGCCAGGCGGGTTGCCGGTTGAGGACGGACGGGGTGTCTGCGCTGAGGGCGTTGAGGACCCCTTGGGCGACGGGCGCGAGGGGCCGGACGAACCAGCCGGACCCGAAGGGCCAGCAGCCGGACCCGAAGGGCCGGACGGACCGCGGGGAGGACTGCCCGGTGTCGAGCCTCCGGTGCTGGACGCGGGCGACGAGCCTGGACGGGAAGCGCCAGCCTTCACGCCAGCCGGGGTCGCTCCGATGCGGCTGGGGATTCGCGCCGCGGATCGTGCGGCGTTCGTTCCGGCCCTCGTTGCGTTGGACCCCATCCGCGACCCCATCGAGTCGGCCGCCACGGCTCCGACAAAGCTGAACAGGCCGAACAGGGCGAAGGGTGCGAAAGCAACGAGGACGAGACCGATGAGAAGTGGCCACGACTGCGGATCCCAGATTGTCTTCACGCTAGCTAGGCCATTGACGATCAACGTCACGAATCCGATCGTCAATGGGCCGGTCAGAAGAAGCACCACAACAGCCGAGACGTAGCGCACCACCCATTGGGGTCCGACGGCTCGAACCGGGTAGAGCATCCATGCAATCGGGCCGACCGCAATGAGCGCAGCGAGAACGATATTCCGGAAGGCAAACACCAGCATGAGCAGCAGCATCCCGAACATCAGCAGACCGTGAATGAGGAACGCGAAGAAATAGTTCGCCTGTCCGCCTGCCCACATGGCCGACTGCAGAGTGGCGAAGAGCGCGTCGCTGCCGTCGCGGTTGAGTACATACCAGGAGAGGTCGTCCACCGCGTTCAGGAGGTGTCCGGTCGCCCACAGGCTGAGCGCGGTTGCCGGAAAGGCGACAAAGCTTCGTACCAAAGCGCCGACGAGTTCCGATCGGTCGCCAGATACGACGGCGGCGCCGATGGACCACACCATCGCCCCCAAGAGCACAGCGAGGATCGCCCACTGCCAGAACGACCACTCGTGAATCGCCGCGGTCCACAGCAACGACGACGTGTCGAACCTCATGTTCTGAGAGATGGCGAACATGGATGCTGTGGCTGATAGCGCCATCCCGCGGCCGGCGTTCTCAAATGTCAGACACGCGACATCGCCCAGCGAACAGCCGTACTCGACCAGCAGCGGCTTTCCGCCACTCACCTTGATGGCAGAGATGTGATCCTCGTAGGTCGTGCACACCGTGGCTTTCGACCCACCGACGAAGACGTTGATGAAGCACTGCTGCGGCTTGGTGTCGGCGGTGTTCTGGGGCGCACAAGTGACTTGCGATGCCGACTGGAAGCAGTCGACGGGATAGGCGGGGGAGGACCAAGGCTGGCCGGTGACGGCCGTCGCGCCCGGGGCGGTGATCGCCGGGGTCACGAGCGTCGACGCACTCGCGGGGCTGAGCGCGCCGACCGCCAGGCCGGCACCGATGGCGGCCCCCAACAGCAGCAGGAGGGGGGTGCGCATCAGAAGCCGAAGTCGAAGTTGACGAACCAGTTGAAGAGCCCGCTGACTGCACCAAGACACGCCGCGGCCACGAAGATCCAGACGATGTTCGCGCCCGCCCAGCTTCGGACGTGGTCCGAGGCGAGCCCGCGAAAGGCAAGCGCGGACGCAGCGACAATCAGCATGATGAGCACGACGATCAGTGCTCCGCCAAGGATGTATGAGGCGACCACCTGCAGTCCCTGGAAGAAGGGTGCCGAGAAGTCGGGCTGGATGTCGGGTACTTCGACATCCGCGGAGATGATTTGGGTGAATCGCATGATGTGCTCCTCCATTGCGCGCCTTCACTTGAGTGGAAGGCCGAGTGCAGCCATGAATGGCTGTGGGTCTATGGGCGTGCCATCGCGGCGCACCTCGAAGTGCAAGTGGCAGCCGTAGGACTTGCCTGTATTGCCCTCGGCTCCGACGGCTGTTCCTGCCTGCAGTGTTTGGCCGACCCGAACGCGGAGCGATCCCCACTGCATGTGGCCGTACAGCGTGACGATGCCTTGGCCATGGTCTATGCGCACGGCATTTCCGTAGCCCTGGTAGTTGCCAGCAGTGATGACGACACCCGAGCCGGCGGCATAGACGGTTGCACCGCATCCTTGAGCCATGTCGTAGCCCTTGTGATCGGTTGTGCAGTAGCTGCACCCGACCACCGGGTTGTACCCGAAGCCGCGACCCTTGCTGTACCCGCCCGCCAGCGGGTATCCCCAGTCGCCGGCTACGGCTGGTGGCGCGGCCTCGTTGCCTGTCGTCGTAACCGATTGGCCCGCGACGGCGAACGGTATCGCGATCAGAGGGGAGAGGACGAAGAGAAGCGCGAGCGCGACGATGAGCAGTGCGGCTATTCCGATCCGGCGGCCGATCCTCGTGTTTGCGAGGGTTGCTACGACGGCGACCGGGGCTCCCATGTCAGGGCTCCAATGACCCCGAGAAGTAGCGGACGACTTTGCAGTCTCCGGGCTGTTGATCGCTGTTCGGAGCCGGAACCGATCCGTCGCCGCACAGCACCTGCACGCTCACGCGCACCTTTTCGTCGTAGCTGGACTCCTTCCCGCCGCTGTCGGACCGAGTAAACGTCAGCACGACATCCGTGGTGCCGATCCGCATGTTGCCAGATGAGTCCTCTGGAACGTCGGTGTAGGCGATCTCGCCGGCTGCATCGGCTGTTACCCGTCCGTTTTCGTTCGCGAGGGAGTTCCAGTCCGCTTCGGGCAACACAACTCCCTGGCGCAGCTCGAGCTGAGACGCGCGCATGTCGTCCTCGCGCTCCTGCTCCGTCGCATATCGGGTGTCAGGTGTGAACCATGTGTCGAGGTACGAGAGCCACTCGGCGCGCGTGCTTTGCTGCGTGTCGAAAGTGGATGCCGCGGCCAGCGCCGCCTGAATGTAGAGGTCGGAGTCTTTGGTGATGGGCTCCGCGATCCATCCGCGTTGGATCACGGACTCATCGACGACAGACTCGGGTGGCGGATCGGTGGGCGCCTGCGACGCGTTGGGACGGGGTGATTGGTTGACGGTCGGGCTGGCGACCGGTGTCTTGCCGAGCATCGAGCTCGCGACTATGGCGATGATCGCCACCAGAAGAACTGCGGCTCCGATGATCGCCCAGACCAGGCCCCGACGGCTGCTACGTGGAGTCGCCATGATCAGGCCTTCTGAATCCTAAGGAGCTCAGGTCCCCGTCTACCAGCCACGGCGATGCTGTGTGCATCGCGAAGAAGGGCGGCTGCGGTTGACATGAGGGAAGCATATAACACTACACTCGGATTAGTGAAGCACTTTTTGCTTCTGTTATCTGGACGAGCGCGCTGGGCGTGGGACAGACTGAGATCGTGCCCCGCTACACCCGACCCGCGAACAGTGAGTACGCGGAGGATCCCATCAAGGCTTTCGGGAACATGATGCAGGCGACCATCATCGGTTACCTGCGGAAGAACCCGGCCCAGACCAGGGCTGAGATTGCCGACGCACTCGAGATCCCAAAGATGACCGTCTCGAACGGGCTCGAGAAGCTGCTCGATGTCGGCTTGATCATCGCGGACCCCCCGCGAGATGTCGCGATCCGCGGGCAGCGGGTCCGATACACCGTCGACGACGCCCAGGTCACGGAGATGGTCATGAGGCTGAACCAGGTCCTGGGCGAGTTTTGAGCCGAGGGTTCGACATGCTGCGCGCATACGATGCATCTAACTCTTGCAATACTCAAATACACAAGCGTTCTCTTCTTCTTCCGTAAATAGGTAGCCCGGCACGATGCTTCCGAGATAGTCTTGCCCTGTGGGTAGAGGGTCAGTGGGTGAAGCCGGCACTTGGGCGGTTGACGTGATGCAGGCGGTGTCCGCTCTCCGTCAAGCGACCGGGCTGACAAATCAGGAGCTCATCGAGCGTTCCGGAATGTCAGCGACTTACTATTACGCGCGAATGCGTGGCGCTGCTCCGTTCGACATGAACGACATCGAGAAGCTCGCCCGAGCCCTGGGAACACATCCTCACGAGATCTCGCGTGTTGCGGCATCCACAACCGACGTCGACGAGTTCGAGCCCAAGGTGACCACCGATCCTCGCGAACTCGGCCGTCGACTCACTGCTCTTTCGCAATCACCGGGAGTCGATGGCTCGGACTTCGAGGTTGGCGGACTGATCGGCTACCTCGCCGAGCGAGGCGTTCTTCTTCGAACGCCGGAGTGGTCGACGCTCGTCGCGGGGACCGCCGGGCCTGTTGTGCGCCTTCGGGTGCTCGAGGGTGTCGCCGACTATGCGGGGATTGCTCCCGCGTACCTCGTCGATCTGAACGACGCTGAGGCAGTGGAGGCCGTCGAGGCGAACCTCGATTTTCGCGACGCTCTAAAGGCCTCAGGGGCGGACTCGATCTCTGCCCGCGCGGTTGGAGAGGTGTCTCCTGCTGCCCTGCGAGCTATCGCTCAGTCCCTTCGCTCCATTGGTGCTCAATAAGGTACTGACCCGATGATTGACTGCGTATGCGCGTACAGTGGGAACGGTCGGATGGTCGTGACGCGGGTGTCTCTATCGAGGACGGACTGCCATGAACTACCGGGCTTCCCAGAATCACGATGAGTTGCGCCATCGCGCAGAGGCGGAACTCGAGCGGCTGAACCTGCCGGCGGATGTCGAGCTCTCTGACATCGTGAGGCAGGTCGCCGTCGCCACGGGCAAGCGAATCGACGTCGAGCCGGTGGGTGACAGCGACTGGGAGAACGTGACCGGTCTCGTACTCATGACCGCCGACTCGGCGCGAATCCTCGTTCGGAAGTCTGACCCGCGGTGGTACCAGTTCCATACGGTGCTCCACGAACTCTCACATGTGCTGTTCGGGCACCACGGTTGCGTGACGCTGCCCGTGAAGCATCCCGGGACTCGGCACGTTCGTGCCGGACAGACGGTTCTTGCCCGGGGGATCGTCACTCCCGACTTCGAGGTAGACCTGGATTTCGGCGACAAGGATCTTGTGATGGAGGCTGAAGCCGAGAAGCTGTCGCAGCTGCTGTCTCGGCTTGTGCTTCGCCCACGCCACGGTCGCGACGAGGCAGTGTTCGGCTGATGATGGTCCGGCTCGAAACGGTCGCGTTTGTCGCGCTGCTGATCCTCACTCTGCTTCGGCTTCCTTCGGCGATCCGTCAGCCATCGAGTCGCCTCACCTGGATCGCGACGATCACTGGCCTTGCCGCCATCTTCATGGTCGGAGTTGCGGTTCCACTTGAGGTGGTCGACGGATGGCTCGGTGGCTCGAACATCGCCAACCTCCTGCAGAACGTTCTCGCCGTGACTGCGTTCTGGTTCGTGATGCAGGCCGCACGCACGCTCGATGGCACTCGGTTCCGTCCGCGAAGCCTCTGGGAGCTCCCTGCCATGTTCCTCGCGTTCACGATCCCGTTCTTCCTGATTGCGGATCGCGGCACGACCTCGAATGACTTCATCAAGGTGACCGCCGACCAGGTCGGGCTCTGGGCATACGCGTCGATCTACATGGCCTGCGTCGTGTTCATCATGGTCCGGATGCTGATCGGAATCCGGGGGAGAACTCCTCGGCCGTACATCCTCATCCGCGTCGGGGCGTGGGCGATCGCCATTGCGAGCATTGTCGAGATTGCGTACCTGAGCCTTCGTGTCGCCGGCCAGGGACGCACCGCGCCTGTGGAGTTCGTCGGCAACCTGTTCACTATTCCGTTCTACGGCGGCGTCGTGCTGGTGTGCTCGGGCATCGCCATCTTCTCCTTCGCTCGGGCGGGCCGCGCTTCGATCAACGCTGCGCTGAGCAAGCTCCTCTCGCAGGCGAATGTGAATCGCGGAATGACGCTGGCCCCGATCCCTGACGAAGATCCCGTGCACGAGACCTACCGACTAGCGGTTCGACTCACAGACATCGCGAACAGCGAGGAGTTGACCCGACGAGAGCGGATTCTGCTGCGCGCCGCCGCCGAGCTGCTCGACCGGCAGATGAGGGCGCCGGCGGTTGTGCGAATGACCAGCGTGGACCCTCGAAGAGTGGTTGCGTAATGCCCGCTCTGGTTGCGGTTGCCTGCCTCGTTGCGCTGTTAGCGCCGGCGGCATGGTTCATCCGGATGCTTGCGCGTCGCGTCGTCGGGGTCGAACCGCGCCGGAAGACGGTGACTGCTCGTCGCGATGACCAGACGATGGTGCTTCCAGTGAGTACGGCGTCACTGGCGGCTGGCCAGTACGGGCTGTGGTTCGGGCCGAACTTCGAGCACCACGCTTTGGTTGGGGAGGTGCTGAGCTCCGACCAAGGATTGGTTGTGCGACGGTTCATCAAGTCGACAGCGCCTGTGCCCACTGAGCCCTTCGAGGCTCAACTGACGGCTCACGTGATGAACGGCCCCGCGGAGATCGACAGCGCGTGGGAGAACGTCGATGTCCCGCTTCGTGATGGCACGTCGGCACCGGCGTGGCTGTTCCGGTCGGAAAGCCCGGACAAGCCTTGGGTGATCCACGTCCAGGGCATCCGCACATCGCGGCTCGTCACGCTTCGCTCAGTCGAAGTGGCGCAGCGAGCGGGTCTCACATCGCTCGTGATCACATACCGGGGAGCTGGCGACGGACCTCCAGCCACAGTGTCGAGCCTTGGCCAGCGGGAGTGGAGCGACCTCGCGGATGCGGTTGCGTATGCGCGAGCACAGGGGGCGGTCGCGATCTACGTCGTGGCCTGGTCAATGGGAGCCGGACTCGCGCTCGAACTGCTGCGCCGTGAGCCCGACGCTTTCGACCGGCTCGCGCTCATTGCACCAGCGACAAATTGGCGCGAGATCGTCCGGCGCGGTGTGAAGAACGCGGGCTTGCCCGGGTTCCTCACGCGGGCGATCACATGGGCACTGGGGTCGCCGGTGGCGAGTCGCCTGATCGGGTTGCCGGCGCCGATCGACTTCGACCAGCTGGACTGGGTCAACTCTTTTGAGCTGGCTGTGCCCACGCTCGTGATTCATTCAAAGGGCGATGAGGAGATTCCGTTCGAGCTCACCGACGACTTCGCGTCTGGGCACGCGACCGTGACGCTGATAGAAACGTCGGCGGCACCGCACGGGTGGGAACTGAATGTTGATCGTGAACGGGCGATGTCCGCGCTATCGTCATGGCTCGAGGCAACTTAGGCACCACCCGGGCCAGCCGATTCAACCGTAATCGTGAGGTCACCCCGTCCTGCGTGGGGGTATCGACGCGCCTCGTGGGTTGCACGATGATGCGGACAATTTCGCTACCCGGCATTTCACGCGCGAGTTGATCGCGCCCGATCACCAGGTCGAGCAGCCGGATGTGAGGTGAGGAAACTCACACCGACTCAACGACGCTGGGCCAAGTGCTCGTCGAGGTATTTGTTGTTTTGCCGCGAACACCTACCGTGGGGCATTCGCCCACCGTAGGCCGGTGGGGCCAGCCTCAACTTGAATGTTCTGAAATCGCGGTCCACTCATTTATTGCTCATGACTCTCAAGGATCGCCCGGAGCAGAGCGACCACTCGGGATTTCGCGGCTCCGCGGTGGTCGCGAGCAGGCCATTGCGTAGGTCTGGGATCCACCGGTAAGTCGCTCGCATCTCGGTGGTGCGGTTGGTCAGGGTTGAAGCGCGTTTGTGGAGCCTGCGGCCGGTTTGGCAGTCTCCCGGCATCACAACGACGGCCTTAGGGCATTGAGTCGGTCAAGTAGGCCGGAAAGTGGTGTGCGAGCTCTAGCGCGAGCAGTGTTTCGACGGGCCGCTCGGTAGCCGGTCGACCGAGTAGCTCGCTGGCGCGCCCAACCCGATAAGCGACGGTGTTCGCGGCCAAGTGCAGTTCGCGTGCCGCCAGGATCCGGCTGTTGCCGGTCTTGAGGAAGAGCCTGAGGGTATTCCGAAGTTCGGCGATCTTCGGTTCGTCTCCGTCGAGACCTTGGAGTTCGTCTCGCACAAATCGGCGCGCTGCAGCCTCGTCGGCCGAGAGCAAGGCGATCAGCCGCACATCGGAGTAGGACCAGAAGTCTCCTTCGGCCGCTTTGCGGCCGACTTTCGCGGCTTGTTGCGCGGTGGCGTAGCTCGAGCGAAATCCCTCCAGCCCGGCTCCGAGTTCTCCGATTGCGAGTCTGGCCCACGGTGGGTTGGTGACGTCGTTGGCCACTTGGTCGAGGTTGACGTCGGGAAGCCTCGAGAATGTCCACCAGTACTCGGCGAGGCCGTCGTGATGCAGCACGAGGGTGTTCGAGGCTCCGAGAGCTTGCCCGATTTGCGCGCCGAACCGCGAGAGCTCCGCCTGGCGGTCGGGAATGTGACGGGTGGACCATTGCCAGGCCACGCCGATGAGGTGATGGTCCGTCAGACGGAGCCCGAGGGCGCGTTCGGTTGTTGACGTAGGCTGCTCGCCCTCGAGCAGAGATCTCATGATGTGAAGACGCTCAGCGGGGACGTGACCGGACCAGGCGATGAGTTCGTTCTGGTATTCGGTGGTGAGCCCCTTTACGTAAAGGTCCACGTATGAGTAGAGCGCGGCGTTCAGCGTGCGAACCTGCGGCATCAGCTCGGCAGGGTCGAACAGCTCCTCCAGCTCTCGAAGCAGCGCATCCTGGGTTCGGGTGTGGCATGCCCATACGGTCCGGAGAAGCGTACCCATCGGCACACCTTGGCGTGCGGACTCGCGGACGTTCTCTTCAGCTCCACGGGGTCGCACGATCTCGCCCGCAGGAGTGTCATTGTGCAGTGCCATCAATGTGGTGAAGAGACTGGCTTCGAACGCCTCTCGTTCTCGGCCGGTCATCACTCCCGGCGACTCGCTGGCCGCGAACTCCCGTTGGACGGCGGAGATGATCTCCTGTGCGGTCTCGATGGCCCACTCGCTCGCCGAGACGCCGATCTCCGCGATCGCCGCCCCGACGAGCTTGGGATCGGAGGCAGCGTCGGCCACCACAACCGCTGAATGCGGCGCCAGTTGCTCGACCCAGTTGTTCATTCGCGCCATCCTCCTCGACAGCTGCCGGCCCTGCCACGCATCCCGGCCGCGCAAGAAGAGTACGACAACCCCAACGATGTGCATCACCTATTGGCATGCCGCAACAGCGTGATCGGCTGTTCTTGTCGTCGGGACGATAGAACTTCCCATCCCGCACTGCCTTGAATGTGATCGGGGCGAAAGCTGCGACACAGATCTCCGATCTGCCCACTACCGCGTTCGAAGGAGAACAACGTGACCAACGATGATCCCTCGAAGATTCTGCACACACCCGTTCTCATCGCAGGAGGTGGCCCAGTCGGCCTCACGCTTGCAATGAGTCTCGCGAAGCGCGACATCCGTTGCATCGTCCTTGAGAGCCGCGCGGATATTCCACCGAATCCGCGGTGCAACACGACCAATGCTCGATCGATGGAGATCTTTCGACTACTGGGTTGCGCCGACGCGATCCGCGACGCGGGGCTGCCGGCAGACCACAGCACCGACGTGGTGTACATGACAGATCTCGCCGGAGCCGAGCTGACCCGCTTCGTTCGCCCAACCACCGGTGAAGTCCGAGCCGGCACGGCAGAGGGCATCGGCGCCTCTTGGCCCACACCCGAGCCACAGCACTTCATCTCCCAGCTGTACATGGAGCCGGTACTGCGCGAGCACGCGGCACAACAGCCGAACATCGACCTACGTCTCGGGTGGCGGCTGCTGGAATTCGCTCAGACCGAGGATGCGATTCTCGCCGTCGCCGAAGACATCCAGACGGGCAACAGGGTGCAGATCATCGCGGACTACATCGTCGGCGCGGATGGATCCACAAGCCTTGTCCGGCACACCATCGGGGCGAGCCTCGAGGGGATGCCCGCCCTGGAGAACACGACCTCCGTCTTCTTCAGATCCGCACGGGTCAACGAACTCTACGAACGCACTCCCGGATGGATGTACCGGTTCCCGGGCGGCGCCATGCTCGTTGCCATCAGCACGGACGAGTGGCTCATTCACACCCAGGTTCCCCGCGGTGAGGACCCGACGACCTTCGACTACGAACCACAGATGTTCCAATCCCTGGGCGAACGCGTCGAGTACGAGGTCATCAGCATCTCTCGCTGGACGGCACGGGCCATGGTGTCCAACAAGTTCGTCGAGGGACGCGCAGTCCTCGCGGGGGATGCCGCCCACATCTGGATCCCGATGGGGGGATTCGGCATGAATGCCGGGATCGGCGACGCGGACGCCCTCGGCTGGCGACTTGCCGGCCTCATCCAGGGCTGGCTATCGGCGCAGGTGCTGCGCTCCTACGAAATGGAGCGCGCATCCCTCGGCGTCCAGGTTGCTGCGCAAGCCCCGAAGTGGCGCGCGGCCATCCAGCCGATCATGCAGGCCCCTGCCGCGACGTGGTCGGAGTTGCGAGATCCCGCCAACCGCGAGCTGCGCGACGCTTTCGGCGACCGCATCCAGCAGGCGAACCTGTCGGAGTGGGAGAGCGTCGGCATCCAGTTGGGGTTCGCCTACGAACACTCGCCGATCATCGTGCCCGATGGCGAAAGCGCACCACCCTTCTCGGTCGAGGACTACCGCGAGTCCTCAGTCCCCGGGGTGCGGGCCCCTCACATCTGGCGGGCCCAGGGCGGTCGGTCGCTGTTCGACGATTTCGGGCTCGGCTTCACGCTGCTGAGGCTTGGACCGAACCCGCCGACGGGAGCCCAGATCATCGCCCTCGCGTCGGAGCGGCGCATCCCGCTCACGGTGCTGGATGTCCCCGAACCGGAGGCGGTCGCCAAGTATGGGGCGTACGGCCTCGTGGTGGTTCGTCCCGATCAGTACATCGCATGGCGATCGAAAGGTGAGCCCACCGATCCCGCAGCCGTGCTGGATACGCTGACCGCTCACGCGATGCCTGTCCCGGACATCCCGGAACGCCGATCCCACACGCTCGCGACGCGCACCGACTCGCCCACGGCCATCGCGTGGGAGGGAGGCGTCCTCGTCACAGCGTTCGCCGACGGCCTTGCCGGGTTCGATCCGACCACCCGCGAGTGGACCCGCTATGTTCGCGGCAACGACGACGCAACTCCGCCGCCGACGCCACATCCGTCGACGGCGCGGGACGGCGCCCAACCCCCGTCGTACGTCGCCGTCGATGCCGGTGCTGGTGCCCAGATCTGTTTCGTGTCGAACGCCGACGACGCTTTGACACCGGTGCTTAGCCATCCGCTGCCGGTGACCGCGCTCGCTCTCTCACCATCGGGGGGCACTCTGTATGTTCGCGACCAATCCGGGGTCGTTCAGCAAGCGCGCGTTCTGGCCGGTGGCGGACTGGGGCGTCTGTACCCCTTCGTCTCCTCCGCTGTCCCCGACAGCTCCGGGATGAGCGTCGACACGGATGGCGCGGTCTGGGTCTGCCGCGCGCGATCGGACGTCATCGATCGGTACGACGCCGCGGGAAGGCTCGTCGAGCACGTCACGACGCCGCCCGGTCCCGTCGACTGCGTCGTGGCAGACCAGCTCGACGGCATGTTCATCGTCGGTCATGACGGTTCACAGGGGTGGATCGCCGAGTACTCGTTCAGCGGCGTGCCCGCGTGAACACGACCGCTCACCCGGTTCGGGCTCACGCGACAAACCCCGCGAGATTTGCTGTTGTCGCGGCGCAAGAACTCGCCCAAGGTCGCCGCCAGACTCATGGCAGCACGTACCCGGCGTGCCGGACACAGCCAATTTCAATGAGGAGATTCCGATGGACCGCTCACGATTCGACAGCTACATCAGCACCTACAACAGCGGCGACGTCGCCGCCCTCGCGGAGTTCTATGCCGACGACATGATCTTCGAGAACTTCGGCGACCGCCATGAGGGTGCCGACGTGCTCGCCTTCATGGGGCAGCTCCACCACGTCATCACCGACAAGTTCGAGCCCCTCACCGTGGTCATCGAAGGCGACACCATCGCGATGGAGGCCAACTCCGTCATCACCGCCCTGCAGGACCTGCCCGACCTGCCGGCCGGACCGATGATGAAAGGCACATACAACTGCCGAATGTTCGCGTTCTACAAGACGGACGCCGACAAGATCCTGCACGCCCGCGTAGCCGGCTGGCAGCCGATCCCCGCGTAGCCCAGTGGGGGCCAGCCCGTCTCGGCTCGGCCCCCCGACCTCCCGCCCCTGCCGTCCTTCGATGGAGAACCCGATGACTGAAGTGACCCTGCCCGACGCCCGCTTGGTTTCCGCTGGCGACATCGCACTGTCGGTGACCGATGTCGGCGCCGGACCGGCCATTGTCTGGCTGCACGGCAGTGGCCCGGGGGCGAGCGGACTGTCCAACTTCCGAGCCAACCTGCCCGCGTTCGCCGACCACCGCAACCTGGTGTTCGACCACCCCCGCTACGGTCTGTCCGATCGCCCCACCATCAATGGCCCGCTGATCCCTCACAGCGGCGAACACATCCTCGCCGCGCTGGACACCCTCGGCGTCGACACCTTCGCCGTTGTCGGAAACAGCTTCGGCGGTGGCGTCGCCGCGTGGCTCGCCGCCACCGCGCCTGCACGAGTGCGCTCCGCGGTGCTGATGGCACCAGCAGGTCTGCAGCCCCCGGGAATCGCGATCGAGGATCTTCCCTACGGTCTGCAACTGATCTTCAAGGCCATGCGCGACGGCGTCGACCGACCGCTCATGGAAACCTTCATCAACACCATGGTGTTCGACAAGTCCCTCGCCACCCCCGAACTGATCGACGCCCGCCTCGCCGCGGCGCAGCGAAACAACCCCGAGTGGGAAGGCCGGCCGATCGTCGGCGACCTCAGCGAGGTCGTACCGCTGATCCAGGCGCCTATCCAGCTGCTCTGGGGCAAAGAGGACAAGTTCGTGCTCCCCGCCTGGTCGACCTACTGGCTCGACAGACTCTCGGACGTCGAACTGCACGTACTCCCGCACTGCGGGCACTGGTTCCAATACGAACTCAAGGACCGATTCAACGAACTCGCTGGAGAGTTCATCAGGAGGAATGAACAATGACCGACCGCCCCGAAATCGCCCACCTCGGCAGCACGACCCTGTCCACGGCAGACATCGACAAGTCGCTCTGGTTCTTCCGCGACCTGCTCGGCATGGAGGAAGTGGCCCGGGATGGCGACAGTGTCTACCTCCGCGCATTTCAGGAGCTCGAGCACCACTCGCTGATCCTCAAGGATTCGAACGTCAACCAGCTCGAAAGTGTCTCGTGGCGGACCAAGCGCCCCGAGGATGTGGAACAGTTCGCCCGGCAGCTGCACGACTCGGGCATTGAGACGGTCGAGGCACCTGCCGGAACCAAGAAGGGCCAGGGCGATTCCATCCGGTTCTTCACTCCGCACGGCGGTCACCCGTTCGAGTTGTACTACGACATCGACAAGCCGCAAGCGCCCGAAGCGATCCGGTCCAAGCTGCCCAGCAACAGCAGCACCCGCCGCGGACTCGGCGTGCGCCGCATCGACCACGTCAATCTGCACACCGCCGCGGACGCGGTCGGACCGACGGAGGCGTTCCTCAGAGACGGACTGGGCTTCAAGCGACGGGAGTCGTTCAGCGCACCAGGCGGTGGCCCGCTGGTGGCGACTTGGACCTCGGTAACCCCGCAGGTTCACGACGTCGCCGTCGTCGCCAATCCGGGCAACGCCGTCGGGCAGCTGCACCACGTCGCCTTCAATGTGGAGAGCTACTCCGACTCGCTCACCGCCGCTGACGTGCTCCGCGACCACGACGTGCAGATCGACCTCGGCCCCGGCAAGCACGGCATCGGTCAGGCAATGTTCCTTTACGTTCGTGACCCCGGGTCCGGCCACCGCATCGAGATCTACGCCGGCGGATACCTGATCTTCGCGCCGGACTGGGAACCGATCAACTGGAAAGCGGAGAACTTCGCTGACGGACTGACCTGGTATGGCGAGCCGTTCCCCCTCGCGAATCACGCCATGTCCGAGACGACTTCTTCGACGTCGAAGCTGATCTGACCCCGATGAGTTCCATCGCTGACCTGGCCGACCGCCTCTGGCAAGCAGACCAGGAGCGTCAGCCGGTACCTCCGATCGCGGGCGTGGGCGAGATCCGCACGCTTGCGGATGCCTACGCGATCCAGACCGCGAATGTGGCGCGTCGCCTGGCCGCGGGGGAGCGAATCATCGGCCACAAGGTCGGATTGACATCTCTCGCGATGCAGCAGCAGCTCGGGGTGGACCAACCGGACTTCGGAGTCATCACCGATCGCATGACGATCGGGAGCGGCGGCACACTCCATCTTCACGAGCTGATCGCCCCCCGCATCGAGGCGGAGTTCGCCTTCACCCTCGCCCGGGAGATCGGCGCGAATCCAACCCTCGACGAGGTCAGGGCTGCTATCGACAGTGTCGCCGTCGCCCTCGAAATCATCGATTCGCGCATCGCCGACTGGAGGATCGGGCTGCTCGACACGGTCGCCGACAACGCCTCCTCTGCGCGCATCGTCGTCGGTCCTTGGCGACAAGCCACCGATGACATCCTGAATGAGATCATCGCGGCCACGCTCTCCCTTCGCCTCGACGACGAACAAGTCGCATCAGGGCGAGGCGATGCGGTTCTGGGTGACCCATTGGAAGCCGTGCGGTGGCTCGTCGATGCTCTCGGCAACTTCGGCGCCACCCTCGAAGAAGGCGACGTCATCCTCGCCGGCGCCGTTCACGCCAGCGTCCCACTGACAGGCGACCACGACTGGACAGCAGTCGCAGACGGATTCGAGCCTGTGACCATAACAACGAAGGGGTAGTCGATGACCAAGACGAAGGTCGCCATCATCGGATCCGGCAACATCGGCACCGACCTGATGTTCAAGGTAATGCGCCTCTCCGAGGTTCTCGAGATGGGTGTGATGGTCGGCATCGACCCGGCATCGGACGGTCTCGCTCGCGCCGCGCGGCTCGGTGTGGAGGTGACCGCGGACGGCGTCGACGGACTGATCGCCAGCCCGCTGTTCGAACACATCGAAGTCGTCTTCGATGCCACCAGCGCGGGTGCGCACCAGGCGAATGCCGCCAAGCTGCTGCCACTGGGCAAGAAGCTGATCGATCTCACGCCCGCGGCTATCGGACCCTACGTGGTGCCCTCAGTCAATCTCGACGAGCACCTCGACGCGCCGGATCTCAACATGGTCACGTGCGGCGGCCAGGCCACCATCCCCATCGTCGCGGCGATCAACACGGTCACCAATGTCCACTACGGGGAGATCGTCGCCTCGATCGCATCCAAGTCGGCCGGCCCCGGCACTCGCGCCAATATCGACGAGTTCACCGAGACGACCGCTGCCGCAATCGAGAAAGTCGGCGGCGCGGCGCGCGGGAAAGCCATCATCGTGCTGAACCCCGCCGAACCCCCCTTGATCATGCGGGACACCGTCCAAGTGCTGACCGATCGCCTGGACGCCGCAACCCAGGCGCAGGTCGTCGACGCGGTCGCCGCACAGATCGCCGCGGTCGCCGAGTTCGTCCCCGGCTACCGCCTGAAACAACAGGTGCAATTCCTCGAGCGCGGCCAAGAAGCCGACGGTCTCGTGCCCCCGGAACGGCAACGATCCGAATACACGCTCGTCGCCGTGTTCCTGGAAGTTGAAGGTGCGGCCATGTACCTGCCGAGCTATGCCGGCAACCTCGACATCATGACATCGGCCGCCGTCCGCGCCGCCGAGCGACTCGTTCTCAACACACGCATGAAGGCGGCGGTCGCATGATCGCCCGCAAGGTCTACCTCCAAGACGTCACCCTCCGCGACGGGATGCACGCACTCCGACACCGCATCACTCCCGCGAAGGCCGCGCAGATAGCCGCCGCACTCGACGCTGCCGGAGTCGACGCGATCGAGGTGTCGCACGGCGACGGGCTCGCAGGATCGTCGCTCATCTACGGACCCGGATCCCACACCGATTGGGAATGGATCGAAGCCGTCGCCGGGGTCGTGAAGAACTCGATCCTCACCACGCTGCTGCTACCCGGAATCGGAACTCTGCACGAGCTGAAGCATGCCTTCGAGCTCGGGGTCCGGTCCGTGCGGATCGCCACTCACTGCACCGAGGCCGACGTCTCCGCGCAGCACATCTCGACGGCCCGAGAGTGGGGAATGGATGTCTCCGGATTCCTGATGATGTCGCACCTGAGCGACCCCACGTCACTCGCCCAGCAGGCGAAGCTGATGGAGTCCTACGGCGCACATTGCGTCTATGTCACGGACTCTGCGGGCCGCTTGACGATGGACGGCGTCAAGGAGAGGGTGCGCGCCTACCGCGCCGTGCTTGACCCGAACACGCAGATCGGCATCCACGCGCACCAGAACCTCTCCCTCGCCGTTGCCAACTCGATCACCGCAGTCGAAGAAGGCGCCTACCGCGTGGATGCGTCTCTCGCCGGCTTGGGAGCGGGCGCCGGGAACACACCCATCGAACCGTTCGTCGCGGTCGCGAAACTGCTGGACTGGGACATCCGCGCGGAACTGTACCCGTTGCAAGACGCCGCAGACGACCTTGTCCGACCCCTTCAGGACCGCCCGGTGCAAGTTGATCGAGAAACCCTGTCGGTGGGGTACGCCGGCGCCTACTCGAGCTTTCTGCGGCACGCCGAGCGCGCTGCGCGGACGTACCATGTCGACGCGCGGGACATTCTTCTCGAAGTGGGTCGCCGGAAGCTCGTCGGCGGCCAGGAAGACATGATCACCGACATCGCCCTCGATCTGCAGGCAACCGGGTAGACCGGCCGCGCACGAAGGGGCGAGCACTCGGAGTTCTTGGCTATCAGTCTCGGACGTGCCGACCGGCAAGGTGCATCGTCCGCGGCCCAATGACGCAGGGGCGCTGCGGTGCAGCCCGCGCGAGATCGTCACCGCCAGCGGCGCGCTGGAGGCGATCGGCCTCCCCTGGGGGCGACTTACCCCGTCGCGCGCCTCCACGAGCCGCGGCCGGTGACCGCCTGCGGCGCAAGAGGCGACGCTCAAACATATTCCTCAGGATCGCAATTGTTCAGATCTTGACAATTGCAATCCCTATGGATATGTTGACTGCAACGAGCAGGTCGCTCGATCGAAACAGCCCGCTAGGAGCCGTGCAATGCTGCAACGTCAAATCGCCCCAGGTGTCGAAGTCTCTGCCCTGAGCCTCGGTTCGTACCACACCTACGATCGGATGGAACACGATCAGATCGTCGAGTTCCTGCGTTCGGCGGTCGACAGTGGCGTGACCTTCTACGACGTCGGGTACTACGCCCCCGCCGCGATCAGGGACTACCCGGGATCCGACACGGACGTCCGATTCGCAGCCGCCCGCGTCGAGGCCGGAATTCGACGCGACGAATACTTCCACTCGCAGAAGCTCTGGTACGGCCCGACCGCGCCGCGATTTGTCGACCAGCTCGCCATCTCGCTGCCCCGCGCGGGCGTCGATGCCGCCGACTGCGTGGTCTACAACGCGAGCGGGGCGTACTACTTCCGTGAGTTCGTTGATCTGAAAGACATCGCGACCCAGATGGCGGGCCTGGTGCAGAGCGGCCTGACCAAGTTCTGGGCAATCGATGTGATCACGGCTTCCGAGCTGGACGAGCTGTGCTCGTTCGCCGACAAGGAGGGCCTGCCGCTGCCGGCGTTCCTGCAGACGCCCTATTCCTTGGTCGCTCGTGAGTGGGTCGAAGGAACGGAAATGGTCGATGTCCTGACGAAGTGGAACGTGCCCCTGCAGCCCAACAATGTGCTGGGATTCGGTCTGCTCGCGGGGAAGGACGCCAGCAACAGCGGTCGCCCGATGGGTCCGACGCACCTGACAGAGCACGCCGAGCTGGTGTCCGCCCAGGTCGCGGCCGCGGCGGAATCCGTCAACGCCACACCCGCACAGCTGGCGATCGCATTCGCGCTGGCGAACCCGCAGACCCTGTCTGTGCTCTTCGGTGCGAGCAGCACCGCTCAGCTTGAGGAGGACCTCGGCGCGGTCGACCTGTTCGTCCGTGAAGGAGCCGACCGCATTCGCGAAGTCGTCAGCTCAGTCCCTCAGGACCCGGAGCAGGTCATCACCACGGGGGAGCCCTTCATCGACATCTCCAGCTACCCGCCGCGCCCCGAAGTCGCCGAAGCCACGAGGTAGCAGTCCCCGCACCTGGAAGCCGAAAGTGGATCTGGTCTCGCGCCGGCTGGGCCAGATCCACCGTAGGCCGCAGAATTCCTAGAGCTCGATCTCGCCCGAGCGCGTGTCCTCGTCGGGGGGCACGTTGCTCACCAGCTTCTCCAGGAGCCGGCTGAGCTCCGACCGCTCCTCGACCGTCAGATTGTCGGCCCAGTACTCGGCACGTTCGTTGTAGACGGTGAAAGCCTCAGCGAACGCGGCGCGGCCGGCCTCGGTCATCTCGATGATCTCCGTCCGTCGATCGCGAGGAGACGGCTTGCGGCGAATCAGCTTGCGTTTGCTGAGGTTCTCGATGTGTGGAGAGATCGCCGCGCGGTTCATGCCCGAGATACGCGTCAGTTCGCGGTACTCGAGCGGCGAGAACATGTCGAGGATCAGCAGCAGGATGAGTGTCGGCGGCGTCACCGATCGGTGCTCTCGCAGCGACGCCTGCAGATCATAGAAGACGATGTTGCTCGTTCGCCGAAGAGACATCCACACCCGCATCGCCAGTGCGTTCGCGTCGGAGAAGTTCAGGGAGATGTACTCGGTCGCATCGTCGATCAGCGAGTGAGATGTGGTCGAGGCTGAGCTCGCCGCCTCGACGACGCCACCAGCGTCTTCGGTCCGATTCTCTTGCACGTCGTCACCTCGAATGTTGGGGGTCTGCACAGCCCGGTGGGCTGTGCAGTGCCCGCGCAGATCGTCTCACACATTTGCCGGAAGACACTGCGCTGGGGTGCTCGCGATGGATGACTCCCGCCACCTGAGACGAAACGCCGGAGCTGGTCTCCTCCGATCCAGTCTGCCATAAACGATGAGAAAAATAACGATCTAGATCTGAATGGTTCAGGTCTTGACCTTTGTGGTTTCGAGGGCTACCTTGGTGGAAATCGCATCACTCATGACCGCATATACGCATACTCAGAGCCACAGCCAGTAGACCCCCGCAGCGCGAAGAAGCGTCAGCAACACCCGTCACGTTCGAGCACCCGCATCTGCCCAGCCAATGGAGGCACACCATGAGCCAGCACGAAATCAGCCGCCGCACCGTCCTGCAGGGAGCCCTCGGTGGGGCGCTTCTCATCGGCGCGGGAGGCCTGCTCACCGCCTGCGCCCCGCCGGCCTCGAGCGGATCCGGCGCGGGAGGCTCAGGCGGTGTCCTGCGGGTCGGGCTTGTCGGCGGCGGTCAGTTCGACGACATCAGCGACCCGAAGCTGGCACAGACCGACATCGGATTTGCCCGCATGCAAGCCCTGTACGACGCACTGGGGCGAAACAGCACGGAGTTCAAACTGGAGAACCAGCTCGCCGAGTCCTTCGAGCCGAACGCCGACGCATCTGTCTGGACGGTTCGGATCAAGAAGGGCGTCGAGTTCCACAACGGCAAGACCCTCACCGCCGCCGACGTCATCTTCTCGGTGCAGCGCGCGGTCGATCCGAGCGATCCGGCGATCATGGCCGGCAGCCTGCTGCCCTACGTCGACCCCGCACAGATCACCAAGGTTGACGACAACACGATCCGGTTCACCCTGACCGGTCCAGCCTCCTTCTTCCCCGACCGCATGTCGAACTGGGGAATGAGCATCGTGCCCGCCGACTTCAATCCGAACGCCCCCGTCGGCACCGGAGCGTTCAAGTTCGTCAGCATGGTTCCGGGCGACCGGAGCGTGTACGAGCGCTTCAATAACTACTGGGGCGAAAAGGCGATCGTCGATCGGCTGGAGATCATCGACTTCGCGGATGCCACAGCCGCCGTCAACGCACTCATCTCGGGCCAACTCGACGCGATCGGCAGTGTCCCCTCCGGTCAGTTCAAAGCGGTGGAGGGCGCTGGCGCGTCGCTGCTCGTCGCGAAGAACGCACAGCTTCCCGGGTTCGTGATGCGCACCGACACGGCCCCGTTCAATGACAATCGGGTGCGCGAGGCGTTCCGACTTCTCGTGGACCGCGATCAGATGGTCAAGCAGGCCCTCAACGGCTACGGCGCGATCGGAAACGACATGCTGATCCCGAGCGGGAACGACTACCCGGCGGACCTCCCGCAGCGCGTCTACGATCCCGAGAAGGCGAAGTCTCTCCTCGCCGCAGCCGGCCAGTCGGGCATGACGGTCCGCCTCCCCTCCGCACCGAACAACCTGTCCTGGGTACAGCTCGCTCCCGAGCAGTTCAAGGCCGGCGGGGTGACAGTGCAGGTTGACGCGGTCGACGGCAATGCCTTCTTCGCCAACGAGTACCTCAAGGCCCCGTTCAGCAACGGCCAAAGCCCGCGCCAGAATGGCCTGATCGGCATCTCCTCGACGCTATTCAACCCCCGCCTCAACGGAACACACTGGAACGACGAACGCACCACGCAGCTGTTCAACAAGGCGATGCAGACCATCGACATCACCGCGCGCGACGCAATCGTCCGCGACATGCAGACCATCCAGTACCACGAGGGCGGCTACATCAACTGGGGCTTCAGCGACCTCGTCAGCGGGATCGGGAGCCACGTCACGGGGTTCAAGCAGAACAGCGCGGCGATGATTCCGCTCAACAACTTCATCTTCAACCAGATCTCGGTCAACTAGAGATCACGGATCCCCGCTGATGTCGACAGTGAGCCTCCCCGCCGCCCGCACCACTCCGGTGCGCAGTTCGGCGACGGTCGGGTGGGCGTGGTGGCTGACGCGAAGGCTTGGCGCGGGGCTACTCGTGGTGTGGGGAGTGACGGTCTTCATCTTCGTGTCGACGCAACTTCTTCCCAACGACCCCGCGCACGCCATTCTCGGTATTCAGGCGACTCAGGAATCGATCGACGCGCTCACCCGTCAGCTGGGGCTGGACCGCCCGGCGTATGAACAGTACGCGGCCTGGCTGGGCGGGCTGCTGCACGGAGACTTCGGAATCTCACTGGGAACCAAGCAGCCGGTCACCGCGGTCATCGGATATCGATTCTTCAACTCGGTCGTCCTGATGCTGATCGCGGCGGTCATCGCGATCCCGCTTGCCGTCTTTCTCGGAGTGGTCACCGCGGTCCGACGCGACCGACGGATGGACCGGACCGTCCTGTCGGCGGGCATGGTCCTGACCTCGCTTCCGGACTTCGTGATCGCTCTGGCGCTTGTCGTGCTGTTCGCGACGACAGTGACCAGACTGCTGCCCGCCGTGTCAGCCTTTCCCGCCGGCGACTGGCCCACCTGGTACCCCAACGAACTCGTCCTGCCGGTGGCAACGATGGTCCTGGTATCCGTTCCCTATCTGTATCGGCTGTTCCGTGCGTCGATGATCGATGTGCTCGAATCTGAGTACGTCCAGATGGCTCGACTCAAAGGCATCCCGGAGCGAGTGATCATCGTGAAGCACGCGCTTCCGAATGCCCTGGTACCGGGGATCCAGGCCACCGGACTGCTGCTCAGCGGGATGCTGGCTGGCATTGTCATCGTCGAATATGTGTTCCGCTACCCCGGACTCGGCACCGCGCTGACACAGGCGATCAACATCCGGGACCTGCCCGTGATACAGGCAATCGTCCTGATCTACGCGCTGGCAGTCGTGCTCTTCAACCTGCTCGCCGACATCGCAACGATCCTGGCGACACCGAAACTTCGGACGGCGCGGTCATGACCACAATCGAGCGCAATCAGCCGCGTGTGCGGAGGCAGGGTTTCAGTCTCCGCACGTTCCTCAGCTACGGCTACACCCGTGTCGGGTTGGTCATCACATTTGCCGTCGTGGCGATCGTCATCGTGGGTCCCTTCGTAGCGCCGTACGGACCGTACGACATCGTCGGTGCGCCGTTCAGCGAGCCGACCAGTACCGCCTTGCTGGGGACCGATGTGCTGGGGCGCGACGTGTTGTCACGAGTTCTGGTCGGCGGCTTCAATGTGCTGTGGATGGCAACGGCGGCGACGCTTCTCGGTGTCGGGGCAGGACTCATCGTCGGAGTCACGGCAGGCTACTGCGGCGGAGCGACCGACGTCACCATCATGCGCGTCGTCGACATTCTGCTCGCCTTCCCTGCACTGATCCTCGTCATGCTGGTGACCTCGCTGATCGGCCCGTCACCGTTCGTGATCACTCTTCTCGTCGCTCTCGCGTGGCTACCAAGCTCCGCACGTGTGATGCGGGGCGCGACCTCCGAGGTTCGCAACCAGGATTATGTCCTCGCCGCACAGGTCAACGGGGTTCCGTGGTGGCGAATCATGCGGACAGAGGTGCTGCCCAATCTGACCTCACCACTGATGGTCGAAGTCGGATTGCGTCTCACCTGGTCGATTTCACTGATCGCCGCGCTCAGCTTTCTAGGGCTCGGCGTGCAACCGCCGACGGCGGATTGGGGAGTCATGATCAATGAGAATCGTGACGGATTGACTGTTCAACCCCTGGGAGTCATCGCCCCCGCATCGATGGTGGCCCTGTTCACGATCGGAACCAGCTTCATCGCGGAGGGCCTCAGCCGCATGCTCGGCGGCATCGATCGACGACAAGGCGGGGCGTGATGGCGAACATCGAAGTGCGCGATCTGCGCGTGGTGGTCGAGGCAACCGGCGCGGAGATTGTCCGTGGCGTCGACTTCACGCTCGAAGCCGGCGAAATCCTCGGCCTCGTCGGCGAATCCGGCAGCGGCAAGACCACCGTCGCAACAGCGATGCTCGGCCACGCACGCCGCGGGGCGAAGATCGTCGGCGGCTCGGTCCGGATCGCGGGGAAGGACGTCCTCACCGCCACCCAAAGCGAACTCGCTCAGATTCGCGGCCGCGTCGTCGCGTACGTCCCACAGGATCCCGGAACCGCATTGAACCCGGCGCTACGGATCGGGACACAGATCGTCGAGTTGTTGAAGTACCACCGGCCGGACCTGCGGAAGAGCGAGCGCCGGCCGATCATCGTCGAAGCGATGCAGGATGTCCGTCTACCCGCCGACGAGTCGTTCCTGCGACGCTTCCCGCATCAACTCTCCGGGGGACAGCAGCAGAGGGTCTGCATCGCGATGGCCTTCCTGCTGCGGCCCGCCGCGATCATCCTCGATGAACCAACGACCGGCCTCGATGTCACGACGCAAGCACACGTGCTGAAGACCGTGAAGGATCTGTGTGTGCAGCGCGGCGTGTCCGCGGTGTATGTCTCACACGACCTTGCCGTCGTCTCCGAACTCGCGGATCACGTCATGGTGATGTATGCCGGTCTGGACGTGGAACTGGGAGATCAGGCCGCGGTGCTCGGGTCGGCCCGGCACCCGTACACGCAGGGGTTGATCGCCGCGATTCCGGACGCTCGGCAGTCACGGGTGCTGTCCGCGATTCCGGGGACGGCACCGGGACCGGGCAAGACCGTGGGGTGCGCATTCGCGTCTCGCTGCCCGTACGCGGCGGAGGAGTGCAACACGATCGAACCAGAATCGATCCAGGTCGGCCCGGGGCACTCGGCGCGGTGTCTGAGGCTGGATGTCGTACCGCGCACACTGTCTGTCACGGTCGCGGGTCAGGCAATGGAACCGTCAACGGCGCCGCAGCTGCTCACCCTCAACGATGTCTCCTGCGGATACGGCGGGAGGACAGTGGTGAAGAACGTCAATCTCGGCGTCTATCCCGGTGAATGCCTCGCCCTGGTCGGCGAGTCGGGAAGCGGGAAGACGACGCTCGCGCGAGCGATCGTCGGACTGATCGGCGAGCGTGATGGCGACATCCTGTACGAAGGCCGCGCGCTGGAACTGCGGCCAGCCCAGCGAAGCCCGCTGGTCCGCAAGGACATCCAATACATCTTCCAGAGCCCCTACGCATCCTTGAACCCGCGTCGAACGATCAGGCAGATCGTGCGCGACCACATTCGCCAGAACTTTCCGCGGGAATCGTCACGACAGGTGCGGGAGCGCGTGGAGCGAGCCATCTCTCGTGTCGGCCTGCCCGCACGGGTGCTCTCAATGCTGCCCAATCAGCTCTCGGGCGGCGAACGCCAGCGGGTAGCCATCGCTCGAGCCATCGGCTGCGAGCCACGGGTTCTGATCTGTGATGAGATCACGTCCGCGCTGGACGTCTCCGTTCAAGCGGCTGTTGTGAATCTCCTTCAGGAGCTTCGCAGCGACGGTCTCTCCCTCGTGTTCGTGACCCACAACCTCGCGCTTGTGCGAACGATCGCGGATCGTATCGCCGTCATGAAGTCGGGGGAGATCATCGAGCTGGCCACGACCGGCTCATTGCTCGACAGCCCCACTGAGGAGTACACCCGGTAGCTGATGCACGACACACCCGTCTTGACGTTCACATCAGACAAGAAGAAGCGGCCGATCGCGGAGCGAGTCGCCAACGGGAATCTTGATGCGGTGTCAACCGCCCCGGTCCACAGAAGTCCGTCCGCATACCACTAGAAAGGAACTCGCACATGCTCGGAAACCTCACAGGGTGGCATGCCCTGATCATCCTTGCCATCGTCATCCTCCTGTTCGGCGCCGCGAAGCTTCCTGCGCTCGCCAAGAGCGTCGGCCAGTCCGTGAAGATCCTGCAGAAGGAGGCTCGACCCGAGAAGGTCGAGAGCACCGCGACGGTCGAGCCCGCTGCGGCCGTCGAGCCTGCGGTGCTGGCGGCCGCATCTGCGACCCCGGCGCGCACTCTCGACGAGTAGAGATGGCTCGCCGCCAGGGTCCCCGTGACCGCATGACGCTCGCTGCACACCTCCGCGAGTTTCGGAGACGTCTGCTGATCTCAGCCGGCGCGGTCGTGATCGGACTCGTCGTTGGCTGGTGTGTCAGCGGGATCATCTGGACCTGGATGCGCCAGCCCATCACGGACATCGCGCTTGCTCAAAACCGGAACGCAACGCTGAACTTTCCCAACCTGACGGCCGCGTTCGACCTGAAGATGCAACTCGCCATGCTCGTCGCGGTCGTCATCTCAAGTCCGGTGTGGCTGTATCAGATCTTTGCGTTCTTCGTGCCTGGACTGACGAGGCGAGAGCGGCGCTACACCTTTGGATTCTTCGCGGCTGCAGTTCCGGTCTTCGCGGCAGGCTGCGTGACAGGCTGGTTCGTCGTCCCGCAGGTTGTCGCAGTGCTGACAAGCTTCGCCCCCACGGAGGACGCGTCGATCATGGACGCGGGGTTGTATTTCGCCTTCATCATGAAGCTGATGCTCGCGCTGGGTATCGCTTTCGAGTTGCCCGTCTTCCTCGTGCTGCTCAACGCGATGGGAGTGGTCCCCGCCGTGACGATCCGACGCTCCTGGCGTTCCGCGTTGCTGCTGATCTTCGTGTTCACGGCCATCGCGACGCCCGCCGCTGACGTCCTATCGATGTTCCTGCTGGCACTGCCGATCGTCATGCTCTACGTGACGGCTGCGGTCGTAGCCGAAATCCACGACCGGCGCCAAGCGAAACGAACCCGATCGCTGACAGTGGGGGATCCTCTGGCCTCGCTCTCAGCCGATCCGTCCCGGGAGGTGGACGACGATGTTCGGGTTGACATTTGAAAAACTCCTGCTTCTCGGCGTCATCGCCGCGCTGATCTTCGGACCCGACCGATTGCCCACGCTTGCGGCCCACCTGGGCCGCGCGATCGGTGCAATTCGAGGATTCACTGAGACTGCGAAAGCCCGCGCGCGCGAAGAACTCGGCGACGACTACGACGCGATCGACTGGAAGAGGCTCGACCCGCGCCAGTACGACCCGCGCCACATCGTTCGACAGGCGCTCACGCAGACTTCAGAAGGTACGACCTCGAGCCCGTCTACACGCACGGTCAGCGCGATTGACGGCATGTCCTCGCCCACGGAGCCCGTGAAGGACCCCAGCGCCCACGAAGTCGTTGCGCCGATGCCCTCCGAGGAGCGATAAAGCTGATGGCCACGCACGTCCTCCATCCCGGCCCGAGTCAGTACTCCTACTGGTTCGGCGGTGTCGATCCGCTGCTGCGCGTCGCCGCCGGTGACATCGTCGAACTCAGCACCGAGGACTGCTTCGGTGGCAGGGTGACCACACCCGATGACCTTCCCAGCAAGGTCGTCCCCTTCGGCGAACTCAACCCTGTGACCGGTCCGATTGAGGTCATCGGAGCAGAAGCCGGCGATGTCCTTGCGGTGCATTTCATCTCTATCCTTCCGGCGCGCTCGCACGCGGTCTCGAGCACGTTTCCGCACTTCGGCGCGCTGACCTCGACGCGCGAGACCGCGATGCTGCACGATGCGCTGGAAGAGCGGGTTTGGTTCTACGACATCGACCTGGACGCGTTCACGGCCACCTTCCGCGCCAATCGGTCCGAATACACGGTGGAGCTCCCTCTCGACCCGATGCACGGGACAGTCGGCGTCGCCCCGGCCAACGGCGAGGTCCGGCTCGTGGTCACGCCCTCAACGCACGGCGGGAACATGGACACCCCAGAAATCCGGGCGGGCGCAACCCTGTATCTCCCGGTCAACGTGCCCGGTGGGATGCTCTCGATCGGCGACGGACACGCCAGACAAGGGGAGGGCGAACTCTGCGGCACCGGGCTGGAATCCGCCATGGACACGGTCATCGCCATCGACCTGATCAAGGATGTTTCACTCTCGTGGCCGCGAATCGAGAATGACGAGTTCATCATCAGCACCGGCTCCGTGAGGCCCCTCGAGGACGCCTACCGCATAAGCCAGCGCGACCTCGTTGGTTGGACGTCCGATCTCACAGGGATGGACGTTCTCGATGCCTATCAACTGGTGAGTCAGATGGGCCTCGCCCCGGCAGCGAACGTGTGCGACCCGAACTACACCATGGTCGCCAAGCTTCCGAAATGGACGCTGAAGGATGCCCAGGCCTTCGGGGGAGCTCACAGCAGGCTGCGGGCGGCGGCGGACGCCTATCGACTTGATGGCCCCCCTCGCATCCGGGCCACGAGCGTCGCCCGCCAAGGCTAAGGGCACTCGCTCAGCCGCCTAACGCGACCTTACGGAGCAGTGAACGAAGTTGCGAACGCTCGGTCGCGGTCAGCGGCGCTAGAGACCGAGCTTCCTCCGTCCGCGCAGCCTCGTAGGCCAGTGTGTACAGATCACGCCCGGCTGCGGTGGCCGCTATCGTCTTCGCCCGCCTGTCTCCCTCAGCCCTCGCCCGAACAACCAACCCGCGATCTTCAAGCGCATCGACGATCGAGACGACTTGGCTCGCGTCGAGACGCAAGAAGCTCGCCAGTTCCGTCTGCGACGGATCCAGACCGCTGCACGCGAGCGAAAGCACCGAGTACTCCCGAACCTTCAGATTGAACGCACCAAGAGCTGCGTTCGCGCGGGATGTTCCGATAGACCGTGCCCGGGCCAGCAGGAATTCGATCTCGTCCGCCAGGTCCGTGTCCGCGAGACGCGGCGAAGACTTTTCATCCGCCAATCCGGTGCTCTCCTCTGGCTCCACACTGTGCAATCTTGAGTGTCGCACGGGTGTCGCCCTATACCCGTGAGCACCTGCCGGAGGGGCAACTGCGACGGCTATCCGACGCGGAAGGCGGAAGCCTCGCCGGCCCCGGTGGCGAGCTGAGCACTGGCGATCTTGGTCACCCCGGGAAGGCGAGCGTTTGGAGGAGTTCGGCCAGCTGGTCCCGCTGACGTGAACTGATCTGACCGTGCAACTCTCGCTCAGCGGCCCGGGCGGCGAGCTGTGCTGACACGAAGCAATCTCGGCCTTCGGCTGTCGCGACGACGACATTGTTGCGCCTATCTGCCGGGTCCGCTTCGCGTCGGACCAGACCGCGGTCCTCCAGGTCGTCGACAAGCGCGACAACCTGGCTGGGGTTGAGTCGGAGGAAGGCTGCGAGATCGCGCTGAGACGGGCGGATGTCGTCCATTGCAAGCGCGAGGACGGAGTAGGAACGCACGCGCAGACCGTGTTCGGCGAGGGCCGCATTGCCTGCGGCCAGCGATAACGCATTCGCTCGGGCAAGGAGAAAGCTGAGATCACGCGTCAGACCAGACCCCCGCATGCGATCATCTGGCGGCGCAACGGGTTCGGCTGTCGATTCCGCAGTGCTCCTCACATCAGCCAGCATACCAAATTGTACAGTGCACGATCATTGACATATTCAATCATAATGCGCTGTAATGGTCGAGCGGTCGACGGTTCGTTCGAGTTCATGTCGCGCCCAGACTAAGGAGTGGTCATGTCGTTGAACGGCAAGGTAGCAATCGTCACCGGATCGGGTCGCGGGCTCGGCTTGGCCTATGCCGCCGAGCTGGCTCGTCTCGGCGCGGCGGTCGTGGTCAACGATGTAGACGCGCAGACCGCCGCAGACGCGGTCGCGTCCATTGAGACTGCAGGCGGGCGGGCGGTGGCCGTTGTCGCGCCTGTCGGGCCCACCGAGACGGCGAAGCTGCTCGTCGCGGCCGCGGTCGAGAACTTCGGCCGGCTCGACATCCTCGTCACCAACGCCGGGGTCCTGCGCGACACCGTGCTGTGGAAAATGAGCGACGACGACTTCGACACCGTGATCGGCGTGCACCTACGCGGCACCTTCACCACGGTCCGCGAGGCGGTGCTGCACCTGCGGGAGCAGAGCGAGGGTGGCCGCATCATTTGCATCGGCTCGCCCACCGGACAGCGGGGCAATTTCGGTCAGACCAATTACGCCGCGGCCAAGGCGGGCATCGTCGGGATGGTGCGCACGTGGGCGCTGGAGCTCAAACGCGCGGGCATCACCGCGAATGCCGTCATACCGGTCGCCGCGACCGCGATGACCGCCACTGTCCCATACTTCGCCGCAGCCGTCGAGGCCGAAGCGGCCGGCGAGCCGATGCCCGCGTTCTTCCGCCACGATCTCGGTTTCGGCACGTCCGACGACGTGGCCGGGTTGGTCGCGTATCTGGCGTCGGATGCCGCAGCCGGCGTGACTGGTCAGGCGATCGGGGTGGGTGGCGACCGGATTCAGCTCTGGTCGCACCCCGAACCGGTCGTGACCGGCTACCGCGAAGGTGGCTGGACGTATGAAGCCCTCGAGGAGTCGTTCGGTGACGTGTTCGGCGCGGAGTTGCAGCCGGTCGGGGAGCGGTTCCCGCCGCTGCCGGAGGAACTCCAGGGCGCCTCCGC
Source organism: Microbacterium deminutum (assembly GCF_039530205.1). Classification (NCBI taxonomy): domain Bacteria; kingdom Bacillati; phylum Actinomycetota; class Actinomycetes; order Micrococcales; family Microbacteriaceae; genus Microbacterium; species Microbacterium deminutum. Next base: position 48,105 of record NZ_BAAAOG010000011.1, read on the forward strand.
TAACGCCTGAGATCGTTCCACTTTGCGCACCCGACGACCGGACAAAACATGACGCGCTACGAACCCGCGATCGATGTCGACGCGCTCACGGCGATCGACGTGCACGTGCACATCGAGGTCGACGTCCATGGGCACTCGTCGCTGCCGCCGGCGTTGGTGGAGGCCGCCTCGACCTACTTCAGCACCGATGGTCCGCGCCCGGATCTGGATAGCGTCGCCGCTTACTACCGGGAGCGGAGGATGGCGGCCGTCGTGTTCACGGTCGATGCGACCACCCGGCTGGGGCATCCTGCCATCTCGAGCGCCGAGATCGCGGAGGGCGCGGCACGCCACAACGACGTGCTGATCCCGTTCGGGTCGGTCGACCCGCTGCAAGGCGCTGCGGCGGTTGACGCCGCACGCCGACTGGTCGAGGAGAACGGGGTGCGGGGCTTCAAATTCCACCCGACCGTGCAGGGATTCGATCCGAGTGACGAGCGCTACTACCCGCTGTACGCGGCGATCGAAGAGCTCGGTGCGGTCGCGCTGTTCCACACCGGTCAGACCGGCATCGGGGCGGGCCTTCCCGGTGGGTACGGATTCAGGCTCGGGCTGTCGAACCCGATGCTGCTCGACCCGGTGGCGGCTGATTTCCCCAGGCTGCAGATCATCATGGCCCACCCGTCGGTGCCGTGGCAGGACGAGGCTCTTGCGGTCGCGACACACAAGCACAACACCTGGATCGACTTGTCCGGGTGGAGCCCGAAGTACTTCCCCGCCGAGCTGGTCCGCTACGCCAACTCGGTGCTGAAGAACCGAGTGCTCTTCGGATCCGACTTCCCCCTGCTCACCCCGGACCGCTGGATCCGCGACGCGGAAAGCACCGCCCTCAAGCCCGACGTGATGCCCGGCATCATGCGCGACAACGCCACACGGCTGCTCGGACTCACCCGCTGAGCCGCAGCATCCACCCTCTTCTCACGATCGCAAGAAAGGCAGATCATGACCATCACCCGCCCGTACGCCGACGCTGCCGGTCTCGCCGGCACCGACCTCGGATTCACCGACTGGCTTGAGGTCACGCAGGATCGCGTCGATCTGTTCGCGGATGCGACCGACGACCACCAGTGGATCCATGTCGATCCGGAGCGCGCCAACGACGGCCCGTTCGGCGCACCGATCGCGCACGGCTTCCTCACCCTCTCACTGGCCGTGAAGTTCTGGTCCGAGCTGTTCGATCTCGACGGCGTCACGACGAAGGTCAACTATGGACTCGACAAGGTGCGCTTCATCTCTCCCGTCAAGGTCGGCTCCCGCGTGCGCATGACGGCGACCATCGCCGAGGTGGCCGAGGTTCCCGGCGGGTACCAGTTCGCGGTCGATCAGACGATCGAGATCGAGGGGGGAACCAAGCCTGCCGTCGTCGCCCGCGGTCTCTACCGCTTCTACGCCTGATCCCGCATCCGGGGCGCCGGGCCGGCGTTCCGCGTAACACGCACCTCGACGGGGAGGACCATGATGCATCAGCAGGGCCTCGGCGCCTGGATGGCCAAGCGCCGTCTGAAGACGCCCGAGAAGACGGCGCTGATCTCCGGCGATGGCGAGGCCATGACCTACCGGCAACTCGCCGACGGTGCCGACAGCGTCTCGGCGATGCTCTGGCATCGCGGCATCCGCAAGGGCGACCGCGTTGCCTACATCGGCGAGAACAGCCCCGAGTTCATTGAGGTGCTGTTCGGGACGGTGCAGCTCGGCGCGGTGTTCGTGCCGATCAACACGCGCCTCGCGCCGCCCGAGATCACCCACGTCCTCACCGACTCCGGCGCGCGCGTGCTCATCCACGACCCCGAGTTCACCGACCGCGTCGCACCCGGCGTCTCCGCGGTGCGCATCGATCACGTCATCCGCACGGGCGAGGGGGATGACACAAACCCCGGGCTCGCGCGGCGGACGCGCACCGCGCGCGCGGGCCACAGCGACGCCGAGGCGGTGCTGACCGATCCTGCGGCGATCATCTACACGTCCGGCACCACCGGTCGTGCGAAGGGAGCCGTCCTCTCCCACGAGAACCTCACCTGGGTCGCCCTCAACTGCCTGGTCGACTACGACGTCGTCTCCACCGACGTGGCACTGATGATCTCACCCCTCTTCCACGTCGCGTCGCTCGGGATGGGGCTGCTGCCGGTCATCCTCAAAGGCGGCACCGTCGTGCTCGAGAGAGGGTTCGACGCCGGCCGCGCACTCCGACTGATCGAACAGCACGGTGTCACCATGCTCAGCGGTGTGCCGACGACCTACCAGCTGCTCGCGGACCACCCGGACTGGGCCGCCACCGACATCTCCAGCCTCAGCAAGCTGACATGCGGTGGGTCCGCGGTGCCCACCCGCATCCTGAATGCCTACGAGGAGCGAGGTTTGGCGTTCTCGCAGGGCTACGGCATGACCGAGACCTCGCCGGGCGCGACGTCGTTGTCGCCGACGATGACGCGTGCCAAGCAGGGCAGCGTCGGTCTCGCTCACTTCTTCACCGACGTCCGCATCGCTGACGAGACCGGCGCGATGGTCACGCGCGGGACGGTGGGAGAGATCCACATCACGGGCCCCAATGTCTTCCTCGGGTACCACAACCTGCCCGATGCGACCGCCGAAGCGTTCTCGCCCGACGGGTGGTTCCGCTCGGGCGACCTCGGCTACCTCGACCCCGACGGCTACCTCTACATCTCCGACCGGCTCAAGGACATGATCATCTCCGGCGGCGAGAACATCTACCCTGCCGAGGTCGAGAACCTGATCAGCGCCGTCGATGGCGTCACCGGCGTCGCCGTCATCGGCATCGCCGACGATCAATGGGGCGAAGTCCCGTGGGCAGTCATCACAGTCAATGACACGGCGTCGGTTACCACTGAGTCCGTTCGCGCGCTGCTCAATGGGCAACTCGCCCGCTACAAACTCCCCCGCAACGTCGTCATCGTCGACGAACTGCCGCGAACGGCATCCGGGAAGATCCGCAAGGCCGACCTGAGAGCGCGATACTCAACCTCGCCATCCTAAGCCGGGTGACGTCAGAGGCGCCTAGCGCGCTTCTCGGAAAGGCCGTGCCCGCGCTGATCGAGAGTGATGATCCGGCGCGATTTGCCCAGTTCATCGAACTGATGCTTGAACATCGACTGCGTCTGCTCCCAGCAGTGCAGCATGACGAGCGGAACGCCTATGCCGCCTCTGTCTCGGTAGTTCAGCTCGTCGTTGGTGGTGACGTGCTCATCGGTGCGTCTCCTCGCAGATGTGATCAGATTCAGCGGGCACGCATGTGCTGTCCGCCGTCGACGGGAAGGATCACCCCGCTGATGAAGCCCGCGGCGTCGGACGCCAAGAACAGACTCGCCTCGGCGACATCCCACGGCGTTCCCATCTTGCCGTTCGGCGTCATCTCGTTGCGCGCGCGAACCATCTCCTCGACTGTCTCGTACTGCGAAGAGATCTCTCGATAGATGAACGGCGAGTCGATGATGCCGGGCGCGACGGCGTTCACGCGGATGCCGTGACGCGCGTACTGAAGCGCCAATGTCACGGTCAGCTGATTCACTGCGGCCTTCGCAGCGCTGTAGGCGGGATAGGGATAGCCGGTGTCGCGCAACGCTGCCAGGGAAGAGATGTTGACGATCGCCCCATGACCTTGCTCCACCATGACGGGCAGGACGTACTTGCAACTGAGGAACACCGACCCCAGATTGATCGCCATCGAGGAGTTCCAGTCATCCAGCTCGAGATCGGGCGGGAGGCCCATCTGGGTGGTGCCGACATTGTTGTGGAGCACATCAATCGTTCCGAACTGCGCAACAGTGCTCGTCACGACTCGGCGAACGTCGTCCTCGGACGTCACATCGCTGCAGATTGCGAGTGCCGTGCCACCATCAGCGAGGATCTGCTCAACGGCGCTACGCGCGCTCGCTTCGATTCGATCGACCACGACCACGTGCGCTCCCTCGCGAGCATACGAGACCGCCGCCGCGCTGCCGTTGGAGTGGGCGCCCCCTGCCATTCCACCGCCGAAGAGGAGGACAACCTTGCCCTGGAAGCGCATCGTGCCCACGGTCCGACCATACCCGGTGCGCCGATCGTCATCTGGCTCTACCCCGACGAAGCTGCAGGCGCCTCGGGCCAGGTCGTCCACTCCGGCGGCAAGGTCAGCGTCAGCCTCGCGGATGCGGGTGAAGCAGACGGCGCGGGTGCTGGGGGATCCCGCGCGTCCGGTGAACATCAGAACGGCCAGTTGCACGCCTACGGTGGCCAGTGGCTCAGCGGTACTGACCCGGGACCAGCGTGTGGCGGTTGCGCGCCTGCACGCGCTGCTCGAACTGCTTCCGACTGCACTCGATAAGGAGCTGGCGTCGGCAGGCATCACCTCGTTCGAATTCACCCGGCTGGAAGCGCTGCACGAGGCGGACCACCATCGACTGCGTCTGAGTGCTCTCGCGGCACGGACGAATGCGACGTTCGCGCGTCTGTCCCTCGAGCGGAAGCATCTGGTGGTGCGAGCACCGTGCGAAGAAGACGGCCGTGCGACCAACGCGATTCTCACCGACGCCGGGGAGACCGTGTTTCTGGAAAGCACCGGGCTGTACGCCGATGCTGTTCAGCGCATGGTTCTCGACGGGTTGGATGACGCCGGTGTCGACCAGCTCGCGACCCTCACCTACGGAATCCTGAGCAGGCTCGATCCCGATCGCCGGCTCACCGTCACGGCAGGCGGGCCGGATCAGAGAGTGTGCGCAGCAGGTCCGGGCGAATCCACTGACGCGGATGCCACCTGCGCGGCGGATCCCGTGCCCGCGCGGTAGCGCCGCGGAAGGTCACCATCGGCCTTCGCCGTGACTCTCGGACCGGGCATCAACATCAAGCGGTCGCCGCTATGCGGACGCAACTTCATCGTCGGTCGGCTCACGGAGATCCTGGAGCGATGCGGTAACGCAGGGCTCCTTGCTTCCGGCGCGCTGCCGGCGCGGACCGCTCGGGCCATTGCGGCGATGATGGACCGCCTCCAGATCCAGTGGTTTGACGGATCCCGAGGGCATCGACATCGTAGACGACCCTAGGCACCAACTCGGATCGCTGTTGGCCCCGCGGCGCGTTGGGATGCGTAGCAAGCGACGCCGCAGTCGGCAGGTTGACCGCCGCCCACGCTTTACGTGGTGTCCGGGGGGATGAGGTGCCGGCTGGTCGGGGGCTTGCTGATGTAGGACTGAGTGGCCTGTTCTATCCGCTGGTCGGCGGCTGTGAGCCGATCCTGGTGCTGGGACTGGTGCTCTTCCCAGGAGTCGACGGCGAAGGTCTCCACGAAGAGGTCCGGTGTCTCAGCAACCCGGTACAGCTCCCATCGGGTGGCGCCGTTGCGTAGTCGTGAGCGTCGCAAGTCGGCGGTGGTGGCGAGGAAGGCGGCGTGCTCGGCGTTTTCGACGGTGTATTCGACGGTGATCAAGATCGGTCCGCCGGTCGGCTGCAGCTCGATCAACCCGCTGATGTCTGCCCAATAGGCGATTGCGTCAGGGTTCACGCCCCGCGTTTCCGGCATCCGGAGCAGCAGTCCGGTGAGTGTGGTGGCCAGTACGAGAGCCGCCGCGGCGAGGAAGGCGACAGTGATGCCCGCGTAGGCCGCGAGCTGACCCCAGAGGATGGATGCCACGGCCTGGGACCCGGTGAACACGACGAGGTAGACGGCGAGGCCACGTGCACGGACCCAGGCGGGCAGGATGACTTGGAGTTCGGCGTTCAGCGTGGCGATGATCGCCGTCCACGCCGCGCCGGCGATCACGAGCGCCACGAGAGCAACCGCGAATACGGGGACCAGCACGAGGGCCGCGAGAACGAGTGCGTACGCGATGCCTGCGAAGACGAGCAGAGTGTTGGTCGACATGAGAGCGCGCAGCCGACCGACCGTCAGGGCGGCGAGGATCGCTCCGACCCCGAGTGCTCCGAACAGTGCACCGTAGCCGCCCGCGGACACTCCGAGTTGTTCACGCGCGACCATCGGAATCAGTGCCCAGAGGATGGTCGCGGGTGCGATGAACAGCATTGCCTTCAGGAGGATCCGCCGCACGGATGCGTCGTGGCGAACGTAGCGGATTCCGGCGCGAAGTGCGGGCAGGAACCGTTCCCGTGCGCGTGGGGCCACGGTCTGCGGTTGCCGCCGCCAGGTGAGAACGGACCCGGCCAGCACGAGCGCGGTCGCTGCGGTGAGGATGAACACCCAGGGAACCCCGGCGAGTGCGATCAGGACGCCGGCGAGGGCGGGTCCGACGGAGCGACCGAAGTTGACCCCGACCATCTCGAGCCGGGTGGCCGAGCCGAGCTCTTTCCGGGGGACGATCTCCGGCAGCGTGGCCTGCCATGTCGGCAGCTGGAACGCGCCACCGAGGGCGATGAGGAAAGTGAAGGACAGCACCACCGGAGGGGTCGCCAACCCCGCGGCAGTCAGCAGAGCGAGGACGACCGCGGTGGCGGCGACATACAGCTGTGTGGCGAGCAGGATCCAGCGCCGGTCGAACCGGTCGGCCAGCACGCCACCGGGAAACGTGAACAGCATCATCGGCAGGGTCGCCGCGGTCTGAATCAACGCGACCGTGACGCTCGCGTTCGGACCGTTCACCAGCAACCACTGCGCGCCGACCGTCTGTCCCCAGACACCGACATAGCTGACCACTACGGCGGGCCAGAGCCACCGGAATCCTGGTTGCCGCAGCGGGGCGAACGCGCCCGCTTCTCTCTCGTCCGCGGAGATGGTTCCGCGACTCATCGCCGGCTTCTGGCCGATGGCAGCACACGCGCTGTTCGGTTCATGAGTCCGAGCATGCAACGGATAGGTGGGGTAAAGATAGTCAGCTGCCGGGGAGAAAGCTGCCGCCGGCAGTTCGACGATCCGCGATTCCCAGGGGCGAGCTCGTAGCCGTCGGAGTTGTGGGCGATTCAAAGTTGCCGCTTGGTCACGGGCCGGTTTTGGGCCGGTTGGGCCACTCAGACCAACGAGCACCAACTGCGACCATCGAGGCACCGCACCCGCGAAATCCTGCGACCAACCAGCACCAACCAGCACCACCCAGCCCACCACGTTCAACCATAATCGTGAGGTCCCGGCGTCGCGCCGCATGGTCAGCTGACCCGCCGTGGTCAGCCCCTGCGGGATCGACATACGCGCTGTCAGGGGTCTCCGACGCACGCACCATGGCGCGGGCGCACCCTGGTTCCGCGTGGATTTCATGCCAGGAGTGCCCACGACCGCGCTCGTGGGGAGTTCCTCCTCGACTGGCGGGTGGATGTCTGCTTTCTCCGCTTGCCGGTAGGCGGCGCACCACGCCGGACCTGATGCGGGGAAGTCGTCCATAGGTATCCGCAACTGATGGCGCGCCAGATGCTGCGCGTGGCTGAGGTCGAGGACAGGTGAAGCATGTCGCCGGTGCCAAGGGCCAGAGGTTGGAGGCGGGCGCCAAGCGCAACTGGTCTGCAGGTGCCTGGTGTTCACAGCTCCGCGTGGAAGCTGGCCGTTCCAGTGGACGCTCGCGCGATGAGCTCGGTCGGGAGGACCTTTGCGGTCCTCGGTGCCGACGTCTGGCCGAGCTCGTGCAGAAGCTCGCGAGCGGCGGTGGCGCCGATCAGTTCGAATGGAACGCTGATCGTGCTCAGATCGAGGGCGGCGGAAATCTCGTGGCCGTCATAACCGATGATGGCGATGTCGTGCCCGGGCCGAACACCTCGATTCTTCATCGCTTGAATTGCCCCGTAGGCCATCTCGTCCGAAAAGGCGAACACTGCGCTTGGTGGTTCGTCCCGTTCAAGAAGCTGCGCCATGGCCCGTTCACCGCCGGCCATCGTGTAGTGGCCGGGGACTTGAAGGCGATCCTCTACAGGCACCCCGGCACGCCTCATCGCGTCGAGGCATCCGAGATAACGTTGGTGCTCAAGCACAATCGGATTGTCGATTTCTCGACCGTAGATGACCGCGATCCGCCGATGGCCGCGTTCGAGCAGATGGTCCATCGCCGCGGCGGCCCCTGCGCGATCGTCGATGTAAACGCTGGACGCGCCTGGCCCGGTGGTGCCGAACATCGTCACGGGCATCCCGAGTTTCAAGATCTCCTCGAGGTCCGGGCTTTCGGCTGCCACCGAGAGGATCAAGAAGCCGTCCACTCGCCGGGCGAGGCGTTTGCGAGGAGGAACGGGGTGGGGGTCGCTGGGATCGCCGGTGCGGTACAGGAGCAGGTCCATGTTGGCGGCGCGCATCTCGCGCTCGATCCCACCGAGCATGCGCAGGAACGCGAGCCGATCGACGAATGGCGTGATGATTCCGATGCTTCCGGCCTTGCCCGTTGAAAGGGCGGCAGCGGCAGGCGAGCCGACGTAGTCGAGCCGTTTCGCCACGTCGAGCACGAGCTGACGTGTCTCCGGGTCGACCGAATCGAAGCCGCGGAGCGCGCGCGAGACTGTAGCGGTCGACACTCCCGCGACGCGCGCCAGGTCTTTGACAGTGACTCCCAAGAGTCCTCCGTTCATACAGTCGATGTGTGCGTCGCAGGCGAGCGCAAACGTGTCGTATGGCTCTCAGTGTAACCGATTACGAGGCGAGGTCGCCACCGAAAACAATCGAAAAGCTCACAGATTTGGAGCATCAAGGTCGGATCAGTACCCGATGTTCATCGAAGATCTAATCGGTTACTTGACTTTCCGACGAAGACGGCGCATGCTGACTCACGTGAGCCATCCGGCGCACTTCGGCCGACACTGACCCCATGCACGGAGCGTCATGTCGAACAGGTTTAACGATCGGTTCAGAGAGCCGACCGCGCGCGAGGGCGGTGAGGTTGTACTCGATTTCCGGCTCAGCCCACCGTGTCCCTGCCATGGCTGTCGAATGCGCTCGAAGCGCCGCTGGTGAGGGAGTCCAGCATCGCGACCGCGATCCTGCCTGCACCCAACCGAATCGTGTTCATCAGCCCTCGCGCCCCGCACCTCATCACGCGCGTCGACCAGAACGCCGGCAGCCACGCCCGCGTCTCGCTCGCCGGCTTCTTCCATCGTCATGAGGAACTGGCCGGCGCCAGACCGTGAGCACGGGAGCGGTGCCCGGCTAGTGCGTGTGGCGGTGGTGGGAGTCGGGGTAATGCTCGTGGGTGTGGGTGAGTCGTTCGTGGGCGTGCTCGTGCTTGTGGCGAGTGCCGGCCGGGAGGGGTTCCGCGTGCTCGTGGGTGTGGTGTTCGTCGTCGTGGGTGTGCCAGTGGTCGTGCACGACGGCCTCGTGGGTGTGTTCGTGGCCGTGGTGTTCGGTCAGATGCAGCCAGACGCCGAGTACCATCAGGAGTCCCGCGACGACGAGCTGCAAGGTGACGGCCTCGCCGAGCAGGATCGCGAGCACCGCGCCGAAGAAGGGCGCGACGGAGAAATACGCGCCGGCACGGGCGGTTCCCACGTGCCGCATGCCGATGATGAACAGGGCGAGGCTGACACCGTAGGCGAAGAACCCGACGACCAGGGCCGCGGCGATGCCTCCCGCTCGGGGCAGGGCGGCGCCGAGGGCGAACGCCAGGATCAGGTTGACGGGTCCGGCGACGAGTCCCTTGACAGCGGCGAGCCAGGTGGCGTCGTTGAGCGCGATCTTGCGGGTCAGGTTGTTGTCCAGCCCCCAGAAGAAGCATGCTCCCAGGATCGCCAGGGCAGGCCACGGGCTGCCCAGTTCCGTGCCGTTGGGGATGGACAGCAGCACCGCGCCGGCGACGATGGCGATCATGCCCAGCGCGACGCGACGGTCGAAGTTCTCCCGGAACACGAACCATGCAAGTAGCGCGGTGAAGACGCCTTCGGCGTTCAGCAGCAGGGACGCGCCGGAGGCGGGCATGTTGGAGAGCCCAATCATCAGCAGCACGGGGGCGATGATGCCGCCGCTGAGGATCGCCCCCGCGAGCGGCAGCAGCTCCCTTCGCTGGAGTCGGACCCGTGGTGCGCGGGTGATCAGACGGAGGATGCCCAACCCGATCCCGGAGCCACAGTAGAGCAGCCCGGCCAGCAGCCACGGGCTGACGTCCGCGCCGAGCAGCAGCTTGGCCAGCGGCGTCCCCGCCCCGAAGAGGAACGCGGCCAGCAGCGCGGCTTGAACGCCTCGGTTGGAGAGGGCTGTCCGGAGCATGCTTCCAGTGTCGCACCGCAGATCTCCTTCCTCTCCGACGGGCAGAGCGTAGCGGTCACGGGCGGCTCCGTTCCCTCCGATCGCTCTTTGCAGACTTCGCTCGGCGCTGCGCTTCGAGCTGCGCTTCGCAACCGCTCTCTGCGGGCACTGCGCCGTCCCCGACCGCTTCTTCAGCTGATTGTCGACGGGCGAAGACAGAGGTGAGTTCCCGGTGGATCTGGCGGGCGATGTACCGCTTGATGATCCGGCGGACCTCGCCGCGAGTCTTGCCTTCGGCCTGGCGCCTGGCGGCGTAGTCCCGGGTAGCCGGATCGCAGCGCAGCGTGGCTCTGGTGACGACGTCGAGCGCCCAGTTCAGTTGTCGGTCGCCGCCCCGATTGAGTCGATATCGGACGGTGTTCCCCGCCGGAGGCAGCGATCGGGCATGCGCTAGCCAGGCTCGCGAACGCTGCTTCCGACCGGACCCGGCTCGACTGCGACCATGCCGCCAGGAACCCGCTGGCCGTGATCGCACTGACCCCCCACCGATCGAGCAGTCGGGGAGCGATCGTAGCGATTGTGTTGCGCAGCTGCACCTCGTTCGCCCGACCTGGCAAATCGTGATGCGAACTTCCATGGATTGGACGTACTGGTGCTGTGTCATCGAGACCGCGATGGAAGCCAGGCACTGCTCGGCCTCAGGCTCCGTACGGACGCCGCCGCTTGGCTGCGCGAGTGCTGTAAGGCTTCTTGTCTCGAGCGCAGGTGCCGAGGTCTAGGAAGATCTGGTGAGAGGGCGTGCGCGAAAATTGGAAGCGCGGCACCGGTCCTCGGCAACTCGCTCACGATTCAGCGTCAGATGTGCGGATGGCCGTACCGGTGTGGATCCGCGTCGAACGTGTCAGCACAGCGCATTGAGCAGAAGTAGAAGGTGACTCCGTCGTGCTCGCGAGTCGCGGCGGCGGTCTTCGGATCGATCTTCATGCCGCAGACCGGGTCCGTGACAAGCGTCGTGCTGTCTGTGCGGTGTTCTTCGTGATAGGTCATGGGTTGATCCTCGTGTGCAGGGTGGGTGTTGATCTCGACAACCGGGTTGGCGTTGGAGGCCGCGGCCGACGCGGCTGCGAGGTTAGGGTCGCGCAGAGCGGGGTTCACTGCGACGTCGGCTTCGTTGTCACTCGTCGAACGATGACCGATCGCGTCTGCTGACCCGTGCCTGGGTAGGCGCGTTGATTCAGAGTTGCCGGATGCGGCGGTGGGGGCGGCTTGCGCGGGGAGGCGCAGTCGTCTCAGCAGCAGAGCGTTGACAGCGACGATGACGCTGGAGCCGGACATCGAGATGGCGGCGATCTCTGGGCTGAGCATGATGCCCAGCGAGGAGACGAATACGCCGGCCGCGATCGGCAACGCGACGACGTTGTAGCCGACGGCCCATCCGAGGTTCTGCCGCATCTTGCGTACGGTGCCCTTGCCGATTCGCAGCGCGACCGGGACGTCCAGCGGGTCGGAGCGCATCAGGACGACATCTGCCGTTTCGATGGCGACATCGGTGCCGGCGCCGATCGCGATGCCCAGGTCGGCTTGCGCCAGGGCGGGGGCGTCGTTTACTCCGTCGCCGACCATGGCGACCTTCTTGCCGGAGCGTTGCAGGTCGGCGATCCTGGCGGACTTGTCCTGGGGGAGGACTTCGGCGATGACGGAGTCGATGCCCAGCAGCGCGGCGACGCGTTTAGCGGTGGGTTCGTTGTCGCCGGTGAGCATCACCACTTCGATGCCGGACTCGTGGAGGGCGGTGATGGATGCCGCGGCGGTGGGGCGCGGCGCATCAGCCAGCGCGATGACCCCGGCTGCCTTACCGTCGACGGCGAGAGCGATGGCTGTGCGCCCGGTGGCGGCGAGATTGTTCTGCGCAGCGGAGATGGCTGTCATGTCGAATCCCTCGTCGGCCATCAGCCTGGCGTTTCCCATCACGACGCGGCGCCCGTCGACCGTCGCGACCGCGCCGAGTCCGGTGACGTTGCGAAATGCGGTGGCGGTGCGGCGCGGGATGTTGCGTGCGTCCGCGTAGGCGACGACCGCCTTGGCGAGGGGATGCTCCGACTCACGCTCTGCCGCGGCTGCGAGGGAGAGGAGCTCGATGTCGTTCATTCCGACCGGCAGGTAGTCGGTCACTTCGGGTTCGCCCGTGGTGAGCGTGCCGGTCTTGTCGAGAACGACGGTATCGATGTGCGCGGCGGACTCCAGTGCGCCGGCGTTCTTGAACAGCACGCCGCGTTTGGCGCCCAGTCCGGTGCCGACCATGATCGCGGTGGGCGTGGCGAGACCGAGCGCGTCCGGGCAGGTGATCACCACGACTGTGATGGCGAACAGGATCGCGGTGGACACCGAGGCGCCCGTCCACAGCCAGGCGACGAAGGTCAGGGTGCCGCCGATCAGCGCGACCAGCACGAGCCAGAACGCTGCCCGGTCGGCGAGGCGCTGCCCGGGCGCCTTTGAGTTCTGCGCCTCCTGCACGAGCGCGACGATCTGCGCCAGCGCGGTGTCGGCGCCGACTTTGGTGGCACGCACCCGCAGCGTGCCGGTGGTGTTCACGGTGGCGCCGATGACCGCGGAGCCGGCCGTTTTGGGCACAGGCAGGCTCTCCCCGGTGACCATCGACTCGTCGACCTCCGAGTCGCCCTCTTCGACGGTGCCGTCGGTGGGGATCTTCGCGCCGGGGCGTACCAGCATCAGATCACCGGGTACGACGTCGGCGGTGGGCACTTCGACCTCTTCGTCGCCTCGGAGCACGACTGCGCGGGGTGGGGCGAGTTCGAGCAGGGTGCGGATCGCGTCGTTGGCGCCGCCGCGGGCGCGCATCTCCACCCAGTGGCCGAGAAGCACGAAGCTGGTGAGCACGGTGGCTGCCTCGTAGAACACTTCACCGCCGCCGGTGAGGGTGATCGCGACGCTGTACAGCCAGCCGGCGCCGACACCGACGGCGACCAGCACCATCATGTCCAGGGTCCGTGCGCGGAGGGCACGCCATGCGCCGTCGAAGAAGATCCAGGCGGAGTAGAAGATCACCGGAAGGGAGAGGATCAGCGAGAACACGTCATCACGCAGCCCGAAAGGTGCAGGGACGGTGAACCCGAACACGTCACGGCCGATCGGGGACCACAGGATGATCGGCACGGACAGGACGGCGGCGACGATGAACCTGTTGCGCATGTCGCGGATCATCGACGCCATCGACATCCCCGCGTGACTGCCACCGTGCCCCATCAGCTCCTGCATGCTGCGATCGGCCATGGCATGGTCGTGCCCGGTGTGGTCTTCATGGGCGACTGTCCCGGCCGTGCCTCCGGAGTGTCCAGAACCCTCCGGCGTGGTTATCGAGCTGTGGTCGTGGTGCTCACTCATCGATGGCGGTGCTGGGGGAGTGTCGTCGAGCTTCGCGGGCGCCTGGCCCGCAGGCATCTGGTGGGCGCCGAGAAGTGCCTGGTCGGGGTCATGGGCAGGATCACAGATGTGATCCGGGACGGATTGCCCGGCACAGTGGTACCCGCATTCGATGACCCACTCCCGCAGCTGAGCCTGGGACGTCAGGCGAGGATCGTAGGAGACGTTCGCGGTCTGGGAGAGCGGGTTGGCCTCGACGAGCAGAACACCAGGCCGGCGGAGCAGGGTCGATTCCACGATGGACTTCGATGACGCCCAGGAGACGCCTTCGACTTCCAGCACGACGGTTCGGGTCTGCGCGTTCATTACTTCTCTCCTGGTCTGACGTCACGTCGCTGGTGGCCGAGGATCGCCGCTATCCAGGCCTCGGCAGGGTGGGTGGTCGCTTCAGCGACGATCTCCGCGTCGCCGGCATGCGGCGCGAGGGTGCGGTATCGGAGCATGACTCGAGGCCTTCGTTCGGGCGATGAGTTGCCAGGTATCGCCGCCGTTGTCGGTGAATCGGAGTGCGCCCTGGACAGCGATGGCCATGGTTCCCGCCGCGCTCGCCGCGATCGCGGTGGCCACCCCGGTGGCGTGCCCGGGGCGACGGTGGTGCGTGTGTGGGTGTTCATAGTGGCGCGCTCCGTTTCTCATGGGCCGGCCGGGGTCGGCCGGCCCATGAATGTCAGAGGGTCGCGAGGATCTCCGTCATGGTGGCGATCTCGGGGGTCTGCGAGGTGATGATGTTCTGCGCGAGGCTGATGACATCGGGGTTCTGTCCGTTGTCGACTTCGGTTTGCGCCATCTCGATGGCGCCCTGGTGGTGCTCGGTCATCTGCTCGAGGAACAGGCGGGATGCCTCGTTGACGGTGGCATCCTCGAGGGCTTCCATGTCGGTGTCGGACATCATGCCGTCGCCCATCCCGCTAATGTTTCCCATGTCGATGCCCCAGTCATCGAGCCACGCCTCCATCTGCTTGATCTCCGGTCCTTGGGCGGTTTGGATCTGCTCGGCGAGGGCGACCACTTGCTCGTCGATGTCGTCCTTGGCGAGGATCACGTCGGCCATCTCGACGGCTTGCTGGTGGTGGGGGATCATCATCGTCGTGAACTGGATGTCAGCATCGTTGACGTCAGCGGACGCGGATGCGCTCATTCCGGGCATCTCGTCGTGTCTCCCGCCGGTGCCGGGGGTGCTCGCACAGCCGGCGAGGGCAAGTAGTGCGGTCAGGGTGAATGCGACGGTTGCCGCGGCACTGATCTTCATTGGTGTTCTCCTCGGTCGTTGGTGGCGCGCGCGATCTGAGCGATCGTGCGCGAGGGCTCTGCTGACCCGCAGGGTCAGCGAGGGCATGTCACGTGCGACTGATGCAGAGAAGGAGAAAAGAGGGTGGTTTCGGGAACGTCCCCACCCAGGTCAGCGGGGAGTGGCCGACGCGGCGGAGCGCTGCCGTCCAGGTGATGCCTCGTCGCGGCAGCACGAGCAACAGCGAGACCACCAGAAGGGCGAGGACGCAGGTCATCGCCAGAATGCTGGGGTGCCCGCCGCAGCCGCTGCAGTCGTCCCCCGTCGCGGGTTGGGTCGTGCCGTGATCGGTGGCGTCCACGCCGTGGACGGACAGCACCGCCGTCGGTTCCGCGAGCGACGAGTGGCTGTTCAGCGAGTGCATCGCAAGCAGCCCGACGATGATCGCGGCAGTGACACCGATGAGCAGGAGTATTGAACGGCGCAGCCCGCCCGGGCCGCGACGCAGACGTTGTGCGAGAGCGATCATGGACATCTCACCTTCTTCGCTCCTGGTGGTCGTCGACGTAGATGACGCGTGACGTGTGGATTGCGACTTGAAGCTCGTCCGTTTCGTTGATGCGCTCAGGCTGATTGCAGTGTCAGAGGGGCCGTGACGACGTCGGTGCGACGTGACAGCGCAGGCTGGAAGCGGCGCAGTCGGAGACTGTTGGTGACGACGAACACGGATGACAGGGCCATCGCGGCGGCGGCGACCAGCGGGTTGAGCAGGCCGAGCATCGCTACCGGGATGGCCGCGATGTTGTACGCGAACGCCCAGAATAGGTTGCCCGTGATGGTGCCCACGGTGCGGCGGGACAGCCGGATCGCATCTGCGACGACCAGCAGGTCGCCGGAGGCGATGGTCACGTCGCTGGCGGCGATCGCCGCGTCCGTTCCTCCGCCCATCGCGATCCCGAGGTCTGCTGCAGCGAGGGCGGCGGCGTCATTGACGCCGTCACCGACCATCGCGACAACACGGCCGGCGGACTGCAGTTGACGGATCACATCAAGCTTTCCGGCAGGAGATACCCCGGCGCGGACCTCGTCGATTCCGACGATCGCGGCGATGTGCTGCGCCGCACCGGCGTTGTCGCCGGTGAGCAGCACCGGGCGGAGCCCGAGCGCGCGGAAGCGGGCGATCGCGTCGGCGCTGGTGGGCTTGACGGTGTCCGAGACGGCGATGGTTCCCAAGAATTCGCCGTCGCGGGCGATCGCGATCACGGTGGCGCCCGCCGCTTCGAGCGTCTCGGCTTCGCTGCGACTCTGGATCGGCAGGTGCACGCCCCACTGGTCTTCGATCCACAGGGGGCGTCCGGCGACAACGAACGATCCGTCGACGATGGCCTGGACGCCGAACCCGGCGTGGGACGCAAAGGCCTCCGCGACGGGTGAGGCGCCATCGGCGGCGGCGACGATCGCCCGCGCCACCGGGTGCTCGGACCCCCACTCCGCACTCGCGGCGATTCGCATCAACTCGTCTTCGGTGATGCCGGATGCCGGTGTCACCGTGGTGACGGTCATCGTGCCGTGGGTGACGGTGCCGGTCTTGTCGAGCACGATGGTGTCCACTTTGCGCGTCTGTTCCAGCACCTGCGGGCCGCGGATGAGGATCCCCAGCTGCGAGCCGCGCCCAGTGCCGACCAGCAGGGCGGTCGGGGTGGCCAGGCCCAGTGCGCATGGGCAGGCGATGATCAGCGTCGCGACGGCCGCGGTGAATGCCACCTCGGGCGAGCCGCCGACCAGCAGCCATCCGGCGAACGCGATGATCGCGAGCAGGATGACAACAGGGACGAAGAACGCTGAGACCCGGTCGGCGAGGCGCTGCACGCGCGCCTTCCCCGTTTGGGCTTCGTCCATCAGTCGTTGCATGCGCGCGAGTTCGGTGTCGGCGCCGACCCGGGTGATCTCGACGATGAGCCGCCCGCCGACGTTCAGGGTGGCGCCGACCACTCGGGATCCGGTGGTGACCTCGACTGGGACGGATTCGCCGGTCAGCATGCTGGCGTCGATCGCGGATGCGCCGTCGACCACGAGGCCGTCGGAGGGGATCTTCTCGCCCGGGCGGACCAGCACTCGGTCGCCGACGGCAAGCTGCGTGACTGGGACGCGTTGCTCGACCCCGTCGACGAGCCGGGTGGCGTCTTTCGCGCCCAGCTCGAGCAGGGCGCGCAATGCTTCAGAGGACGACTTCTTGGCCCGCGCCTCGGCGTACCGGCCGGCCAGGATGAACACGGTGACCAGCGCGGTGACTTCGAGGTAGATCTCTCCGGTTGCTGACTCGGGGGTGCCGAACAAGGTGAAGGTCATGTGCATGCCCGGCATCCCTGCCGTCCCGAAGAACAGCGCGTACAGCGACCAGCCAAATGAGGCGATCACCCCGAGGCTGATCAAGGTGTCCATCGTCGCGGCACCGTGCCGGGCGTTAACGAATGCGGCACGGTGGAACGGCCACGCGCCCCACACCGCGACCGGCGCGGTAAGGGTCAGTGCCAGCCATTGCCAGTTCGGGAACTGCAGCAGCGGAATCATCGACATCAGAGCGACGGGAACCGCCAGGGCGGTGCTGATCAGCAGCCGACGGCGCAGCGACACCAACTCCGGGTCCTCAGCGGGGGTGGTGGATGTGGGCTCGTCCACGATCGGCACCGGAAGTGCTGCGGCGTAGCCGGCGGACTCCACCGCCGCGATCAGCTCCGCCGTCTCCATGCCCTCGGCGCGTACGCGGGCCTTCTCGGTCGCGTAGTTGACCGTCGCTTCCACGCCCGGCAGCTTGTTGAGCTTGCGTTCGATCCGGGTGGCGCAGGACGCGCAGGTCATTCCGGAGATCTCGAGCTCCACATCCACGGCGCTCATGCGGGGGTGCCGGCGAGGGCGTACCCCGCCTCCTCCACCGCGGCCCTCACCCGCGCGGCGTCGATCAGCGCCGCGCTGTGGATCGTGACTCGGGACGTTCCACCTGCGTTGAGGTCGACGGAAACGTTCTCGACACCGTCGATCGCGAGGAGTTCTTCGGTGACGCTCTTCACGCAATGGGCGCAGGTCATTCCGTCGATCAGTACGTCCTCCGTGATCGTCGACGCGGCGGTCTGCGTGTCGGGGACGGATGCGGTAACGCAGCAACTGCACCCTGCGGCGGAGTCGGCGAGGCCAAGGGTGATGCGCTCGGTCGTGGTCATGATGGGTGTCCTTCAGTCAAGGGGTTCGGGTTCAGGAACGGACCAGACGGGCGATCGCCGCGTTCGCTTCTTGGATCTTGTCCGCGGCCACGGTGCCGCCCTCGGCGGTCGCCTCCGCAACGCAGTGGGACAGATGATCGGCCAGCAGCGACAAAGCCACCGTCTCCAGCGCGCTCTTCGCCGCCGAGACCTGCGTGAGGATGTCGATGCAGTACTTGTCGTTCTCGACCATCCTCGCGATGCCTCGTACTTGACCCTCAGCGCGGCTGAGCCGTTTCAGCAGGTCATCCTTGTGCGACGCGTATCCGTTCATAGGTTCAACATACCATACCCCCCTATAGTATTGCCGCGACATTGCTTGCCGGGCTCTGATGGGTTCTCGATCTGCGCGAGCGTAGGATCCGCGGAATCACGCGGGTTTTCGGGGCTCGGGCGTCTTGGGTGGACGGCGGGCAAAGCGCTCACGTCTTGCTCATTCCTTACTCGCGCCGGCACCACACCGGCGGTCCCTGGGCGTACTCCGCCGGAATCGGAGTTCTGAACACGTGCCGTCCGGCAGGTCCAAATTCCTTTGGGACTTTGGACTCTATCCACCTCTGTTGCGCGGGGTCACGCTCTGACTACGAACAGAGGAGAACTCTCGTGGAGATGATCGAGAGCGTGACGCCCGGAATCTATCTGGGCTGGGGGCCGTTCGTCATACAGCTCGGCAATCTCATCGTGATCACGATGATGATCGTGCTGTTTGTCGCTTCGCTTCTGTTGCCCTTCCCGAGAGCGCGGCGGCGGAAATGAGCGCGCTCAAACCTCCGGCCACGGTCCATCCCGAGGACACCAGGGCGGATCAGGACGAGGTCTTCACGTGGACGGGTCGCGCTCGCCAGTGGTTGCTGAAACGCCTTCCGCCTGAGAAGCTGCTGCCGCAGGAGCAGCCCAGCTATGTCGCATCCTGGATCTACGTGTTCGGGATGGCTTCGCTCGCTGCCCTTGCCGTGGTCATCGTGTCCGGGCTCGTTCTCAGCCTCAACGGTCCTAGTTGGAGCCACCTCTCGCGTCTGGGGCACTTCACCAACGGCGTGCACCTGTGGAGCGTTGAACTCTTGTTCATGTTCATGGTCGTGCATCTCTGGGGCAAGTACTGGATGGCCGCCTGGCGCGGAGGGCGGGTGCTCACTTGGATCACCGGGGTGATCGCCTTCGCTGTCTCGATCGTCGCCGGCTTCACCGGCTACGTCCTCCAGACCAATTTCGACGCGCAGTGGATCGCATTCGAAGGCAAGGATGCGCTGAACGCCATCGGAGTCGGGGCCTGGTTCAACGTCGCCAACCTGGGGCAGATGTTCGGCTGGCATATCGCCGTTCTCCCGTTGGCGGTTGCCGCGATCGTCGCACTGCATGTTCTTCTGGTGCGCATCCATGGAGTGGTACCACCGATCGACGCCGCGGAGACGGACGATCAGCTCGTCAGGGTAGCTAAAGAATCCGAGCGGCACCGATGAACCGCTCACCGAACATGTCGTGGCGGGCCCGGGACGATCTCGCCAGTCGACCATGGCGGGGGCGTGTCCGCGATTACGACCTCTTCAAAGAGGTCACCATCGGCTTCATAGTCGTGTCTCTGATCACGATCGGGCTGGTCGTGATCCTCGGATCGCCCGATGAGCCCAGTGTCACCCTCAAGAACTGGTCGACCAGCCAGCCGATCGACTTCGCGACGACCGCGACCGCCGAACTCGGCGGAACGAGTGATACGGCGGGCTACGGGCCGCCGTATAACAGGACTGTCGGCGCGACCCAGTCCCTCGGGCCCCTGGATCTGCAGAGCCTGTCCGGCGTGCGCATACCGATCGACACAGCGAAACTCTTCATCATCGACCCGTTGCAGACGCTGCCGAAGGTTCCATCAGCTGTGGCGGACTGGGCGGCGGCGTCCGCAGCGCAGAAAGCCAGCTGGACAACCAACTACGCCAAGGCACTCGCGGCCGACAAGGGTTCGACCCTGCCGACCAGCTCCGGCGACTTCGGCCCGGTACCCGCGCTGATCGCATCGCTGACGGCGATGGCGCGCAGCGGTGCGCTCGATGGCGCGCTGGCGACGGCCGGCGGCTTCTACAACCAGAACTACACGCCGGCCATCCTCTTTCTCGGCGACGGAACCTACTTCCAGAATCTCGCAGCGGACCAGCACCTCACCGGCGACCAATGGGGGATGATGAACGAGACCGGCAACTTCCCCGGCCAGTCATGGCTGTGGTTATTCTCCTTCTTCTACCAGATCGAGCCGTTCGCGTCGGCCCCCAACGCCGACCTTGTTATCGTGCTCATGATGGCCGCCCTGACCATCCTTCTGGCGCTGCTACCATTCATCCCCGGCCTGCGCACGATTCCGAAATGGATTCCGCTGCACCGACTGGTGTGGCGTGACTACTACAAGCACCAGAGGCCGGATGCCATCGACTCGTCGCGCGCGGGACGCCAGTAGACCCGAATGCACAGTCAGGCAACCGGTTCCGTGACCCCCGAAACCCACAAATGACCGCACCCTCACGCATCCCGAACTCCGACCGAGGGGAGCCGCCAGCATCAGTCCCGTGAACCGCCCCGGGTCTCGTGGAGGCTCTCGACACCCAAACTATGAGGTGTGAATCGTCTTGACGCTCCCGTGGTTGATCTCTCGGTCAATTGCTCTGTAGGCGGTGTGCGGGGGACATTCGGTAACGGCACCCTGCTCGGTACACTCGCGTCATGACCCTCAGGCTTCTCGGCGACCGCGATGCGATCGGCGCGGTGTGCCGCGCGCGAGGGGTTCGGCGGATGCGGGTGTTCGGTTCCGCGACGGGGGACCGGTTCGATGAGACGCGCGTGTTCCGTCGCTGGCATCGCGGGGCTCCCGAACCGGACCCTCTATTCCGCGAGTAAGGGGGCGGTCGCAGCGCTGACTCTTGCGATGGCGGCGGATCACGTGCGAGAAGGGATCCGCGCGAACGCCGTGACACCGGGCACCGCCGACACTCCCTGGGTCCGGCGGCTGCTCTATGCCGCCGAGGATCCGGAGACTGCAGCATCCAACCTTCGCGCGCGCCAGCCAATGGGTCGGCTCGTCACCGCCGCCGAGGTCGCGAACGCGATCGCCTACCTTGCATCGCCGAACTCCTCGTCAACGACGGGCACGCTGCTCGGCGTTTACGGCGGCGTGGCAGGAGTGCGCTTGTCGTAGCTCTGGACGAGCGACCTTCTGTCGACCCCATCGAGGCCTCTCGCCTCCCTCCTAACCGAGTAAAGCGTGAGTAAAATCGGCTCTCCTGACGTTTCCGTGGGTGTGTGAGCGCGTCGGATCGCGGCGCACGCCGTTCTGAGCCTAGGTTTCTGAACTGTCGAGGAACAGGGACCACAGTGCGGAGAACGGCGTGCGGAATGCCACTCTATGGCGTGCCTTGCTGGGCGTCGAGAAGACGGTCGTGGAACAGGTCGGGTTCGACGAGGACGAGGGTGTGCTGGTCGCTCATGTGCGGCCGACACGGTCCGCGGCGCGCCGATGCGGGCGGTGCGGGCGACGCTGCCCGCGGTATGACCCGGGCGAGGGCAGACGTCGGTGGCGGTGCTTGGATCTGGGCACGATCCCGGCGTATCTGGAAGCCGAAGCGCCCAGGGTGAGCTGTCCCGAGCACGGTCCGACGGTGAACGCGGTGCCGTGGGTGCGACACGCGGCGGGCACACGCTCATGTTCGACGAGCAGGTCGCGTGGTTGGCGACGCAGATATCGAAGACCGCGGCGTGCGAGCTGATGCGGATCGCGTGGCGCACCGTCGGCAAGATCGTCGCCCGGGTGTGGGCGGACACGGATGTCGCCCGGGACCGGTTCGCCGGTCTGACCAGGATCGGGATCGACGAGATCTCGTATAAGCGCGGCTACCGCTACCTCACGGTCGTGGTCGACCACGGCACCGGCCGGCTGGTGGTGGGCGGCGCCCGGCCGTGACAAGGCCACCCTCCGCCGGTTCTTCGACGCTCTCGAGTTGTCCGGGCCTGGCAGGTGCGCGCAGATCACCCATGTGTCCGCGGACGGGGCGGACTGGATCGGTGATGTCGTCGCGCAACGGTGTCCGAACGCGGTCCGCTGCGCCGATCCGTTGCACGTGGTCTCCTGGGCCACAGACGCGCTCGACGAGGTCCGCCGCAGCGCGTGGAACGACGCCCGCCGACAGGCGCGCGCCGAACCACGCCGAAGCGTCGGCCGGCCCCGCAACGACGCACCGCCGCCGCCGGCAGCGACGCGGGCGAGGGGTCTGCGAGGCGCCCGGTACGCGCTCTGGAAGAACCCCGAGAACCTCACCGAGAAGCAGACCCAGAAGCTCGCGTGGATCGCGCAGACCGACCCTCGACTGCACCGCGCCTACCTGCTCAAAGAAGGCCTCCGCGTCGTGTTCCGGCTCGACTACGACGACGCCGTCGCCGCGTTGGACCGATGGATCAGCTGGGCGCGGAGATCCCGCATCCCCGCGTTCGTGACCCTGCAGCGTCGGATCGCCAGACACAAGGCATCCATCCTCGCCGCGATCGAGCACGGTCTCTCCAACGGGCGCATCGAGTCCGTGAACACGAAGATCCGGCTCATCACCCGCGTCGCATTCGGATTCCGCTCACCCGACGCGCTCATCGCCCTAGCCATGCTCAACCTCGGAGGCAACAAACCCGCCCTCCCCGGCCGCGCGTGACCCACGGATCAGTCAGGAGAGCCGAAAAATCGTCGCGAATCTCGCGACGGCGGTGACATCTACGAAAGGTCGGAATCCGCGGAAATTCAAGGCAGAGCGACTTCGGGAAAGCCACGAAAGGGATCTGAAGAAGAGTTCAGATCTCAACGTAGATGCGCCGGTCGCGGTCGTCCTTGTCCGGTTGACAAGCGACTGATTGTTGTGCCGGTTTTGTGCCGGTTGCTCTGTTGCAACCAACTACGACCAACTGCGACTAACGAGCACTGCGCCCGCGGATTCTTGCATCCCTCGAGGGGGGACAGTGCATCGCCGCATACACGGCGAAATTCGTCGAGACACTCACCATCCCCCACCGAGACGCCGTGCGCATAGACACGTATTGCATGCCGTCTGGCCGCGTCGCGCCCGAGCCGCGTCCCGGCGCCAATGGCCACGGCTTCGGCCCTCCAATCTGGCGGCTCATCTAATCGTGCGGGACAACTACACGGGCGGATGGACCCACTCTCGCGAGTCTGACTGCATCGAGTCCGCGTCGGCCGCATTGCGGATCGGCCTAATCAGACCCAGGTTCGGTCCAGCCCTGCCGCCGCGTAGATCGCGTCGACAACTTCCATGTTGTGGATCGGGTCGTCATCTTCGGTGAGCAACGGCTCACCCGAAGCAATCCCGTTGACGACCGCATCCAGCTGGTGATCGAACGTCTCTCTCCCGCCCACCGTGGACATCCACGTGAGACCGTCCCTGGTTACCGAGATGCTGTGGCCTTGCGAGGGGAAGACCAGATTCTTGATGTGCATGTCGCCACGGGTGCCGATGACGTCCATGGTGGAAGAGGGCTGTCCACCGTTGAACGTGCACGACACCTGTGCGGCGATGCCTGAAGGGAACTCGAGCCGCGCCGCGATGCTGGAGTCCGCTCCGAGGGGATTCAGGGCAGCCTCGGCGAATGTCACACGCGGTTCCTCGCCGACGAGTGTGCGCACCCAATGGACTGGGTAGCAGCCGAGGTCCATGAGCGCGCCGCCTCCCAGTTTCGGATCGTGCCGGATCGAGGTCTCGGCGAAGGGCATGTCCACCGAGAAGTCGGCTCGAATCTCGACGATCTCTCCTAGACGACCGGAGTTGACGATGGCATCGATCTGATGGCTGAGCGGGTGGTATCGGTCGTGAAAGGCCTCGATGACTCGGCGGCCGGATTCGCGTGCGGCGGCCTGCATCTCGCGCGCCTCGGTCGCATTCATCGCGAACGGCTTCTCACACAGGACATGCTTGCCCGCCCTCAGGGATGCGATCGACCAGCGCGCGTGCTCCGACGGTGGCAGTGAGTTGTAGACGAGATCAATGGAACTGTCAGCGAGGAGTTCCTCGTAGGTTCCGTACGCCCGCTCGATGTGTTGGATCTCCGCGTACGCCGCGGCGGCGCCGGCTCGACGCGACGCGACCGCGCCGAGACGAACCCCTCGTCTCCTGGCCGGCCGGATGACAGCGAGCGGCGCGATGTGGGAGGCACCCAGAATCCCGATCGTGAACACGCGATCTCCCACTAGACCTCCAACACCTGGGTCGCCCGCAACGCGGACAGCGCCGCGATCGGGAGCTCATGTTCGGCGCGCTCGCCACCATCCGTCCACGCGCCGGAGACCGCGATGACGCCAACGAGCGAACCTCGCACGCGCACCGGAAAGCCGCCACCCGCTGCGGCCAGCACATGCGGGTCGTGGAGTGAATCGGTGAAGAAGTCACGACCATAGCTGAGGAAGAGATTCTTGACGTAATACGACGACCTCCCATACATCTTCACGAGGTTCGCCTTGCGATCCAGCCAGAGGTCATTGTCATGGTTCGTGCCGGCCAGCGCCGCATGGAAGACCCTCTGTTCGCCGAGGAAGATGGTCACCGCGATCACGCGGTTGTCGGCGATGGCGTTGTCGACGATCCACTGACCCACGCGCAGCGCCTCCGCGTGGCCGAATCGCTCGACTTCGGCGAGTTCCTCCTCGCGGTCGATGCGGCTCAGCTCCTCCTGAACGGACGTGATTGACATGATGGCTCCTCCTGGTTTGACGTGACCGACGATTCTCGGAATGAACTCGTCATCCGAGCCAGTGCTCTTCAGACGGAAGGAGCTTTTCAGCGGCCACCCAGAAGTCGGGAGGAAGCTCCGTCTCCACGGCAGACACGAGCGCGGGAAGACGCTCTGGCTTGCTGATCCCCACGATCGACATGTCGATCCGCGGATCCCGCAGAGAGAACTGCAGTGCCGCTGTCGCGAGAGGCACATTCCACGTCGCAGATAGCTGCTCAAGTGCCCTAGCCGCCGCGACAGTAGCGTTGGATGCCGGCCGGTAGCCATATCGGGTAGTGCCATGCGGATTCGCGAGAAGGCCCCCGCCAAGATAGGCCGCGTTCACCACCCCCATGCCGCGTCCAACTGCTTCGTCGATGAGGGTGCCCGCGCTTCTGTCCACGAGGGTCCATCGATTGTGAGTGAGAAGTACCTCGAACGCCCCGGTCGCTACGAATCGCTGCATGACGCCGACGTCCCCGCCTGCAACGCCGAGATGATGGATGACGCCCTCATCACGAAGCTGAATCAAGGCCTCGACCGCGCCGCCGGGACTCAGAAGTTCCGAGATGTCGGGCGCGTATTCCGGATCGTGGAGATACACGAGCGGGAAGAATTCAAGACCCAGCCGATCCTGGCTCTCTCTTATCGAGTCGCGAACGCGGCGTGCTGAGTAGTCGCCGTCTTTCGAATCGACTTTCGTGGCGACCCAGTGGTCGTCGGGAAGCCCGCCCCGCAGCGCGATCGCTTGACCGATTCGCCGCTCGCTCTCGCCCTCCGAGTACCCATTCGACGTGTCGATCACGCGGACGGGACTGTCGAGGATGTCGCTCACCAGCTGAAGCGCCTGCTCGATGGGGACGTCATACCCGAAGAATTCCGGCCAACTCCCGATTCCGGCTCCTCCGGCCGCCACTGCTGAGACGGTGAGACCTGTCGACCCGAGGTCCCGCAACCAGAGAGTGCTGTCGTCGATTCTCATTGGCTATTCGATCCGTTCTGATTGGTTGGGGCATCCATCGCTGTTGCTAATGTCGGCACGCGGAGATGAGAACCGGCGACGCTTCACTGCGACTTCGCCGGATAGGCGACGAAGGCGAACTGCGAGCCATCGGGCGACCAGCTGTTCACATTCATGGTCCCCTGACCACCGAAGAGTCGAACCGCGTCGTGCGGACGACCGCCGGACGCGGGCATCAGCTTGAGCACGACGTCTACGTCGGCGGGATGGCCCAGACTGCCCGGCTCGTAGCTGATGTAGGCGAGCATGTCTCCAGCGGGATTCAAGTGCGGGAACCAGTTCACCCGATCGTCGAACGTCAGTTGCTGATGATCTGAGCCGTCCGGGCGCATGCGGAAGATCTGGCTGTGCCCTGGTCGCGCGGCCGCTTCCTCGGAGTTGTAGTAGATCCAGTGGCCGTCGGGCGAATACTCGGGACCGTCGAACCCGATCAGCCCATCCGTCAGGTATGCGTCCAAGCCTCCAACGCTGGATATGATCGCGAGGTTTCGACGACCTCGCGCATCGCCGTTGTACGGCTCGACCGCTACATAGACGAGGGTCTCCCCATCGGGTGAGATCCCGTGCAGCCAGTAGCTGTAGGGGTGTTCATCGCCGTGATCGTTGGACACCTTGCGCACCTCGCCACCGTGCACCGAGACGCCATAGAGGTGGCCGGCGGCGCTGAAGAAGATCGACTCCCCATCGGGTGACAGCACGTGATCGTTATTCACGTCGGCCACCCCGCTGATGTCCAATGCTTCGAGTCGACCACTTTCCAGAGAGAGCTGGTACAGGCCTCCCTCGGCGTTGACGATCAGCGTGCCACGGTCGGGTGTCCAGTTCGGAGCCTCCAGGAGAAGCTCTGACTCGAGAATCATTGTGTCGACCCCTGAGCGGACATCGTGAACGTAAACCTGCGCCACCTGCCCGGGTTGCAGACTCTTGCGCCCCGGGCTGCGATTGGTCTCGGGGGGGCGAGCGCCACCAACGGATGACGGACCGGTTGGGAACTCGTTCATTTGATGGCTCCCGCCGCGAGGCCACGCTCGAACAGTCTTTGCAGGCACAGGTATGCCACGACGACGGGGATGGCTGTGAGTACAGCCGCCGCGAGAACCTTGGTCTGGTCGTTGCTGAACTGACCGACGAAGAAGGTCGGCACCAGCGTCACCGTTTGCAGGTCGGGACTCTGAAGGAACACCAGTGGCAGCAGGAAGTTGTTCCACGCGTTGATCAGGGTCAGAATCACAACGGCAGCGGCAATCGGGCGGGTCAGCGGTATCACGATGTGCACGAACGCTTGCCAGGTGTTCGCTCCATCGACTCGAACTGCTTCGAGGAACTCGTCTGGGAGCCCGTTGAGGAAGTTGCGCGTGAGGAGAACCGCGAACGGGATCTGCAGAGCTGCAAGCGGCAGAATCACCGCGATGTAGGTGTCATAGATGCCGAGCGATGTGGCGGTCGTGAACAGCGGTGTCAACAGTGTCACGTCCGGGAGCATCAGCACGAGCAGCAGCAGCCAGAAAAAGAACTCCTTTCCTCGGATGCGCAGCTTGCTGAATCCGAACGCCGCGAGCAGACCACACAGGTAGACGGTCAGTATCACGACCCCCGCGATGATCGCGCTATTGAGGAAGAACTGCGGCAGCGCGCCGATGGACAACACCGCGGCGTAGTTGTTCCACCCGGTTCCCGCAAAGGAGCCGGCGATCATCGCCACAAGCGGGAAGACGAACGGCAGCACCAGCAGTGTGAGGACGATCTGCAGGACGAGCTTTCCGGTCCAACGGCGTGCTTCAAACATGCTTCGGCGCCTTTCGCTCCGAGCCGATTAACATGAATGCGAGCGCGACACAGACTGCCAGCACAAGCAGGACTATGGACAGCGCGGCACCATATCCCACTTGCGATTGCGGCACACTGACCCGGTAGATGAGGGTCCCCAGGAACTCCGTGGAATAGACCGGCCCGCCTCCTGTGACCAGGTAGGGGATGTCGAAGGTCTTCAGCGCTCCGATCGCGGCCAGCACTGCGAGCGCGACCGTCGTGCCTCGCACGCTCGGCCAGATGATCTGAAAGAGAATTCGCGCGTTTCCTGCCCCGTCCACGCGAGAAGCCTCGATCACCTGCGGATCGATTTGCGTCAGCGCGGCGGAGTAGAGGATGAAGGCCAGGCCGGTGTACTGCCAGATCGAGATGGACATGACAACGAACAGAGCGGTACTTGACTGCGCCAACCACGGTTGAGCGAGCGCTCCAAGACCCACGGCGCTGAGGAAAGCATTGAACGGACCGTCCGACGCATAGATGAGACGAAACACGGGGGCCATGGTTGCGGGCGCCAGGAGCACAGGAAGAAAGATCAGCACCTTGTAGACGACGCCGAAGCGCACGTTCGACGCGAGCAGAACCGCGAACACGAGACCTAGCAGCACCTCCACGACGAACGTCACAGCGAAGAATGCGACTGTGTGGAGAATCGTCAGCCAGAACACCGGGTCGTGCCACAGCTGGACATAGTTCGCGAGTCCGACGCTGACGCTGTCTGGGCTGATTCCGTCCCAGTTCTGCGTTGAGATGTACCCCGTGTAGCCGATGCAGTAGTAGATCAATCCGCCCGACACCACGAGCGCGGGCAGGATCCACAGCATTCCGCTTGGAAGCCGCGCCGAGTTTGCTCGGCGCTTCGCAACGGTGTTCACATCGACCCTCCTCGTCGTCGGCCGGACGGGGAAGGCGTCAGCCTTCACCCACGCCTCCCCCGTCCCGGGCACGAACTCAGCCCTTCGGAGGGTTGGCGTCTTGGACCTGCTGAAGGGTGGCCGCCGCCTGCTCGGGGGTCGCCTCTCCATTCACAATGCTCTGATCAGCCGCGATGAGCGCATTGAGCACGGTCGGGTTGATGTTGGCGAACCGAGGCTCGGTCGACTTGTCGACGTTTGCGCCGAGCTCGACGAACGCCGGCTGCTGGACCGCCTTGTCGACGAAAGCGAGCGTGTCCGCGTTCGGCTGGACCCCAGACAGCACCGGATACTCGTCGAGCGGATCCGCGATCGCCTGCTGCCCTTCCTTTGTTGCGCCGAGCCACAGCGCGAAGGTGGTAGCCGCGTTGCGATTCTTCGACTTGGAGTTCACCGCGACGCCGTAGTCGACGTCCGTGATCATGCCCGGCGTGGTCCCACCGACGTTCGGGAACGTGATCGGTACCAGCGTCGGAAGCGGTGTGTCGCTCGGAAGGCCTGCGGCAGTGATCGCCTTAGCGAGGATGTCCTTCTGTGTGTACTGCTGATACCAGGTCCCGAACATGGCCATAGGTGACTTGCCCGCGAGGAAGGCGTTGTTGACGTCGGGGTATTGCTGGATTCCGGCCGCGCCCTCGTCCATGATCCCGTCGGTGGTGAGATCGCGCAGGACGGTGAATCCGTCGACGATCGCGGGATCGGTCCACTTGATCTTGCCGCTGACGGCATCCTGGAACGCGCCCGGCTTGACGCTGTTGATGATCGTATGGATGAGGTCGGTGTCGAATCCGGGCGCTCCCACCGCCTGCTTGAAGCATCCGATGCCGTTCTCGCGGAACGTCTTGCAGACCTTGACCCATTCGTCCAGAGTCGTCGGCGCCGCAAGGTTGTACTTGTCGAACAATCCTTGATTGATCCAGAGGATTCCGCTGGCGACGCGGCCGACCGCGGCGGCCTTGAGCTTGCCGTTTACGGTGAACCCCTCGACTCCGGCGGGCAGCAGTCCGTTCTGCCAGTCGTTGCCACGGAGCGCCTTCATCGCCGGGGTCAGGTCGATCGCGGTCGCTCCGAAGGTGGCCACGGGGATCTGGCCGCCTGGCTGCACCGCGTAGACATCGGGGCCGTTGTTCGACAGCAGCGCCGGCTTGAGAACAGCGGGGTATGTGTCGGTCGGGACCTTCTTGTAGGTGACCTTGATGTTCGGGTACTGCTTGTTGAACGCCGCGATTTGGGCCTCGGCAACCGCGACGTCGGCGGCGGCGCTCCACCACGAGACCTTGCCGCTGTCAGCCGGCCCGCCACTGGACCCGGAAGCGCCTCCCGAACACCCCGCCAGTCCCAACGCTACGACTACGGCGGCGCCGGCGATGACGGCGCCGCGACGGCGCCCTTTCGAACCTCGTTTGAAGAACATCGGTGTTACTCCTCTTAATGTGTCGGATACTGCTTCGGCCGACCTTTGTCGACGCTGACTGTCGTTCGCGGCGCACATTGCTGTGTTGCGTTCGCGGCGAACGGGTGTGCGAGCGAGTACTCGCTCACGGGCTCGAGCGAACCGGGTCGCTCGCTCCTTCCGGGTGAAAGGAGAGAATCTCGAGGTCGTTTCCCTCGATGTCGTGAAAATGCGCTGTCGAGAACCCCAGTTGGGGCCACGTGGTCGGTCCGAGCTTTATCGGGACACCCTGCCGTTCGAGCTGCGCACAGGCGGCGAAGCAGTCAGGCACTTCGAAGCAGAGGTGTCCGAAGCCACCGAAACCGACGGCCGATACGTGGTCTCGCCACGCCATCGGATGCGGTTGGTGGCCGGGAGCGGCGATGAGCTCGATCGTCAATTCGCCGCGGCGCATCAGCAGGATCTCAGAGCCCGATTCCTCGATGAGTGGGACGCGAAGGTCCGGACGCGGGAATCGCATCTGTGATTCGAAGCCGAAGTGGGTCTGATACCAAGCGAACACGGCATCGATGTCGCGGACGTGAAGTCCGATGTGGGCGAGCCCGACGGGGACCGTCATGACCGACCCCTGGAGAGGGTCACGCCGACGATCTTGGGAGGCTCGAACACCGTTTGCTCACTTCCTTGTGGAGGGTCACCGGTCCTTGGCACGGTCCCTGTGAAAGGAAAGTAGCATCTTCCGGCTTACTTGTATAGAGTAAGTAAGTAAGAAATCGGAGTGAGTTTGGATGCCGTCAGCCAATAGCCTGATCCGTATGCGTGACACCAGCGGCCTCGTGCTCGATCTGATCCGGTCCGGAGGTGAGATCAGTCGCGTCGAACTGGCCGGGCAATCGGGCCTGACCGAGGCATCCATCTCGCGCATCGTCCGGGAGCTCCTCGACGGCGGCGTCATACTCGAGACGGGGTTCGGTCTGTCGACCGGAGGCAAGCGACCTACTCTGTTGAAAGTCAACAACAGGTCGCGGCACGCTGTCGGCGCCTTCCTGGGCGAAAGCGCCGTTCATTACGTGCTCGCGGACCTCGGTGGAAGCGTCGTCGCCACGCTGGAGACCGCCGGCGTCGCGCACAGCAGCCTGCAGGACCTCCTCCGGCGCATGCCGGCGGAGCTGGATAAGTTGATTCGGGCGTCGGGTGTGCCCGTCGATTCTCTCGTCGGGGTCGGCATCGCGGCCCCCGGTCGACGGGAACTTGGAACGATTCCGCGCTACGACGAACTTCGGGACTTCGTCGATTGGGACTGGCGCCAGATCGAAGCTGAACTGGCCGCATCGACCGGCCTGGCGGTTGCCGTGGAGAATGACTCTACGTGCGCAGCGATTGGCGAGTACTGGGTCAGCGGCGCTTCCGCAACCGAGCATTTCCTGGTGGTGAACCTGTCCATAGGCTTCGGCTGCGGCCTGGTCACCGGCGGTGACGTGTACCGAGGCGCAAGCTCCAATGTCGGCGAGATCGGGCACATGACGATCGACTGGGATGGCCCTCAATGCCCTTGCGGTGGGCACGGGTGTCTCGAAGTTCTGGCCGCGCCCGCACGCGTCGTCGCCCAGGCGCTGGAAATCGACGGGCTGCAAGGGAGGCTCGGACTCAGCGCCGAGAAGGGCGACCATTGGAGTGACTTCGAGCGCATCGCAGCGGCGGCAATGAACGGAGACGCGCAGGCGGTCGACCTCGTCGAGCACTCAGCGAGAGCACTCGCCACCGCTCTCGTCTCACTGACCAATGTGCTCGATCTTCAGCGAATCGTGCTGACCGGTCCAGGGTTCGACGTCGCCGGCGAAATCTACGCGAGGATCACCAGGGAGGTCCTCGAGGCCCGTGCCCTCATCCGAAATGCGCACACGTTCGAAGTGCGGCTTTCGGCGTCGCGCCACGGCTCCGCAGCGCTCGGTGCTGCCACGCTTGCCATCCATCAGCAGTTGGGTGGCTCCCGACGCTCGCGGGCGCTGCTCGGCACGTAGCTCATGTAGAGGCCGGCGAGTAGGAGGGCCGGCCTCCTACAACCCATCTACGGGGCAGCGCGCCTTCCCAGATGGGTTAGCTCGCAGCCAGCGACCCGCTATCGGCTTCCAGAAGCCCGGGCCGCGCCCGTGACCAGGGCACCGAGCTTCGCCCAAGCGATCTCTGGGTGAATCCGTCCGCCGAGACCGCAGTCTGTCGATGCCGCTACCCGCTCGGCGCCGACCAGATCCGCGAACCGCAGAAGCCGCTCCGCGATCAAGTCCGGATGCTCGACGACGTTCGTGGCGTGACTCACCACGCCGGGAAGGATGGTCTTGTCATCCGGAAGCCGAACTTCGTCCCAGATCCGCCACTCGTGTTCATGGCGGGCGTTGCCCGCCTCGAAGCTGTACGCACCAGCGTTGACTTCCAGCATCAGCTTGACGATGTGCCGGAACTCGAGATCGGTCGTGTGCGGTCCATGCCACGACCCCCAACACAGATGAAAGCGGATCCGCTCGGCGGGAAGATCCCGAAGGGCCCAGTTCAGCGCATCGACTCTTTGCCGCGTATACGCGAGGTAATCACCGACGGACGGCTCGGGAGTGATCGCATCCCAGTTCTCAGCCATCGACGGGTCATCGATCTGAAGGACGAGACCGGCGTCGATGATGGCAACGTACTCTTCTCGCAGAGCCTCGGCCCACGCCCACAGGTGCTCCTCCTCGGACGCGTAGTAGTCGTTCACCAGACGTGCAGCAACTCCGGGTGCGATCGAGGTGAGGAAACCCTCAGACGCGGCCGATGCCGTCAGCGCGCTCCGCAGATTCGCGATGTCCACCGCGACTTGGTCGTGCCCCACATAGGTGAGCCGTCCAACGACGGATGGTGCGTTGCGAGCGATGGGTCCCGTGTTGAGCTCGGCGTAGAACTGCGGAAACGCCTTGCGGTCGCGACGTTCCCGGAAAGACGTGAGCCTCACTTCCCCCGGACGGCTTTCGAGCTCAGGTTTGTTCCACGCGTTCACGGGGCGGACGGCCAGGCCGGCGAAGCGCTGGAACGAGTAGGACCACCACGGACCGAAGTCGGTGGAATCTGCACTCGCTTTGCCGAACTCTCCGTCTCCGACAATGCTCACACCCGTGTCGATCTGGCGGGCCACGACATCCGTGACGGCGTGAGACAGGAGCGAGTCGAAGGCCGGCGTGCGGAGAAGGGTCAGGCCGTCCGCTGCGAATTCCCGCACACCATTCGCTGCCATGAGTTGATCAGTGCGTGGGAGGCTGCCGGCGTGGGTAACGCCAATGGCGTGTCGGGGCTCAGCCATCTGATGGGCCTACTCTCACTCAGATCCTCGAAATCGCATTCTCGTTCCAACCACACACTCGAAGCGATGGCGGCCATCCTCAACGCACGGTCGACTAACTAGTTCTTGCGATAGTTCGATCGCGCATTCAGGTCGATGGGGGCCGGATTGACGGTGGCCCGGATCTTCACCTGCACATGGTCTTCGACGGCAACCTTCGACGAGGGCGTTGCCTCTCCCCACACGACCGCGACCTCGGTGCCCGGCTCTGCGAACTCCGCATCGACCGTTGCGATCGACAGCATTGATCGGAAGTTCGCCGAATACCCGGTGTGCAGCGAGAGTCCTTTGAGCTCGCCCGCAGGCGATTCGACACGGTCATAGTGATAGGTGGCGTAGTGCGCGATGGGGAGATTGATGAACTTCGCACCGGGTCCCTCTTGGAACATGGACCCGAACGCCTTCTCGGTGTCGTCGCCATCCCACGCGAGGGTGACCTTGCGCCGCGCCGCGGCGCGGCCGCTCTCGACCTGCTGCTCGAGGGCTTCGCGGCCGATGAAGTCGTGATCGAACTTGATGACGCGCCCGTAGCCGGCGTCGTATGGCGAGAGGTAGTAGTCCTCGAGATTCGGCGAGAAGAAGCTGCCGCCGAGCGAGACGTTGGCATCGATGTCGGATGCCGAAAGCCACTTCCTGAAGTCGGCGGTGCTCTCGCCCGAGTAGAACGCGGGCAGCGGACGCGGAAGCCAGCCCGACTCGAGAGAGTTTGTCAGGTATGCGCGTCCGCCGACCTCCACTAGGCCGTGCTTCGCGCCCGCCTCGAGGATCGCTCCGATCACGGCATCGCGATCCGCCCACGGCCCGACGAACTCGAATCCCGGCTCCCCGGCCATTCCGTGCCGGAGCGCACGAACGGTCTTTCCGGCGATCGTGAACCGTGTTCCGTGGAAGAACTTCACCGTGGGCGGCTCCTCACCCAGAACCTCACGGATGACATCCATTGCACCCGGTCCTTGCACTTCGTAGCGGTAGACGACCGGGTTGCCGACACGACCGTAAGACGGGTTGTGCCGCCAGATGTCGATGTCGTAGCCGCCCGTTTCGGCGTGATATTGCAGCCAATTGATGCTGGGCGGGATTCCGACAGCCTGGAATTCGTCTTCCTCGTTGCGGAACAGAATGTTGTCGCCGATCAGCTCGCCGTCGGCGTTCACCGCCACGTACTGCTTCGCCGCATCGACGGGAAAGTACTCAACGCTGTTCACCGCTGTGTCGCGGATGAGCTTCAGGGCATCGGGGCCTTTGATGTTGAGGTCCGCCATGTGGTGCGACTGGTCGAACAGAACGGCGCCACGGCGCCACGCCAGCTGCTCGTCGCGCCAGTTGGTGAACTCGGGCGTCACCGGGGTGCTGACGATGGGCGGGCTCTGCGATTCCCAGAGCATCGTGTGCGCACCGCCGGCGTCGGCGATCGCGTCCTCAAGATTGTTGGCCACGTCCATTTCCTCCTCGAAGTGGGGTCCGGAGCTGGTTCAGTCCGGAATCCCAGTTTGTCCGGCCACCCACCTTCATGTAAAACAGTCTTATGACGATATTCACACCAGAAAAACTGGTCTGATGACCGTTTCGTTCACCTTGAGACAGCTCGAGTACTTCGACGCGATCGCCGGTGAAGGCTCGCTCTCGGGTGCGGCGAATCGATGCCACGTGAGCGCGTCGGCTCTCGCGCTCTCGCTCGACGAACTGGAGTCTCGACTAGGGGTGCAGCTTCTTATCCGGAGAAAGGGCAAAGGAGTTCAACTCTCGCCCGCCGGAGGACGTCTGATCGCGCAAGCGCGCGAACTCCTGGCAGGCGCCGAGGCCTTCGCAGGCGAGGCATCCCAAAGCGCAGTCGGATTGAGTGGCCGGTTCTCGGTCGGCTGCTTCCCCACCCTCGCGCCCTTCTTCCTGCCCGCGGTGGTGGACGGCTTTCGGCGCTCTCACGATCAGCTCGCGCTGGACTTCATCGAAGCGACCGCGCCTGAACTACATCAACTGCTCCTGCAGGGCAGGATTGACACCGCAGTCCTCTACAGTGTGGACGTGGCATCGAGCTTGGCGTTCGAGCCGCTCGCCACCTACCGCCCCTACGTGATCGTGGCATGGGATCACCCGCTCGCAGACCAAGGTGTCGTCGAACTTGCGCAACTCGCCCCCGAGCCGCTGATCCAGCTCGACATGCAGCCAAGCCGTCAGAACACGGAGCAGATGTTCGCCCGCGAGGGCCTGTCCCCCACCGTGCGGCACACGACGACGAACTACGAGCTCGCCCGGTGCCTTGTGGGACGAGGGCTCGGCTACTCCGTACTCGTGCAGCGACTTGCCACGCCCATTACTTATGACGGACATCGGGTCGTCTCACTCGAGATAGCAGGGGCGATTCCGTCGAACATTGTCGGTCTTGCCCGGCCGAGCGGGGCCCCGATGACGGCGAAGTACATCGCCCTCCGGGAGCTGCTCTCGTCATCCAGCGCGGCAGACGGGACCGCGGGCGCTCCCGCGCGCGCCTGAAGCAATCCGGGCGGAGCCCCATCGCCGGCAGCGACAGCCTTCCGGAGGTCGCGCACGACGATCGGATCGATTTCTTCGCCGCCGCGGCTACGGCGTTGTGGGGCGCGCCTGTATGGGGCTAGAACACGATGGTCTGGTTGCCGTGGCGGATGACGCGGTCTTCGGCGTGCCATTGCACGGCGCGGGACAGCACGGCGCGCTCCACGTAGGCGCCGCGGGCCTGCAGGTCGGCGGCGGTGTGGGCGTGGTCGACGCGGGCGATGTCCTGCTCGATGATGGGGCCCTCGTCGAGGTCCTTGGTGACGTAGTGCGAGGTGGCGCCGATCAGCTTCACCCCGCGGTCCTTCGCCTTGCGGTATGGGGCGGCGCCGATGAAGGCGGGCAGGAACGAGTGGTGGATGTTGATCACCGGCACGCCGACATCGTCGAGGAACGACTCCGACAGGATCTGCATGTACCGGGCCAGCACGATGAAGTCGACGTTCCCGGCGAGCAGCTTCACGATCT
>NZ_BAAAOG010000012.1:0-73253 GCF_039530205.1 Microbacterium deminutum
CAGAGATGATCTTCAACACGACGACCCGATGCTTCGACACGACCCAGACTGTCGCCTATGACGCGACTCACGTGTCGCCTATCACCTGTCGCCTATGTCGCGAACCCAGACACCCTCAGGTCCACCGTGTGATGAGTCGCGACAAAGGCGACACTTCTGAATGTGAGCCCGGCCATCGGCCGGGCTCTTGTAGTCGATGCGCAAACGCAGCCAGCGGCCTGATCCTGCGTCACCGTTCGCAGTGGAATTCTTCGCGTATCCGCTCAGATCGGCAGGCGGCGCACCCGAAGTAGCGCTTGCCGGACCCGAACACGACGGGTACGACGTCCATCCGCACCTCGTCGACCAGGCCCGCGGCAGCACCTGGCCACCGACGTCGCCAGCGGCGACCTCGACGATCCGGTCACCCGCGAGCTCCTGAGCCTTGGCCACGGCCGCCTCGACGCCGTCGACGAACTGGAACGGCGCCTCGGGGTCCCAGCCCTCAGGCTTCGGCCGGTGCGTCACGACTACCACGTGGTCGACCCCGCCCGGAGGGTTCCCGTCCCAGCCGTCCGTCATGTCGAACACGTGGCGGCCGACGATGGTCGCCCCGATCTGGTCCCAGTACGGCCGGATGTAATCGTAGGACTTCTGACACCCTAAGCGCTCCGCTCTCGTCCAACGGGATGTCACCGCTGAGCAACCAGTCGAACAGCGGTCCGGGCTGGTCGTTGTCGTCCGCGACGAAGCCGTCCGCCGACACCGAGCTGTACATGACCACCTCGCCCACGGGGCTCTCCTCTGCTTCGGGGTGCCCCATATTAGCGAGTCGCAAGTACCTGCAACGACGCCGTCCTGGCCGACGGCAGGGGGTTCTGATCGACGATCCGCAGTGGCTCGGGGACGTCGGGGTCCGGCCTGACGAAGACCGGCACTCGCCGCTCGGGCTGTACGCGGTAGCGACGGCCGGTCGGTGATGTCCATTGCAAGGTGCCGCTGGCATCGGGGACCTGCTCGACGCTCCACCGACCGTGATGCTTCACGGTGTGATGCCCTTTGCACAGCGGGTGGAGATTCGACAGCGCGGTCGTGCCGCCGTGGTCCCACGCCACAGTGTGGTCGATCTCGCATCGGGAGGCCGGAATGTTGCAGCCGGGTGCCATGCAGGTCTCGGCCCGCCACCTGACCAGTCGTCGTAACTCCGGGGGTGGTCGGTACCGGTCTCGTCCGACGGAGAGCACGACGCCAGTTTCAGGGTGAGTCAGCACGCGCATCCACCCGTCTGCAGCGCCGCACAGTTCCCGTGCTCGCTGCAGCGGGATCGGCCCGACGCCCTCGACGGAGGCCGAGTGGCGTCCCTCGCCGTCGACACCGAGCAGAGCGAGAACAGGAACCGTTACGGCTGCCGTGGCATGGATGCCCCGCGCTTCCGGCGGCAGGGCGTCCGTGACACCGTCGACGAGGATGTCGCCCAGCACGTCGGCACGGAGTTGGTCCAAGGTGCGGGTTTCGTCAGGCCGCGCCGCCAGGACCTTTGCTGTGGCGGTCAGACGGCCGTAGATGGCGTGCGCCTCCACTGCGGGAAGCAGCTCGTGCAGCCAGGCCATACCGTCCTCACTGGGCTCGAGGACCACACGTCGTGCTTGCACCGCCCATTCGTGCCTCTCCGCAAGAGTTGCCGACCGGACGGACTCGATCAGCGCTCTCAGCTTTCGGCGGAATGTTCCCAACGGCTCATGCTCGGCGAGCGCGAGTGCCGGCGCGATCAGCTGATCACGGAAGTCGGGCACGACAGCATCCAGCGCCGTCGCGAGCTCGACCGCGTGACGCTCGGTCATCCGGGCGCCGTTCAGTGAAGTCAGCGCAGCCGGGTATCGATTCACCAGGGCATCGGCGTGAGCGATCAGCCGGCCGGCCGCGGACTCGGTGATCGCCAGAGCCGCCGCGAGTTCGAGTCGGATCGAGCGTTCGATGAGCCCGGTCAGCTGCGGGCCGTGCTGCTGCGCGTCCTGCAGCGCGTCTCGGCGCATCTGCTCGATCCACTCGAATCGCTGCGCCGCGAACACCGACATCATGGTCTCGGCCTCGACGATCCGGTCGACGGCGTCGGGGACGGGCGCCATCAGCGTGTCGTCGACGGCACCCCCGACATCATCCGGCGGCGGATCATCCGAGAACTGAGGAGAACCGGGCATGCACCAAACGTAGAACATACCTACGACATTCAAGGAAGGCGGGAACGTGGTGACGCGGTCCCGCTTCAGTCGATCCGGATGCCGCGCACGGCCATGTACTGCCGCCCCGGCAGATCCACCCGCACCGCGGCGGAGTACGTGCCGGGAAGTGGTTCGATCGTCAGGTTCCAGGTGTCGATCACCTCGACCTTCCACTCGCCCTCGGGCAGGACGACGTTGCGGAAGCGCGGCCGGTTGAACCCGAAGTAGCCCACGATATGCCGGCCCGCGACGCCGCCCCACGGCACATCCCAGTCCGACGGCAGCGGATCCCACACCCCGTCGGGAGCTTCGGCGAGCAGCATGTCGAGGAAGCCGATCCGCGCGGGAGAGGTGCCGTGGAGTTCGCCGCCCTTGGCCCACCAGAGCACTTCGGGATCGTCGCTCGCAGGGCTGACCGCCTCGGTCGCCCCGCCCGCGGCGATCGGAAGATAGGTCTCGCCGTGGCCGACGTACCCGCCGCGCACGGCGCCCTCCCAGAACCGGCGAACCATCTCCTCGCCGGTGATGTTGCCCCAGCCCTGATCGATGTCTCCTTCGTAGGCGCACTCGTCGATGACGACCGGCTTGCCCCACAGCTCGCGCCATTCGTCGGTGTTCTCGGCTGTGCGGTAGACGTCGACGCGCTGGACGCTCACGTGGGTGATCCAGGGCTTCGAGTAGTCGTAGAACGGCCGGCAGTTGTGGATCGAGTTGAGGTGCCCGAAGGGGTCCTCCGCTCCGACGATCGCCGCGAGACGCTCCCAGTCGGCCTCGTCCTTCGACCACAGCAGGTCGTACTCGTTCGCCATCGACCACCAGACGTTGGCATAGGCTGCGAGACGGCGCACGACGTACCGCAGGTAGCGCTCGTCTACAGCAGGGCCGAGGTCGGCGAATCCCCAGCGATCGTAGGCGTGGAAGAGGATGAGGTCGGCTTCTATGCCGAGCTGGGCGAGCTGAGCGATGCGTCGCTCGAGCCGGTGGAAGTGCGTCACGTCGAATCGCTCGAGATCGAATCCGTCCGCGAGCGAGCCGGGGAAGACGAAATCCTCGGGTTCGTTGGCGTTGTACAGGTACGACTTCGGGAACAGGCACATCCGGATCTTCGTGAAAGGCGCGTCGGCGAGCGTCTTGAGCGTCTGCTCCTGCAATGCGTCGGACTGGTGGGTCCAGGCGTACGCCGTCGTTCCCAGCGGCCGGTGGCGGGTGCCGTCGGCGTGGCGGAAGTGGAAGCCGTCCACTCGGACGGGCCCGTGCGCCCCCTCGCGCGCCGCCGTCACGGTGGCTGTGCCGGCGATGCCGTCGAGCGATCGGGCGGTCGAGCGGGTGACGAAGCTCCAGTCGCCTGGGACGTCCGCCAGGGCGCGGATAAAGTAGACGCCGTCGCCGTCGTAGAACCCGCCGACCTGCAACTCCTCACCGCCGCGAGTGAACACGGCCTCCAGTTCGACGTCGACGAAGGGATTGCCGCGCGAGGGCCCCGCGATGCGCACCTCGAGGACGTCCCATTGGGCGACCGTGCCGGGCAGGTCGACGGATGCCGAGGACCGTGCGACGTCATCGCCCTCGTAGTGCCGGTCCGGCGTGATGGCCGGTGCGTAGGGAGGTCGGCCGACGCCGTCGCCGACCTCCGCCAGCGCGGCCCAGAGCCGTTCCCGCTCGGCCGGATCCTCGAGCGAGGGGACGAACGCCACCAACGATCCGAGCCGGCCGTCGCGGAACTGCGCAACCATCGGGGATGCCGCGATCCCTGGCATGTAGCGCTCGAGGATCGCTCGGGCGGCGGGATTCTCGAGAGCTTGGCCGAAGGTCGAGGCGCGATCGAACATGTGGGTCCTTGTCGTTTTCAGGAAGTGGCGGCGCGCACGGCCTCATCGACCTTCGCGAGCACATCCGGCGGGGTGAACATGAGTGCCGCGCTCAGCGGGCGACCGGCGCCCCAGACCGTGTTCGCGCGAACGGCCTCGGCCTGCGCGGGGTCGATCGCTGCGAGTGTGTCGAGGACCGCGCGGTACGCGCGCGGGTCGTCGATGATGTCGGCGAGGGATGCCGCCAGCCCGGGCAGCGGTCCGCGCTCGGCGGGAGCGGCCTCGGTGAACCGCCATTCGTGCGCGCCCGAACCCACCTCGAGGGTGGACGGGTGGCCCGGCAGGTCCACGGCCGCCGAGGTGTTCGGCGGCACGATGGCGCGCACGATCACGTCGGAGCCGTCGCGATGCCACGCGACCGTGGCTTCGCCGTACGGCGTGAGATGGCGCGCCGAGGCGTGATCGAGCCCCGCGAGCGGCCGCGGGGCGATCCGGAGCCGGGCGTAGCCCGGAGCATCGGGCGCGAGGCCCGCGACGGTGCGGTGCAGCCAATCGGCCACCGCTCCGAGCGCATAGTGGTTGAAAGAGGTCATCTCGCCCGGGTTGACCGAGCCGTCCGGCAGCAGGCTGTCCCACCGCTCCCACACCGTGGTGGCGCCCATCGTCACCGGATAGAGCCACGACGGGCACTCGGTCTGGAAGAGCAGCCGTTCCGCGGCGTCGAGGTGTCCGGCATCCGTCAGCGCATCCGTCACGAGCGGGGTGCCCACGAACCCGGTCGCGATGCGGTACCCGCCTTCTCGGACGAGCACGGCCAGGCGGTCCGCAAGCGACTGGCGCAGCTGCGGATCGGTGACGAGGCCGAACTGCAGGGCGAGTGCATACGCCGTGGGAGCGTCGCTCATCATGCGGCCGGCGGGCGTCACATAGTGCGACACGAACGCGGCACGGCTTCGCTCGGCGAGCGCGCTGTAGTTCGAGGCGTCCTCGTCGAAGCCCAGCAGAGCGGCAGCGTCGGCCACCTGTCGGAGTGACTGGGCGAGGTACGCGGTCGCGACGATGTCGCTGTCGACCTTCGCCTGCTGCGGCTTGTCGGGCGGGGCCGAGGGGTCGAGCCAGTCGCCGAGCTGCATGCGGCCGGCCCAGGGACCGTGGTGCCCGGCATCCCTCAGCACGGCATCGGCCCACGCCCGCATGCTGTCGTACTGCGCTTCGAGCACTCCGAGGTCGCCGAAACGCGCGTGCAGCACCGTGGGCACTGCGGTCGCGGCGTCGCCCCACGCCGCCGTCGGTCCGAGGGCGCCGAACGACGGAAGCGCCGCAGGGATGACGAGCGGGACCTCGCCGTCATTGCGCTTCTGCTCGTGCGCGAGATCGCGCAGCCACGATGTCAGGAACCCGTCGCAGTCGTACAGGAAGCCCGCCGTCGGCGAGAAGACCTGGATGTCGCCGGTCCAGCCGAGCCGCTCGTCGCGCTGCGGGCAGTCCGTCGGGATCGAGAGGAAGTTGCCCTTCATGCCCCACACGACGTTCTCGTGCAGGCGGTCGATGAGCGGGTCCGAGGACTCGAACCATCCGGTGCGCGTCATATCGGTGTGCAGCACGATCGCCTCGATCGCCCCGGGATCGATGTCGGCGCCGGTGATCTCGGCGTACCGGAAGCCGTAGAACGAGAAGCGGCTCTCGAGCACGTCGTCGCCGCCGGACAGATCGAACGTCGCGGTCGCCTTGGCGTTTCGAAGGGGCCGGATGCCGAGCTCGCCGTCTTCGAGGACTTCGGCGTGCCGGATCACGACCTGCCGGCCCTCATCGCCGCGCACGCGCACCCGCAGGCGTCCGACGAGGTTCTGGCCGAAGTCGAGGATCCGGCCGCCCGAGGGGGTCTTGATCACGTCGACGACGGAGAGCGATTGGATGCGGCGCACCGGGGGAGCGATCCGCGGTTCGGGCACGGGCACCTGCTCATAGCCGGGGAGGGCCGCCGCGCCGACGCGCGCAGCCGCCCAGTGCGAATCGTCGAGACCCATCGTCGACCAGCCTTCGGTCGCCCGCCGCAGGTCCTGATGCTCGCCCGGGTAGATCCCGCTCTCGACGATCGGG
The DNA here is from genome assembly GCF_039530205.1 of Microbacterium deminutum. Lineage (NCBI taxonomy): Bacteria > Bacillati > Actinomycetota > Actinomycetes > Micrococcales > Microbacteriaceae > Microbacterium > Microbacterium deminutum. The sequence continues at coordinate 6,107 of NZ_BAAAOG010000012.1, forward strand.
CCATCGCCGGAGGCCAGCCACCCGTCACCGGTCGGCGCCAGGGTCTCGGTCGTGCCGTCCTCGAAGGTCACGCGCAGCTGGGCCAGGAAGGAGGGCTGCGTGCCGTAGAGCCGATTCGTGAAAGTGAAGAAGCCGTACTTCTCGGTGTACCAGGCTCCTGCGATGGTCGCCCCGAGGACGTTCTCGCCCTCTTGCAGGAGTCCGGTGACGTCCACCGTCTCGTGGACGATGCGGTCTCGGTAGGCCGTCCAGCCGGGGGAGAGGATGTCGTCAGCGACGGCCTCGCCGTTGATCTCGGGCTCGGCGACGCCGAGCGCCGTCCAGAACAGGATGGCGCGCTCGACGGGCCGCGCGATCGTGAAGCGCGTGCGGACGAGTGCGGGCTGGGCGTCGCGTTCGGGGTCCGTCAGGCCGATCGGCTGGGCGATCCATTCGCCGTCGGCGAGGAAGCCCGCTTCGACACGAAGCGGTTCGCTCCATCCCGTCTCGCCGCCCGATTCCGCGCGCACCCGCACCGCGACATTCCGCGCCTCGCCCGCAGCGAGGGGCGCGAACGGCCAGGCCACGAGCACGCTCGACCGCCCGTCGACCGTCACCGTCTGCGGGCCGTCGGTGAGTTCGACGGATGACTGCACCCAGTCCACCGCGTCGGCTTCCACCGTCCAGGTCAGGCGGGGGGCGGGGACTGCGACGAAGGCGGTGTCGTCGCGGAGTTCAGCGCGCAGCGTTGCGACGCGGGGTTCGGTCATTCATCGTCTCCTTCGGCGATCCAGGATTGAAACGATACATCGCCGCTGACGGCGTATAGTCCGATGACCCGTCCGGTGAAGGACTCGGTCATCTCCGAGGAGAGGAATCGCCCGTCGATCTCGGCGAGTTCGACACGCGTCCCGCCTTGCGGGGTGAAGCCGAGGCGGAAGATGTCGCTGGTGCGCATGAACCCGCCCTCAGCGTCGGGGTTGACCGAATCGAGGTGAAGATCGATCAGGCCGCCCTCGAGAGCACCCGTCCATTCCTGGCGAAGGCCGCCGATGACCGCACGCGCCAGCACAGCGCCCTCGCGCGCCTCGATCTCGACATGGAAGTTCTCGTCATAGCGAACCGCGAGTCCGCCCACGCCGGCGGCGGCATCCATTCTCACCGTCACGGCGTTCGTGAGGTGTTCCTGACGTCGGCCCACGAAGTTCGGATGCGCATCGTCGAGCGTCGATCCGTCGCCGTGGAGGGTGAGCCACCCTGGCCGCGACGCGAGGTCGACGACGTCTGAGGTGGTTCGGCGGACGACGAGCCACTCGCCGTCGAGCTCATCGTCGGCAGCGAATCCCACTTCGACGCGAGTGCCGGGACGCGGGTTCAGCAGAACGGGGTCGATGGTCGGCCAGCCGTTCTCCTGCCAATGGACGGGTGTCACGAAGGTCTCTCGGCCGAGGGCCGAGAAGGCGCGCGTGCCGCTTCGAGGCCGCACGCCGAGCATGATGCAGAACCACTCGTCGCCCGGTCCTGTCACGAGGTCGCCATGGCCGGTGTTCTGGATCGGCCGGATCGTCGACCGCGCCGACACCAGCGGGTTCTGCGGCGCGGTCTCGAACGGACCCTCCGGGGAATCCCCTCGGGCGATGCTGATGCTGTGACCGCGTTCGGTGCCGCCCTCGGCGATCATCAGGTACCACGTGCCGTCCACCTGGTAGAGGTGAGGGGCCTCGGGGAACTGCCCTCCGGTTCCCGACCACAGCGAGCGGGGCTCTTCGAGCGCGATGTGGTCGTCGAGGTCGACCTTCACCTGCAGAATCCCCAGGTGCGTGCCGAGCTCGGGACCGCTGAGGATGAGGCCCGAGTACGTGATGTACGCCGTGCCGTCGTCGCCCCACGCGATGTCGGGGTCGATGCCGTTGACGCTGCCCGATCCGTCGGCGCTCAGGATGACGTCGCCTTCGCTCCAGGGGCCTGCGGCATCGGACGCCGTGAAGTGCAGCATCCCTCGCCCCATGGCGACGGTGATGACGAGGTGGAAGACGCCGTCGCGGTGTCGGATGGTGGGCGCCCACACCCCGCCGGCCGTCGGCACGTCCGCGATGCCGAACGCGTCGGGGTCGGCGGCGACATGCCCGATCAGCTCCCAGTTCTCGAAGTCGCGCGAGCGGTGGATCGGGATGCCGGGCAGGTACTCGAAACTGGATGTCGCGAGAAACCATTCGTCACCCACCCTCACGACGCTCGGGTCGGGGTGGAACCCGTTGAGGACCGGGTTGTAGAGCGTGGTCATGGGAGATTCTCCGTGGTCAGGCGGCGAGGAGTTCGCCGAGATCGGCAGCGAGTGAGACGGCGCGGGGGTCGGCGCCACCCGGCCAGGGGCCGCGCGCGATCGTCCATGCGAAGGCGAGACCGGTGTCCGGGTCGACGCAGGCGAGCGCGCCCATGGCGCCGTCGTGCCCGAAGGCACGGGGGCCGCCGAATCCGAGCGACGGCGACGGCTTCTGGAAGATGATCGCGTGGGCCCGATTCGGTTGGCCGAGGACCTCGTCGTAGCCCCGCACCTGCTGCTGTCCGATCGCGAGCACCGAGTCTTCCGACAGGAACGGCTCGGCCCCATCGACCCCGGTGACAGCGGACGCGAACAGACGGGCGAGACCGCGCGCTGTGCCGGTCCCCGACGCCGCGGGATGACCGAACCGCCAGCTGACCTCGTCGTTCGCAGGGTCGACGGCCGGTCCCGGGGTGTTCCACACGACCGGGCCCAGCGTCGACGAATACATCGTCGACGAATCGGAGACGGGCCGGATCATCGGCAGCGTGGGTGCCCTGCGATCGTCGTGCTCGGGCGGCAGCCCGAGGTAGAAGTCGATGCCGTGCGGTGCGCGGATCTCGGCCTCGTAGTACTGGTGGAGCGTACGCCCCGTCACACGGAACACGAGTTCCGCGGCGAGGTTCCCGATCGTGAGGCCGTGGTAGCCGAACGAGGTACCCGGATACCAGAACGGCGCGGTGGCCGCGAGCCGCTGCGCCGCGGCGTGATCGTCCAGCAGCTCGGCCCAGGTCAGCGCCGGGGTCGCCTGCGGCAGACCGGCCTGGTGCGACAGCAGCTGGCGGACCGTCACGTGCGCCTTGCCCTGCTGTGCGAACTCGGGCCAGTACTGCGCGACCCGTGCGTCGAGGTCGAGTTCACCGCGCTCGACGAGGAGGCCGATCGACACTCCGATGGTGTTCTTGGTGACCGAGTACGGCACCATCACGGAGTCGCGGGACAGATGGGGGCCGCCCCATGCGTCGAGCACCGGCATCCCATCGTGGAAGGCGGCGACCTGGAACGACAGGTCGGGGTCCTGCGCGAGGAAGCCATCGAGACGGTCGACGATCTCGCCGAGCCGGTCGTCGGCGCTCCCGTGCAGCCGCCGCGTGAGTGCAGGGTCCGTCAAGGGTCGACCGTCCACGCCACCGAGAGCGGCAGATCGGCCACCGATGCCCCGGCGCGCAGGGTATAGGCACCCGGCTCGACGACCCATTCCCCGGCCCAGTGGGCGAGTCGGCGTGCGGGAATCGGGATCCGGGCGATCACGGTCTCGCCGGCTGCGGCATGGACGACGGTGAACCCCACAAGCCAGCGCTCGGGACGCTCCACGCTGGATTCGGGACGCTCCGCGTACACCTGCACGACCTGCTTTCCACTGCGGTCGCCGGTGTTGGCGAGGATGACCTCGACCGCGTCGCCGTCACGGTGCGCCACACCCCACGACCACGTCGTATACCCGAGGCCGTGGCCGAACGGGAACGCAGGTTCGGCATCCGCCTTCAGCCAAGCGCGATACCCGATGTGGATGCCCTCGGTGTAGCGGAGCACCCCATCGGTCGGTGTGACGTCGGTGACCGGCACATCCGAGAGCGCCGCCGGCCAGGTGGTGGGCAGGCGCCCGCCGGGCTCGACGGCGCCGGTGATCACGTCTGCCAGGGCAGCGCCGAACTGCTGGCCGCCGAAATAGCCCTGCAGGATCGCGGCGACCTCGTCCGCCCACGGCAGCGTGACGGGCGAGCCGGCGTTGACGACGACGATCGTGCGCCAGTTCGCCTCGACGACTGCGCGGACCAGGTCGTCCTGGCGTCCCGGCAGGTCCAGCGATTCGCGATCGTAGCCTTCGGACTCGACCTTCGAGTTGGTTCCGACCACGACGATCGCGACATCCGCCTCCAGCGCCGACGCCGCGGCCCGCGCGATGAGCGCCTCGGGATCGGAGTCGTCGGGAGCGATGCCGAACGTCGCACTGAGAGCGCCGGCGAGCGCGCCGCCCCCTGCGATCGTGAACTCGGCGCGCAGATCGAGTGGCTGTCCGGCGGTCACCGCGACACGCGCAGTCAGCGACGGCGGGTTGAGGAAGGCCGCGCCGAGATCCGTGCCGGTGATGACCGGCGCGTCGTCGAGGATCAGCTCGCCATCGACGTATACCCGGCCGGGATTGGCGCCCGCGAATCCGAGCAGCACCTCTCCGGTCGAATCGGGGGTGTAGGTGGTGTGCAGCGAGAGGGTGGATGCCGCCTCGACGGGGGCGTCGCCGCCGAACCACACCAGCGCCGTGGCGCGACGGTCTTCGGCGAACAGCTCGGTGCCGTCCGCGTCGAGGAAGGCCACTCGCACTCCAGGGCCGCCCGTGACGGGATTGACGATGGTCTCGAGCGGGAGCTCGGCGACACCCTCCTGCACGACGGCGCCCAGCTCGTAGGTCACCTCGACGCCCGGGAAGGCCGAGCGAAGGCCCTCGAGCGGCGATACGATGTGCTCGGGCAGCACTGTCGCGCTGCCGCCGCCCTGGGTCCGGGCGTCGAGGGCGTTGTGGCCGATGACCGCGACACGCGTCACGCTCCCGGGGTCGAGCGGGAGGATGCCGTCGTTGGCGAGGAGCACTGAACCTGCGGCAGCGGCATCGCGCACGAACGCGATGCCGTCGACGGGCGCCGGCTCGACCGGGGACGAGCCCTCCAGCGCGCCTACGCGCTCGGCGAGCAGCAGAAGACGCAGCACCTTGCGGTCGAGGTCCGCCTCGTCGAGTCGCCCGTCGCGGATCGCGTCGACCAGGTCGGCCCATGCCGGTGCAGGACCGGGCATCGCGAGGTCCTGAGCGGCCGGTATCGCATCGAGCGATCGCACCGCGGTCCAGTCGCTGATCACCACGCCGTCGAAGCCCCACTCCGAGTTGAGGGGGGTCTCGAGCAGGTCGTTCTCGGTCATGGTCACGCCGTCGACGGAGTTGTAGGCGCTCATGACGCTCCACGCTCCCGCCTCGACCGCGCGCTCGAACGGCGCGAGGTAGAGCTCGCGCAGCGAGCGCTCATCCACCTGCACGTCGACCGTGAAGCGATCGGTCTCGGAGTCGTTCGCGACGTAGTGCTTCGGCGTCGCGGCGACGCCGTTGTCCTGCAGCCCGCGCACATACGCCGCGCCGAGTTCCGCCGACAGCTCGGGGTCTTCGCTGAAGCACTCGAAGTGCCGGCCGCCGAGCGGGGAGCGATGCAGGTTGATGGTCGGCCCGAGGACGACATCCACTCCCTTGCGACGGGCTTCGGATGCCGCGGCCGCGCCGTACCGATATGACAGGTCCACGTCCCACGAGGCCGCGAGGCTCGACCCCGAGGGCATGTTGAGCGACGGTTCGCGCTCGTCCCAGCGCGGTCCGCGAACCCCGGAGGGCCCGTCGGACAGTGTCATGGCGCGCAGTCCGATCTCGGGGAGCGGGATCGTGGTCCAGAAGTCGGCGCCCTGGACGAGGGCCGCCTTCTGCTCGAGGGTGAGCTTGTCGAGCAGCGGGATGAGGTGGTGCACAGTCTCGGGCTGCGTGGATGTGGCGGGAGTCGTCATGCTGCTGCTCCTTCGGCGATCTGGGCGTCGAGCAGGGCACGGCGCGCCGCACGGCGATCCCTCTGATGGTCCGGGTTGGGAACGGGCGCGGCGAGGAAGAGCCGCTGGGTGTACGGGTGCTCGGGCCGCGCCGTGACCTGGTCGCCGTCGCCGGTCTCGACCAGCTCGCCGCGGTACATCACCGCGACGCGGTGGCTGATGTGCCGGACCACGGCGAGGTCGTGCGAGATGAACAGGTACGCCACGCCGGTGCGCTCCTGGATCTCGATGAACAGGTCCAGCACGCGCGCCTGGGTCGACAGGTCGAGCGCCGACACAGGCTCGTCGCAGACGATGAGCTTCGGGTCGAGAGCCAGGGCCCGTGCGATCGCGACACGCTGTCGCTGGCCGCCGGAGAATTCCCGGGGGAGGCGATGCGCGGCATCCGCGGGAAGCCCCACGCCGTCGAGCAGATCGCGCACTCTGCCGCGCGCCGTCTTGCCGGCGACGCCGCGAGCCGTCAGCGGCTCGGAGAGGATCTGCTCGATCGTCAGCGACGGATTCAGCGACGAGTAGGGGTCCTGGAAGACCACCTGGATCTCGCTGGCGAGCTGCCGGCGCTGCTTCCTGTGGAGGTGGCTGATGTCGTGGCCGTCGTAGACGATCGATCCGCCCGTCACCGGTGCCAGCCCGAGCACGGCGCGACCCAGTGTGGTCTTTCCCGAGCCCGACTCGCCGACGAGTCCGACGGTCTCTCCGGGCTTGATGTCGATCGAGACGCCCTTGAGCGCCTGGAACGGCTTCGCCCGGAATCCCTTGCCGGGGTAGGCGACCTCGAGGTCGGTGACTTCGAGCAATGTGCTCATGAACGTGCTCCTTCGGGAACGGCGCCGGCCGAAGCCAGCGGCGGTCGGGCGGGACCCTCGTCGAGGATCGCGTCCAGCAGGGACTGCGTGTACGGGTGGGACGGAGCCCCGAGGATCGTGCGCACCGGGCCCTGCTCGACGAACAGCCCCTGCTGCATGACGCTCACGCGGTCGCACAGGTCGGAGACGACGCCGAAGTTGTGCGTCACGAGCAGCATCGCCATGTGGCGCTCGCTCTGCAGATCGCGCAGCAGGTCGAGGACTTCCGCCTGCACCGTCACATCGAGCGCAGTGGTCGGCTCGTCGGCGATGATCAGGTCGGGGTCGGTCGACACCGCGCCCGCGATCAGCACACGCTGGGCCATTCCGCCCGAGACCTCGAACGGGTAGGCCGCGAACGTCCGCTTCGGGTTCGGGATGCCGACCCGCTCGAGCAGTGCGAGCGACCGCTCGGTGGCGTCCTTCTTGCTGAGCCCGAGCGTCTTGCGCAGCGGCTCGACGAGCTGGTGGCCGATCGTGAACGACGGGTCGAGGTTCGACATCGGCTCCTGCGGGATGTAGCCGATCCGCTTGCCGCGGATGTCGCCGTACACCCTCTCGGAGGCCTCGGCGAGCTCGGTGCCCTCGTAGTCGATCGATCCGCCCGACACGTGGCCGCCGCGGGGGAGGAGGCCCAGCACTGCGAAGGCGGTCTGGGTCTTGCCCGAGCCCGATTCGCCGATGAGGCCGTGGATCTCGCCCTTGCGGACATCGAGGGAGACGCCGTGGACGACCTCCACGTCGGAGCCCTCTTGCTGCTGGTACGCGACCCGCAGGTCCCTGATCGAGAGCACGACCTCGTGCGGCCGGTCGGCGGTGAACGAGTCGTCGCCGTGCACGATCGTCCCGCCGATGACGGGAAGCTCCATTGAGTCCTCCAGGGGCGCGGAGTCGCCGCCACCGGTGGCGATCGACGTGGTGACCGAGGCGATCGAGCCCGTCGCTGTCGTGACGACCCGGCGCCGACGGCGACGGACGCTCACGGTGCGCTCCAGCACGTCCCGCATCGCGTTGGCGAGGAGCGTGAGCGCGATACACGTCGTGGCGATGGCGAGCGACGGCCACAGCATCAGCAGCGGGTCCTTGTAGAGGTTGGCGAAGCCGTCGTTCAGCATCGAGCCCCAGGTGGGGACGCTCATGTCGCCGAGACCCAGGAATTCCAGACCGGACTGGATGCCGATCGCGATGCCGGCGAGGATCGCGGTCTGGATGATGATCGGCGCGCGGACCACCGACAGGATGTGGCGGCCGATGATCCGCGTGTCCGTCAGGCCCGACACCTTGGCCGCGTCCACGAACAGCTCGCTGCGCACAGCGGTGACTGCCGCGTATACGAGCCGGAAATAAGCGGGCGCGAGGATGATGCCGAAGATCAGCATCGACCACCATACGGACGGGCCGAGCACGGTGCGGGCCGCCACCAGGACGACGATACCGGGGAGGGACATGACCAGTGAGGTGATCCACGATGAGACCGAGTCGAACCCTCCGCGGTAGTACCCGGCGATGAGGCCCGAGATCATGCCGATGACGAGGGCCGTCACGACTGCGAGGGCCGCCGCGGCAATGGTGACCGAGGTCGCCACGAGGAGCCTTGACAGCACATCGCGACCGGCGCTGTCACAGCCGAGCCAGTGCTCCGGGCTCGGCGGCGCCAGTACGAGCTGCAGCGAGGCCTTGTTCGGATCGTACGGGGCGATCCACGGCCCGATGATCCCGATGAGGACCACGAACGCGAGGAAGATCAGCGAGATCAAGCCGATCGGCCGACGGACGAGGCGGCGGAAGAGGCTCGTCCGTACCAGCGGCGTAGGGATCGCAGGGGGGACGTCGATGGCGGTGACGGTCATGAGAGGCGCACCTTCGGGTTGAGCGCTGCTTGCGCGAGGTCGATGAGGAGGTTGACGATGATGACGATGACCGCGAACGCCACGACGACGCCCATCATCACGGGGACGTCGTCGGAGGACGCCGCCGCGACGGTGAGCTGGCCCATGCCCGGGAGAGCGAAGACCTGTTCCACGATGACCGCCCCGCTCAGCAGCCCGACGAACTGCACCGCGAGGATCGCGAGCGCCGGGCCCCCGGCGTTGCGGAGGATGTGCTTGTAGACGACCGAGTTCGTCGAGAGCCCTCGGCTGCGAAGGGTGCGGACGTAATCACGTGACTGGGCGTCGAGGACCGAGCCGCGCACCTGCTGGGTGACTGCGGCGATCGCGCCGATTGCCAGCGCCACGATCGGCAGGGTGATGGAGGACAGCCAGCCCGAGACGGACGTCGTCAGCGGAACGTACCCGGTCGCCTTGAACCAGTGCAGGTTGACCGCGAAGATCAGCACGAGATACAGGGCGATGAGGAAGCCGGGGATCGCGAAGCCGAGGACCGAGAAGAACTGGACGGTGCCGTCGACGGCCCCACCGCGACGTGCGGCGAGCACTCCCAGGACGACCGAGATGATCGCCGTGACGAGTGTCGTGCCGATCACGATCGAGAGGGTGACGGCGAGACGGCCCGAAAGGCTGACGGTGACCAGCTGACCGTTGAACCACGAACGACCGAGGTCGCCGTGGAGGGCGTTGGTGAGCCAGTTCCAGTACTGGACGACGATGGGCTTGTCGAGGCCGAGCTCTTTCGACTTCTGAGCGACCAGTTCTGCGGTGGCGCTCTGTCCGAGGATCCGTCGGGCGATGTTCGCGCTGTTGAGGTACAGCAGCCCGAACGCGAGGATCGAGATGACGAAGAGCATGATGACGCCGGATATGACGCGGCGGATGATGAACGTGAGCATGCTGGCTCCTGTGGGAAGGGGTGGTCCCGGTCCGCCCGCCCTGGGGCGGGCGGACCGGGAGATCGCGTGTGCCGGCTAGGACTTCGGCTGGAAGTCGTAGATGGCGGGGTAGGCGTTCGTCGGGAGCATCTTGACGGTCGTGTTGGCGTCCGTCGCGAAACTGCCCTGCACCCGGTAGAACGGCGCGAACCAGGCCTGCTCGACGAGATACTTGTTCAGCTCGCCTGCGACCTTGCCCTGGGTCGCCTTGTCGCCGTACTGGATCTGCTTGATGTACGCGTCCACCTTCGGATCCTGGTAGTGGAACGGGTTGAAGACGGCGGTCGGGGCGATCATGAACTGGATCAGCTGCCAGTCCGGGTTCTGCTCGAGCGCCATGAACGATGATCCGTACTTCGGCGCCAGCAGGTCGGCGATGAAGTTCTCCGGAGCGACTTCCGTGAACTTCGCCTTGATCCCGATGTCGGCGAGCTGCTGTCCGACGAGCGTGTAGGTGCTCGCGCCGAGCAGCGACACGGACGGCTGGTTCAAGGTGAAGCCGTTGGGGTAGCCCGCCTCGGCGAGGAGCTGCTTGGCCTTCGCGGGGTCGTAGGTGTAGTAGTCGTCGAGGGCCGAGTCGTACGCCGGTGAGGTCTTGGGGAACACCTGCGTCGTGACCGTGCCGTTGTCGGACTGGAGGGCCTTCAGCAGCGCCGCGCGGTCGAACGCGTAGTTGATCGCCTGGCGCACCTTGACGTTCGCGAGCTCGGGCTGCATCTTGCCCGCGCGATCGAGCAGCAGCAGACCCTGGAAGTCGAGCTCATTGGCGTTGACCGTCCAGCCGGCACCCTCGACCTCTTTGAGGTTGTCGTTGCTCACGAGCTTGACGCCGTTGGCCTCGCCCGCCTTGATGGCGTTGAGCGCCGCCGTCGGGTCGGACAGGACGTTGATGGTCAGGTTGTCGTAGTGCTGGACATCGGGCTTCCAGTAGTTCGGGTTCTTCTTGTAGATGTAGCTGGTTCCGGTGACGGTCGCCGACGTGTCCAGGATGTAGGGGCCTGAGCCGACGGGGTTGGTCGCGACGTCTTTGCTGGTGAGGGATGCCTCGCTGCCGACCAGGCCCGGATCACGGGTGAGGTAGTTGAGCATTGCAGGATCCGGAGCGTTGAGGGTGATTACGACGGTTGTGTCATCGGGTGCTGCGAAGCTCTTCACGCCGGCGAAGTAGCCGGCATCCGGCGATGTGCCGTCCTTGAAGCGCTGGAGGTTCTTGACGACGACGCCCGCGGTCAGCTTGGACTTGTCCGAGAACGTGACACCGTCGCGGATCGTGAGGGTCAGAACGGTGTTGTCTGTGTTGTACGCCCACTTGGTCGCGAGCCACGGCTCGATGGTGCCGTCCGGCGTTGCGAGCAGGAGCGTGTCGAACACGGCCTGGTAGTAGGGGGCGCGGTTGCCCCACTCCGCCCCCGCCGGGTCGAACGTGGTGGGTGCGGCGATGGCGCCCAGGGTGAGGGTGCCGCCGGAACCGCTTGCGCCTCCTCCGCCCGAGCCGCCGGCGCATGCTGTGACCGCAAGCGCGGTGGTGACGGCGATGGCCGCGGCTGCCGCGACCTTCTTCCATCGGATCATCTTCGAGTCCTCTTGGTAGGGGGCGATGCCACTGTGGATCGCCTCTGGTTCGAGAACGTAGCATCAAATCCGAGTGATCGCTAGGTTTTTGGGATAAATTTCTATCGAGAACTAGGTTTTTGTCCGAAATGCGCCCACAATGGCGGGACGAGGCCGATGATGGCCTGTGGGAAAGACCGAGGAAGGTCCGGAGGATACGGTGGAGATGATGACCCAGACCCCGTCACCATCTCGCACGCGCAAACCGCGCGGCGAGTATGCGAAAACGAGTGCGAAGCGCATGGCGATCCTGGATGCGGCCCTGGAGGTTTTCGCCGAATCGGGCTATAGATCCGGCTCGCTTCGTGACGTAGCCGGCAAGGTCGGCATGAGCGAAGCCGGCCTGCTGCACCACTTCCCCAACAAGAGCTCGCTGCTCGCGGCGGTGCTCGATCGGCGCGACCAGCACTCGTTCGAGCGCGTCCCCTTCGGGACCGACGACGGCGAGGACTCGTTGCGGGGCCTGGTCGACCTTGCGGCCTACAACGCATCCATTCCCGGTGTCGTCGAGCTGTACTGCGTTCTCTCGGCCGAAGCGACCGCGCCAGACCATCCGGCGCACGAATACTTCACGGGCCGCTACGAGCTGACACGCACGAGCATTCGCGAGGCGTTCGAGTCTCTGGAACGCCAGGGACGCCTGATGGAGGGCGTCACTCCGCAGCGCGCGGCGGTCGCCACGATCGCCATGATGGACGGGCTGCAGGTGCAGTGGCTGCTGGACCGGGAAGTCGTGGACATGTCGCAGGCGCTGGACGAGTTCTTCCGCAGCTTCGTCGCCGGCTTCGACGGTGCCGCACCGGATGATCCCGAAACCCGCGGAGTGGAGGATCCGGTGCCGTCCGTGTCCGCCGTGAGTGCGTAGCGCCGCAGAACAGAGGAACCCCGCCCGATGATCCGTGTGCCACTCCTTGATGACTGGACCGTCGGGCCGAAGCTCGGCGCCTTCGAAGCGCTCGCCGGCGCCGCTTCCGCGCAGGCGGTGACGCTGCCGCACGACGCGATCCGAGACCTGCCGCGGTCGGCGGACAGCGAGCAGGGAGTGCATTCGGGTTATCACTCGGGTGGGGTCTTCGAGTATGCGAAGATCCTCGACGTGCCGCGGGAGTGGCGTGACAAGACCGTCGTCATCGAATTCGAAGGGGTGTACCGGGATGCCGCGCTTTTCGTGAACGGCGACTTCGTCGTCCACGAGCCCAACGGGTACAACGCGTTCGCGGCGGTTCTGGACCCATACCTCCGGTACGGCGAGCCGAACCGGATCACCGTCGACGCCAAGGCTCATAAGGACAGCCGATGGTATTCCGGCGCAGGCATCTATCGCCCCGTGCACCTGCTCGTCGCGGATCCGGTGCACTTCGCGCTGAACGGGCTGCGGGTCACGACCTCCGACATCGACGATGAGCGTGCCGTGGTCACGGTCGCCGCGACGGTGGACAACGAAACCCGCCACACGCGGACGACCCGCATCTCGTGGTCGGTCACCGGTCCGGACGGTGAGGATGTCGCGGCAGACTCCGCGCCCCTCACGGTCCTGCCGGGCGCCTCCGCAACGGCGCGAGCGCGGTTGGCCGTGCCCGGTCCCCGGCTGTGGCACCCCGACCATCCCGACCTCTACGAGGTGCGTGTCGGCCTCCACGACGAGGAGGGCGAGCAGATCGACACGGATGCCGCGGCCTTCGGCATCCGTCGCCTGCAGCTGGATCCGCAGCGGGGCCTGCGCATCAACGGCGAGGTCGTCAAGCTGCGGGGCGCGTGCGTGCACCACGACAACGGCCCACTCGGCGCGGTCTCCATCGCGGCCGCCGAGGACCGCCGGGTTCGCCTCCTGAAAGACGCCGGGTTCAACGCGCTCCGAAGCGCGCACAACCCGATGGGTCGCGCCATGCTGGCGGCGTGCGACCGCCACGGAGTGCTGGTGATGGATGAACTCACCGACGTGTGGACCCGATCGAAGACCGCGTTCGACGGCTCGGCCACCTTCGCCGACCGGTGGCAGCGCGACATAGCAGCGCTGGTCTCCCAGGACTTCAACCACCCGAGCGTGGTGCTGTACTCGATCGGCAACGAGATCCTCGAACTCGCGACGCCGGTCGGCGCGACCTGGAGCAGGCGGCTCGCGGACGGCTTCCGGGCACTCGATGACACCAGGTTCGTGACGAACGGCATCAACGGCATCATCGCGAACATGGATCGGATGGCTGCGGCGAGCGCGGATGCCACGGTATCCGATCCCAACACGATGATGGCCGACATGGGCGAGCAGATGGCGCTCATGAACGCCTCGTCGCTCGTCACCGAGACGACCGAGGAGTCGGCCGCGGTGCTGGATGTCGTCGGCTTCAACTACGCCGACTCCCGCTACGAACTCGACGCGGAGCTGTTCCCGCACCGCGTCATCGTGGGGTCGGAGACGTTCCCGGCGAAGATCGATGTGATGTGGGGGCTCGTCGAGCGACTGCCCCACGTGATCGGGGACTTCACCTGGACCGGCTGGGATTACCTCGGCGAGGCGGGGATCGGCCGGGTCGACTACACGGATGCCGACGGCTACGCGCCGACCGGCACGTCGGGCCCTTACCCGTATCTGCTCGCCGAGTGCGGCGACCTCGACATCACCGGGTACCGCCGCACGATCTCGTACTACCGCGAGATCGTCTTCGGGCTTCGGGCCGATCCGTACCTCGCCGTGCATCGGCCGCAGCATCACGGTCGCCCGACGGCGACCACGCCGTGGTCGTGGGACGACACGGTCTCGTCATGGGCGTGGGATGTTCCCGCTGGTTCGGCGGTGACGGTCGATGTGTACGCGGATGCCGACGAGGTCGAGCTGCTGCTCGACGGCGACTCCCTCGGGGTGGCGGCCGTCGGTGCGGAGAAGGCTTTCCGTGCGCGGTTCGAGACCGAGTACCGGCCCGGCGAACTCGTGGCCGTCGCTCGCCGCGGGGGAGCGGAGACCGGCAGGCACGCGCTGCGCAGCGCGACCGGGTCGCCGCGTCTGGTCGCCCGCGCCGAAGCGACGCGGCTCGACGCCGACGGCCTCGGCTTCGTCGCGATCACCATCGAGGACGGGTCGGGTGTCGTCCTGTGCGACCGCGACGTCGTCGTCACGGTGGGCATCGAGGGCCCGGGGATGCTCGCGGGCGTCGGAACCGGCCGTGCCCGCACCGAGGAGCCGTTCGCCGGCCCGGGCGTCACGACGTACGACGGCCGGGCGCTCGCGATCGTGCGACCGACGGATGCCGGGCAGATCACGGTGACCGTCCAAGCGGAAGGGTACGCGCCGGTGCAGGTCGTGGTCAGCGTCGCGGACTGACGGAGCGTTCACCCGCCCCGCCTTTGCCGCATCACGCTCCCGCCACGTCACGCGCGCCCCACGCTCCCGGCCGCGCCCCACGCTCCCGGCCGCGTCCCACGCTCCCGGCCGCGTCACGCGCGCCCTCCGCTCACCGGAGGGGTGCGGCCCTGTGGAGGCGGATGCCGCTGGAAACGCTCCTCCGCCCGCCCCCACCCCTCCGCCCGCCGGAGGGACCGCCGCGCGTTCTCGTGGGCGTCGCGGGCGTGTCAGTCGCGCGTGGCGGCCGCCGCGGCACGCGCAGCGGCCGGGAGCGCATCGGTGATCTGCCCGACTGCTCGGTCGTCGTGAGCCGCCGAGACGAACCAGGCCTCGAAGACGGACGGCGGAAGCGAGACGCCGGCGTCGAGCATCGCCCGGAAGAACGGCGGATAACGGAAGGCATCCTGCGCCTTCACGGTCTCGTAGTCGTGCGGCGGCGTGTCGGCGAACGCGATCGAGAAGAGGCTGCCCGCCCGCTGCACGCGGTGTGCGACGCCTTGGGCGGTGAGCGCGTCGGCCGCGGCATCCGCGATCGCCGCGGACGCGGCGTCGATCCGGGCGTAGGCGGCGGTATCGAGGGCGCGGAGGGTCGCGAGCCCTGCGGCGACAGCGAGCGGATTGCCGCTGAGGGTGCCCGCCTGATACACCGGCCCGAGCGGAGCGAGCTGGTCCATCAGCTGCGCCGAGCCCCCCAGCGCCGCCAAGGGCAGCCCACCGCCGATGACCTTGCCGAACGTGAAGAGGTCGGGCGCGAACGGGACGGGGTCGATGCCCCACCAGCCCGCGGGGCCGGCGCGGAAGCCGGTGAGCACCTCGTCGAGGATCAGCAGCGCGCCGTGCGCATGGGCGATCCTGGCGATCGCGGCGTTGAAGCCGCGCTGCGGCGGCACGATGCCCATGTTGGCGGGCGCGGCTTCGACGATGATCGCGGCGATGTCCGCGCCACGGGTCGCGAAGACCTCGCGCACGACATCCACGTCGTTGTATGGGATGACGAGGGTCTGCGCCGCGATCGCTGCGGGCACCCCCGCCGAGCCGGGCAGCGCGAGGGTCGCAACCCCCGAACCGGCTTCGGCGAGCAGTCCGTCGGAGTGGCCGTGGTAGTGCCCGGCGAACTTCACGATGAGGTCGCGCCTGGTCGCGCCGCGCGCGAGCCGGATCGCGGTCATGGTCGCCTCGGTGCCGGTCGAGACGAGCCGCAGCCTCTCGATGGGCCGTGCGGGCTCCGACGCGGGTCTCGCGATGCGGGCCTCGACGAGTTCGGCCAGCTCGGTCTCGCCGGGGGTGGACGCCCCGAACCCCAGCCCGCGGGAGGCGGCATCCTGTACCGCCTTCACGACCGCGGGGTGGGCGTGGCCCAGGATGGCGGGACCCCACGAGCCCACGAGGTCGACGTACTCGCGGCCCTCGACGTCGGTCACGCGTGCGCCCGACGCCGACACGAGGAAGCGCGGCGTCGCTCCGACCGACCCGAAGGCGCGCACCGGCGAGTTGACGCCGCCCGGCATCGCCGCTCGGGCGCGCGCGAACTCGGCGTCGTTGGTGGTGGTCACCGCAGCCACGCGGCCAGTTCGACGGCCCAGTACGTCAGCACGGCATCCGCACCGGCACGACGGATGCCGAGCACCGACTCCTCGATCGCGCGGCGACGGTCGATCCAGCCGTTCGCGCCGGCGGCCTCGATCATGGCGTACTCGCCCGACACCTGGTACGCCCACACGGGCACCGGACTGGATGCGGCGGCATCCGCCAGCACATCCAGGTACGACATCGCGGGCTTCACCATGACGATGTCGGCGCCCTCGGCGACGTCGAGGTCGATCTCGCGGGAGCCCTCCCGGCGGTTCGCGGGATCGAGCTGATACGTGCGACGGTCGCCTTCGAGCGAGGACTGCACGGCTTCACGGAACGGGCCGTAGAACGCCGACGCGTACTTGGCCGCGTAGCCGAGGATCGGGATGTCGATGTGACCGGCGTCGTCGAGCGCGTCCCGCACCGCGGCGACCTGGCCGTCCATCATTCCGGACAGACCCACCAGCTGCGACCCCGCCTCGGCCTGGACGACGGCCATCTCGCGGTAGCGCTCGAGCGACGCGTCGTTGTCGACGCGACCCCGCTCATCGAGCACCCCGCAGTGTCCGTGGTCGGTGAACTCGTCCAGGCACAGGTCGGTCTGGACCACGAGCGCGTCGCGCGCCTCGGCCACGGCGATGCGGGTCGCGACATTGAGGATGCCGTCCGGATCCGTCGCGCCCGAGCCGATCGCATCCTTGTGCTCGGGGACGCCGAACAGCATGATGCCGCCGATGCCGGCATCCGCGGCTTCGGCGACGGCGCGGCGGAGCGAGTCGAGGGTGTGCTGCACGACTCCGGGCATCGACGAGATCGGGACCGGCTCGGACGCGCCTTCGCGGACGAAGACCGGCAGGATCAGCTCGGCGGCATGCACCCGGTTCTCGGCGACGAGGCGTCGCATGGCGGGGGTCGCCCGCAGGCGGCGTGGACGCTCGATCATCGGGCGGATCCTGTCAGATCGGCGGCTCCGGCGTCCAGCAGCTCGCGGGCGGCGGATGCCGCGACATCCAGTGGTGCGGCGTCGTCGGGCCAGACGGCGGCATGGGATGCCGTCAGCGCGATCGTGCCGTCGAGGCTGTACACGCTCGCCGAGAGCAGGAGGAGACCGGCATCGACGACGGCGTGCGCGCCGAGGGGCGCCGAGCAGCCGGCCTCGAGGATGGCCAGCACATGTCGCTCGGCTTCCGCGGCGGCCCGGGATTCGGCATGATCGAGCGAC
Organism: Microbacterium deminutum; assembly: GCF_039530205.1. NCBI lineage: Bacteria > Bacillati > Actinomycetota > Actinomycetes > Micrococcales > Microbacteriaceae > Microbacterium > Microbacterium deminutum. Next base: position 23,402 of record NZ_BAAAOG010000012.1, read on the forward strand.
TCGACGAGGTGCTCGTCGCCGCGCCGCACCTCGACGGCGAGTGCTCCCTGCCCGGGTGCCGTCGGCCAGTGGTCGAGGTCGAGCAGCTCGGTGATCGCGTCGGTGCGGCGCAGCCGCCGCAGTCCTGCTGCGGCCAGCAGCACGCCATCCAGGTCGCCGTCGGCCACGCGACCGAGCCGGGTGTCGACGTTGCCGCGGATGTCGACGATCTGCAGATCCTGCCGTTGCCGGCGCAGCTGCGCGGCACGGCGAGGCGAGCCGGTGCCGACGCGCGCGCCTGTGGGGAGCTTCAGGAGCGTGAGTCCGTCGCGCGCGCACAGCGCGTCGCGCGCGTCTTCGCGCACCGGGATGGCCGCGATCGTCAGGTCGGGATGCGGCGCGGTGGGAAGGTCCTTGAGCGAGTGCACGATCACATCGCATTCGCCCGCGACCAGCGCGTCACGCAGTGCGCTCGTGAACAGTCCGGTGCCGCCCGCCTGCGAGAGCGGCTCGGTCGAGCGGTCGCCCGCCGTGGTGATCGTGACGAGCTCGGTGGCGACCCCGGTCTCGGTCGCGAGATCGTCGGCGACCGATCCCGTCTGGGTCAGCGCGAGCGCGCTCCCGCGGGTGCCGATCCGCAGCGCGGTCACGCCAGCACCTCGGCGATCTCGTCCAGGCGGATCCGGCGCCCGGTGTAGAAGGGGATCTCCTCGCGCACGTGTCGCCGCGCATCGGTCTGGCGGAGGTGGCGCATGAGGTCGACGAGGTCGACGAGCTCGGGCGCCTCGAGGGCGAGGATCCACTCGTAGTCGCCGAGAGCGAACGACGCGACCGTGTTGCTGAGCACCTGTCGGAACTCCGAGCCCTTCCGCCCGTGATCGGCGAGCATCTGGCGGCGCTCGTCGTCGGGCAGCAGGTACCACTCGTACGAGCGCACGAACGGGTAGACGGTGAGCCATGCCTCGGGCTCCTTGCCGCGCATGAAGGCCGGCATGTGGCTGGCTGTGAACTCGGCCGGCCGGTGGACGCCCATGGCGTTCCACACCGGCAGCAGCGATGCGAGCGGCTCCGCGCGTCGCAGTTCGCGCAGCGCCGACTGCAGCGTCTCGGGGGCCGCTCCGTGCAGCCACACCATGAGGTCGGCGTCGGCGCGGAGCCCCGAGACGTCGTAGAACCCGCGCACCTTGACCCCACCGCCCTCGATGGCCCGGACGACCGGGGTGAGGTCGCCTCCCTGGGCGGGGTGTGCGGGATCGCGACGGAACACGGCCCACAGCGTGCAGCCGAGCGCGTCGCTCTCGGGAAGGGCTTCGGCCGAGGGATCGCTCATGGTTCCATCCTCGCCCGTCTCCCGGGCAGACGCGAATCCCGTCCGCGTCAGGACTGGTCGTGCACGAACTCCACGATCCGGGTCAGCACGCCGGGGTCGGTGTCCGGCGGCACGCCGTGGCCCAGATTGAGGACGTGCGACGGCGCGGCGCGGCCCCGCTCGAGCACGTCCCGGACATGAGCCTCGAGCACGGGCCACGGCGCCGCGAGGAGAGCGGGATCGATGTTCCCCTGCAGCGGCGTCGCACCGCCCAGTCGGCGCGACGCCTCGTCGAGCGGGATCCGCCAGTCGACTCCGATGACGTCGGCTCCGACATCCCGCATCGCGGCGAGGAGTTCGCCGGTGCCCACGCCGAAGTGCACGATCGGCACGTCCAGGGCGCGCACCGGCTCCAGCGCGGCCGCGGAGTGCCGCGCGACCGAGCCGGTGTAGTCGGCGCGGCTCAGCGAGCCCGCCCACGAGTCGAAGAGCTGCCCGGCCGAGGCGCCGGCCTCGATCTGCGCGGCGAGGAAGGCTCCCGTCACGGCTGCGCACCACGACAGCAGCGCCGACCAGGTCGCGGGATCGGAGTGCATCATGGCGCGCGTGCGCAGCTGCTCCTTCGACGGGCCGCCCTCGACAAGGTACGACGCGAGGGTGTAAGGGGCGCCCGCGAACCCGATGAGCGGGGTCTCACCCAGCCGGGCCACCGTCGCGGCGACCGCCTCGCGGATGGGCTCGAGCGCCTCGGGGTCGAGCGGTGGAAGGGCCGCGACATCCGCCGCGGTCCGCACCGGCTTCTCCAGCACCGGACCGCGGCCGGCCACGATGCGGACGTCCACGCCGGCGAGCTTCACGGGGATCACGATGTCGCTGAAGAAGATCGCGGCATCGACGCCGTGCCGACGCACCGGCTGCAGCGTGATCTCGCTCGCGAGCTCGGGGGTCAGGCACGTCTCGAGCATGTCGGTGCCCACGCGCAGCTCCCGGTACTCCGGCAGCGAACGCCCGGCCTGCCGCATGAACCACACCGGCGTCGTCGGCGGACGCTCCCCCCGGTACGCGCGGATCAGCGAGGTGTTTCCGTGAACGACGGGGGGATGCGGAGGATTCAGGGACACACCGTTAACATTAGGCTCGTGCTTCTGTGTCTCACCGCGAACCATCGGAACGCGAGCCTGGACATCCTGGAGCGTCTGTCGGTGGGCGCACCAGCCGCCACCCGCGCCCTCGTCGACGATGAACTGTTCGTCTCGGGCGCGGTCGTACTCGCCACATGCAACCGCTTCGAGGCCTACCTCGACATCGACGAGCCGCTGACCGGAGGCCGTGCGGTCGCCGTGGAGTCGGCCGTCGAGGCGATGGCCTCCGCGAGCGACATCCCGCCCGATGTGCTGCGCGGCTCGGTGTCGGTGCATGAAGGGTCGGATGCCGCAGCCCACCTGTTCGCCGTGACGAGCGGTCTCGAATCCGTCGTCGTCGGCGAAGACGAGATCTCGGGTCAGGTTCGTCGCGCGCTCGACGCCGCGCGCGTTGAAGGGACGACGAGCAGCGAACTCGAGCGACTGTTCCAGAAGGCGGCGCAGACGAGCCGCGGGGTCCGCAGCCGCACCAGCCTGCGAGGAACCCACCGGTCGCTGGTCAGACTCGCGCTCGAACTCGCGTCGAGCCGGGTCGCCGACTGGTCGGCCATGCGCGTGCTGATCGTCGGCACCGGCCGCTACGCCGCGACCACCGCGGACGCTCTCCGGGCACGCGGCGCGCTCGACCTGCACGTCTTCTCGCCGTCGGGCCGGGCGGCCGCATTCGCCGCGAAGCACGGCTTGATCGCCGATTCCTCTTTCGCGGATGCCGCAGGCACCGCCGACGTCGTCATCACCTGCACCGCGGATGCCGTCGTCCACGCCGACGCCTTCGCCCCGGGTCGCCGGGTGCTGGTCATCGACCTCGGACTTCCGCGAAACGTCGATCCCGCCGTCGGGAGCGTCGCCGGCGTCGAGCTGCTCGACCTCGAGACCATCCGCCTGCACGCCCCGCTCGAGGGGTTCGGCGCCCACGCCGACGCGCGCGCGCTGGTCGGAGACGCGGCGGCCGAGTTCGCGGCAGACCGCACCGCCGGACCGGCGATCACCGCGCTGCGGCAGGAGGTGCTGAAGACGGTCGAGGACGAGATCTCCCGGGCGCGTGCCCGAGGCGCCGGCGACGACGTCGAGGCGGCGCTGCGGCACCTCGCCGGAGTGCTGCTGCACCGCCCGTCGTTGCGCATCCGCGAACTCGCGGTCGAAGGCCGCATCGACGAGGTGCACACGGCGCTCGAGACCCTGCACGGCCTCGAGGTCGACGAGCCGCCGACCGCGTCGCCCTGGTCCGAGACCGCGCAGGAAATGATGCCCGAACGTTCCGCTTGACCCTCGCACTGTGTCAGGGTCGAGCGTGGTCAGCATCATGTACACCATCGGAGAGTTCGCCGCGATCGGGCGCGTGAGTGTGCGGATGCTGCGTCACTACGACGCGATCGGCATCCTGCCGCCCGAGCACGTGGACGAACGCACCGGCTACCGCTACTACGCGGATCGCCAGCTCGGCGCGCTGCTGCGCATCGTCGAGCTGCGCGACCTCGGGTGCGGGCTGGATGAGATCGGAGCCGTGCTCGCGGCATCCGATCAGCAGACCGCGCTGCGGGATGCACTGGTGCGTCGCCGCGTCGAGCTCGAGGCGGGCCTCGCGGCCGACACCGAACGGCTCGATCGCATCGACGAACGACTCCGCGCAATGGAAGGAGCAGGAACCATGTCAATCTCCGTCGATTACCGCCCGATGGATGCCGTCACGGTCTACGCCGTCGAGGGGAGGGCGCCGGGCATGGGCCCGGAGAACGTCACCCCCGTCGTCGATCAGATCCTGCCGGGCCTCATCCGCGCGATCGAGGCCTCGGGCGGCGCCCTGAACGAGCCCGGAGTCTTCTGGTACGAAGCCGTGCCGGATTCCGAGGAACTCGCGGTGCACGTCTCATTCACCGCGGATGCCGACCCCCGGGAGGCCGACGGCTACGAGGTCGTCGAGCTTCCGCCGATCGGGACGGCCGCTGTGCTGACGCACTACGGCGACATGCCGAGCATCGGCCGATCCTGGATGGCGCTCATGGAGCAGATCGTCGCCGACGGCTACCGCATCAGCGGACCGACGCGCGAGATCTACGTCGAGGCGGGCTCCGAGGATCAGTCGACGTGGGTGACCGACCTCGTCGCGCCCGTCGAGAAGGTCTGACCAGCGACGCTTCGTCTCGCTTCGCTCGCTCAACGACCGGGGTTGTCGTCGCGCCCCGGTCGTTGAGCGAGGGAGCGCAGCGACCGAGACGAAACGCGTCCACGCTCCGCTCCCTGCAAGACCTGCAAGTCTTGCGTCACCGCCGCAGATTCACGCAAGAATCAAACAGATGAACGGCAATTCACGACTATCTCTTGATCTCGCTTCCATCCGGCCCTAGATTGGCGCCGAACGGGCACCGTCGCCCGCGCCCCCGGATGAATCGAGTCGACGATGACACGACCCAGAACCCTTGTCGCGGCTGCTGCCGCGGCATCCCTCACCATCGGCGTCCTCGCCACCGGATCGGCGGCGGTCGCGGCGCCGCCCCCGGCTGCGTCGTCCGTCGTCACCCGTGCCGCGCTCGCGCCGGCGCTCGTCGCAGGTCGTGGCGCAGACGTCGCGTTCCTCGAGCAGGAGGCCGAGAACGCGGTCACGGACGGCACCGTGATCGGCGGTGGCCGCGACGCGTACACGATCGAGGCGGAGGCATCGGGCCGCAAGGCCGTGAAGCTGCTGCCGGGCCAGTATGTCGAGTTCACGCTGCCCGCGGCCGCCAACGCGATCACGGTGCGCTACAGCATCCCGGACTCGCCGACCGGCGGCGGCCTCACCGCTCCGCTCGCGGTCAGGGCCGGATCGCAGAAGGCGACTCTGACGATGACGTCGCAGTACGCGTACCTGTACAACCAGTACCCGTTCTCGAACGATCCGCAGGCGGACCTGCTGCACACCGACTGGTGGATCACGGAATGTCAGTGCGTTCCGCAGTTCACGACGCCCGTTCCCGAGATCGCGAAGCCGTTCCGGCCGATGAAGTTCTACGACGAGGAGCGTTTGCCGCTCGGCAGGACCCACCAGGCGGGGGAGAAGATCCGCCTTACCGCGCCGGCCGGCGTGGCCTGGACGGTCATCGATCTCATCGACACCGAGAAGGTCGGGCTCCCGTATGTGAAGCTCGTGGCGTCGAACGTGCTGCTCTTCGGCGCTGACCCCACGGGTCGCATGGACTCCGCGCCGGCGATCGAGAAGGCGATCGCGTTCGCGAAGAAGAACCGGCTCACCGTCTACATCCCGCCGGGGACCTATCGGGTCGACAGGCACATCGTCGTCGACGGCGTCACGATCCAGGGTGCCGGCAGCTGGTACACGACGATCAAGGGCGCGCAGGTCGCGCTCGCCACGCCGGCGGCGGACGGCTCGGTGCACACCGGCGTCGGCTTCTACGGAAAGGATGCCGCGGCCGGTGGCAGCTCGAACGTGCATCTGTCCGGGTTCGCGATCCAGGGCGATGTGCGCGAGCGGATCGACACCGACCAGGTGAACGGCATCGGCGGGGCGTTCCACGACTCGTCCTTCACCGGCCTCTACATCCAGCACACCAAGGTCGGGATGTGGTTCGACGGACCGATGTCGAACGTCACCGTCGCCGACAACATCATCGTGGACCAGATCGCCGACGGCCTGAACTTCCACATCGGGGTGACGGACTCGGTCGCGCGGAACAATTTCGTCCGCAACAGCGGGGATGACGGATTGGCGATGTGGGCGGAGTCCCGCGGCGGCACGACGCCGACGAATGCGCGCAACGTGTTCGACCACAACACCGTCCAGACGCCCACCCTCGCGAACGGCATCGCGATCTACGGCGGCACCGACAACACGGTCTCGAACAACCTCGTGGCCGACACGATCCGGGAGGGCAGCGCGCTGCACGCCGGGTCGCGGTTCGGAGCGCATCCGTTCGGCGGGACGCTGACCTTTCAGGACAACACGACCGTCCGTGCCGGAACCTTCGAGCTGAACTGGCGGATCGGCCTCGGGTCGCTCTGGATCTACGCTCTCGAGGGCTCGATCTCCGGCATCCGCGTCACCGGTGACCGCTATCTGGACTCGACCTACAACGCGATCCTCATGGTCGCGGACTTCCCGGTAAAGGATCTCTACACGATCTCGGACGTTGCGTTCAAGGACGTGCAGGTCGACGGCACCGGCACGTCGGTGCTGAGTGGCCGCGTCGCGGGAGGCGCCTCATTCCAGAACGTCGATGCGCGCAACGTCGGCGCGGTGGGCATCAACAACTGCGGGTCGTTCCACTTCACCCCGTCGGGTTCGGAGTTCGCGGTGACCGACCTCGGCGGCAACGACGGCGGCGGCACGACGGGCCCATGGATGGCGTCGTGGGAGCTGCCGAACACCATCACCTGCGACGACCGCCCGCCGGTCGTGGTGCCCCCCGCACCCTCGGCGTGGTGATGCGCATCGCGTGAGGTGAACGACGGATGCCCCGGCCAGGGTGGTCGGGGCACCCGTCGTGCCGCGGGCGCGGGCCGCAGCGACATCGCGAGAAACCAGGTGTCTGCCGAGACATCACGCGGCTGGTGAGGTCCCAGTCGAAAAGTGGTTTCCGGAACGGAATGTGGTTTCTCAACCGGAGCTTGCGGCTGGCCGGATGCCGCTCAGTGGCACGCTACAGCCCTATCCGCTCATCCGAGTGATGCGAAGAACGCCCGCACATCGTCGCTGAGCAGCAGCGGCTCTTCGAGCGCCGCGAAGTGGCCGCCGCGCGGCATGTCGGTCCAGCGCGCTATCGGGTACTTCGTCTCTGCCCATCGGCGCGACGTTCCGGTGATCTCATGGGGGAAGTTCGCGACTCCGACCGGCACCTCGGGCATCGGGTGGTTCCGACCTTCGGGGTCGAGGCGTGACTCGAAGTAGATCGCCGCCGACGAGGCGACGGAATTCGGCGCCCAGTAGAACATGAGGTTCGTCAGGATGTCGTCGACCGAGAACCCCGAGAGGCCGCGGTCGCTCCAGGTCTGGAACTTCTCGAGAATCCACGCGGCGAGCCCGGCGGGGGAGTCGGTCTGCGCGACGGCCAGGGTCTGGGGCTTCGTGCCCTGGATCGCGCTGTAACCGCGCTCGGTCGCTGAGTAGATAGCGAGATCGTCGAGGTGCCGCCGCTCATCCGGGGTGGCATCGCTCGACCAGGTCGGGTCGATATCACCGATGCTCAGCGGGTAGTTCGTGTGCAGTCCGATGACGGCCTCGGGATGCAGCTGTGCGAGCCGGGATCCGATGATCGCACCCCAATCACCCCCCTGCACGCCATAGCGCTCATGGCCGAGCACGTCCGTCATGAGCGAGTGGAACGCCTCGGCCGACCTCGTGACCCCCCACCCGGGCTCGGCGGGTTGGCCGCCGAACCCGAAACCCGGAAGCGAGGGGATGACGAGCTCGAACGACGGGGACCCGGTGGTGAGCGGCTCGATCACATGCCGGAATTCCACGACGCTGCCCGGCCAGCCGTGCAGCAGAAGCAGGGGGAGTCCAGGGCCGGTCGGCGAGCCGACGCGCCAGACGTGCAGGTCGAGTCCGTCGACGCGCGCGAAGTGAGGCTCGAACGCGTTCAGCCATGCCTCGTGTCGGCGCCAGTCATACTCATCGGCCCACACGCGGCAGAATTCCTGGGCAGCGTGAAGGTCGACACCTGCGCGCCATCGAGTTCGTGGCAGCGGCGGCGGCCACCGTGTCGCGCGCAGCCGAGCGCGAAGCTCGTCGAGCACATCGTCGTCGACGTGGATCGGAGCCGGTCTCAGCGGCGTCGTCGTCATACGCCGATTATCCGCCGCCGGCGCGCGCGGTCGTCAGACCCGCGCGGCCTCGCGTGCCCGGAGGTCTTTGCGGAGGATCTTGCCCGCGGTCGACTTCGGGATCGCGTCGATGAACTCGACCCGGCGGACCTTCTTGTGCGGCGCGACGTGCTCCGCCACGAACGACATGACCTCCTCTTCGCTGAGGCCGGAGTCGGGAGCCGCCACGACGAACGCCTTGGGGATCTCCTGCCTCTCGTCATCGAGCACGCCGATGACCGCGGCATCCATGATCTTCGGGTGGGAAAGCAGTAGAGCCTCGAGCTCTGCCGGGGCGATCTGGTAGCCCTTGTACTTGATGAGCTCCTTGACGCGATCGACGATCGAGAAGTAGTCGCCCTCGTGGTACACCGCGATGTCGCCGGTGTGGAGGAACCCGTCGGCGTCGAGTGTCTCCGCGGTCGCCTCGGGCTGATTGAGGTAGCCGGACATGACGTTCGGACCCTTGACCCACAGCTCGCCCGGCTTGGTGACGCCGTCTGCCCCGAGCTCGGTGATCTCCTCACCGGTCTCGGTGTCGATGAGCTTGCAGACCTGGTTAGGCAGCATCGTGCCGACCGAGCTCACCGGGATGTCGTGGCGGCTCGCGGGCATCGCGTGCGAGACCGGGCTGAGCTCGCTCATGCCGTAGCCCTGCATCATCCGCGCGCCGATGCGGCGGCCTGCGACCTCAGCGGTCTCGCCGTCCAGAGGCGCGGCCCCGGAGAACACGGTGTGAACCGTCGAGATGTCGAACTGGTCGACGATGGGGTGCTTGGCGAGGGCGACCGCGATCGGGGGCGCGATGTAGAGGTAGGTGCATCCGTACTTCTGGATGTTGGTCAGGAACTCGACGAGATCGAACTTCGGCATCGTCACGAGGCTCGCCCGCTGCCGGAGAGCGAGGTTCAGCAGCACGGTCATGCCGTAGATGTGGAAGAAAGGCAGGACCGCGAGCACCCGATCGGTCTCGCGCAGGTCGATGTTGGACCGGCACTGCTGCACGTTCGCGACGAGGTTGCGGTGCGTGAGCATGACACCCTTGGGGACGCCGGTCGTGCCCGACGAATACGGCAGCACGGCGATGTGCGTCGAGGGATCGAAGCTCACGTCGGGGGCCGCCTGCTGCTCCATCAGGAGCTCCCGCAGGTTCGGGTGACCGGCCGCGCCGTCCAGCACGATGACACGCTCGTGCGGGATGCCGGCGGCTTCGGCGGCTGCGCTCGCCTGGGGGAGCAGCGGCGAAACCGTGATGAGCCAGGTGGCACCGGCATCCGTCAGCTGCTTCTGGATCTCGCCCGCGGTGTAGAGGGAGTTGATCGTGGTGACGGTGGCGCCGGCGCGGAGGATGCCGTGGAACACCGTCGCGAACGCCGGCACGTTCGGGCACAGGAGTCCGAGCACTGTCTCGGTGTCGACACCGCGCGCGGCCAGTGCTCCGGCGAAGGCGTTCACCTGGGCGCGTAGCGCTCCGTACGTCGTCTCGGCGCCCGACGCGGCATCGATCAGCGCGATCGTCGCGGCCTCCTCGTCGCTGAGCGATGCGAAGAGGAAGTCGTAGACCGAGACTTCGGGGATCTCGACATCGGGAAACGAACTGGTGAACACGAAACTCTCCTTTGACGATCGTGCGCCGCGTCGTTGCGGCATCCCGTGCCGGGACCCCTACATCATGCCACTCGTGCGACCCGGTACCAGCGGTCGAGGCACTCAGTACGGCCGGTTGCTACATCGGATGCCCTGTTCGAGTCCTTCGTCGAGATCCCCGATCGATCAGGCCAGCGAGTGCTCGCGCGCTCCGCGGCCGAGCCGCTCCGCCGCGAGTCCCTCGGCGGCTTCGAGCGGGGTCACACCTCGGGCTTCCGCTTCGTCGAAGATGCGGCGGACGGTGTCGCCGATCGCCGCGACACGCTCCATGATCTCGCCGCGGCTGCCGAGGTGCTTCGCCTCGAGGTCGAGGTAGATGACACCGCCCGCGTTGACCACGAAGTCGGGCGCATACAGGATGCCGCGACCGGCGAGCCGCGCGGCGCCGCTGCGATCGGCGAGAGGGTTGTTCGCCGGGCCGCACACGGCCTTCGCGTCCAGCGCGTCGATCACGTCGTCGGTGAGCAGACCGCCGATCCCGGCCGGTACGAAGACGTCGGCGGGAACAAGGTGCTCCTCGCCCGGCACAGCCCACGCGGCGCCGAGATCGAGGGCGAGATCGCGCTTGGCCGGGTTGACGTCGGTGATGGTGAGCGCCGCGCCCTCCGCGGCGAGCCGGACCGCCAGCCGGCCGCCGACCTGGCCGAGTCCCGAGATCGTGATGCGACGGCCGGCGACACCCCCGCTGCCGGCGACGCGCTCGAGGGTGGCACGCAGCGACTCGTAGACGCCGAGGCTCGTGGGCCCGGCGGGCTCGCCCGAGCCGCCGACCGCGTCGGGGAGTCCCACGACGTGCTCGGTGCGCTCGCTGACCACCAGCATGTCCTCCGTCGTCGATCCGACGTCTTCGGCGGTCCGGTATAGCCCGTGCAGCGACTCGACGGCGTCGCCGAGGTCGAGGAAGGCGGCGCGGCGGCGCTCGTGGTCGAGGGTCTCGCCCGGACCGAGGGCGATGACGGACTTGCCGCCACCGGCATCCAGGCCCGCCGCGGCGTTCTTCAGGGTCATGGCCGCCGAGAGTCGCAGGGCGTCGCCGAGAGCGTCGCTCCAGTGCGGGTACGTCCACAGCCGCGCGCCGCCGAGCGCCGAGCCGAGCACGGACGAGTGCAGGGCGACGGTGATGAACAGGCCGCTGCGTCGTCCGGTGATCACCTCCACACGTTCGTGGGTGAAGTCGGGAAGAGGCAGGGTGTGCGTCATCGCATGTTCCTTCCGGCTGGCCTTGTGGGCGCCGTGTCGCGGTGCCGCGGCTTTGCGGCATCCACCGTCTATTGCACCACTGGCTGACGGAGTGTTCAACCACCTCGCCGTGGATTGCGCATAATGCGCAGTCAGGGAGGCTAATCTCGGTGCATGGCGGAGCAGTACACCCACGGACACCACGAGAGCGTGCTGCGGTCGCACGCCTGGCGCACGGCGGAGAACTCCGCCGCCTACCTGCTGCCGCACCTTCGACGGGGGCTCACGGTGCTCGACGTCGGCGCCGGGCCGGGCACCATCACGCTGGATATCGCGCGGCTGGTGTCGCCCGGCGCGGTGACGGGGGTGGATGCCGCGGCCGACGTGGTCGCACAGGCAGCGGCGCTCGCGGTGGCCGAGGGTGTCCGCAGCGTCGAGTTCATCGTCGGGGACGCCTACGCGCTGGAGCGTCCCGAGGGCGGCTACGACGTGGTCCACGCTCACCAGGTGCTGCAGCATCTGGCGCGCCCGGTCGATGCGCTGCGCGAGTTCCGCCGGGTGCTCTCGCCCGACGGGGTGGTCGCGGTGAGGGATGTCGATTATGAGGGTGTGATCTGGCATCCGCGGCTGCCCGGACTCGACGAGTGGCTGGATGTATACCTGCGGACACACCGCGCGGTCACGGGCGAGCCGGCGGCCGGGCGCCTGCTCAAGTCCTGGACGCGCGAAGCCGGATTCGCCGAGGTCGCCGCCTCCGCATCGGTGTGGCTGTTCGAGGCGCCTGCGGACCGCGCCTGGTGGGGCGGGATGTGGGCCGACCGGGCCGTGCAGTCCTCGTTCGCCGACCATGCGCAGAGCCACGGCATCACCGATCGCGCCGGACTCGAGCGGATCTCGGCGGGCTGGCGCGAGTGGGCCGCCGCCGAGGACGGCTGGCTGCTGCTGCCGCACGGCGAGGCGCTCGCCCGCGGCTAGGCTGGCTCGCGTGACCGAGCACCTCCCCGCCCGAAGCCGCCTCGTCCACGACTCGCTCCGCGCTGCAGGCATCGAAGGGCGGATCGTCGTGCTGCCGGATGCCGCGTCCACCGCGCCCCTGGCCGCGGCGGCGCTCGGGATCGACGTCGGCGCGATCGCCAACAGCCTGGTGTTCTGGTCCGACGACGAGCCGCTGCTGGTCATGACGAGCGGCGCGCACCGCGTGGACACGACCGCACTGGCGGAGCGGATCGGCCGCACGAGGATCCAGCGGGCCACGCCCGAGCAGGTGCGGGAGGCGACCGGTCAGGCGATCGGCGGCGTGGCCCCGACGGGGCATCCGCGGCCGCTCACGACGATCGTGGACGAGCACCTCGCCGCGTACCCGCAGATCTGGGCGGCGGCGGGGACGCCGCACACGGTTTTCCCGCTCACCTTCGATGAACTCCTGCGGCTGACCGGCGGCACCGTGTCGAAGGTCGACGCGGGCTAACCGCGCGCGACGCCGGCTGGCCCGGGCGGCGCGGGTTAGATGCGCACGACGCGGACAGCCGCCGCGCACGCGATGGCGGCCGCCGCCGACCACGCCTGCGGCCGACACGCGGCGGGATAGGGCGTGGGGGCACGGGTCTCGGACGCGGGGTCGCCGGAATACAGTTCCGGCACGCGGAAGCCGAAACCCTCCGCCGCCGCGAGCAGTCCGTCGACGACCTGCAGAGCCTCGTCGCGAAGCCCGGCGCGCGACATCCCGTGCACCGCTATGGCGGTGTCGTGCGCCCAGACGCTGCCGCCGTGGTAGCTCAGCGGCCAGTAGCCGGCCGCAGCGGTCGACATCGTGCGGATGCCGAACCCCGACGACATCGATGGGCCGAGCAGGAGCGAGGCGATGTGCGATTCCTCGTCGGGATCGAGGATTCCCGTTCCGATCAGGTGGCCGATGTTGCTGGTGAGCGTGTCGACCGGTCGCTGATCGGCGTCGAGCGCGATGCCGGGATAACGGCCCTCGGGCGTCTCGACCCAGAACACCCGGCGGAAGCGCTCGCGCAGGGCGGCGGCCCAGTCGCGCAGGGCGTCGCCGCCCGGCTCGGCGAGCGCATCGAGGGCGTCCGCGCCGCGCCGCGCCGCTTCATACGCGTAGCCCTGCACTTCGCACAGCGCGATCGGTCCCTGGGCGAGCGATCCGTCGCGCCACTGGATCGAGTCGCCCGAGTCCTTCCAGCCCTGGTTGGCGAGACCGTGCCCCGTCTGGTCGATGTAGTCGATGAAGCCGTGGCCCGACCCGTCGCCGTAGTCGGTCATCCAGGCGAGGGCGGCGCGCAGCGCGGGCAGCAGCGCGATGACCTCGTCGCGCGGCATCCCGGCATCGAAGGCCTCAGCGAGCAGGCACACCCAGAGCAGGGTCGCATCGACCGTTCCGTAGTACAGCGGCGGCAGCAGCACCTCTTCGCTCGGCAGCGCCAGCGGGGCGCTGCGCAGCTCGTGCGGGATCTTTCCGGGCTGCTCCGCCGTCGAAGTGTCGACGCGCTCGCCCTGCAGGCGGGCGAGCACGCGCAGGGTGGATGCCGCGATCCCGGCGTCGACCGGCAGCGCGAGGCGTGCCGCCCAGAGCGAGTCGCGCCCGAAGAGAGTGAAGAACCATGGCGCCCCTGCGGCGTAGAACTCGTCCTCCGGATGGTCGGGCAGCGCCAGCCGCAGCGCGTCGAGGTCGCCGAGGGCGGCATCCTGCCATCGCGTGATGCGGGAGTCCCGCGGACTGTCGTCCCGCAGCGCGGCGACATCGGTCGCGCCGCCCGCCCCCTGCACGACGAGGGAGGGGTCTTCGAGCGTCAAAGACCACGAGACCGCCGCAGTCGCGGCGGGACCCACGCGCAGATCCCACGTGAGGACCAGTGCTCCCTCGTCGGTCTGCAGGTCAGCGCCGGGCGCGGCGATCGTGAACGACTGGATGCCGGAGGTCACCCTGAAGGGAGCGTCCACGCCGATCGCGCCCGTCGCGTCCCAGGGTCGTGCCGTCGCGATGCCCGCCTTGATCTCCTGCATGGGGGCGAAGTCGGGCACCACCCGCAGCCGGAGCGTCGTCTCGAGCGCGCGCGTGAGCCGCGACACGATGGTAACCGTCTCGCCGACGGCGCCGTCCGCGACGACACGCTCCCGCAGCAGCCGCACCTTCGGGTCCGCAGACGGGTCGTCGAGAGCGCGCAGGAGACCGCCGAAGACGACGCGCGATGGGCCGTCCGGCGACACCGAGATCCACTCCGGCGGGTCTCCGTCGCAGGTGAGCACCGCCGCGCGCACGTGCCGGACGTCACCGTGGTAGACGCCGTGGATCGCCGCCGAGCCGAGATCGCCGGAAGCCGCCGACCACACCTGAGTCGGTGCTCGCAGCGTGATGACCGCGTCGCTCAGGAGCGGCTGCAGCGGCGAACCGTGAAGGGGCGGGTCCGTCATCCCTTCTCAGCCCCCTCGCTCGTGTTCATGATCCGCTTCTGGAAGATGAAGAACATCACAGCCACGGGGATGGTCATGATCGCGGCAGCTGCCAGCTTGATGGGGAACTGGTTGCCCTGGCTGAGCTGACCGGAGGCGAGGGACGCGACGCCTTTCGTCAGGGTGGTGAGCGCCGGGGACTGCGTCGACACGATGAAGTGGTTCAGCTCGTTCCACGACCCTTGGAACGAGAGGATGATGATCGCTATGAGTGCGGGCCGTGCCATCGGCAGGACGACCGACCAGAAGACCCGGAAGGCCCCCGCGCCGTCGATCCGGGCCTGCTCCTCGACCGACACCGGGATCGATTCGAAGAAGTTCTTCATGATGAAGATGCCCGCCGCGTCCACCAGCAGCGGCAGGATCATGCCCGCGTAGGAGTCGTAGATTCCGATCTGGTTCAGGACCAGGAACTTCGGGATGAGCAGAACGACGCCGGGAACGGCCATGACCCCGACGACCGCGGCGAAGATCACGGCCCGGCCACGGAAATGAAGCCGCGCCAACGCGTAACCCGCCAGTGACACGAAGAAGACGCGTCCCAGCGTGACGAAGATGGTGACGATCGCGGAGTTGGCGAACCACAGGGGGAAGTCGCTCCGTGAGAACAGCAGCTCGTACGCCGCGAACGACCAGACCGACGGAATCAGCGAGATCGGGTCCGCCGTGGCCTCCGCATCCGTCTTGAAGGACGTCGCCACCTGCACGAGGAACGGATAGATGTAGATGATCGCGAGAACGATCAGGGTCGCATAGAGCAGCACCTGACCGCCGACCGACCTCACGGTCAGCCGCGGGCGCCGAGCGCGCGGGCGCGGCGACGTGACGACGGCCGTGTCGGCGACGGCAACGGGTGTGATGGTCATGATGGCGTCGATCCCTTCACGAGTTCCGGGGTGCGAGACGGCGGGACCGGCGGCTGACCCTTCACCTGATACTTGCGCGCCCGACGCTTCGACACGGGACGCTCACGGAGCACCCAGCGCTGGAAGAGGGTGAACACGATGATGATGAGGAACAGGATGAACGCGATGGCGGAACCCTGTCCCCATTTCTGATTCTCGAACGCCGCTTGGTAGGAGAGGTAAGCCGGAGTCAGAGTGGTCTTCGCCGGTCCGCCCTGGGTGCCGGTGTAGATCTGATCGAACACCTGCCAGCAGCCGATCAGACCCAGGGTCAGCACTGTGAAGATCGTGGGTCGAAGCTGGGGAAGCGTGATGCGCCAGAATCGCTGCCACCCGTTCGCGCCATCCATCATCGCGGCTTCGCCGAGCTCGACTCCGACGTTCTGAAGTGCCGCGACGAAAAGGAGCATGAATGTGCCGCTCGTCGTGAAGATGCCCATCAGGATGAAGGCGGTCATCGCGACTGACGGCCCCGCGAGCCACTCCCACCACGTGACGCCGAGGAACTTGTTCGTCAGCAGCCATTGGGGGCCGTCGAGCGGCCCCCTTCCCAAAGCGAGGTGGATGATTCCGCGTGGTTCGTGGAACCAGTTCGGTCCGTTGATTCCGATCCGCGCCAGGACGGCGTTCACGACGCCGAACTTCGCGAAGAGGAAGAGCCACAGGATCGTGATCGCGACGGAACTCGTCACGGACGGGAAGAAGAAGGAAGTTCGGAAGAAGCCGCGCCCGCGGAGGACCGCGCGACTGACGAGGACCGCTAGGAAGAGAGACAAAGCCGTCTGCAGCGGCACGACGAGCGCCACGTACCAAGCATTGTTGCGCAGCGACAGGCCGAAGTTGCGCTCGGTGAGGCCGCCGCCGGTCGTGACATCGGCGTAGTTCGCCAGTCCGACGAAGCTGACACCGGGAGACAGGGGGCTGCCACGGCCATTCCAGTCCGAGAAGCTCACCCACAGCGCCATGAGCACCGGGATGAAGAGGAAGAGGCCGAGGATGATGATCACTGGGGCCGTGAAGATCCACCCGGCGAGGCCCTCGCCACGCCGGATCCCGGAGGATCCGGCGCGGCGAGGGGTCTTGACCCGGTCGGTCATGTCAGCCGCCGACCACGGCCTCGAGGTTCGTCTGCACCGAGTCGAGTATCGCCTTCGGGTCACCGGTCTTCAGGCCTTCAAGCTGCGCGTTGAAGTCGGCGATGACCTCGTTCGCACCGGCCTCGTTCGGCAGATACTGCGCGTAGTCCGCGCCCTTGAGGAACGCCGTCAGGTCGGGGTTCTCGCTGCTCCACTGCTCAGCTGCCGATTGGATCGACGGCATCGGACCGAAGGCCTTCGAGAACGCCAGCTGCTGATCCTTCGACGTCAGGTACTCGACGAGGTTGAGCGCGGCCTTCTGGTTCGGGCTGTCGGCTGCCATGCCCCAGCAGTTGGTGAACTGCAGGGTGCCCTGCCCGGCCGCACCGGCAGGGAGCTCGGCGACCGTATATTTGATGTTCGGGTAGTCGGCTGTCATCGCACCGCCGATCCAGTTGCCCTCGATCACCATCGCGGCCGACTGCTTGCCGAAGGCCTCGCCGCCCCAGCCTGCGCCGACGTCCTTGGCGTAGGCGAAGTTGCCGGCGTTGAGGCCTTCTTTCACGTAGTTCAGAGCATCGACGTTCTGCTGGCTGTTGGCCACGGCCTTGCCGTCGACCACGAGTCCGCCGCCGCTCGCTTGGGCCATGAACGTGCCGATGCGCGCATACTCACCACCGAAGGCGAGTCCGACGACGCCATTTGCCGTGAGCTTCTTGCTGACCGTCGTGAGGTCATCCCACGTTTTCGGGATGTCGGCAGCCGTCAGCCCCGCCTTCGACCACAGGTCGTTGTTGATGATCAGTGCGAGCGTCGAGAAGTCTTTCGGGGCGCAGTAGAAGTCGCCGTTCACGGTGAAGTTCTTGACAAGCGAAGGATAGAAGTCGTCCTTGTTCTTCAGCAGGTCGCCGTACGCCTTGAGCGAGCCGTTTTTCACGTAGCCGGCGATGAAGTCGGGCGACAGATAGAACAGGTCCGGCGGGGAGCCCGCCGCGAAGCCCTGTGCGAGCTGCTGGTTCAGGTCGTTCGCCACCTGGACAGTCGCCTTGACGCCCGAATCCTTCGACCACGCCGCGACCGCGTTCTCGACTGCTGTGGTCTCGGCCTCGCCGCTCGAGCCGATCAAGAGCGTGAGCGGGTCGTTCGACGATGTCAGCGCGCTCGCCCCGCTGGTTCCGGTGTCGGCCGGTTTGTTGAAGCCGGAGCCGCCGCAGCCCGAAAGCGCGAGTGCTCCCGTGATGAGGAGCGCGCCGGCTCCGAGGGCGGCGCGCATCGTGTGCCGTGTCATGTCTCTCTCCTTTGATGAGTCAGGCTCGACGACCGACCCTGAGCTGCCTCTGGATCCTTCCAAGCAAGAATTGGAACGATCAAAGTCCGCCGCCATCGATCACGCTACGACCGCGGTTCAGGGGCTGTCAACCCGATTGACTGCGCCATAGGATAACGATTTGAACGTTCATGAATCGCTGGGGACGAGGAGGTCCGGATGGCGAAGTCGCCCACCGTCGACGACGTGGCGCGCGTCGCAGGCGTGAGCCGCCAGACGGTTTCGAACGTCCTCAACACGCCGTCGATCGTGAAGGACTCCACCCGGCAGCGCGTCGAATCCGCGATCGCCGACCTCGGCTACCGTCCGCACGCCGCGGCGCGGATGCTGCGCACCCGACGTAGCTCGACCATCGGCATCCATCTCGATCCCTACGCCGGGGGAGTGTCGGGGGTGGTGCTGGACCGGTTCGTCCACGCGCTCACCGAGCACGCCGGCGATCGCGGCATGCGAATGCTGGTGTACGCGGCACGGACGCCCGAAGAGGAGCTCGCGCGGCTCGCCGAGCTCGCCGACCGTGCCGAGGTCGACGCCGTCGTGATCACCGGCACGTTCTACGGCGATCCGCGGACAGGCTGGCTGCACCGGCGCGGCCTGCCGTTCGTCTCGTTCGGCCGGCCGTGGGGCGACGACGACGTCGGGCAGCCGTCCCACCCGTGGGTGGACGTCGACGGTGCGGCCGGCACACGCGCCGCGACCGAGCACGCGCTGTCGATCGCCGGGCCCCGCGTGGCGTTCCTCGGCTGGCCGTCCGGGTCAGGCACCGGCGATGACCGGGAGCGCGGCTGGAGCGAGGCGATGGCCGCGGCGCGCACCTCCGGGCCTCGCTGGACCGCAGTGGACGATGTCGCTGTCGCCCGCGATGCCGTCACCGAGGCGCTCGGGGGCCGGCAGGCCGACGCGGTCGTCTGCGCGAGCGACTCGCTCGCGATCGGCGTTCATCTCGCGGCGGTCGACGCCGGCATCCCGCGGCTTCCCGTCGTCGGCTTCGACAACACGCCCGCCGTCGAGGCGCTGGGCATCAGCAGTGTCGAGCAGCTGCCTGAGCGGGTCGCAGCGGGAACCCTCGAGCTGCTGATGGGGCCTACCGGCAACGTCGTCGCGCCGCACCCCTCGGGCCTCGCGCACGTGCTCGTCACTCCCAGGCTCGTCGTGCGCTGAACGGCCCCGGTCACGCGGAGGCGGGCCGCGCTGTAGACGCTGGACATCGGGTCCTCCTGGTCGGAATCTACCGCCCGCCCCCGACGCCGGATCCGTAGAGCCGCCGGCCGAGTTCGGCCGCGGCATCCGTCACGAGTGCGGCGAATCGCTCGGCGTCATGGACGCCGTCGTCCGGCCAGGTGACCGCCATCGCGGCGACGGGCCACCCGGTGTGATCGTGCACGGAGGCGGCGACGGAGCGCAGGCCCAGCGTGACTTCCCCGTCCTCGGTCGCATGACCGGCTGCGCGAACCTGGCGCAGCACTTCGCGCAGCTCGCCCGGCCCGCGCGGACCGCGGCCGGTGCGGTCGGCGAAGGACGCGGCATCCGGATACAGCGCCCGCACCTGCTCGCGAGGCAGGGCGGCGAGCATCGCCCGCCCGGTCGCGGTGAGGTGCGCGGGCAGGCGAACCCCGACGTCGGTGACGAGCGCCGGGCGGCGCGGGGCGCGTTCCTCGACGATGTAGAGGACGTCGCTGCCGGTCATGACGGCCAGATGCGCGCTCTCCCCGGTGCGATCCGCGAGCCCCGCGACGAGCGGCCGGCCGAGCCGGGCGAGCGGCTGCTGACGCGCGTAGCCGCCGGCGAGTTCGAACGCGGCGGTGCCGAGGCCCCAGCGGCGCTCCGAGGCGACGTGGACCACGAACCCGTGCTGCTCCAGAGTCGCAAGCAGGTGGTAGACGCTCGAGCGCGGGATTCCGAGCTGCGTCGCGAGGGTCGCCGCCGCCACCGGACCGCGCTGGCGCGCGAGGAACGCGAGGATCCGCAGCGTCTGCTCGGCGGCGGGAACCTGCGGTCTCGCGGGTGCGAGGGGATTCGGAAGGATGTCTGGCATGACAGACACAGGATGTCACGCCGGCCTGTCCAGCGCGACGGGGACGGTGTGGAATCGACGCATGACCACCGTCACCGAAACCATGGGCGCCCTGGACACCATCGTCGTCGGCGCGGCCCCGCTGCGCGGCGAAGACGTCGTCGCCGTCGCTCGCCACGATGCGCGCGTCGAGCTCGACGCCGGCGCGATGGCGCGGGTCGCGGCATCCCGCGCGCTCGTCGAGGGGCTCGCGGACGACCCCGAGCCGCACTACGGCATCTCCACCGGGTTCGGAGCGCTCGCGACGACGTTCATCGCCCCCGAGCGCCGGCTGCAGCTGCAGGCGAGTCTCATCCGCTCGCACGCCGCCGGCACCGGACCCGAGGTGGAGCGGGAGGTCGTGCGGGCGCTGCAGCTGCTGCGGCTGCAGACGCTGGCGACCGCCCACACCGGCGTGCGCCCCGTCGTCGTCGAGACGTACGCCGCGATGCTGAACTCGGGCATCACGCCGATCGTCCGCGAGTACGGATCGCTCGGCTGCTCGGGCGATCTCGCCCCGCTGTCGCACGTCGCGCTCGCCGCCATGGGCGAGGGGCAGGTCCGCGACGCCGAGGGCCGGCTCATGGATGCGGGCGAGGCGCTGGCTGCGGCATCCATCACCCCGCTCGAACTGCGCGAGAAGGAGGGACTGGCCCTCATCAACGGCACGGACGGCATGCTCGGGATGCTGCTGCTGGCCCTGCACGATCTCTCGGTGCTGCTCGACACCGCCGATGCGGCCGCCGCGATGTCGATCGAGAGTCAGCTGGGGACGGATGCCGTGTTCGCGGCCGACCTCATGGCACTGCGGCCGCAGATCGGGCAGGGGGCATCCGCTGCGAATCTGCGAGCCTTCCTCGCGGACTCGCCGATCATGGCCTCGCACCGGGACCCTGCGGTCTGCACCCGTGTGCAGGACGCGTACTCGCTGCGCTGCTCGCCGCAGGTGCACGGCGCCGCCCGCGACACCGTGGAGTACGCACGCACGGTCGGGTCCCGCGAGCTGGCGTCGGCCGTCGACAACCCGGTCATCACCGACGACGGCCGGGTGGAGTCCAATGGCAACTTCCACGGTGCCCCCGTCGCGTACGTCCTCGACTTCCTCGCGATCGCCGTCGCGGATGTCGCCTCGATCTCGGAGCGCCGCACCGACCGCGCCCTCGACCCGGCGCGCAGCCACGGGCTGCCGCCGTTCCTCGCGCACGAGGTCGGCGTCGACTCCGGGCTCATGATCGCGCAGTACGCCGCGGCCGGGATCGTGTCCGAGCTGAAGCGGCTCGCAGTGCCGGCATCCGTCGACTCGATCCCGTCCTCGGCGATGCAGGAGGACCACGTCTCGATGGGCTGGGCCGCCGCCCGCAAGCTGCGGCGCGGCATCGACGGACTCGCCCGCGTCCTCGCGATCGAGGTGCTCACCAGCGCCCGGGCTCTCGACCTGCGGGCACCCCTCGAATCCGGTCCGGCAACGGGGGCTGTTCGCGACCTGGTCCGCACCGTGGCCGAAGGGCCCGGAGCCGACCGGCATCTCTCACCCGACATGGAGGCGGTGACCGAGCTGGTCCTCTCCGGCCAGGTCGCCCGGGCCGCACACGAAGGAGCACAGTCATGACCGTTTCGACAGGATCGGCCACCGTTTCGACCGGCGGCCGCGTCGTCCGCGCCGCGCGCGGTGCAGAGCGCACCGCGAAGAGCTGGGGCGCCGAGGCCGCCAAGCGCATGCTCATGAACAACCTCGACCCCGAGGTGGCGGAGCACCCCGAGGACCTGGTCGTCTACGGCGGCACCGGCAAGGCGGCGCGCACGTGGGAGGCCTATGACGCCATCGTCCGCACGCTCGACGAGCTCGAGCCCGATGAGACGCTGCTCGTCCAATCGGGCAAGCCGGTCGGCGTCTTCCGCACTCACGAATGGGCGCCGCGCGTGCTGATCGCCAACTCGAACCTCGTGGGTGACTGGGCGACGTGGCCCGAATTCCGCCGGCTCGAGGAGCTCGGGCTCACGATGTACGGCCAGATGACCGCCGGATCGTGGATCTACATCGGCACGCAGGGCATCCTGCAGGGCACCTACGAGACGTTCGCCGCGGTCGCTCGGTCGCTCGGCCGCGAGTCGCTGGCCGGCACACTGACCTTGACGGCCGGATGCGGCGGCATGGGCGGCGCGCAGCCGCTCGCCGTGACCCTGAACGGCGGCGCTGTGCTCATCGTCGACGTCGACGAGTCGCGTCTTGCGCGTCGCGTCGAGCACGGCTACCTCGATGAGTACACGACCGACCTCGACGCCGCCATCGAGCGCGTCGTCGCTGCGAAGAACGCCGGGGAGGCGCTGTCCGTGGGCGTGGTCGGCAACGCCGCCGAGGTCTTCGGCGATCTGCTGCTGCGCGGCATCCCGATCGACATCGTGACGGACCAGACCAGCGCCCACGATCCGCTCGCCTACCTGCCGGTAGGCATCGCGTTCGAGGACTGGAAGCGCGAGGCCGAGGCCGACCCCGAGGGCTTCACGGCCCGAGCACGCGGCAGCATGGCGAAGCACGTCGCCGCGATGGTCGGGTTCCAGGACGGCGGAGCCGAGGTCTTCGACTACGGCAACTCGATCCGCCGCGAGGCGCAGCTCGGCGGCTTCGAGCGGGCGTTCGAGTTCCCCGGGTTCGTCCCGGCGTACATCCGCCCGCAGTTC
Source organism: Microbacterium deminutum (assembly GCF_039530205.1). Classification (NCBI taxonomy): domain Bacteria; kingdom Bacillati; phylum Actinomycetota; class Actinomycetes; order Micrococcales; family Microbacteriaceae; genus Microbacterium; species Microbacterium deminutum. The sequence goes on from NZ_BAAAOG010000012.1 coordinate 45,956, forward strand.
GCCGAAGGCCGTGGGCCCTTCCGCTGGGTGGCCCTGTCGGGAGACCCGGAGGACATCCGCAAGACCGACGAGGCCGTGAAGGCGCTCTTCCCCGACGACGCGGGGCTGGTCCGCTGGCTCGACAAGGCCGGCGAGGCCGTGCATTTCGAGGGGCTGCCCGCACGGATCTGCTGGCTGGGCTACAAGGAGCGCCACCTCGCTGGACTGAAGTTCAACGAGATGGTCGCGTCGGGCGAGCTGTCCGCCCCGATCGTGATCGGTCGCGATCACCTCGACTCCGGCTCGGTGGCCTCGCCCTACCGTGAGACCGAGGCCATGGCCGATGGGTCGGACGCCATCGCCGACTGGCCGCTGCTGAACGCACTCCTCAACACCTCGAGCGGCGCCTCGTGGGTCTCGATCCATCATGGCGGCGGCGTCGGCATCGGGCGCAGCATACATGCCGGACAGGTCACGGTCGCCGACGGCACCGCGCTCGCGGCCGAGAAGCTGGAGCGCGTGCTCACCAACGACCCGGGAACCGGGGTCATGCGGCACGTCGATGCGGGCTACGACCGCGCGAAGGAGGTCGCGCGCGAGCGCGGCCTGAAGGTGCCGATGCTGTGAGCGGGACGCTCATCACGAACATCGGCGAGCTGACGACGAACGTCGCGCTCGACGGTGACGCATGCGGCACTCGCATCGACGCCGCGGTCCTGATCGAGGGAGACCGGATCGCGTGGGTCGGAGCCGCCGCCGATGCGAAGCACGTGTCGTCTCGCTTCGCCCGCTCGACCACCGACCAGTCCTCGCCCGGTGAGGGAGCGCCTTCGGTCGTTGCGCGAGGCGCGCAGCGCCGAGACGAGACGCGCCGAACCGACGTGAGCGTCGTGGATGCCGGAGGTCGTGCCGTCATCCCGGGGTTCGTCGACAGCCACACCCACCTCGTGTTCGGCGGAGACCGCGCCGACGAGTTCGAGGCTCGTATGGCGGGCACGCCGTATGCCGCCGGCGGAATACGGCGGACGGTCCTCGCGACCCGCGCGGCGACCGACGACGAGCTCCGGACGCGGCTGGCCGGCTTCGTGGCCGAGCTGCGGGCTCAGGGAACCACGACGTTCGAGATCAAGACCGGCTACGGGCTGACCGTTCACGACGAGGCCCGTCTCGCGCGTCTCGCCGCGGAGGTCACACCCGAAGTCACCTTCCTCGGTGCACACGTCGTGCCGGCGGACTACGCGGAACGTCGGGAGGAGTACATCGACCTCGTCTGCGGCGAGATGCTCCACGCCTGCGCGCCGCACGCGCGATGGATCGACGTGTTCTGCGAGCGGGGCGCCTTCGACCGCGATGAAAGCGAGCGCGTGCTCGCGGCCGGGATCGCGCACGGACTGGAGGCCCGCGTCCACGGCAACCAGCTCGGCCCAGGAGAAGGCGTGCGCCTGGCAGTCGCGCTGGGCGCGGCATCCGTCGACCACTGCACGTACCTCGAGGAAGCGGATGTCGCGGCCCTCGCCGGATCCGGCACGGTCGCGACCCTGCTGCCTGGCGTCGAGTTCTCGACGCGGCAGCCGTATCCCGACGCCCGCCGGCTCATCGACGCCGGCGTCACCGTCGCGCTCGCGAGCGACTGCAACCCGGGCTCGAGCTTCACCAGCTCGATGCCGCTCATGATCGCACTCGCGGTGCGCGAGATGGGGATGACGACCCCCGAGGCGGTGTGGGCGGCGACCGCCGGGGGTGCGCAGGCGCTGCGACGCCGCGACGTCGGCGTGATCGCCCCTGGAAATCGTGCCGATCTCGTGCTGCTGGATGCCCCGACCCGCACGCACCTCGCCTACCGGCCGGGCGTTCCGCTCATCGCCCGGGTGTGGAAGGACGGCTTGCCCGGCTGAGCGCCGGGAGGACTCCCGACCTGAGCTGCCTGCGCCGAGTCAGTGCGGCGTGTCGAAGGTCCACTCCGTGGGCTCGACCGCGTCGACGACGTCCCAGTCGTCCTCGTTCCAGGCGAACGTCGCGACCGCGCAGGTCGGCATGTGCTCGATACGGTCGCCTGACAGCCGGGCGGCGAGGACGCTCATTCCGGGATCGTGGGCGACAAGCGCGACCGAGGGCGCCCCACTCTCGGCAGCCGTCGCGATAAGGGTGTTCGCGGACGCCCCGTACAGTTCGGGGTCGAGTGTCACGGCCATCTTCAGCTCGGCGGCGAACGCCTCGGCCGTCGTGCGTGCGCGCACCGCGGTGCTCGAGATGATGACGTCGGGGCGGAAGCCCGACTCGGCGAGCCGCCTCGCCATGCGCGGGGCGTCGCGCATGCCGCGATCGCCGAGCGGACGGTCGTGGTCGTCGAGCGTCTCGTCACCCCAGGCGGACTTGGCGTGACGGATGAGTGCGAGACGGATCATGGACGGAGGGCCTTTCCTGCGAGCAGCTCGAGGACGCACAGCGCCGCCAGGCGCACCGTCCGGGCATCAGGGGCATCGGCGGTGGCGTCGACCTCGACGATGTCCGCGCTCGCCAGACGCACGTCGCGGGCGAGTGCTCGCACGAGAGCGCGCAGCTCCCACGCCGCGAGACCTCCGGGCACGGATGCGGGGCAGCCAGGCGCGACCGATCGGTCGCACACGTCGACATCGATGTCGAGGTGTATTGCGCGGCCGCCGGCGCCCGCGCCGGCGCCGGCGACTTCGAGCGCTTGCGCTGCGACATCCGCCGCGCCGCGCCGGCGGAGCTCGTCGATGGTCACGACCGTGATGCCCCATTCCGCCGCGCGTCGCGCGTAGGCGGCCGAATTCGCGAAGTCGGCGATGCCGAGCTGCACGATCCTGCGGGGTTCCAGTCCGTCTTCGACCAGCCGTCGCACCGGCGACCCGTTGGACACGCCGTCGCGCAGATCGTAGTGGGCATCGATCGTGATGAGGGCGCCCGCCCCGGCCCCCTGGGCGACGGGGTACGTCGCCGAGTTGTCTCCGCCGAGCGCGACCAGGAGGTCGGCGCGCGCGGCGAGGACGCGCACACGTTCGCGGACGGATGCCTCACCCTCCGGGCCATCGGGCTCGGCGACGTCTCCGGCGTCGGCGATCCGCAGTGCCTCGCCGAGGTCGATCGACGGCCGCCCGATCAGCGTCGCACTGTAGCGGGCGAGCGCCTCGCGCACGGCGCCCGGCGTCGCATGCGCACCCGTCGGCGAGAGCGACGTGCGCCATGTCGGAACGCCGAGGATGACGGCATCCATACGGCCGTCGACGTCGTCGAATGCCGGCCATCCGCCCGCGCGGGGCCACAGCGGATCGTGCGCGAGAGCCATCAGTTCGCCACGTAGACCCAGGCCGTGCGCCCGGTGGCGAGCACGACCGACGCGCGTCGGTACAGCCCCACCTCGTACTCGTCGGACGCATCGAGCTCGTCCTCGGTCACCCGGAGCACCTTGCCGACGACCTTGTCGAGCGGGTTGCCCGTGGGCCGCACGATCGGAAGCACCGTTGGACCCGACAGACCGTTTAGGCGGGCATCCTCGATCTCGGCGTAGTCGACGGTGTACCCCGGCAGCACGTCGTCCTCGGTCTCGACCAGGCGCCCGAACGTGTCGAGCTGCATCTCGGGATTCTGAAGGGTCCCGTAGCTGAAGAGGAGCTGGTCGGCGGCCACGGCTTCAGGCTACCTCTCGGCGGTCGCCTCCTGGAGGTGGATGTCGCCCGGGGTCATCCCAGCAGAGCGTGGGCGATCGCGAAGATCGCAAGCCCCGCCAGTGCGCCGACGATCGTGCCGTTCAGGCGGATGTACTGCAGATCGCGCCCGACCTGCAATTCGATCTTCTCGGTCGTCTCGGCCGGGTCCCAGCGCTCCACGGTGTCGGTGATGATCGACGCGATGTCGCTGCGATAGCGCTCGACGAGGAAGACCGCGGCATCCGTCACCCAGGTGTCCACGCGATGCTGCAGCGCCGCATCCGTCGTCATCCGTTCGCCGATCTCGGCGATCGCCGTCGCAGCGCGCACCCGCAGGCCGCTCTGCGGGTCGGCGAGCGAACTCAGCAGCCCAGTCTTGGCGGTGTTCCACGCCTCGGCGGCGAGTTCGCGCACGCGGGGACTGTCGAACAGTTTGACCTTGGCGTCCTCGAGCCGGCCGATCGTCGCGGGGTCGTGCTGCAGGTTGTCGGCGAGCCGGTCGAGGTACCCGTCGACGGCGATGCGGGCCGGATGCCGCGGCTCGGCCTGCACCGCGGCGATGAACTTGACCGCCTCGTTGTACACGGTGTCATCGACGAACCGGTGGGCGATCGACGGCACCCACGGCGGCAGCCGCCGCGAGACGAGCCCCTGGAAGGCGCCGTGGTTGGCCTCGAGCCACGACGCGATGCTGTCGATCCCCATGTCGACGGCGCCGTGGTGCGCGCCGGACTCGACGATCCGGGAGAGCCAGGCCCCGAGCGGCGGACCCCAGTCGGGGGCGATCAGATGCTCGCGGGCCAGGTCCTCGATGACGTCTCGGACGTCATCGTCGCTCAGCGCCTCGAGCACTCCGGACGCCATGACGGCTCCCTCGGCCGTGACCCGCTGGGCGTGGGCGGGCACGCGCAGCCAGTCGCCGAGCTTCGAGGCGATCGCCGTGGCCTCGAGCTTCGTCCGCACGACATCGCCCCGCAGGAACTCGGTCTCGACGAACTCGCCCAGCGTGCGCCCGATCTCGTCCTTGCGTCTCGGGATGATCGCGGTATGGGGGATCGGGATCCCGAGCGGATGCCGGAACAGCGCCGTGACCGCGAACCAGTCCGCGAGCGCCCCCACCATGGCGCCTTCCGCGGCGGCCCGCACGTAAACGAGCCAGGAGATCTGGTCCTGGAACGCGAACGCGAACGCGAACACAGCGGCCGAGAGCAGCAGCGCGCCGAGCGCGATGCCCTTCATGACCTGGAGACCGCTGCGGCGCTCCTGATCGGCGGAGCTCAGCAGAGCCGTGGGGGTGCGCGCCATGTCGTCATCCTCGCACGCCCCGGTGGCGCGGCGGGCCGGTGCGACCGCGGGGCGCGGCGTGGCGCGCCGGTTCAGGCGATTCGCCGTCTTCGGGACGATTCGGCGCGAAACCCGTCCCGATGCGGCGACTTCGCCTGATCTCGACGTCACCGACGCACGGCGGATGCTGCCGCCGCCTGGGCCCGTCAGTCTTCGACTGGCCCGAGCCACGCGGTGGCGACCGTCGAGTGCGCCGACTCGGGGTCGGACGGGTGGAACAGACCCGCCAGCACGTCGCGATACAGCCGGGAGAGCTCGTTCGCCGAGAAGTAGGACGACCCGCCCGCGACGAGCATCGCCTCGTCGACCACGCGCTTGGCCGTCGTCACGGCCCGGTGCTTGACACCCGCCAGCAGCGAGAACCAGCGAGGGCCATGGTTGACGAGACCGTCGACGTCTCGGCTCAGCGCCGCGAGCTCGGGCGGCAGCGCGTCGTAGGCGAGCGCCATCTCCGCGATGCGCCAGCGGATGTCGGGGTCCTGGCTGTACGCCTTGCCGGTCTTCTTCGACCGCCGCCGGCCCGCCGTCTCGACCCCGAGGTCCAGCGCGCGTCGCGCGATGCCGGTGTACACCGACGCGAGCAGCAGCTCGAACACACTGAAGATCCCGAAGACGATCGGATCGGGATTCGGGCCCGGATCGACGCGCCGCACGACCCTGTCCGCGGGGGCGACCGCTCCGCGCAGCTCGGTCGTGCGGGACTGCGTGCCGCGCATCCCCAGCGTGTCCCAGTCGTCGCGGGTCACGACCGCGTCGCCGCGCGGGACGAATCCGTAGACCAGCTTCGGTGCGTCCGCGGATGTCGTGTCCAGGCCGTGCATGCCGAGCTGGGTCCACACCGGAGCAAGCGACGTGAAGATCTTCGTTCCCGTGAACGCGTACGAGCCATCGGGCCGGGGTGCGGCATCCGTGTCACTGCCGAACAGGACGAGGTCGTTCCCGGCCTCGCTTATGCCGAACGCGAAGACTTCGCCGGCGACCGCGCCCTCGTGCACGAAGCGCAGCGCGTCGATCCCGCGGTCGGCGAGGACCTTCGCGACTCCGGTCCAGACCAGGTGCATGTTCACCGCGAGCGCCGTCGCGGGCGCCGCTCCCGCGAGGCGCTGCTGCAGGACGGATGCCTCGGCGAGGCCGAGCCCGCCGCCGCCCATATCGGCGGGCGCGAGGATGGCCAGATAGCCCGCGGCTTTCAGTTCGGCGAGGTCCGCATCGGGGAAGGTGTTCTCGCGATCGTGCGTCGCTGCCCGCGTGCGGAACCGTTCGAGCAGGTCATCAGGCAGGTATGAGGCAGGGTCGAAGTCGGTCACGCACCCATTCTGGCGCGGGTTCGGCGGACCGGAGCGGGCGCGGCGTGCCACGATGATCGCATCCAGCCGCGAGGAGGAGTCATGTCCCGTCTCACCCAGACGCTCATCCCGCCCGCCCAGCGTCAGCCGGTCGAAGCGCTCGATGACGCGCTCGACCTCAGCTACGGCGACAGGGTGAGCAAGCGCACCGGCTTCCTCATCATGCTGACCCTGGCCGGCACGATCGCGATCGCCGGTGTGCTCAGCGATTCCACGGCCACGGTCATCGGCGCCATGATCATCGCGCCGCTGGGCACACCGATCCTCGGCATCGCCCTCGGCATCGTGACGGGGCATCTGAGCCTCGTGATCCGCTCGATCCTCTGGGTGCTGAGCGGACTGGTCATCGTGGTCGTGCTCGGCCTCGTTTTCACCGTCTTCGTGGCCACTCCCGAGAGCCTTGCCACCAACTCGCAGGTCGTCGGGCGCACGTCACCGAGCCTCATGGATCTGGTCGCCGCCCTGGCGACCGGGTTCGCCGGCGGTTTCGCGATGTGCCGCAAGGACCTGAGCGCGGTGCTGCCCGGTGTCGCGATCGCGATCTCGCTCGTCCCTCCCCTCGGCGTCGTCGGCGTGTGCGCGGGTCAGGGGCTGTGGGGCGACGCATTCGGGGCCCTCATCCTCTTCCTCTCGAACGTCGTCGCACTCGTGATCGCCGGAACCATCGTGTTCACGATGGGCGGCTACGCCCGCGACCCCAGCTCGTCCCCGGTCGCGAATCGTCGCCGTGCCTACACCGTCGTCACCGTGCTCGCCGTCATCATCGCAGTGCCGCTCGCCGCCAACTCGGTCGCCTCGGTCGCGATCGCCCGCTGGTCGGTCACGATCCAGCAGGTGGCGGCCGACTGGCTCCACGGCGACGCGGGGGCCCGGATCTACAACGTCGACTGGAGCGGGCTCTCGGCGACGCTCGCCGTCACGACGGATGACGGATCCGTGCCCCCCATCGACGGTCTCCGCGAGGCGCTCTCGACCGCGATCCCGAGCTTCGTGGGAGTCACCGTGGATGTCGGCCAGGGTGTGGAGCACGTCGTGCAGTGATCTCGCGGTCGTCGCGCCGGCGGCACGCTCACGCGGCGAGGATGCGCAGGAACTCCGTCATGGTCGCCTCCGGCGCGTCGCGGTGCGGCGAGTGCCCGGCACCCGAGACGAAGGAGTACCCGATCGCCGGGTTCGCCGAGCGCAGCCGGTCGAGGCGATCGCCCCAGAAGATGCTGTACACGTCCGGGTCGGAGCCGAGGATGTGGGTCGGAACCGCGAGGCGGGCCGCGGCATCCGTCACGTCCCACGGCGTGTTCTGCTCGCTGGTCTGCTCGACGGCCCACCGACTGGCTTGGCGGGCCGAGAGGGACTTGAGCTCGATGTCGTGCTCGTGCCAGTGCGGATGCGCGGTGCGCACCGCGGCCTCGCTGGGGTCGGCGAACGACCCCTCCTGACTCGCGCGGACGATCTCGAGGTCCTTCGCGGTCGGCCGGATCGCCGGATCGACGAGCACGAGTCTTCTCGTCCAGCCGTGGTGCTCCGCCGCCGCGGCGATGGCTGCCGCGCCACCGAGCGAGTGCCCGACCACGAGATCCCAGGGGCCGCCATGCTCGGGCCGGGTCGCCTCGACGTCGGCCGCGTACGCCGACAGGCGGTAGTCGAGCGCCCGAGGAGCCGTGCCGTGGCCGCGCAGGTCGACGGCATCTGCTCGCCATGCGGCGTCGGCGAGGGCGACACCGAACCGCCACATCAGTGCGCCGGTCGAGCCGAGGCCGTGGATGAGAAGAGCGCGGCGGGCTGACGCGGGATCTCCCCAGGAGAGACGGGGGAGGGTGACGGGTGCAGGCATGTGCCCCAGCCTATGAGCGACCCTGTGCCGCGCCATCGGGGGCCAAGATGGTTGGCATGATCTCGACGGAACTGGCAGTCGCACTCAAGGAGGCGGGACTGGTGTGGCACCCGCGGTCCGGCGACCGGTTCCAGCTCGACGAGCCCGAGTTCGAGGCGGATGTCTTCACCGTGAGCGAGATGACGATCGAGCCGCGCGAGTATCCGACGGGGCGGATCCTCGCCTTCAACGGCACGACGGAGTGGGCGCTGGACTCGGTGGCGCAGGAGGACGCGCTCTGGCTCCCGCACGAGCACCAGCTGCGGGAGCTCCTGCGCGGATCGTTCCGGTCGCTGCGGCGACTCGAGGACACGCACGAGGTCGAGATCTCGCTGAAGCAGGCGCCGGATGCCGCACCCGAACTGATGCGGTTCGAGCATCCCGAGCCTGCCGACGCGTATGCCCTCGCGGTGCTCGAACTGCTGCGCCGGATCGGATGAGCCTCAGAGGCCGATCGTGAGCGAGGCGATGTACCCGCCGGTCGCGGATCCCGACATCGTCGCGATCTGGTGGATGCCGCCATCGTCGCGGAACACGTTGTCGGTCTGCAGCGACACCTGGGCCAGATTCGGCACGCTCTGCTCGTAGCCGGTGGTCGCGTACACCGCGCTGTCCGCCTCGGCCGGCAGTGCGATCTGGGAGGTCTTGACGATAGGTCCCGACGCCACGGCGGTGGCGACGTCCTGGTAGACCTCGAAGTGGATGTGCGGCCAGCGCCCCGAGTAGCACGCCGGATAGATCGAGGTGAATCGAACGGTGCCGTTGGCGTCGGTCTGCTGCACGCCGCGCAGATAGTTCTCGTTCTCGACCCCGCTGCCGTAGAGCGAGTACTTCCCGTCGCGGTCGCAGTGCCAGACGTACACGCCGCGGCCCGCGAGCGCGGAGCCGGTCGAGGCATCGCGCACGGTCAATGCGATCGTGAGCGGAACGCCCTGCGCCACCGTCGTGGAGGATCCGAAGCTGGATCGGATGTCGCTCCGCACGATTCCGGAGTCGTCCAGCACGTCGACGCCGTTCGACCCGTCGCCCGGATACGGTCCGCCGGTCTCGTCCGGCACCTCGGCGAGGGGTCCCGACGCGTCGGCCGAGGTGCTCGGCGACGCCGTCGGCGTGGCGCTCGCCGTCGGGCTCGAGGTCGCGCCGCCTGTCGTGGCGGCATCGGTCGACTGTGCGCTGCAGGCCGCGAGCAGGCTCGTCAGCGCGACTCCGCCGAAGATGCCGAGCGCGCGGCGGCGGTCGATCAGTGTCTGGACGTCGTAGACGAGGCCGCGGTGGTCCTCGTCGATGGGTTCGCCGTTGCGATCGAGCCAGCGCGGGTCGGTGTGTCTCATCGGTCCAGGTAAGCGCCGTCCGCTATGCGTCCGCTATGGGACTGATATGCCTCACTCAGGTCACCGTCTGCAGCGGCTCGGTGTCGGGAATCGGGCTCACGCCCCGCGTCCGAAGGTCGGGGAATCCGCGCACCAGGGCGACGGCGACGAGAAGGCCCGCCGCGGCGAACCCCGTCGCGGCGATGTACGCACCCTGCGGGCCGATCCCGTCGATGAGGAAGCCCGCGATCGCCGACCCCGCCGCCGCACCGATCAGCTGTCCCGTCCCCACCCAGCCGAACGCCTCGGCGGTGTCGCTGAACTTGACGCTCGCCGAGGTCATCGCGAACAGGACGGCGAGCGCCGGCGCGATGCCGATGCCCGCCAGCACGAGCGTGCCGCCGAGCCACCAGACTTCGAGCGAGAACATCGTGAGGGCGAGTCCGACCGTCACGATGGCGAGCCGCCGTGCCATCGCCCACGGGCCGATCGGGATCTTGCCGAACGACAGGCCGCCTGCGAGGCTGCCGACCGAGAACAGCGCGAGGACGATTCCGGCCTCGAGTCCGCCCTGGCCGAAGGTCGCGACGACCCCTGCCTCGACGGCGGCGCACGCGCCGATGAGCAGGAATCCGATCACTGTCGCCAGCAGGACGGGCAGCTTGGTCAGCACCTTGCCGAAGCTTCGGCGGCTGCGCGGGATGCGCACACGACCCACCTCGGGGGAGAGGATGAACCAGGTGCCGCCGCCCACCAGGATGACGACGATGAGCAGCAGCGCGGGCACCGTTCCGACCTGCGTCGCGACGAAGGTGATGAGGACGGGGGCGACGATCCAGATGATCTCCTGCAGCGACGCGTCGAGGGAGAAGAGCGGCGTCAGCTGGCGCGCGCTCACCAGCTTGGGGTAGATCGTCCGCGCGGCGGACTGGATCGGCGGCGTGGAGAGCCCGATCAGGACGCCGAGCCCCATGTAGACCGGAAGCGGCACCGTGATCAGCGCAAGGGTGGTGATGGCCGCTGCACACACCGTGAGGGTGGTGGCGATCACACGCCGCATTCCCCAGACGCCCATCCAGCGGCTGGTGACCGGACCCGCGATCGCCTGGCCGATCGAGGTCGCCGCCAGCACGAGTCCGGCCGAGCCGTAGGAGCCGGTGACGTGGTGGATGTGCAGCAGGATCGCAAGGCTGGTCATGCCGTTGGGGAACCGGGCCGTGAGCTGTGCGGCGATGATCCGTGCGACGCCGGGAGTGCGAAGAACATCCCTGTAACCGGCCACCCCTCCACGCTACCGTGAGCCGCCGAACCGTCACGCGGCGGGTGCGCCGTGGCCATGCGCGACGCATCGCGACACGCCCGCCGCGCAATCCACAGGGCGATCGGATGTCGGAGCCCCGCCATAGCGTTGCGCCTGTGGATGGATGCGGCCGCGGCATCCGATTCGAGCGTGTTTCAGGCCTTTTCGAGGGTCCGAAGAAGCCGCTCTCCTGTGGATGAAACGGTGGACAACCTGTGTTGTATCTGAGGAGACCGGTGGAAAACTACACGGATGTAACTACTATCCCTTGTGGTGCTATTCAATGTCGGCACCCATATGTAGTATTGGACTCCCGGTGGGGGGTCTACCGGCAAGAACTTCGGATGTGAGGGGAGAGACGGATCCACATGGCGATCACTGTCTACACAAAGCCCGCGTGCGTTCAGTGCACGGCGACGTACCGCGCGCTGGACTCGAAGGGCATCGAATACGAGGTGCACGACCTCTCCGAGGACCCGGCGGCCCTCGAGCAGGTCAAGGCGCTCGGGTACCTCCAGGCGCCGGTCGTCATCACGGATGAGGACCACTGGTCGGGGTTCCGTCCCGACAAGATCGACGAGCTCGCCTCTCGTCTGGCCTGACATGTCCGCGGTCGTCACGGCGCAGCGCGTCGCGACGGACGCGCCACTGCTCGTCTACTTCTCGAGCATCTCGGGCAACACCGCCCGTTTCATCGAGAAGCTCGGAATGCGGGCGGCGCGGATCCCGCTCCGCTCGACGGATGGCCCGCTCGTCGTCGATGAGCCGTTCGTGCTCGTCACCCCGACGTACGGCGGAGGCCAAGGCCGTGGCGAAGAGAAGGGTGCCGTTCCCAAGCAGGTGATCCGATTCCTCAACGATGAGCGAAACCGGCGCCTGATCCGCGGAGTGATCTCCGCGGGCAACACGAATTTCGGTGAGCACTTCTGCCTCGCCGGGGAGATCGTCAGTCGCAAGTGCCGGGTGCCGCACTTGTATCGGCTCGAAGTGTTCGGCACGCCGGAAGATGTGGATCGCGTGAGCGACGGATTGGAACGATGGTGGAAGCTGCAGTGACCGAGAAGGACTTCAAGACCGAGGTCCGCTTCGACGGAATGGATCACCACTCGCTCAACGCGATGCTGAATCTGTACGACGTCGATGGAAGGATCCAGTTCGACGCCGACAAGCGCGCCGCACGCGAGTACTTCCTGCAGCACGTGAACCTCAACACGGTGTTCTTCCACTCCCTCAAGGAGCGACTCGACTATCTGGTCGAGAAGGAGTACTACGAGCCCGAGGTGCTGGCGAAGTACCCGTTCGAGTTCATCCAGAAGCTCAACGACCTCGCGTATTCGAAGAAGTTCCGGTTCGAGACGTTCCTCGGCGCGTTCAAGTACTACACGAGCTACACGCTCAAGACCTTCGACGGCAAGCGCTACCTCGAGAGGTTCGAGGATCGCGTCGTGATGACCGCCCTCGGGCTCGCCGACGGCGACCAGAAGCTCGCTGTCGAACTCGTCGAGGAGATCATCGCGGGCCGCTTCCAGCCGGCGACCCCGACGTTCCTCAACACCGGCAAGGCGCAGCGCGGCGAACTCGTGTCGTGCTTCCTGCTGCGGATCGAAGACAACATGGAGTCGATCTCGCGCGGCATCAACTCGTCGCTTCAGCTGTCCAAGCGCGGGGGCGGGGTGGCGCTCCTGCTGTCGAACATCCGCGAGTCGGGTGCCCCGATCAAGCAGATCGAGAACCAGTCGAGTGGAATCATCCCGGTCATGAAGCTGCTCGAAGACAGCTTCAGCTACGCGAACCAGCTCGGGGCACGTCAGGGCGCCGGCGCGGTGTACCTCTGCGCGCACCACCCCGACATCATGCGGTTCCTCGACACGAAGCGCGAGAACGCGGACGAGAAGATCCGCATCAAGACGCTGTCGCTCGGCGTGGTGGTGCCCGACATCACGTTCGAGCTCGCCAAGAACGGCGAGGACATGTACCTCTTCTCGCCGTACGACGTCGAGAAGGTGTACGGGGTGCCGTTCGGCGACATCTCCGTCACGGAGAAGTACCGCGAGATGGTGGACGACCCGCGCATCAAGAAGACCAAGATCAACGCGCGCGAGTTCTTCCAGACGATCGCCGAGATCCAGTTCGAATCGGGCTACCCGTACGTCATGTTCGAAGACACGGTGAACCGCGCCAACCCGATCAAGGGCCGGATCAACATGTCGAACCTGTGCAGCGAGATCCTGCAGGTCAACACTCCGACGACCTACAACGAGGATCTCTCGTACGCCGAGATCGGCAAGGACATCTCGTGCAACCTCGGGTCGATGAACATCGCGCTGGCGATGGATGGCGGCAACCTCGGCGCGACGGTCGAGACCGCCATCCGAGCCCTCACGGCGGTGAGCAATCAGAGCCACATCGCGTCGGTCCGCTCGATCGAGGACGGCAACGACCGCTCCCACGCGATCGGCCTCGGGCAGATGAACCTCCACGGCTACCTCGCCCGCGAGCATGTGCACTACGGGTCGGAAGAGGGGCTCGACTTCACGAACATCTACTTCTACACGGTGCTGTTCCACGCCCTGCGGGCTTCGAACCTCATCGCTGTCGAGCGCGGCCAGGCTTTCGACGGGTTCGAGGACTCGACGTACGCGTCGGGCACCTTCTTCGACAAGTACACCGATCAGGCCTGGCGGCCCCAGACCGACAAGGTCGAGGAGCTGTTCGCCGGCATCCACATCCCCACGCAAGAGGACTGGGCGGCCCTGAAGGCGTCGATCCAGCAGCACGGGATCTACAACCAGAACCTGCAGGCAGTGCCGCCCACCGGGTCGATCTCGTACATCAACAACTCCACGTCGTCGATCCACCCGATCGCGTCGAAGATCGAGATCCGCAAGGAAGGCAAGCTCGGCCGCGTCTACTATCCGGCGCCGTTCATGACGAACGAGAACCTGGAGTACTACGAGGACGCCTACGAGCTGGGCTACGAGAAGGTGATCGACACGTATGCCGCGGCGACGCAGCACGTCGATCAGGGCCTGTCGCTCACGCTGTTCTTCAAGGACACGGTGACGACGCGCGACATCAACAAGGCCCAGATCTACGCGTGGCGCAAGGGCATCAAGACGATCTACTACATCCGGCTGCGACAGATGGCGCTCGAGGGCACCGACATGTCCGAATGCGTTTCCTGCATGCTTTAGTCTCTACGCTTAAGGAATGACGATGACTGAGAAGGTCAAGCTGCTGGACCGCGTCCAGGCGATCAACTGGAACCGCATCGAGGACGACAAGGACCTCGAGGTCTGGAACCGGCTCGTGAACAACTTCTGGCTGCCCGAAAAGGTGCCGCTGTCGAACGACATCCAGTCCTGGAACACGCTCACCCCTGACGAGCAGACCCTCACGATGCGGGTGTTCACCGGGCTCACGCTCCTCGACACGATCCAGGGGACCGTCGGTGCCGTGTCGCTCATCCCCGACGCCATCACCCCGCACGAAGAGGCGGTGTACACGAACATCGCCTTCATGGAGTCGGTGCACGCCAAGAGCTATTCCTCGATCTTCTCGACGCTGTGCTCGACGAAAGAGATCGACGAGGCCTTCCACTGGTCGGTCGAGAATCCGAACCTACAGAAGAAGGCTCAGATCGTGATGGAGTACTACCGCGGCGACGAGCCTCTCAAGCGCAAGATCGCCTCGACCCTGCTCGAGAGCTTCCTGTTCTACTCGGGCTTCTACCTGCCGATGCACTGGTCCTCGCGCGCCAAGCTGACGAACACGGCCGATCTCATCCGCCTGATCATCCGCGACGAGGCCGTGCACGGCTACTACATCGGCTACAAGTTCCAGAAGGGGCTCGAGCGGGTCGACCAGGCCAAGCGCGACGAGATCAAGGACTACACGTTCTCGCTGCTGTACGAGCTCTACGACAACGAGGTGCAGTACACGCAGGACCTCTACGACACTGTCGGCCTCACCGAGGACGTCAAGAAGTTCCTGCACTACAACGCCAACAAGGCGCTCATGAACCTGGGTTACGAGGCGATGTTCCCGGCATCCGTCACGAACGTGAACCCGGCGATCCTGTCCGCGCTCTCACCGAACGCGGACGAGAACCACGACTTCTTCTCGGGTTCGGGCTCGTCGTACGTGATCGGCAAGGCCGAGGCGACCGAAGACGAGGACTGGGACTTCTAGAGTTTCCCGCCACTCGGGTGATATTGGGTGACTGTCAAACGCTTCGTAGCACTTGATATGCATGGCGGGCACGGATCGCGGCGGCGGCAGCGGATCATCACGGCCGAGTTCATCCTGGGTGCGCTTGTCGGCGTCGGGTTCGCGGTATGGCTGCTCAGTCGGCCCACCCAACCATTCGGCGCCCTCGTCTCTTGTTGGATTCTGGGAATCGCACTGAACTATGTGCCCCTCGCGATCCTCGCGAGCCGGCTCAGTATCGGCGACGGTGTTGCAGACGAACTCTCTGACGCGGACATCCCGCGGGAGGCGCGACGTGCGGGCGTGTACCAGCTCTGGATCCTCGTGCCGCTCGCAATAGTTGGGATGGCAGCAGCGCAGGGCGTCCAAAGGAACGCTTGACAACGTTCGTCCCCGCAGCTTTCACCGCGTTTGAGTCCGCGATGCGAGCGAGGGCCTCGCGCTGAGCCCGAAACGGCGGTGGATCGGATCAGCAGGGGAGGCCACCGGAAACGCGAGAACGCTGCTTCCGTTCCCTTTCGCCGCGAAGTATTCAGTGTTTGTGCTTGCGTGCCTTGGGCTTCACGGTCGCTCGCACCCGGGACCAGAGCTCGCCGTACGCGCGTGCCGCCTCGACACTGGGCGCGTAGCTGCCGATGGGCGCCCGTTCCGTGCCCATCCGCTCGATCTGCACCGTAGCCGGGATGACCACATCGGTGACCGATCTCTGCTTCTTGGGCAGCTCCTCGACAGCCGCGCGGTGCACCGTCTTGCGACGATCGACCATCGAGAGGAACGCCACTATGCGCGGCTTCGACGCGGATGCCGCCACGATCTCCTTGACCTGCTCGAGCGAGCGTATCGACAGCGGCGACGGCACCAGCGGAACCACCACCGCATCGGCGGAGAACAACGCGTTCTCGGCCACCAGCGCGGCGCCCGGCGGGCAGTCGAGGATCACCACGTCATAATCGCCGTCGACCTGCTCGAGGATCTTCGCGACCCGCTGCTCCGACTTCCTCGCGTGATCGAACATCAGGTCCAGATCGCGGTAGCTCGCGTCCGCCGGCAGCACGTCGAGGTTGGCGTAGTCGGTGGAACGGATGATGCGAGCGACCTTGCTGCGCCCCGCGACCAGCGCGCCCACGCCACCCCTCACCTTCGGCTTTACCTGGAGCAGGAACGTCGCCGCCCCCTGGGGGTCCAGATCCCACAGCAGCACCCGGAACTCCTTCGCCGCTTCCCACGCCAGATTCACTGCCGCGGTCGTCTTGCCGACGCCGCCCTTGACGCTGTAGACCGCGACGACCTTCACTTCGGCTGCGACTCGAGTGCGGCGATCAAGGCGGCCTTGCTGAGCCGCGAGTATCCGGAGAGCTTCTGCGCCTTCGCCCGTTCGCGAAGCTCGACGAGCGTGGCCGATGCCGGCTGCGGCGACTTCTTCGTCGCGGGCCGCTGCGCTGTCCGCCGCGGCCGCGGCGCGCCCGTCTGGGATGGACTGATCGGGGCTTCCGCGGTGACCTTGTTCGGTGTCGGCGTTGTCTTGGGTGAGGCGGATGCGCGCGCCTTCTCAGCGTTCTTCGCCTGGGCGACCTTCTCGCGGCTGGCACTCGTCAGCTTCGCTGTCAGCTTCTTGGTTTCTTTGTCCAACGCCGCCGCCTTCTTACGCAGCTTCTTGGTCGAGTCGCGCACCGCTTTGCGGGCCGCCTGCACGGACTTCTCCGCCCGCACCAGGGCCTTCCTCGCAGTCCTCTCAGTCGCCTTCCTATTTCCCGACTTCCTTGCCGCGGCCTTCTTCGCCCTCGTCTGCGCCACTCTGCGCACCTCCAGATTTCGTCGAGCCCCTCTGGGCTTCCTCCACCGTAATGAACGTTAGGCGTCGATCGGGTGGATAGTTGCATCCGCAGTGCATGAAGTACGGCCGATGGGCGGATCCGCGCCAGACGTCCCGTCCGGTCGCGGTCAGTCGTTGTCACCGCCGGTGGCCGCGGTCTCGCTGACCGGAGGATCCGACGCGAAGTCCCGCGCATCCGGCCACACCCATTCGCTGATCTCGACCGGATCGGCGCCGTGCTCGCCATGTCGAAAGGCGTGGTCGTCGTACCCTCCTCGATGCAGCCGCGCACATGCAGATCGCCACCACAGGTCGATCGCGTCGATGTCCTCGTCGGGGGGAGGCTCGTCGGAGCGGATCCAGGGAGTGGGCACGGGGTCTGCGAGGTGCGCGGTCACGCGAGAAGTCTCGCACTGCCCGCTCTCCGCGGCCAGGGATACACGTCCGCGACGGGTGCCCAGCGCCCCTCGCCGGTCATCGTCGTTGTACTCGCGATCGTCATTATTCTGTTCACGCTGGGCTGGAAGCCGTCACCGTTGTCGTCGGACGCCGTCAATCCGTTTGCCGTGCTGATGTCCGCTCCTCGCGTGCGTCTTTGCGAACGAGGCAGGTGAACGTCGCCGTAACACCGCCAGCACCAGGGCAACGGGGGTCAACAGTGCTATGACCGGAAGCAGATCCGACGACATAAAGCGCACGCTAGTCGCGAGGCTGAGAGGGCTGCCTTACGGTCAGGCGAACGATCGGTGAACCTTCGGCCTCGCTGCTGCCGACGTCGGGAACGCACCAGGTGCGTTGCCACGGGCTGCTCACTCTCCTCGTGACGCTCCTGTTCGCGTCCTTCTCGGCGAGAACTGGCAAGACGTACGGCACCTTCGCTGTCGCCCGTGCATGTCGGTGAACTATGCGAAGGCGGCGATCGGTCGCCTGCCGGATGCCCGTCCGTCCGATGCACTAGAGCACGACGAGGAAGCCGAGTGCGGCGCTGATGGCCGAGAGGGCCGCGAGCACGATCGAGGGGGTGGCGTTCTCCTTGCGGCGGGTGTGGACGGTGACTGCGCCGATCATGACGACGGTCAGGGCGGTCGCGGCGATCGGCGTGAGGAGGGGTGCGATGCCGGTGAGCAGCGGGAGGATCAGGCCGAGGCCGCCCAGGATCTCTGCGGCGCCGATCAGCTTGACGGTCGGGTCGGCGTAATCGTCGGCCCAGCCGAGACCGCTGGCTACGAGGGCGGCCTTGGGGCGGGCGACCTTCATGCCGCCGGCGGCGATGAAGGCGAGCGCGAGCAGGCCGTTGATGATCCAGAGGGCGATGGTCATGTGAGTCTCCAGGGAGGAATCGGGTGGTCTGTTACTATTTGTAAGCAACCCAATGATGCGATACTCATGGGTCGCGTACAAAAGGCACACGGATGTAAGCAGGTCACACGCGATGTCGAGCACCATCACCGCCCAAATGCCCGGTGAACCGGCCACGACGACCTATGAGAGGTCATGCGAGGGGAGCCCGGCGGACAGTAATCACGGCAGGGCGATCCGCGACGTCCTCGACCGCGTCGGCGACAAGTGGTCGCTTCTCGTGGTCGCCACGCTCCGCAAGCAGCGGCTGCGCTTCACCGAGCTCCAGCGTCACATCCCCGGCATCTCGCAGCGCATGCTGACACTGACACTCCGCCAACTCGAGCGCGACGGACTCATCACGCGGACGGTCCACGCCGAGGTCCCGCCCCGCGTCGAGTACGAGCTGACGGCTCTTGGCGGCACGCTCATCGAACTTGCGATGTCGCTGGCGGATTGGGCCATCCAGAACCACCCGAGAATCGAAGACTCCCGGGCCGCCTACGACCACGCCCACTCGAATTGAATCGACCCATTAGCGGGCACGGTCATTCAGCTGGAATCCTCCTCCATCGGCGCTCGGATGGCTTCGACTGAACGGTGCGTCGACGATACGGCAAAGGGCGGGGTGCGACGTGCGTACGGGTGAACCCCGGGGTTCCCCGAGAAGTGCTGACCCGAAGTTCCTCAGCGCCGCAGGCGCAGGTCTGCGATGTCACCATCGGGACACCCCGAACCGGGTGGACGACCGCGCGCGCAGCGATGCCCTTGACGGCAGCGCTCGCTCGCTCGACGATGGGGTTGACGCCGTCCGGGGCAGGGCACCGTCATTTCCTCCGCGCGAATCGCTCCAGCAATTGTCAGCCGACGTGAGGCATCCGACTTCTCGTCTTATGTGGAGGTGGTTGAGATGGAACGTGGTAACGATCTCTCCGCGCAGATCAAGGTCGAGGCCGAGCGCCAGCCGGTTCAGATCGAGGTCACCGAAGAGCAGCTCGAGGCGCTGAGGGCGCTGTGGGACTCCGGCGATCCGAAGGCGGCGGCGAGGATCACCTTCTATGTCAAGGACCGCTCGGTCGCCGAGATGGCCGTGGCGGGCTACCGCTATCGCGGCGACACCTGCTGCGTCTGACCGCGTGACGAGCGACTCACCCGGTCCCGTCGCACGGGTGGCGCGGAGCCGTTGTCTTGTCGTCGAGTTCGACAGCGAACGCGGGATGTTGGTCGAGAACTACCTCACCGGCAAGACGACCGAATTGCACCCGGCGCTGCTGGCTCCCCTCAACTCCCTGGCGGACGCTGTGTCGTGGTCTGATGCCCAGGCCCGGTTCGGAGGCGACGAGGGTGCGCGGGAGATCCTTGCTGCCCTTCTGTCCCAGGATGTCCTGCTCGACGCGGACGGGGATCCAGCTGCCCTGGAGCGACGGATCCTCACGGAATGGCCGTGGGGGCGTGACTCCCTGCTGTTCCATCTCTCGACACGGCGGACCCGTTTCGCGTACGACCTCGACACGGAGCGGCAGCAGCTGGTGGCCCTTGCTCGGGAATCCCCTCCACCGCCGCCATACAAGGACTACGGTCGCGACGACATCCCGCTCCCCGCGTCCGATCTTCCCGATGTCTCCCTTGCCGATGTCCTCGCCCGGCGTCGCACCGGCCGCGCGTTCTCGGGTGATCCGGTCACCATGCGGGACCTGGCGACGATTCTGCGCACCTGTTGGGGGGTTTCGTCCATCCACAACGACCCGGGCGTCGGTCCTGTCGTGCTGAAGACCTCACCCTCCGGCGGAGCGCGGCATCCGGTCGAGGTTTACTGCATCGCGCAGAACGTCGACGGCCTCGAAGCCGGGACGTATCACTTCTCCGCCGGCCGGAACGCGCTCGCCCGACTCAGCGCCGCTGCGCCGTCCTCCGACCGTGTGCTCGAAGCCCTCACCGGGCAACCCTGGGTGGCCGATGCGGCGGCCGTCTTCTTGATGACCGCGGTGACGAAGAGGAGCGCATGGAAGTACCGTCAATCGCACGCGTACAGGGTCATCCTTCTCGATGCCGGTCATCTGGGGCAGACGTTCCACCTGGTCTGCACGGCGCTGGGATTGGCTCCCTGGACATCCGCCGCGATCGACGAAGCGATAGCGGAGGAGCTGCTGGGACTTGACGATCCGAGCGAGATCGTGCTTTACGCCGCGGCGTGTGGCCGGCCACGAGAACCGTGAGCCTCAGCCCGCTGTGGACACCGTGATCGTCGCTACGGGAGCCAAGTCGGGCATCGCCCAGCACCCCTCGTGGATCGGATCGAGACAGCGACGGCCGTGCGTGGATCCCTGAATGGGCGGCGCGCGGGAGCGGGTCTTTGCGTGCACCCCGTGGATCTGCACTATGCAGGGTGCGAGCCCCTGGATCCTTCCTCGGTCGTGATCATCGGGCATGGTGATGTCCCGGTGGTGTGCGGGGGCGGGAAGTCAGTCGGCGTTCTGCTCGGTCAGGGTCTGTGTCCTGATGACGAGGGCGAGGTGCAGACGCGCAGCGTCCGGGGTGTTCGGCTCGGCGGTATAGGTCATGATCCGCAGGTCGTCGGCCGCGACGACGAGTGTGTCGCAGTCGAGGGCGATACGTCCCACCTCGGGTGGTCGATGATCTTGTGTCCGGAGGGAGTGCGTGGGGTGTCGGCGGGCGGCATGTTCCACAGGTCGGTGAAGAGAGTACTGGCCGTGGAGAGGTCGGCGATGAGTCTGCGCAGCTGCCGGTCGGCCGGGTATCGGATGCCGTCATCCGCAGGTCTGCCACGAGTCCGCGCTGCAGCTTGCGCTGTTCTTCGGGGGTCTGTATCGTGCGGGTGCCTGGCCCGACGAGGTTTCGCCAGACGGCGTTGCGTTCGAGGCCCTGCCAAACGGACGTGTCACCCATCAGTGCGTTGTATGGCGGGTTCGCGTCCAGCAGTGTCCACTTCGCTGGTGATCTGACGACGATTCATGCCCGTCCGGGCCCTGCCCGACGCGGCGACCTGTGGAGGCGGAGCCTAGGCGACCGGCCGCGACAGCTCGCCTCAGAAACGAGAAAACGAGGCCCACCTGGCGGTCGCGATGTTCGCGGCATAAGGGGTCCGGGCGGTGCGGCGCTTCCCTCGGCGCGGACGCTCATGCGCGGGCCAGCCCGAACCGGGGACAGAGCTTTTTGGACTGCGCCGGGTAGGCTCGCGCCGTGCCCACCCTCGACGACCTGCGCAACATCGCTGACGGCCTGCCCGGCAGCGAAGAGCGCGCGACGACGGGTGGCGCAGCGTGGTTTGTCCGGAGCAAGCTCTACGCGTGGGAGTGCCACCCCTGGCCGAGCGTGCCCGACGAAATCCGTGCGATTCTTGCGGCCGAACTCGTCGTCGCAGTGAAGGTGGCGGATCGCGTGGATGCGTTCGCTCTCGTCGAGATGCAGCCTGAGGTGTTCCTGCGGACGACCACGCCGTGGGGCGAGCCGAAGGTTGCGTTCCGCCTGGCCGCGATCGACGCGGACCATCTCGCCGAGCTGATGACCGAAGCCTGGCGCCTACAGGCTCCGAAGTATCTCCGCCACGAGCTCGATGCCGCCGCCCTCGGCTCGCAGGCTGCCGAGGGGGAGAAGGATCACAACGTCGCTGCGGGCAGCGGCGAGGACCTCGACGTCCAGAGCGAAGAGTCGAACCTTCCTGAGTAGGGCTCACTCCCGTCGGGCACGGCACGAGCCGATCGCTCCGCGAGCGAGATCGGTCAGCGTTGCTGGGTTCAAGGACCCCAGCGGCAATGTCTTCTACGTCTTCGATCAGCGCGCCCGATGATCTGCCAGTGAACCTCCAGCGGAGATCCTGCACGTCGCCCCGCGCGAGGTCGGACTCCGATGCGTGCGGCGTCGTTGTCGCTTCCGTCTACTGTCACGCGGGCCGGTTCAGGTGACGCGCGAAGAACCGGGCGGCATCTTCGCCGGCGAACGACGGCACGCCGGTGTGGCCGCCCATGTTCGCCTGGAGTGTCTTCTCCTGGGAGCCGAAAGCGTCGAAGAGGTCCAAAGCCATCTGCCGATCGTTTCCTTGGTCATCCCACTGCAGCAGCACGTGCAACGGAATGGTGATCCGCCGGGCCTCGTCGAACGTTGAGGCGGGCACGAAACTGCCCGCGAACAGCCCAGCGGCCGAGATTCGTGGTTCGACCGCCGCCAGCCGGATGCCGATGGCGATCACTCCGCCGGAGACCGCGACCGGGCCGCCGATCTCGGGCAGCGCGAGCAGCGCATCCAGAGTCTCCTGCCATTCCGGGACCGCCTCATCGACCAGCGGGAGGACGAGTCGGTCGACGATCTCACCGGATACCGCCTCGCCGGCCCGCAGCGCCCGACGCAGATCAGCGCGGGCTTGGTCGACACCGGCGAGACGGGGACGGTCGCCGGCTCCCGGGAGCTCAACGGCGGCCGAACCGAAGCCTTGCGACGCCGAGTGCGTCGCCCGGGCCACCAGCCGCGGGTGCATGGCTCCCAGTCCGCCCGGATGCCCGAGCAGGATGAGCGGGACGGGCGTGGAAGCTGATGCGGATGCCGGTATCCACAGGATGCCCGGGATCTCGCGAAGACTGAACGTGCGCTCGATGACGTCGCCGTCGAGTCGTTCTTCGGTAATGAAGTCCATGGTCGTGCCTTTCGGGAGTGCTCTTCAGCGGCGCTCCCGGACGACCTATCGCCCGACCGTGACCCCAGAGAGGAGCACCCACGTCGATTCGTTCATGGGTATCACCTCCTTCGTCAGTCGCACGGCATCCACAGCGTAGCGCTTCGGTGGCTCTCGTTCGAGGCGCACCGAGGCCTGGGGGCTCTAGTTCTTGGACTTCTCTGTCGCGCCATGCTCGTTCACCGCCGGGTACTCGCCCTCGAACGAGTCGGCGACCCATACCGTCCGATCGGTGACGCCGTGGGCTTTCAGCACACCGCGCATGAAGATGGTGGAGCCGCCTCGC
Source organism: Microbacterium deminutum (assembly GCF_039530205.1). Classification (NCBI taxonomy): domain Bacteria; kingdom Bacillati; phylum Actinomycetota; class Actinomycetes; order Micrococcales; family Microbacteriaceae; genus Microbacterium; species Microbacterium deminutum. The sequence continues at coordinate 69,106 of NZ_BAAAOG010000012.1, forward strand.
CACACGCCCGTCTCGATGAGGTCGCCGGGAATCTCGTTGTCCAGGATGTCCTCGATCAGGGTCCGGACATTGTCGAGCCGCTGCGCCCCGATCATCGTGTGGGCGTAGCGCGGCCAATCCCTCCCCGTCATTCGGCGCTCGAGGGAGAACGCGGCGAACAACGGGTATTCCGATTCCTCCCCGATCAACGGCACCGACGGATCCCGATAGATCAGGTTGCTGACGCACCGCCTGAGCAGATCGATGTACAGGGAAACCGCGTCATCACGCATGATGCTTCCGATCGCTGAGCGAGTCGCCCAACAGCCCGCCCGACCTGGTGGGTCGTTACGCGCGGACCGCGGACAGCGACGACCAAGGCCTGGTTGGCATCGAAAGTCTCCTCGTACCCAGACGACCACGCAACGGCCGCGGCAGGACGCGCGACGCGCGTCGTTCCGCTGCGCGGAGGAATCCGGCTTCAGTCGAGTGTCTGGTGCAGCCATTTCAGGATGTCGGCCATCGCCTCTGCGTCGAGCACGGCGGCATCGTCGTTGTACGGCGTGCCCTGACCGGCGAGCACCTCCTCGCGTGTGTGCGATTCGTGTTTCAGCACGTGGTTCGCGTCGGTGGGAAAGAGGAAGGTCACGTTCGCCTTGCCCCTCGTCGCCTCCTGCAAAGGTGCACCGTCGGCGTGCGCGTCGATCTGGATGTCCTTGCCTCCGATGAGCACGAGGGTCGGGATCGTCACCCGCGGCAGGGACATGGTTGCATCCTCCGACCACAGCTCACGGGCGAAGGGGAGGTTCGCGGGCGTCTCGAAGCTGCGGAACACCATGCGCACCGGCTCGGGAAGACGCTCGTCGGCAGCGATGGGCTCGCCCGCGCCGTAACGGGCCGCCGCCTGTTCGACGAGTGGAATGAGCTCAGGTGCTCCTGACAGCTGCTGCGAGAGCTGTGTGACGAGGACCGTGCCGATCGAGCGTCCGGGAGCGCCGGTGAGCACGATGGCGGAGAACGGATGCGGTTGCGTCGTCGTCGCATAGTGCAGGACGTGGAGACACCCTTCGCTGTTGCCGAAGCCCGCCAGGCGTTCGGCGTCGATCGTGGGGTCGGCCGCGAGCTGGGCGGTTGCCGCGACGAGTTCGTCGAGATGGGACTGCATGCTGATGTGACCGACCATCGCCGGCAGATTCTCCATCACATGCGGGCCCGATGCCCGCTTGTCGTAGCGGATCGACGCGTAACCGGCTTCCGCGAGAGCTTCGGCGATGTGGCGCGCGGAGCCGTTGCCGCCCGGCAGGAGGGGGGAGTTCCAGTCGCGGTCCGTGGGGCCGCTTCCGGCCACCATCACAACGCTCGGAAACCGACCCTCGCCCTCTGGCTTCGTGATCGTGCCGAACATCTCGATTTCATCGAGCACCCATGAGACCTCGGTCGAAAGCGTCATGACTGCGATTCTGTCAGCGCCATGAGCGCGCGGCGCCTGCCATGACCAGGAGCGGCGCGCGCCGGGGATTGTCTCTTTCACACGGGACTGAGCACGGTTCGGATAGCATGCATCTGCTGGCGACGGTCAGCGTCCCTGCCGGGCGCGAGCACCGAGGTTGAGCGAATCGGAAGGGCCGCAATCCACACTCCGCAGCAGAGATTCGACCTGGGCGAACAGCGCATCGTCCGGCGCGCGGTTGCGCCCTTTGCATCCGTTGGCGCGGCAGTGGCGGAGATGGCCGAGCGCAAGGCAGATCCGGGTCCGCTCGAGCCGGGCATCCTGCGCCGCGTCCTCGGTATGTGGGCGCTCGGGCGGATCTTCAGCCTCGCACTGCTCGGCTGCTGGTATGTCGTGTCGCGCGGGGCGCGGTGGAACTTCGGTCCGTACCCGATGCCGGTGACGTCGTACATGGACTTCCTCGCCGGATGGGATGCCGATCGCTACGGCGCGATAGCCGAGTATGGCTATCCACAGGCGATCCCGGTGGATGCGAGTGGCGACGTCATGCCGAACAACTGGGCGTTCCTCCCGGTGTTCCCGATGCTCGAGCGCGCCCTCGCAGCCGCCGCGGGGATGCCATGGCAGATCGCCGGCGTGGTCATCAGCATCGCGGCGAGCGCCGGCGCGACGGTCATGCTGTTCCTCCTCGTGCGTCGTGTGGCATCCGGTCGACAGGCATGGTGGGCGGCCGTCCTGTTCACGTTCGGGCCTCTGTCGTTCGTCTTCTCGCTCGCTTATGCCGAATCTCTTTTCCTCCTCCTCCTGTTCTCGGCGCTCCTGCTCGCCGTGCTGCGCCGTTATGCGTGGATCACGCCGATCGGCGTCGTCGCCGGATTCACGCGTCCCGGAGTCGTCGCGCTCGCTTTGGGTCTGGCGGTCGTGTTCGCCGTGCGCTGGATGCGCCGGCGCCACGATCCGTTCCGCATCCGTGAGATGGCGGGCCTTGGCGCCGCCGTCGTCACGACGGCGATTGCGGGATTCGCCTGGCCCTTCATCGCCGACGCCGTCACCGGCCTCGGCAACGTGTACGTGCGCACCGAGACGGCGTGGTGGATCCCGTTCGTGGGCGACGGCGCGTTCGTCCCCCTGACCCCCTGGTTCCGCTTCGCGATCACGTACGCGGGGCCGATCGGGGCGATCCTGGTGGTTCTCGTGATCGCCGCGTTCGCGTGGTGGGTCTCGTCGCGCCCGGTGCGCCGACTCGGCATCGAGGTCGTCGCGTTCGCGGCCGCTTACGGCATCTATCTGTTCGCGGTCTTCCTTCCGCAGCAGAGCATCCTGCGCCTCGTCATGCCGCTCTCCCCCCTGCTGGGCGACGAGCGGCTTTCGGCGACGCCTCGCCGGCGTCGCTGGCTGCTCGCCACGTGCCTCGCGCTGCAGGCCGTCGCGGTATTCCTCCTTTGGACGATCGGCTACCCCTGAACCACATCATTGACATGGATTCGGCAGGCAATGAAGTCGCGCGAGTGTCGCCAGACGTCTTCGATCACTGATCGGCCCATGCCATGTGTGTCGGCCAGACTGCACCCAACCGCGCCTCCTGGCCTGGCACACTCGAATGTGTGGCCTGGACGGTTGTCGAAGTCTCCGCCGCGCAGACCTACCCGCTGCGCCAGGAACTCCTCCGGGAAGACCGCACCGACCTCGACCTGCACATACCGGACGACGACACTCCGGGCGCCTTCCACCTTGCGGTGAAGGACGATGCGGATCGGATCGTTGGCGTCGCGACCGTGGTACCCGCGACCCCCGAGTTTCCCGCCGCAATACCGGCCTGGCGGCTACGACAGATGGCCGTCACCCCGCGCCAGCAAGGTGCCGGGATCGGAACGGCACTCCTGGGCGCCGCGCTGAGCCGTGTCCGCGCGTTGGGGGGAGCAACGCTGTGGGCCGAAGCCCGCGACAGCAGCCTCGGGTTCTACCTCGCGCACGGCATGCAACCTGTTCCAGGCCGCCACCACCGAGTGGCCGGCGTTGCCTACAGCGACGTCGTGCTGTCTCTCGCGAAACCCTGACGACGCTGCACATCCCGCGCGCAGACCCAACGACCGTTCATGATCCCTCTGACTGCAGTACCTCACGCACCGACGTCGAAGACGACGACCTGTTCGGCCAATCGGGAGATCAGCTCTGCCACGGGTTGATGCGCCGGATGCGGCAAGTAGTGGTCTCGGGCCGAACTGCTGGCGAAGCTGACGACGAGCGCCCACTCGTATCCACTCTCCAGGCCCTCAGGGCTCGTGCTCGGCCCGCAATGAACGGCGAGAACTCCAGGGATGGCGTCCGGGAACGCGCACGCGAAATCGGTAAGCTCGTCCAACTCCGCGCGACTGACTTCCGGCTTCCACTGGACGAGAACGACGTGCACAACGGATGGAATGGCCATCGTTACAGAGTGCCCTACCCGATCCTCTCGCGGGCGGCCGCGGCCTACGTCCGGAGGCTTGCCTGCCACCGCCGATGTTCGCGCACGACGAGCACCGCGAGGATGCCCCACACACCGATGTCATCTGTGAAACCCAGCGGCCCGAGGACGAGTTCCGGGATCACGTCGATCGGGGCGAGTGCGTAGATGACGGCGGCAGTCGCGGCAACCCACGTCATCGGTGCGACACGGTGCTCGCGGCGCTTGACTGCCTTCAGAAACCTGAACCACATACATCAACTGTGAGCTACC
>NZ_BAAAOG010000013.1:0-48279 GCF_039530205.1 Microbacterium deminutum
GGTAGCTCACAGTTGATGTATGTGGTTCAGGTTTCTGAAGGCAGTCAAGCGCCGCGAGCACCGTGTCGCACCGATGACGTGGGTTGCCGCGACTGCCGCCGTCATCTACGCACTCGCCCCGATCGACATGATCCCGGAACTCGTCCTCGGGCCGCTGGGTTTCACAGATGACATCGGTGTGTGGGGCATCCTCGCGGTGCTCGTCGTGCGCGAACATCGGCGGTGGCAGGCGAGCCTCCGAGCGTAAGCCGCGGCCGCCCGCGAGACGATCGGCACTGACTCAATTAGTAGAGGTGATCCGAGTGCATACCGGGGTCATTTGATGCGAGCAGGTGAGCCGCGACTGGTCGATCACGAGACGCCGGACGCTAGTGCGACGCCGAGCGAAACGGTTCCTCCAGAGTCCATGGTCTCCCCGGCCGCAGGACGTTGGACGTTGACGATGATCTCGTCGTCGGCGTACGCGCGACGGTCGCCATCGCCGGAGAGCAGGGACTGCAGATCTTCACCGAAGATGTCGTCAGCGCTTTGGGAATGGAGGAATTGGACTGTGACGCGTTCTCGGGCGGCGCGTGCCTGTGCGCCCTGTGGTGACAGATTCACGAATTCGGGCACGATCCTCGGGATCGGTTTGCTTTCGTCCTGTGTGGTTTGCTGGTTCAGCAGGCCTGAGTCTCCGTGGAGCGTGCGGCCGTGTTGCACGGCCTGACCGGCGTTGAAGCCGTCCCGTCCGCCGATCTCCGCCATTGTTTGGTAGACGTCGAGCTGCCCCGGCCCACGTATGGAGCTACCTTCGCAGACTCCGATCGCGATTGTGAAGCCACGACGCCAGGCGTCGGTGATGCGATAGCTGGTGAGGCGCGGCGTCCAGGTGTCGTTGAGCAGGTCATAGAAGTCGATGACGATGTCGAATCGATCCCCGCTGCGGATGTCCGCTACAGGTCGGTTGTTGAACTTGATCCCGGAGGCTATGAGTTCTTCACCCTTCTGCGCGTAGCCGTCATTCACAATTGTGTTCGTTTCGGCAATCGACCCAAACGTTCCCACGAACGGGGTGGCTGCTAATGCTGCTGCCCTGAGGCTGCCGCCTCCCGCCAGCCCCATCTGCAGCCAGCCGGTGGCTTCGGTACCCAGTTCGTCGAGCGCCATCTGGTATCCGAATTCCGCGGCGTATTGGTTATATATCGCGTCCACCTTCGACTGGGCGATGCTAAGCGCTTCGGCGCTGCCGCCCTGGGCTTCGGCGAGGATTGCTTTCGCCTGCCCCTTCACTCCATCCAGGGCTATCTGCTCGGCCTGGGTGAGAAACATGCCAGGAATGTCCTCACCGTTGACCACCCGGCGAGCAAGGTCCATTCCCTGCTGCGCGTCGGGTGGCAGGAGGCCACGGACTGTGCCGTAGGCAACGTCCGTCACGGCCTGCCCATTGGCAATCCCGACGATGACCTCGTCCGCAACCTTGAGTACGTCTTTCAGCGACCTATCGAGGGGCGCGATCTCCACGAGGATGTCTTGGATGCGCTCGCCTTTGCCGATTGCCACGGCGGCATGGAACGCCATCCCTGAGGTGGGTTGTGAGGGAAGTGCGCCGCCAATGCCATCGAGGACGGATTCGGTGATGTCCTCCCCCTCGGCGAGCGAAACGGCGGTGTTCAGTATCAGGCTCAAGGCGGTCCCGAAGACAGGCACATAAGACGCCACCATGGCCACAGCACGCGCGATCGCGGGCAGCGTGTCGAGCACGTCGGACCACGCGGCTTCGAGCGGCGTTTCGCATTTCTGGCACCACAGGAATACATAATTGCCCGCCTCCCAGCGCACCTTTCGGTCGCCGGGAATGCGAACCCAGCGGGGCGGATTTGTGCCCGCAGTCGGCCCCTTAGGGGACGGCATCCAGTACACGCCCTGCCACCGCAGCCACTCGTGAGCGCTGATGAAATCGGGTTTGTATCCGCTTGTTGATCCTTCGACCCAGACGTATCCCTTCATCTGATTCCGCCCCGTCACGTTGTCGGATTCGCCCGTGGCATCCTCGACCTGGAGGCCCACCATCTCGCGGTAGGCTTCGCGATTATCGCTGCTGGGATCCTCTCCGTCGTGAGTCAGGTACGGCTGCCACCTGGGCGCCCGGTCGCGACAGCAACGTTGCTCCCGGTGCACCCCGGGCCGGCCGGCGAATCGCTTGTCGAAAGCGTCCGGATCATCGTTGCGAACGATGTACGTGTTGCGAGGATCCTCGAACAGCCGTCGCGGAGTGCTCATAGGAATGACACCAATCTAGAAAGTGAACTGCGCGATCACACTGGGAAGCGACTGCTCGCCGATGGCGTTGGTGACAATCACATCCGTAACGGCGCCGGGGGCGAACTGCGTCGGCGGAGTGACGAGCAGTCGCAGCGGTGAAGCAGGGATCACCGTGACCGCCGGAACGCCGCCGAACATGACCTGACTGGCCGCATCAAAGCCGGCCCCGTCAATCTGGGTGACGCCGCCGCTGGCGAGCAGCCCTCCCGCGGCGTTCGGGTCAATACTGGTGATGATCGGCGGGCTGACGGCGATCTCGATCTGCAAGGCGTCGAGCACCGCCCTGATCGGCACGGCGAGACCCACGCTGGAGACCGGGTTCCCGCCGGCGTCAGTTTGCAGGTCGCCCTCTTCCACCAGGAGCCCGATCACTTCACCGTTGCCGTCGAGCACGACCGAGCCGGAGTCACCTTGATGGCAGTAGAGCCCACCGAACGGGAACGTGGCCAGCACGATTCGATTCGCGTCCGGCATCACGGCGACAACCAGGCCGGCTGTCAGGCCGGTGGTGCGGCCGCGCTTGGTTGCGCTGGCAAACAATGCGAAGTCGGCCGCCCCACGATTCGATCCGATCTCCACTATCTCGGCTAGCGTGCTGCGCAGCCCGTTCAATTCGATCACCGAGCAGTCCAGCGTCGGACTGGTGTCGGCGTTGACGATCGTGCCTACCGGAGCGGACTGGCTCGCGCCGGGAGCGGGCTGTGACATGACAGTGCCGATCGGTGCGACGTGCGCCGCGGTGAGCAGCTGGCGCCCACCGTCGCTGCGGCGTTGGACAACGCATCCCGCTGTGCCATGTACCACCGCGCCCTTCGCGGGGTCGAAGAAGCCGATGTCTATACCACCGGACAGTTGCAGGGCGACCTTGGTGTCGTTGAGCAGTGCGATCGGCGTACGGGTGCTTTGCACGACGTCGGTGAGGAACTCCACGCCCTGCTCGGTGATTGTCGGGGGAATCATCTGCTCCGGTCGCAACGCGTTCTCCGGAAGCTTCTCCGGCACGTAGACGATCAGTGCGAGCTCGCCGAGGAACTCACCCGCGGACTGCTTGGCACCGATGCCGAACTCGGTGCCGGGCGGTACCGAGTTCTGGACCGCGGCGCGAAGCGTCGCGAGCGCCGACAGCGCCTGCGGTGGTATCTCCAAGCGCTGTTCGGGCATCGCCCTAGAACCATTCGAGTGGTTGGGCGGGCGTCATCAACGCGACCCAGATGTCTTTGGCTGCGGCCCGATGGCCCATCAACGCTGCCCAGCCCTCAAGTGGGTCCTCCCAGGCCTGCACAATGAGCCTGTCCTCGAAACTTGCTTCCGAACTCAAGATCGAGTTGTCGGCGAGCTCAACCTTCAGCGTCTCCCCTGCCGGGGTCGCACGGTAAATGGAGGTGGACGCCTCGAACAGCTCGAACGTGACGTCGGCGAAGGACCCCAATGCTGTGCCGCCCGGCTTAGCGGTGATGCGGGCAACTAGGTCCCGCTGCGTCCCATCTACGCTAAAACCGTCGGGCGCGTCGGGGCAGCCCTCCTCCGGGATCGGGATAGGGTTCATGGCCTTCATCCTGACCAGGTTTGCGCCCGTCGTCGGCCCCATTAGCGTGTAGAGGCCCATGCCCGCCGTGTCGAGATCGTCTCCGGCCCGGGGTCCGCGGTCGTACCGGTCCCACGCGAGTACGAGCCCCATTGCTCCTACCCCGGCGGTGGCTCCGGCGACGTACATCGATATCTGCGGCATTGGCTCGCGTGCTCCTTCGACAACGGTCTGAGGTCGGTTGGAATATGCAGTTGCGCACTTCTACGGCAGCTGGATCCATTCCACGCCAGGCGAAGCCGACGTCACATGGACTATTCCGACCTCACCGTCCGACGCCGGTTCCTCACTGAGGTGACTGACGGCCACCCGGTATGCGTTCCAGTAATCAGTGAAAAGGTTCCCGTGCCAATAGCCGGCGTCAAGCACCGCGTCGCCTCCGCCCGAGTGCCCTGAGTTCTGGCAACTCGCCATGAAGAGATCGGTGGCGCCCATCGTCCGACACGCTTCAGTCAGCGCCGCCGCCATTTCGCCGGGGTTACTCATGTCCCGCGGGGGCGGCCCAGCCGGAATGGATAGGTGGAGCATGAGGTCGACGAGGCCAACGATCGTGCCCTGAACGCTCCACTCAACCGCGAATTCGGCTGCAGTGAACGCCAAGGTCGCTTCCAACGGGATCTCGACACCCTCCCGAGGTTCTGCTGGTGGGGGAATGACGACCGGCGTGCCGCCTTGCGCCGCGTCCGCCTGACCAGCGGCGACTCCCTCGTTGTAGACGGTCAGCTGATTCCCTTCAAGCGGCGGCACACCGGCCTGGCCATCAGGATGGCTGAGACCCGCGTCGTAGCCCTGCTGCCAGGAAGCTTCCCACTCGGTACCTACGTACGGGTTGACCATGATCTGCTCCGCCTAGGATTGGTCCTCACTCGGACCGGCACGCCGAATTCCGCCCTGGCTTGACGGCCCGCCTCCATGGCTTCTCGATACCAACTCATCTGCGGCTCGGACAGTGGGATGCCGGGTTCCTCGTTCGGTTGGAAGTAACCGAGGATGAAGCCCTCTTGGATGATCTCTTCGCTAGTCATCTCGACCTCATCAAGAAAGCGCCGGTTGCCCATCGGTTGGATCCGGTGGCAAGACAGGCGCTCCCAAGGTCAGACTCCTCGCCGCCAAGGGACTTGTCAAGGAACGTCGTCGAATGGAGCAGGACGCCCGGATGCGCCCCTGTCCCGCGAAGCAGTCGCCTTTGACGCGAGGTTGGGGGCCGCGCCACGCATCGTCGGTTCGGCGCGCGTCCGGTGACGTTGCGGCTGCCTGATTCTCCGCTCGAGGTTCCGCCGGGCGGTGACTCCTCCGTCGCCATGTGGGCTCCCGCCGTTGCGATCGGGCTGACCGTGGGCGTTTTCAGCGCCGCCATCAATCAGTCGAAGGGATCCGGTCGGTCGTCGCGAATGGTGGGAGCTGAACGATCTGGCACGTAGAGGGATCTTGTGTCTGAAGGACGGATGCCGGCCGAGTGCGGCATCGGCCAGCCTCCCGATGTGTGTCCGCGCAGGCCGGCAATTTCCTGTTCCTGCCGGAAACAGACTGGGTTTCCCAGGATCGCCCATCTACGTCACCGACCTCATGGACCCCCGCGGGAATTGATTCACGATAAGAGATGCGCCCCAAAATCGGTGAGTGTATTGGCGGAAGATGGATCGTCGGGCTTGAAGAATTATGGATCCCGATGCATCGGCCCTCTATCGCGGGGGCACGCCAGCGGAGCATACTTCCACCATGCATTCGATTGCCCGAGTCCTCGCCGGAATTCCGCGAATAGTAGTTGGAATCATCGCTGCCTTGGGGGCGCTTTGTGTTCTCGCTGCGGTATTCGCATTTGCGAATCGCGAATGGATTGAGGAGTTTCTGCACCTGTCCCCAGACGGGGGGAGCGGCGAAACGGAGTACGGGCTTGTCGTCGGCTTCGGCCTCGCAGCGCTGCTGCTTCTCGCCCTGGCGCTGGCGGCCACTGTCGCTCGACGTCAGGGCCGCATCCTGCCGGCCAGCGGATCTACCGCGGAGTAGGAGCGGAAAATGCCTGAGAACCGCTCAGAATTGGATCCCGCGCGCGTTTTGTGTCTGATCGAATCAATAGCCAAGGAAACCTGCCGAACCTCAAGAGCGGTGCGTCGCCACGGCGCTCAGGTGGACCGTATCGCCGCGGCAATCGAGCAGCTCGTCGAGCTGCAGCGCTCAGCCAATCCCGCCGCGGCTCTCGAACTTGACCGGCTCGCGCAACTGCGCGCGAAGTTGGAGGACTGTTGTGGGTCGGCGGACAGCGGCGCCGACGAGTCGGAGGAGTGCAACTGCCTCTGCCACGAGGGAGCCGGCGACGGATTCTCGCATGATGGGTCGGAGGACGGGTGGTCCGTGAAGTCTCGGGCGACTGTCTCACTGGTTGATGTCCCAGAGCGCCATCGACCGTGGAAGCCCGTCGACCGACCCCATCACGAAGACGATGAGTCGCTTGTACCGATCGGGTACGGCTCCCACTTCGGCCGGCTCGAACCGACCCACCAGACGCCAGCACCGGTAAACTTCAGGTCGGGTCAAGGCCCGGTTCCGGGAAGTCAGGGACCGGTCGTGTTCGGCAAGTTCACCGAGGACCTCATTGCCGGCACATGGCCTCCCGACTGCTCCGGGGCGAAGGCCGGCGATGTCGTGCTGGCTTCCGGAAACCTCTGGCTCAAGCTCTCCGTCGATGGAGGCGTGAGCTTCACCACTTTGGACTGGACTGCCTTGTTCGACGAGGACGAGGTGTACGGCGGCTGGGCTGGCGACCAAGTGATCATCTATGTGCCTTCGATCGACTGCTTCGTCTTGTACGTGCAGTCGTACAAGACGAAGACGTCACCGCGAACCAACGAGAACGTGGTGAAGATCGCGCTTGCGAGCCCGAGCGATCTCAAGACCTATAAAGGCGGCAAGCCTGCCTGGTGGAGGCAGTGGGACTTCACGCCCGACACCTTCGGGCTTGCGGGCGCATGGATGGACTTTCCCGATCTGAGCTACGGGTCGAAGCATCTGCATGTCAATACGAACGTCTTCGCAGGAAAGCAAGGGAAGCTGTTCTTTGAACTGCCTCTCGCGGACATGGCGGCCGGTCGAGGACTATCGTTCCTCTACGCGTTCATCGATACCTCGACCCGACCCATCATAGGTTCCCCGACCCAGAACATCGCCGGGGATTTGAACCATTGGGCGCAGCACATCGACAATTCGACGATGCGGATTTATCGGTCTGATGCGAATGAGGACCGCTACTCATGGCGTGATCGAAAGATTGCGAACTGGCCGCTCATCAGTGGCGGAAATATCGTCGAAGCCGCAAAGGACTGGACGGACTGGATTTCGGAAGACCACCGAATCATCGGGGCGGCACGGCAGGGGAATATTCTGTGGTTCGCGTGGGCAGCGGGTCAGGGCACCGGTCGCACCGATGGCAAGGGATTCTCATTCACACGCGCTCACATTCAGATCGCCAAGTTCGACACATCGCAAAACTTCAAGCTGGTCGAACAAACGCAGGTGTGGAACGCTGATTACGCCTTCGCGTACCCCTCTCTCACAACAAACTCCGATGACGAGGTCGGGATCTCACTTGCATGGGGTGGGCCGACAAGCTACGGCAGTCACGCGGTTGGCATTCTGGGAGACTTCGTCGTGTGGTTTGGCGATGCAAGCGACTTAACATCGTTGCGACAGCAGCAGGACGACACGGGGAAGCCGCTCACTAACCCGGACGGCACCCCACTGATGTACAGCCGTTTCGGCGACTACGTTCACGTTCGACTCGCTCACCCGAACGCGCGCTGGTTCAGCGGCTTCGGTTATGCGGCGAACAAGGACGCCTCCGGCTCCGAGACGCTCGACTCGATCTACGTCGAGTTCGGGCGCGAGCTTCCATTTAGACCAGACCTTCACTAGCCCACCACCCAGCGGCATTCCGAGCCAGGGGCCATCCAGGGCGAGTCTCAGGACCAACCCATCGGACGGGCAACGATGATCCGGCTGCCCCACCTTTCGCGGTCGCGTCCCGCACAGGAGCCGGGGCACCGCCCGCGGCTGGCTCCTTCCGTTCATCGTCCGCGGAGCAACCGTAGCGACCCTCGGACTCGTTCCGCTCGCGCGGTGCTCGCAGGTGGATCCTGCCGGGCGGAGCAATCGCGCGCGGTGCCGCGCCTTGGTGTACCTGTAGCCTCACCTGACAGACTGGGCATCGTGGCCGCTGAGCGTGTCGACCTCGTCAACGGACCCGCCGTCCGTGATCGACCCGAGATGGCGACTCTCGGCATCCGGGAGGTCGTGCCGTTTCGCACGATGCTCAGTGAGCGTGATCGGCTACTCGCGGAGCTGATTGCGTGGCTGAGTGCCCACCACGCCACCGACTTCGGTCCCTTCTTTCTTCGACTGCACGTCGTTGACATGGGCGGACTGATGGACATTGAGGTCGGCGTCGTGGGAACGGCAGATGCCGACAGTGAAAGAGTGAAACGGGGATTCCTTCCCGCGGGCCGATACGCGGAGCTCGACTACCGGGCAACATCGCTGAGCGCCAACCGGATGCTCCTCGCCTGGGCAGGCGACCAGGGACTCACCATCGATTCGTGGACTACCCCTCATGGTGAGCAGTTCGCTGCACGATGCGAGATCTACGTCACCGATCCGCGACGCGAGCCCAAGAAGAAGCAGTGGGTTGTCCGGCTCGCGCTCCTCCTGCGTCCCTAGGGGTCACCATGACAGGGCGGACGGGGGTTGCATTCCCGTCGAAATTCACTTGCGCCCGGAAGCCCGCGCGTGATCCGAGCATCGAAACCGCCGCCTTCGAGTCCCGTCGATAGAGCCTCCGGTCTACGCGACAGCTGCCCATCCCACGCCCGACTGCGCCCACGTCGGCCCCGCTTCCGTGCATCGCGCGGATGGGGATCCTTGCCGAGTGCGGCCGGCTGCCGTGGCGTCAGTAGATGTGCGCTTCACAGGAGGCGAGGAACGACGCCCGGCGACGTCGAATCTCACGGTAGATGGTCGCTCGAGAGACGCTGAGCAGTTCGGCGATATCCGTCTGGGTGTACTCGCCGCGGTCCTGGAGTTCGAACAGCAGGGCGCGCTGCGTCTTGGATAGCTTCGGCTGCTTGCCCTTCAGCTTGCCCTTCGCGCGGGCGACGGCCATTCCCTCCCGAGTGCGCATGCTGATCAGGTCCCGCTCGAACTCCGCCACCATCCCGAGCACATTGAACAGCAGCCGCCCGACAGGATCCGTCGGGTCGTAACGGCTTCCACCGAGACTGAGCGCGACGCCCTTCGCGGTCAGCTCGTCCGCGATGTCGCGGGCATCCCGCAGCGAGCGGGCGAGGCGGTCCAACTTCGTCACGACAAGGGTGTCGCCGCTTCTCACCGCTGCGAGAGCCTCCCGCAAGCCGGGTCGAGCGCGGTTCGCACCCGTCATCCCGTGGTCGACGTAGATCTGCGCATCGGCGACTCCGAGCCTCAGCAGCGCCTCTCGCTGGGCCGTGAGATCCTGATCGGTCGTCGACACTCGGGCATAGCCAATCTGTATTCCATCCATCCACCCAGCGTCACGCTGGCAGTTGTATAACGGCCCGACCTTTAGTGCGCGCGCAGGGACCGGCTTGCGGACGCGATCAACGGGCATTTGGTCTGCGACGGAGCACACAAACCGGCTCCGTCGTCATTCCGCTCGCCCTTGGCGATCAGTCAACGTGTTCGATCGCTGCGATGATCTCTGATAGCAGGATGGACAGTTCGGCTATCCCGGACGTACTTAGAGGCACACGCTCAATTGTCAGATGTGTTTGGAAGTATCCGTGCTTTCCGGCTGACCGCCGCACGTCCGGGTAGCGTTGGAGACGCTTGTCGATCCGTTGATTGAGGATGCCCCTCGCGTGTCCGCCGGAGCTTGCTCCTGGTATGCCGAACTGCTGACTCACTGAAAATGTCATCAAGAAGTCTGAAGCGCCGTCCGACTCGACGCCTCGCTGACGCACCTCTATTTGCATGGTGCCGGCGCGGCTCTCCATACGGACAACTTCGTCGTCCATAGAGTACCCGCCTGGCCCGGCGTAGGTAAAAGCCACCTGCCGCAGAATGTCAGCCGCGGTTAACTGTGCGCCCGACATCGTGGCCTCATGCAAGACCTTCGCCCGAGAAAGAACCGCGTGCACTTCCTCCATTGTCTGAGGCCGCCCGCTGGGATCGACGGAACTCGACTGTTTGTAGAGACCGATTAGCAACTCGGCTGGCTCGGCGGGGAAAAGGCCAGCCACAGAATTCGAAAATCGCTGCGTATTTTGTGCTGGTTTATCTGCCGCTGGATCCGAGCCGTGCAAGATGAAGTACATAAGCTGCGCGAACCCGAACACGTCGACTGTAAAGTCGCGCGCCACACTGCCATTCGAGGCATAAAACTGCTCCGGGGCGGCGTAATTGACTGCCCCACCCACCAAATTTACTGTCACGGTACGATTCGTTTCGATGTAAGCGAGATCGAAGTCTGTTAGATGAGCGGCTGGCTCGCCACTCGTCTCATCCCAAGCGAGAATTACGTTCTCTGGCTTTATGTCGCGATGAACGATGCTCCGACCATGCGCAAATCGCACGGTGTCGGCTATATCGATAAGTAGCGCGAGTAGCGTCCGCGAATCGGTTCGATCAATATACGCATCTCTCAGATCCGCGCCTTGGATCAAATCCATAGTGAACCCGAGCGGAGCTTCCGTAAGCTCATGCACGGCGACGATTCTCGGATGAGTGAGGCTGCGCATCGAGTAATACCCATTCCGGAAGCGAGTTGGCTTCACAGGGTCGGATAGTTCGGAGCCGTGAAATACCTTTAGCGCCTGCTTGTGGCCTTGGGATTCGACCTCCCAAACCTGTCCGAATCCCCCGCCACCGATACGCCGTTCGACCTTCCCGACGGGCAGGACGTCTCCGTCATTCAGATTGGAAAGAGAGGCCTGGTAGTTGAGCAGCGAGGAGCGAAAGCCGCGCCATCGAGCATCGCGCGCGACGTCTTTCGCTAAATTCTCAGTCTCATCGAACCATCGGACCACTTCCGACAGCTTTTGGGCACACGTTCGAAGTCCGACCTGTCTGCGGTGGTCCAGGCGTGACAGCTCCGATGTTTGTAGGAGTTGGTACGTGTCCAAGAGGCTCTCGGCCTTCGCGAAGATCTGGTTAGCCTCCTGGGTCGGGACCGGGGCGCCGAGCCGCGGGCTGAAGCCCGTCCCTAGTACAACCGATCCGGCAGAATCCCCTTTGAAGACGGGAGTCTGCCGCAACGTATCCATATTTGAGTCGAGGAAGTCAAAGAGACTGTGAACCGTCACGTCGCCTTGGTGGTTCACGGCGCCACCGTGGAGACCTTCAACGAGCACCTTTGTGAAGGCGCCCCTCGCATCCGGTTCCGCCGTTTCGAACGCCACCTGCTCGGCGCGGCATGCCGCCAGCAGGATGCGGCTCGCGTTTACGACAGCGACTCCGTGCTCGATTGCGTCTTGCGTCAAAGGCGTATAGCCGGACCAGGTGATGCCAGCACCTGAGTGACAGCTGTCGAGCACCGCGATGACATGCGCGTAGTTTTGCGATGCTGAGGCCATTATGTGCCCGAGCTCAAGCAACCCGATGCCCGGATCCCGTGGAACACCTTCGGTCGTAACCAGATGCCCGGCTCCACCATGGACAAGCCCGTGGCCGGCAAAGTATACGACTAGAAATTCCCCTTCAGCCTCCGCCGCCGACCATAACTCGTCCAGGCATTTCCTCCGGGTGGCGTCGTCGTCGACCACGAGCACTGTCTGGAAGTCGTACCCTGTTCCGGTCAACGCGTCGGCGACATCCGTAGCGTCGCGCACGCAACCGGCCAGTCGGCCGACGTTTGCGTATGAGTTGATCCCAATAACTACAGCACGGCGCGTCCCCGACCCCATGAAGGGACGGTACCAGCGTTTGCATCACAGTCATACGATCGTGTGTTCCACTGAGCCCTGACGTCGCATTGGGGAAGCGGGTGGTTCTGGCCGATAGAGGCGATAAGTATGAGGCCTGTGGGCTGCAAAGGCGGGGAGTCAATCCCGGCGACAGCATGCGGCGGGCGGGCGGGCGACGGCGGCGATTTTGAACCGCGGAGCAGGTCAGCATCCCGATGTTCCGACCCGCATCCGCCAGCCGATCCGGCCCGCCCCCGCCGCACGATCACCGGCACGGAAACCGTGGCAGTCGCGAGGGAATTGACCGACGTCGTAGACCTACCGCCTGCGCAATGGGCGCCCATCGTCAAGGTGCGCGTGAGGACCACAACAGATCATGTGGCTGACCGGCCGCCAATACAACTGGACTGATCCAGGGCGCCGGGATGGGGCGCGTGTCGTTAGGTGCCCGCTGGGGGATCCTTGGGTTCTTGCGGTGGTCGCAACACTTAGCGAGTGGAGAGTGTTGTGGCGGAGTTGTCGTTGGCGTATCGACCCGAGCTGGTGCAGCGGTTCTGGGCGTCGCTGCAGGCCAGCCAGTTCCTCAGTGAGGCAGCGGAGGCAGTGGGCACGAGTCGACGATCCGGGCGTCGGTTGCTCGCGGCTGCCGGCGGTGTCAGACCGCGGCGTGGCAGGAACTTGCAGGGCCGGTATCTGTCGTTCGCGGAGCGGGAGGAGATCGCGGTCGGTGTCGCTGCGGGTGAGTCGGTGCGTGCGATCGCGGCACGGATCGGGCGGGCGCCGTCGACCGTCTCGAGGGAGCTGAGCCGGAACGCGGTGCGGGGCAGATACCGGGCGTCGGCCGCCCAGATCGCCGCGTTCGGGCGGGCGTCCCGGCCGAAGCCGGCGAAGCTCGCGGTCAACCTGGTGCTGCGTGCGAGAGTGGAGGCGGACCTGGCCAGGCGCCGATCTCCGGAGCAGATCTCCGGTCGGCTGCGCCGCGACTTCCCCGATCAGCCGGAGATGCAGGTGAGCACGGAGACCATCTACCTGTCCCTCTACGTGCAGACCCGTGGCGCGTTGAAACAGGAGCTGACCCGTTATCTGCGGACCGGGCGGGCACTGCGGCACCCGTATCGGAGGCTCGGTCAGCGGAAGAACCGGATCCCGAACATGATCAATATCTCGGAGCGGCCGGCCGAGGCGAGCGATCGTGCCGTGCCCGGCAGCTGGGAGGGTGATCTGATCATCGGCGCGGGGAACCGGTCCGCGATCGGCACCCTGGTGGAACGCTCCTCCAATTACACGGTCCTCGTGCCACTGCCCGACGGATACAAACCCGAGCAGGTCGCGCCGGCCTCGCCCGCAAGATCCAGCGACTGCCGGAGCAGCTGCGGCTGACGTTGACCTGGGATCAGGGCACGGAGATGCGGGACTGGGAGAAGGTGCGCGTCGCGACCGGGATCGAGATCTTCTTCTGCGACCCGAAGTCGCCGTGGCAGCGTGGCATCAACGAAAACACGAACGGCCTGCTGCGGCAGTATTTTCCGAAGGGCACCGAGCTGGCCGGGTTCAGCAAGGAGCACCTCGACGCCGTCGCCGCCGAACTGAACGACCGACCCCGCAAACGACTAGAGTTCCAAACCCCGATCGAAGTCATCGGAGACATCCTGTTGCGATGACCGCCAGAATCCGCCGACCGCTCAACGAGCGTTCTACGACCGCCGCGACGATGTCGCGGCTTCTGGATCGGTCGCCCAAGCGTTGAGCGCTTCCACGAGTTCAGCGAAGGAGCCATCGACGTAGTGGCGCTCGATCGCAATCCCGGTTCGGTCCCCCAAGTCTCGTACCCAAAGCAGGAATTCCAGGTGCACGACTGCGGCGTTCTGAAACAGAACATGCGAGTTGGGCGTGAACTTCGGGTAGACCGAGACCCATTGCTCGAAGCCAGCCTCCCCAGACGCGAGCAAGTCAAAGACGTAGTCCACGCTTGAGTGCGCAATCTCGGAGTAGCTTCCATAAAGAGCGCGGACCGGCGACTTTAGCGCATTGACGTTCGGCGTGCGTTTGAGCAGCTCGCTCAGGTCTTCTATCTCGTCGAGTTCGCGAAGACGAGCTATGACCTCTATCTGTCGTCGGAGAAGGGTGGCCCCGTCGATCACCTCGCAGTCGCGTGCGAGATCGAGCACGAGACCCTGTGTTCGAAGGTAGGCGGTCTGCAACCCGACGTAGTAGTCGGCATGGGGAGCCGTCTCCCATGATCGACCACTCATCCCGTATACGAAGTCCGTAACCGAGTGGCGGACCAAGTCGAACACAGCGCGCGCGTGGGGAGATGCGAAGAACGCGAGTCGTGTGCGTGCACGCCATCCTTCACGCTGTGCCAGGTAGCTGTGGGTGTCGTAGACCAGGGCTTCGGATGCATCGTCTGTCACGGGTGCTAACCCTATGGGCGGCGTGCGACACCGATGTCTCCACTTCGCGCCCATTCCGCCGCTAGCCGCCGATAGCAACGCCTCTCGAACGGGCCTCCGCGCGCGGCGATCCCGTGGCGCTCGCGAGTTACTCCGACTGCCACTCGATCCAGTCGGCCGCGTAGTCGCGAAGCTCGGCGTCGAGCTCATCCAGCAGCGCCCGGACGAGCGTCGTCAAGTCATCGTGTGTGATGACGCCGAAGATCCGTCCGTCTCCGTCGAGACCAATCGACAACTGAGCGTCGGGCAGAGCGCCGATGCCACTCCGTTCGGCCGTGGTGGTTCTGGCTGTCGCGACCCAGTTGTCATCATCGATGTTCGCCTCGTGCAGGTGCTCGAGCGCGTTGCGTAGCGTGCGAAGGTGCTCCACGTTGGTGCGAGGCCGTCGATTGCGTGCGCGGTACAACTTCGTCATCCAGCGTTCAAGGTTTGACGCGCTCGTGATGAGCAGGGCTTCGGCCGTCCATAGCGCCCGAAACGCAGACGACACGACATCCTGTGTGATCTCGCCGTCGTGGTCCACGCGCTCATAGGTCGCCTCGATCGCCTCGTAACGACGGCGACATTCCTTCGCGGTCCCGAGTTGTTCCGTGGTCTGTTCCGCCCATGCGCGACTAAGCATTAGGAGGACGTCATCGCCGAACAGGTTGAAGCTTTGGAGCGGTCGCGGTTGTCGAGGATCCGGCATGCCTCATTATCGATCGGGACGGCGGTGAACAAGCATCCGAGTCACGCCGTCACCTCAACCTGCCCAAGTACGCGATTCGTATGACCACCGGCGTGCGGGCCGCGCGATCCGAGGACACGTTTTGAAGGTTGACCTGGAAGCGCTGTTTGGACCGGTGCGGTAGGTCGCCGCCCGTCACACCGGGTGGAACGGGTCTAGCGGAGTCCCGTCGGCGGGCTACTGCTCCCGGTCGTCGAGGAGCGGTGTGGTCTCGTCGGGCTCGAAATCCGCATGGCGGTGGATGATTTTCCAGGTGCCGTTTTCGCGCCGATACAGGTGCGTGACCCGGAGCCGGTACTTGCGCGGCACGCCTTGAGTGACGGCTTCGGTGTTCTCGAACGCGACGGTGTAGGCGAGGTCGCCGCTTGCCTGTGCGTGAACGATTTGGAAGTCCCAGGAGATCGAGCCGCCGAACCAGGACGCGACCTCATGGAATGAAGGCTCGACACTGGACCAGTCGGTGGCGGTCAGGTTGGCTCCGAACAACGAGACCGGTTCGTGATGGCTCCACTGAGCGATGCGGGGCAGCGGATTGCCGTTGTGGATCTCCGTGTCTGCTGCGCTCTGGGCGGGGATCATCTCGGCGAGGAACGCCTCGGTTTCAGTGGTCATGAGCTTCTCCGTTGTCGTTGGCCGGGGGTTTCCACGGAAGGTCGAGTGCCAAGGGGTCCAGATCGGCGTGTCCGTGGGCGACGTACCACCGTCCGTCCTCGCGGTGCAGGACGCGGCTCACGCGCGCTGTCGGCACCGGGGGTCCGCCCTCCTCGAGTTGCACGCGCGGGCGTTCGCGCGTGATCAGGTAGCCATGATCGGCCGCGACATCGGCGGCGATCAGGTCCAGGTCGAATCCCTCGAACCGCCACTGCCGCGCGGCGACCCTTGCGAAGTGGGCGAGGACGTCGCTGCGTCCGAGCGCGCAGGTTCCGAACTGGCCCAGCCAGCTGACCGGGCCCCCGGGCAACCAGAGACCTTTCCACGGGGCGGGGTCGCCGGTGTACAGCGCGGACTGTGAGGACATCACCCGCGGCACCACGTCGGCGACAAACGTTTCGATCTCCACCGCAGTCACCTCTCCTTCGAGTAAACTCGTGCTTGTTTCAATACAGATAGGATGTACCCAAATGACGGAGAAGGTCAAGAGGCCATACAACTCCCACTCACGCACTCGGCAGGCGCAGGAGAACCGCGACCTCATCAGCCGCACCGCGCACGACCTGTTCGTGGAGCACGGGTACGGGAACACCACGGTGGCTGACGTCGCGAGAGCGGCGGAGGTCTCCCCCGAGATGATCTACAAGTCGTTCGGGAGCAAGGCGGAACTGCTGCGCAGCGCCTGGTTCGTGATGTTCCGGGGAGATGGGCAGGAAGAGACCCTCTATGACCGCCCCGAGACACAAGCCGTCCTTCAACTCCCGGAGTTGTCCGAGCGCATCGCTGGATTCGCCCGTCTCACCGCCGCTCGTAGCCGCCGCAGCAGTCCCCTGCTGCGGGCGATAGAAGGCGCCGCCGCCACCGAACCAGGCGCCCGAGAAATGCTGGCGACCTGGCACGCCCGACTCCTCGACGTGGCCAGCAGGTTTGCTCACGATGCCGCCGAAACCGGGCAGCTCGTGATTCCCGAGGAGGCATGCGGTGACATCATGTACGCCATGCTCGACGGCCACCTTTGGCGACGCCTCGTCGTCGAACGAGGCTGGACCGACGAACGCTACGCCGCCTGGCTCGCCGCCCTATGGCAACAGCAGTTCCTTGACGGGGATCCCGGCGACGTTCACGACACCTCCCGCCAGGAGTGAAATCCGTGTCGACGTAACGTGAGCAGCGCGGGCCGGTACCCCGGAGATCCTCGTAGGCGGGTCGAAGCACGAATGGTCCGGGCCGGATCCGCTCCAGCAACAGCATCCGCCTATGCTCGGTCGCCGTGGCCCTCAACAACTCCGGTCGACCGCACCGCGGCTCGTCCCCGATCCCAAGCTGCGCCCGCGAACGCCGAGGGATCCGCTCTCGGGCGGAGAGCGACCGTTCAGGCGCAAGGGTGATGACCGATGTGCCGCGACCCAAGGTACAGCGGATCGCGTCCATCGGCGGTCTTGCGGCGTCGGACTCTCCAGGCAGACATCCCGCTCACATGCGACGAGGTGATAATGACTGCGGGCAGGAGGCCGCCCGTCGAAAACACCCTGGCGAGGGGGCATTCATGATCATCGATTGCGCGCACTACGTGAACGGTCGCCGGCAGGGCGAAGGTCCGGTCCCGTTGCAGGACGCGGCTGCGCTGTGCAAGGAGGACGGGTTCGTGTGGCTCGGGCTCTTCGAACCCGACGCGGAGGAGCTCACCCAGGTGCGGAAGACCTTCGGCCTTCATGAGCTGGCCGTCGAGGATGCGCAGACATTCCATCTGCGACCCAAACTGGAGACGTACGACCATGACGTCCGGCTCGTCATCTTGCGCACCGCGCGATACGACGACGCGGCCGAAGAGGTGGAGTTCGGCGAGATCAGCGTCTTCCTCGCCCCATCCTTCGTGATCACCGTCCGGCAGGGTGTGGCGAGCGAGCTGCACGGTGCGCGCCTCCGCCTCGAGCAGCGGCCGGAGCTCCTGGCCGCCGGTACGGCCTCCGCGTTGTGGGCGATCCTCGACCAGGTCGTGGACGGGTACGCGCCGGTGGTCGCGGGCCTCGAGCACGACATCGACGAGATCGAGGCGACGGTGTTCTCGGGTAGTGCCGCACCGACCGAGCGGATCTACTCGCTGCGTCGCGAAGCCACCGACTTCTATCGGGCGGTGCATCCGCTGCTCGCCGTCGTCGCGACCGCGGAACGCGCCACCGGAAAGGACGTGCTACAGCCGTACCTGCGCGACGTCCAGGATCATCTCACGCTGATCAATGAAGAGGTTGCTGCTCAGCGCGACCTTCTCGGCACGGTGCTGGAGGCCAACCTGTCGGTGATCTCGGTCGAGCAGACCCGGGTCGGCGTGCGTCAGAATGCGACGATGGAGCGGCTCACCGTGCTGGCCACCGTGTTCCTTCCGCTGACGTTCATCACCGGCTTCTTCGGCCAGAACTTCTCGTGGCTCGTCGATCACATGACAGGGTTCGCGCCGTTCCTCATCTACGGGATCGGAGGCCTGCTCATCCCGCTCGCGGTCCTGATGTGGTGGCTGCGGCGGGATACGCCCCGCAACGAGCAGCGAACAGAATCCCGCGCGTCTGAGACTCCCACCCCGAACCAGACCCCCATACCGAGCGAGACGCGCATCCCGAGATAGGCAGCACCAGGATCCCTTTGGCCTCGGCTACCCCGAGCCCGGTACGTGTCGCGGGCTGACCTTCGTCGAAACGATCGACGTCGTCGACACCGCGGGCAGGTAGCGCTGCCCGCAATGATCACAAAGACCCTGCACTCGACGACCGTTCCGCTTCCGGGCATGCACCGATCGCGATCGCAATCGCACGCCCAAAGCCCGCCCGCGACGAGCCTCTAACGGGCATTGCCCGCATCAGGATCGGCGTGTGTTCGGCGCGTTTGGGGATCGACGCTCTGCCCCTCACCAGCCGTCGATGTGCAGGACCTCGTCGAGCAGGGCACGGTGCGCGGGTCGGAAGTCCGTTCCTAGGGTGTACGCGACGGGCAGCAGCACGCCTTGGCGCACGGTCGGCGGGATGCCGAGGAGCTCTGCGATCTCGCGCTCATACGCGAGATGCAGGGTCGTCCAGGCGCTGCCGAGGCCGCGTGCCCGCAGCGCGAGCTGCAGACTCCAGGCGGCAGGGAGAAGCGACCCCCACAGACCGGCCTGACTTCCGGGCTCGAACTCCTCGGCGCCCGTGAAGATCGCGCCGATCACGAGGACCGGGACGTCGCCCATGTGCTCGGCCAGGTAGTCGGCGCTCGATGACACTCGCTGCTGCACCGCCTGGCGCGTGGGGTCGGCGTAGGTGCGGGCACCCGCCGCGCGATACCGGGCGAACGATCGCGCGTACAGCGCGGCGATAGCCCGGCGCTTCTCCGGGTCGGTGACGACGATCCAGTGCCATGTCTGGGCGTTGCTCCCCGTCGGCGCCTGCAGCGCGACCTCGAGCGCTTCTCGGACGACCTCGACCGGGACGGGTCGTTCCAGGTCGAGCCGTCGCCGCACGGAGCGGGTCGTCGTCAGCAGCTCGTCGGGGCTCAATGGGAGTACACCGGTCATAGCCCGACATTATCGGGCGCTCGGAACCCTCGGCGCTGCTTCGTCTCCCAGCGCGGTACGCCGGTGACGCATGGAACGAGCTGCACCCTTCAAGGCACGTGCGCCGTGGTCCGGCCCTACCCTGTCGGCACGCCGGTCAACGTCCGGGTGCTCGTGACGACGGCGAACATCCCCACCTCGACGCGGGGAGTGGTACAGGGCGCTCCCCGGATCGGATCGCATGACCACCCGCTACCGTGTCCGCAGGTGCGGTTGTCGATCGCCGTGGACTCGTTTCCCACGCACGACTGCGAGCCGGGGACTTGCGATGCGATGATGGCCCCAGCGCCGTCGTCAGCGCGGTAGCTGGAGGGCGATCCGCAACGGATGTCCTCGTCTGTTCGTTCGAGTCATCCCGAGGGAAAGGTGAACCATGGCACTTCTGGGTCGTCGAGAGGAGCGTCAAGAGCGGCGCGAGGAGCGGCACGGCGGCGGCGACGTCGAGATCTTCCAGATGCGGGAGAAGCTGGTGTCGTTCGGGGATGACTTCTGGATCGAGACCACCGCCGGACGACGCGCCTTCAAAGTCGACGGAAAGGTCGCTCGCATTCGCGACACGCTGGTGATCCGCGACGTTGCGGGCAATGAAGTCGCGAAAGTGCAGGAACGCAAGATCGCAGTCCGGGACACCATGTCGATCGAGCGTCCCGGGCAGCCCGACGCCACCATAAAGAAGGCACTCATCAATCCGCTGCGCGAGCGCTTCACGCTTCAGGCGGACGACATCGGCGAGATCGGCATCCAGGGCAACATCGTCGACCACGAGTACGAATTCGAGCGCGACGGCGCAAAGATCGCGGAGGTGTCCAAGCGATGGCTGCGCCTCCGCGACACCTATGGTGTCGAGATCGCCTCCGGTCAGGACGTCGCGCTGATCCTCGCCGCCACCGTGGCTCTGGACCAGTTGTCCCACTGACACCGTCGCGCTCCGACCCCGAGCACCCGGCAGTCGGGAGACGCCAGGGGATTCTGTCAGCGGTGGTTGTGGAGACCGCGTCGCTGTGTTTCGTGGCCGATCGTTGTGCGTGATACTTCGAAGAGCTCCTGTCCCACAACGTTTCTGCAGGCGACGATATCCAACTCACGGGCCTGTTCATTCACCGGCGTGTACACGGCTAGAGGGCTCGCCAGACCCATCCCACCCGCCGAAGTTGGTGCGAGTGCCAAACCATTCCGCCCGCTGGAGGACCGGCTAGCGGGCGGTCACGAAGGAAGGATCGCGATGCTTGGAATACAGCGCGCCCGGCGCATCCGTCACTCCGCATCTACATCGCCCTACTGCGGGTTGCTCCCACGAACTCCCCCCGCAGCCGGCGACTCTGAGCCGATCAAGATCACAATGTTGCCCAGGGTGTGGCTGCCGTACTCCGCGAACGCGGTCGCCACGTCGTCGAACCGAAGGTCGCGATCGACGATCACCCGCAGTTCGCCCGCCTCGGCGAGGGCCGTGAGGTAGCGCAGGTCTTCGCCATTCGGCCGGGCCGCAATCGGGGTGAACGTGAGCCGCTCCGAACCGGGAAGCTGCGCCGGATCGTAAACCAGCGGCGATGCGAACACACCGCCGTCCTTCACCAGCGACGCGACTACGGCGGGGTCTCCGCTAAGGTGGGCCGCGGCATCCACCCCCTCAGGGGCGAGCGCGGCGACGGCGTCCTCCAGTTCGCTGTAGTCCACGGTCCAGCGGGCGCCGAGCTCCTCGAGCAGCTCGCGGCCCTCTTCCGTACGCCCGGTCGCGATCACGTCGACGCCCGCGGCCGAAGCCAGCTGCACGAGCAGGGTGCCCACTCCGCCCGTCGCGCCGACGACGAGGAGCGTCTTGCCGGCCGGCTCGGGGCCGAGCGAGCGCAGGATGGCGACCGCGGTCGACCCGGTGTGGGCGAGCGATGCCGCGGCCGAGTCGGTCAGCGCATCGGGGGCGAGCACGACTCCGGTTTCCACGTCCGCGGTCGTGTACTCGGCGAACGCTCCCTCACCCAGATAGGGCTTGGACACGACGCCGAGCACGCGGTCGCCGATCGCGAGCCCCTCGACGCCATCGCCGAGCGCGTCGACCACCCCCGAGAATTCACGCCCCAACACCACGGGGTATCGATACTCGAAGTACGGGGTCAAGTAGCCCAGGCCAACCGCGACGTCGAACCCGTTGACGGATGCCGCCAGCACCCGAACGCGCACCTCCCCGTGTTCCGGTTCGGGGGCGTCGATCTCGCTGTAGGTCGGCAGGGTGTCGGCGGCCGTCAATGCAAACGCCTTCATGGTTGAGCGGGGGTCGTTTGAAGCAGCGCGACGATCGTTGAGGGCGCGTTGTGGTTGTCTTTGGAACGGCTCCGTGCCGGCAAGCCTCTGCGTGATGTCCGCGAAGGCTAGATCAATCTCGGCCAGCGCGATAGGCCTCGCATCAACTCGCGACTGGACCCGACGTAGCTCTGGATAATGCTCGCGCGTCCGCTCCAGGAAGTCGGACGCGCCAGAGAGATTCTGCACACTGTTGATCAGGGTCGCGCCGTCAAGGTCGTCCATCATTATGTCTGCCAGCACATTCCTCGGTAGCGGGGCCCCGGTGTGCGCGGCAAGGACGGCTGATGCCAAGTTGAAGGTTGATCGGATTACGTCGTCAGCCACACCTGATCGCCGAATTGCAGAGTTGGATCGCCAGTATGAAGGGGACAGGTCGCCCGCGATCGCCGAGTCCTGACCGCTCAGTGCCCATGACACTTCGTCGATGAGTGGGGTAGGCAGCTGCGCGCCCGCGAGGTCCGCAACTAGCGTTTCGACCGCCTTCAACTCGGTCAGTCGAAGTCGCCTTTCCTCATCCGACGCCATCAGCGCGATCCGCACAAACTCCAAGCGGTTCGGATTGGCGTCTTCGATTGCTGCCCACATCGCCTCATTGAATCGGGAAACGTTCCATTCGTCCCCCTCCAGCTCGGTCGGCCTCTGGCTGCCGCGCAGGTCGCCAAGCCATTGATTTCCGCCTGGCAGGCTCGCGTCGAGATGTGCCAGGCCGCCCGCCCATGCCAAGTCTTCAGAGATCGAGGCGGGGAATGCTCCGATCTGGCGGCCGAGTCCGATCCATTGCACTGCTTCGGCGACTAATCGTCCATACAAACTGGAGGCGATCTCCGTGTCGATGAGAGAGTGGCTCGGCCGTATCGCGCTCCAGTCGTCTACCCACCGCACCGCGTCCAGGGGATGACGTGACAGTGCGGCCAGTTCGGGCCGCTGGATGAGCGGTGACAGGTAGCCCCTTTGGAACGCATGCAGTCGGAATTCCGGGTTCTCACGGAGATTCAATCTTCCTCTCCTTCCACAAAACGCCACGGTCGCGCAAAAGAGGCCGTTGGCTTACATATCGACTGATGCGTCTGAGCACGCACAAAGTACTCTCGCTCGTCCGTGAGGTAGCGCTCTGTGCTGACAACATCGTCGGGATCTGGCCAAAGTATGTCTGCCCTCAGTGACTCGTTGCCTGAAATCCCAGCGAACTCCTCCGTGCGCTGGCGAAGCGTCGTCAAAGCCGTTGTCGCCAAACGGAGGTCGTTGTATGCAGGGGATCCCCGCAAAATCGCCTCAACCATGGTCCAGGGTGACAGGCCATGCAACACCCCAAGAATCCCGGACGGCGAGAAGCCCGCATTCGCCGGAGCGAATAGGCGAAGCCTAGAGCTGAGGATTGCAGGCGCCTCTGGTTCTCGACCTCTACTGCGTTCTCGCGCGAGGTTCTCAGCCACGTCGACGAGCATCCGCCGGAGAACCACGCCTCCAAGCGAATGGCCAACCAGAACGAGTTCTGAGTATTCGTCCGGGGGGGGACTGTGGAGTTCCCCGGCGTATTGCCCTAGCAGCGTGGAACTGGGGTACTCCGCTTCGATGGCCGCGCGCAGTTCCTGAGCGACACCGGGTACGGCTCGTCTCACTGAGTCGTAACCAAAGAACAACATATCGCTGTGACTCCACCAGGGCCTGTCCTGGAGTTCTTCGGCAAAGCGCCCCCAGGTCTTGGTTGCATTTCCCTTGAAGCCGTGCACGAAAACGACGAGTGCTGTCGCGCCGTCGGGTGCAGCGAAGAATACGGAACGGTCGCCGTATGGTGCGGGAATAAGAGTGTGCGTTTTCAAGGACGCGTCCATGAGCGGAGCGTAGCGCAGGCCAAACTTGCCATCGACAGTTTGGGGCGCAGGTGTTGTCCCGCTTGGCGCTCGTGTAGACGGACGGATGGACAGTGGCGCCCAATCGGGTTGCGGCGAGTCCAGCGCAACGGAATCCACACTTGCGGACTGATGTGGACCGATAACGCTGAACTCGCCGCCAGCGAGGCGTCCGTTGCCTCGTGGCGGCACAGAAGTCAGTCAGTGATGCCAGAGGCGTCGACGTCACTCTGGAGCTTGCGCAGGAGCTCGTCGGGATCCGGTCCGACAAGCACGACCTTCTGTCCAGCCGCGTTTTGATCGCCATGGCCTCGCCCCCCGATCGTTCGTCGGCCAAGGACTTCCAGCCACGCCGATGCGGACGTTCCGGTGAGGCATATGTCATGGCGTCACGCCAACGAGCTCGCGTCGCCTGGGGGACATTGCGCGCTCGAGGACCCCCATCCGGGCTCGCGGTTTCAGCCGCCATCGGACGATGTGATCGGCTGAATCGCCGTGACCGTCGTGCAGATGCAAAACGTGCGGCTCAAGCCGACTCTTGACGGATCTCGTCACGAAGGTGACCGCCGCGCCGCTTCTGCGCTGATCGCGCTCCACCCCGGCTGGCAAACCGGTAGCAGGCCTGTGGACGGTGGCAGTTCCTCGCCCTGCCAATCACTACAGAACGCAAACGGGACCTGCGGACCTACGCGGGCTCCCAGTGGAGCCGACGTTCGACGGTGTCCAGTCCGCGAGCCGCAAGCCGGTCGCCATGCGGCCAGCAACAAGCACTGGAGACTCGGTCGCCCGCGCTCCAATGGCGTGCGAGCTGCTTCGCAGGCTACCGGGTCACCCACAGAGCCCACGCAATAGGGATGGGCTGAAGCCACAGCCGTGCGCATCGAGCTCGGTTCGTGCGGAGCATCGGCGCCGGCCGGCCAGTGGGCCATTGATGGACGTTGCCTTCATCAGGAGCAACTGAGAGGACGTCAATACGCCTGTGAGTTACTCCCCACGATCACGGCACTTCCACGTTCGCGATCGAGCAGGATTGCGAACGACGCCCAGATGATCACGGCCACGCCGACGCCGATGAGCATTCCGCCGATGCTGTCCGATATTCCAGTGCGCTCCGAGATAGGTGTCGGCAGAGGGACCGTTCCAGACCTGCGGTGACGGAAGTCGTGCGGCGAGTCGGCAGCCCTCGCCGCTACTCGAAGAGTGCGAGTTGGGATCGGCCTAACGCCGTTTACGGTCAAGTTCTCCTCAGGTATGCAGCGGTTGAGAAACCACCCCACAGAAGGAGCGCCACCGGCTTCCACTCCTAAGGGCGGTCGCAACGCCGTCTGCGCGCATGGCGCATGATAATTCGGCGCACCACGCAGCCCGATACCGACCGGGACGGTGCATTGACACGGCGTCGCAGCAGGAACACACTCAGCGGTAGAGCGGTGCAATGTCCGCCGCGGGCCGGAGTCGAATGATGTCGCACATCCGCCGACTGCTTCTTCCTATCTTGGCGGGGATAGCCGTCGCCATTGTTTCAAGCGTTGCCTCAGTCGCGTCGCCCGTTGCATCAGGCCTGACGCCACCTCCACCGGACTTTCTGACTTGTAAAACGACCGGCGGGGGAACAATCTGCGATGGCTTTCGCACAATAGTCTCTGGTCCCGAACCTAACGCGCCCGCCTGCGGGTCAGGCGCGGACGCCTTCCAAATTTATGACGCCAGCACCTTGAATCAGCGAGCCACCAGGTTCTACAACGCGGACGGAAACCTGACTAAACGGATAATCCACGACCACTATCGCGGGGAGTGGAGCAATCCCGAGACGGGAGCCGTGGCCCCATACACCCAGAACCAGAACACGACAGACGTCCTCGCGGTTCCCGGTGACCTCGCGACATCGACGCAAACGATCACCGGCGAGGTTGTCATGCGCTCCGGTCCGGGCGCCCCCGTCCTCAAGGATGTCGGCCGGCAGGTCTTCACTGACGTCGGCTTGGTCTTCAGCGCTGGGCAGCACGTTTTCACTTCCAATGATCCTGCAGCGTTCGACGCGGTCTGCGCTGCCCTCGCTAACTGAATCGACATCGGACTGGACGGCTCGTAGCGAACGATCGAACGCGTGGCGGCCCGCACAGCATCTGGGACCTCTTGATGTAGCCGCACGACGTCCGCCCGCTCGCACGCGGGCGGAACCCTTCGAAGCGGTTGGGGTCCGGCTTGCGCGACAGCGGGTACCAGCGATCCCCGACAGCCGCGATACGTTGCCCCCCTCCAACTTGTGCGCAAGCCGACCCGCTAGCGTGACCCGAATCGGGTGAGGTTGGAGGGCGGTGAGGTTATCGGAGGGAGTCTTCGAGTGCTGCGACGACGGACTTCCCGCGATCCCAGTCGCCCAGGAGGTTGGTGACATACGCGAAGCCAACCTTGGCATCGGGGTCGGCGAAAGCGATTTGGCCACCGGCGCCATCGTGGCCGAACGATGCGGGCGTCAGGTAGCGGTCCCACTCCGACGAGACCATGACACCCGCCCCCCACTGCATGTAGGGCGGTTCGCCCGCGAAGTGCGTCGGTCCCGCGCTTCGCAGTCTGCTGAGCTCCACCGCCGTCTGGTCGGACAGCAACCTGATGCCCGCGGTGGAGGTGACCGCGGCCGACCAGAACCTGGCCAGGCCCGTGGCGGAGGCGATGCCGCCGACGGCGGGGAGCTCGGCCTTCTGGAGGAGTGGCTCATTCATGCGCATCAGGTCGAACACGCCGCCCAGAGTTATTGCACGGTCGATCCAATA
The DNA here is from genome assembly GCF_039530205.1 of Microbacterium deminutum. Lineage (NCBI taxonomy): Bacteria > Bacillati > Actinomycetota > Actinomycetes > Micrococcales > Microbacteriaceae > Microbacterium > Microbacterium deminutum. The sequence goes on from NZ_BAAAOG010000013.1 coordinate 26,151, forward strand.
CGCGTCCGGCGATGGTTCTTCAGGGTCTCCTTCGGGGGCGGTCATGAGAAGGGCGACACGATCCGACAGTGCGTCGGGCAGCCCTATCCAGACATCCGCGTCAAGCGGACCTGCCGCGGCCGTCGCCAACATCTCCCCGACGGAAAGTCCGGAGCCGATCGACACGAGTTGCGCGGTGAGCGCGCCGTGGGTGACCGCATGGTATTGGTGACTCGTGCCGGGAGTCCGCAGTGGTTCCTGCGTCGCGATGGCATCCGCCATCGCGAGCGGGTTGAGCAACTCATCCTCGGTCAGGTCACGCACCGGCGCGGACACCCCGGCCCGGTGGGCGAGAACATCGCCGATCGAGACATCACCCTTGCCGTGCGCTTGAAACGCCGGCCACACCAGCCCGATCCGGGAGTCATAGTCCGGCAGGTCTCCCCGCGCGACCAGCATCGCGACGAGCACAGAGCTAAGACCCTTGGTTGCGGAGAACACCGGGACGACGGTGTCAGCGGTGAAGGGCCGACCCGTGCGGGCGTCGCTGGTGCCGCCGTGCAGAGCCGCAACGAGTTCGCCCTCGACATACACGGCGACCGCGGCGCCGCTGCGCTCAGGTTCGGTGATGGTCGCGAGGAACGCGTCGGCGACACGGCCGAATTCTGGCTTGACGTACTGGTCCACCTCAGTGCCGTGTTGCACCATCCCTGACTCCTCCGTTTTCGACGACGCACTCGGCGATGTCGTCGAGGCGATGACGGTCGATGGGAGTGCCAGTGCGTGGTAGCCCGCCAACACCATTCCTACTCCTCCGCCCGCGAAACGGACAGTGCGCAGACACGCTGGGCGATTGCGGGTTGGGTTAGGACCGACGCCGCAACTGCAGTTGGTCTCTTGGCCGCTGGCGACTGGCCGCTGGGGCGATCCCGACGATGACCGCGAGTTGGCTCCCTCGGGGCGCATACCGCAGGCTCACAACGGTTCATCCGAAGCGTCCGCTCAAGGACCGTCATGCGTGCTGTATGAACTCGAAGCGGCGGCCCCGTTCGTGCGTCCGACCGGTTCATCAATGCCGGCTGGTCGACCGAGCCGTTTCGGCCAATCACACCCCATCGTGTCGTGCAGCGCGGAACATTCATGCTCGATTGAATTCATCCGCATGATGCGCCTCACAAGGATCGAGCATGTGGCACGATGATCGCGACCGATCATGGGAGACCCCATGGGAACTGTCGCCGTCTCCGCTTCTCGTCCGACTGCTGGGCTGTTGAGCCTGCTTCTGATGCGGCAGGCGGCCGCGGTCCGGCGCGATGTACCTGAATTGCCGGAGGCCGCCGGGGCCCGTAGTGGTGTGGCGGGCCACGGGGAGGTCTTCCGTCTCCTGGTGATGGGAGAGTCCCCCGCGGCGGGGGTGGGAGTTGGTGAACAGCGCGAAGCCCTGCCGGCGCAACTCGCCGTAGCGCTGGCGGAGCGGATGGGCCGCACCATCGTTTGGATGAGCGTCGCGCGGACCGGCATGACCGCGGGCCGGCGGTTCGCGATCTGCTCCCCGAGATCCCCCAATCACCGTTCGATTGCGCCGTTGTCGCGCTCGGCGTCAACGACACGCTCAAACTGCGCTCGAGCGCAGCCTGGGCCACGGCCATCCGGGCCCTCTCCGCGGGCCTACTGGAGATCTCGGAGTCTCGAGTCCTGCTCGCCGGGTTCCCGACTTCAGCGGTCTGGCGGCATTGCCGCAACCGTTGCGTCTGGTCTCGTCGCTGCACGCACGCAATCTGGATAGGGCGCTCGTGAAGATCGCGGAAGGGTGCACAGCCACCCTGTACGTGCATTCCCCGCGGATTGAGGCGCACATGCTGGCAATCGATGGATTTCTCCCGGGTCGGCTCGGCCATGCCGCCTGGGCCGCACTCCTCGCAGAAGCGATCGCCCACTACAACGCAGCCTGACAGTCCCGAGCGGGCACTTGGCTGTCGCAGCCGCGTCGAGGCAAGAAGCGCTGCACTTGAAAACCGGCATCCGTATCGCCGACATCGCGTCCCGCGCGATCAACACGGCGACCCCGGCCCGCGCGGTTGTCGAAGAGCAGTTCGCCTGGGCGCTCGAGGAAGGTCTAGCATCGGCCTCGTGCGGCGGCGGCTTCTGGGACGCGCACTTCCGAGAGGACTCACGATGAGCGCAGGCATGATGGATGAGGTCGAGGCGTTCATCGAGATGAACATTGCCCGCACACCTCCGTTCCCGTTGCGCAGCCCGGAGGGGCTGCGGGCGAGGGCCGACGCCGTTCGGAACCACGCGAAGACGGCCTACGGCCTGATCTCGGAGGCCGGTGTGGATGTCCGGGGTCTCGATGAGCTGGCGAAGCAAGGTGCTGATGCTCGACACGCACGCACGGAAAAGGAGCGCCTTCGTGCGATCGAGGCTTCGGCGGCTGCCGGCAACTGGCTGAGCGAGCACCACCCCGTGATGCCGGACGACCCCGGCGCGACCGACTTGGTCATCGACCAGGTCACGTTCATCCGCACGTTCGGCGCCGGGGACCTGCTCACCGACTGGAACATCAGCTCGTTGCACAGCTGGGCGCGCTATCGGCTACACGCGTCGAGCGAGACCGTCGAACATGTCGGGCAGGGACGACTGAGCTTTTTCATTCTTTGGCGCAACCCCAGCACGAGAGCGATCGTCGCGAGCGTCGGTCCGCGGATCATAGTGAACGCGTACGTTGCGGTCGAGGCCGAGTGGCAAGGGGTGGCCGACTGGTTTTTCGGCGGGTCTGAGGCACGCGGAACTGTCCGCGTCCGCACCACCGTGTGGGCGATGTGGGATCCTTCCGTCTCGGGAGTGGTCAGCGACGTGATCCTGGGCAGTGCTGGTGCTACCGGAGGATTCTTCGGCGGCGATGACAGCATCTCCCTCGCCGTCAATCAGTGGGTGCCAGGCACCGGGTTCTCGGTGCCCGGGCACGCATCTATCCTCATCGAGGTCTCACTGCTCACGGATTACAACGTGACCAACGGGTCGCTGGATCTGGATGCGGCGAGCGGCGACTTCCAGATCTGGTTGCCGTTCCTCAGGATCAGGACCGTCTGACTCGAGAACCTGAGGGATCACTCTTCGGCAAAATGGTCGCCAAATTGGTTGCAGTCGTTCCGTTGAGGGATCCCGCACGAACGCTGAGGGACCGTACCGGGCGGCGCGACAAGCCTCCCGTCGCCTTAACCCCCCGATCCGCGCCTCCCAGGTCCGCTGCCGGAGCCCTGGGTGAAGACGCGGGTGTGGGACCTCAGGCAAATGTTTGTCTCGACAGCCCACGCCTGAGCGAGTCAGCAAAATGGCAAGTAAGAAGGAACCGTTTGAGACGAAGGTTGTCAACACAGAGCGTGAGGTGGGCGCGCTCCTTCTCGTCCATACGGAGCACGTTCATCTGCGACGTGCCGACGTAAGTTGTAAACGCGGCAACGTCGGGACCGGTGCGAGCAACGTGATCGAGACCGTTGTGAGCGCCCTCAGACGCAAACTCGAACGGCCCGCCGACATGATCGAGACCGTGCGCGGCGTCGGCTATCGCGCCGCTCGTTTCTGATCAGAGATCGCGCCAGGGATGGACATCCGGCCTCAACGGGTCGGGCGGTGGGAAGACGAAGAGGATGTCGTCGGCGATGGCGTAGACGTGGCCGCCTGGCCCAATGGCCGGCGACGAGATTCCCCCGTGCGCCCAGGGAAAGGTGACCTGTCTGGCAGCCGCTTTGGCGTCGAGGGTGTACAGGCCGTCTGTCGTTGCGACGAAGACGTGAGTGCGCGACGCCGCGGCTCCCGCGAATGTCTGCCCGGGTAATTTCAGCCGAGAGGTGATGGTGGGGCCGCTCAGTGTGATGACCTCGGCGTCGTCGTTCACAATGACCGTCTGCCCGTCGACCGACACCGTCGGCGTGGCGTGTATCACGCTGAGGCCCGTGACCGGCGGGTTGTCGCTATTGCCGGGGACTCCGAAAACGACTCCGTCATCGGTTCCGACGATCGAGTGATTATTCGGGAGGACTGTCGCGGACGACACGAGATTTCGCGGGGCGTGACTTCGACGAGTTCGTTTCGTGAATCCAGGGGCGGGCGAGCACGACCCACCCACGCAGAACGTGAAAGCGATCGTCGCCTGGTTCCAGCGGTCCACGTACACGATCGACGGAGTGCCTTCTGCGAGGAAGCCGCCGATCGCGACACCCGGCATCGGCGGGTACGCCAATTGTGGAGGTACGCCGGGGTCGAATGACCCTACCAAATCGTAGATGTCCCCCCACGCGTCGTTGGTCAACTCACCCGGATCCAAGTACATCTTCCAGTCGGCCATGATCCCGCCATCGGGCGAGAACGCCAGCAGATGTACGTCAACTCCGCCCACGTTCGAGTAGAGGGCCGGGATGATGATCGCCTCGTCGTTTCCCGATCGCCAGATACTCGGCGCGCCGATCGACCGGAGGCCCCACGGGCCTTCTTCGCGATTCAAAGTCAGATCCTCGTACAGAGGAAACGCGGTTGGTATGCGCAGATCCCCCGGTGGCCCGAAACGGTACAGGGTTGCGATGACACGAGCGCGATGGTCCCGCGGCGGGCGTGGAGTGTCTTCGCCCCACCGCTCCGTCACTCCAACCACGTACACGGAGCCATCGCTGCCAACCGCGGGCGACGTCACAATCGTTTCCCCGGCGTCGAGTTGGCGATGCCAATACGCCCCGCCGTCGGCGTGTAGAGCGATGACGGTTCCTTCGTGCGTCCCCAGGAAGACCGTGCCGTCCGTGGCCACCGTTGGCCCCGCTAGCGCAGCGAACGTGCCCAGACTCAGCGCCCGCGACGCAGCGACAGCGGGCACGGTCGCTACGTCTACGAAGCCGCTATTAGACATCTCGCTACCCTCACGTCCCAACGGGCGCAAGCCGTTGTCCAACGCAAACGAACACCAGACACGCGGAGCACGGCCAGCGGCTTCGCGAGCAGCGTGCCCCCCGAACGATCGAGGCAAGCCCTGACCGGCCATGCGATTGCGAAACGCCTCGCGGCCATCGTGCACCCCTTCCCAAGAGAGCGCAGGATTGCGCTCTCCCAGCGCCGCTGACTCTACCCCTTGAGCCAGAGCGTCGACTTCCTGCACGGCGACGTGGTGGGAAACGCTTGGCGGGTAGTCGGTGGTGGACGTTCTACTGAGCTCACGGGATGTAGTGGGGAGGCAGCATCCTGCGCGGCGCGTCGGCCATCTCACGCGGGTGCCCGACATCCAGGTCGCCCAGGGCCCAGCCCCGCCCAGGCCGCCTCGCACAGTTCGTCCGTTGAGTTGACGTGCGTAGGGAGCGTCAGGTAGAGGCCGAACCCGGCTGGAAGCTCAGGAATTCCGGCGTCTGCGAGGTACTGGATATCGAGTTCGCGCAACTCGTCTCGCTGGTCGGTCATGAGCCGGCGCACAACCCGTGTCGTGCCGTCCTGCGCGGTGATCTCGTTGACTACCTCGACGTCCGTTGTGTTGGGGACGATGCGTACCAGGTCCGACGAGACCGCATCCGAAATTAGCCACCAATCAGCAGCTGCCAGCCGTTGTCGGGAAACACGCACTTTCGGCGGCATCCCGCCCGAAGCGGGCGAGGTTTGTCCAACGGATGGTCGCCATCACCTCCGGAATCTACACGCAACGAAGAGCGACGGATGTTCTAGCCTCCGCGACGACCGCAGAAGGACGGCCCTGCGATCCGTGGTGGAACCAGGTGAGCGGAGAGTACATCGCACGGCGTGCGCCTTCTGATGGTGGCCGCACTCGGCGCACTTGTAGCCGTCATTTGAGTAGCGCGGGGTACATTGCGCAACGCGGCCGGACGCCGGATAGTTGCTGTACGCCGAAACGTCTCCGGGGGGCCAGTATGGCTGTCGTCCTTATCGCACGATTCGAAGGGGATGTCGCGCAACTGACCGCGGCGTACGACGTGGCGCATCGGATCATCATGGATCACGGCGGTGCGCCCGGCGAACTGCGCCATCACTGCGCCGTCGACGAGGACGCGCTGTACATCATCACGGTCTGGGAGTCCGAGGAGGCGGTGCGGGCGAGATGGGCGAGCCCAGAGTTTGAGGCTGTGCTCGCGTCCGGCGGGTTCCCCTCCCCGCGGACCGCCGAGATCTCCATCCTGAAGCTGCATGCGACCGAGCCACCCCTGTCGGTCGGGGGGTGAATGTGCGCATGAGCGACCGTGACGAGTTTCTGGGCTGGTTCGAGATCACGTGGCGGGCAGCCGAGGTCGCGTTGCACGGCGGAGATGCCGGGCCACGGTTCGAGACGTGGTCGGAGAAGGAGCCGGTGACGCTGTTCGGTGCCTGGTTAAGTGCTTCCGGCGCTGCGGAGGTGCGTGAGGTGTTTCGGAAACTGGCCGATGCGTTCTCAGATGCCACGTCGAGCGAGGTCGAGCTCATTGCCGCCGACGTGAGCGGCGACATGGCGTACACGGTCCATCGGGAGATCACGCAGACGGTGGTGGATGGCCAGCCGCGAAGTTATGTTCTGCGCGTGACACAGGTCTATCGGCGTGAAGACGGCCAATGGAAGGTTGTCCACCGCCACGCCGACGAGGAACCCGAATCCCCGCATCCATGATCACGGGGATCGTGAACGTCATCCTTGCGGAGTCCATGTGGCGAGATCGCATCAGATGCGATCGGGTGTGCAACGCACGGGACCGTGCGCCTTTCGGGCATTGCCCGTATGGGGATCGTTGGGGTTACCCATCCATAGTGGGCATTCCTGTCGTAGCACATCGTGTATCTTCGCCTCCAATGAACTGGGGAGGGAATCCATCGTGCCCAAGAAACCCGTTAGCAAGAAGCGCCTGAAGCAGAAGACTGGCAAGAGCAACGCCTTCGGGGGCTACGAGAAGGTGAAGCACAAGGACGGCTCCTTCTCAATGAAGAAGCGCAAGGGCAAGTAAGTATCCGCTGGGAGGTTGACCGTGAGGTTACTTCCCGTTGGCCGACTGCCATAAGAGTTACGTCGTCCGCCGCCGCAATGTCAGAATCAACGTTGTGGCTAAGAAGCGCAAGGTATCTCCCGAGGTCGCTGAGATTCTATGCGCTCTCGAAGACTCGGCCACCGACCACAATGTGTCTCCTGAACTTGCCGAACTTCTCGCCGCATACGGCCCTCCTCCCAAGATGCCGTCCTACCGCGGCGATTCTTCGGAGTACTTCAGCGCGGTCCGCGTGTTTGAGCGACTCACTTCTACGCCTGAGGCAGCTGCCCGCCGCCGTGCAATGAAGAGCTATTTCGCCCGAAAGCAATCCGAGTCGACCCCCGAAGCGCATGGGGATCCTGAGGGTATTGACCTTCCGCAAGAGGGTCGATCCAAAGATTAGGTGGAGAGTGTGCCGGATCACCCAGGCACCGAAGAGGCGTCTTCGCGCGCGTTGGCGTTCAACGCCAACCGCGTGTCGCATCTCTGTAGACGGTTGTTGGCAGACTCCACCGACGGGGAGCGATGAGTCGGAATGGTCGACAGCACGGGGCCCGAGGCCAGCGTCGGCGGGGGATCCCCAGCGGGTTAGTGAGAGACGGGTTCAAGTCCCCCTACTCGCCTCTCGCTGTCGCGCGTAGGAGGACCGGCTAGCGGACAGCTGGTCAATGAATTGCGCAGGACCCGCGCAGTCCGCTATTCCCTGCGTCGACCGGCCTCGCGATAGCATCGCGAAGTAGCCGACGAGTGCGGGAGCAAGTGTGAAGCGATGGAAGGCCATGTCCCGTGCCGCCCACGCTCGAATCGTTTGGCTCGTGGGACTAGTGCTAGTAGTTGGCGTCGGGATCGCTGCGCTGGTGTACCTTCCTGATTGGCTCGTCACCGAGTCAGTCTCAGCGAATCCGGCGCCGTCACCTACAGACCTGACCACGGGCGAGCGTGTGTCCGCGGTGACTGCGGCCAGGACTGCGGTTCTCTTCGCGGCTGGGGGTCTCCTGGCCGTTCTGACGCTCTACCTCACTGCTGCGCGAGATGCTGCGGCGGCAGACAAGCTTGATCTAGATCGGGATGCCAACCGCACGGACCGCTATGCCGATGCCGCGAAGATGCTGGGCGACAAGAGCGCATCCTCACGACTGGCGGGCATCTACGCTCTGGAGCGCCTCGCGAAAGAGTCTCACGCCGATTGGCAGACCATCATCGATGTTGTGTCCGGCTTCGTTCGCGATCGGGCACCTCAGATCGAGGGCCCCGCGAAGGGAAGGCCACCCATGCGGCCGACTGCCGACGTGGATGCGGCCATCCGCGCACTCGCGCGACTGACGAACAACCGGAGCTCCCAGCATGCGATCTGGTTGCGCGATCGGATGTTGGCGTACTCAAGCCTTTCGGGCGCGAGGCTTGGGAACGCTAACCTCCACAATGCTGACCTGACAGAGGCCTACTTGATCAAGGTCGATTTCGGGAACTCAGAAATCGGGGCTGCGGTGTTCACGGACGCGAACCTCAAAGGAGCCGACCTGCGGGGCGTGAGACACTGTAAGCAAGAGCAGTTCTACGACGTCAATGTATTTGATTCCGACACCAAATGGCCGCCGGAGTTCAGCGTTGCAGATATCGACGCGGCCGTCGCCGCGCGCAAGCGCGCCCTCGAGACGCAGCCCACACAGGTATCTCCTAGCGCGATCAATCACGCGCCAAAATGACTCCACCGCGGTCCAGGCTCGCGCGCAAGTCGCGAGCCATGCACGGACCTCGACCGGCGACGCCTGAACTTGATGACGTCGAGTGCCGGCATCACCACAAGCTGCTGCTGCGGTCGGCATCCGTTTGAGGACCGGCTCCGGGCTTCAAGTAGCCATCGGCGTCGGTAGCTCTGAGGTCACGTCTGGTCCGAGTTGCCGCGAGCGAAGAGCTCCACGGGCCTTACGCGCATCCCTCGACGCCGGCTATCTTTCGGCATGGCGAAAAGGGTTACGGGAACATCTTCCGCAGCAGTGTGAGGTCGCCGTCGCTGATCGCCTGCCCGACGACTGCGGCGGTCGGGCCCATCACATCCCTGAGGTAGCTGTCCCAGACGTCGCGCGCAGCTACCAGGTCGCCATGGAGAGCGGCGGTGCGCATCTTGCCGATCGCCTCCCGATACGGCGCGGTCACGAACCCGCCCGGGGCGTCTCGAGGTGAGGAGTAGTCGAACCACGGCACGGACGGATCCGGGCGCAGCACGAGGACATCGCCAGGCTGGATGGCGGTCGACCCGAACCGGTGGTTGTAGGACCCGACCGTGACGTAGTCGACGCAGAACCGCTCGCCAATGCTGATCAGGGAGTCGTTCGGTTGAACGGTGTAGGTCTCGATCAGGCCATCGGCGGTGTAGCCGACCGGCCCGCCCGCGTACTCGGTCGCGCCCATGTCGGTCAGCTCACCCAGCAGCTTGCCGTAGGACGGGCTGTTGCCGGACCCGGTGATGTTGATGAAGGCGCTGGTCGTGCAGTTGCCGGGACCGCCCGCCGGGCGACTGATCCCGTCACCCAGGTAGACCAGGCCGTCCTTCTCATCGGCCGCGCGAGCCCCGGCGGCGTGCCCGTTCGTCGGAGTCGGGTCGGCCTTCGGCTCCGCCTGGGCGCGGAACATCGGCCAGGACGCCAGTTCGGTCACCGTTCCGGCGACCGCGGGCGCGGCGAGGGCGACCAAACCGACAATGGCCAGCGCAGACACCGCGGCGGTGACCTTGGCTGTGCGGTTCATCAGCGCAAGCCTCGCATGCCGTGGCATGTTACGAGTGCTCTCCACAGATGCATTTTCCAGAGAGAGAACAGTGCAACGCCCGCGCGGGACCCGGCGATTAGGGACCGCCTCGCGGACCGGGCGATCGAAGTCGTCGAAGCCGGGCACGTTCGCATGCGCAGCCTCACCGTGCTACCCGCGTGCGGATCCCTCCTTTGCTTTTGTCGACGCTTCATCGGTTCCCGCGCTCGGCGCACTCAGGTTCACCGGCGTTGGCGAACGCATCCCTTCTAGACTCTTGGCACACGAAGGCTTTCGATGACACTGAATATCTTGCTGTTGACACCCGACCGGGTGTATGTGTCCGCGGACCATCGATTGACGAGTGGTCGCCCAGCGGAGGTTGTCTCCGACACCTCGCCAAAACTGGTGTCAATCATCGAACCGACTTGGTCGGCCCTGATCACCTATACCGGTGTCGGCCGCGATGAGAGGGAGCGCGAGACCTCGGATCGAATCGTCGAGTGGCTGACGAGTGACAGGCCTGCCTCCTTTGATGAGATGACTCTGCGACTGCACGAGCTCGGCTCGCTGTGGGTTCGCCGCTACCGGATGCGACACACATTTGCGATCGCAGGTTTCTCGCTCGGCACCCCAACACTCGTGTTGCTGTCCAACTTCCAAAGTCTTGAAACGCCGTCGGCGCCGTTGGAGATCGGGCAGCTGAGTCCGTCGCGGATGTCGCTGACCGACCAAACTCGGGCAGTCTTCACTGGCGCCGTGCCCGACAGTGCCAGCCGCACGTACCGCAGGGCCCTAGAGAATTTGGCCGCGCGACCAGGAGTCACTGCAACCGAGATCCGCGCCGCAATGGCCCGCACGAACCGCGCAGTTGCTGCCGACTACTCATCCGTGAGTCCCAATTGCGGAACCGCAACAATGGATCGCGGTGGAAACATCGACTCTCAAAGTGCCACGCCACTCGAGGTTCGCACCGTCTTCTTTGGCAACGACGGACGCGGGATGCTTGCGCAATCGCTCGGCGGCATTCCGGCCCCCCGGGCCGTTCAATTCGTCGCTCGCACTGGAGACGTAGATGCACACGAATGCGGGCTCGAGATCGTCGAAGGAAGCCAAGACTACGAATTGACCGTCCTGAAGAGCTTGGGCGGGTCCGCGTTGGCGGCCGACGGACAACACGCAATCGTGGTTGGCCAGGCGGCGGAAGGCGTCGACCGCAGTTGGTTTCCCGTCGTGTGGGATGACATCCGGTCCGAACCGAGGGTGCTCGCAGGGCTAGGCGGCAGCTGGGGCAGCGCCAACGCAGTCTCGGGCGACACGATAGTCGGGCAAGTGGAGACTGAAACCCAAGATCGACTCCCCGTGCTTTGGCACCTTGATGGATCAATCTCCACCCTTGCTTATCTCACGGACAGCGGCGGATGTGCTCGAGCAATCAATTCCGACCTCGAGGTCGCAGGCTGGGTCGCGACTTCGGCTCCCCACCTTGCGGAGCGACGTGTACCAGCGGTGTGGCGCGCAGGAGAGTTGGTTACGATGCGCCTGCGAGAAGAAATGTCAGGCGAAGTAATGGCGCTCGGTTCCTCAGGGCGGGCACTGTGCGTGCTGACAACCGCCGAAGGGCGCAGACCACCAGCCGCGGTGTTATGGGATCCAATCTCCGATGTCAGCTCAGCGCCCGCGTTTGGTGCATTCCCGATCGGCTTTGGCGCGAACGAAGAGACGTACACACTTCACCCATACCTCGGGGGTCTCCCGGTCGCCCGCCGGAATACTGCCTTCGGATCTTCCGACGTGCTCCTGCCTGAGGGGTGGACGTTGTCCGCAATAGGCGTCGACGGGCGACTTGTGGGTACAAAGGAAGTTGACGGCGTCCAACGAATCTGGACACGCGAGCCAGATGGCGGGACTGCGGTCCTACCGGGTCTCAGAGGACACGTTCACTCCGTGTCGAAAGTGTCTGCAGACGGCACTGTCTACGCGTCCGCCGCCGACGGGAGCGGTCAGCACGCGATTGTGATTGAGCCCCACGGCCAGACTCCAGACAGCCAGCCATTTCCGTGATTGCCGCCCACCGGGCCAAATGACCCGATGGGTCCAGCGATTGGAGCCCGCACGGGCCCACCACATCGACGCGCTCCACGCGTTCTTCGACAGGAGCCATTCGACCGAAAGATCCATTCCGCGTCCAAGCAGACCCCAGACGAGAAGACAGGCATCGGGAGCTCGCCCCCCGCGCCCGCTCAAGGATCAGCAACAGGCGGTGCCGTCGATGACGATATTCCTTGGAAAACCATGCGACACCCCCAAGCGCCACAAACCGCGAGTCAAGGGGCGCGAAGTTTCCCTTTCAAGTTTATTTGTCGTCGGTATCGCGCGCGAGCATGCTCACTTCCCCCACGGCCGCATCCTCAAGGGGCTCCATCAGAGCGATCGCTATCCTCACGTCGAAGTCGCTATCGACGCGAAGTAGTTCTAGAGCGCTCTCCGGCGCACGTGAGTTCAGTGCAACCAAAATGCGGACATCTACCGCGGGATCACGCGCCAGTTGTTTGAGGACCTCGCCCGGCGTGTTTGCATTGGCCGCGACCTGAGCGCGGGTCGCCGAATCCAAAGAGCGCGCGAGTTCCTGGAGTCGAGTGGGCGCGGTGTCACCTAGTGCTGCCTCGATTCGCTCGCGACTTGGCACGATTGGGTTCAGGCGCACGGCACGACGAACGGTGGCCGATCTATCGGACGCGAGTCTGTCGAGTATCGACTCGGGCAGCTTTCTGTGTTGCGCCGCCTGCGCACGAACGCCAACCGACTTGTCGGAAGCGAGTCCTTCGAGTGTGCGCGCACGAGTGCGATCATGTGACGCGACCGACTCCCGTACCGCTCGATCGGTGTCGCGCGCAAGCTGATCAAGGATGTTGGCGGTCGCCGACGTGTTTCGGCTTACAGCCAAGCGCACCTGCGGATCCTCATGCGAGGAGAGGTGCTCCAGCGCGTGTCTCGGGGCTCGGCGGTTCGACGCGACCGCTAAAAGCACAGAACGATTGGTTGAGTTCGCGAGAATCTCAAGAGCCGCCTCTGCCGAACCGGGGTTCTTCGCCACCCGCCATGCCACGGAGACACTGTCGCGAGCCAGGATAGTCAGCACGGCCGGGTCGGTCTTCGGGTCGGCGGCGATACTGCTCCTTTTGACGCCGAGCGACTCGAGTCGTCGAAGTTCAAGTCTGGCGGGATCGGCTGGGCTGGATCGGCTAGTGCTCACGGCCCGATCATTCCAGACCTCGCAAGCTCGGATCATCAGCTGCCCGAGATCCCTTTCGACCGTGATTGCGGCGCGCCGTACCATCCGATGGCGGCATCGAGCGAGCGCGAGGGACCCTCGTGCATTTACGACCTCCGATTCATCAAGGACTTCCTATCCACGAGGCTCTGGACAGGCTCTTGGACGCTACCCCGCCGAGCGTCGCCCCGGGATTGCGTCCGAGCCGTGCCGGCGACGTGCGCCGGGGCTGTTCGTCGATGCCGACGACCTGAGAGCCGATGCGCTTATCGCCAGTCCAAACCGCGTGCCTCGAGATAAAGCCGGGTCATCGGTTCGTCGATCGAGTATCGCTCCATATCTCCACGCAAATCCGTGATCGTGATGAACCGGCCATGGGGATCCTCGTGCACGACGACCGCTTCGAGATTGTTCTCGATCGTGGGTTCTTGGAGTTCCCAGCATCCACGGCACTCGTGTCCGACCAGCTGCAGGCCGCTGTGCATTGGGTCACCAATCTCGGGTCAGCTGCTACGGGGGAACGCGGCGGCGAGTTGGGCGTGGACGGAGTCAACGTCCTGTGTCTGAGGAGTTGCCTCGGTGATCCGCCTCACGAGGAGCCGTGGCCAGAGCACGTCGATGCCGTCCACCGTGAACCCGCCGCCGAGGAGTGGCCAGTCCGCCTCGAGGAAGCACAGCACCCCCGGTCACCGTCACGCTCGGGTCGGACAGTACGGCGGTGACGCGTGAGACTTGCGACTGAACCCCTTGGACGAGCTTGTTGCCGTCGCGTCCTCCGATCCGAAGGGACTCCGTGCGGGGTCGCAGGATGCCACCCTCGACGCGGAGTTCGGGTCGCTTGCCCCGGTACCGTTTCGCGTCGACCACCCACACCCCGGCCGACGACACAACAATGTGGTCGATGTTCGCGCGCGAGCCCGGGATACGACGGTCGTGGAGGATACGAACGGTGGCGGGCAGGTCGGCGAGACGCTCGGCCAGCAGCTCTTCACCAACCGCGCCGCGCTCCCACGCCCGAGTGCTCTGCGGATCCTCGGAGAGCGCGAGGATGAGCCCGCCCAGCTTGGGATGGTCGGCGCGGATGCGCTGCTCACGCCCCTGCTTGCGACGTTCGTACTCTCGTCGAGCGGAACCGCCGGCCACGTCGCCGACAGGTTCTGCCGACGGGGTGGGGCATTCAACGCACCGCACGGTCTTCGTGTCGCGTTCGTACACCGCCTCCGACCCGGCGGCCAGCGGCTCATCGCAGAGCCGGCAGGCGCCGGCATATCGCAGTCGCATGCGCTTGTCCGCCCGCGCTGGTTCAATCGTCACGGCGTCGAAAGTACCAGCGCTCCCGGACCAGTCATCGCAGGCTGTTCATAACCACCGGCGCTCAGTTCCGGTCCGACCGATTCGTGTTCCGTGAGGCTACTCGCGGGAGGACGGTCGGAGCCCAGTCAGTCGGCGTGGGCTGACCGACGACGGGGACGCAGAAGCTATCACACGTCGCGCCCGTTGAAGGATCCGAATCGGCTGGCGTGGGGTGACTCTGGGTGGATGGATGGAATACAGATTGGATACGCCAGGGTCTCGACTACAGATCAGGACCTCGCCGCTCAACGCGACGGACTGCTGCGTCTGGGCGTTCTTGACGAGCACATCTTCGTCGACCACGGGATGACGGGCGCGAATCGCGGCCGACCGGGATTGCGGGAGGCGCTCGCCGCAGTGCGAACCGGCGACACCCTCGTCGTGACGAAACTCGACCGGCTCGCTCGCTCGCTGCGGGACGCTCGCGAGATCGCCGACGAGCTGACCACGAAGGGAGTCGCGCTCAGCCTCGGTGGGAGCAGGTATGACCCGACTGATCCCGTGGGGCGGCTCCTGTTTAACGTGCTCGCGATGGTCGCGGAGTTCGAGCGAGACCTGATCAGCATGCGGACACGGGAGGGAATGGCCGTCGCCCGCGCCCAAGGGCACGCTGAAAGGGAAGCAGCCGAAACTGTCCAAGAGTCAGCGGAGCCTCCTGTTCGAGGTGCACGACCGAGGCGAATACACCCAAGCCGAGATCGCGGAACTGTTCAGCGTCTCGCGCGCCACCGTCTACCGCGAGCTGCGGCATCGCCCCGAGCAGTTCCTCGCTTCGTTCGAAGCACACGTCTTCTAGCGACCTTCCGGCCGTCGTCGCCCGCTTCGAACATCCGACCATCGGCCGCGGCCCGGTGTGGGCCAATCGGCCGCCCACATGGACTCCCGACTCGGGCGCGGCCCGTTTACGATCAACAGTCGAGCCTGCACTACCGATGGGGCTCTGGCGCGCCCGACTCGACAGCGGCCATGGCCGTTTCGGGCACCGGTGCGGCGCGCTGCAAAGCGCGCAGCATCGCTTTCATTTCGGCGATCTCTGCACGGAGTTGCTCGACCTGTTCCTCCGTCGCCGTGCTCACCTTCACCTCGAGTGAGACCTTCTCGATGATCCATGACGCGAGCGTCGCGGTAACCACACCGATCAGCGCAATGCCGCCGATCATGAGCGCGACTGCCACGATGCGGCCGGTGATCGTCACGGGGAAGTAATCGCCGTAGCCGACGGTGGTGATGGTGGTGAATGCCCACCAGATCGCGTCGCCGAGATTCTGGATGGGCCCCCGCTGACCTTGTTCGGCGTCGAGGACCGCAAGGCCCGCTATGACGATCGTCAACGCTGTTGCGCCGACGGTGTAGACGACGACACGCCCGCGAAGCATGCTGCCTGCACCGCGCTGGATGATCGCGAGGATGGTGAGGAACCGCATCAACCGGAGCGGTCGGAGCATCGGCATGATCACTATTGCGAGGTCCAACAGGTGCCGAAGGAACCACTTCCCACGCTTCTCTGTGATCGCGAGTCGCACGATGTAGTCGATCGCGAACACCGCCCACATGACCCAGACGACGACCTCTGCGACACCGGACATCGCGCCCTTTTCACGGGCGAGTATCTGTGTCGCGTAGGCGATCAGGAAGACGACGGCGGCCGCCATCAGCGGCCACTCCATGACACGATCCCAGCGGGTGAGGCGTTCCCCATACATGCCCGCGAGCGTACAGCCGGACTCAGACGACGCTCCACCACCCCGCCACAAGCTTTGCACCGTCGCCCGGGGCCCCGCGACGGATCAGCGTGTCGCGGCTATTGTCGCAACCACTGAAGAAGGGTGGCCGGGGATGAGCGTTCTGCCGCCAGCTGGCTGGTACGACGACGGGCACGGTACGCAACGCTGGTGGGACGGCGCGCACTGGGGAGTGAGCGCCGCCGAATACGCGGCCGCCCACCCATTTCCCGCGGACCAGCGCGCGGCGAACGCAGCGGCCGCGGGCGACGGGGACGACGCCAAGATCGCCCCGCAGCCCGAAGAGCGAGAACGGAAGGCGGCCGTCCAGCAGGCCGAGCGCGATGCGAAGGCAGCAGTCGATCAGACCGACCGGGAGGCGAAGAAGGCAGCGACGGTGGAGGCAAGGGCCGCGAGGAAAGCAGACGCGGCACTCACCAAAGCTGCCGCCGCGGCCGAGCGCGAGCAGGCGAGACGGGAGAAGGCGATCGCCAAGCCGCACGCCGAGTGGGAGCGCACGATGCAACTCGCGAGCGCGTACCTGACCCTGGCCGAGACGGCACAGCCGTCGCCCATTGCACCGATCATGTTGCAGCGCAACGAACGGCTCTACGCGCACCTGCCAGCTGCGCTCGTGCGGGACACTGTGCAACGAAACTATGTGGCCGCGCACCAGGGTGTATCGATCCCGGTCGGGAACATCGGTGGTCACGCGATCAGATACAACATCGGCCAGACCCACGGCCACATCGAATCCTCGTCGCCGACCCCGACGATCGTCGACCAGGGCCATGTGGCGATCACGACATCCCGCATCATTTACGTCGGGAAGACGACTCTCGAGCACCGGTTTGATCGGCTCGTGTCGTATGAACCAGTGAATGCGAACGAGTTCGTCCTGTCCGTGACAAATCGGCAGAAGTCAACGCAAATCCACCTCGAGCGAGAGGCAGCGATCCAATTCGCAGAGATGCTCGAAATCGCCGTCGCGGACTACCGAGGCACACGCGAAGAGCTGATCACTGAACTGCGGGCAAGCGTTGCCCAGATCAACGCGCAGGAACCCATCGCGCAGTGATGCCGTTCGCCAACGTTCCCCTGTGTGCGTCAGCTAACCCAGTCACAACGCACTCTGGGGGTGTCTGGGCATAGAAAGATTGGATCTGTCGCGACAATCGCTCTTCTTGCGATCGCGACAATTCTCTAGACCGGGCTAGGTCTATGTCCAGCTTCGGGACGTTCGTCAGCAACCTGGTCGCCATCGGTCGCTGAGCGTTCCAGGGGCGCTGCCGCGCCGTGGTGGTCGGGAGTCTCGTGCGTGGCTGGCTCTTGTCGGCTCGGGTTGTCTGGGTGGATGCTGGCGGTGCTGGCCACGGTGACGTCGAGATCCCTTGGTGCTTCGAGCCCGGCGCTTAGCGTGACGCGGAAGGGCACCCACGGGAACCGTGGATTGTTGCCGTCGAGCACGAGTGTTAGATTCCTGAATTCTCCCCCGCCCTTCCCGTGGCCGGCCTCGTCTGAAGGAGGCTGCGGATGGATGTGTTGCACGAGCGGGCGGCGGGGATGGACCTGTCCAAACGCGACGCGAAGGTCGCGATCCGGGTGCCCGGGAAACGCGCCGGGACGTTCACGACGAGCGTGACGACCTGGGGTGCGACGGTGCCGCAGATTCTCGAGCTGGTCGAGTTCCTGCACGCCCGGCAGGTCACCACCGTGGTGATGGAAGCGACCGGCGACTACTGGAAGCCGTTCTACTTCCTGATGGAAGACACCCTGCCGGTGATGCTGGTCAACGCCCGGCAGGCGCGGAACATCCCGGGACGGAAGACCGACGTGTCGGACGCGGCATGGCTGGCGCAACTGGCCGCGCACGGACTGCTCCGGGCGTCGTTCGTACCGCCGGAACCGATCCGACAACTGCGGGACCTCACCCGCGCCCGAGCGGCCGCGACCACGGACCGGACCCGGCAGGTGCAACGGCTGGAGAAGTTCCTCGAATCCACCGGAATCAAGCTGTCCTCGGTCGCATCGGCGCTGACTGGCGCGTCGTCACGGGCGATGCTGGACGCGCTGGTCGCGGGGGAACGCGACCCGCACGTGCTTGCCGAACTCGCGAAGGGGAAGCTGCGGAACAAGATCCCGCAACTGATCGACGCGTTGCACGGCCGGTTCACCGAGCATCACGCGTTCCTGGTCGGCGAGTACCTGATCCAGATCGACACGCAGACCGCGATGATCGACAGACTCACCGCCCGGATCGACGGCGCGATGGTGCCCTTTCGGCCTGCCCGGGACGTGCTGATCACGATCCCGGGCGTCTCGGTCGCGGTCGCCGATGTCATCATCGCCGAGACCGGCGGCGACATGGCCGTGTTCGACACCCCCGGGCGGTTGGCGTCTTGGGCGGGTGTCTGCCCCGGTCAGAACGAGTCCGCCGGTCGCGTCAAGTCCACAACAACCCGCCCCGGAGACAAGTACCTGAAAGCCGCGCTCGGCGTCGCCGCGTTGTCCGTGTCCCGCACGAAAGGCACCTATCTCGCAGCGAGATACCGACGCATTGCGGTTCGCCGCGGACCGCTCAAAGCGGTCGTCGCAATCGAGCACACTCTCCTCGGGGCCGTCTGGCACATGCTCCGAAATGGCGAGGAATACGCCGACCCCGGCGCCGACTTCTACGCCCGCACCGACCCTGACAGGGCCAAGAACAACGCCATCCGACAACTCCGCAACCTCGGCTACACCGTGACCATCACCCCAGTAGCCACGTGAGCTCGCGTTCTACTCCCGTATTAGGGATCCCAATCGCGTTCGCTCGGACTCGCACAGCATCTACCCCAAGCGTGCACTGCCCTCGTAACGATCCACCCGCGATCGAGCACCCGGATCGATCCCGCATTCGGGCATCGTCACGTGAGGGATCACTTCGGGCACACCAAGGCATGACCTCGTGGTCGGGCACGTCTCTGATCAACCTTCTCCACAGATCATTGCGTCGCGCCGATCGGTCACTCGGTTGGCCGCTATCGTCGGTTCGAAAGACTGGGGAGTCGATGACCGTCGAACCGCGCAGCCCACGGCCGGGCTGGTATCCGAACAACTATGGCCAGACGCAGTGGTGGGATGGCGCGAAATGGGGTCCGATCGCGCCGGCCACACCTCAGGTGTACGGGCCGATCGTCAAGACAACGAGCGTTGGCACGGCGTACCTGCTCTGGTTCCTCCTCGGCGGCGTCGCGGCACACCGCCTCTACCTGCGACGGCACGGATCCGCTGTCGCTATCGTCTTGATCTACTGGACCGGTGTGATCGTGACCAGCGCCGGAGTCGGTTGGTGCTTGATGCTTGCCGCGGTGGCGGCGATCTGGCTCATCGTCGACCTGTTCCTGATCCCGGGCATGGCCAGAGATACCGCGTCCTAGTGTCGCTTGGCCGAGGCAAGCTGGCACGCGACCGAACTCTTCCCGGACTGGACGCTACGCGCGGCGGGTGGTTCCCCCAGCTGTTACCCGCCGTGGATGGTCGGTCCCTCGAAATCCGGGAGCTGCTCCTGCTGCTGCATCAAGGGCGGCGCGTAGACGTGACCACACGCCGGGCACTTCCACCCTCCGGGGATGTCGCGCATCAGCACACCGCAGTATGGGCAGCGGGGCTGCGCACCGTTGATGTCCTCCATCCGGCCAGGGTACGCCGCCTCCGCTCGGGCCCTCGGAAGCCGTCCACAGATGACCTCCCTCAGGAGTCAAGTCCTTGCCGCGAGCGAACCTCGGGCGCCGGGGCGGCGGTTCGGCGGTCGCCCGCACCGTCCTCGTTCTCCGATGAGCGGTCCCTCGCCCTCGCGTCGAGGCCCAGCTCGCCCGCACACCCTGCGAAACAAGCGCCCGCACCCAACGCAGCCCAGCTCACCTCAACCACTTCACGTCCGAAAGGCGGCCACGCGTCATGACGAACAGGCATTCCACACCCGGCGAGGACAACCGCGTCCCGACAGGTGGTGCCGGCGAGGTGCCCGTGACGGCGGCGCCGCCCGGGTGGTTCCCCGACCCGTCGAACCAGAACCAGTCCCGGTATTGGGACGGCACACAGTGGACCGAGCACGTGACCCCGGCGACTGCCGTCGGCGTGATGCCGCCGCCCGGCCCTGCGACGCCGCCTCTAGCCAAGGCCAAGCCCCGTCTCCCCGTGTGGGCGTGGATCCTGATCGGCTTGATCGGGGTCGTGATCGTGACGTTGCTCGCGCCGATCTTCGCCCTCATGTCGCTGGTGATCCTCATCACAGCGATCATCGCGCTATCGAAGAACACCCCGACCTGGCTCCGCCTCCGCAGCCGCAAGGCCGCCACCGTAGCCACCGCGGCATCCGCCGTCGCGTTCCTGATCACCAGCAGCATCACCGCGGCCGCATACCCCTCGGCATCGAGCAGCGGCATCGACTCCGTCAGTGCGCCGGCATTGGTCACCCCGAGTGCGGGCGCGCCCACACCGACCGACACACCGGAACGCACCCCGACCCCCCAACCCACCCCGACCCCCGAACCCACCGCCACCGCACCGGCGATCTCCTACGCCGGGACGGCCGCGTCAACGACCGCGGTCGCGCTGCTGGCCACCGTGCCGATAAAGGGCCGGGCACCGATGACCGGGTACGCCCGCACCACCGACTTCGGCGCCGCGTGGCTCGACATCGACCGCAACGGATGCGACACCCGTAACGACATCCTCGCCCGCGACCTCACCCACATCACCAAGTCAGGAACCTGCACCGTGCTCACCGGCGGCCTGTGGGATCCCTACACCGGCACCGCAGTCACCTTCCAGCGCGGACAGCAGACCTCCACGCTGGTGCAGATCGATCACATGGTCGCCCTCGGCGATGCCTGGCAGACCGGCGCACAGCAACTCACCCCCGCCCAGCGGGAGAAGCTCGCCAACGACCCACTGAACCTCGAGGCAGTGCAAGGGAGCGTCAACGAGCAGAAAGGTGACGGCGACGCCGCCACCTGGCTGCCCCCGTCGAAGGCCTACCGGTGCACTTACGTCGCGCGGCAAGTCTCGGTGAAAGCCGCATACGGTCTGTGGGTGACGGCGGCAGAGCATGACGCAATCGCCAACATCCTCACTACCTGCCCGGACCAGCCCGCGTACACGTCGACCCTGCAGGCGCTACCCCCCACACCAACCAACACCACAACGCCCGCGCCCGAGCCGGTAGAGACGACAGCACCAGCACCAGCACCAGCACCAGCACCAGCACCAGCACCAGCACCAGCACCGGGACCAGCGCCGGCACCCGCACCAGCGCCCGCACAGCCAGCGCCGCTGATTGTTCACTCTGGTGCATTCTGCAAACCGATCGGCGCAACCGGGGTCACCTCCGCCGGGACCCCGATGGTGTGTAAGACCACAGCCACTGACCCGCGGGCTCGCTGGCGCCGGCTCTAGACGGCCGCGACGGCGCATGCGGGCAGTAGCAACACCGCTCTCGGCCCACCAGGCGCAGGCTGCTTGAAACAATGCACGTATACGGATCCGAACCGACCGCGTTGGGGCGCGCACGCGAGCTACCTCTTGGGCTCATCGCCCGGATCAGGATCCGCTCGGGCGAGGTCAGTGCGTGCTTCGCCCCGGGTGACGACGGGCCGGAGCCGGGCATAGGCTCGGCGGTGGGAGGTCGCGAGTGAGCGAGCGGAATTCGGGTACAGGCGCCATCGTCGGCGGCGGCGCGATCTACAGCCTCGGCATCATCGGTGCGTGGTTCTGGTTCTGGTCGCAGGTCGATCAGTTCTGGGGCTACGTCTGGGCGATTGTCGAGGGCCTCTTCTGGCCGGCATTCATGGTCTACGACCTCTTCGCCTTCCTGCACCACTAGCGGATCGGGCGGACCGGGAA
The DNA here is from genome assembly GCF_039530205.1 of Microbacterium deminutum. NCBI lineage: Bacteria > Bacillati > Actinomycetota > Actinomycetes > Micrococcales > Microbacteriaceae > Microbacterium > Microbacterium deminutum. The sequence continues at coordinate 48,095 of NZ_BAAAOG010000013.1, forward strand.
GGATCGCCGAGAATCGGGGTCCTCAGAGTACGCGGTCACGGGGCGTTGCTTGAGGCGAGTGTCGGCGACGCTCGAAAATGAGGCCATTGCGACGTTCGAAAATGAGGCCACTAGTTCGTGTTGTTAGTCTGCCGGATCTTGGGTTCTGATGCTGGGGAGGCTGTCGATGCCTCTGCCGCGGAGCC
>NZ_BAAAOG010000014.1:0-38090 GCF_039530205.1 Microbacterium deminutum
GACAAAACCTACTGGCGCAACCAACAACGAGAGCCCGGCCGATGGCCGGGCTCTCGTTGAATGTCACCTATGTCGCGACTCAGATGACTCCTATGTCGCGACTCATCACACGGTGGACCTGAGGGGATTCGAACCCCTGACCTCTTCATTGCGAACGAAGCGCGCTACCAACTGCGCCACAGGCCCCTGAACCTCCGATAGGTTATCACGTCGCAAGGAGGGGTCCTGCTCGTCGCAGGAGATGCCACGAGCATCAGAGCGCGGCGAGCGTCGGCAGCACCTCGTCCGCCATCCGCGCCACCCAGCCGAGCGGATCCGGCGGGCGCGGGCTCATCACCATCATCGTGATCCCGAGGGCGGCGAGAGCTGCGGCGTTCTCGATGAACGCGGGCGCGAAGGGGTCGAGCATGGCCGCGATCACCGTCTTCTCGATCGCGTCGTAGTCGGTGCCGAGCCGATCGCAATGCTCACGGAGCACATCCAGCAGGTGCGTGACATCCTCAGGATCCGTCGCCGTGAGATTGACGATCTGCGCATACTGCGCCGCGATCCGAAGGGTCTTCCGCTCTCCCCGGCCGCCGATCATGATCGGCGGATGCGGCCGGCTCACGGGCTTCGGCTCGCCCAGCGTCTCGGCGAGGCGGAAGTGCGCTCCCTCGTATGCGCCGTCGTCGTCGCCCCACATCTGAAGGGCCACCTGCAGCGTCTCTTCGAGGCGCTCGAACCGCTCCTTGACCGGCGGAAACGGAACACCGAGCCCGAGATGCTCCCGCTCGTACCAGGCCGCACCGATGCCGAGGATCGAACGCCCGCCGCTCAGCACATCGAGGGTGGTCGCAGTCTTCACGAGAAGGCCCGGATGCCGATACGTCACCCCGACCACGAGCGGTCCCAGCCGCATCCGAGACGTGCCGGCCGCGACGAACCCGAGGGTCGTGTAGGCCTCGAGCATCGGCTCGGATGCCGCCCACACCCGATCCATCTGGAACCAATGGTCCATGACCGTGAACTGCGCGAACCCGGCGTCCTCCGCCGCCCGCGCGGTGTCGGTGATCAGTGCCGGGAGCGACTTGGGCGCGCCGGGCATCGAGAAGTTCGAGAAGTGGACACCTGCCTGCATCGGCCCAGGCTATGCCCGTTCCAGCGCTCGAGGGCCGATGCGAATCCCGCCGCCTGCCTGTCCGTCGTCGGACGAGGCGCGAGGATGGAACGATGACGACCCCGCCCACCTCTGCATCGACTCTCCGCAACGTCCGCCCCTGGGGAGGCGCGGCGAGCGACATCCGAATCTCCGAAGCCGGCACGATCACCTCGGTCGAACCCGCCGCGGATCAGCCCGCGGAGGAGGGCGAGATCGACGGTCGCGGACTGCTCGCGCTTCCTGGTTTCGTCAACGCGCACGCCCACATCGACATGTCCTGGCTCGGCTTTCCGTGGCAGTCGTACGCCGGCGAAGGGGGCACCGAGGGCCGGATCCGCTACGAGCGGTCGAGGCGCGGCGAGTTCGGCTATCCGAGCGCCGAGATCACCAAGCGCGTGCTCGCGGAATTCGTACGACATGGCGCGACCGCGATCCGCACGCACGTGGATGTCGATCCGGATGTCGACGTGCGCGCGATCGAGGCGGTGCGCGAAGCCGCCGCGTCCTACGACGGGGCGCTGACGGTGGAGCTCATCGCGTTCCCGCAGGACGGCGTGCTGCGCCGCCCTGGTGTGCTCGACATGATGCGCCAGGCCGCGCGCAGCGGCGTCGAGCACCTGGGCGGGATCGATCCCGCCAGCATCGACCGCGACCCCGTCGGCCAGCTCGACGCGATCTTCGGGCTCGCCGCCGAGTACGGCACCGGCATCGACATCCACCTCCATGACCCTGCGGACCTCGGTGCCTTCCAGTTCGAGCTCATCATCGATCGCACCGCCACCCTGGGGCTCCACGGAAAGGTGAACATCGCGCATGGATTCGCGATCGCGCAGATCGACGTCCCGCGCCGACGCGACCTGCTGCAGGCCATGGCGGCGCTCGACATCACGATGACGACCGTCGCTCCCCTCCGGCTGCCGCAGCTGCCGCTGCACGAATTCGACGAGGCGGGCGTGCGCTTCGCGTTCGGCACCGACGGCATCCGGGACCTCTGGAGCCCGTACGGCACCGGTGACCTGCTCGGCATCGCGTGGCAGTATGCGCGGTCCTCGAGTCTCGTCCGCGACGAGGATCTGCTCCGCGTCGTCGAGATCGCCACGCGCGACGGCGGCAGGTTCGCGGGGCTGTCCGTGCACGACATCGTGCCGGGCGCGCGGGCTGACATCGTGCTGCTGGATGCCGAGAACCCCATGGATGCGCTGGTCCGGACGCCCCGGCGCGAGCTAGTGCTCGGCGCAGGGCGCATCCTCCACGCGGCCTGACGGGTCAGCGTCCCGCGAGTCTCTCGTTCACTCGCCGACAGCGCGACGGCTGAGCAGCTGCCGCACGTGCGCCTCGATCTCGGCGTCGTCCACGAACCCCATCCGCGCGAACTCCGGTGCCGCGGCCCTCGCCACACGGGCGGACTCGATCGACGGCGGCTGCTGCACCTCCGCGAGGCGGCGCATCTCCTCTTCGACCGCAGCCTGGCGCAGCGCCGCGTGCGCCGCCTCGGCGTCGAGCACGGCGGCAGCACGCGAGCCCGCCGAGGCCGTGAGCGGGCGCGGAAGGTCTCGCGGCGCCCACGCGCGCCGATCGCCGGCCAGCGCCACATCCTGCAGCGCGGCGGGCGCGGGGCGCGCAGCATCCATCGTCTTGGCCACCGACCGCGCGCCGACGCGCGACATCCGCCGCACCACGAGCGTTGCAGCGAGCGCGCCAGCGACGCCGAGCCACAGCATCAGCTGCGAGCCGGTGCGGACGACGTCCACGCCGCCCCAGATCGCCACGCCGATGAAGACGACGCCCATCGTCGTGATGACCAGTCGCGTGCGACGGCGGGCTCGGGTGCGACGCGCGACCGGCGCCGCGCGCAGGGCCGCCCGCTCGGAGCGTGCCTGCTCGAGAGCGACGCGCGACTCTTCCAGCGCGGTCTGCTCGCGCTCGGCGAGCGCCCGCCGGGCGAGCTTCTGCTGGGCGAGTGCGGTGCGTGCGTTGAGCTCCAGTCGCACCTCGTCGGGAGTCTCGCTCGTCTCGGCCAGCACGCGAAGCGCCTGGTTCAGGCGCACCGCGTTCCGCTCGGCCGCATCGAACTGGCGGCGGTGGTACCAGGACGGCAGAAGGTAGACCAGCCAGAGCAGCACCGCGACGAGGACGATCACGCCCCCGCCCAGCACCTGCCCACCCATGGGACCCACGGTAGGCGGTCGGATGCCGTGGCCCGGGCATCCTGTCGCGTGTCGCCGTTAGGCGTGCAGCCGGTCGGCCGGCGGCACGGTGGCGGCATCCTGCGGTGCACGGCCGTCGATCCACCGCTGCAGAACGCCCTCAGGCACTTCCTCCCGCACCAGGGCGAAGGCATAGTGGTCGCGCCAGTCGCCGTCGATGTGGATGTACCGGCGGCGCAGTCCCTCGTAGCGGAACCCGAGTTTCTGCACCACGCGCAGGCTCGCGCCGTTCTCCGGCCGGATGCAGATCTCCATGCGGTGCAGCCGAAGCTCCGAGAAGCAGACGTCGGTGGCGAGCGCGACCGATGTCGGAGTGATGCTGCGTCCGGCGTACCGCTTGCTCACCCAGTACCCGATGGTCGCAGACGCCAGCGAGCCCCGAGCGATGCCCCAGACGTTGAGCTGGCCGGCTACCTCGCCCTCGTACTCCATGACGAACGGCACTCCGGTGCCGTCGCGGTACTGCTGCAACAGCCGCCGGACACCCATGCGCATATCGAAGGACACCGGGCCGTCGGGGCTGGTCGCCTCCCACGGCCTCAGCCACGCGCGATTGGAGAGCAGCTCCTGCTGCAGCACCTTCGCGTCGCGCTGGCGCACCAGTCTGATGGCCACCGGCCCATGCCGACGAGGAGCCGTCAGATCCACTTGACCCCCTCGTACGGCGACGTCAGAGCTTCGCCGCGAACTCCTTGAACCAGGGACGCAGCTCGGGTCCGAGGTCCTCGCGATCGGCGGCCAGCTGCACGATGGCCTTGATGTAATCCACCCTATCGCCGGTGTCGTAGCGGCGGCCACGGAAAACCACGCCGTACACGCCGGGGCCGTCGGCATCCGCGGCGATCTCCTGCAGCGCATCGGTCAACTGGATCTCGCCGCCCTTGCCCGGCTCGGTGCGCTCGAGGATGTCGAAGATCCCGGGGTTGAGCACGTAGCGGCCGATCACGGCGAGGTTGGACGGAGCGTCGGCTTTGGAAGGCTTCTCGACCAGACCCGTCACCTTGACCACGTCGGGGTCGTCGGTCGCCTCGACCGCGGCCGCGCCGTACAGGTGGATCTGGTCGGGGTCGACCTCGGTGAGCGCGACGATGGTCGCGCCCCGGGACTCCTGCTCTTCGAGCATCTTGGTGAGGAGCTGGTCGCGCTCGTCGATGAGGTCGTCGCCCAGCAGCACGGCGAACGGTGAATCGCCGACGTGGGCGCGAGCACGAAGGACCGCGTGCCCGAGGCCCTTCGGCTCGCCCTGACGCACGAAGTGGATGTCGGCGAGATCGCTGGACTGCACCACCTTCTGCAGCTTGCTGTGGTCGCCCTTGGCGCGGAGCTTGTCCTCGAGCTCGGGAACGGAGTCGAAGTGGTTCGCGAGGTTGTTCTTGTTGCGTCCGATGATGATCAGGACGTCACGGATGCCGGCGGCGACGGCCTCTTCGACGACGTACTGGATGGCGGGCTTGTCTACGACGGGGAGCATTTCCTTCGGCATCGCTTTGGTGGCGGGAAGGAAGCGGGTGCCGAGTCCGGCTGCGGGGATGACGGCCTTGAATTGCTTTTGGGACATGCCGTAACTCTACTTGGGCGGTGTTAAGGGCAAATGACGGGGGTGTGGCCGGCACCGGCACGGGGCCGAATGCGCCGCGGATAGAATCGACCCATGTCCGATGCGATCGCCGATGCGAAGCGCGCCCTGCGTGCCGAGCTGCGCGAGCGACGCCAGATCATGTCCCAGACGGCTCGGGATGCCGCGGCCGCGGGCATCCGCGTCCAGCTCGACGCCCTGGTGGAACGGCTCGGTGCGCGGTCGATCTCGTGCTTCCTGTCCATCCCGACCGAGCCCGGAACGCGCGACTTCGTCGCCGGGGCGGTGGCTCGCGGCATCCGGGTGCTTCTTCCGGTCACCCGCGCCGACGGACTTCTCGACTGGTCGGTGGCGACTGCGGACGGCGACATCGCCGAGGGCATGTTCGGACTTCCCGAACCTGTCGGCGACGTGCTCGGTCCCATCGCGGTCAACGACGTCGACCTGCTCGTCATCCCCGCCGCGGCCGTCGATCGCCGCGGCATGCGCCTCGGCTGGGGGCGAGGATTCTTCGACAAGACCATCGGCTCGATGGAGCGGTGTCCCCCGGTCTACGCCGTCGTCTTCGACTCCGAACTGGTCGACGAGGTCCCGAGCGACCTGCACGACCAGCCCGTCACCGGCGTGGTGACGCCCACGCAGACCATCGTCCTCGCGCCCGCCCGGCGCTGACCTCTTCGAGAGACCGAATGCCCACCTACGCCTATGCCTGCAAAGAGTGCGGACACCGCTTCGACGCCGTCCAGTCCTTCGCCGATCCCGCGCTCGTCGAGTGCCCCGTGTGCGGCGGACCGCTGCGCAAAGAGTACGGCTCGATCGGCGTGACCTTCAACGGGTCGGGCTTCTACCGCACCGATTCTCGGGCGGCCGAGAAGAAGCAGGCGGATGCCGGTTCCTCCGGATCGTCGGGGGCCTCGTCGTCGAGCTCGTCGGGTGGCGAGTCGTCCTCATCTTCGTCATCATCGAAGTCCGAGGCGAAGGCCTCCCCGGCGTCGACGGGTTCGTGACCGGCGGAGGCCGGAGACAGGTGAGGAGCATCACATGATCAAGGGCTTCAAGGAGTTCATCCTGCGCGGCAACGTCATCGATCTGGCGGTCGCCGTGGTCATCGGCGCCGCGTTCACGCTGATCGTCACCGCGATCGTGACGGGGCTGATCAATCCTCTGATCGCACTGATCTTCCAGGCGGACAGCCTGAGTCACGTCACCTGGACGGTGACCGGACTGACCGGCAACAAGGTGGAGTTCGCGTTCGGCGCGATTCTGGGCGCGATCATCAACTTCATCGCGGTCGCGGTGGTCGTCTACTTCGTGTTCGTCTTCCCGATGAACAGAGCGAAGGAGCGGGCCGCCGCGAAGGCCGGCATCTCGGAGGAGGAAGCCTCCGACCTTCCGACCGAGCAGGAGATCCTCCTGCAGATCCGCGACCTGCTGGCGACCGAGAAGCGCTGACCCGGCGCGTTTCGCCGCGTCAGTAATGCGGCGGCACGTCCTCCTTCAGACGCTCGTCGTTCGGACCCGATGCCGCGGTCCCCTCGGCTGTGGGATCGGCATCCACCCCTTCGTCGGCAGGCACCGGCTCGGGCGCGGTGCCGGGCGCAGGGGTCAGCCGCACTCGGCGCGAGCCGGGGACGCGCTCGATGCGCTGCCGGTCACTCGAAGACATCGATGGGCTGGGTGTCGGCCTCGACCCGTGGCGCCTCGGGCGGAACCCCGAGCATTGCGGCGATGCGCGCCGCCACGGCAGCGGGGTCGCTGTAGAGGTCGAACGAATGCACCCGCACGTAATGCCAGCCCAGGCGCCGAAGGATCTGCGGCCGCAGGCGCAGCGACTCCCGCAGGGATTCGCCGATGGTCTCCGGATCGCTCTCGGCGACGACGGCCTTGCCCTCGAACTGGGCGACGAGCGGAAGCAGCCCGCGGTAGTGCACATCCACCGAGACGCCGAGTCTGCGCAGCTCCCTGGCGAGAGCAAGTGTGAGCGGGTCGGCGAGATCCTCGAGTCGCGCCTCGCGCCGGCGGGCGGCGAGTCCGCCCAGGATCCCCATGAGCGTGGCGGCGCCGTGCTCGAGCCGGCCGTCGTCGAACGCCGATGGCCGGATCGAGGACACGATGACCATGGAGCGACGCGCGCGCGTCATCCCGACCGTCAGGAGCCGCTCGCCGTCCGGCGTGGACAGCTCGCCGAAGTCGCTGAGCACGCGGCCGTGCTTGGTGAGGCCGAATCCGAGCGAGAAGATCACGCGATCGCGGCTCTCGGCGACCGACTCCTCGAGCGTCAGCACGGCCAGGGGCTCGGCGGTGTCGCGCGAGACGAAGTCGGCGACATCCGATCTGCCGGCGAACGCCACTTCGACGGCGGCGCGGATGCGCTCGGCATGCTTGGTGCTCGCCGTGACGACCATGAGCGTCTCCGAGGCTCGGTTGACCGCGTGTTCGACCACGAGGGTGACGACCCGCTGCACCTCGGCCTCGGGGCTCTCGACCGCGCCGGTGATCGGGTCCGGCGCTCCGGTGCCGCCCTCGACATAGTCGACACTGAGGCTGCCGCGCCCGAGGTATGACCCGGCCCATGGGAGCGAGACGAGCTCACCGCCGTAGAACGCGTCGTTGACGAGTTCGGCGAGGTCCTCGCCGCCGGCCCGATAGCTGCGGGTCAGGGTCTCGACGGGTAGCAGCTCGGCGAGCCGCTCGAACACACTCGTGTGGTCGAAGGGCTCGTCGAAGGCGTCGTCGCCGGTGGGGGTGCCCGACCCGATGCGGAACGGCGTCGGCTTCTGGGTGACCGGGTCGCCGAACACGACGACCTGCTGGGCGCGGCGCAGCGCAGGCGCGGCCTCGGCCAGGCACAGGGCCGTGGCATCCGCGATCAGCACGACGTCGAATGCCGGAGCGGCGGGGATGCGCGGCACGTCGTACGGGGATGCGAGCCACACCGGCGCCAGCGTGCGCATCAAGGCCGGGGCGGCATCCGCCACCTGTGCCGCCGTCACCGCGCCGCGCTTGAGTGACGACTTCAGAGCCTCGGCTTCACCGGGTTCGTCCACGATGCCGATGCGCCACTGGGTTGCGAGCTGCGCGGCGAGGAGCGGACCGGATGCGCCGGCGTGGGCCTCGTCGACGAGCCGGAAGTCGCGCTCGAGGCGGTCGACCACGGCCGTGTTCGCGCCGAGAAGCGCACGATCGCCGCGAAGCAGATGCTCCAGCGCGGACTGCCACCACGCGAACTCGAGCTCGGCGGCCACGCGCTGCTCGCGGACGTGCCGGATCGACAGCTCGGTGAGCAGCGGCTCGAGCCCGAGCGCCGCGAGCTCGGTGCGCAGTGTGGCGCGCTCGACGAGGTTGTCGAAGACCTCGGAGTCGGCCGCGAGCGAGGCGAGGGTGCGCACCAGCTGCTTGACCGGGAGCGTCGACAGCGGATCTTCGCCGGGGCCGCCGAGGATGCCGTCGAGCTCGGCCAGATCGGCCTGGACACGCTGGCAGGCGACGTGGACGTCGGCGAGCCCCAGAGGCACGTCAGGGGTGACGCCGACGTCGACATGGCGCTGCCACTCGGTCCGCTGCTGCTGGATCCGCACCAGCGCGTCGTACATGTCGGGCACGTGCACCCCGGGCCTGATGTACTCACGGGCGAGGCGGCGCAGCCGCCGCCGATTCGCGCCGCTCATCGACGGGGCATCCCGCCGCGGCCCATGCGCCTCGATCAGCTCACCGAGCGGCCGCTCGAACACCGTGAGGCTGAACCTGTCCAGCGAATCGCGGATGCCCTGCAGCAGCCTGACGTACGCATTGAGCTCGACGATGGTCTGGAATGGTCGCATGCGGGTCTGAGCGATCAACTCGTAGCCGCGCTCGAGGAGCGACGGCACCTCGCGCTTGTGGAGCGTCACCGCCCGCGCGTGCGCCGCCCGCGCGGCTTCCGTCGTGGCGAAAGTGACGCCGTACCACGGCGAGTCGTCCGGCCCGAAGCGGAATTCGCCCAACCTCGCGGCGGCGGCCAGCTTCGCCGCGGCCTCCGCGCGCGCGGGCGCCAGCCGTTCCAGAATGCCGACGTCGAATCGGGCGCTCGTCGAGGGCGCCGGGTCTTTCGCGGCGAGATCGGCCAGTGCGCGAAGGATCTCGAGGACCGACACGCCGAGCGAGGGATGCCGCGCGGTGACAGCGCTCCGGTAATCGCGCAGCACCCCTCGCAGCCGGACGAGCGCATCGTCGATGTCGGCGACCTTGGGCTGCACTGCTTTCTCGTTGCGGCCGATCGCACGGATCAGATCGCGCTGCAGAGATCGGGGTGACACCGCAAGGCCGGGCAGGCCGATCCCCGCGAGGCGATGGCGGACGCCTTCGAGCGTCGACCGGCGCGCGCTCACGACCAGCACGCGCCTTCCCTCGCGCGCCAGCGCGCCGACGGCGTTGATCACGGTCTGCGTCCCGCCCGTCCCGGGGAGGGTGTGGACCGCGAGGGACTGGCCGCCGACGATCCGCGCGAGCACGGCTTCCTGTTCGGCGTCGGCATCGAGCAGGAGGGTGTCGGCCGCTGGTGGCCGTTCATCCGGGCTCGTAGGCGCAGGAATCGCGCGGACGGCGGTGACGGTCTCACGGTCGTCAGGATGGCCCGCAAGCGCGTTGAGGACCGGATGGTCGAGATCTGCGGCATCCCGTGCCATCTCGACGCCGACGTCCGCGAAGGTCGACACCAGCAGCCGCGGCTGGACGGTGAACGTGGCGATGGTCGCCGTGGCGCCGCGCAATTCGTCGATCACCGGCTGGGGCTTGAACACGCCGCCGTCGTACGCGAGAGCAGCGAGTGCCGCGCCGTCGAGCTCGATGCCGAAGTGCGTGTGCAGAGCACGTACGAGCTCGGGGTTCACGACGAACTCGCCGTGTGACTTGAGCTCGAAGTCCGCCTGATGGCGCCGGATCGCGAGCGGCCGCAGCAGCACGGGCGCCGAGCATGACAGCCCGCCGATCCGCCAGGAGGCGAGCCCGACCGCCAGGTGGACCGGCTCGAGGCCTCGCGTCGTCCGCAGCTCGAGGTGCTTCGCGGTGATCCGCTCGGCCGCGAGGCGTGCGGTGCGCAGCGCGACCTCGTCGCGGAAGAGGTTCGACAACAGCGTCGAGCGCCCTGTGATGAACTGCGGAAGGCTGCCGGGATGCGCTTTCGTGATCTCGATGGACGCGTCGGCGGCATCCGAGAACTGCAGCAGAGTGGATCTGCCACCGAGCGCCGCCATCTGCTGCCGGAGGCGATCCCGCTCGGGCTCCGCGACGTGACTGACCGTCGCATCCGGCTCGGCGACCGCGAGGTCGCCAGGTGTCACCACGGGACCCGGGTCGGCTCCGTCTTCGCCGGCCACGGCGGTGCCTTCTGCTCGCCACACACGAGCCAGACTAGGCGGGGTGGTCACCGGCTCCCGGCAGCAGACCCGAGTTTCGCCGTATTGAGACATGCCGAGTGATCAGCGGTTCCTCCCCAGACAGCTCGGAGCCCGCCTCCTGCACATGCTCGGAGATCCATGGCTTGCGCGGCGGGACGCGAGGCGAGGATGGTCGCATGACCCCCACCGTCGAGTCCTGGTTCCACCTCCACCCGTCGCCGCTCGGCGACATCCTGATCGTCACGACCGCCGTAGGCATCGTCACGCTGCACCCGGTCCACGACGCCGTGGACGAAGAGCTCCTTCACGTCGCCCGCGGTCTGGGCGCGGCTCCGGAGCGTGCCGAGACGGATGCCGCCGCCGCGGCCGCCCGGCAGCTCGACGAGTACTTCGCCGGGGCGCGTCGGCAGTTCGACATCCCGCTGGACTGGCGACTGGTGCGCGGATTCACGCGTGAGGCGCTCCGGGCCGTGCGCGACATCCCGTACGGCGAGACGGCCGGCTACGGCGAGGTCGCCATCCAGGCGGGCAGTCCGCGCGCGGCGCGCGCCGTCGGCACCGCCTGCGCGACGACGCCCTTCTCGATCGTGGTGCCGGTGCACCGGGTGGTGCGCTCCGACGGCTCGCTCGGCGAGTACGGCGGGCATCCCGAGGTGAAGCAGTTCCTCATCGACCTCGAACGGGAGGCCCGGGGGCAAGACGCGGACGAGTAGGCCGTCCGCGCGTCGCGGCCCGGACGGCGGAGTCCGTCCGGGCCGCGCTCTGCGCTCAGACCTCCCTGGTATCGTCTACGGACGAAACGGCGCGGATGCCGTCACCCGGAAGCAGGCAGCGCATGGCCAGACGCGCCGACACGGCGAGCGACCTCTCGCTCGTGCACGGCGCCGTCACGGAGCTTGCGCGGCGAACCCGGTTTCCCGTCGCCTTCGGCGGGCTCGAAGAAGGCGACGCCGTCCACATCACGTCGATCGTCGGCGCACGGACCCGCAGCCTCGAGGGACTCGTCGTCCATGCGACCCGAGGCCTCGGAGGCCGCGCCCTGGTCGAGAAGCGTCCGCGACTCGCTCTCGACTACCGATCGTCGCGCAGCATCACCCACGACTACGACCGTGCGGTGCTCGGCGAGGGGATCACGACCCTTCTCGCGGTGCCCGTCGTGGTTGGGGCGCGCGCTCGAGGGATCGTGTACTGCGGATCCTGGTCCGCGGCACCCGTCGGCGACGGCGTCGCGCGACCCGCGTTCGCCGTTGCCGAAGCGCTGTCGACCGAGTTGCGCGTGCGCGAAGAGGTGCGGCGACGACTGGCCGCGGTGCCACACGCTGCCGAGGCATCAGCGATGGCCCCTGCTGCGCGCGAAGCGCTGCGTGAGAGCTATGCGGAGCTGCGCAGCATCGCCGCGGCCGTCGAGGACGACACGCTCCGCGATCGGCTGGCGGCGATCGAGCGGCGCCTAGCGGCCCTGTCGCACGACGGTCGTCACGAGCAGGATGCCGACATGAGGCTGTCGCCACGCGAGACCGACGTCCTCGCGTGCGCGGCGCTTGGTGCGACCAACGCCGAGATCGCCGCCCAGCTCGACCTCAGGGAGGGCACGGTGAAGTCCTACCTGCAGTCCGCGATGGCGAAGCTGGATGCCTCCACCCGCCACGCCGCCGTGGCCCGTGCGCGGCGCGCCGGCATCCTGCCCTGACGCGCTCTCTGTCGGATTGGCGCCGACCCGGCGACGCGGTTCCGAGATTCGGAGAATGACGGATATTCCGGCCGGTTCGGGCGACGATTGTCCGAGGATCGCGTGATCGTCCGAAATTCGGAGTTCGTCGCGCGTAAGACGCCGCCAACGCCGGCGGCGAATGCGCCCGGCGAATTGTGCGAATGGTTCCTGCGACAAATAGGGCGTATTGTGCAGATATGGCCCGAAGAATTGTGCATCAACTCGTTGACGACCTCGATGGCACCATCCTCGAGATCGGATCCGGCGAGACCGTCCTGTTCTCGCTCGACGGCGTCGCGTACGAGATCGACCTCACCGAGGAGAATGCCGGCGCGCTCCGCGCCGCACTCGCCCCCTTTGTCGCGGCTGGGCGCTCGATCTCGTCATCCCGCGCGTCCTCATCCGCGAGCGGCGGCGGCAGCAGTGCCCGCCGACGTCGTCGACCCGGGCAGCAGGACTACAGCGCGGTCCGGGCGTGGGCGAAGGACAACGGGTACCAGGTCTCGGAGCGCGGGCGGGTGCCGGCATCCGTTCTCGAAGCATACGAAGCCGCGCACTGACGCACGCGGTCCGGGTCAGGCGGCCGTCTTGACCGTCGAGAGGATCTTCGTGAGCGTCTGCTTGGCGTCTCCGAGCACGATCGAGACCTTGGGGTCGTAGAACAGCTCGTTCTCGATGCCGGCGAAGCCGGGATTCAGCGAGCGTTTGAGGAACACGACCTGCTGCGCATCGCCCACGGCGAGAATCGGCATGCCGTAGATCGGCGATCCGGGTGAGGTCTTCGCCGCGGGATTGACCACGTCGTTCGCGCCGACGACCAGCACGAGATCGGTCGTCTTGAACCTCGGATTCACCTCGTCCATCTCGACGAGCGACTCGTAGGGCACATTCGCCTCGGCGAGCAGCACATTCATGTGCCCCGGCATGCGACCAGCGACGGGATGGATGCCGAACACCACGTCCACGCCCCGAGAGCCGAGCAGCTCCGCCAGCTCCGCCGCCGCGTGGTGCGCGCCGGCGACGGCGAGCCCGTATCCCGGCACGATGACCACACGCTGGGCGTAGTCGAGCAGGATTGCGACGTCGTCGGGATCCATCGTCCGCACCGGCCGGTCGTTCGCGGTGTCGCTCGCCGTGCCCGCGACATGCGCGCGGAAGGCGCCGAACACGATCCCCGTCACGGTGCGCCCCATCGCCTTCGCCATGGCGATCGTCAGGATCGTTCCACTCGCCCCGACCAGGGTGCCCGCGATGAGCAGCAGCACGTTCGCGAGGACGAGACCGGATGCCGCGACCGCGAGTCCCGTGAAGGCATTGAGCAGCGAGATCACGATCGGGACGTCCGCGCCGCCGATCGGCAGCACGAGCAGGACCCCGAGGATCAGACCGGTCACCGCCAGCACGAACGCGAACAGCGTGTCCCCGGTCACGACGAGAGCCGCGCCGAGCCCGACCGCCGCGACCACGAGCAGCACCATGATGACGGGCAGGCCCGGGAATGTCACCGCCCGCGTCGTCATGATGCCCTGGAGCTTGCCAAACGTGACGAAGGATCCGGTCAGCGAAACGGAACCGATGAGCACCGTCACCGCGACCACGACGAGCGTCCACGGGCTTTCGCTGTGGCCCGCCTCGACGAGCGCGACCAGGGCCGCGGCGCCGCCGCCGACGCCGTTGAACGCCGCGACCAGCTGCGGCATCTGGGTCATCTGCACCCGGCGCGCCGCGAACACGGCGATGACTGCACCGACCCCGACGGCGAGGCCGATGAGCCAGAGGTTTCGGATCTCGACGCTCAGCAGGTATGCGAGCACCGCGATGGCGGCACCGCCCGCCCCGAGCAGATTCGCGCGGCGTGCGGTGCGCGGATTGCCGAGGCCCTTGAGCGCGAGGATGAACAGGACCGCGGCGAGGATGTACGAGGCGGTGACGACCTCGGGAGGAAGCAGCTTCACGGCGCCACCTCCGCGCGGCGCGGCTTCGCCGAGAACATCAGGAGCATGCGGTCGGTGACGACGAAACCGCCGACGACGTTGATGGTCGCCAGCAGCACTGCGATGATCGACAGCGTCAGCGAGAGCGCATCCTCCGCCTGGCCGGCGACCATGATCGCACCGAGCAGGATGATGCCGTGGATCGCGTTCGCCTCGCTCATGAGCGGCGTGTGCAGCGTGCTCGAGACCTTGGAGACGACCTCGAAGCCGAGGAAGATCGCGAGGATCGTGATCGTGATGAGGGCGAAGGCGTCCATCAGGCGGGGTCCTCCACCGGCTGCAGCGCGGCAGCCACCCGGTCGCTCACGATTCGTCCGTCATGCGTGACGGCGCTTCCCGCGACGAGTTCGTCGTCGAAATCCAGCACGAGTTGCCCTTCCTTCACGATGAGCGCCGCGAAGTTCGCACAGTTCATCCCGTAGAGCTTCGAGGCATCCGGCGCGAGATCCGATTGGATGTCGCGCACCCCGATGAGCGTCGCAAGTCCGCCCGCCACCGCGACCGCGCGGCGCTCCCCCGCCACGGACCCTTCGATGTTGCCGCCCGACTCCGCGGCGAGGTCTACCAGCACCGAACCCGGCTTCATCGCCGCGACCATCTGGGCTGTGATGAGCCGCGGCGCCGCGCGCCCGGGCACCGCGGCGGTGGTGATGACGATGTCGGATGCCGCGACATGCGGCGCGAGCAGCTCCTGCTGGCGACGTGCCCGATCTTCGGCCAGCTCCTTGGCGTAGCCGCCGGCCGCGTCGGCGGTGCCCAGGTCGAGGTCGATGAACGTGCCACCCACCGAGCGCACCTCGTCGGCGGACGCGGCGCGGACATCGTTCGCCGACACCACGGCGCCGAGTCGCTTGGCGGTAGCGATGGTCTGCAGGCCTGCGACACCGGCCCCGAGCACCAGCACCCGCGCGGGGGCGAGCGTTCCGGCGGCGGTCATCGTCATGCCGAACATGCGCCCGAAGGCATCTGCCGCGAGCGTCACCAGTCGATAGCCGGCGAGCAGCGCCTGCGACGACAGCACGTCCATCGACTGCGCGCGCGAGATGCGCGGCAGCAGATCGAGGGCGAACGCCGAGATGCCGGCATCCCGCGCCGCCGCCACGGATCCGAGGTTCTGGAACGGATCGATGACGCCGATCGTCACCATCCCCTGCGGCAGCGCGCCGAGTTCGGCGGGCAGGAGCGGACGGACATGGAACAGGATGCCCCGACCGACGGGCGTGCCGGGTTCGACGATCTGCGCGCCCGCGTCGCGGTAGGCGGCATCCGAGATCAAGGCCCCCGAGCCCGCTCCGGACTCGATCTCGACGCTCGCGCCGGCAGCGGCGAGCTTTCGCACGCTCTCGGGGCTCGCTGCGACCCGCTTCTCGCCCGGCGAGTGCTCGGCGCGGACGCGTACGACGACTGGCACTTTTCCTCACTCCCGCCGCGACTGCCACGTCGCGGCCCTCCCGGAATCGTAACGACCTGATGCCCCATCGGGGTCCGCAGAAGCGCAATCGTTGTGCGCGTCGCACGCACCACGGTGCCGGGCATCCTCATAGCCGTCCATCGGGCGCTCATAGCCGGCGGCGACGGGGGTCGTAGGTGGCATGCGTATCTCTGGAACAAGCCGAAGAACGAGCGTCGAACCCTGCAGTCGCAGATGGGCGGTGGTCCTGACGGTGGCGGCGGTGGTCGGAGGCCGTAGCGCCGTCGCGGCCGGATGCCGTGACACTGTCGCCGCCGAAGGCTCTGGCGCTCCATGGTCGGGGTTCCCGCGCTGCGCGGGACCCCCAGTCTGTCTCGATAGACTTGTGCCGCCAGCCTCTGTAGCTCAATGGAAGAGCAGTTCCGTCCTAAGGAAACGGTTGGGGGTTCGAGTCCCTCCAGGGGCACCGTGTTTTTTTACCTCTGACCAGGGATTTCTTCTGAGGTCAGACCACAGAAATCCGCTTTTTGCCCGCTTTTTGCCCGCATTCTGAGAACTCCGAGGGCAGCTACGAGCACCTGCAAAGGTCTTCGTTCGAGGCCTCATGGCGCCGAAATCGAGCATTTACCGCGACCTCTGCCTCGTCGAAAAACTGAGCATTCTGCTCTCTGCGGTCACCGCGGGCGAGCGTAGCGGGTCTGTGGAGCCGACGGCAGTGCGACCAGCGGCATGGCGTCGTTGAGCCGCGACGCGACGGCATCCAGATCGTCGTCGAAGAGGTCGGCGTACGTGTCGAGCGTCATCGCGGCCGACGCGTGGCCGAGCATCCGCTGCACGGCCTTCACGTTCGCACCCGAGCTGATCGCGAGAGATGCAGCCGTGTGACGGAGGTCGTGAGGAGTGAGCCGTGGGATCGACGGATCGAACGCCTGCGCACGCCGGACCGCGTTCGCGAACCATCCCTGCGCACCCGAGTTGCGCATGTGGTCGATCCCGTCTCCGAACAACAGGCCCTCGGGGCCTTTGCCGGCGCACGCCTCCTCGATCAGAGGTGCGAGGCGTTCGGGGTAGGGGACGGAGCGCCGCTCGTGAGTCTTGGGCGTGCCAACGTGGATCTCGTAGGCGATCATGACCGCGTTCTCTTCGATGACGAAGCGTCGACGCAGCCGGTTCACGCTGCGCACACGCAGCCCCGTCGCCTCGCCCCAGCGCAGGCCCGTGTACGCCAGCGTCAGGACGAGAGTCGGATGTGCCGAGCACGCCGCCAGCGTCGCCACCTGGTCGTGCGAGAGGTAGACACGGCGCTTGCCCGGTCCGTGCCGAGGAAGGTTGCGCACGTGGCGGGCCGGATTGCTTGCGAGGCGACGATCGTCGATGGCGACATCGAGGATTCCGGCAAGGATCCCCAGCGAGCGAAGGACGACCGTGCGCGACCTCCGCGTCGCGAGCTCGGACACCCAATCCTGAACCTCCGAGCGTCGGATCGACGAGATCTCTCTGTCTGCCCACACCGGGGCGACGTGGTTCTTCCATGCACGCTCGAGCGTCATGTAGTACGAAGGCTTCGACATGGGCGGCTGCTTGGATCGCAACCAGCTGTCTGCGAACATCCGGACGGGAACCCGCGACGAGGCCGGGTCGATGTACTCACCCTTCGCCTTCGACACCGTGACCATGGCCAGGTAGAGCTCTGCTTCGCGGATCGTCGTGAACCCACGCTTCTCCGCCTCGGTGCGATCCGGCCGGCGATAGCGAAAGCGGTAGCGGCGACCCTTCGCCGATTCGTACGGGGTGACGCTGCCCATCTCGACCTCCACTCGTGCCGGCTTGACTGTCAGTATCGGGCCATGTCCGACATCTGAGTAACCGCGTCAACGAAGCCGATTCGGGATGCAGGGCGATGCTGGCGACCGTTGGAAAGTGTCGGTGACCAGCGAGTGATTCGCATCCCTCCGACGCCGAGAGTGTGGCAAACGTGCCCGGCTCCGTTTTCGCCGCTCACTCCTTGCAGACTCGCGCGCTGCGCGTGTCGGCGGCGCTCGAAAACTGGACAGTAGCGGCGCTTGAAAAGTGAACACTCAACGATTGGAGAGTGATCACTTTGGAGGATTGGGCGTTGATCCGGAGGCTTGCCGCGGAGGGTGAGCCGAAGGCGAAGATCGCAGCGAGGTTGGGGATCTCGCGGACCACGGTCATCAAGGCTGTGGCCTCGGAGTCGCCGCCTCGGTATGAGCGGTCGGTGAGGCCGACGTCGTTCACTCCGTTCGAAGCGCGAGTGCGCGAGCTGCTGGTCGAGACCCCGACGATGCCGGCGACGGTGCTGGCCGAACGGGTGGGCTGGGAGGGGTCGATCCGCTGGTTCCGGGACAACGTGAAACGGCTACGCCCGGAGCAGCAACGCATCGATCCCGCGGACCGGCTGGTCTGGGCGCCCGGGGATGCGGCGCAGTGCGATCTGTGGTTCCCGCCGGAGAAGATCTCGCTCGAGGACGGGACGGCGAAGCTGCTGCCGGTGCTGGTGATCACGCCGGCGCATTCGCGGTTCGTGACCGGGAGGATGATCCCGACCCGCAAGACCGAGGATCTGCTGCTGGGGTCGTGGGAGCTGATCGAGCAGCTCGGGCGGGTGCCGCGCAGGCTGATCTGGGACAACGAGCCGGGCATCGGCCGCGGGAAACGTCACGCGGCCGGCGTCGACGCGTTCATGGGCACGCTCGCCGCCAAGCTGGTGTTGCTGCCACCACGGGATCCGGAGTCCAAAGGGGTCGTGGAGCGACGCAACGGCTGGTTCGAGACCTCGTTCATGCCGGGCCGTTCGTTCACGTCGCCGGCGGATTTCAACGAGCAGTTCACCGACTGGTTGGGCCGCGCGAACCGGCGGGTGGTGCGCACCCTCGGCGCCGCCCCACGGACCGGCTTGATGCCGACCTGGCGGCGATGCTGCCGTTGCCGCCGATCCCGTTGCATCTGGGCTGGCGTAACCGGATCCGCCTCGGCCGCGACTACTACGTCCGGATCGACACGAACGACTACTCCGTCGACCCCCGCGCGATCGGCCGGATCGTCGACGTGACCGCGGACCTGGAACGGGTCCGGGTGCGGCTGGACGGCCGCCTCATCGCCGATCATCCGCGGGCATGGACGCGAGGCATGGTGGTCACCGACCCGGAGCATCGCGACGCGGCCGCGGCGTTGCGACGCGAGTTTCAGCAGCCTCGCCTCACGGCGGTCGGCGACGACCTGGCCCGCGACCTCGCCGACTACGACCGCGCGTTCGGGCTCGTCGAAGGAGGGATCAGCTGATGGGCGGGTCGAAGCCGGCCGAGTCGGTGAAGCAGATCACCTATCTCGCCAGCGCACTGAAAGCACCTCGGATCACCGAAGCCGCCACCCGGATGGCCGATCAGGCACGGGACGCGGGCTGGTCGTTCGAGGACTACCTCGCCGCCGTCCTGGAACGCGAAGTGAGCGCCCGCAACGCGTCCGGCGCGGAACTGCGGATCAGAGCCGCCGGGTTCCCTGCCCGCAAGACCCTGGAGGACTTCGACTGGGACGCGCAACCCACCACCCGACCGCAAGTCGCCGCGTTAGCTTCGGGCGGGTTCCTCACCGAAGCCCGCAACGTCGTGCTGCTCGGACCGCCCGGAACCGGCAAGACGCACCTGGCGACCGCGCTCGGGATCGTCGCCGCCCGGCACGGCCACCGAGTCCTCTTCGCCACCGCGACCGACTGGGTGACCCGCCTCACCGACGCCCACCGAGCCGGCCGACTGCCAGCCGAGCTGACGAAGCTGCGGCGCTACGGGCTGATCATCGTCGACGAAGTCGGCTACCTCCCGTTCGAACAAGACGCCGCGAACCTGTTCTTCCAGCTCGTCTCATCCCGATACGAGCACGCCTCGCTGATCCTTACTTCGAACCTGCCGTTCAGCGGCTGGGGCGGGGTCTTCGGAGACCAAGCCGTCGCCGCCGCGATGATCGACCGCATCGTCCACCACGCCGACGTCCTCACCCTCAAAGGCGCCAGCTACCGACTCCGCGGACGAGGCATCGACAGCCTCCCCAGCATCCGCACCACCACCGACGAAACCCCTGGCTAGACTGCCCGCAACCGTTCACTATTCGAGCGCCGAAAACGTCAGGATTCAAGCGCCGCCGACAGCGCGCTTCGCTTAGCAACCGTTCGGCGTCGAGCACTGCGTCGACCGCGATCGCTGGGTGGCTGGTTGTCGGTTGGATATCTCTGCCCGCCGAGAACTCTGTTCGGCCACCGCCTCTTCAGCGCGCTCCGCGTAGAGCGCCTCGAGCAAGTCTTTGTACGCCTCTCTTGTAACATTTCCGCCGGGGTTTGCCCTCTCCTCGGATGAATGCCGCGCCACGCTCCACGGTACCGCGAGACTTTCGAGGATCGCCCGCATGTGTCGCACCTTGGTGGGGCCATAGTCCAAGACGCCCAGCACGGGGCCAATATCCCGCTGGAAATCCGCGGTCACTTTGGAGCCCGCTGAGAACCATTGCGGGCGCTCCGAAACCCCGAGGAACTGTCCCACTGCTGTTGCGACGTCTCGCTTGTAAAGCACGACCGAGGGCTAGTGCAGCCTCGGCCGCGCTGCAGCTCAGACCATGAGCTCGAACCTGTGTCGGCGGCGACGTGCTGGATGGGGAACCTGCTGGACGAGGGTTGCCCCCACCTGGCGGAAATGGCACGGCCGCAGCGACCAGGTCGTTTGGGATTCCGGGCAAGGGACTTTGTCAGCGTCTAGTGCCGGCGGCAGCTGCGTGCGTCAGCGATCAGGGGAGAAGGTCGGCCCCCTCCTCTTCGTCGTCCTCGTCTGCACTACCAACTTCGCCTTCGTCAATCACGATTCCAAGCGCCTGAATCTCCTCCCTAGAGAGCGGAGGGACGAAGCTGTCAATCGCGCGTTCGATGAGGTCTAGTCCCCGACTATCGATCGTCTGGCCATCCCAGCGCCGGTAATCGAGCAACGCACCGTTGATCTTGAACGACGTGTCGTCCTCCAGCATCGAGAGCTTTTCCGGAAGTGGACGGTTATGAAGGTGTGAGTTGATCGCAGATAGTGTGAGGTTACCTAGGACGTGAAGGTGCGTTTCGTGCAGAGCGGCGGGACTCTCCACTCCCCAGTCCACTAAGTCGTGCTCCCACTTGAGCGAGAGCGTCTGCGGCATCACATGCTCAACCGTGTAGTCGCTGCTGCCTAGGAGGTTCGGCACGTGCGCCTCATACGCGTAGAAGGTGCGGTTGATCCGCTCGAGCACCAAGAACGCCCACTTGCTACGTGTGGGGGTGTACACAGGGGTACTAGTGACTCGGTCGCGAAGAACAGCATCCGACGGCCAGGAGTTCTCGTCCTCGCCACCGGAAAGCACCGCACGCAGCAAAGCAACGACGTCATTACCGGCGAGGTCAGGTTGCTTCGTAAGTTTGTGCGCGGCCCGAACCAAGATGGACTTATGCCGATTGGGGGCGTACCCGGCCAAGAACCGCCGCGCAAAGAAGCTCAGAACAATTTCAATACTCAGGCCCAACTGGCTGTCGTCCATCGCACCGCTTGTGAACCGACGGAGCAAGTGTAGGACGAGGCCTTCTGCAGGGACGGTTCCCCACCTGCTCAGCGTGAGAAGGGAACGTCGGGTCCCGACAGAAATTCCGGACATCTCACCAGGGCGCCGAATGTAACGAAATAGGCGTGCCGCACCCGTCAGTTCTTGTCCATACGAGTAGACGGCCGTGGGTGAGCCCTCGACGCTCCCAAGGTCTTTCTGGAAATAGGCGAAGAGCGCTCCCTTCGAACCGCCGTGACCTTGACTGATTGCCCACGCGACCAAGTAGTCTTCGATCTCGGCCGGCGGCACGTCAGCCTCGAGATTCTGCCAGTGCTCGCTGTAGAACTGTTCCCCCTCCTCACCCAGCAAGAGAAAGAAGAAGTTGCGCACAAGGTCCGCCTGCTCCAGGGGTCGACCGCCCGAGTTTAGAGTTTGGAACACTCGGTGCGCGTTGTCTCCTGCCTCGAGCACGACCCAGACAGCGCTGAGCCGCTTCGCGATGTGCGTAATGAGGGTCAGCGCTTGCTCACTTGTTCGGTTGGAGAGTTCGGTCGAGAAGTATTGATATGCCTGCTCAACCAACGTTTGGTCGCCAGGCACGCCGTCGATCACCTGCGTCAACGCGCTGCGATCGGCTTGCTGAAGGACGAGTCGATCGCGGTATTCGGGTCCTAACGTGGTGTTGCGAAGGTAGCGCGACGTGTAGAAGTCCTTCAGAGCCTGACGGGCAGGGTCGTCGCTCTCCGAGCGCGCAATGTGGTCGCGAATCGCGCATATGAGAAGTGTCAACGTGGTGATCCGCTGCTGACCGTCTACCACGAGGAATCGCTGTGCTTCCGATGGCATGCCAGTGCCTTCCTGGGCATGCAAGACGACACTTCCGATGAAGTGGTTCAGCTTCTCATTTGCTTCGGCAGCTGTGGCGACTCGGACCAAGTCCAGCCATAGGTCTTGCCACTCGCTTCGCTTCCATGAGTACCGTCGCTGCCACAGGGGAATCAACAGCTGCCGATCGCTCGAAAACAGCTTCTCGACCTCGATCTCCTCAGCGTGCATGCGTGTGTCGCCTTTCAGTCGAGCGTTAGCCTACTTGGCGCCTGTCGTCGCAGGGTGGTGGCCGATCGGGGAGCGCTCGCGGACTCGGTAGAGTTGACTGTGAAGTCAATCTCGGTCGTCGAGCGGCAGAATCGCCGATTCGCGATCGCTCAAACGCAGGTTGGTTACCTCGAGTGGAACGGACAGGATCGCTGCAATGGATGAGTGCATCCACCTCATGGACCCCGCGTTGTGTTCGATCTGTACCACGGCGTCGGACGCCGGTTCGAATCGCGTCGGCTCTTACGGGTTCCATGGCGGTGAGACTAAGCAGGATGTGCTCGATGACGTCACGCGGATGCTGGGTCTCCGCCGGCAAGTCGTCTCGGTCGGCTCGAGTCTTCCCAGTGATGTATTCGTAGCGGCCGCTCGTCGTGTCGGCGTGCCCGTTGGTTCCATGCCCGAGATTTGCGAACAGATCGTGCGAAAGGCGGGCCACCACTACTCCGCATCGTATGACTCTCGTGGATCGATATCTGGGGGAGGCTCGACAGTCACGCTCGAGGGCATACAGGCGATGCGGTCGGCGCTTCGAGCATTGCTGTAGGCACGGGAGACGGAGAGGCCCGATCAGAGCCTGGCCATTACCAGGCTCGCTCAGCGACGCGGACGATTCGACGGGCCGGGCTCAGCTTCATGGTGAACTTGTCGGCGCGGCGGGCGCCAGATTGCTGCCGCCCCTGGACGACAGGCTTGAGCGCTCCGGCGAGGATCGCGGCGTCGAGTGCGGGTGTGTTAGCGATCCAGAACGCCTCGATCGTGAGCGGAACGAAGGCGGCTTTCCTGGCGCGCGACTTCCCGCTAAGGCTAGGCATTGGCGCTCGTCCCTTGAAGCCGTCATGCCAGCTCTTGAATACTCCGTCTTCGTCCATCAGCCCCCGGCCGCTCAAGATTAAGAATCCAAGTCCTTGGTCGGCCACGCACGCCCGTACGGCGTCTACATCATTTAGCAAGACCTGATCGGCGTCCTTCGGTCGCGTCCACGCACCGGATAGGGGGAGATGCTGCTCCGCGGTGTGGGACTTCAGGTCCCACACATGGTTGAGCGAATAGTCAAAGATTGTGTTTCCATACCTCACCCGCGGCGGAAATGGGTTTGGTCGGAACGCACGATTGAGGATCTCCCGCCCCCGAAACTCGAAGAAGAAGCCCGGCCACTCCATTTGGTTCTCTTGACGAGTCCCCTCGTTCCGAAGCCATTCCGTCGCGGCCCGGCCGTCCCACGGCCCGTCGTTGGGGCGGTGGAGCTTCTGCCAGAGCGCGTCGACGAGCGCAGCCCCTTCCCCTTGCGGACTCAGCCCTGCCGCGTACTCATTGCCAAGTTTGCCGAGGCGACGCTCAGCACCCGCAAGAATTACGTTCAGACCCGTTAGTCGTATCGTCTCGCCGGTTGAGATGTACTCGTCTCCCCAGGGCACCTCCAGTTCTCCCGCAATCGCGCCTCCGAGCTGTGTCTTGCTAAGACCTCTCTGGTCGAGATGCGGCAGAAGTTTCGCCGCGAGATTCGAGAGGACGCTCTTGTGCTCCTTGCTGCCGGGTCCGAGCCACTCCGGTCCCGAATCTGTCAGCGACGAAATCCGAGTCACCGCTTCGATCTTTGAGACAGCGGGTTGGAAGTCTTCCCACACTGAACCGGCCAGTCCAGTGCTTGATGCAGCGGTGATCGCCTTGAGCGACCCTTCCTGGTACGCGATCGCCGCACCGTACAGCAGCGCATTCACGCCCTCAAGCGTCAGCATGGTCTTGTCGACGAAGTCTCCCGGGACCCACTCGATCCCGAGCACCTCGGCGAGCGCGGCGCCAAGGTGCGCGTTCGTCGTCACCGCAGGAATGTCGATCTCGAGCGCATCTCGAAGGGCCAGTAGGGCTCTCTTCTCGCCCCTCGTGTGCTCCAGCGTGGCGCCCGTCAGCGCACTAATTCGATACAGCGCTTCCGAGAGAGTGCCCGCGGGGAGGAAGTCCAGATCATACGGCGGATGCGGCATTGAAAGCGTAGCGGAGTGCTAGCGAGACACCTCCTCGAACATGTCAGCTGCGAACACCTCAGAGAAATCGAAGCGGACACCCCTGAGCAGCTCGTCATCGATTGACTCGACTAACTCGCGTGGACGACGGATGTTTTCGTTCTGGCGTCCAGCATTGAGCTTCTTGACGAGATCGCGCCCCTCGGACTCTTCAAGTGCAGTCACTAGAGATGGCGTGGCGCTGAGCACGGCTGGGAGGGGGAGCGAAAGCAAAGTGCGGATGGGGAGTGTGATGCCTCCATCAACGCACCGCCACCACCAGTAGGGGAGGGAACTGTTGAGGAGCACGTACGCTCGGTTCATCTCCTCGCGTGTCCGAAAGTACAGAACATGTTTGGATCCGCGATTCAGATCGCGCTTGGAAGCCGAGATGTAATAGCGCGGGGTCGAAGCGACGTGAAGCGCGAACTGCGTTCGCTCGCGGTGGACAAGATCACTCAAGGTCTGGCCGTTCGACCGTAGAGCGTCCCACACTGCCTCAGTCCCGGGCATGACCTTCGCCCACTCGCCATTCGGGCCATTGCGGAGATCGACGAGGAATCGGTGCGCACTCGACCACATGCGCAGGCGGGAGCGCGCTGCCCACCTGAGGATCGGTGTCAGCCGCCAGCTCGTATGCGAAGGGGAAGAGACCGTGATTGCGGCGCGGACGAAGTTCGTCTTGGATGTGTTTGTTGATCCGTACTTGAAGCCGCGAAAGCAAGTATCCGGGACATTATCGAAAACGAACACCTCGCCGCCAGAGCGCTCCTCGAGGATGACACGCAAGGAGTCGTACTTTGCGGCGCTCAGGTGGGACGCAGGCGTGACCGCAATGAATCCCTTTGACTCGAGCGAGATTCGCTCTAGGAAGTAGGCATAGAGCTCGCGCGCCGCAGCAGTCCTGAAACGCGCGTTGGGGGCCGTTGCCGCGTATGGCGGGTTGACGATGACGAAGTCGTGGCGGGGTAGCGCAGCGGAGTCCAGAAAGTCGCGCGCCCGGCTTCGTGCGGCAAGCCGCGGGAGACATTCGTCATCGCCGTCCGCGGCGAAGCTTGCCACGAGGAGAGCAATGGCTGTGCGGAGCGCAACCGGATCCATGTCAATCAGGGTTAGCTGCGCGGAGACGAACTCGGCGGGGTCGGACATTGCGTCGGCCAGATGCCATGCGAGATTCCCCACACCACAGCAGGGGTCGAGCCAATGCCCGTCGCCGAATGCCTGCACCTGCCTGGCCATGAAGGACGCCACGTCATCCGGGGTGAAGTACTGACCCTTTTGGCGGCGGTCCCGGTGGTTTGAAAGCGCCACAAGGGCCTCGTAGACCACACCAATCTCGCCGATACTCATCCCGCCAAGAGGATTCCCAAGATCGAGCGGTCCCGCGTCGAGGAACTCCACCAGTTGTCCGCGCAGATCTGGCCGACTCTCGCTCGTGAGCCTTGCGACCGCGCCCAACCAGTTCTGGCGTGTAGTTGTCAGGCTCGGGGCGAGCAACGACTGAATCGCGCTGCTTACGCGGCGGGCTGAGACTGAAGAACTGCTCACAGGTATCGCGGAGCGCAGGCGATTGCTCTCAAGCGGTTTCGCGAGAGCAAGGCTCATGAGCGGTTCCTTTGATAGCGGTTGGATGCCCTACCCGGTTGGAAGGCCCGAAACCATCTTGACGGTTGGCTGGGACATTTCCCTCCACCACGCCAAGCGGGCGGGAGGACGAGCACTCAGTCGAACCTGTCGAACCAGTGTGTATCGACAACTGGTGCCAGCTTGATGCCTGTCTCGGCGGACAGGACCAACTCGGCTAGTCGCGAGCCATCGATCAAGTCGACTGTCGGCGTCGACGAGATCGCGG
The DNA here is from genome assembly GCF_039530205.1 of Microbacterium deminutum. Classification (NCBI taxonomy): domain Bacteria; kingdom Bacillati; phylum Actinomycetota; class Actinomycetes; order Micrococcales; family Microbacteriaceae; genus Microbacterium; species Microbacterium deminutum. The sequence goes on from NZ_BAAAOG010000014.1 coordinate 25,931, forward strand.
CAAGTCGCGCGGGTTCGGTGAACCGACCGAGAGTGACGAGGATCGCGCGTTCCGCTCCCTTGGTCTGTGCGTCGCGCTGGAACAGAGCAACGACCTCCCGGCCGACTGGCTTGCCGTCAGGGTTATACCGCTTGACTTGAACGGCCACGCGAGACGAGAGCACCGGGCTGATGGGAGCGGTGCCGATCCCGTCGATACCTTCGTCGCCGGAACCGCCGACCCTTCGAAGCTCGAGTCCGAATGAGCGAAGGAGATACAGCACAAACTCCTCGAAGCCGGCGGGTGGGAGAGCATGCAGTCGCTGGAGCAGTGCTAGTTGCCACTCGGTTCCGGCTTGGGACTCGTCCTGTTCGTCGGCCACCGCGACGTTAGGCACGTCGTCCGTCTCCACGGTCCACCGCGATTCGGAGGTCGAATTCAGCGTTCTCTCCGATGTCTGACGCGCAAGCCGGCGATACTCAGAGTTGAGCCTCTCGATCTCTGCTTGAGCTGTGATTTCGTCCTGGTCGACCAACGACCTGCCCAGCGGCGTGATCAGGTAGACGCCACGCGCGGGCTGCTCGAGGGCGCCAATCATCTTCGCGGTGGAGCGTCCCCATTCAGCTCGGTCAATGAAGATCGACTTGGCGCGGTTCGGGTACTCGATCCCGACCAAGTCGTCCGCATCGGGCCAGATACCAACGACGTAGTCGATGATCTCGCGGGCCTTTGCCGAACCTCCGAGCATCGCTACCCCACGTAGGGCTGGCAACACGAGATCGGTATATCGAGGGATGTCCGCTGTACTCACCCTGCTCTCTCCCTCACTTCCCGATCGCGACGCTGCGACCGCTGCCTGCGACCTTATCGGAGCCCGCTCCTTCTTCGACGGTGGCGCAGCGCACGGCGCCGAGCCACTCAGGCGCGAGCGCAGGCCGACATTCGCAACGGTGCACGCAGTCACCGACGGTGGCGCGTCCGATCGAGGCGGCCGTGTCAGCGACCCGCGAAATGGCAGGCCAGCCCAATCGACGGCCTCAGAGCCCGATCGACGGCCCCTGCGGCCCGCCGGGCATCTGAATGGGCCGCGATATCCGTTCGTCTTCTGCGCGGAGCCGGTTGTACGTCTCGCGGGTTATCAGGTCCACGGCTAGGCCAGCCCCGCGTGCTCGAGCCATCATGCGAGTTGCGGTGCTCACGCTTACGCCGAGCTCATCGGAAACGAACTTGAGCGGCGCCAGGTTGACCGTGGCAGCGATCCGGTACAGCACGACAGCCTCTCGAACCGTGTCGTCGAATGTGCGGTCGGTGCGCGCATGCACGCCGTCGAGGTACGCCGTCAGGAATGTAGGCTCGGCGCATCCGCGTGCGATCTTCACCAGCCTCACCGCCGACGACTGGACTGCCCATTGGACGCGCACCTCGCGCATCGCGGGCGTCGTGATCTCCTCGCCTTCGCCGTCTCGATCGATGTGGACGGAAGCCGCAGCGGCCCTCTTGAGCACGGGGTCGTGCACCACCTTCACGCGGACGGTTCCGGGGATGCCGGGCTCGCCAGTGACGACGGCATCCCACGCCTTCGGAATGGTGATGCCATCGCCCACGTCGATTCGCTCCCGGTTGACTATCTCAATGTCAAGCTCCGCCATGTCGGCGAGTCTCTCATGCGGGTCATCGCGGGGCAATACATGACGTGCCGAATCCATGTCGCGAATTGCTCGTTAGGAGTAGCCTCTGCTCAAGTGCTGACACGTACTGCGCACGGAAGGAGACGAAACGATGAACAAGACGCCGCACTCGCTCGCGTTGACGAGGATGCCGCGAATCTGGTGGGAGTGGACTACCGCACGATCAAGCTGGGCATCGACAGCGGGACCATCCCGACTGTCCAGCTCGGCCCCCGACGGATGATCCCCCGCGCCGCCTTGCTCCGCGTGTTCGGCGTGGAGCCCTAACTCCCCTCGTATGGGCGACGCCCGCCTCCCGGCCGAGTGGCTGGGAGTCCCCCGCTTCGATGCCTTGAGCGATCGCTCGTGGCGCATCCTCACGAGTGCACTCATGTGGAGCGGCATCCACGGCGCAGATGGACTGATCCCTACTCTCTACACACGGATGCTGCACCCCGACGGCGACGACATCGGCGCTTTTCAGCAGCTTGGCAGGCGGGACTCTGGGAGCGACAGGTCGACGGCTACCAACTGCTCGGCTGGACTACCGACCTTCACCAAGTCGCCGCGGGCCAGCTGGCGCGTCATCGACGGAACGCACGAGATCGGCAGCGCGCATATCGTGCGCGGCAGCAGTCGACGAATTCCTCGGGGGAGCCGTCGCCGGAAGACACTCCCGTTAACGAGCGGGCGCGTGTCGTCACACGTCACGTCACGCGTGACGACAGCCGCCGCGGTGGCGATCCATCGGCGCACGTCACGCGTGACGCACCGCGTGACCGTGATGGAACGTCGTGCCAGCGGCATCCGGGCGGACCATCGCCAACGTGCAAAGCGTGCGCTCGAGCACGCGCCGCGTTCGAGGACCGGCAGCATCCGATCTGGGGCGACGGCTGGGACTGCACAGTCGACGGGCACAGGATCTCCTCGGACGGAACCTGCGGCATCTGCCTGTTACGGCCGTCCTGAACTGGCTCGGTCTTCGCCCTCGCACCGACAATCGGCCGACCAAGCGGTCGGGGCCGGCGGAGTGCCCGTAGCGAGTGGTTGCTAAGCGGAGCTCGAAGCGCAGCGGAGAGCGGAGTCTGCAAAGAGCGAGCGGAGGGAACGGAGTCGACCCCGACCGCTCCACTCTCGCCGTCGGGGTGAGTCTTCGCCATTGTTGGCGTCGATCGCCCTCGCTACCCGGTCGACGCCAGCATGAGGATCATCCCGCTTCTTGGTCGACCGAGTCCGAACTGTCGAGGACGCTATGAGATGCGCTTGCTGAGAGCTTGACGGCTGAGCCCCGACCACGTCGACAGCATCGCCCACGACACATCCCTCCCGCGCAAGACGTCGACCAATCGATCCCGCTCATCGAGGAGGACGCGCTCCGCGCGATGCAGCTTGTCGAGTTGCTTCGAAATGTCGCGCAGTCGCCGCAGCGCCTCTTGCTCGCTCCCCCACACCCGCTCGAGCTCGCGACGTCCTCCCGGCTCATGCTGCAGGCGAACGACCTCGGCCGCTCGTTCCTTCGCGGCTGCCGCGGCCTTGACGTTCGCCTCACGCTGACGGAGATACTCTGCACGGCGACGTGCATTCTCCTTCAGATTCCTGCCGTGGACCATGCAACCTGGTTTACACCAGATCCCAGACATTGCAAGGGATCGCGAGGGGTCCACAGAAAGTGCCTGCGTGCGTTGCTTGTATTGGTTGTCTCTTCTCTTGGTCTTGTGTTCATCTCGGTCCCTTAGATTTCGTCTCGGGCCCTTGGTCATCGCCTTGGTCTCAGTCTTGAGTATCGTCGTGCGTCCTGGGTCGTGGTCGTCGCGATGCTTGCTCGGTGGAACCGGTCTAGGTCCCCATCCCCCGAATCGCGCGACGCGTGGATTTCGGGGGCCGGTTGCGTCGAGCTTTCCGAATCTCGGCGCCAAAGTCGTGTCGCTAACGCGAACGTGCAGCGCACCGCCAGCGGGCAATTCATCGAGCGGGATCTACGCACCTCCCCGGAAAACAGTCGCTCAGAGGGGATCGGATTGGCGCCAGTCGGCTCGGCTCGGATCAGGGGCTCAGCGGATGAGCAGTGATCGACACAGTTACTGAGACCTTGGCGTATGAACTGTCTCCGCTGCTTCGGCTGATCGATCTCGTGCAGTAGGTTCATGGGCATGCACAAGCGCGTGCTGGCGGCCATTCTGCTGGCGATGTTGACGATCACTGGCTGTAGCCCCGAAGCGGGCGCCGAGGCGTCAGGCGAGCCGACATCGCTTTCATCGACGTCGGGTGATTCCAACTCGACGCCGAGCAGCGAATCGAATCCTGGACCGACTCAAGAATCGGCGCTTCCCACCACCGACCTCACTTGCGAGCAAGCGATCGCGGCGGCCGCGGCCGTTGCTCCTGATGCGGTCAATAACGACGAGGTGTTCGAGTCGCTCGTCGCGTGCTCGACAGCCGCCGAATGGATTGCGGGGATTCAAGGCTCACCCGCGGTGTTCGGTGTGACGTCGATCCCCGATGCCGACCTACCGATCTACCTACAGACTGTTTGCTACGACCAGTACCTGCAGTCACCCGTGTGCATGGATGCCAAGGCTCAGGGGCTCTTGTAGCGATTCGGTCCGGAAACCCGACGCAAATGGCCAACGAGCTGCGGGAGCGCCTCGAACGGCTGGCCTAATACACACGCCGTACGTGAGCGGTTGGTAGCCGCCCGCAAGCCGGTCGTGCAGAGCGCCATGGCCGAGGGGCTGTTGCAGCGAAGTCCTCATATACAGCAATGACGGATTTCGCTGATCGACCGGCGTACGCGCGCTCTATCCACAGGTACTGCCCCTCCAGGCCGCCGTAGAGTAGCGCGATGCGCAGAACCTTCGCCGTGCTTCCGCTGCTCGCCTTGGCCGTAACGATTGCGGGCTGTGCGACACCGTCAACGGCTGCGCTGCCGCCAACCCCGACTGCCTCTGCCAGTGCCACTCCACCGACTCCGTCGCCAAACTCGACTCCGACTCCGACTCCGACGCTCGCACCCGCGCCAACCGAGTCGGCCCCCGTGCTGACGCTCGGGTACACGTCCGAGCAGATTGCGGCCGTATGCATTCCGGCAGTTTAAGCTGAGTACGACGGCGCCACCCTGACGGGTGCATCCGAGCATGCCCCGCGTCTTACCGATGATGGGAACACCGCGACCTTCGAATGGCTCACCTATGTACCAGACACCGTGACGTGGACGACGAACACTGACATCACGTTTCCCGCGCTGTGCTCGATAACGAATGCCGACCCGTCCACGCCAACTGTTGCCTACGTGGGAGTGGCTGACCTATAAAGAGCCGCCAGCAGGACAGCAACTTTAGCCCAATGAGGACCCTTCCACTTCGCGTAGGGGCGCATGCCCTCTGCCCCCTTGACGATCGCGCGCACCCGCGGCGACCGGCGAACCTCGTCCCGCAACGCACGTACCGATCGCGTGTCGTCCGCCTCGCCCAGAACGCCGGTGCGCACCCTCCACCGGACGGAAGGCTCCTCGCTCTGCAACAGCCAAGACAGCACCTCGTCCATCACTCGGCCTTCCTCGGTTCCGCGCGGCATCGCTGCCCACTTGGCCCGCGGATTCAACCGCATTCCACCAGACGCGCCGGCACTACCGCTACACCGCTGCACCGGATCACGTCTGCAACAGTCCGCACGCCGATCCTCAACGCGCTCGAACTGTGTCGCTGAGGGACCGCCATTCGTGCGGTGCGTCGCCCGGTTGCGTCCAGCGGAAGCAGTCCGGGAGTTCGACCGTGCTTGCGCAAGGGCGTGGGCGGTGCCGGTTGCATCTGTGGTCGGCCCTGGCTGTCTGCAAATGGCAAGCGCGCAGGACATCTTTCCCGCCGTGGGCGCCGTCATAATCGAACGATGAGCCAAGCCGCTGACCCCGTGATCCCGGAGGTCCGTCGCTATCGCAGCGAAGACGCACCATTGACGTTGGAGATCTTCCTCGCAGCGATCACGAAGACCGCGGCAGCGGACTATTCGCCCGAGCAGATCCGTGGCTGGGCGCGGCCCGATCGACGCACTCCATCCGACTGGGACACGGCCAGGACCAAGCTGAGCACGTTCGTCGCTGTGATCGGCACCGAAATCGCCGGCTTCTCGGACGTCAGCGAAACCGGATACATCGACATGATGTTCGTGTCGCCCAAGCACGCACGCCGAGGCGTGGCCCGAACGCTCCTCATGGAGTTGGAACGACAGGCTCGCGATCTCGGCGTTGGTCGGCTCACGGCCAATGTAAGCATCACCGCGCGACCGTTCTTTGAACGCTTCGGCTGGTGATCGCCGAACAGCACCCCGTGATCGAGGGTGTCGAGCTGACGAACTTCCACATGGCGAAGTCGCTCACAAAGAACCACTGACCAAGCGCCCGGACCGCCCGATTGCCGACCGCTCAACGTCCGGCCTATCTGTCAGGAAGCAGTCCCTACGCCGGCGCGTGTCCGACCGCTGGTTCCCGTGCGCGGAGTTGACATTGACTCGCGTCGTCACTACTTGCTGTGCATCGCCGCGGTCACCATCGTCGAGGAAGTTGAGCGCCGCCGACTTCCGCAGCGCCGCCACCAGCCGCCGTGGTGGCATATCCGCACGCGTTCGCCGCGACCATCACGACGCCGTGAGGATGCCACTGCCCACACTCAGCTACCGTCGATTCGTGGTCCGACCCTCCGTGTGGAGGACGGATTCACCGAGAAGTTCGAGCACCGCGAGGCGATCTTCGCTAGGCAGTAGGCGAAAGAGGCGAGACGCGAGGAAGCTGACGCGGGTCGCCCGCGAGAGCCAAGCCCCGAGAACCGCGATCGGTAGCACCGCGGCGTAGAAGATGATCGCGGGGAAATTCAGACTCAGGCTGTATCCAAGCGCGATCGTGAGGACGGTGGAAAGGACGATGTATCCCACGACGCCGATCGCGACCCAGAGTTCGGGTCGCGCCCGGAAGTACAAACCCGCCCGCCGCGCCGCAAAGAAGGTGACGACGAGCATCAGGTAGGGCACCACCGCATTCGCCACCACGACGGAGAGCCCTGAGTACCCCCCGCCGCCGAGCTGCGCGCCCACATCGGCGAGGCCAGTTTTCAGCGGTCCGAGCGCGCGGTGGAAATAGCGGTAGAAGTCATCCATGGCGACGCCCACTGTGGTGGTGACCACCACACCCACCCCAAGACCCAGCAGCTGCTCCGCGAGGAGGAGCGATCCGACCAGAATTGCCGTGACGAGTGCGATCGGACGGTCGATGCTTGCTCTGCGCAAGGATTCGATCTCCTGCGTCCGTGGCTGGCGCCTCGCATGGAGCTGGTAGGCGATGACAGGAGAGGCGAGCGTCACGAGTGAAGTGATCAGGCCCGTTATTTCCGCGTCAAGTCTGAAGACTTGTCGGCACACCACGAACGTCACGGTGAACAAGACCGCGGTCACCAGGAGTGTAACGGCGCTATACGGGTTGAACCCGCGGTCTGAACCAACCCCCACTGATCCGCTCCTATTCACAAGAATCATGGACCCAACCCGGAACTCGCGCCAGACGGCAAGGGGGCTGAGCCGGTCCACGCCAGGGGAACTCAGCAGTACCGGCCCCGGTCATGCGCGCTGACGGACGGTAGTTCGTGCAGGAAGGCGTTCAGGTGAGCGCGGCAAGCTGTGTGCCGCGCACCATGCTGAACGCGAGCGCGACGACGTCGTCGAGATCGGCATTCCGGCCGTCTAACCGCCCTACTTCGAACAGGGCTGCGTCCGAACCCCCTCGGATCTCTTGGAGGGTCTTCGTATGGAAAGCGAAGCGCCGGTTCCAGAACAACGCCTTGCGTTCGCGCAACACCTCCGCCGCGCCGAAGAAGCGTCCTGCCCTTTCCGCATCGTCTTCCTGGGCTGCAATGGCGAAGAAGCCCTCGAGGGAGAACGCGAGGCCCTCCTCCGCCCCGATGTCCGTGGAGACGCGCAGTTGCTCGCCAAACCGATACTTCGCCTGCCCGAGGTTGCCGGTCTGCACATCTATCCAGCCCAGGTGGTAATGGGCAATGCCTTCAAAAAGCCGGTCGTCAATCTCGCGGCAACGAACTATGACTTCCTCGAACCGTCGGCGTGCTCCGGCAAAGTCGCGGCGAAGGAGGGCGAGGAACCCGAGCGTCGTCCCGGCGATGTTCTGCCCGAATGGGTCGCCTATCTGCTCCATCAGAGCGTAGGACTTCCGTGCATCGCGAACGGCACCGATGTAGTCGGGAAAACGCTTCGTCAGCCGGGCCGTAGCAAGCGTGATGAGGACCAGGGCTTGTCCGAACCGGTCGCCCTCACGCCGGAATGTCTTGACCGCCCGCGCTAGAGGCCGGAGCACCCGAACGGGTTCGAACGATTGCCATGATGCAAGCGCATGGCCGTAGAAGGTGGCGATCGCGCTTGAGCGTGGGGATAAAGACCCTTCCGCTGCGAGCAGCGTCGTGCCCCACACGCTGGCCTCGATTAGTTGCCCTCCCATGAACCAGAACCAGAGCAGCGGCCAGAGGAGCTCCGCCGCGTCGTCCAGTCGATGCGACTGAAGGAGATAATCAATGGCGGCTCGTAGTTCATCGCGCTCGTCAACGAGCCTGGGCATCCAGAGTCGCTGTTCGGGCGTCACCAGTGCTCGGCCGGCTCGACCGGCGAGTTGAACGTAAAACCGAGCATGAAGGTCCCGGGCTTCCTCGAGTTCGCCTCGGCCCTCCAGTTGCTGGCGAACGTACTCGCGGATCGGAACAGGCATCGTGTACCACGTGCGCTGTCCGTGATCTCGTTCTCGGATGAGGCTGCCCTCTACCAGTGCGCTGACGGCGTCGAGCGCAGTCGTCTCGTCACCCTGCGCCATCCAGACCGCAGCCTCGAGGGCGAACCCCGTCGGGAAGACGCCGAGTCGCAGCAGCAGTCGTCGTGCGTCGTCGTTGAGCAGACGGATACTCCATTCGATCGTCGCTCGGATCGTTCGTTGTCGTTCGGGGAGGTCGCGACCGCCGTCCGCCAGCAACGGGAGTGCATGGTCGAGCCGTTCGACAAGCGCACCTGGAGTCATGACTCTCAGGCGGGCGGCGGCAAGTTCCAGTGCCAACGGGACGCCGTCGAGGGCGGCGACGATCGCGGTGAGAGCCTCGGCGTTTGCGTCTGTCCGTTGGAAGTCGGGTTTCGCGGCCTGGGCGCGCTCGACGAAGACCTGCTCCGCGGCCGCCGGCTGGAGCGGACCAAGCTCCATGATGGCCTCGCCGTCCACTCGCAAGGGAATCCGACTCGTGGCCAGAAGCGAGGCAGCTGAATCATCAATCAGGGCGGCGCAGAGCTCGGGGGCGGCATCGACGACATGCTCGACGTTGTCAAGTAGTACGAGCATGCGGCGCTCACGGAGCGAGACTCGAACCGCCTCATCCAGCGAATGGCCAGCGTCGCGAATTCCCAGGGCGTTCGCCACGGCGCCCATCGCGCGACCGGCCTCTCCCACGCGAGTCAGGTCGACGAACGCAATTCCGTCAGGAAATGACGTCTCGGCTGCGCGCGCAGCGGCTACCGCTAAACGGCTCTTACCGATCCCACCAGGACCGGTGACTGTGACGAGCCGTTCTCCCTCGGTCAGGAGACGAGTGAGCCGGGCCAAATCCTGTTCTCGGCCCCGCAAGGTCGTTCGCGGCGACGGCAAGCCGATGAGCTGGGTCGATGCGACATCCACCTCGGGTGCGGCGAGAGCCGGCCGCCGAAGGTTGGCGGCGTCGAAGCGTTCGGCTAGCAACGTAGCGAGGTCAGCCGTGACGAGGCCGGTGAGCTCCGCCGCATCAGTGAAGGCGACATACGACGCGTGATCGTCATCGCGGATGCGGGCGAGCAAGCCGTCTAGGCGTTCGTCTCGGTGCTCGCCTGCCTTCAGGTAGATCAGTTTCGGAATACCCGGGGCCAGGTTCCATTCGTCTTCGAGACCCGACACCCCCTCACCGGGAGCGATCCACCCATATTGCTCCCAGTAGATCCCGACGAAGATGTCGCTCTGCTCGAGGTACGCCCGATACAACTCCCGGGGCGGATGCGGGCGCGCCCCGAGCTCGAACATCACCGGGGCCATCGCCAGTCGCTCGATCGCTGCCCGTACCGCACGCCGTTCGGGCGCCAGTTCCTTCAGCGTCGAGCTGACGAAGACTCGGAGGCGTTGATCCGGAGTCCTAATGACGCCGGCAACGCGGCCCATGTTCATAGTCTCCTGCGCCGCCTCGTCGGCCAGCAAGCCCAGGACTTCACCCGGGCCTCCGTCCTATCCCCCCGTAGGAGCGGTGTGCACCTTTTGGCCCGAGACTCGTAGGAGGTGGCGCGGGTAACAAGATCCGCATAGTGCCGCCGCAATGGATCCACGCCGCCGGGTAGCGAGCTGCGGCAGCCACACCCATCGATCCGGGACGGAACACCGCGCCGCGCTTCCATAGGCGTTCGCCGAAGAGCGGGCCCCTGCGAGACCATCGTAACAATCCGGCGAACCAACGTCAGTGAAGGACCGCTGGCCGAGCACCTCGAACACTGCACTACAGGGGGCTGCCGTCCGTCGGAACCGGTGTACCACCAGCAAACGCGGGCTCATCCTGGAATGCGGGATCTCGTGGCGCTGCGATGATGATGGCGACGGCCTCCGCAGCAAGGACGACGAGGCTCGCGTGCGGCCAATAGCTCAGCGCTATGGTGCCGACCACGACAATAAGGAATGTGAAGCCGAGCAGGGTGCGAAGCCCGATGCCCCACCGTGGCCCGGCTGTGGCGGCCGCGGCCACACCGAACCCGCAGGCGAGGAACAGGAGGATGCCCTCCCAGCCCCACAAGAAATGGAGCGGAGCGGAGCTGGGGGAGCTCAGGTAGCTGAGGACACAGACCGGTGCGCCAGCGATCAGGAGCCACGCCATCACGGTCCCACCCCACCCGGCGCGACCCAGGTCGGGAAGCAACGCGAGTCCGATGGCGAGGAACGAGAGGCCCGCGAACGCGCCGAACGTGATGTAGGGGTCGTCCGCCCACCGGTATGCCCACACGTACGTAGGGAAGTGGAACACCCACACGTACATCGGTGAACCGAATGCGGTCGCGACTAAGGGCATCGTCACCGCGGCCCACACCCCGCCGGCCACGGCCAGCGCGAGGCGCCACCACCTCGTCCGGTCAGCGAAGGAGCGACGTGCCTCGGCGATCATGCGCCCATTCACCACCCATCCGCTGTGCTTCGCAAGGGGACCATTAGCGTGCGGGAACCACGCACTGGCCACCTGAGCCAACAACGTCGCGGCTTCGCCTCTCTGACGGGGCGCAGAGGGTGGCTCGAAATCGCCCGCACTAGCCTGTGCATGTGCAGGGGTATGACGGAGCCGCCGTAGCGGGTGGTCGAGCTCAAGTCGATGGGGTCTCGATCGACATCGATGGCATAGTCCTGGAACGACTGGTCGGAACAGGTGCGAACGGCTTCGTATTCGCTGGACGGGACATTCGGCTCGATCGGCCCGTCGCGGTAAAGATCTGGCCGCCACGAAAGGATCGCGCCCCGCACGACGGGGACGCCCGTTCTGAGCAAGCACTCGCCGAGGCGGCAAAGGTGGCTCGGATCAAACATGAACACATCGCTAGCGTCTACTCGGCCGATTTCCTCCCGTCTGGGTGGCCATATGTGGTTATGGAGTTCGTCGACGACCCACCTCTTCGAGAGGTGATTGATGAGTTGTCACTGCTGGATCGGCTCAGCACGTGTCGTGACGTCTACCGTGCCCTTGACACGGCGGAGCGCGAGGGGATCTATCACGGCGACCTTCACGGTGGAAACGTGCTCGTGCGGTGGTTCCACGCGACCGTGATTGACTTCGGCACCAGCTTGCTTGCCGGGCACGAGCATTCGCTACGCCGACATGCCCGGCTGGTCCACTCCTTCGTTCACCAGCTTCTGCCGGAGCTCGAGAACTACCTTCCTCGGCTCGACATCCCCGGAATCGTTCGCCCTGAGTACGTGACGTATGTTGAAGATGTTCGAATCGGCGCGGCTGAGGCGCTGATGCAACTGGATGGCGAACTAGACCAACTCTCGGGTCCGGATACCGCGCAGCGCCTCAAGTATGTCGCCGACCAATACTCGACCGCCTTGATCGACCTGACCACTCCGATCACGGCATGGCTCGACGCGAGAGGCGTCGAAGACCGCCCTATCGCCGAGTTCCGCGCGAGGTCCGAGTCCGAAACCGCTAAAAGGCGCTCACGACCATGGCCTACAACGGTCGGAATGAAGCTTCGGCCCGTTCCACCGTTTGTGGACGCGTGATCGAGGCGTCGGTCCTGAGCAGACGACTCTCCAGGTCACGACACCATGCCGGCACCCGGCCGCTGAAGGACCCGACAGCGGTCGCGGATGCGACGGACGCGGCGTCGATTGCCGCATGTCGTCGTTCCCACGTTGCGGATGATGAGCATCGACAGGAAGATGTAGTGCGGATGAACTGCGTCTGAGGTTGAGTGGACATCCTTCC
>NZ_BAAAOG010000015.1:0-24000 GCF_039530205.1 Microbacterium deminutum
TCGCCCACCTCGTCGACCCGTCACTGACCCGGCCGGTGCCGCCGGTGCCGGGATCGACCGTGATCCAGCCCGCACCGCCGACACCCGCCCCGACACCCGTCGCCCCGCAACCCTGGCCCGGACCACTCCACTCCCCGCTGCCCGACCTCATCACCCTCGACGGAACACCGCTCCCCGCCCCGACCGACGGCAAAGTCCACAAGAACCCACCCAAACCCCCCAGATCGCCGTAAACCGGTGTGTCCGATCAACGGCGGATCCGGCCCGAGCGCATCAGCGAACGTCGTAGTCCAGCTCCATCAGCAGGTAGAGGTCGTCCCAGTCCTCGGCGCGAAGCATCTGGTCCGTGGTCAGCTGGCAGGTGACCGCGGTGTCGTTCTCGATGCTGGTGCCTGACAGCGCGCCCGTCAGCTCGAACGTCGGCATGCCCATCTCCACGCCTGAGGGCGGCTGACCGTTCAGTACGACAACGTCAGCGGTCGACATCTCCCCATGCGGGCTCAGATAGGCGGTCAGTCCTGTCACCGACAGCGTGATGGGTCGCGGTTCGAGGGCTCCGTCCACCGTCTGCCACTCGTAGTCGAGGAACGCCGGGAAGTACGCCTTGCTGAGCTGCAGCGCGCATGTGCGCACCGACTCGCCGGTGGTGGACACCATCCGGTTCCAAGCGTCGGGGAAGTCCCGACGCAGGCTGAACAGTCGCCGAGGTCCGAGCGCGTTCAACGCGCTCACGAGGGTCTCGTCGACGCTCGTCTTGAATCCAGGATCGGTGGCGTCGCGGGCCGTGTAGCTGACGTGCATGACGACATCGGAGATCGTCTCGTAGTCGAAGGGCCGGATGGCCGACGGCAGCTCCAGGCGCCAGCTGCTGACCGCGCCGGCGCCCTCGAACGGCAGGTAGCGCGGGTCGTTGAAGTTGAGCTCGAAGCAACCGCTGTCGCGGTTGGCGCTGCTCGTCGCGATCGCCACTTGGGGGGCGGTGACGGTGTCTTGGATCGGCTGCAGCGGATCCGCGAGATCGGTGCTGGATCGAGTCCAGCTGCCGGTGAGACTCAGCGTCGCACTGACGTTCGCGTACGGTCCGACGATGCACGGGATGCTGACCTGCACAGCCTTGATGCGGCGGTAGAAGTGACGCGAGAAGTCCATGGCGAACAGTGCTTCCGCGATGTCGAACTCGCAGGACCCGGTCTGCCGAAGTTGCAGCAGCGCCGCAGGGTCGAGCTGGAACAGCGAGACGTGTTTGGTCATCTCGAGCTCGCGCGTATTGGCGGTCAGGTGCGCCGCTTCCATCTGGCGCAGCTGCTGGGTCAGCTGCTCAGCGGCGAGCAGTCCCTTCTTGAGGCTGTCCCAGTTGTCCGGCCTGATGAACGACGGGATCGCCTGCTCGTCGGGACCCAGCTCGTGATAGAACGCCGACTGGGCCTGCAGCGCAAGCCGATACGCCATCTGGTATGCCTGGAAGTGCACCGAAGCCAGTTTGGAGACCATGAAGCTGTAGAGCTGCTGGTTGGTGAACTTGGTCGTGAGGAACTCCTCCACCTCCTGCGACTGGGTGATCTGCTGCTCGTGATCAGCAAGGTCTGTCGCGCTGATCTGGGAGCGGATCTCTGCGGCGATGATCTGCTTGTCGAGCTGCTCGACCTCCTTCAGAGCGAGGTCGGCCTGGAACGCCCATTCCTGTGACCGGCGGTCGTAGACGGCCATCGTGCCGGCCTTGCTGGCCTCGAATGCACGGATCGCGGAGACCGCCCGGAGGGAACCGGCGATCGCCTGCGAGGCCGCCCCGAAATGCAGGCCGCCGAACTGCGGTCCGGTCGACGTCGCTGTGGGGACCAGGCTGACACTTGCGCCCAGGATCTCTGCACCCTGCGCGAGAGCCTGCCACTGCATGCTTCCCTTCTGCTTGTCCAGGCTCTCCTGCTCGCCGCTGCTGATCTTCTCCAGGCCCCGGTAGTAGTCCGCCCGGAGCTGGGCCGACTCGCGACTCTTCGACAGGGCGGCCAATGCGGCCTCCGCCTCGTCGATGCTCTTCGCCTTGACGGCGCGGATCGACTCCAGCAGGGCAATCTCATGCGTGCTGCGAAGCAAGGCGATCTGCTCGCCATCCTGTTCGTTCAGCGCCGCCAGCACCGCTGCACCGAAGCCGCGCGCCTCGCTGCACAGCTCGAGTGCCTTCTGCAGCAGGAAGCCGAAGCGATAGGTGGAGCGCGGCGCGAACAGCCCGCTGAGAACAGACTCGATGCTGAGTCCCGCGGCGGCTGCCCGGACGAGCAGCGCAGGGTCGATCGGCGGCGCGAACAACGCGAGCTGCCGCACCACGCCGGACAGGTTCATGCTGTGGCGGATCTTGAACAGCCGGTCCGCCACGGTGTCCCAGAATCCGTAGAGCGTCTCGTTGTGCGGGATGCCGAACAGCAGCAAGGTGTCGACGTTGCTCGTGCCGCCCTGCGCGGGTGCCCCGGATGTCGTGGTGGGGACGGCTATGCCGCCGGCATCCGCAGCCGACGTGTCGAGGATGCCCCCACCGGAGATGATCCTGGCGCTGGATCGGGCAGTCGGCGCACCCGGCCTGCTCGTCGGCAGGTAGGAAGCCAGCAGGTCGAGCGGGTTGATGATGCCCGGTGTTCCATTCCACCAGCTCTGGAACCGCTCCAGCAGCAGGTTCGGTGTCGACGTCGGAGGGTCTTGCGCGGGCAGCAGCGTCGGCCGGTCGCCGAGGATCTCAGCGGCGAGGAGATAGAGCAGCCGTGCCTCGTCGATGTCCTCGCGCGTGTCGCGCTGGAAGAGGGAATCGGCTTCCTGGATCAGGCAGCTCAGGTAGCGCATGACGACGGACTGCATGTACGCCGTGATCCGCAGCCTCGCGATCACATCGGGCTGGAACGGGTCGAGCTCCCACTCCTCGACCTGCTGCTCGTACGAGGCGTTCCCCTCGGTGAGCAATTCGTTCAGCGAGGCGATGGGTCCGTCGCGCTGCTCCTCATAGAAGGGCTTGATCTTCCAGAACCGCTCCGGGCCGGCCTCCTCGCCGGCCGTCGTCGGGTCGAAGATGTAATGGAACCAGGTCCTGGCGTCGGCGTACCGCCCGTTCTGCATCAGCCGCGTGGCGATCAGCAGCGGGATGTGGAAGAACAGCTCCCAATTGAACCCGCCACAGGGTGACCAGTGGTCGAAGTCGATCTGGTCGGCGAGCTGTTCCGCGTCGAAGTCGTCCAGCACCCAGTCGAGGTTCGGCTCATACTCGTTCGCGAAATCGAAATCGATCGACGGCATCAGCTGCCGGCGCAGATCCGCGGAATCCCCGCCCAGTGACGGATCCGGATTGAGCAGCCCCTCGATGCCGTACCGGGACTCCTGCTTTAGGAAGAGGCAGGTATGCGGGTGGTGGAAGCGGGTGAACTGATAGCGGAACCCGGTGAGTGCCATCTCGGTGCCGATGACATCGACGGGAAGCTGCTGGTCTTCGAGGATCGTGTCCAGCAGCCCCAGATCGGGCGGACCGCTCACCGCCGCACCGACGACTCCCCGATCGATGATCTGGCTGTCGCTCGTGCCCTGGTAATGCGAAGCTGTCGCGAGCCCTGTCTGCGCCGACGGCTGCGCTGTCGTCGCAAGCCCCGTCTGAGCCGACAGCTGCGATGTCCTCGCCGCCCGTGCCGTTCCGGCCGCATCGGTGGCCCGGCGCCCCGGGGTGCTCGTGAGGACATCGAGGTCGCGGCCCACCCAGGCGTCCGGGACGGGTCGGACGAAATAGCAACGCTGCCGGTCGGAGTAGAAGAACGGCGACAGCTCGTCGCCCGCGCCGCCGGCCTGGTGCGCATAGAGGACCTTGGCGTCATCCGTGTCGATCGAGGCGAGCAGCAGCCGAACGTCCGCCGGGTCATGGGCGCCGAGTTCGAACGAGAGCTCGGCTCCGGTGAGCTTCCTGGAGTCGAAGGACTGCTCGGATTCCAGAACGTCCACCGTGCCCGACGGCACCAGCAGTATCGGCTGCACCTCGGCCTCAACCGCTCCGCCGACCAGTTGCACGCTCCTGGCTGTCGCTGATGTCGGCAGTGTGTCGATGAGCCTGAAGGGATTGGACATGTCAGTGGCAACGACGAAGTTCAACCTGGACTGACAGTCGTCGAAGGTGAAGTAGCCGACATCCAGAACCTCTTCCACAGGCGAGGGTGGGATGTCGGGTGGGATCCACCCCTGGGTCGTCTTGGTGAACACCTGACCGTTCGCCACCTGGTCGGGGACGACCACGTCGGGTTCGACCAAGCGATTCGCGCGGACCGCCAGGTACAGGCTGTTGCCACTCGAGACCCATCCGGTGAAGTAGAAGTCCTTCGGCAGGAAGTCGGTGGCGATCGGCGACGGAACGCTGCCGGCCACGTGCTTCGGCAGCCAGCGGCCGCCGGAGTAGGTGCTCCACGCCATGCCGATCTGGACGTCGTTCGCCGCAGTGGCGTCGATTTTCGCCGCTCGGTCAGCGACCTTCGCGGCCTTCTCGTCCTTCAGGCCATCCCGGAGAAGCTCCTGGGCCGCCAAGACGGCCTTCATGAGGTCGTCGACGAGGTCCGAGCTGTCCTCGATGAGGTGGTTGGTCTGGTCGATGGCATCGTTGCACTGGCCGATCCGGTCCTTCAGGTCCGCGATCTCTTGATCGAGTTCGGCGACATCGGGCTCGATCGGCGTGAGCGTGAAGGTGGGCCAGAACAGGTGGAGCCGGCCGTTGTAGACGATCGGGGTCAGATGGTCGCCCTGGATGTCCAGGGGGACCGGCTCCCACGGCGTCCATCGCGCCTGATCCTCGCAACGGCGATAGAAGTAGAGCGCCGGGGTGTCATGGGTGCGCCCGAAGACGTGAAGGACATTCGTCTCCTCGTCGTCGTTGACCGACCAGGTGTCCTCGTACATTCCCATGATCTCCAGCCGGCTGACCTCGTCCAGCTTGACCAGGTAGTCGTGATAGATGCGCTCGGCCGAATCCGTCGTCACGTCCTCTTGGAGCAGAGCCTCCTCGAGCTCGCTGAAGAAGGCGGATTTGTTGTCGCGCAGCTCGGGCTCCAGCCAGTTCTCCGGCCATAGGAAGACCTCGCGTGCCGCCTCCCACACCCGGTACTTCTTGCGCCACGTCCACGCCTCGGCGTCGGCGCGCTCGAACGTGAAATCCTCCAGGTTGAGCAGGATGCGCTGGGCGAATAGCTGCACGGCCGAGTGCGCGAGCACGATGCGCGACGTGCGATCGACCGCCGAACCGTCTGCGTCGATCAGGTAGTGCCGGTAGAACGCGTCGCTGTCCTCCAGTCCGAGCGTTGTCAGCAGGTGTCCGAGGAGGGCGTCGCGCTTGAGCGTGCGCAGCTCGTCCTGGATGGACCCCAGCACGTTCAGCCAGCTGTCGGGCGGGTAGCAGAGCGACAGAACCTGCTTGATCGACTGCGTCTCGGTGAAGGTCAGCTCGGGGATGGCCCAGGCATGGGCGTGCTCAGCGGCCACCCCTCTGCTCTGGATCAGGGCGATGACGCTCTGCATGCGGGAGAGCCCCTGCTCGTCCCGCATCGCGGCGGGGAGGTCGAGGTTGAAGCCGTTCGGGCCGGTCAGGTAGGTGACATCGCTGAGCGTCCAGCCGGTGAAGTCGCTGATCTGCAGGAGGAAGTCGTCACGCACGAACGCGTCGGGGTCGGCGGACTGCGCGATCGCTGCCGCCGCGGCATCCTCCATCAGGGTGAAGGCAGACTGCTCGAGCGTGAAGGTCGATGCCTGCAGTTCTGCCGCCGCCATGAGCCGGCTCCAGCCCTCGTAGTCCCCGGCGGGCTGAGCGAGCATCGGCGGATCGGCGATGTCGAACCATCCCAGGGCGGGACCCTGGGTCAGGACGAACGGGAGGAAGCTCGCATCGAGAGCGGACCCGGTCCAGGCCAGCGCGAACTTGTGCAGCTGCCCGAACAGCGTGCCGAAATCCTCGGCCGGGGTGGCCAGACCGGTCTCGTCCGGATTCGCGGCGACGAGGACGTGCGCCAGCAGTGCGTCGCCGAGCGCGGTGCGCAGCGTGAACAGCAGAGCATCGAGGACCGTGGGGTCGGCTCGCAGCGCCGTCCCCAGCGATTGGGTCAACGAGGCGCGCAGCTCCGTCGTGATCCGTTCGTCATCGACGGCCAGGATGCCCACGAAGCCCGGTGTGACCGAGGCGAGCCACGCGTCGACATCCGCTGTCCCCGGGCCGAGTGCGGCCACGGATTCCGGCTCGTGCAGCAGCAGGTACGCCAGCGCCTCGATCGAGAGCCTTCCCGCGGAGACATCCTGGAACCGGTCGTGGAAACGGCGGGAGTCGATGGGCCCGGCGGACGCGGCCGAGGTGCGCAGCGGCGCGACATCCGTGATCGCGACGAGCCGCATGGCGTCGTGCACGGTGACTCCCAGCGACCGGGCGAGCGACGCCGCGCGGTACAGCAGCGAGACGTTCGCCAGGTTGAGTGGGACATGTCCGGATGCCGCGTCCTTCGGCAGCATCTCCCGTGCGAGCCGGACGAGGTCGTCGGCGGTGAGGCGTGTGGCACTCTGGATGTAGGCGGCGTAGTCCGCCGACAGCGTGTACGCAGGCAGATCGGACCCGTCCGACTGGGCCAGCCAGGGACTGAGGTCGGGATCGGTCGACGTGGTGATCGCCAGGTCGGCGCCGTCAGGTCGGAGCGCGAACACCGCCCGCAGGTCCGGACCGGTCCCGGAATGCACGGCGGAGGACAGCGCAGGATCGAGGAAGACCGCCTCGTACTGCGATGGTGTCTCGTCGTCGAATCGATAGGTGTCGAGGTCCGTCCACCACGCGCTCAGCTCCGGGAGCGGCAGCCGCAGTGCATCGCGCAGCCCCTGCGCGGCAGCGACTTTCGGCAGGAACAGCGGGCCGTCGAAATCCCCGACGTCGAGCGCGTGGATCAGCGCGTCGAGATCGTACTCCGAGCAATCCAGCCGATGCTGCAGGCGCAGGAACCGGTGCAGCCGATCGAGGAAGGCGCGGAACGGCACATCCGCCAGCGCCGCACCGCCGTCCCCGACGAGCTCGGCGCCATCCAGCGAGCACGCCTCACCCGCGAAGCTCACCGAGATCAGCCGATCCGGATTGACGAAACGAGTGTTCAGCAGTCGCAGCAGGGTGTCGTAGTCGATGCCGGCTTGCGCGATCAGATTCTCGACCGATCCGAGCTGAGCGCGCAGCGTGCCCTGAGCCAGGTCGATTCCCCAGCTCGGCGCCAGGTCGTTCGCCCGCCTTCTCGGCTGGCAGATCAGGTCGCGCTCGATGCTGCTCATGGCCAGCGCTTCGGTGGCTATCTGCACGGCATCCACCCCGGGCTTCGACGGCATCGTCTCCATGAGCTCGTCGCGCGCAATGCCCAACTGCGCGAGGTAGCGGCGACCCTCCTCGGCCCAGAGGTCGAAGGGCGCATGCGTGAATGGGTACGCCGTGGTCCGCACGATGTCGTACGCGGCGGTCTCGAGATATTCTGGCTCTGCCGCGAGAAGATCGTCGTCCCACGTGGTCTCGCCGATGGCCAGGCCCGAAAGCGTTGCGCCGTCGCCGCTCGAGACGATGGCCTCCAGGATCTCGTTGACCAGGTCGATCTGGGGCACCAGCGTCTCGCTGTTGTCGCAGGTCAGGCGCAGGGTGCCGAGGTCGGGTCGGCGGGCCAGCAGCTCATCGAGCGCATTGTTGCCGTCGGCATCCACAGCCCTGCCCAGGTAGGCGAGGGTGTCCACCAGGTACGCCGCCGGGCTGATGGTCGAAGCGCACGGCGAGATCTCACAGGCGTCGGCCGAGCCGAACAGCTCCTCCCATTCCGGCATCGCGATGGCGGCACGGGCCAGCTCGTCGCCCGTCGGGCGTTGTGGCATCTGCAGGGCCGTCATCGACAGCCTGTTCAGCTGCGGGTGGTGGCCGAGGTAGACGTTGAGCGCCAGCGAGGTGACATGCACGGCCTTGCGGTAGATGCCCTGCGCGGTATGGAAGTCGAGGGAACGGCCGACCCGGCGGATCAGGTTGCTGCGGCCGAGGTAGGCGACCTGTGGCGCCGAGCGCAGGCCGGCCTCCCACAAGGGCCGGATGCTCGCCAGGCTGTCTTCGACGGGCACCAGGTGGAAGAGCTGCTCGACTCCGAGCAGTTCGTCACGCGCGGTGGCAGGCAAGCCGTTCAAGGTCTCCGGATGCTCGCGAAGGAGCGTCAGGACGCGCTGGTCCCGGAATTCGAACTCCGGGTTCGCCGTGAAGAAGCGCTGCAGTGAATCCTGTCCGGGGAGCGGGTCCCGCTCCAGCTGTCCGGCGAGGGAGCGCGTGGGGTACCGCAGTTCGGCTCCGCGATACAGCATCTGCGCGTACGCCGCGCGACGTGACGCAGCGGTTCCTGCCGGCAGCACCACGTCGGGAATCTCGACGGCGGCATCCTGCAGCACCTCGTCGCGCCACTTCGCGACACTGAAGGTCGCCACCTCGCGCGGCACACGGACCCCCAGTCCGGCGCGCAGGCGGACGGTGAGACTGGTGTTCTCGCCGGTGACCGACTGCATCTCGTACACCGCCTGCAGATCGGCGACGGCGGCGGCGTCGAGATCACCGCCGGTCGCGAGCTCGCTCCAGAACTCGTCGCGGCTCAGGCTGCCCAGTGCGAGCTTCTGGGTGAACGCCGCACGCTGCTCGCCGGTGAGCTCCGTGGTGCCCAGCAGCTGGGCGTAGGGATGGTCGGGACTGGCGAGGTAGTGCTGCTGGAGAGCGCTGAGACGGTCGCGCAGCGCGTCGGTGAGCGGCAGGTCGACGATGTTGCTAGATGTGGCTTCCTCCAGCTTGGTCAGCAGACGCTTCAGAGGCCGGGCGAGGAGCGCGTCGATGCGAGTCGGCTCACCCCGCCGCATCAGTGCGTAGAACAGGGCTGCCGGTGCGTCGTACTCCGCCGACCAGCGCGCCGCCTTGACGAAGTACGCCACCTTGGAGCTGATCAGGTCTGCGTCGCGGGCGAGGATCAGCACGTCGGCGACCTCGAGAACGCCGAGGTCGTCCTGACCGCGCAGCACTGGTTCGAGCGCCGTTCCGACGCGAGTGAACTCGTCCGGACCGCGGAAGCGGTTCTCACCCACGGCGAAGTTGACGATCTCGTGAGGAAGGGCCTGGAGGATGAGCGGCGACTCTGCGAGCTTGACGTCGCCGCTGGGGTCGGACACCTCGACCTTGAGGTCCGCCCGTGCCTTGCCCCACCGCTTCAGCTGCGCGACGTCGTAGGGGATGCGGTAGCGGCCGAGGTCGTCGGTGCGGGTGATCGTCTCGGTGCTTCCGAGCGTTCGCCAATCGCCCAGCGCCCGGTCGAGGGCGCGGACGACGTGGTGGGGGAGGGGCGAGCCGTCCGGATCGACCACCTCTCCTTCGACGGTGAAGGCTGAGATCTCGGGCGCCGGGCCGGGGGGCGGAAGCTCACCGGTCGGGTGTTCCGACGTCGGAAGCTCACCGGCCGGGTGGTCGGCCGGTGGAATATCTCCGGTGGGAGCACCCGGCGCGGGCGTGCCGGTGTCGATCGGCGACGGGTCGACGGCATCCATTTCGGCGAGTTCGGTGTCGATCGCGTGCGCGGTCGCCCTGTCTGCCTTGCCGGTGACCGGGATGTCGTGGCCACCCTGGAATTTCCGGATGGCGTCACGGGTCGACGGCCCGATGCGGCCATTGGCCTTCTCGGCATCATCGATTGAGAACCCGAGCGACACGAGGCTGCGTTGGAGCTTGTTCATTTCTCTTGCCTTACGTTTGGTGGTCTCCGTGTTGCCGTGCGGCACTACCTCGGCTGGTTCCTGATCGCTTCCAGGAGCTCGCTGACTGTGGTGTAGGGCTGCTGGTATCCCATCTCCTCGGCCTTTTGCAGCGCCTCCTGCCACGTGAGTTCGGGCATGTCGAGGATTGCCCTGCTCTGATCCACGACGAGCTCGCCGTTCGCACTTCTCGACCAGTCCGTGGCGAAGCCGAACAGGCGATCTTCATTGCTGCTGAGCGCGTCACCGATCTGATAGCCGGCGATATCTCCGTAGCGGTCCAGGAATCCGGGGAGGTAATCACCCCAGCCATTCGGGCCGCCGGCCGCATCTTCGATGTCTCCCACAGCCGTCTTGGATTTGTTGAACCAGCCGTGCGGCATTCTCTGCACCTCCTCCGAGAAGCCCTCCATCCATTTGGTGTCATTCACGAGAAAGCCCTCGAATATCTCCCAGTCATGGCGTGACGCGCCGAGTGAGGCTCCGCCGCCGCCGGTTCTCCTTGCGGCAAGGCGCATTTGGCCTCCGTACTCGATGAGCGCGACGGCACGACCTTCGACCATTCCGACCGATTGAATGGTCATTTCGCGCATGGTTCCTTTGTTCAGCACCGCCTTTGCGGGTGCGTCGGGGCCGGGGATCAGGATGAACAGCGCCCCGACCGCGGCTTGCACGTAGTTTCCTTTGGACAGGTCGATTCCGGCGACCACGCCCTCGGCGACCGCACCCACCGCCTGTGCCGCCGGGTGCGGAATGACAGAGGCGACGGTCGACACGTTGCTCGCGATGTTCTGGACCGAGTCGGCGGTGGTCGGCCGTGCTTTCAGCGCTTCCTCGCGCAGGTACTTCTGCTGGCTTGCCTGGAGAGCGTTCAGCTGCGCCTGCTGCTCCGCTGTTCGCGGCTCCTGCACGCCCGGCCGGAGCAGGGTGCGAGTGGTGGTCGGCGTCGGGTCCATAGCCCGCAGATCGTCGTCCGTGGTTACGAAGCCGTTCCCGTCGCGCATACTCGTCGGGTTGCACCGCCCGTATCTGTAGAGGTTTGCTCCGTCGACCAAGCCGCCGGGGTCGGCGCTTGACCACCGCCCGAGCCACGCGGCGTAGTACCGAGCGCCGTGGTAGGAAAGTCCGGTCTCCTCGTCGCGCTCCTTGCCCGTGTAGCGGTAGCGCTTCGCCGCCGCCCTGATTCCGGCATCCACCCCCTGGTATGACGTGCTGCCGTACGGGAAGTACTCTTCGTACGAGATGATCCGGGCCTGGTCGTCGAGCTCAAGACTGACCGAGCCGAGGTGGTTGCCGAACTGGTAGCGGGTGAGACGCGCCGCAGAGCCATCGTCACCCAGCGTGCGCGTCTCGACCATCGCCACGCGCCGGGAGCCGTCCGATACGTGCAGCGTCTGGCGCTCCAGGGTGGGCACGGTGTCGAAATCGCCGTACTCGCGGTACAGCTCGAATCCGCCGAGATAGATGCGGTCGTCCTTCCGGGTCGCAGTACCCTCGGTTGCCGCGTATCGCTCCGTGAGCTTGCGGACCCGCTGGCCGGCGGCGTCGTAGACGTACCAGGTCGTCTCGGGCGAACCCTCGGTCACCGCCTGCCGGCTGGTGTCCCGAAGCTGATCCAGAAAGGTCCACTGCATGACGGTCAGGTGCGCCATCCCCGTCATGTTGCCGTGCGCGTCGTAGGTGTGCGTCTCCAGCGGCCCGCTGCCGACTCTCGTCGAGCTCAGCCGGTTGCTGAATGTGTCTTCGTCGAGGAGGCTGGGTTCGTTGTAGGAGTAGGTGCGCGTCCAGTCACCGTTGTCGGCACGGTGGGTCATCTTCAGGATGTTGCCCGCGGCGTCGTAGGCGTACTGCTCGGTATAGCGCCGCATCGCAGCCTCATCGTTGGGATGAGGTCGGTTGACGCGGAACTCGTCACTCCAGGTCGTCTCGGGCCGGCTCAGCTGGCCGATGTGCTCACGGCCAGCCGCTTCGACCAGTCGCGAGAGGGCGTCATAGCTGTAGTCGGCACTGGGCTCGATGCGCTGGTTGCGGAAGAACGTCGTCTGCTGCGCGTCATCCTGGATGTGCGTGACGTTGCCGACCGGGTCGTAGGTGTAGTGCAGGTCCTGCACCGCGTCGCCATCGCCAGAGTCCACGGCGCCGCGCGTGGTGAGCAGACGAACAAGGCGGAAGGTGAGCGGATCGTAGGTGTGGGCCGTGGTCACCCCCCGCCGGTCGGGCGCGGCGCCGCTCGCATACGCGATCGACAGGCGCTGCCCCTTGGCGTCGTACTGGACGCCGCTCACGAACGGCGTCCAGACCGGCTCGCCGTCGAACTGCTCGCCCCGCAGACTGACGTCGATGCGCTCGAGCAGCCCAGCGTCGTTGTAGGCAGGACGCGCGACGCTGCCATCAGGCGATGTCCCGGTCACGGTCCGGTTCAGGGCGTCGAACGTTGTGGATGTGGTGTGGCTCTCGTCCTCCAGCGAAACCGCGCCCGACCAGTCCGGCACGCCGTTGTAGTCACTCGCGAGGCGCCGGTTCGCCCGCAGCAGGTTGCCCTTGAAGTCGTGCGCCTCGCTGATGACGACGCCGGCGCCGTCGAACACCCGCGACGCGCGGGTGCGCAGGTTCAGCGCGATGTCGTCATCCTGGCCTTCGCCGTACTCGATGCTCGCGAACATCACCTCATGGCCGAGCACGCGCGGGTCGGACTGCGCTGCATCGCCGCCGCTGACGAATCTGTGCCGCGGCCGTCGCAACGTGTCGTACTCGATACGGAATGCATGGCCGCGGCCGTCCCAGGTGCGGATCGGCAGACCGCCCACGTCTAGGAGAATCCGGCGCTCGCCGGCCTCCATGCTCGTCGCGTGCGCCTGGTTGCCGAGCATGTCGTAGTCATGCCGCGCCACCATGCGCTGCAGTGCGTCGATGATCTCGCGCTGATTGCCCTCGATATCGAACACCACGCGCGTGCGCAGGAAGGACTCCTCGACCGGCGTGCCCCCGCGCACGATCCTGTTGTGCGCGACGGTCACGATGGCCCGGCCGAGGCTGTCCAGGTGGACGACAGTGGGTGTGTCGGCCTGGACGGCCGCTCCTTCGGCGGCCGCCTGCTCATGCGCACCGAGCGCGCCACCGCTGCGCTGCTCGTACCACGTCGGCAGGTAGGCATCCGCGGGAAGGCGGGCGAACTGGCCGCCCACGTCGGCATCGGCACCCGCGTTGAGGATCTGCGCAGTGTCGCCGGCATCCCAGCTCTGCTGCCGCCACGGATCGAACACCACCTTCTGCCAGCTGTGATCCGGATGGATGGTCGCAACCACCCGCCCGAGGGGGTCGTAGCAGAGGACGGGGCTCACCCCGTTGCGGATGTCGAACTCGAACCGGTGCGTGCCGGTGAAGAATGGCTCGAACTGCCGTACCGGCTTGCCCTTGTTGTCGAACACGGTCCAGCCGCTGCCGACCCAGCGCGGATCGACGGAGGGTGCCCCGTCGGTCAGCGGGCCAGGTTCCGCCTGGATCTTCTGCTGGATCTCGCGACCGTAGCCATCGGAGTACGTGAAGGCATGCTGGATCCTGCTGGTGTCGCCTTCAGCCAGATCGGAGGCGTGGGTCTCGCGGGCGAGCGAGCACACCACTGCCGGCGACGGCTGCACGTCGAGCTGAGTGCGCTGATAGGCGGACAGGTCGTAGACCAGCCTGGTGCCAGCCCCTTTCAGGAGTGATTGCGGGGCGCGCAGCGGGTCGGCGAGGTGCCTGAGCACCTCGGCCTCCGTGAGGTCGGCCTCGAACCCCGCCAGGGTGTCGCCGAGGTCTTCACCCGGCTTGCCCATGACGGCGGTGCCCACCACCATGCCCAGCGCATCGAACGCGACCTCGGACCGGTTGCCGTTGGGATCGGTGATGATCCGGGGCTGCAGTGTGCGGTAATCGTTGCCGACGCGGACGGTGTTGCCGAGCGGATCTCGTGTTTCGATGCCGAGCAGGTCGTAGACGTCCGCGGTAGTGGCGGCCTCGGCGCCGAACGGGTCTCGATACCGTCGGGGGAGGAAGAAATGCGCCCGCGCTGTGGCCAGCTCCTGCGCTGCCGTGTCGGCGGGCTCTGCTGAGAGGAACACACGTCCTGTCGGCATCCACCACTCGCCGTCATCCGCCGCGTCGACGTAGCCGCCTTCGGCGGTGAGGATGCCGGCGGAGACGCGATCGCCGAACAGCTCCTCGACGAGGCCGGGCGTGAAGGCCAACCGGTACGTCTCACCTCTGATCGCGAGTGACTCGAGATTTCCCGCCGGCAGCAGCACATCGCCGAGGTCGGCGCCCAGATCGTCGGGCCGGTAGTGCGTGCGCACGTGTTCGATCAGGCGCTTCCGGCCCGCTCCGGCGGGTTGCTCATACGGAATCTGGACGGCCGTGTTCAGGGCGGCGAGCATCGTATCCACGCCGATGCGATCGACGTCACTCCCCACGTCGAGGCCGACCAGCTCGTAGCTGCGGGCCTCGGCCGGAAGCGGTGCGCGGTAGGCATCATCCGTGTCGATCGGGTTGGTGAAGTCGTTCTCGGTGCAGGTCACATGAGCCTGTGCCTGCTCGGCCTGGTCTTGCGCGGACAGAGCGGGATCCGGCTGCCGCCGACCGTAGGTCACAGCCGCGGAGCGCAGCA
The DNA here is from genome assembly GCF_039530205.1 of Microbacterium deminutum. Lineage (NCBI taxonomy): Bacteria > Bacillati > Actinomycetota > Actinomycetes > Micrococcales > Microbacteriaceae > Microbacterium > Microbacterium deminutum. The sequence goes on from NZ_BAAAOG010000015.1 coordinate 14,414, forward strand.
CGTTGCCGAAATCGTCGACCTCCAGCGTCAACGAGTGGGCGATCCGGGGGTCGGCAGGATTGCGTTCGGAGTGGCGATCGATGGTCTCCCGTGGGTGAGTGAAGAACACCGCGTGGCGGTTGCCGGCACGGAACTGCAGGCAGCGGACCGTGAAGTTCTGCTCGGTGACGGCGTAGGGATGCTGCTCGAGGTCGGTGCCGTCCAGGGCATATACCTCCTGGCGCAGGATCGCGCCTTTCAGGGCGCGGCACGCCTCGCGCTCCTCGTCGAACGTCAGTCCGGGGGGCAGCACGGAGTCCTCGAGCAGGAGCTGCCTCGCCTGCGCATCGGTCAGCGGTGCCCCCGACGTGTCGCGCTCCCGGTAGTACTCGCCGGCGTCCTCGTCGTCCAGCAGTCCGGCGAAGAAGTCCGCGAGGTGATCTCGTCCGAGATATGCGCCGGTGTGGAACCAGGTGCGGGTCAGGACGGGCGGAACGTGGGAGGACTCGTCGACATTGGTTCCGACCGGGTCGTGGACCCCGAGCGCGGCGATCTCCTCGGTGTCGGTCTGATCCACTCGGCCGAAGCCGCGGAACTCGCGTTCGATCCCGTCGAAGAACCCGTGATGGTAGGAGTAGCGGGTGACGAAGCGATTGCCGCTGATGCGGTCGTAGCTCTCGACCCTCTCGACGACATGGACAGGGAAGGGGATCCTGGTCACCCACGGTCTGCCTTCGAGCTTGTCAGCGAGGTAGAACGTCGTCGACGGCGCGTAGTGGATGCGGGTCTCGGCGCCGAGATTGTTGACCACCGCAGTCAGCAGATGCGGCTTTCCGGAGCCCATCAGATCGATGTACTGCAGGGCTCGCCGCGTGTCGCCGGGCAGCGGCGACGACCAGACCAGACAGGCGGTGCCGGTGCCGAGCAGGTCGACCGCTCTGACCGACGAGACGGAATCCACTGGCGGCAGCTGGGGGAGGCGGCGCGGCATGCTCACGCGGTTGCCCGACTGATTGAAGTACAGGTCGACGCCGTTACGGCCCAGATAGATGATGTCCTCGGCGCCCGACCCGTCGATGTCCGCCAGCCGGATTCGCTTCTGGTCGAACCGATCGGGTTCGTCGAACCAGGGCGAGCCGTCCATCGTGACCTTTGCCCCGAACCGGCCGTATCCCTCGCTCGGCCAATAGCACACCTCTCCGTTGCGGATGCGCACGAGATCGGTCAGGCCGTGTCCGACCATGTCGGCAAGGTAGATGGACTCCGAACCATCGGCGAAGACGAGACAGGGACCCTGCTCCTCGTCCACCGGTCGGCGAACATGCTCGGCAGGGCCATACCCGTCTTCAGCCAGCGACGGGTGCCAGGTCAGCGCATCTTGCTCGCTGATCAGCACATCGGCGAAGCCGTCGCCGTTCAGATCCACGAAACGAAGGTTCGGTTCCTCCCAAGAGATGCGAGGCAGGTGGGGGAACGTCCTGAGGGGGTTCCAGTCCGCGTCAGTCGTGCGCTCGAAGAACCCGGGGATGGGACCGGCGAAGGTCACCAGGTCGAGTCGGCCGTTGCCCGTCAGGTCGAGGAGCTGCTGGCGCCCCGTCAGCAGGGCCGCAAGGGATGGCTTGGCGGCGACCGTCCCCGCTGGGCCGAAGTGCCCGTCGCCCAGGTTCGGCTTGTAGAACCAGGCGTCGGCCTGCTCTGTCAGGATGCCCGAGACACCCTCGCCGTCCAGATCCACCCATTGATATGCGTCACCGTCGAGGCCTACGGGCAGGTTCTCAAGGCCGGCCGCGTCGAGCTCTCGGATGTCGTCCTGGATGACGGCCCTGCTGTACTCGAATTCCAGTGGGGGCAGGGACCGGCTCAGGTAGGTGACATATGTGGCTTCCTCACGGACTACCGCCGTCTCGGCATCGTCGCGGACGAATCCCGACTGGGTCGCGGCGCGGATGAACGAGCCGAACCGTGTGCTGCCCTGGTGATTGAGCTCAGCGTCGATCGTCGGGGACTGCGCGTAGTCGAGGTCTCCGTAGTCGAACTCGATGGCACGCACCAAGCGCGGTTCCTCTCCCAGTTCGTCGAAGCGATGGAACATCAGCACCCGACGGCACCGGCGGCACGTGCGCACCTCGAATCCGGCACGGTGGGACGAGAACGGGTCGGGGCGCGACATCCATGGTGTCGCCGGTGATGACGTCGCCCGAACACGATGATGCTGTTCCGCTTGCGGTATCGCCGGATCGAGGTCGACATCCTCGTAGTGACCCTCGCCGTAGTCGAACACGACCTCGAACAGCCACGTCGCAAGCGCGAGGTCTGGTTCGATCAGCCGCGAGACCCGGTTTCCGTATCGGATGCGTTTCAGATAGCGGTTGGCCGTTCGAACGCGGTTGCGCTCATTGCTCTGCGAGAGGTCGACATTCTGGGAGTCCTCGGCCGCGTAGTCGTAGACCATGGCATTGCCCTTGTCGTCGTACGTCTCGCAGATCAGCCAGCTGAAGATGCGCGTGCCATCGTCGGGATCGCTGATCCTGCTTTCCAGCGTCCTGCCGTACAGGGTGGTGACGTTGTCGCGGGAGATGCTGCGCCAGTGACTCTCACCGGATGACGCCGCGGTCCATCGCTCGATGCGGGCGAACAAGCCTTCGATGCGGGGGCGATAGCGCTGGATGAGGTAGGTCACGCCGCCGCTCACGCGGTGTCGAATGGCAGCGTCTTCCTCCGGCACCGGAACCAGGTCTTCGGCTCCCGACAGGATGAAGACGTCCGACTCGTCGCCGTCGCGGTAAGTGGGCAGACCCTTGTCCGTCTTGCGTGTGATGGCGGGGATCGGCAGATTCCACCCCCACCCGAACGGGCCGTTGCCGGTGCCGGAATCGTAAGAGAGCGAGAGCCGCGGTCCGAAGCCCGATCGCCCGGGACTGGTGACGATCGGAACGTTCAGCGACCCGGTGCCGGTGACCGCGTTGGTCGAGAATTTCTCGCCTAATCCCCGGATGGCCCCGCCGCCCCTGGGCAGCGACAGGACTGCCGGGCCGAAACGCTCACCGCCGCTGCCGGCGCCTCGCGCGCCGTCGCTCGGGCCGGCGACTGGGGGGATCGCAGCGAAGCTCCGCTGGGGGTCGCGCGCGCGGTCTGCTTCGTCCACGAGAGACACACCTCCCGAGTTCGCACACGGGGAGAACCTACGGCCCGAGCGAGGCCGGCATCCCCGGAAGCAGAAACTCGGAGGTCGATCGACGCGGGAGCGTATTGATCCGATTCCCCACGATTGTGACACAACGGGGGTTCCGTGACGAGACCGCCGGGGGGCCCGCGCCTCCGGGCGCGAGGAAGGCGGAGGACCGTTTCTGTCCGCGACGCCGGTGCACCGCGAGCCGGTGTGCGTCCAGACCCGATCCGCTTGCGGGCAGTGCACGGATCCCGCACCGTTGCGTGCGTTGCTCAGCGTCACTGAACCCGATGGAAGATGCCGCCGTATGCTCGCCACCATGGACGAAGTCGTGACGGTCAAGGACCAAACGCGTGAACTCGGGTACGACGACGGAGGTCGAGCCGTTCGAGCCGCACTCCGCAAGGGCTTCCCAGACCACATCAAGAACGACCGGTGGGATCCTCTTTCGCCGGCGCAGGCCAGCCACGTGCGGAGGAGTGTCAGCCCGAAGCCCTGAGAATCCCCTACCGAGCCATGCTCGAATGCGCCGATCCGCATGCGGGCACGGCATGCAGGGGCGCCGCGTCCGAGCATTGCTCGCGAGGAACCCTGACCGGGCAGTGGCCAGGAGATCGTTGACGATCATTTCGTAGACGGCCCGTTCATTGACCCGCGGAACGCCTTGGGTCGATCATCCGCGGTCGGGCTAACCGGAGTATGGCCGTCGCTCGTGAGCCCACCCACTGCGCAGCGTATCCTCCGCATACGGGTTCGGATTGGAGAGACTCTTGGATTTGCGAAGCAACTCAGGTCGGGGACCCCTGCTCATACTGTTTTGTGGACTGCCCGGATCCGGCAAGACAACTATTGCGCGTCAGCGAGCACGAGAGACGGGCGCCATCCGGTTTAGCACGGATGAATGGATGGCCGACCTCGGCGTCGACTTCTTTGATCGGATCCGCGACAGGGTGCAGGCGCGACTAGACCAGCTGTCGAAGGAATTACTCGATCGCGGGCAGAGTGTGATTCTTGAGGACGGCACCTGGAAACGAGAGGAACGCGATAGGCTGCGCCGACTCGCGATTGAGCTGCACGCCGTTACCGAGATCCATTACTTTGACGTCGCGTTCGACGACCTCTGGCGACGACTTGAGATCCGTAACGCTAACCCCACATACGGAGCAGTCCCGATAACAACAGAATTGCTCGAGGAGTGCTGGCTTCGGCTCGAAAGACCCGATGACGCAGAGCTTGCGCTATTCCATCGAACCGTGGTGCATAGCTAACAAACCGCAACAAAGGAGTGCGAGTTGTTCGGCAACGGTGAGCACTCGCTCGAGCAGAAGTTGGTTAGCGTCCTTCTGCTCCACCCAGCTCACTGGACGACAGCCAGTCCATGTCTGCCATGTCGGGTCCACCTGCACCCAAGTCTGTTCCGCCGGTGTCCCGCATCAGTGGGCGATGCAATATCGTGCACACCAACGCTCAGATTCGTATATAGCCGACCGTCGCGGCGGTACTGCGCCACGCGAGCCTAGAACGACTCACGTCGGGCGCGCTGATATGGGGTCCAGAGTGCGGGCTCGTCGGTGATGTCGCGCCCATCGCGATAGGGACGCTCCCAGTGGGGATCGACACCCGCTCGGAGGTAGCTGAGTTCCACTTGGATGTTCACCGCGCCGGCGTTAGCAGCGCGCATGTCGAGGTCGGCGATGTGTTGACGGTTGCGACCCATTTTGCCAGGATCCTTCCACCGGCCGAGATCCAAATCTTAGTCGCGCGGCGTGACGCTCAGCGCGGCGACTGCTGAACATCCCGTCAAATTTCGTCCCTGCCGCGGACATCCAGAGGTCGCGTATCGCCTGCTGCTGAGTGCGAGCGTCGGGTTCGGTCCTCGCGCCTCCTCCATCCTCGCGTCCGCGCCGGGGACACCGAGCGCATGCATCTGCGGATCCCGAGCGACGACGATGGCGTGGATTTGGTCGTGCACTTCCCTCGAACCGATGCCATACAAGAGCTGAGCCTGCTCAGCGAATCGATCGCCACTCTGCCTGACATCATGTTCGACGAAAGCATCCCGGTTCTCGCGAACCACGCAGCGCTGGGCGCGTTCCTGATCGACGTGCGGGCGATGGTCGCCTTCCTCAGCGGGCCGCCGGCCAATACTCGGAACGACGACCAGTTCGCCCGCAACTTCGCGGATGGCTGGACGCCTTCAGACGAAGCCGAGGTTCACGACGCCACGGACGGGTCGGTGAAAGAGATTCACAAACAGCTGGCCCACATCACCACGATTCGGATAGGTGATGGCGGGGACACGTTCCCTGAGGACCTGAACCTCCCGGAGGAACAGATCCGCGATGTCGCGCGCCAGATGACCGACTTCTACAACCGGTTCGCGACGGTATCCTCCATGCTGCCGGTGGGTGCGCTCCGACCCTGGCACGCCGAGGACGAGCACCTCATCACGATGGCCGAGATCAAAGCCAGGGCGCACGCCCCCGATGCGAGAAAATGCGGCACATTCGGGCGACCGGCTTCCGAGTCGAAGGCGCTGTGAGCACCGACGCGGCGACCGAAACGCCGTAGAGACGCCGTTTGAGCCGTTACTGCCGGTCCGCAGGCAAGGATCCCGCAACGCGCACTGCGGTCCCATGCTCTCAGCCGAGTCCGACCCGGCCTAGCAGCCGCTACTGATTGAATCGATGGCTGCATGTAGAGCGAGGACGTGGTACACAAATGCCCGGACGGGATGGGTCTCGAGCACCGACAGTCTTTGCTGAGCGGGCGTGATGCGCGCAGTGCACGGCCACCAAGCCTCCGCGGCTTGGATACAGGCAAGCGTGAGTGTCAGCGACGACCGATCGAGCGCACGATCGCGCCCAGCACCACTACAGCGCCCGCGGCTGCGGCGATCACGACGCCGGGACGCTCGCGATAGGTCTGCTTCAGCTTGTCCGTCCACTCCCCAGCGACCGTCTTGGTATGGGCGACAAGGCTGTCGAAATCGACGTCGTCGGCCACATCCTTGATACTCGCGGTTGCGGCCTTCGCGGCATCAACGGCGGCATCCGCGGCTTTTGCGGCCGCGGCCCTCGCTTCGGACGCAGCGCTCTTGGCTCCATCGACGACGTCGCCGACCTTCTCGCTCAGCTTTTCTGCGATGTCGCTCCCGGTTCCTGCGACATCGCTCTTCGCGGCTTCCGTGCCCGCCGAGACCTCGTCAGCGATCTGCTCCGCCGTGGCGCCGAACGACTCTGCGCCGTCGGCGGCCGACGTGCGCACTCGCTCGGCGGCGTCTCGCGCCGCCTGGGTGGCTTCGGAGTTTCCCTGGATGTCGGTCATTCTCGTCTCCCTTCGTCGTGCGGTCGCGCAATCGTATGCGCGGCGGCCGTGAGTGAGCATGAAATCGAGGTGGGTTGCAAGCGTCGCGGACGAGTGCTATGTACCTCGGTCGGCCACGGCCTCTGCCGAACGACGCGAGTGACGATTGGTCCCCACCGCCCCTCCACCCGCCGCCGCCCGGCGAGATCCCTATACGTGCAGTGCACGCGAGTCGTCCCCGCAGTCTGACCACTGGGGCGGCGCGATAAGGCTTAGCCCGGACTCAAGGCCCCGCCGGCCTCGGGCAGCTGGGGGCCACGAGCGTCGTTCGTCGAAGCTCTCCTTGCAAGGACCCGTCGCACACGGTCAACAAAGGCCTCCGCGACCTCCTGGTCCGGGACGCCCCACTCGAGCCCGAGCGGTTCAACTGTCGCGTCCGTGTAAGTCCTCCCCACGTAGTCGTACACAAAGATGCTCGGCTGTGCCGGGTTCGTCGAGAGTTTCAGCTCAATGGACCAGTCGGCGACCGGGAAATAGTAGGCGTTCCAGACGTCGGTGTCGTAGCCACCGTGAGCTTCCCAGCCAACCTCGAGGCCAGCCTCATCAAATCCCACCGCGATCAAAGGGGCGAGGCGCTTGTTGCGATCCCGGATCGTTCGCGCGGCTCTGCTGCGCGCGTCGAGGAACTGCTTGATCTCGTCCTGATTCTCGTCCAGGAGCGCTCGCCACTCGTTGATCCGGGCGGCCTCAACTGCAATGTCGGTCATGTCGGTTCCCCCGCTCCTTGCTTCGATGAATTGCTGCAAGAGATCCAGACCCCTGCGCTGATCCTGGTCCAGCGGGCTGAGGAGATGTTCGATCAGCCCGGGTGAGCGTTTGATCTCCCCAGCCAACTCCGAATAGGTGATGGCCCGCGAAAGCCAGGCCTCTTGAGCGCCGCGGGGGGTTCGACGCTCCGGGGCAAGGACCGCGACGAGCACTGTCGAGATGTCCTCGTCAGCGAGTGCACTGGCAGCGTACCGATCCAGTGGGTTGTTCAACTCGTGACCGATCTTGTTCTCTAGAACGACCGCGAGTCCGAACTCCTTGTTGGCTGCGTAGACGTCGATGAAGTCAGCCTGGGTGCTGACCTCCCAGGCATCAGAACCGAGGTACTGCTCGGCAACGAAGGCCGTGCCCGTCCTGCCGCCTGAACCGATTGTCGGTGCTCCGTCCAGAGCTGTGAGGAGCGCGTCAATTACGAGCGACCCGAGTCCATGTCGTTCATTCGGGTCCAGAAAGAACTGGAGAGTCATGTCGACCCGGTTCTCGCGCCAACCATCTCGCAGAATGTCGTAGACGTTCACTGGTCGGAGCGGGGCCGGCGTCGACCCCAGCCGCACCTTCAGAAATGAAAGGTCGAGAGACACAGCTCTTACGCTAACGACGCGCCACAGCGTGTCAATGAGATCAGCTGCGATCCGTATACCCGCCGTGCACACTTGGGGTAGGTGGCGTGCGGCCATGAGCGCATGCGATTGGGATTTATATCCGGGCATTGCGCGGAACGGGGACCAGCGCGTGCGATCAAAGTTGTTTCGCGGTCAGAAAGTTCTCGCGCTCGAGTCAGGACACCGGGCTGCGGGTCGAAACTGGCCGCGAGGACGTGATCCGCGAGTTCTAGTCAGCCTTACTTGCCGCCAGGGCGGGCCGGTTCGTGTCGAAGCCCGCTGGCCAGACTGTCTTGTCGTCCCAAGCGTAGATGCGGTCGAACTGGTCTTCGGAGCTGTAGATCGCGTGACTGAGAATGGCTCCACGCAGATTCGCGTCGTCAAAGACGGCGTGAGTGATGTACGCCCCTTCCAGGTTCGCCTTCTCTAAATAGGCACCCGTGAGATCGGCATTGTGCAGGTTGGCTCTCGTCAGCACCGCGTTCGTCAGCGGCGCGTGCGCGAGTACGCGGTCCCTGAATCTCAGGCGGTGATTGGGAGGTGCTTCCTTCGTGACCCGGGCGAGTACCCGAAACGCGGCATCCAGGTCCGCGGTCGGCCGATAGTCCGCTGACAGTGCGGCAGAGTCGGAAACCTTTGGGGCCTGATCCAGAATGAACCCTCCCACCACATCAATAACTGCCTGGGTCGTGGCGGGGACTTCCTTCGCGAGGCGTTCCAAAGCGTAGAGCCCCGCTGGTCTGCCGGCCAGTTCGGGAGAACTGACGAGCTTTGCCGCCTCGATGAATCGATCGTCGTCGCGCTTCTCTTCGGCAACTACGTCCCTCATTCGCGTGACGTAGAGGGTCAGGATCGCGAGTACACCTCCCGCGGCGAAGAGTATCGCTGTGCGCGCCGCGACGATTGCGTCCGCGTACTCTGAGTCGTGGAGGCTCCGATAGGTCGACGCCTGATCGAATGGTCCAGCGATCATCAGCGAGACAAGCACGTCGGGCAGAAAGATCAGCGCCAGGGTCGCCCCGCCAGTGAAGGTCAGCAGCCCCAACGCCCAAGCGCAACGTGTGCGCCGCTCGCGCGAATCGTGCAACAAGATTTCCCCCAAACCGTGCGACGTGGTGTCTGATCGTATCCTGGCCAAGGCAGGCTGCTCGCTGGAGAAGCATCGAGATCTCAGGGTGATGGATTCGCCGGTCTTTCGGCACGAGTCGACACCCCTGCGCGGCGGGATCCCTAGGCGTGCCATGCACGAATCCGGTACCATTCGGGCGGTCGACGGGCGGGAGGATCCACGAACGGGCGCTGCACGATAGGGGCCACGGTGGCGTTTCGAGGCAGATCACCTTGAGCAATTTCACTGAGAGCGCCTTCAGAGGCGCGCACTCGCAGACCGCGATGATCGATCCGCCGGCCAATCTTGAGACCGTAGTCGTGCGACATGACCGTGGTCGCGAGGCGTCCGCGCACGCTGTCGACATCCATCGGTCGAGGCGGTGTATCGGTCATTCGTTTGATGAGGGAGGCGGCCACAGGACGCGGATGCCGTCGATAGTGAACGAGCCTCCAATCAGAGGCCAGTCTGTCGGCGACGGGCGAATCTGATGCATTAGCGACGGGCGAAAACGAGGCCACCCAGACAGATTGGGTGGGTGATCTCGGTGGAGGATTGGGCGTTGATCCGGCGACTGGTCGCGGATGGTGTTCCG
>NZ_BAAAOG010000016.1:0-21301 GCF_039530205.1 Microbacterium deminutum
CCTACGCTGCCTGAAACGCCGCCTCGCCCGCACGGTCTTCAACGCCCTCACCGCCGACCAGCAACCGAGCCAGATCCCCGCGAGCCTCCCCCTCGCGGCCTAAGACTTGACATAGGAGAAACGCATGTCGCGCCGATCACGTGGAGACGCCGGCGTCCCGACGCCGATCGCAGATTATGCGATGATCGGCGATCTGCACACGGCGGCGCTCATCTCGTCGGTGGGGTCCATCGACTGGCTCTGTCTGCCGCGCTTCGACTCCCCGGCCTTCTTCGCTGCCCTCCTGGACAGCGAGGACGCGGGTCGCTGGACGCTGGCGCCCACGGGCCGCGTCCTCGACGTCCGCAGGTCTTACCTGCCGGATACGTTCGTTCTGCAGACCCGCTGGCAGACCCCGGACGGCGAGGCGGAGGTCTGCGACTTCATGCCGCTCGGCGACCAGAGACCGAATATCGTCCGACGGATCCGTGGCATCCGCGGAAGCGTGACGTTCGACGAGGAGATCGCCATCCGCTTCGACTACGGGTCCGCCGTCCCCTGGGTCCGTCAGACGACTTACGGCGATCAGCCTGCCCTCCTTGCGACGGCCGGCCCCGCGACCGTCATCCGGCGCGGTCCCGAGATGCATCCCGAAGATCTTCGCCATGCCGCGCAGTTCACGGTCGGCGAAGACGACGTGGTCGATCTCGTCGTCACCTGGTATCCGTCCCATCGTGATCCGCCGCCGCCGCTGGATGTGGATCACGCCCTGGATGTGACGATCGACTGGTGGCGCGATTGGGCCGCCCGCAGCAAGCCGCCGAGCCCATTCGACGCGCAGGTGCAGCGATCGTTGCTCGTACTTCGAGCGCTGACCGACGAGGACACCGGGGGCATTTCGGCGGCGGCGACCACGAGCCTGCCGGAAACCGATGGCGGCGGCCGGAACTGGGACTACCGATACGTATGGCTCCGGGATGCCGCTCTCACGATCAGCGTGCTGCTGACGCACGGGTATCGGGCTGAGGCGGAGGAGTGGCGCGGGTGGCTGCTGCGGGCCGTCGCCGGTGCCCCTCGCGATGTGCAGATCATGTACGGCATCGGCGGAGAGCGACGACTGCACGAGTACGAGATCCCCGAACTGTCCGGCTACGGCGGCGCCGCCCCCGTTCGCGTGGGCAACGCCGCATACGAACAGCGACAGTGGGACATCTTCGGCGAGGTCATGGTCGCACTGCACGGTGCGCGCGCCGCGGGGCTGAAGGAGACCGAAGCGTCCTGGCCGCTCCAATGCGCGTTGTTGGACTTTCTGGAGGAGAACTGGCAGAGCCCCGATCGCGGCATCTGGGAGATCCGGGGCGAGGAAAGGCACTTCACACACTCGCGGGCCATGGTGTGGGCGGCTTTCGACCGCGGCGCGCGTGCCGTCCGGGAGTTCGGACTGCCCGGAGATGCCCAGAAGTGGGCGTCGCTCGCGGAGCGGGTACGCGACGAAATCCTCGACCGAGGTTACGACCCCGAGCGGAACACCTTCGTGCAGTACTACGGCTCCGCCGAGCTGGACGCGGCGCTCCTCCAGCTGCCGCAGATCGGGTTCGTCGAGGCAGACGACCCCCGCATGCTGGGCACCGTCGCGGCGATCAAGGAGGACCTGATGCGCAACGGACTCCTGCTGCGCTACCGCACGTCGGCCGGAGTCGACGGACTCACGGGCGAGGAGCATCCGTTCGTGGCGTGCTCCTTCTGGCTCGTCGAACAGTACGCGGCCTGCGGTGACGTGCGGGCCGCCCGCGAGCTCATGGATCGCCTGACCTCCTTCGTCAACGACGTCGGGCTGCTGAGCGAGCAGTACGACCCCGTTCTTGCGCGGCACATGGGCAACACCCCGCAGGCCCTGTCGCACCTCGCTCTCGTCCGTGCCGCCGACGCCATCGCGGCGGCGGAGAAGGGTCACTCCGAAGAGCTGCCGAACGTGCGGGGTGAGTCCGAAGGCGGGCAGGCGGGACAATCGACGGATGCCGGGTCCGCACCGGCCGTGACCCCCACCGATCTCGGGCACACACCGGAGGAGAGCCGCGTACACGCGGACATCGACATCCCCGACCTCAGGACATAGCCCCAGCTATCGGCATCAGTATCCGTCCCCGAACGAGGTCACCAGACGCTGACGCCGGACTGACCCCGCAGAGCAGGGCGATGCTCGAGAACGTCGGTCCGGAGGGTCTCAGAATTCGAGTGGGCCACAATCCGGACCTACCAGTTTTCGGCGGTATTCGCGGCGCCTACACCATCGCCGACTGAGCTCACGGCTCGTCGGTCCTAGGCGGTGACGGGGACATGCGCCTCGGCGCGGACATCCACCGCCTCACGCGTCGTGCCCACAAAGCGCGCAGTGTCCGACACGGCGGCAGTGAGCAGGGCGACGAGTCGTTCGTCGGGGTCCCCGCCGCACGCCTGCGCGATCCCATCGACGGCGCCGGTCACGATATCCCGGCACTGCCGCACGGTCATGCCCGGGCGGCCCGAACCGACTTTCTGGATGAACTGGGTGGCCCAGACATCGGCGGCGGGTGCGGCGCGGAGGGCGGCTTCCGCCAGTTCGCGCGACTCCGCGGCGAGTTCGTCGTCTCGTCCGCCGAGGGCCCGGAGGGCGACGCGCACCGCCACCGCCTGTGAACGCTGCCGCTCCTCAGCGGCGACAGGCAGGGCGGCGTTGGCAGCTCGCAGGGCGAGCAGAACGTCGAGCAGCGGGTCGTCGCTCGTCAGGCCGACGACTGACGGGATGAGCGGCGTGAGCCGGGCGCGACCGGCTTCGCTCGTCCGGTCGTTCACCATCCGTGCGAGATGCGCGAGGGTGCCGTTCGTACACGCTGGATGGTCGCTCCAACGCTCTCCCGCGAGGTACGACGCGAATTCCATGAAGCAGGCCCCACGCCGTGGCGAGCGGTGCCGGCCTGGGGAGAGGATCGGCATGACATCCGGGTGAGCCATCCAGTCGCGCATGTGACCTCCCTCTCTCCTTCCACTGTGCGCCTGCCGCATCCGTGATTCAAGTACCTCGGCCGGATATCCGCGGACAGGGGTCTGGCAGGAATCTCGCACTCCCCATCAGGGCGCTGAACGGATGAGGCACTGGTCCGTGCGGTCGGGCGCTTGCAATCACTTTTGACGGGCGTCGCAGGGCCGTCTCGCGTCCTTGAGGACTGCCCATTCGAGTCGGCTCAGTGGCTGAGCCATCGGAACCGCGGCTGTCGGGCGCCGCCCCGATTCTGTGAAGAGCCGCCGGCGACGCACCGAGGCCCTTCTGGGGACGGATTGCGACCACTACGCTGGGGGCGCGTCAGCACCAGCACCGGCGAGCGGTCGCGGGAGAGCGATCTCATGGATGACCGCCGCTCGAGAACGATCAGATCTCACGGATGAGGAGCACCACGATGCCCGAACTGCGGCTTGGCATCATTGGCCACACAGCCGAACGACTCGGAACATTCATACACACCGATCAGACGCTTCGGGTGGAGCTGCCGGCTGAGTTCACCGAAGCTCATCTGGCGCAGATGAAGTACGACACGCAGTTCATCCTGGAGCTCATCGAACGTGACCCCGACGCCATAATGAGCATTCAGGGCGCGATACTCCGGAACGACTTCGCCAAGGCGAACCAGGTCGCGCGGGAGGTCGGACTCACCGAGAACAACATGATCGCGAACGACGGGGGAATGTGGGGGTACATCCTTCTCGCCGCGGTGGTGATCGGCGCGTATGCCGCATTCAGCGGCTCCGGGGAAGAGGCACCGCCGCCGCCGCCTCCGCCTCCACCACCTCCGCCGGTCGCGGACGCCGGAGCGGATGCCGGGACCGGATAGGTCCAGAAACGACGACTCGTCGCGACTGCCGAAGTCCGGGCCCTCCAGTCGCGTCTCCGCCGCGCCGTTCAAGGGTCCCGCGGCCACCTGAAGCCGGTCGTGTTCCTTCGATCGCGCCGGCGACGTATTCGTAAGAACTCAAGCGCACTGATCGGACGCATCGACAACGTCGGCCGACGTGGGAGGGGACGGGCTGCGGACGATCTAGTTGCGTCGCTGGCTGAGGTGGATGGTGACTTCGTCGCCTTCGCGCTTGTCGATGGCGCGGCGTATCGCGGCAGAGATGGGCAGCTTGTGTGTTCCGTCCCCGAGTGCCATGAACGCTCCGTCGAACGGGTGATCGTCTGCGGTCCCTGACACCTTGACAAGTCCGCGGGTGCCGAAGATCGTGGCCGAGTCCGGCAGCTGCACGCAGATCCACGTGTCACCTTCCCTCACTCGACCGAGAGTTGCGGTGAAGGTGATGTCGAGCGGTCCGATGTGGCTCATGATTCCGGTCCTTCAGCGCGCTCCACTTGCACACTTTCGCCGGTGATGGAGAACGCGTTCCCGTCGGGATCGCGGAACGCGAACATGGCGGGGACGCCAGGCCACCGCATGATGTCGTCCACGTCGATCCCGTCCGCGATCATGGCGGCGTGGGCGGCATCGACGTCGTCTGAGGTGAAGCGGATCCCGATCGCGCCGCGGGGGATATCCGGCTCGGCGGGTTCGAGGGTGAGGATGACGTTCGCTCGGCCAGGGGCCAGCTCAATCCATCGCCCGTTGGGCGTCGGCATGTCCCGCAACACGGCGAAGCCGAGACCCGTATAGAAGCGGAGCGCATCGTCCTGATCGTCCACCGGGATGCTGACGGTGCGGACGCCGGTGATGTGAGTGCTGTCCATGATCTCTCCTTCGAAGGTCGCACAGTCGATCAACGATATGACGATCGAACGGGCGGACAATCGACAGCGTTTCACGCCATTGCCGGAGAAGAATTCTCCCGCGACCAGGCTGACACCGGCCGCAGCCCCTCGTCCCTACCAGCCCGAGGACCCGGGGACGCCTTTGAAAGGACCCGCCACCGCCGAGGTGATCCAGCCCCCGTAGAATTCGCCCGGCTGCGGCGTGACGACCTCGCCGTCGACCTCGCAGGCGTCCATCGGCCGCGCGTACACGGCCACGCGTCCGGCGAGAGCCTCGTACCCGTCGGACGGGCGCGGGTAGTTCCAGGCCGCCCTCGGAGCCGTCACCCCACCTCCCTGCACGTCGAGGTAGCGGGCGGAGCCCTTGAACTCGCAGTACGAATTCCCCTCCGCGTCGGCGAGCGCTCCGTCGGCGAACGCCGCTATCGGCAGGTAGTAGACGGGCGGATGGCTCGTCTCGAGCACGCGGACCACATCGTGGGTGTCGACGACGACCTCGCCTCCGAGGCGGATGACCACCCCGCTCACAACTCGCTCGATCCGGGGCGGTCGCGGATATTCCCACACCGACTCCTGGCCTGGCGCGATGGGATCGGGAATGGGAGGGGCCATCGTCTCAGCGTAAGCGCCCGACGCACAGCGCGGGCCACCGCGAGCGGGTGTCAGAGCCCTGGCTGCGCGATGCGCTTCGCGATCGCCGACCCGGCCCGGCGTCCGGAGCGCCGGACTCAGCGGCCGATCTCCTCGAGCCAGCGCAGCCACACCTCGCTGACGGTCGGATAGGCAGGGACGGCGTGCCACAGTCGGTCGATCGGCACTTCGCCGACCACCGCGATGGTCGCGGAGTGCAGCAGCTCCGCGATGTCGGGTCCCACGAACGTGGCTCCGACGAGCACTCGTCTGTCCTCGTCGAGGATCGCCCGCGCCTGACCGCGGTAGTCATCGGCGTGCGTAGTCGCACCTGACACCCACGACAGGTCGTAGTCGATCACACGGATGCCGATGCCGGCCGCCTTCGCGGACGCCTCGGTGTGACCCACCGACGCGACCTCCGGATGGGTGAACGCCACCTGGGGAATGGCGGAGTGGTCGGCGGTCGCGACGTGCGCGCCCCATGGGCCGTCGCGGACGTCCTTTCCGAGCGCCCGCGCCGCGATGACGTCGCCGGCGGCGCGCGCCTGGTACTTGCCCTGATGCGTGAGGAGAGCGCGATGGTTGACGTCACCGACGGCGTAAAGCCAGTCGACGCCGCGGACGCGGAGGGTGTCGTCCACGTCGAGCCATGAGCCGGGCTCGAGCCCGATGCTCTCCAGTCCCAGGTCCCCGGTCCGGGGCACACGTCCGGTCGCCACCAGCACCTCGGCGGCGCGCACCTGTGAGCCATCGGACAAAGTCAGCACCACGTCGCCGTCGGCTTCTCGCGACACCGCCTCGACCTCGATCCCGGTGCGGACCTCGGCTCCGGCCTCCCGCAGCGCAGCGACGACGGCCTCGCCCGCGAAGGGCTCCATCGAGCCGAGCAGGCCAGAGCGTGCGATCAGCGTGACGGCGCATCCGAACGACGCGTACAGGGTCGCCATCTCGCTGCCCACGACTCCACCGCCGAGGATCGCAAGGGATGGCGGCACGTTGCGCACGCCGGTGGCATCGCGGCTCGTCCAGGGGGCGGCATCCTTCAGCCCGGGGATGTCGGGGAGCATCGCCGCCGATCCCGTCGACACGACCACCGCGTGCCGTGCCATGAGGGTGATCGCCTCACTGCCGTCCGCGCTGGCCACGGTGACCTCGCGGTCGCCGGTGAGGCGACCGTGACCGCGTACCAGGTCGATCCCGGTCTTGTGGAGCCAGTCGACGTCCGCCGTGTCGTTCCATTCGTGCACGATCGCATCGCGGCGCCGCAGGGCGGCCGCCACGTCGACCGAGCCGCTCACCGCCTGGCGCGCGCCGTCGACATCGCGGGCGGCGCGGAGAGCGGCGCCGCTGCGCAGCAGTGTCTTCGACGGCATGCACGCCCAATACGAGCATTCGCCGCCGACCAGTTCACTCTCGACGACGACGACCGTCAGGCCGCCCTGCTTCGCCCGATCGGCGACGTTCTCGCCCACCGGCCCCGCGCCGATGACGATGAGGTCATACTCTCGAGTGGCCATGCGTCCCACGGTATAGGCGGCGCACGACGTCGGGGCCGGGGTTGACAATCCGTTCGCTCGCCGGCGCCGAAGGATACACAGATGCCAGTCGTGGTCAACCCATCTGACGATCCGCCCCCTGTGTCCGTGACCTGTGGAAGGCTTGGATTCCCGCCGAAAGGACAGCATGGCGATCGAATTCCGATCCGTCACGAAGCGCTTCGCCGACGGCACGCTCGCCGTCGACGAATTCAGCCTTGTCATCCCGGCGCACAAAACCACGGTCCTCGTGGGCTCATCCGGCTGCGGCAAGACCACGCTGCTGCGCATGATCAACCGGCTGGTGGAGCCGACCGGTGGCGAGATCACCATCGACGAGGAGCCGATCGCCGGGCGTGACCCGGTGAAGCTCCGCCGCGGGATCGGGTACGTGCTGCAGAACGCCGGCCTGCTGCCGCATTTCACGGTGATCGACAACATCGCGACGGTCCCCGTGCTGACAGGAGTCGCGCGCAAGGCGGCCCGCGACCGCGCCCTCGAGCTGATGGATGTCGTCGGTCTCGACCGCGCGCTCGCCGAGCGCTACCCCAGCCAGCTCTCGGGCGGCCAGCAGCAGCGCGTTGGCGTGGCCCGCAGCCTCGCCGTCGACCCGAACATCCTGCTGATGGACGAGCCCTTCGGTGCGGTGGACCCGATCGTCCGCAAAGAGCTGCAGGCTGAGACCCTCCGACTGCAAGGCGAGCTCGACAAGACCATCGTCTTCGTCACGCATGACATCGACGAGGCTTTCCTGCTCGGCGACCAGGTCGTGATCCTGCAGAAGGGCGCGAAGATCGCCCAGCTCGGAACCCCCGACGAGATCACCGAGAACCCGGCGAGCGAGTTCGTGGCCAGCTTCATCGGAGCTGACAAGGGCACGCGGGCGCTGCGCCGCAAGCAGACCCCGCAGGGTGCGGTGGTCGTCGACTTCGCCGGCCGCACGCAGGGGGTGCTTGTGGAGGACGCACCATGAACTGGGTCATCGACAACCTCGACCTGATCTGGGGGCTCAGCCTCGACCACCTCAGGCAGAGCCTGATCGCGATCGTCCTGGGCTTCGTCGTGGCGCTGCCCATCGGCTGGGTGGCCTTCCGGTTCACGGCGCTGCGCGGACCGACGCTGACGACGGTCGGTCTTCTCTACACGATCCCGTCGCTGGGGCTCTTCGCGGTCCTCGCGGCCGCGTTCGGCATCCCACTCCTCTCCGAGGTCAACCTCATCGTCGCGCTCACCATCTACGCCGTCGCCATCATGACGCGCTCGGTCGCCGACGGCCTCGCCTCCGTGGATCCGGTGACCCGCGAGGCGGCGGTCGCGGTCGGCTTCGGGTCGTGGCGGCGGTTCTGGACTGTCGACTTTCCGCTCGCTGGCCCGGTGCTGCTCGCCGGCCTCCGAGTGACGGCGTCGTCGACGATCTCGCTCGCGACCGTCGGCATCCTGATCGGCGTCGAGAACCTGGGCTATCTCTTCACGAACGGCTCTCAGCGGCGCATCATCGCCGAGGTCCTGGCCGGCGTCGTGGCGGTCGTCGTCATAGCCGTGGTCATCGACCTGCTGCTCGTCCTCGCCGGTCGCGCGCTCATGCCATGGAACCGGCGCCGACCGACGCGCGCGGAGCGCGCTCTCCGGGCGGTGAGCGTGTGAACTACTTTCTCGAGGCATTCGCCTGGATCTTCTCGCCAGACCGTCTCACCGGCGCGCTGCCGTTGCCGACAGCGATCGCGCAGCACCTCGCGTTCACATTCGGCTCGGTGCTGATCGCCGCCCTGGTCGCCATTCCCGTCGGATGGCTCATCGGCCATACCGGCCTCGGCCGCGAATTCGCGATCTTCCTGGCCGGGGCCGCCCGGGCGCTCCCCTCCCTCGGTCTCATCGTGCTGCTGGTGCTGCTGCTGGGCGTGGGCCTGAAGACAGAGGCGGCGGTGGTGGCGTTCGTCCTGCTCGCCATCCCGTCCATCCTCGCAGGCGCGTACGCCGGGTTCGAAGCCATCGACCGCAGCGTGATCGACGCCGGCCGTGCCATGGGCATGACCCCGTGGCAGGTGCTCTGGAAGATCGAAGTTCCCCTGGGGCTGCCGCTGCTCATCGGCGGGCTGCGGGTCGCGACGCTGCAGGTCGTCGCGACAGTCACGATCGCGGCATACGTCGGCCTCGGTGGCCTCGGGTACTACATCATCCAAGGCATCGCGCTGCGGGACTTCCCCGAGATCCTCGGTGCCTCGATCGTCGTGATCGCCCTCGCCCTTCTGCTGGACGGCGTCTTCGCCTTGCTCCAGCGCGTCGTGGTGCCTCGCGGTGTCGCCGCGGGGAACCAGACTCCCCGTCGTTCGCCCGGGGTCCGTTCGCGCGCCGTCGCGGACGCGCCCGCCTGACCCTCACACAACCGGAGGTTCCAACATGTCCACAGCACGCACACGCCTCGCACTGGCGATCAGTGCGACAGCGATCGCCGCACTGGCCCTGGCCGGCTGCGCGTCCAGCAATCCGTTGAGCGGCGGCGCGACCCCGAAGCCCAGCGGCTCGTCGACCATCGTCATCGGTTCGCAGGCCTACTACTCGAACGAGATCATCGCCGAGATCTACGCCCAGGCGCTCGAGGGCGCCGGCTACAAGGTCGAGCGCAATTTCAACATCGGTCAGCGCGACGCCTATATGCCCTCCCTGGAGAACGGATCGATCGACCTCTTCCCGGAGTACACCGGCAACCTTCTCCAGTTCCTCAAGCCGGGCGCGACGGCGACCACGCCCGACGACGTCTATGCCGCGCTCAAGGATGCGATGCCGAAGGGTCTCACCGTGCTCGACCAGTCACCGGCCACGGATCAGGACTCGTACAACGTGACCGCCGACTTCGCGGCCAAGCACAACCTGGTGTCGATCGGCGACCTCGCCGGCATCGGCGGTCTGGTGCTGGGCGGCGCACCCGAGCTCGAGAAGCGTCCCTATGGCCCGACCGGCCTGAAGGACGTGTACGGCGTGGATGTCGGTTTCAACGCGACCGGTGACACGACGGTCGACGAGCTCGTGGCCGGCAATGTCCAGGTCGCCGATGTGTACAGCGCCGACCCGCTGATCAAGACGAAAGACCTCGTCACGCTGAGGGACCCGAAGGGCCTGTTCCTCGCCTCGAACGTCGTGCCGGTCGTCAGCACCGACATCGCCGGCAAGATCGCGGATGTCATCAACGCCGTGAGCGCGGCCCTGACACCCAAAGGTCTCATCGCCATGAACGTGCAATCCACGGTCGATCAGAAGTCGGCGAAGGACATCGCGGCCGCCTGGCTCTCCGACAACGGCCTGAAGTAATCGGATCAGGATCATCGGGCAGGCGGTGGAAAGCCGCCCGCCCGTGGGCTCACCCTTCCCGCGCCGGGTGCGGCCGGGAATCGTAAGCATGGGGCGGCTCGAGCGGAGTGGCCCGTGTGATAGCCGGCCAGCGGGTCTCGCGTCACCGTCACCGCGGGGTTCGATGAGCGCGGATCAGCTGTCGCTAGACATCCGCCGGCGTGGTGAATTCGCGAGCCGTGTCGGCCGGAGGGCGCTGGCCCCTGCTGAGCAGCACGAAGGGGATGGCCACTGCCGAGATCACCCCGCTCCAGATCATCGATGCGCCGTAGCCCCCGACATCCGCTACTCGTCCCAGCACGGGCTGGAACGCGACTCCGCCTGCCGAGCCCATCAAGGAGTCGAACGAGAGCACCGTCGCGCGCTGCTTCGATGGGATCATGTCGTTCAGGTAGGCGCGGTGCACGGGGTTGTCGATCGCGGAAGCGATGCCCCAGAGCGCGACGAGGAAGACAGCGACCCAGAAATTGTGCACGAGCCCCAGCCCGATCAGCACCAGCGCGCTGGCTACCGCCGACAGCAGGAGCGTTGACGTGCGGCGGCGGAAGAGCCTGCGCACCCAGGGAGCCATCGCACCTCCGAGGATCGACGCGCCCGACAGCAGAGCGGCCGCGAGTCCGGCGACTGTGTAAGCCTTTTCGTCGCCCCACAGCTCCAGCAGGTATGGCTGCAGCGCATAGAAGACGTAGATGCCGACGCCTGCGATGAAAGGACTCGCGAGCATGAGCCAGCGCACCGGCGGGTCACCGAGACCGTACCGGACCGAGGCGCGGAAGACGGTGCGTGTCGCCCGCAGCGGACCTTCGCTGCGGTCCGGTGTGAAGCCCACGTCGCGCATCAGCAGCGCGGCCACGACGAACATCACCAGGAGGATGGCGCCCCGGATCAGGAACGGCACTCCGAGGTTCGTCGCCTGCGCGATCACGCCGCCGAGCACTGAGCCCGAAAGCATGGCGATGCCGCCCACGATCTGCGCCCGGCCGAAGACGGTCTCGAGGCTGCCGTCGTAGTGGGTCGCCTTCAGCGCGTCCACCAGCCAGGCATCCACGGCGCCCGAGAAGAAGGTGAAGCCCAGCCCGAGCAGCACGGACACGATGGCCCAGGCCCAGAACGGCGAATGCCAGACCCAGAGCAGCCAGTACAGCACCGTCGTGACGGCCAGCGTGACCGTTCCCAGCAGGTACGAAGCCCGACGGCCGACAGTGTCGGCCACGACCCCGGTCGGGATCTCGAAGATCAGCATCCCGGCGGTGAAGAAGGCGTTCGCCGAGAACGCCTCGAAGTTCGACAGGCCGGCGTCGAGCAGGAACAGCGTGTTGATGCCCCAGATGAACGACGCGGCGAGCGTGTTGCCGAGCATCAGCGTGTAATACGTTCCCTGCACCTGGCGTGGAGTGGGCAACGAGGGTGCGGCGTTGGTCCTGGAGATGGGGTACAGCTTCTTTCCACGGAATCGTTTGGCGACATCGCGACATTATCGCGCCCAGCCCACACCGTCCACGGGTGAATCAAGCCGGAGCTGAAGGTCGTCGGATTCAATTCGCCGCAATGGCGATTTCCGCACTTTCGCACCGCGGATGTCGCGAGCCAATCGATGCCGCTCTCTTCCGAGAAGCAGATGCCGTGGTCGTCGGTCGCAGCGGCCTCGTCGGGGTAGACGCGTGGTTCAGCCGAGGCGGGGCAGCTCGTCCTGCTGCGTGCGGACGGATCCGTACGCACTTCGTAACCTCCGGCGCCTGGACAGCGCTGCCCAGGGGTGAGATGGTGCCCACGAAGGGATGGAGCGATCATGGCTGATTCGCCGACTGACTACAGCGACCTGAAGGCCGTCTACGTCAATTGCACTCTGAAGAGATCACCGGAGGTGAGCAATACCCAGGGACTGATGGACCGCAGCATCGCGCTCATGCGAGCGCAGGGCGTCGAGGCGACCTCGCTCCGTTTCATCGACCACGACGTCGCCACGGGCGTGTATCCCGACATGCGCGAGCACGGCTGGGAGACCGACGCATGGCCTGACGAGGTCTGGCCGCTCATCGAAGCCGCGGAGATCCTCGTGGTGTGCGGCCCGTTGTGGCTCGGCGACAACGCCAGCGTGACCCGCCGGCTCATCGAACGCCTCTACGCGATGAGCGGCCTGTACAACGACAAAGGCCAGTACATCTACTACGGCAAGGTCGGCGGAACGATGATCACCGGCAACGAGGACGGCATCAAGCACGCCGCGATGGCGAACCTCTACAGCCTGCAGCACATCGGGTACACGATCCCGCCCGCCGCCGATGCCGGGTGGATCGGCGAGGTCGGGCCTGGTCCGAGCTATCTCGATCCCGGTTCGGGCGGACCCGAGAACGACTTCACCAACCGCAACACCACGTTCATGACGTGGAACCTCATGCACCTGGCACGGATGCTGAAGGATGCCGGCGGCATCCCCGCGTACGGCAATCTGCGCAAGGCGTGGAACGACGGGGAGCGGTTCGGGTTCAACCCCGAGTATCGCTGAGCGGGCTTCGTCCGCGTCGAGCGACGCGATGTGCAGGGCGATCGCGATCGCCATCGCCACCACGAGCGCCGCGAGGACGACAAACCGAGCGCTGCTGACTCGTGCACGTGTCGCAGGAGTGGGAGGCGCTGGGCAGCGGTTCTGATGGAGGCGAGCGTGTTCACCAGGTCGAGGACGCTCCCGACCAGCGGATGAGCCTCGAGTGTGAAGTGCGCATCCGACGATCCGATTCCTCAACTCGACGAGGTGAGTTGCGCACACGCGACCTCGACGCGATGGCCGACCGGTGGTTCCCTTGGGCGCCGTTCACGGCAACAATCGGTCACATGGGAATGCGCGCCGACCTCGCGAGGTCTCACTCAGCATGAGCAGATATGTGCAGCAGGCGGAGATCGCCGATCCGTTCGTCCTCGAAGTGATCGACCGGGAGGAGCCGCATGCCGGCCCCGGACAGGTGCGCGTGCGAGTGCGGGCGGCAGGGCTGAATCCAGTGGACTGGAAGATCGCGGCCTCACCGGCGGCGGCCGAGCGGTACGGGATCACGGCTCCCGCCGGGTTCGGCAACGACTACGCGGGCGAGATCGATGAGGTCGGGGAAGGGGTGGCGGGTTTCGCTGTCGGCGACCGGGTGTTCGGGGGCGCTCGTGGGCGCGCCGTGGCCGAGCACGCCGTCTCGACGGTCGGCACCGACCTCCTCGCTCACACGCCCGACGGGCTCTCCGACGAGGTTGCCGGATCGCTGTTGATCGCCGCCCGCACCGCGGATGCGGCGGTCGCCGCCGTCGGCGCGACGCCCGGCGACACTGTGCTGATCGGCGGCGCGGCCGGCGGCGTCGGCGTGCTGGCAGTTCAGCTTGCCGTCGCCGCTGGGGCCACCGTCGTGGCGACCGGCTCGGCCGGCAACCACGACTTCCTACGCGAACTGGGCGCCATCCCCACGACCTACGGTGAGGGTCTCGTCGACCGTGTGCGTGCTCTCGCTCCCAGTGGGGTGGATGCCGCGATCGACCTGCAGGGCACCGAGACCGCACTCGCGGCCATCGAACTCGGCGTCCCGCCGGTACGGATCGCCACGATCGCGGCGGGCCCGACTCGCCCGGCCGGCACGATCGCGACAGGCGGTGTCGACGCCGCGCCCGACGCCCTCGACCGCATCGCACGCGCCCTGGCCGAAGGCACGCTGACCCTGCCCATTCAGGCGACTTTCCCCATCGAGCGGATTCAGGATGCCGTGCAACTCCTGCGAGGGGGCCATGTCCGCGGGAAGGTGGTCGTCACCGTCTAGCGCGCCCGAAAGCCCGTGATTCAGGGCGAAATGACTGCGGCCGCGTTGCCCATGTGCCGACGGCTTGTGGGTGACGTCAGCGACCGCCCTTGGCGAGGTAATCCGGCCCGTCGTAGTGGAGGTTCAGCGTCTCGATGACGTTGTCGCGGAAGGTGAAGAACTCGGCGAACCGGACGGTCCCACCGGGCATCTCGGCATCGTAGAGGACGGCGGATCCGTGCTCGTCGTGAACTTCGCGGATGACGCCGATGCTTCGCACGGTCGAGATGAAGCCGGCCGCGCCGTGGACGAATCCCTCGGTGGCATCGGAACGGTGGCCTGCCAGCGAGCCGGTGAAGTCGAGATGATCCGACAACAGCACCCGGAGACCTCGCCCTTCGTCGAACGCATCGGCTCCTGCGGTGAGGACGCGATAGTACTGCTGAACGGGTTCTGGCGCTGAGGGTGAGACGATGTCGGTCACGGATCGCTCCCTTGATTCCAGTTTGAGTTTCACTCAAAATATGAAGCGATTGCTAGAGTTTGTCAAGTGATGCGCTCATGAAGTCGTACGGACAGATCTGCTCGGTGGCCCGTTCCCTCGACATCGTGGGGGACCGTTGGAATCTCCTCATCGTGCGCGAACTGCTCATCACGCGCCGGCTTCGGTTCACCGATCTGCAACGCGGGCTGCCCGGCGTTGCTCCCAACCTGCTTGCACAGCGCCTCCGAGACCTCGAGGGACATGGCGTGCTGCGCCGCGAGACAGCGGCGCCCCCCGCGACGGGCACCCTCTACGCGCTGACAGACCGCGGCGCGCAACTCGAGGGCGTGGTGCGTGAGCTGCTGCAATGGGGCGCCCCGACCGTCGCGGATGCCGCGCCCGACGCCGTCTTCCAGATGCACTGGCTGAGCATCCCCGCGCGGTACCTGACGCGTGACAACACTCCCACCGCGGCGCCCTCGACCATCAGATTCGGAACCATCGCCGACGGCTTCGACGTGACCGTCTCAGCCAGCCTGGTCACCGTCGCACCCTGCGGAATAGACGACACACCGGATGCCACCATCAACGGCCCCGGTGCAACACTCGTCGGACTTCTCCAGGGAGCCATCGACCTCGCGCACGCCACCACGGCGGGAGTCACCATTCAGGGAGACGTTCACGCGGTTCAACGGATTCTCGCGCCCGGACCATGAGCATCCTTCTGCGGACGTCCGACACCGACCTCGTCGACGGTGCCGGACACTCGGCAGTCCGGTCACGCGGCGGAGAGTCCGACGTCGACGTTGACGCTGACTGTGTCAGGGCACTCACCATGGCGCGCCGGAGCGAGTCCGGACGCTGAACCAAGAGGCGCACCACGGTGCGTGCGTCATGTCGCGAGCAAGGACTCATTGACCGAGATGATGCGCCAGCACAAAATGGAGACGACGCCCCCGGAGCGCCGCAGGTGGGGTGAGTCATAGGCAAGCATGAACTGTTTCTGCGGCCTTGACGAAGGAGCAAAGGCATGCCAACTCCACCTACGATCTCCGAAGGGTCAGCCGGGGCCGTCGTGCGTTGGGCGCAGTATCTTCTGGTGCGACGTACGCTCAGCTACGACCAGATCGACGGCATCTTCGGGCCGATCACGAAAGCGGCGGTCGAGGAGTTCCAGCGAGAAAGCGGCCTGGTGGTCGATGGGATAGTCGGACCACTCACCTGGGCCAGACTCGGCGGTGACGGCCCCGAACCGCCGACGCTGCAGCAGGGCTCGACGGGCGCCGTGGTCGGCCGGTTGCAGACCGCACTGAACGAGGGGCGGGGTGACTTCGCCCCAGCGAGCAATCCCGTGCTCGTGGTCGATAACCACTTCGGCCCGATCACCGCCCGAGCCGTGCGGGGTGCGCAGACTTCGGGCGGGATCACCGTCGACGGAATCGTCGGACTGCAGACATGGGCGTTACCTGTGCATGCGGCCGGTCAAGTGCTCGCGGATCTCTGCGGCGTTCCCGGACCCGGCTGATCCCGACAGCGCATGGCAGGCGGGAGTCGGTGACCCGTCTGACTGCTCGGCTCGAGCTTGGCACCGCCACCCACACGCAACGCCAGGGTCCCAAACGAGCTCGCCCAGAAAGTCCGCGTCTCCTGCAAACTCAATGGGCCGGATAGGCATCGAAGGCGCGAGCGAAGGATGCCTGTGCGCGCGCCGGTCTGCTCATCAACGCGCGCGCTCGACCAGGACCAGCAGCTCGAGGCGGTCAAGCGGTCCACCGCCCTGTGAGCGGGTGAGCAAATGCTCAGCCCGCGTCGGATGACGGCTCACGAGCGAGCGCACTGACGCCGACCCTGACGTAGAGGGCGGCGGCCACGACGAATCCGACCGACATGAGGAACGACATCCAGCCGCTGCCCGTGAGCATCGTGCCGATCCCCGCGAGGAACGTGAGGATGATGACGATGAAGGCCCAGAGGGCAGCGCGTTGGGCGACGCCCTGTCGTCGAGCGACCAGCCAGACCCGTACGGCCACGACGATGACTCCGATACCCACGAGTGCGTGCAGACCGAGGATGACCCCCGCGATCACCCGGGCGGCGCCGGAGTTCTCGTCCGGGCTGCCGATGAGGTTGGCACCCATTCCGAGCAGGAACTGAAGGGCGAGCGCACTGAGCGCTTCCCGGGATCGACGCACCAGGGCTTGGGACGAGTTCATCGGCGTTCCCTTCCTTCGACGGATCGCACCGCTCACGCCCATTCTGTCCGTACGGAGGAGTCGTGTCATGAGGCTGCGGGTGTACCTCTGCGTACTCTCGACGGAGTAGACGGGACCCGATTCTCGCTCGGGATGCCGTGAAACGACCGCCTTTGGCGTCGCTCTGCCCAGGTTCAGGGTCAGCAGGAATCCCCCCGCTCCAGTCGGGCTCGTGACGAAATCTGGGTGCATCTATGGGCGACCGGCGCATGCAGTCATTGTGTGTTGACACGCTGTCGGCGGGAGAGTACTACGAACGGTGGGGGCGCTGGGTCGGCGGGAGACGGGATCGTCACATGGTTCGAATGGTCGTCGAGTTCGTCTTGGCGGGGGTTTTCGCGATTCTCGCCATCCTGACCGCGGTGAACCCGCAGTGGATCGAGACGCTTTTCGGTGTTGATCCCGACCGCGGGAGCGGCGCCCTCGAATGGATCATCGTTGCTGTGTTCGGCGTCCTCGCGCTGCTGGCGGCCGGCCTAGGGACCCGAACGGCCGTGTTGCGAAGCCGGTCTGCATAGGCGTGACAATTTCCGGCGGCATCACTGTTGCCGGAACACAGGAAGGTGCATTCATGCCTACCAGGAAGATTCTTCCGGGGGACAGCGCGGAGCCGGGGAAGCGGGCGAGCCGAACTCGCAGTTCGTCTGGCAAGCGGGACGGAACCGCTGACGGAGGACCCCCGCCACCCGCGGTGAAGGGGCCGCCGGATGCCGAGCCTGGGCCGGATGTCGTATTCATCGGCACCGTGCTGCAAACCGCGTCATCGAGCGTGGCCGAGGTCGAACCGGCGGCCGACACCGTCGTGGTGCGCGTCGACCAGGTTGTGTCCGGCGCCCCGGCGTTCCACGATCATCTCGGGGAACCGATCACGGTCGCTTTGCCGGAGGGTGTGGAGGTCGCCGAGGGGGATGTGCATGTGTTCGGGGCCATTGCCTGGATCTTCGGCACCGGACTGGCGGTGCGGGCCACCTCGGTAGGTGACGCGGCGGCGCTCGCGGCCGCGCTCGACGCCGACGACCACCGTTCCGTTGACGCGCGCACACAGGCTCGAATCGCGAACGCTGAACTGGTGATCTCGGGCATCGTCCGGCAGGTGAGCCACGTGCCGAACGCCGACGGTCGTCCGATCTCCGAGCACGACCCGCTCTGGCAGGACGCCGTCGTCGACGTGCACGGTCAGCTCGGCCACGGCGCCGGTGACGCACCAGAGAAGGTCATCGTGCGTTTCGCGTCGAGCCGCGACATCCGCTGGTACCAATCTCCCAAGTTCTCGGTCGGCGACCGCGGGGTGTTCATCCTGGGAGTACCCCCAGCGGCTGCGCTCACCGACGCCGCCGTGGATCTACCCGACGGTGTCTACCTCGTGGTGGATCCGGACGACTTCCGACCGGCCGAGGACGCGCAGACGCTGTTGGCCGAGATCGACGAACGCGGAGGCGAGCAATGATCAGTGTCGTCAACGTCGTGCCGCAGTCGCTCAGCGGGGAGACGAACCAGGACAGCGAGCCGAGCATCACCGTCAACCCGGCCAACCCGAACGAGATCGTCATCTCGGCCTTCACACCCAACCCGTTCAGCGCCACCGGCAACGCGCCGGTCTTCGTGTCCACCGATGGCGGTACGACGTGGTCGTTGAACACCGTGATCCTGAGCCAGTCATCGACCCGCGATATCACAGCCAGCTTCGGCGGCGGGGGACGGTTGTATTCGGGGATCCTGCGCAACCCTGGCAGTTTCCGATTGAATATCGCGCGCGGCACGTCCAGTGCGCTGGCGACAGCGATCGTTGACCGCACGAACGTGGATCAGCCCTTCACCAAGGTGGGGATCGTTCCGTCAGGGCCGGGGGCGGGGAACGATCGCGCGTACGTGGGGATCAACGACCTGGCGTTGGCGTCGACCACGGGTCGGACGGCCACGGTCGAGGTGAGCCTCGATGCGGGCGCGGCGGCCCCGGCGTTCGCAAGCCAACGCATCGAACGGCGCGGCACCGGCACTGCAGGGCAGAACGGTCCCCAGGTTCGGCCCGCCGTGCACAGCGACGGCACCGTTTATGCGGCGTTCTGCGGCTGGCGGTCGTTCTCAGCAGCCAGCCTCGTCACGACCGACATCGTTCTCGTGCGAGACGACAACTGGGCAGGTAGCGGCACCACGTTCGATGATCTGCTCGACCCTGCCGACAACGTTGCCGGCAATCGAGTGGTACAGGGTGTCACGTTCACGTGGAACGGGACGCTCGGCAACGACCGCCTCGGCGGTGATCTCGCCATCGGCGTGGATCCGCGGGACTCTGGGACGGTCTACCTCGCGTGGGCGGATGTGCAGTCCGGGTCGTACACGCTCCATCTGCGTCGCTCGACCGATCGCGGTGTCACGTTCTCGGCGGACCTGCGAACGATCTCGAACGCCAAGAATCCGGCCATCGCGATCAACGACGACGGGCTGGTCGGGTTCGCGTACCAGCAGGTGACAGGGGCCGCCGCTGCACAGCGGTGGGAGACCCACCTCGAGACCAGCTCGAACGCGTTCTTCACGTCGGACGATCTGGTCCTGTCGACGACGCCGGCCAACACACCCGCTCCGACCTTCCTGCCCTACCTCGGCGACTACATTCACATGGTGGCTCACGGCACGTCGTTCTACGGCGTCTTCAGCGCGAACAACACCCCGGACAACGCGAACTTCCCGCAGGGCGTCACGTACCAGCGCAACCATGACTTCGGCACTCACCAGCTGTTCGCAGTCAATGGAACGACCCTGGTCAACCCCTCGGTCGATCCGTTCTTCTTCAAATTCACTCCGCTTCCGCATCTCACTCGATTCACCGTGTTCACCGGGTTCACGCGGTTCACGGACTTCACGCGTTTCACGAGGTTCACCCCGTTCACCCTGTTCACCGGCTTGACGCGGTTCACGGAGTTCACCCGGTTCACCCCGTTCACGGAGTTCACCCGGTTCACCCGTTTCGTGCCGCTCACCCGGTTCACCGGGTTCACGCGGCCACCCGGGCCCGGACCGGGGCCGGCGCCGTTCATCCGATTCGGCAACGCCGTGTTCACCCCCGACACGCTGCACGTGAAGAATTTCGAAGCACTCGCCGGGGTCGCTGATGAACTCGCCAGCGTCGGGATCACTGGCCTGCACCAGTTGGCGACGGCCGATCCGGTGCTGCTCGCCGGCCAGATCGGCTGGTCACGGGAGGATGCCACCGAAGCTGTGCGTACCGCCCAACAGCTGCTGCTCGGGCTGTGAATCCGTGCAGCGGCAGTCGTCGCAGGTCGGAGCGCCGTATGTGCCGGGCCGGTTCAGCGTCGTGATACCGACCCGCAACGAAGGCGGGATGTTGGGCATGACGACGGACTCGGTGCTCGACGGCACCGACTGGCCGGACGTCGAGGTCATCGTGGTCGACGACGGCTCCACGGATGACAGCACCGTCCGGTACCGGCGCCGGCCCGATCCGCGGCTGCGCATTCTGCGCGGGTCGGGACTGGGCGTTGCGAAAGCGCGTAACCTCGGCGCCCAACACGCCCGCGGCGAGTTCGTCGTTTTCCTCGACGCGCATTGCCAGGTCAGTGCCGACTGGCTCGACCGATTCGCACTCGCGCTCGCTGAGCCGGATGTGGCACTGGTGTCACCTTGCTTCACGCGGCTGAGAGAACCTGAGCCACGCGGATGCGGAATCTTCTTCGGCGACGCCGGACTCGAGCAGCACTGGTTCGAGCCACGTGACTCGGACACGGCGTACGACGTTCCACTGAACATCGGAGCATGCCAGGCGCTCCGCCGCGACGTCTTCGACGGGCTGGGCAGATACGACATGGGATTCACGAGCTGGGGATTCGAAGACGTCGAGTTGTGTCTTCGTGCCTGGCTGTTCGGATGGCGGGTACAGGCCGATCCCATCGCGACCGTCGCCCACCAGTTCCGTGACGCGCGCGGCTACGACGTCGACGACCAAGACGTCGTCTACAACTTCGTGCGCATGCTCGCCCTGCACTTCGACGAGCCGGAGCTCTCGGTGATCCTGGCTGCTCGGGGACCGAACCCGAACATCGCGGGCGCACTGGAGCGAATCACGGTCGACGGCACCCTCCAACAGCGACACCGCTACGACGAAATGCGTCTGCGACCAGCGCGCTGGTTCTTCCAGCACATCAACCCCACGATCACCGCCGTCGCCTAAGCACGGCCACCTGTGAGTCACCGCTTCGGCTCGCCCGCTCGCTTGGGGTGCAACACGGCACGATCCCGACGCTCCGCTTGGGCCGCGCGGGATGATCCGCCCGCCGCGTTGCACGTGTTCGGCGGCGGGACCTGACCATTCATCGTCCGGCACAGCCCGCGCGGCTCATGTATTCGCGGGTCGGCTGCGGAGTCCTCTTCTGGTGTTGACCTGGCCGTGGTTGCATGGGGTCGGGTGAGGTCGATACGACGGGGGGTGCGGGGATGGTTTCGACGCGGCGGGTGATCGTGTTCATCCAGGAGAACAAGACCCCGGATTTCTATTTCCCGACCCTGTCGGGCTG
>NZ_BAAAOG010000017.1:0-14368 GCF_039530205.1 Microbacterium deminutum
CCAGCCGCTGCTCCTTCAGCGCCGCGGACTTGTCCGCCAGGTGCCGCCACAGCACGTCGGCCCTGATGTCGGGATGCCCCTCGGGGTACCCGGCGATCGACACCTCGCGCACGCCGTACCGCGGCAGCAGCCCCGTCCGGATCAGAGACAGCGCGTCGGCGTACGGCCCCTCCGGCTCGGACGGGTCGCCGCCCACCGCGAACACACGCTCCGTCGCGCCGACCTCCTGCAGCCGGCCGAGGAACTCCTCGAGCTGGTCCTGCGAGGCCAGCCGCCGCGCCGAGATGTGCGGCACCGGCACGAAGCCGAAGTCTCTGACAGCCTTCGCGGCCGCGACCCGCATCTCGAGATCCTCATTGCCGAGGAACGTCACGTTGACCCTGGTGCCGGCCGGGATCGCATGCCGAGCCGCCTCGAGGCCGGGCACATCCTTGCCCGTCATCTCCAGCGAATACCCCCCCAGCAGCCGCAATGCGGCCATCGGATTCCGTGTGGGTTCGTTGTGCGCATTCATGTGTTTCGTTTCCCTGACTCTCATATGTCGACCAGATAGCTCGTGAAGCCGCCATCGCCGCTGGTGACGCCGTTGATCGCCTCGTTGATCTGATCGAACGGCCAAGCTTTCGGCTGAAGCACCGAGACATCCAAAGCGCCGTGGCGGATCATGTCGACGAGCTCGATCCCCTCTGCGGTGGTGAACCACGCGGAGCCCGTGAAGTCGATGGCGTTGTCCATTCCCCACTTGACGTCGAAGCCGAGTTCGCCCGCCGTCCCGCCGATGTTCACCAGCCGACCACCTCGCCCCAGTCCGTGCATCGCATCCTTGAACGCGTCGAGTGATGCGACGGCGCCGAGGGTGTCGATCATGAAGTCCGCGCCTACATCATCGGTGCGGGATTTGACCCATTCGGCGACGCTGCCGTCGAGGTTGGAGAAGGTCTCGATCCGACCTGGCGCCAGTTCGCGCAGGCGATCGAGCAGTGGAAGCCCGCGAGCGACGGCGAAGATGCGGGACACCCCCAGCGCGAGCGATGTCAGTGTCACGCCGACTCCGAGAGTCCCGGTTGCGCCGTCGATGATCAGCGTCTTGCCCGCCAGCGACCCCAGCTTCTTCACCGCGGCATAAGCGGTTCCGAGGTAGCCGAGCCGGGTTGCCTGGCGGAAGTCGAGGTTGTCAGGAAGCCTGACGAGGGCCGCTTGTGGCGCCTTCATGTACTCGCAGAAGCCGCCGTGCGGATACTTCTCGTACATCTTCAGACTGTTCTGGTTGAAGCCGAAGTACCCCGCGAAGGTCCAGTAGTCGCACAGCTGAGGCTGGCCGGAGGTGCAGGGGTGACACGCGCCGCACGACCGGGTGGGATTGACGTAGACCCGATCGCCGGGCGAGATTGCCACCACTTGCTCGCCGACCTCGTGCACAATTCCCACGGGATCCAAGCCGAAGATCGCAGGCCGGGGGGGCAACGGCTCGTGCGGATACCAGGTCTCCCAGTTCGCCAGCACATTGCCGAGGTTCGGCACCATCCCGCATGCCTTCACCTGCACGATCACGTCGGTTCCTGTAGCGCGAGGGCGATCCACCTCCTCGATGACCATCGGCGCGCCGACTTCGTGCAAGCGCGCCGCGCGCATCGATGAAGTGGCTGATCGGGACTGAGCCGGAGTGGTTGAGACTGAGGTCGTCATGATGGATCCTTCGTCGGAGACTGGATGTCGACAGCGGATACGTGAATCAGCACGAAGCACATCGTTGCTGGCCGGTCACCCTTGTTCCGCCACGCGTGCCGGGCCGCTCCTTGTATCACGATGTCGCCCGCACGCAGATGCTTCGTCTCGTCGTCGAGCTCGAGCCAGATCTCTCCGTCGAGCACGATGTCGTAGTCGATGCTGTCCGTCTGGTGCTTTCCCGGTGCGTTCTTGTCGAACCGTTCCGCGAAGTCGGGCGCGAAGTCGTACTGCTCTTTGTCGGCTGCGGCGAAGTCGAGTCCGGGTGTCCCGAAGACGGAGTCGGGCGGGAAAGTCACGACCACGAGCGAAGTCCCGCCCTCGTCCGGGAGGAGTGGCGAGCGCGGTGGGGCGGTCTCATTTTCGATTGCGGGAAGGACCGCCGGCGCAGCCGTCCGATAGACGACGGAATTCACCATGCCTGGGATGTGCTCGTAAACGTGCGCATTGGGAGTCGCCGAATCATCGAGAAAGACCGCCTTGCCCTTACGGACGCCGGTGATGACGCGACGGGGGATGTGCGGGAGATCAAGCGGAGACATAGTGGAGTCCCTTCCTTTCAAGATCGCTTCTCAGGTGGGGCGAGACATCCAGGCTCAGCCGTCCACTTGCGTACAACCTGCGCTTGTGCTCTTCGGCGTCGGCGCGAGCCTGGGCTGCTTCCAGAACAGTGGATGCGCTCGCTCGACCGACCACGCAGACACCGTCATCGTCGGCGACGATGACGTCGCCGGGGTGGATGAGCTGACCCGCGCACACCAGGGGCGCCTGCACGTCGGCGACAGTTTCCTTCACGGTGCCGTGCGCGCTGATGGTCTTGCTCCACACCGGGAAGTTCATGGCCCGGAGAATGCGGATGTCCCGCACTCCTGCATCGATGATGAGCCCTTGGATGCCGCGAGCCGTTGCGGAGGTGGCCAGCAGATCGCCGAAGTACCCGTCGTCGCAGGGTGAGGTGGGACTGACGACGAGGATGTCGCCGGGTTGCGCCTGCTCGAGCGCAACGTGGATCATCCAGTTGTCACCGGGCGGCACCTCGCATGTGAGTGCAGTTCCCGAGACCGCGGCACCCGGGTTGCGGGGGGTCAACCGGTGGTGCAGCAGTCCCGAGCGCCCCTGTGCTTCGTGCACTGTGGCCACGCCGAGCTCTGCGAAGGCCGCCGCAAGCGACCGTTCCGTCCGCACGACATTCGTGTTCACCCTAGCCATGGCGCGGCCCTACGCGTCCTGCGTGAACCAAGGTTCGACGGCGTCCCGCGCAGCGACGCGGTGCTCGGGCTGCATCAGGCCGGCCTGAACCATGATGTCGATCGTGGTGTCCAGTGCTCGCGAGGAAACGCGGAGGCCCGCGGGCCACATGCCGAGGTCGCGGGTGTATTGCAGCCCCCGGGCGGCGAGGTCGGGTGAGTCCGGAGTAGTGATCCGCTGATAGATCGGCAGCGTGACCGTGTCGTTGACCGGGTCGTTCACAAAGGAGTGCGCTTGAGCGAGGGCCCTCACGAGCCTCCGCACGATGTCTCTGTTATCGGCGAGCCAGGGTCCGCTGCCGATGACCGCGGCGAAGATGATCTGGGGGATCACATCCGCGATCTCACCGAGCAGGCCGAATCCTTCGCGCGCAGCGAGGAAGTTCCACGGAGCCGGCTGGGGCGCCGCATCGATCTCACCGCGCTTCAACGCTTCCCAGCGTGTGGTGTGCACGCCAGCGAGAACGAACTCGTAGTCCCCCGGGTATGTGAGTCCTGCCGAGGCGAGCAGCGGCCTGGTGTACAGCGAGGTGCCCTCGGTCAGCGATGATGTTCCGATGCGTCCGCCTTTGAGGTCGGAGAGTTCGCTGAGCCCGGGCCGGACCACGAGCGACATCGGGAGTCGTTCGGAGTTCGACGCCACGATGCGGAGGGGTCCTCCGGAGAGGAAGCTGGCGATCGCACCCTCGGGCGGCGTGATCGCGAGGTCGGCCTCGCCGTTGAGCACCGCCGTGGTCGCCTTGTCCACTGATCCGAGCCTCAGGTACTCGACGTTCAGACCGGCGCGATCGAACAGCCCCTGCTCTTCGGCGGCGAACACTGGTAGCCAGTTGAATCCCTGCGCCCCACCGGCAAGACGGAGGGTCTTGGACTCTGCCATAGGAGATCTCTCTTCAGTCGGTCGGGAAACGGTCATCGGCCTTGACCGGAGAGCAACGCGTCCAGCCGCGGGTACACGGCCCTGGCGTTGAGCTCGAACACGGCGGCGCGATCCTCGTCTGTGAGCGCGTGCGCATCGACATATCGCTTGGTGTCGTCGAAGGCATGCCCTGACCCCGGGTCGTCCGCGTTGACTGCTCCGAGCAGTTCAGAGCCGAACAGGACGTTTGACGGTCCGACCACTTCGAGCAGCAGGTCGACGCCTGGCTGGTGGTAGACGCAGGTGTCGAAGTACACGTTGTGGAGCAGGTGCTCGCTCAGAGGCGGCTTCCCGAGAGCAATGGCCAGCCCCTCGAAGCGACCCCAGTGGAATGGGACGGCACCGCCGCCATGGGGGATGATCAGCCGCAGTGCGGGATGCCGAGAGAAGAGGTCCCCTTGCAGCAGCTGCATGAACACGATCGTGTCGGCTGAAAGATAGTACGCACCGGTGGTATGCACCGCAGGGAGCGTTGACCCCGACACATGGATCATTGCTGGTACGTCCAGCCGCTCGAGTGTGCTCCACAGGGGTTCCCACCACGCGTCTGTCAGCGGTGGCGAAGACCAGTGCCCGCCCGATGGGTCGGGGTTCACATTGCATGCGACGAAACCGACATCGACGCACCGCTCGAGTTCAGCGATGGCGGACCCGAGGTCGCCGTCCACCGTCTGCGGCAGCTGACACACGCCCACGAAGTTCTCGGGGAAAAGGCGGCAGATGCCGGCGACGGCGTCGTTGGAAAGCTCGGCCCAGGTGTCGGCCGTCTGCTGTCCTGGAACGTGGTGCCCCATACCCGACGCGCGCGGGGAAAGCAGCGTCACCTCGGTTCCCCGAGCCTGCTGCAATGCGAGTTGATTGTCGGCGATGATGACGGCCAGCTCGGCATCCGGGATGCCGCTGTACGGCGCTGGTTCCTCAGCCCGACCGAGCGCGAACTCCACGAGCGCGGTGCGGTGATCGTGGAATGACTGGGGCTCAGTGGTGAAGTGTCCGTGACAGTCGATCACGAGGCCCGTCATCGTGCGCTCCTGGTGTCGAACCGGTCAGCCGGGAGACGATCGCGACTCGCGTTGTCGATCGACACATCTCCTCCATTGCAGACACGCCTGTTGCTGTCACGGAGGGCAGCGTCGGGCACATTTCCCATCGGCATCGCGCCGTGGCAATATCTTTCGGATACCTGAATGACTTCAGATACCATACAGTATCTCTAGATTGATGGCACGTCAAGGGTCCGTGTTCGGAGGGGGCGCAACGCTAACAGCGGGATCGCGGCCCGATCGCCCCGTGTCCGACCCGCTGGCGCGGATCTATGCCATGCGGCTGGGGTGGTACGCGTCGACGAACGCCACGAGGATCTGGCGCACCATCTGCGCCGTGCTGCTGGTGGCCAAGAAGACGGTGATCCCGCCGTATGTGAGATTGAGAAGGATGCCGCCGAGATCGACCGGATCGATCTCGGGCGCTCCGTCCGGGAAGAGCTTCGTCAGTAGGAGTGTCCCGATGTCATGCCACTGAGTGATGAAGGGCTGTCGCTGATGTTCGCCGAGCGTGCCGTCGCGATTGGCGCGCCGAAGAGACTCGATCGCGAGCAGCCCCCATTTCATCTCAGAAGCGCGGGATTCGCTCCAAGCGGCCACCGCTTCGATGATCGCGTCCGGTTCGGACAGACCCTCCAGCGCCTCGCTGAGGTCGATCACGTCGCGCCCGGCATGACGTTCGAGCAGATGATTGAGGACATCCTCTTTCGAGGAGAAGTTAGAGTAGAAAGCGCCCTTCGAGTAGCCGGCAGCCTCGGCGATCCTCTCGACGGAAGCGCCGTCGTAGCCGTCACGAGCGACCACATCACCCGCAGCCTGCAGGATACGCTCTCGCGTCAGCGCCTGACTTTGCTCACGAGTCAGCCGGGCCATGTCACTCCTCTGCCACTGACCTCAATGTGTCAATCGCGCTCCGCCGATGATCTCAGGTTAGCCGCTGGCCTCTCGTGGGCGCACCGACCCGCCATCCGGCTGCGGCTGCTCGTGGCGATAGCGAAGTGGCCAGATCCCATGCCTGCCGGGGGACAGGATCCCATTGGGGTCGACCGCGTCTTTGAGCTTCTCGACGAACCGCCGATAGGCATGGTCGTTGAACGAGTGCTGCGCGGCCGCCAGATCCATGAACTCGAGGTGTGGACGTCCATCCACGTACCCGAGCTGGCCAAGCGCCTCGATCATCCGCTTTCCCAACTTGAAAGCGGCGCGCACCGACTGCTCGTCCGTCCGGTCGTATCGAATGCCTGCGATCGGCACCGCGGAGCGCTCTCCGGTCACCATGATGCCCAGCCCGAAGTTGAGACCGGCGCTCGCGTACTGCCGGCGCAGCTCCTCAACCACCGTCCGGATGTCCGCCCCCCGCAACGGTACAACCGGAGAGATGTCGAGGTGAGCGATGTGCGGGGGAGTGGTCTCCAGCGCCCTAAGCGTCGGGATGCCGATGCCGATCTGACCAGCCGAGAAGCTCAATTCCGGGTACTCGTCCGGCGCGTAGACGCGCAAGGGGTCGACATGACCGCTCGGAATCCTGTGCCACGCCTCCACAATCCGTCTCAGACGGAGCTCGACCAGTTCGGAATCTCCCCAGACGTACGCCCGTACTGCCCATGCGCCGAGCTTTCGCTCTCCGGCGATCTCGCGCAGTTCATCTGCCGTGAAAGGTTCGGGCCGCGCGGGCACAGGATCGTCACGGAGCATCTGAGCCGCGCGCAAGGTCGAGTAGACAGCGGGAATGCCCTCCAGGTGACCCGCGAGGCGGAGTTCGCGAATGGTGTCGATGGCCGCCTCGAGGTCGGAGTCGTCATCGATGATCAGAGTCAACGGCGCATACGCATCCGGAAGGCGTTTCAACCAGACCCCCATTCGCGTCACGATCCCGAGATTCGACTGAATAAAGAGCGGGTCCAGGGATGGGCCGAGGCTGCGCTTGTAGAGATGCCACGTCTTGCTGTCGGGAATCGCCCCCTGCCCAGTCCGCAGGAGCTCGCCATCGGGCAGCACGACCTCGAGTCCGGTGGGCATCATGTAGTCCGCCCCATAGTGCTGATACGTATGCCCACTGTCCATTGCGTTGCCGACGATGGATCCCCAGCCGAGGTCGGGAACGGGTGTCAGCAATCGATACCCTGCGTTGTGCACCGCCTCATGGAGGTCTTGCCACGTGACTCCCGGCTCGACCACGGCGTACGCGAGTTCCTCGTCGATCTCCAGGATGGTGTTCATCCGCTGGAGTCCAAGCTGGATCGACCCGCGTACACGCGGCGAGGGACCCCCGTGACCCAGATTGCGTCCTTGGCTCAGCGGCCAGATGGGAACCCCGTACCGATTCACGAGCCGAACGACATCCTGGACCTGTTCCGTCGTAGCGGGCTGCACGATCGCCGACGCGGCATACGAGTCATCACCGGGGATCCAGTAAGCGTCGCGGTATTCCTCGAGTCCAGCACGATCGACGACGACCGCGTCCTCGCCGACAATGGCGACCAGGTCACGGACTAATTCCGCGGGGAGTGCCGTCGGCGCAATACTGCTCTCAGTCGAAGGCATCATTGGCTTTTCCCTCCATCTAGTCGGACCCTGCCGTCAGCGATCAGCGCCATCATCGCGCTATCTCGCCGCTCGGCATGCCAACTCGTCGCAGGTCCGCGCAGTCAAACGCGCCGATCGACGCAGGCGTCCGGCATACGACCTCAAATACTCAACGGACTTTGCATACTAATCAGTATCTCATCGACGCGTCCTGTGTCAATACAGGAGAGCCGGTCAGCTCGGCGCGCAGAACACGGTGTCCCACCTCTGCAACGGCCGTTGCTCTTCTCGGTCCGGTCGCTTGCTCGCCCTGGGAGCGCAGAGCATCTCGCGAGCGCGATTCGCCGGAGAAACCTGATCCTCGGAGCGAGCCTGCCAACGTGCTGCGTCGCATGAATGAGGTTGTTAGGCGGTTCGCGAACGCAATCTCGGTTCGGTCTCAAGCCCCTTGTCGGCGGCCGGCCGGGGGATGGTGTTGAAGAGGAATGCTCCGCTTCAGCCGGAATGCGCGACGAACTTTTCCACGCCCGCCGCGGACAGCACCTGCTGGATCACGAGAATCGCCGCCCCGAGGACTCCTGAGCGATCGCCACCGCGCGACTGGACGATGAAGAGGTTCCTGGTGGCCAATGGGATGGAGCGCCGATAGACCACCTCTCGGACGCCGGCCAAGAGGTGCTCGCCGGCCTGGGCGATACTTCCGCTCAGGTCGAAAAGGCCCACGGACTCCGGATGGCGACCGCACAGCCCGTGGCGGGGCTCGGGTTCTGGGTCGGCTTCGTCGACGACGAGTTCGTCGGCTGGTGGCTGTTGCAGCCCGCCGGCTGGGGAGAGGAAACCCTCCTCCCGGGTCAGGCGGAGCTGGGTTACCGGTTGCTGCGACGGCACTGGGGGAAGGGGCTGGCCACTGACGGTGCACGGGAGATCGTGCGCCACGCTTTCCAGGACCTCAACATGCAACGCGTATTCGCCCTCACCATGACAGTGAACAAGCGATCCCGGGCAACCATGTCCTCAGCCGGCCTTCAGTACATCCGAACCTTCTACGAAGACGACGACGACCGCGACGGCAGCGAACTCGGCGCCGTCGAATACGCGGTCACTAAAGACCAATGGGAAACAGCATCGGCCAACGACGCCGCGACGCCCTCAGCGTGACCTACGCCGCCCCCTGAAGCGATCAAGATTCGGGCACAGTTGCCGCTGGATTATGGGCCGGTTTTGGGCCGGTTGGGCCATTCCGACGAACTAACACCAACTGCGACCGACGAGCACTGTACCCGCGAAATCATGAGGCCAACCAGCACCAACTGGCGCCATCCAGCGCACCGGTTTCAACTCATAATCGTGAGGTCGCGGGTTCAAGCCCCGCTCCTGCTACAGATAAACTCCAGGTAAAATCGGGTTTTTTTGTTGCCCGGTTAGCGATTGCTAACCGACACGCCGCATTTGGGCTGGTCTTGGGCCGGTTTCTGGCCAATCAACTGCGACCAACTGCGAGCAACTGGGACTTGCCTAGGACGATCGAACGCGGTGTGACTGCACGATTATGGATTTCACAATCGTGAGGTCACGGGCGTCGGCCCGTGGCGAGACGCTCGAGTGGCAGTTCATCACTGGCCACCACCCGCGGTGTGGATGGAGTGCTCACGCAGGTCTTCAATCGCGTGCTGGGGTGCGTTCGGTTAGCGGAGCCCTTGCGTGAATCATTGCGGGCGGGCTATTCGCTCACCGCTCGGCGAGGGCGCCCCTCAGCACGATTAGGGCGAACCCGATCGTGAACTTGTTGTCACTTCGGAGATCATTGACTGGCACGGCCCGCAAAGTTGTCGCGACCGGATGCCGACCGATGATTGCATCACGGTCGACGTCAATCCGCGCGCGTAGGAGGACCCGTTCTGGTCGTTCGTGATCCAGCAACTACTCGTCCTAGCCGGGATCATCGCATCGGTGTGGATCGGAGTGATCTTTCCGGTCGGATCCCGTCGCCGCGTCGAAGTCCTCAAGCTCGCTGGAGAGGCCCTGAAGGTCGTCGAGGACGAGATCAGAGCGCCTTGAGCAGCCCGTTGACCGCCTTACCGAGGGTATTGCCAAGCGCACTTCGGACCCCTGCCCGACGAGATCACCGTCCGTCGGGGTGAGAGAGCTGTCGGCATCGGCATGCCCGGTTTGAGGGGCGGGCCCATGTGGAAGATGCGTCGTGAGTTGCTGTCGCCGCGCTGCACGACGCACTGCTCGTGATCTCCCAGGTGGTGTGAGGGTCGGCGGTTAGTGCGTCTTGAGGTATTCGGAGATCTTGTCGGCCGTTTCCTTCGAGACCTTCGTACCGTGGTCCCGTTCCCACTCATCCCGGTACTGATCCCCTCCGTACCTCTCGGAGATGTCGGCCTTGAGCTCATCGCCGGTGGTTTCCGGGCGAAGAATAGGGTCCTTGTTGTAGATCTGCTCGACGCACCCCCTGAGCCAAGGGGCCCTCTCATCAATTTCTGCGAGAACATTGGCTTGGAACTCGAACGCCTCAATCTCCGCAGCCCACCGGAAGTTCGCGTATTGAGCACTCGTCATGACCGCCGCTGCTTCCGCCGGGGAGAATCCGCGGTTGAGGATCTGGGAGACATGCGCGAGCTCATGCGCGAAGACTTGCGCCGCGTCGAACCGATTGGACAGCTTGCTCCAAGCCAGCGCGACCCGGATACCCGAGCTCTCTCGACTTGTGTAACCATTGCTGTTGGGGCCCGCTGGCCACGCCCCGGTTAGGTATGTCGGATTGTACTTGCCTTTAAGGTCGTTGATGGCTCGCTGCAGCCTTGGTGATGAGTTCACAACACTGTTCACCGAAGAACTCAGAGCGGCGGCCATCGATTTGCGATTGTTGACCGTGGGCAGCGGCGACGAGCACGGCGATGCCTGCAGCACGTACTCGAACCCGTGGAAGTCACCGCCGATGGTGTCCCACTGCAAGTCGTTCGTACGAACGTATCGTCGGAGACCATCGACAGGCTGTGACTCCGGAATGTAGTTCGACGTTCCTGCGATGTAAGACTCACCCGGAGGTACGAGGACATCAAAAAAGAGCGAGGGCATGTCGGTCTCTCCATCCCACGAATACGGCGCGAGGCCGGCACACGGGTCACTTTCGGTCCCGGTCATCTTCGGGTTCTGCGAATACAACCCTGCGGGTGTGGCGACCATGGTCAGGGCGCGCGGACGTGAGCCGTCGGACGTGAGGACACCGAGGCCCGACGTGATGACCCATTTCCCGCCCTTGACGTGCTCTGTCCGCTGCCGGCAACTGGACCGGTCCGGTGGATATCTGTAGAGAACATCGCTGTCGAACGTCGCAGTCACATCCGCGGTCACCTTCGTCGGGTTCTTCACGCCTGCCATGGGTTGAACCGCGAACACCCAGTCCGCACGTTGTGTGCCCTCACTTGTGACGCCACTCCCCAACGCAGGCCCTGAATCCTCGGGCTTCGCGTCCAGGGTGTACTTGATCATTCCGACCCAGAGTTGCACCTGAGGGGCCGGAACGATCACGGGATCCGGTTTCGGCTTGGCTCCGGTGCACGCCACAAGGAGCAAAGCGACAGCGAGAACGCAAGTCGATCTCAACGTTTCACGGCGCCTCATCGCGCACACAATTTACGCCTCCCCGAACTCGTGGATCACCCGGATGTTGCCGTCGACAGCGGTGGCGTGGCTGCCGTTGTTGTGGATCGCAACGAGCACGCCCGTTCCGAACACCGGCACAGAAATCGCGATCGTGTTGAACCGGCCGAAGTCACCTTGTCGGGCTGTGGCGTAGCCGTTGTTCGGTGTCGGTCCGAAGTGCACGCGCCAATGCACGTCAGCCAGCGGTGAGGTGATCGAGAACAGCAGCTCGACGGTGCGAGCGTCTGAGACGTCGAAGACGGCGCTGCTGACGTCCGCGCCCGGCGCCAGCGGCGTCTGGACCGGAATAAGGATGTCGTCCGTCGTGGCGGTCATGGTGATCTCGTGTTGTCCGCGTGGAACTCTGCCGCGAAGGAGGAGCACGCTGCGCGCGCCGTGATACCCGGCGGCGCGACGGCTACTGAGCGCTGCCCACCAGGGACCGCTCCGCGTGCGCACTTGCGCAATTCGGTACGTTGAATCGCATGACCGAGCGCAGACTCACCATCGATCATTCCGTCGACGCCGCCTACGTTCCGGTCGCCCCGCGATCGGCGCGGGCCAATCAGTCGAGAACGTGGTCATCGAGCGGCCCCAGGGCACGATCGTCCTGGACTTCGATGACGAAGGCCTACTGCTCGGTGTCGAGATCCTCGGCGCATCGGGGCTTCTCACTCCCCGGACGATCGCGAACGCCGAAGTGCTCGCGTAGCGACCCTCACCGCTTTGGTCGATGCCGGCATCGTGAAATCGAAAGCGGAACATCAACTCGGCCCGTTCGGGCACAGTGACGAAGTGCTCGCTTCGCTCGTCGGGTTTCGCACAGCGCGCCGGAGGATGCGAAGCGCCCGACCCATCAGGACGATTGACGGGAGCGCAAGCGACTCTGTTCGTTCGTGGGCGGACGCGAAATACTCGGGGGATGCTTGAAGTGACCAGTCCGAAGCGACGCTCTGAGCCGATCTACTCCTTGGCGATCGGTGTCGGGCGACTCTTCTTCGGCGGGATCCTCCACCTGCGGCCCACAATCTCGGGCGTGGAATCGATCCCCGCATCGGGTCCGGCCGTGTTGGCGATCACACACTTCGGCTACATGGATTTCGCCTTAGTCGAGTGGGTCACCTGGTTGCGAACCCGACGCCGGATCCGGTTTCTGGTGACCAGACGGGCCGCCGACAAACCCGTGGTCGGCTGGCTTCTGCGGCAGATGCGGCACATCCCAGTGGAGATGGGGGCCGGTGGCGACGCCTACACCCACGCGGTTCGGGCGCTGCAGGAAGGGGAACTCGTCGGAGTTTTCCCTGAAGCGGGCGTGAGCGCCTCGTTCACCGTGCGCGAGCTGAAGACGGGCGCGGCGCGCATGGCTGCTGCTGCGGGCGTACCCCTGATCCCCGTCGTGGTCTGGGGTGGGCAGTTCCTGCGAACCAAGAATCATCGCGCCCGGCTCCGCGAGGCCTTCAAAGCCCCGATCCACGTCGCGATAGGCATCCCGATGGAAGTGAGTACGTCCGAGAAACCCGCAGCAAAGACAGCTGTGCTCCGTTCGGAGCTGCAGGCACTCCTGGACGAAGCACAGGCAAACTACCCCAGATCCGGGGAGGGTCAGTGGTGGCAGCCAGCCCATCTCGGCGGCTCGGCACCCAGTCCCGCCGAGGCAGCAGTTGCGGAGGCGGAGCGCCAGCGGCGAAAGTCGGCCGAACGCGGGAGGACAACGAGCGCATGAAGCCAGACGCACCCCGGGTAACCGAAGGGACAAGCCGCCGCGCGAGCATTCAGCGAGTCCCCCCTCCCTTCCGACGGTGCGCGGACGGATCCCTCGGCTCATCGCGGGCGGCATGCGCCTGTCATCCCTGACGGCGTGGACACCCGACCGCTGAGTCGCGGTCAGCCCGCCACGAGGGCGCGAGCGAGAAGAGGCTGTCACATCCGGTCGCTGCGTCCCCGCTTCGACGGCTGGTTCGCGTCGAGCAGGTCGGCGCCGACCGTCTCGGTCAGCCAGTCGCACCAGGTCGAGACAGTGCGCCAGTCGTCAGCGATGACGTCGTACGCGTCTGGCGTCCACATCCAGCTGGCCGGAGGCTCTCGCCTGCCTACCGCGAGTCGTTTGAGCTGCAGCAGCTGGAGGCGCGGGTGGTCGGCGCGGTAGCCGCGAGGCGCCGTCTTGAGGGCGTCGTCGCGGAG
This sequence comes from Microbacterium deminutum, assembly GCF_039530205.1. NCBI lineage: Bacteria > Bacillati > Actinomycetota > Actinomycetes > Micrococcales > Microbacteriaceae > Microbacterium > Microbacterium deminutum. Next base: position 13,293 of record NZ_BAAAOG010000017.1, read on the forward strand.
GAGCTCAAAGCCTTTGCTGCGCAGCTCCGCAAGCAGCGCGTCCAGGTCCTCGGCGCTGCGCGGATCGTCGACGGCTTCGCGGAAGCGGGCCAGCGCCGCGGACGGCACGTCGTACACCCCGCCTCCCAACATCAGACCCTCTCGCTTAGCTGCAGATAGTGCGCCACGGTGGCCTGCGAGACCATTCCGATGTGCAGCTTGTAGGGCGTCTTGTCGGCGCTGAAGCGGACGTCGCGATACGGGCGGAAGATCTTCACCGCGCCGAACTCGGGCTCGAGTTCCGCACCGAGCGCCTCGAACGGTCCGCGAACGGCCGTGTCATAGCGAACTTTGTTGGTCGTCCACCATGTCTTCGTATTGTCGGCGCGGAGCTCAGCGTAGAACGAGACGGCGTCGCGATCGAGTCCCTCGAATCCCCCCACGACACCCATGCTGGCAGGTCGACCATCGAGCCGCACGCTGAGGGACCCTATCCGAACGCGAGTCACCCGCGATCGTCGCCACAGCTCTCAGGCATCAGCGCGAGTCTTCCGCCAAACGAACTCGAAGTCGGGCTCGTCGATGATGTCAACCGCGAACTGCGGATCATCGGCGATTTCCTCTGGCGAGGGCACTGGAGCCGATCCCAGTCTCGTGCTCCCTGATTCGTGGCCGCCGTCAGCCCACACCAAATGCCCATCCGCGAACTCGTCGACCTTCCGTATCTCCCATCCATCGACGACGTGCGACCACAGCACGACGGGGTCGTCCGGGTCTTCGGAAAGCCACCGCACACGCAGAAAATAGCTCATGTTCACAGCCCGATCCTCTCGCGTCTCAACCCGCAACCTTTGACCCCCCGGGCGGGCTACGCCAGCGGCCAACACGCAACTGCAGACCGAGACCCTCTTGGGGCGACAACTCTGCGCGGGGATGACCTGAGAACAGCGCCCCCTCAGGGACCCGTCATCGGTCGCGGATGCGACGGACGCGGCGTCGATTGCCGCATGTCGTCGTTCCCACGTTGCGGATGATGAGCATCGACAGGAAGATGTAGTGCGGATGAACTGCGTCTGAGGTTGAGTGGACATCCTTCC
>NZ_BAAAOG010000018.1:0-6741 GCF_039530205.1 Microbacterium deminutum
CCAGCCGCTGCTCCTTCAGCGCCGCGGACTTGTCCGCCAGGTGCCGCCACAGCACGTCGGCCCTGATGTCGGGATGCCCCTCGGGGTACCCGGCGATCGACACCTCGCGCACGCCGTACCGCGGCAGGAGACCCGTCCGGATCACCGACAGCGAGTCGGCGTACGGCCCCTCGGGCTCGGACGGGTCGCCGCCCACCGCGAAGACATGCTCCGTCGCGCCGACCTCCTGGAGCCGGCCGAGGAACTCCTCGAGCTGCTCCTGCGAGGTCAGCCGCCGCGCCGAGATGTGCGGCACGGGCACGAAGCCGAAGTCCTTGACGGCCTTCGCGGCCGCGACCCGCATGTCGAGATCCTCATTCCCGAGGAACGTCACGTTGATCTTGGTGCCGGCGGGGATCGCGTGCCGAGCCGCCTCGAGGCCGGGCACATCCTTGCCGGTCATCTCGAGCGAGTACCCGTCGAGCAGCCGCAATGCGGCAGCGGAATCGACGGGAGTGGTGGTGCGTTCCACAGCGGGAGGTCCTTTCCTCGGCAGGGGCTTCGCGTCTTCGCGATCCGTGTTCAACTTTACCTATGGCCATAGGGAACGTCAATAGGTAACGGCACATCCGGCCTCGATCTCACGGGCGGTCGAGGACGTATCGATCGCGTCCTGCGAAGACTCCTACCGCGGCCTGGGCGAGAAGGACGGCGAGCAGGAGCGCCAGCGACCAGAGCCATCCTCCTGTCGCCGCGTGCAGTGCCCCGAACGCGACAGGCCCCAGTGCCGCCACGGCGTAGCCCACCGACTGCGACATCCCCGAGAGCGCCGAGGCACCCTGGTGCGTTCTCGCCCTGATCGCCATCAGCGTCAGCGACATGCCCAGCGACGCGCCCGAGGAGAGGCCGATCAGCGGGGCCCAGACCAGGATCGACCCGGGCGCCGCGATCAGCCCGATCACACCGACGACGGCGAGCGACGGCACGAGGGCGGGAGCGTAACGCTCTCGCCCGCCGCGCAGCGTGAGCGGCACGAGCAGAGCGCCGACCAGCGCGAAGATCTGGTACACCATGACATCGATTCCGGCGACAACGGGACTGCGGCCGGTCGAGGTCGAGATCGCCGCGAGCCACGTCACGGTCATGTAGAAGACGGCGGACTGCAAGCCCATGTAGGCGGCGACCTGCCACGCCACGGCATCCCGCCAGATGCCGGTGCCGCCGCGGGGGCGCGGCGGCACCGCGGACCGCTCTTCGTGGCTGCCACGATGCGCCCACGCCCACACCGCGATCGCCGGCGGGAGCAGCACGCCGCCGATCACCAGCAGGGCGAAGCGCCATCCCGCCGGTTCGTCGCCGAGCGGTACGAGCGAGAGCGGAACGGCGACACCAGAGGCGAGCGCCCCCATGCCGCCGAGCAGGGCGGTGTATATCGCCATCACCATCGCGACCCGGCGTGCGTGGTCGCGCTTGACGACCGCGGGCATGAGCACATTCGTGACGGAAAGGGCGACGCCGATCAGCGCGGTGCCGATCCAGAGGCTCGCGGTCGGGCCTGGAAGCGACCGCACGACGGTGCCCGCCGCGAGAAGGAGCAGCGACCACAGCACGACGCGGGTGACCCCGAAGCGGCGTCCCAGGTCGTGGACGAGCGGGGAGACGACTGCCCAGGTCAGCAGCGGAACCGCCGCCAGCAGTCCGAGGGCGGCTGTCGCGAGCCCCGTGTCGTCGCCGATCTGATCGAGCAGCGGGCCGACCGCGGTGATGGTCGGCCGCATGTTCGCCGCCACGAGGCCCACCGCGGCCAGCAGCAGCGCGGTCGAGGTCGTGCGCGTCGTCGAAGCCATCCTGTCGGACTCTAGTCCGACGATGGATGCCGCAGCCGACGGATCCCGATCATCGGAAGTCCGCTGCGCTGCACGTTCGGACCCCGCTAGGAGGTAATGGCGGGCACTCCCACGGCCGGCCGCCTGCTCGTAGCGTGGAACCCATGGACACGATCAGCTTGAACAACGGCGTCGAGATCCCCGCCCTGGGACTCGGCGTCTTCCAGACCCCGCCCGACGAGACCACGGCCGCGGTCACGGCCGCGCTGCGATCCGGATACCGGCACATCGACACCGCTGCCGCCTACGGCAATGAGCGCGAGGTTGGCGCTGCGATCCGCGAGTCGGGTGTCGATCGATCCGAGGTGTTCATCGAGACGAAGATCTGGATCAGCGACTACGGATTCGACGAGACGCTGCACAGCTTCGAAAAGAGCGCCGGAAAGCTGGGCGTCCAGCAGATCGATCTGCTGATCCTGCACCAGGCGCTGCCGAGCGCGTTCGACAAGACGGTCGGCGCCTACCGCGCTCTCGAGCGACTGCTCGCCGACGGGAAGGTCCGCGCGATCGGCGTGAGCAACTTCATGCCCGACCACATCGACTCGCTGCTCGAGCACACCGCGGTCGTGCCGGCCGTCAACCAGATCGAGGTGCACCCCTATTTCCAGCAGCGGGAGGTGCAGGAGATCGGTGCACGCCACGGCATCCTCACCCAGGCATGGTCGCCCATCGGCGGGATCACCTCGTATCGCGACTCCGCGAAGCGCAGCTTCGAGGATCCGGTGATCCTCGCCATCGGCGCGACGCACGGGAAGTCGGCGGCCCAGGTGATGCTGCGCTGGCACCTGCAGGAAGGACGGCAGGTGATCCCGAAGTCGACCCGACCCGAGCGCATCGCCGAGAACATCGATGTCTTCGACTTCGCACTGGACGACGACGAGCTCGCGTCGATCGACAGCCTCGAGACCGGCGTGAGAGGCGGCCCTGAGCCCGCGATCATCACCCTCGAGTCCTTCGGCCGCGAGATCCCGGAGGCCTGAGCGCCTTTCCGGGGCGGCGGGTATCAACGCGCGCCCTACCTCCTCTTCGGGTGTGAGGGGTCCCCAGACTCACTGGGCGGTTCGGCACCCCGACAGAGAAGGAAACTGTCATGCCTCACCCTTTCCCGCTCGGTGACGTCCCGGACGATGTCGTCAAGCATCTCGCTGCAGAGCTCGGAGTCGCGGAGCCGCGTCTGATCGCGGCAACCGAGACCCGGCTCCCGACAGGCGAACTCGCGCGGTTGATCTCAGCCGCAGATCCCGAGAAGCCGAACTCCGTGGCGCACATCACCGTCACGGAGTCCGGCATCATGCGTCCGCTCGCCGTGCTCGAGAAGATGTTCCCCGGCGGAAGGCTGTTCGTCCCGGAGTTCCCGCCGGTGCACGAGGTGCCTCCGGTGACGAAGGAGCGCATCACGATCGACCCGACGACGAACGACTGGCGGCTCAACCGCTGCGAGCGCGTCACCGAGAAGATCACGGTCACGGTTCCGAAGTCCTCCGCTCCACCCAAGGCCGACGTCTATCTGCTCGCCGACACCACCTTCAGCATGAGCACGGTACTCGCATCGGTTGCGGCAGGAGCGAGCGCGATTCTGAACAATCCTGCGCTCGCCGGATTCGACGTGGCGTGGGGGGTCGGCAACTATCGCGACTTCCCCGTCGACGCCGGCGTGCACAACTCGTACGCGTTCGCCCACCAGGTCTCGCCCACGACGACCCTCGCGACAGCGGATGCCGCGATCTCCGCGTGGGTCGCAGATGAGGGCTCCGACGGTCCCGAGGGTCAGCTGTACGCGCTGCACCAGATCGCGACCGATCCAGGCATCGGCTGGCGGCCCGACAGCAAGCGGATCCTGGTGTGGTTCGGCGACGCGCCGGGCCACGATCCGATCCCGACCGCGTTCACGGGTCTGGCCGCCGACATCACGGAGGCCAGCGCGACCGCGGATCTGACGGCGGCCAACATCACGGTCGTCGCGGTCAGCACCACGACCGGGTTCGCCAACGCGCTGGACGACGACCCCACCCTCTTCGCCTTCGACTACCCTGCGCCGGGCGGCGCGGCAGGCCAGGCGACGCGCATCACGGCAGCGACCGGCGGCTCGCACACCACCGGTGTGAACCCCGGCACGATCGTGGCGACTCTCGCCACCCTCATCGCCGCGGCCGTCACGTCGATCGGCTCGCTCTCACTGGTTCCCACCGGCGCCACGGCGGAGTTCATCGAGTCGATCACTCCGGCCAGCTACGGACCGCTGCCGGGCGACGAAGAGCACGTGCTGACCTTCGAGGTCACCTGGGTGGGCGTGAAGGACTGCCGCGACCGCGACCAGGAGTTCACCGGCACGATCGATGTCGTCGCAGACGGTGTCGTCGTGGCTCAGAAGCGCGTCCGGATCATCGTGCCGGCGTGCCGCTACCACTACTCGGTCGAGTTCATCGCAGGCATGGCGAGGGACAGCCACGAGCCCGAGCCGTTCGTGCCCGGCCTGTATGCGACCGCCGTGACCATCTACAACCCGGGAACCTGCCCCGTCGAGATCGAGAAGCGCTTCGCACCGCTGATCGTCGACGACAAGGTCATCGGTCGCGAGCCGGATGTCGTGCCCGCCAAGATGTTCGCGGCGATCACCCTGCAGGCCGGAGAAGCGACCTTCGACGACCGGATCGCGCTCCGCGAGATCGCCGGCGGATCGCCCGGGCTGCTGTTCGGCGTGCTGGACATCATCTCGGACCGCCCGCTGTCCGTGACCGCCACGCACACTGCCGGCGGAAAGGAACCCGGACCCGCTATCACCTCACGCACGATCGAGGCACTGCGCGCTCCGTGATCCACGGGCTGTGAAAGCGTCCCGGCCGGGGTGGCCGAAGCCCCGGCCGGGACAGTCCCGTGCGCCGTCGGCGATCGGGCGTTCCGCCCTGGTCCACGGCGCCTGCGGGGCGCTACTGTCACTCCGACAGGTCGAAAGCGGCGCACGGCCGGGACAGGAGAGCAGATGGTCGACGTTTCGGGAATCAGCGATGAGGCGATGTCACGGATCCGTGCGACGACCAAGCCCTACACCGTGGTCGTCCTGAGGCCCGGGCCGAACCGCCACAGCGAAGGAGCTGACGCGATCATCTTCGAGCACGGCCGCCGCAACATGGCGCTGCGGGCACAGGGAACGATGGCGATCGTCCTGCCGGTGGGCGGGGATGCCGACATCAGCGGCATCGGCGTCTTCGACCGCTCACTCGATGAAGTCCGCGAGATCATCGACGGCGACCCGGGTGTGGAGGCGGGCGTGTTCGTCTACGACCTCTATGAGAGTCGTGGGTTCCCCGGCGACGCGCTGCCTTAGCCTCACTCCAAGAGCGCCCGCAGCGTTCTGACCAGAGCGATGCGATCCTGCGCCGAGAGCCGGCTCAGCGCGATCTCTTCGCGACGGACGAGCTCGCCCATGGCGGCGTCGACTCTTGCGATCCCGTCCGCCGTCGGTTTCACGAGCACCCCCCGCCCGTCTCGCGGGTTGGCCTCGCGCTCGATCAGACCGCGATCGACCAGGTTGGTGAGCCGATTGGTCATGGCCGCGCTGCCGATGCTGGTGAGCTGGATCAGCTGCGCCGGGTTCAGCTGGTGCGGCGGCTCGGCGCGGCGAAGGGCCGCCAGCACATCGAACTCCCAGGCCGCGAGCCCCGCCGTCGCGAAGGCGGCCGCGCGGATCCTCCCGAGTTTCAGCGCGACACGGCGAAGGCGCGACATGACGTCCAGGGGCGAGAGGTCGACGTCGGGCAGTCGGCGAGCCCACGCGTCGATCAGCAGATCGACCTCGTCGTCCTGGCCGCTCACGGTCTCAATCGTCGTCGAGGCGGAAGCCCACTTTGAGCGTCACCTGGAAGTGATGGATGTCGCCATCCTCCAAGTGACCTCGCACCGAGACGACTTCGAACCAGTCGATGTTGCGCAGCGTCTTGCCGGCACGGGCAAGGCCGCCGCGAATGGCGGCATCGACGCCGTCGGGCGACGTCCCGACGATCTCGGTCACGCGGTACACATGGTCGGTCATGGCCGACTCCTCTCGCTCGGCGCCTTCGCCGTCGTGCCCGACGCTACCCTTCGCCCCGGCGCGGCACCACAGATCGACGGGTCGCCGAGGAACGCGCCCGCGCGTCTCTTGTCGGTCGATCCGCGCCTGACTAGATTTCGAGCATGCGCCCTCCGCGCCGATCCCTCACGCCGGCCGCGATGCTGCGAGGCCCTGTGCTCAACATCGCCGCACTGCTCGCCGTCGTCGCGCTCGTCGGGTATGCGAACGAATCCGGCTCGGATGTCGCGAACCAGTTCACTCTCGGGTTCCTGCTCATCGGCTGCGGGATGCTCGGATACCTCTGGGGTCGCCAGTGGTGGATCCCCGGCCTCGTCGTCGGTGTCACCGTCGCCGTCCAGCACGTCGTCGTGGTCGCCTTCGGGATCCCGGAGCCCGGCATCCAGCTGCCGCCGGGCTGGCTGGGCTCGGCATCGCTGCTGATCCTGCTGATCCCCGCGCTCATCGCCGCCGGCGTCGGTGGATGGATCCGGCGCGGCACGACGCCGCGGCGCGGTCCGACGCACGACGCCCCGCGCTGACCATCCGGGGGGAATGCGACTTCAGCACCTGTACCGGCTTCGCTTCACCTACCCGTCAGGTGCGGGCCTGCGCAGATCCCTGCACCCCGAGTCCAGGGCTCGTGATGGATGTCGCCGAGCTGATCTGGGAGCCGATCGCACCGTAACCGTAGGGCGGCGCGCGGCTTACCTCACCTTCTTGATCGGTATGATCACGACCGCGCCGATCAGGGCGGCGGCGCCGGCGACCCAGAGCACCAGGGTGAAGTTCGGGTAGGCGCCGACGTAGGCGAGGATGCCGGTGAGC
>NZ_BAAAOG010000019.1:0-3410 GCF_039530205.1 Microbacterium deminutum
TGCCGTCGGCGTCTGACTTGCGCTTCAACTGGGTCCACGCAGATCTTGCGTCACTGGACCCGACCGAGGCTCGCGAGCTCGTTGTCGACGCTTGGCGCATGGTCGTCCCCCACAAGGTTTCTCGCGCCTACGATCTCACCCATCCCAACGGCCCGGGCTGAGGAACCGGCAGGAAGCGGGAGCACCTTGTCGGCGTCGGCGTAGGTGCCCGCAGATCGACCCCTACTGCTCACATGACCTTGCGGAGGGCTCCGCCGGAGAGGACAATTCACGCACACCCGACACGTGAACCATTCACCTCCGAGGAGCAAATGATGAACGTTGTGCGGGGTGGGGTGTTCGCCGCGGTGGTCGCGACTGCCCTGGCAGGGTTGACGCAGGCCACAATCAGCGCACCATCGGCGTCGACCGTGTCCGTGCCTGCAACACGCATGCGAGATCTCGGCACGCTGGGCGGCCTGAACAGCTACGGGGTGGACATCAACGTGTGGGGGCAGGTCACCGGCACGTCCGACACCTCGAATGAGGCCGCTCACGCCTTTCGATGGACGTCGTCCGGCGGCATGCAGGATCTTGGAACCCTCGACATCGGCGGCAGTTCAGGGACAGCGATCAACGAGTTGGGTCAAGTCATCGGAGTGTCCCTTTTCCCGGACCCTGATACGGGCCAGGACGTCCCGCGACAGCATGCGTTTCGCTGGACAGCCGCAGGGGGCATGCAGGACTTGGGCACGCTAGGCGGGGGCTCCACGGAGGCGACGGCGATCAACAACCGCGGGCAGGTCGTGGGTTCCTCCTACCTCTCCAACGGGCACCATCATGCGTTCCTGTGGACGCCGACCCGCGGCATCCGCGATCTCGGCACTCTGGGCGGTGCGAACAGCAGCGCCATCGGGATCAACGACCTTGGACAGATCACCGGCTCTGCGGATAAGGCGGACGGCAACACTCACGCGTTCCGGTGGACACCGACCGGTGGCATGCAGGACCTCGGCACCTTGGGCGGCTCATTCAGCGAGGGCACCGGCATCAACGCGTCGGGTCAGGTCATCGGCAACGCGTGGGGGGGCCGCGACGGAACTGAGGGATTCCTGTGGACCTCGTCGGGGGGAATGCGGGCCCTGGGGTTCTGGCCGGCAGCCATCAACACACGCGGCCAGGTGGTGGGATATTCACCTGGTGCGGAGGCCGGCGTCGCGGTCCGATGGACAGCGTCTGCAGGGAGCCAGGGTGTGGATGTGCCCGACGGCTTCTACAGCGACGCGGTGGCAAACAACGACCTGGGTCAGATTGTCGGGTATGTCATCCCACCGTCTTGGATATTCCATGCCTTCCGGTGGAAGGCCTCTACCGGAATGACGGACTTGGGCACACTGGGCGGTCAGGAAAGCTTCGCATCCGCGATCAACATACGCGGCCAAGTCACCGGATCCGCCGACAAGCCGCTCGACGAGGCTGGCAACCGTTCCCGGCATGCGTTCCTGTGGAGCCCGTAATGAATGAACATCGGGGCTAACGGAAGAGCGTCCCAGGCGGAAGCGGCCGACCAGCGCCTCTACCTACTGCGCCTCTTTGAGCCGGGAGATCCTGATCGGTCGTCGACACACGGGCATAGCCAATCTCGATTCCATCCATCCACCCAGCGTCCCCGCGGCAGTCGCATGTCGGCCCCCACCTAGAGGCGCGGAAAGGGACCGGCTGTAGACCGCGGGGCCCTGCGGGCCGGCATCGATCGACATTAGTCCGCGCGTGCGGGCGGTCTGGGAGGTCGGCCGCACACGTGGGGACAAACCGTGTGATCGGCCACCGATGCCGTATCAACGGATCGCGGCGATCAGATCATCGTGGACGTCGTACGCGATGCAGTCATGGTCGCGGCCGACCGCTCCCGGCGTTTGGGCTGCGCAATCGCCCTCCCAGGTTGACGGAGTCCTCACCCACGACGAGCTTCCTGCTGCGCAGGTCCGTCTGGCGAGGCCAGCACCGCGCTTCCCTATTGCCGGCAGGTCACGGAAACGAGACCTCTTCAGGACTGAACAGCATCACGAAGCCGCCGTCGGCGAAGTTGCCGATATCTGCGGCGGCGGCCTGTCCTTCTGGCGAACTAACCGCCGCCAGCGCCGAGTCCTTGGACTCGAACACGATCTCCGCGACCTCGTAGAATTCCGGCGCGGATCCGTCAAAGGACTCCGTGCGGCCGGCGCTCATCCGGACTACTCCCGGCATCCGACTGGTGATCGGAACGTGCGTGGTTCGGAAATACGCATCGAACGCCGCCGCATCAGAGGGCTGGCGATATCCAACGGTCACGCGATAAGACATGTTCATTTCCTGTCCTCGCGGTCGCAACCCGCGACTCGGTCGTGGTGCGCAATCCAGAGGTACAGCGTTTCAGTGGGCGCAGGAGTTCGCAAGGCCCAGCCGTGCGCGTGGACGGAGTAATCAGCGCGGAAGCGACGGCGTCCCTTCCACCCTCCGGCCAATATCGAGTACGGCCAATGCTTCGCACGCATAGGGATCAACTGGTCGAAGCGCAACGCGCCATCATCGTGGCATAGCTCAGCCCTGGAACCGCCAGGAAGTTGGTGGTGGGCATGCCGGCGAGAGTGCGCGTCGCAACCTCGCGCCAGGAGGCTCTCTCAACTACCCACTCGGCTGGCCAGTTTCACGTCAAGGAAGCCGACGGTTGGGGAGAGGTTCGCTCGCAGTCATCTAGCCGAACATTCCGTCGAACGGCGTGGCGACACCGATGAGCCCCGCCACGATGAGCCCAACACAAAGCCGACAACTAGTCCGATGATGATTCCCCAGTTTCGTGACGAGTCAAGGCGAGCATCGATTGCCCTCGCCTCGATCATCGCCTGGTCGGCGGTCACCTGCCCACTCTCGACTCGCAGCCTGAGCGCCTCGATCTCGGGCTTGTAGTTGCGCTGGACAATTTCGTCGCCTACCCAACCCATCGCGAACATTGCGCCGATTGCGATCAGGAACCCGGGGAGGGGAGGAGGAAGAGCCGCCCAAAGCTTCGTAATGATGCCTGTGACTATTGAACCGACCCCCGCAAGAGCAGCGACCACAAGCCAGTTCTTTGAGCCAGATTCCCCAGGCATGGCCAAACCGTAGCGCTTGACTCAATCGTCCCGGCATGTCTGTGAACAACATTCGTTGGAAGAGTGTGCCTCATCGGAATCGCAGGAGGGCCGCGAGGCGTTATCGGGATGGTTGCCAGGATGGGGCACCGGTATGCGCCCGTATGCGGCAATGACGGTTCCTTGAGCCGACTGTGTCGGCGACGCTCGAAAATGAGGCCATTGCGACGTTCGAAAATGAGGCCACTAGTTCGTGTTGTTAGTCTGCCGGATCTTGGGTTCTGATGCTGGGGAGGCTGTCGATGCCTCTGCCGCGGAGCC
>NZ_BAAAOG010000020.1:0-2132 GCF_039530205.1 Microbacterium deminutum
CTGTCGGCGACGGGCGAATCTGATGCATTAGCGACGGGCGAAAACGAGGCCACCCAGACAGATTGGGTGGGTGATCTCGGTGGAGGATTGGGCGTTGATCCGGCGACTGGTCGCGGATGGTGTTCCGCAGCGGCAGGTCGCGAGACAGTTGGGGATCGGCCGGTCAACGGTCGATAGGGCGTTGGCGTCGGAGCGGCCGCCGAAGTATGAGAGACCGCCGCAGCCGACGTCGTTCACGCCGTTCGAGCCGCAGGTGCGGGCGTTGCTGGCGGAGCATCCCGATATGCCGGCGACGGTGATCGCGGAGCGGGTGGAGTGGTCGGGGTCGATCACCTGGTTCCGTGACAACGTGAGACGGCTCAGGCCGGAGCATCGGCCGGTCGACCCTGCGGACCGGCTGGCGTGGGCGGCGGGGGACGCGGCGCAGTGTGATCTGTGGTTCCCGCCGCGGAAGATCCCGCTCGAGGACGGCACGACCATGCTGCTGCCGGTGCTGGTGATCGTCGCCGCGCATTCACGGTTCCTCACGGCCCGGATGATCCCGACGCGGAAGACGGAGGATCTTCTGCTCGGGTCGTGGCAGCTGATCCAGCAACTCGGCCGCATCCCCCGGCGGCTGATCTGGGACAACGAACCCGGCATCGGGCAGAAGGGGCGACTTGCGCAGGGCGTCGCATCGTTCGCGGGAACCCTCGCGACGAAGGTGGTGCAACTGCGGCCTTATGACCCGGAGTCGAAGGGGATCGTGGAGCGCCGCAACGGCTGGATGGAGACCTCATTCATGCCCGGCCGGACCTTCGCTTCACCGGCGGACTTCAACGGCCAGCTCGCCGAATGGTTGGATAAGGCGAACGGCAGGTTGGTGCGGACGATCAAGGCACGCCCGGTCGATCTGATCGAGCACGACCGTTCCCGGATGCTGCCGTTGCCGCCGATCCCGCTGCAGCTGGGATGGCGGGAACGGGTCCGATTGGGCCGGGACTACTACGTCCGCCTCGACGCGTCCGACTACTCCGTCGACCCGACCGTGATCGGCCGGATGGTCGACGTCACCGCAGACCTCGACAGAGTGAAGGTTCGCCTCGACGGGCGGATCGTCGCCGACCACGCTCGGGTCTGGGCACGCGGCAGCACCATCACCGACCCGGCCCACGTGGAGACCGCCAGACGGTTGCGGGAGCAGTTCCAGCAACCACGACACGGATCGGTTGGCGATGAGCTGGTACGGGATCTCGCTGACTACGACCGGGCGTTCGGCATCGAAGGAGTCGCATGATGGCCACGGCGAAGAGCACCGAGTCGGTGAAGCAGATCACCTATCTCGCCAGCGCTCTGAAAGCACCCCGGATCACTGAAGCCGCCACCCGGATGGCTGATCAGGCGCGGGATGCGGGCTGGTCGTTCGAGGACTACCTCGCCGCGGTCCTGGAACGCGAAGTCTCCGCCCGCAACGCGTCGGGCGCAGAGCTGCGGATCAAAGCAGCTGGGTTCCCTGCGCGCAAGACCATCGAGGACTTCGACTGGGACGCCCAGCCCACGGCCCGGCAGCAGATCGCCGGGCTTGCATCAGGCGGGTTCCTGCTGGAGGCGCAGAACGTCGTGCTGCTCGGCCCACCCGGAACCGGCAAGACCCACCTCGCGACCGCGCTCGGGATCGTCGCCGCGAGGCATGGGCACCGGGTGCTGTTCGCGACCGCGACCGACTGGGTCACCCGCCTCACCGACGCGCACCGGCAAGGCCGACTCCCGCAGGAACTCACCCGGCTTCGCCGTTACGGGCTGATCATCGTCGACGAGGTCGGCTACCTGCCGTTCGAGCAAGACGCCGCCAACCTGTTCTTCCAACTCGTGTCGTCGCGCTACGAACACGCCTCGCTGATCCTCACATCGAACCTGCCGTTCTCCGGCTGGGGCGGGGTCTTCGGAGACCAAGCCGTCGCCGCCGCGATGATCGACCGCATCGTCCACCACGCCGACGTGCTCACCCTGAAAGGCGCCAGCTACCGGCTCCGCGGCAGAGGCATCGACAGCCTCCCCAGCATCAGAACCCAAGATCCGGCAGACTAACAACACGAACTAGTGGCCTCATTTTCGAACGTCGCAATGGCCTCATTTTCGAGCGTCGCCGACAC
>NZ_BAAAOG010000021.1:0-1357 GCF_039530205.1 Microbacterium deminutum
GCCAAAGGAGGCAGGTATGTCGTCAGTCAGCGGTTCGGCTGCGGGGATGCCGTCGGGTATGACGTCGGCGAGCAAGACGGTCGGTCATCACGAGCATCATTGGTTCAGGGAGCCGACGGAGCCGGCGCCGGGGAGTTATGTGGCGTGGCTGCTGATCGCGCAGTTCGTGTTCTTCGTGGCGTTGCTGGGGCCGGCGATCGTGGGTATCGGGTTGAAGATCACGAAGCTGGTGGAGTCGGGGGCGCTCCCGAAGGATGGTGCGATCGGGGCGGCGGCGGTGCTCGGTGGGGTGGGGGCGTTGTTCGCGACGGTCGCGAATGTGGTGTTCGGTCGGCTGTCGGATCGGACCACGTCGCGGTGGGGTCGGCGGCGGATCTGGATCGTGTTGGGCACGGTGATCATGACGTTCGCGTTCGTGATCATGGCGGTGGCGCCGTCGCTGTTGTGGGCGACGGTGGGTTGGGCGTTGGCGCAGCTGGGTGCGAACATGACGCTGGCGCCGTTCATCGCGACGGTCGCGGACCAGGTGCCGAAGTTCGAGCGGGGCCGGATCACCGCGTCGCTGGGGATCGCGCAGAACCTGGGCATCCTGGGCGGTGTGTATGTGGCGCAGTGGTTCCAGAACCAGCTGATCATCATGTTCGTGGTGCCGTCGATCCTCGCGATCGGGGCGATGCTGGTGTTCGCGTTCGTGCTGCGCGATCAGGTGCTGCCGACCAAGCCGGAGCGGATGGATTTCCGGGACTGGTGGGAGACGTTCTGGGTGAGCCCGGTGAAGTTCCCGGACTACGCGCTGGCGTGGTGGTCGCGGTTCCTGATCACGCTGGCGAGCTTCATGTTCACCACGCTGCGGTTCTTCTACGTCAACCTGCACCTGCACATCAAGACCGAAGACGTCGCGGCGATCATCTCCACGAGCGTGCTGATCTACACCGCCGCGCTGGTGGTCAGCGGCTACCTCGCCGGCTGGCTCTCCGACAAGCTCGGCCGCCGCAAGGTGTTCGTGTGGGGGTCGACGGTGATGTTCGCGATCGGCACGGTGCTGCTCAGCTTCGTCGACTCGGTGGGCGGGTTCTTCCTGCTGGAGGCGTTCCTGGGCATCGCGTACGGCATCTACGTCGGGGTGGACCTGGCGCTGGTGGTCGACGTGCTCCCCAACCCCGACGACTCCGGCAAGGACCTCGGCGTGTTCAACATCGCCAACGCGCTGCCGCAGACCCTGGCCCCGGTGCTCACCGGCATCCTCGCCTACGTCGGCGCCTACCCGAACTTCACCCTGGTGCTCTGGGTCGCCGGCGCCGCCGCCCTGATCGGCGCGGTCGTGATCATACCGATCAAGAAGGTGAGGTAAGCCGCG
>NZ_BAAAOG010000022.1:0-1313 GCF_039530205.1 Microbacterium deminutum
TCAGTGTCAGGGTGACAGTGCCGCGTTGCGGTGGTTGGATCCTGATCACCTGGTGTCTGGCTCGTAGCGTCCCTGCCGCTCCCGTTGGGGTTGGCGTTCATGCGTTTTGCCGATGCCGGGTGTGATGGACCGGCCGGCGTGACTTGATAGGAGCGTGGCGACGCCCCCGACTGAGGTTTGTCCGCCGACCGGCCCAACCTGTCCCATTCGGATCAGTTGGAAGGAGACGATTTCCATGGTGATCGTCCTTGGCGCGGATGTCCACAAGGCCACACACACGTTCGTCGCGGTCGACGAGGTCGGTCGCAAGCTCGGCGAGAAGACGGTGCGGGCCACCACGACCGGTCACGACGGCGCGCTGCGGTGGGCGCGAGCCCAGTTCGGTGATGAGCTGCGGTGGGGAATCGAGGATTGCCGGCATCTGTCGGCCCGGCTCGAGCGGGATCTGCTCGGGGCCGGGCAGCAGGTGGTGCGGGTGCCGCCGAAACTGATGGCACAGGCTCGCGCGTCTGCCCGTGAGCGGGGGAAGTCGGATCCGATCGACGCTCTTGCTGTCGCTCGGGCGGTGCTGCGGGAACCGGACCTGCCGGCCGCGTCGCACGATGAGTCGACGCGAGAGTTGAAGCTGCTCGTGGACCGCAGAGAAGACCTGGTCAGCGAGCGAACTCGGCAGATCAACCGGCTGCGCTGGCACCTGCACGAACTGGACCCCGAGTTCGAGGTCCCCGCGAAGTCGCTGCGGATTCGGGCGCAACGCGAGCGTGTCGCCGGCTGGTTGACCGGCCGCGATGGGCTGGTCGCGGAGATCGCCCGGGACATCCTCACCGACATCAGCCTGGTCAGCCGGAAAGCCGACGACTTGGAGAAGCGAATCATCGTTCTCGTGGAAGCCCGCTACCCACACCTGCTCGCGATCCCGGGATGCGGCCCGCTGGCTGCGGCGAAGATCGCTGGGGAGACCGCGAACGCGACCCGGTTCCGGTCCGAGGCATGCTTCGCGATGAACGCCGGCGTTGCACCCCTCCCGGTGTGGTCAGGGACCACCCGCGGTCGGGTCAGGATGAGCCGAACCGGGAACCGCCAGCTCAACGCGGCGCTGCACCGCATCGCGGTCACCCAGATCCGACTCGACGGCCTGGGACGCGTCTACTACCGGAAGCGAATCGACACCGGCGACTCCACCTTCGAAGCCCTACGCTGCCTGAAACGCCGCCTCGCCCGCACGGTCTTCAACGCCCTCACCGCCGACCAGCAACCGAGCCAGATCCCCGCGAGCCTCCCCCTCGCGGCCTAAGACTTGACATAGGAGAAAC
>NZ_BAAAOG010000023.1:0-1305 GCF_039530205.1 Microbacterium deminutum
AGGGTGTCTGGGTTCGCGACATAGGCGACAGGTGATAGGCGACACGTGAGTCGCGTCATAGGCGACAGTCTGGGTCGTGTCGAAGCATCGGGTCGTCGTGTTGAAGATCATCTCTGGAGAGTTCACGGTCACGGCCGCGGCGGCCGAGTATGGGTTGAGCCGGCCGTATCTGCATAAGTTGCTTGCCCGGTATCGCGAGCAGGGGCTCGAGGGGCTCGAGCCGCGGTCGAGGGCGCCGTTGACCAGCCCGCAGGCCACAACCGACCGGGTGCGGGAGCGAATCATCGTGCTGCGCGGCGCGCTGACCGCGGCCGGACTGGACGCCGGTCCCGTCACGATCGGCTGGCACCTGCAGCAGGAAGGGCTGCACGCACCGTCCGTGTCCACGATCCGCCGCATCCTGCACCAGGCTGGTCTGATCACCCCGGAGCCGCGGAAACGTCCCCGCTCCTCCTACATCCGGTTCGAAGCCGCCCAACCCAACGAGACCTGGCAGTCCGACTTCACCCACTGGCGCCTCGCCGACGGCAGCGACGTGGAGATCTTGAACTGGCTCGACGACCATTCCCGCTACCTGCTGTCGTGCACGGTCCACCAGCCGGTAACCGGCGACGACGTGGTGACCGCCTTCCTGGCTTGCGTGGACGATTACGGGCCCCCGGCGTCGACGCTCACCGACAACGGCCGCGTCTACACCGCCCGCCACGGCGGCGGACGCAACGCGTTCGAATACGTCCTGGCCGCGCTGAACATCACCCAGAAGAACGGCACCCCGAACCACCCGCAGACCCAGGGGAAGATCGAGAGATTCCACCAGACCTTGAAACGATGGCTCTCCCACCGACCCCGACCGGTTACCCGCTCGCAGCTGCAAACCCAGCTCGACCAGTTCCGAGAGCACTACAACCAACACCGTCCGCACCGCGCGCTGGAGGGCAACACACCGATCGCCGCCTACACAGGAACACCGAAAGCAACACCAGCCGGCACCACCGACACCACCCACTACCGGCTCCGCTACGACCACGTCGACCCCGCAGGAAAGATGAGCTTCCGCAGAGCCGGCCGAATGCACCACCTCGGCATCGGCATCACCCACGCCGGCAAACGCATCCTCGCCCTCGCCGACGAACACACCATCACCGTCGTCCACCTCGACACCGGCGAGATCATCGCCACCCACCACATCGACCCCGACAAAACCTACTGGCGCAACCAACAACGAGAGCCCGGCCGATGGCCGGGCTCTCGTTGAATGTCACCTATGTCGCGACTCAGATGACTCCTATGTCGCGACTCATCACA
>NZ_BAAAOG010000024.1:0-1123 GCF_039530205.1 Microbacterium deminutum
GTGGTTGCATGGGGTCGGGTGAGGTCGATACGACGGGGGGTGCGGGGATGGTTTCGACGCGGCGGGTGATCGTGTTCATCCAGGAGAACAAGACCCCGGATTTCTATTTCCCGACCCTGTCGGGCTGGGGGGCGGCGGTGGCGAACTCGGGCGCCCTGCTGGTCACGCCGCCGAACTTCGATCAGCCGCATGACCGCAGCGCGTGGGTGCATTACGCGATGGGCGATTACCCGGCGGAGCGGCTGCAGCTGGACAACGACACCGTGATCCCGTTCTACAGCTGGCTGGCGAAGCAGTTCGTGTTCAGCGACCACCACTTCGCGGCGGGCTCCAACTCCACCTCCGGGCACATGCTGGCGATCGGCGGGCAGATGCCGACGTTGAAGAACCCGCCGTTCGTGGGTCCGCATCCGGTGTGGAATCTGCCCTCGATCTTCAGCCTCGCCGAGTCGGCGAAGATCTCCTGGGCGGCGTTCCCCGACCAGTCCGGTTACCCGACGAAGTTCTACAGGTCGCTGACCGAAGCCCCCGGCAACGGCAACGTGCTGCGGCCGGCGGAGTTCATCCCGATGGCCAAGGCGGGGACGCTGCCCGAGATCTGTTACGTCTGGTCGCCGTCGGGCTACGACGAGCACCCGCCGCTGGTGAGCGCGCCGGACTACATCGGCAAGGGGCACCGGCTGGTCTGGGATCGGGTGCAGGCCGTGATCGACGGCGGCGGCTGGGAGGAGACGGTCTTCATCCTCACCTGGGACGACTGGGGCGGCTACGCCGACTCCGTCCCGACCCCCGACGTCGAGACCGTCCCGGATGATCTGCACCCGGACGGGTTCCCGATCATCGGCGGTTCCCGGATCCCGCTGGTCATGTTCGGCGGCAGCGTGGTGCAGCGGATCGACCCGGAGTGGCACTCCCACGCGGCCATCCCGAAGACGATCATGGAGCTGCTCGCACTGCCGCCGATGGGGGTGCCCCGGGTGGACGACGCGCCCTCGCTCGCCCACCTCGTCGACCCGTCACTGACCCGGCCGGTGCCGCCGGTGCCGGGATCGACCGTGATCCAGCCCGCACCGCCGACACCCGCCCCGACACCCGTCGCCCCGCAACCCTGGCCCGGACCACT
>NZ_BAAAOG010000025.1:0-1112 GCF_039530205.1 Microbacterium deminutum
CTGCCGCGGTACGGCGTGCGCGAGGTGTCGATCGCCGGGTACCCCGAGGGGCATCCCGACATCAGGGCCGACGTGCTGTGGCGGCACCTGGCGGACAAGTCCGCGGCGCTGAAGGAGCAGCGGCTGGATGCCGTCATCCTCAGCCAATTCGCGTTCGACACCGATCCGGTGATGGCGTGGATAGACGAGGTGCGCGATCGCGGCATCGACTCGCAGATCCGGATCGGCACCCCTGGACCGGCCGGCATCAAGCGGCTGCTGGGCTTCGCCCGCCGGTTCGGCATCGGCGCGAACGCGATGATCGTGAAGAAGTACGGCTTCTCGCTGACCAATCTGATGGGCACCGCGGGCCCCGACCGGTTCGTCGGCGATCTGTCGAACCGGCTGGCCGTCGATCACGCCGCGGGTGATGTCCGGCTGCACTTCTACACCTTCGGCGGGCTGCTCGCCACCTCCGAGTGGGCGCGCGGGTTCGCCGCCGCACAGAGCTGAGGCCCCGGCATGACTGTGCACACCGAGGCGCTGCGTGATCGGGCATGTCTGATCGTGCACGGTCCGGACCGGCCGGGGATCGTGGCGGCGGTGTCGGCGCTGGTGGCACGCAACGCCGGGAACATCCTGTCGCTGGATCAGTACTCGGATGACGTGAACGGCGGCGCGTTCTTCCAGCGAGTGGTCTTCCACCGGCTCGATCTCGCGGTCGCGATCCCCGAGATCGAGGCGGACCTCGCCGAGACGCTGACCCCGCTCGGACTGGAGTGGACGTTGACGGATCAGTCGATTCCGAAGCGGATGGCGATCCTGGTGTCCACGTCGGACCACTGCCTGCTGGAGCTGCTGTGGCGGCACCGCCGCGGCGAGCTGCCGGTGACGATCCCGATGGTGATCTCCAACCACACCAACACCGCCGAGGACGTCCGCTCGTTCGGCATCCCGTTCTTCCACGTCCCCTCGCAGGGACCGGACAAGTCCGCCGCAGAGGCCGAGATCGTGAAGCTGCTCGCCGGGAACGTCGACTTCATCGTGCTGGCCCGGTACATGCAGATCCTGTCGGAGTCGTTCCTCGACGATGTCGGCGTGCCGGTGATCAACATCCACCACTCGTTCCTGCC
>NZ_BAAAOG010000026.1:0-1043 GCF_039530205.1 Microbacterium deminutum
TTCGACACCGTGAACGACCCGCTACCCGACCGGGCGGCATCCAGCACCACCTGCGACGGACCCGCCACCGCGAACGGCGGCCCCTCCGGCCCCACCGGACCCACCGGCCCAAAACCCGCGTCACCCGACGACATGGCCACACGGTATCAGCGACGTTGCAGACGGGTCGGGGCGCACGCCGGGTTCGCCGCTCACCGTCCTGAGATCTGGCCGCGACCTCTGGGATGCGCGCCTAGGGACCTACCTGCTCGAAGATCCAGTCGTTCGGGATCAGGAGGTGGTCGTTCAAGGGGAAATTCCAGCATGCCGTGATGGGCGGCGGCTGCTTCGTCGTCACCGCGACCACGCTGCCGATGTTGGCCTCCACGCCTGCCTCGGGGTTCTGATCCTCGATCGGCGGATCGCACTCACCCGTCTCGCTGGAGGTGGTGCCGAGGATCTGGAAGCCCGCCTGCGAGAGCACCGACTGCGCATCGCCGAAGGTCAGCCCCACCACGGCCGGCACCGGCGCCGTCGTCGGCGGTGCGGGAGGGACGGTGTCCGTCATCTTCGAGGCCGCCGATTCGTGAGGCAGGACCGACACATCCTTGGGGGCGTCCTTGCCGGTGGCCTTCGGATCGACCCGCACCGCCGTCTCCACGACGCGGATCCGCCGTCCCTCGTCGGCAGGACTCACGACATAGGACTGACCTTGCGCGACCTTGGCATCCGGTCCGGTGCCGACCGTGATGTTCACGCAATCGACGGCGTCTTCGTCCGTGGCGGTGGCGGGGCAGCTCTGCCAGACGTGGAACAGCACGGCGTCGGCAGGATCCCACCCACCATCGACGACGGTCAGGTCCGACCCGATCTGGACGGTACCCGAGATCGTGGGCGCTTTGATCAGGGTGGGTGGAGGAGCTGGCCGGGTCAACAGCCAGATCAGGATGCCGCCCCCGGCCAGCAGCAGCACCGCGACCACCGCGACGATCACGATCCACCACGGGAACTTGCGCTTGTTCGGCTCCGCCACCTGGAACGCGACCGTCGGACCCGACACCACC
>NZ_BAAAOG010000027.1:0-545 GCF_039530205.1 Microbacterium deminutum
CGGTCGCGGATGCGACGGACGCGGCGTCGATTGCCGCATGTCGTCGTTCCCACGTTGCGGATGATGAGCATCGACAGGAAGATGTAGTGCGGATGAACTGCGTCTGAGGTTGAGTGGACATCCTTCCTGCCCTCCGAGTCGCCGAGAAGACCTTCGACGGAGTGGCCGTGACTGCGTGCGAACGGCCTACTGCCTCACGCATATCGGATGGGTTCTGGGATGGCTGTGATCGAGGATGTTCTGGCGCTGGGCGGTGCGTTGGAGCGCTCGTACCAGGTGTATGTGCGCGGGAGGTTGAAGTTCCGCGTCGGTCAGATGGTTTATGTGGCGTTCTCTCTCGACGAGAGGGTGATGGGTTTCGCCTTCCCGAAGGAGGAGCGGGCCGCGTTGGTCGGCGGCGACCCGCGCAAGTTTCAGATGCCGTCGGCGTCTGACTTGCGCTTCAACTGGGTCCACGCAGATCTTGCGTCACTGGACCCGACCGAGGCTCGCGAGCTCGTTGTCGACGCTTGGCGCATGGTCGTCCCCCACAAGGTTTCTCGCGC